>NZ_PYPS01000023.1 GCF_003027925.1 Micromonospora sp. RP3T
GAAGCCCTCGGCTACCGCGTCACCCTCGACCTCGCCGCCTAACGCACCACCCCACAAGACCCATCCCGCGCCGCTTCGCGACGCGGGATGCTGCCGCACGTCAAGTCACGGTCGATTTTCGAGTTAGGGGTTCGAGTCCCCTGGGCACCACCAGCACTTTCACTGGTTGATCTCGACCCCGAGTACAGCCGCCGTACAGCCGAGCGGCTCGTCGGTTCAGTGGCGACAGAGGACGATGCGTCCTACCGGCGTTCGGGACGAAGGGTGCTTGGCTGCACCCCCGGGTACGTTGCTGACTATGCAGCGGTTGGCGCTCTTCGATCTCGACAACACGCTCGTGGACCGTTCGGAAGCGTTCCGGCGCTGGGCGGTGGAGTTCTGTGCCGATCACGGGCTGTCCGACGACGCGTTGGCCTGGCTGATCGCTACGGATCAGGACGGTTCCGTGCCCCGCGACTGGTTCTTTGGCGAGGTGGCGGACCGGTTCGGCCTGGCATCAAGGGACACCATGTGGGGGCAGTACCGACGCCGGATGCCGGAACTGGTGAGTTGCCCCGAAGAAGTGCTGGCGTCGCTGACGCTACTACGCGACGACGGCTGGACCGTCGCGATCGTGACCAACGGTCAGGCAGACAACCAGTTGGGCAAGATCAGGCGTACGGGGCTGGACCGACGCGTCGATGCCTGGGCAGTTTCCGGAGAGGTGGGCATCCGGAAGCCAGCACGCGAGATCTTCGAGGCGGCAGCCCGTGGGTGCGGTCTCGATCTGGAAGGCGGGGGCTGGGTGATCGGTGACAGCCCGGTCCTTGATGTCGAGGGTGGCCGCGCGGCGGGGCTTGCCACCCTATGGGTCAGCCGCGGGAAGGGCTGGCCTTCGGAACTCGCCCCGCCTGATCGCACCGTTACGGACGTGGTGGCCGCTGTTCAAGTGCTACGAGATGAGGACACCGGGCGGTAGTTGTACAGCCACCCGTACGGCCGTAGCCGTGCGCAAGGGTGGCCAGCCCGGCGGTGAGCCGATGAATCAGATGGTGAAGCCTCCGTCGACGCTGACTGTTGCCCCGTTGAGGTAATGCCCATCCGGGCTGGCGAGGAACGCCACCGCAGCGGCTACGTCGGCTGGCTTCGCGTAGTGGCCGAGGGTGGTGAACCCGTTGATCGTGTCGGCGTTGGGGCCGTCGGCCGGGTTCAGTAGATGGACGACATTGTGAGAAAGGGCCCGGAAGCCGAGCATGTCGACGTCACTGAGATCGACAGGGGTTATGTCTATAATCCTCGCCATGAAAAATTTGAAAATTGCCGGTGGGGCCGCCACTGCCCTTGCCACGGCTCTCCTCGTCGGAGGGATCGCGACCCCGGCGCAGGCGGCGACCGGCCCGGAAATCTGTGGCGGCTCGGAGTACGTTCGCATTGCGGCGCACGAACTTCCCAACGGCCGTCTTGTGGTTTCGAAGCACCGGAACAGCAACACCATGTGTGCGGTGACGTTCAACACCTCCGGCTCGACGCGATACACCCGAGCAACGCTCGTCAGGGTGCCCGCAGGCGGCGGGGTGACGTACGGATCGAAGGAGGATGCCGGCCAGTACACCCAGTACGCCGGGCCGATCTACCTCGCGAACCAGTACCCGAACAACGACTTCTACGCCGAAGGCCAGGTCGGCGGCAACAGCGTCCAGCTCTACTGCACGCTCACGTACTGCGCCGTTCCCCGCTAGTTCCAGGACCTGACCTGACAAAGGGTGGTGGGGTTTCTTCCTCCTCAGGTGATGCGCCCGGCCCGACGAGATGTCGAGCCGGGCGCGTCGGCGTCAGCTACGCCACGAAGCGGGAGCGGCGTCGGCGTCCGATCAGGTAGCCCGCGCCGCCGAGCAGCAGAAGCACCGCGCCGATGGTGACCACGGTCGCGGTGTCGGCACCGGTCAGGGGCAGCCCGCCGCCCGAGCCGCCGGGGGCGTCAGCGCTGGCGGAGGGCGCAGCGGTCGGGGCCCCGGTCGTGGTGGCGCTGGACGTGGCGCTCGGTGTGGGCTGCGCCGTGGGCGTGGGCGTGGGCGTGGGCGTGGGCCGCGGTGTCGACGTCGGCGTCGGCGAGGACTGGGACGCGCAGTCGAGTGCCCGCGCGGCGTACCGGCCGTCGTTCAGGTAGGCCAGGTAGGCGTCGACGGACGGGGCGTCGAGCACCTTCTTCGCGGCCGCCCGCACATTGGGGCCGGCGTTCGTCAGCGTCTGGGCCACCGACACCCGCAGCGCCGTCGACCAGGCGTTCTCCAGGTCTGTCCGGAGGAATGCGCGGAGATCGTCGGCGGTGCCGTTCAGTCGTTCCTGGAGGGCGCCGGGCAGCACGGGCAGCGACTCGCGGTTCGCCTCGGCCAGGATCTGGTTGGCCAGCAGCCGTACCTGGGTGGTGGTGGCGGTGTCCAGGTCGATGGCGACCATCGTGCGGACGTCCTGGTAGACCTTGCGGTCGACCGTCTGGCAGGCCTCGTTCGGCCCGGGTGACGGCGTTCGTGCCATGGCCGGTGCCGCCGGAATCAGCAGGGCCAGCGCCATGAGGACGCCGGCCGGGAACTTCCCTCGCATGTGTTCTCCCCGTTGTAGATCAAACAGGGGATATTACCGGCGACGAATGCGCCCCGGGTGCCCGAAGTCGGCCGGGACGCGCCCGTTCCGGTGCTTGATAGGCAAGTCAGCACTTGCCTATGATGAGCGGCGTGGGCGACCTGTACCAGGCGCTGGCCGATCCCACCCGCCGCCTGATCCTCGACGAGCTGACCGAGCGCGACGGTCAGACGCTGTTCGAGATCTGCGGTCGGTTGGCCACCCGGCACCAGGTCGGCTCGTCCCGGCAGGCGATCTCCCAGCATCTCGATGTGTTGGAGGCCGCCGGCCTGATCGTCACGCGCCGGCAGGGCCGGTACAAGTTCCACCACCTCGACACCCGGCCGCTGCGTGCCATCACCGAGCGGTGGCTCAGGCCCGAACCCACCCGGGAGGCCCCATGAGAATCAACCTGACCAGCGTGTACGTCGACGACCAGGAGAAGGCTCTGCGCTTCTACACCGACGTGCTGGGCTTCGTGAAGAAGACGGACGTGCCGACCGGCGAGCACCGCTGGCTGACCGTCGTCTCGCCGGACGCTCCCGACGGGGTCGAACTGCTGCTGGAACCGGAGGCCCACCCGGCCGCCAAGGCGTTCAAGGAGGCCTTGGCGGCCGACGGCATCCCGTTCACCCAGTTCGCGGTCGACGACGCGGCGGCCGAGCACGAGCGGCTGCGGCAGCTCGGCGTGTTGTTCACGCAGGAGCCGGTGGACATGGGGCCGGTGGTGACCGCCGTCTTCGACGACACGTGCGGCAACCTGATCCAGATCGCCGAGTACCGGTAGCGCGGGCGATCGGTCAGCCCAGCCGGGCGAGGAGGTCGCGGCTGCGGGTCACCACCAGCGTGGTCGCCTCCGCGTCGTACGACGGGAGCGAGCTGTCGGTGAACAGGTGCCGGTCACCGGGGTAGACGAACAGCTCTCCCCGGTCCGGGCCGACGATCGAGACCAGTTCGCGGGCGGCGTCGACGTCACCCTCCAGACCGAAGAACGGGTCCCGCTCCATGCCGTGCACCTGCACCGCCACGCCGTCGGGCCAGGGGCCGATCGCCCATTCGCCGGTGACCGGCAGGCAGGCTTCGTAGAGCAGGGCGGCCCGCGCGCCGGCCCGGGTCTGGGCGAGCCGTTGGGCGATGGCGGCGCCCCAGGAGACGCCGACGTGGACCAGGTCGGGGCGCAGGTCCGCGGCGATCCGGTCGGCTCGCCGGTCGAGGACGTCGGCGCCAATGCGCTTGACCAGCGCGGAGCCCTCTTCGACGCTGGCCGGCTGCTCGCCGTCGAAGAGGTCGGGGAGGTGCACGGTGTGCCCGCCCGCCCCGAGGGCGCCGGCGAGGGCGCGTACGCCGTCGGTGAGCCCTTGCAGGTGGTGGAAAAGGAGGATCTCGGCCATCTCTAGACTCCCGACTGTCGGACCAGAATCATCGAACGAACCAGAATATTAGAACGGTCGAGAAATGTCGGTCAATAAACGGGTCCCGGACTACGACCTCGACGACCTGCTCGTGGTCACCGCGCCCGAGCAGTTGCGTGCGCTCGCCGACCCCCTGCGCGGCACCCTGCTGGAGCTGCTGCTGGAGCGCGCGGCCACGGTCAACGAACTGGCCCGCGCCGTGGACCGGCCGAAGAGCAGCGTGGCCTACCACGTGAACCAGCTCGTCGACGCCGGGCTGCTGCGGGTGGTGCGTACCCGCCGGGTCCGGGCCATCGAGGAACGCTTCTACGGCCGGGTCGCGCGCACGTTCTACGTCGGCGTGCTCAACCGGCCCGAGGACAAGCAGGTCGTCGCCCGGATCAACGGGCTGGCCGAGGCCGCGGCGGAGGCCGCCGCCGCGCACGCCGCCGACGAGCTGCGGTGCACGCTGGTGCACGCGCGCATCCCGATCGAGGACGTGCGGGAGTTCTGGACGGAGGTGCAGGCGTTGGCCCGGCGGTTCGCCCAGATCCCCCGCGCCGGTGACCAGGTCTTCGGCTTCGCCGCCGGCGTCTACCCCACCGACGCACCCACCCTCCCCGACCCGGACCACCCCGCCGACTGACCCCGCCCGCGCCGAGCCGCGGTGTGGCGGGGGCCGGCACGGAACGGGGAGCGGGGCAGGCTAGCGTCGCAGCGTGAGCAACGGATCCCCGCGTGTCCTGCCGGCCGGCAGCGGCATCGACGAGGCCGCCGCCGTCCTGCGCGCCGGCGGGCTGGTCGCGTTCCCCACCGAGACGGTCTACGGGCTGGGTGCGAACGCACTCGACGCCCGGGCCGCGGCGCGGATCTTCGAGGCGAAGGCGCGGCCCAGCTTCGACCCGCTGATCAGCCACCTGGCCGACGCCGCCGACCTGCCCGCGCTGGTCGGCGCCGTGCCGCCGGCCGTGGCCGCGCTGGTGCGGCGGTTCTGGCCGGGTCCGCTCACGCTGATCGTGGACCGGCCGGCGGCGATTCCGCCGATCGTCACGTCCGGCCTGGACACGATGGCCGTCCGGGTGCCCGACGAGCCGGCCGCCCGGGCGTTGATCGCCGCCGCCGGCGTGCCGGTGGCCGCGCCGAGCGCCAACCGGTTCGGCCAGCTCAGCCCCACCCGGGCCGAGCACGTGGTGGCCGGGCTGGGCGGCGCGGTGGACGTGGTGCTCGACGGCGGGCCCACCCGCTGCGGCATCGAGTCGACGATCGTGGACGCCCGGGGCGAGCGGCCGGTGGTGCTGCGGTTGGGCGCGCTGCCGGTCGAGGCGCTGGTCGAGGCGATCGGACCGGTCGAGGTCCGCCAGGGCAGCTCCGGTCAGCCGGTCGCGCCCGGGACGCTGGCCGCGCACTACGCCCCGCGTACCCCGTTGCGGTTGGGTGCGGCGGACGCGCGCGACGGCGGCCGGCGGGGATTCCTGGCCTTCCGGGAGCCACCGGCGGACGGCGACTGGACGGCGGTGGAGGTGCTGTCGCCGGCGGGTGACCTGACGGCGGCCGCCGCGCGGCTCTTCGACGCGTTGCACCGGCTCGACGCGGCCGGGGTGACCGAGATCGTCGCCGAGCCGGTGCCCGACGAAGGGGTCGGGCGGGCGATCAACGACCGGCTGCGCCGGGCAGCCGCCACCTGGCAATAGGGCCCCGTCAGGACGAGCCGGGCTGCGGCAGGCGGTCCACCAGCCGGGTCAGCGCGCCGTTGGCGAACGTCGCGCCGAGCGCCGAACCGGTGGCGATGGTCCAGCCCACCGGGCCCAGCGGGGTACAGCCGAAGAACTGGCTGACCCCGGGCGTCTGCACCACCAGGACCAGTACGCCGACGGACGCGGCGGTGGCGGCCAGCACGGTCGGGCTGGTGCCGCCGGCCAGCACGGTCTGGCCGAGCTGGGTGCCGATCAGCGAGGCGAGCGCGACCGTACCGGCCCGGCGTTGCGTGCCGGTCCACCGGGCCAGCGTCCAGCCGGCGGTCGCGCCCAGCGTGGTCGCCGCCGCGCGCAGCCCGATCTCCCGGGTCATGGTGGCGCCGAGCGACGAGTCGGGGCCCTCCCGCAGCAAATGGTCGGTGCGGTCGTCGGCCGGTGGCCGGACCGCGATGGCGAGCGCCGGCGCGAGGTCGGTGAGCAGGTTGACCAGCAGTAGTTGCCGCCCGGTCAGCGCGGACCGGCCGGTCGAGGCGGCGGTCAGCACACTGAACGCGATCTCGCCGAGGTTGCCGCCGACCAGGATGCTCAACGCGTGCCGGACCGACGACCACATGGCCCGTCCCTCGACCAGCGTGGCGATGATCGTCTCCAGCCGGTCGTCGGTGACCACCAGGTCGGCGGCGGCGCGGGCGGCCGGTGTGCCCCGCTGGCCGAGCGCGATACCCACGTCGGCCAGCCGGATCGCCGGGGCGTCGTTGGCACCGTCGCCGGTCATCGCCACGGTCCGGCCCCGCTGCTGCAACGCCTGGATGATCCGGACCTTGTGCGCGGGTGTGCAGCGGGCCACCACGTCGGTGGCCATCAGCCGCTCGGCGAGCGCGCCGTCGTCGAGCCGGTCCAGGTCGGTCGCGGTCACCACCCGCTGCTGGCCGTGGTCGGGACTGATGGTGGCCGCGATCGCCTCGGCGGTGGCCGGATGGTCGCCGGTGATCATGACGGTGTGCACGCCGGCCGCCCGGATCCGCTCCACCGCCGGCCGGGCGCTCTCCCGCACCCCGTCCGCCAGCGTCAGGAAACCCACGAAGACCAGACCGTCGACCTGCTCGTCGGTGACCGCGTCGGTGGACACCCGGCACTCGGCCACGGCGAGGATCCGGTGCCCGGCGCCGGCCCGGTCGGCCAGCATGGCCTGCACCTCGTCCCGGCCGGCCGGGTCCAACGGCCGGTCACCGGTGGCGGTCCGCCGGGACGCGCAGCGCGGCAGCACCGACTCCGGCGCGCCCTTCACGCTGAGCAGCGAACCGTCGGCGGTGCGACCGACAGTGGCGCTGTAGCCCCGGGACGGCTCGAACGGCAGCCCACCGGTCGCGGTCCACTCCGCCGCGCCGGTGCGCTCGGTCACCCCGGCCTTGTTCGCGCCCCGGCGTACCGCGCGGTCGGTCTGCTGCGGCAACTCGTCCGGGTCGGCCGCGGCCGGAGTGGCCCGCAGCGCCGCGGCCAGCGTCGACCGGAGCGGCTCGTCGTCGACGCGGTCCGCCGGGGCGTACCTGTCGTCGCCGGTGCCCACGCCGGCCAGCAGCAGCTTCCCCTCGGTCAGCGTGCCGGTCTTGTCGAAGCAGAGCACGTCGACGCGGCCCAGCGCCTCGATCGTGCGCGGGTTACGGACCAGCGCGCCGTGCGCGGCCAGCCGCCGCGCCGCCGCCAACTGCGCGGCGCTGACCAGGAACGGCAGCCCCTCCGGCACCGACGCCACGGCCAGGTTCGCGGCGGTCGCCGCCGTCTCGGCCAGGGGTACGCCCCGGAGCAGCCCCGCCCCCGCCACCGCGATCGCCGAGCCGGCCGCCAGCGGTACGGCGCTGTTCGTCAGCTTTCCCAGTCGCGCCTCCACGCCGCTGACCGGCGGGGCCTGCCGGGCCAGCGCCAGGCTCCGCCCCGACTCGGTCTCCGCGCCGGTGGCCACCACCACGGCGGTGCCGTGCCCGGCGGCCACCGTGGTGCCCTCGAACAGCATCGAGTGCCGCTCGGCGATCGCCGCCGCGACCACCGGGTCGGGGCTCTTCGCCACCGGCAGCGACTCGCCGGTCAGCGACGACTCGTCGGCCTCCAGGCCGTCACTCGTCAGCACCCGGCAGTCGGCCGGTACGGCGTCCCCGGAGGAGATGCTCACCACGTCGCCCGGCACCAGGTCCTCGGCGGGCACCACCCGTTCCGCGCCGTCCCGTCGTACCCGGGCGGTGACCGCCGAGCGGGACAGCAGCTCGGCCAGCGACCGTTCGGTGTTGCGCTGGTGCACGGCGCCGATCAGCGCGGAACCGCCGACCAGTCCGCCGACCAGCGCCGCGTCGACGAGGGAGCCGAACGCGGCGGAGAGCACCGCGCCGGCGGCCAGCACCGGGGTGAGCGGGTTGGACAGTTCGTCGACGAAGGCGCGGAGCAGCCCGGCCGGCCCGTGTCCGTCGCCGGGACCGGCACCCCGCCGACGCTCCGCCTCCTCGTCGGTCAGTCCGCCGGAGTGCGTGCCGAGCTGGTCGAGGACGGTCTCCACCGGCATGAGATGCCAGGCGGTGAGCGCGGGCACCGGCGTGCCGGTGCGGTCCGGCAGCCGGTGCGCCCGGAACACGCCGTGCGCGAACGCGACCGCGGCGGCGCCGTTCACCGCTGCCATGGTCCGGCCGGGCAGTTGCCGCCGGTCGGCGGTGAACGCGCCGAGCGCGCCGAGCCCGCTGCCGGCCATGGCGATCCGGATGTTCTGCCGGGTCATCCGGCGCGCCACCCCGGCGGCGTCGATGAGCAGGGCCGGGACGCGCAGGTCGTCGCCGACCAGCAGGTGCGCGCCCCACGGGGGCAGGTCGTCGGGCGCGGCCACGCCGAGACCGCAGTCGGCAGCCGCGAGCGCCGACCGCTCGCCGGAGACCACCAGCACCACCGCGCCCTCGCGTTGCAGGTCGCGTACCGCGTCGGCGAGCCGGGTGCCACCCGGTACGCGACGGTCGCCCACGTCGTACCGGCCGTCCTCGGCGCCACCGATCACGAGCCGGAACCCGGCCTGACGGGTGGCGGACACCAGCGCGTCCACCCCGGGGGCGGGTTCCGGCTCGACCCGCAGCACGGCGGCGAGCCGGCCGTCCCGGGCCAGCCCGAGCAGCCGTCCGCCGTCGGCGCGCAACCGTTCGCTGTCCGGGGTGTCCCCGGGGTCCTCAGCCGCGAGCCGGTCCAGGGGCCCGATCTGCCAGCCGTCGTCGGCGCGTACCGCGTCCGGGTCCGCCGGGTCGAAGAGGGTGAACGCCCGGGCGGCCACCTGACCGGTGTCGGCGCCGGGCAGCGGCGCCAGGTCGGCCAGCACGCCCCGGTCCGAGCCGAGCACCGCCGCGTCCAGCAGCACCGTGTCGATCCGGTCCAGCTCGCGCAGCACGCTGCGGTCCATCGCGATCACGCCGCGCCGGGCCAGCATCCGGCCGAGCTGCGCCGCGTACCCCTCGCGACCGCTGCCGGGCGCCTTGGACAGCGCGGAGAGCGCCAGCGCGGCGGCCCGCTTGCCGCCGGCGAACGGCACCGCCGCCGCGCCGGCCGCCGCGCCCGCCGCGAGCATCCGCTGGACGTAACGCTCGGCCTGGCCGTCCGGGACCGGGCAGGGACGTTCACCGTCCGGCACCCGGGCGACCGCCCGGTCCGGGTCGCCGGTCAGCCGCGGTTCGGCCCGGCTCCAGGCGGCGAGCTGGGCGCGCGCCTCACCCCACTGCACCACCCGCTGCGCGCCGTCGAGCACGATGCCGGCCCACCCTCCGGTGAGGCCCTGCACCACCGCCTCGGCCAGCGGGAAGAACACCTCGGCGCGGGGGTCGGCGCGGAGACCCCGGTCGGCCAGCGCGTGCAGCTTCGGGTGCAGGTCGACCGCGTTCAGCAGGCCCGCGACCTCCCCGGGGACCGGGGTGAACGGCAGGATCCGGGTGGCCGCCGAGATGGTCAGGCCGAGCGCGTCGGAGGCCAACGCGCCGAGCGTACGAGGGGTGCGCGGCCCTTCCTCGGGCGGATGCGGCGGCGGGATCTCCGGGTCCGGCTCGTACGGGCAGGTGTGCTCGGCGCGCGCCACCGTGTCGATCAGGTCCCGCAGCTTCGGCGCCGGCTCCCGGGTCGCCACCACCACCCGGCCGGACGGCGCGTTCACCCGCGCCCAGGCCACGCCGGGCACCGCCGCCAGCGCCGCCTCGACCTGCCGGGCCAGCCGGTCCCCGCCGTCCTGACAGACACCGTGCACCTCGATGTGGTGCCGGCCGTCGGCGGACCACACCCGACGGCGGGTCAGCCCGGCCACCCGGGCCAGCCGGGTGGCGGCCGTGCCGACCGCGCCCGCCGCCCCGGTCACCCCGGTCGGCACGGCGGCGCCGGGCAGGACCGAACCGACGGTACGGGCGACCCGCGCGACCGCGTCCGGTACGGCGGCCGGCGACAGCAGGAGACCGGCGAAGCCGTACGCCATCTCGCCTCCCGGACTCGTCCCGGCGGCCCGACTTCCCGGCGAGGCATCCGTTATGCCCTTCAGGAGGGGGAAGTTTCCCGACTGCCGGGGCATGGATGCCCGGGGCGGTGGAATGCCGGTCGGGTCGATGCCGTCGTCGTAACCGGGGAGGCTGGGATGAGCACGCTGACACGACATCTGAGCGGATCGCGGGAGATGGTCCGGGCGTACAGCCGGCGGGTGGACGTGCCGTTCCTGGGTCAGGTGGCGGTGCCCCCGCCCGACAAGCTCGCCTACTACGCCGGCATCGGGGTGCTCACCGCGTTGCAGGTCATCGAGTGGCCGCTGGCCCTGGTCATCACCGCCGGCCACGTCCTGGCCGACCAGCACTTCTCCGGCCTGGTGAAGGGCGTGGGCGAGGCGCTGGAGACCGCCTGACGAGACCGGGCCCACAGTTGACCTCAACCGCGGTTGAGGTCGCAGGCTGGGCGCATGACGATCGCCGCCACCGCCGCAGCGGAGGACCGGGACCTCTGGTCACCACGCCTGCGGGCGATGACCGTGGGCAGCGTCGCCCTGGTGTCGCTGCTCGCCTTCGAGGCGCTCGCGGTGGGCACCGCCATGCCGACGGTCGCGCGCAGCCTGAACGGGCTCGGCCTGTACGCGCTGGCCTTCGGCGGCCCGTTCGCCTCGGGCGTGGTGGCGATGGTGGCGTCCGGCATCTGGTGCGACGCGCGCGGACCCCGGCCGGCGATGTGGCACGGGGTCGCCTGGTTCGTCACCGGGCTGGCCGTGGCCGGCGCCGCCACCAACATGGGGACGCTCGTCGTCGGACGGGTGGTGCAGGGCTTCGGCTCCGGTCTGCTCTCCGTGGCGCTCTACGTGATCGTCGGGCACGCGTACCCGGAGCGGTTGCGGCGGCGGATGTTCGCCGCCTTCGCGGCGGCCTGGGTGGTGCCGTCGCTCGTCGGTCCGGCGCTGGCCGGCCTGATCGTCGAGCACCTGGGCTGGCGTTGGGTGTTCCTCGCGGTGCCGGCGGTCGCGGTGCCGGCGGTGCTGCTGATCCAGCCGGGCCTGCGGACGCTGGTCGGCGTCGTGCCGACCCGGCCGCCGGTCGGCGCGCTGGCCCGGGTGGGTTGGGCCTGCGGCGCCGGGGCGAGCGCCGCGCTGCTGCACTACGGGGGGCAGCAGCGCGGCGCGTACGCCGTCGGCCTGATCGGCGTGGCGCTGGCCGGGATGCTCGCCTGCGTACCCCGGTTGCTGCCGCCCGGGTTCCTGCGGGCGGCGCGCGGGCTGCCGACGGTGATCGGCCTGCGCGGGCTGGCGTCGGCGGCGTTCGTCGGCGCGGAGGTGGTGATCCCGCTGATGCTCTCCCGGGAACGCGGGTTCACGCCCACCGGCGCCGGGTTGGTGCTCACCGTCGGGGCGCTCTCCTGGTCGGTGGGCTCCTGGTTCCAGGGGCGGATCGCCGCGCCCCGGTCCGCCGCCAGCCTGCCCCGGGCCGGGCTGGCCTGCATCGCGGTCGGCACGGCGGGTGTCGCCTCGGCGCTGCTGCCGGGCATGCCGGTCGCGCTCGCGGTGTTCGCCTGGGCGGTCGCCGGCCTCGGCATGGGGCTGCTCTACCCGTCGTTGTCGGTGCTCACGCTGGAGCTGTCCGCCCCGGCCGAACAGGGCCGGAACTCCTCGGCGCTGCAACTGGGCGACTCGCTGGCGGCGGCCACCGTGCTGGCGCTGACCGGGGCGGTGCTGGCCGCCGGTTCGTCGCCCGGCCCGGCCAGCTACGCGGCCACGCTCGCCGTCGCGGCCGGCTGCGGCCTGCTCGGCCTGCTGCTCGCCGGCCGGGTGGCCCCGTCGGCAGCGGGCTGACCGGTTCGACACGTTCGGGGGAACGGGGCGAAGACGAGAGCCGGTCGCGTCCGTCGCCGACCTACCGTTTACCTCATGCTGGTCTTCGTCGCCACCGTGGTGCTCTACGTCTTCGGCTTCGTCTTCCTCTACGGCGTGATCCGGGTCGGGGTCCGGCACGGCATCCAGGACGCCGAGGCGAACCGCCCCGAGCCGCTGCAGCGCCGCCAGCTCACCGAGGTGTAAGGAGGGGGCCCCGGTTAACGGATTCTGCATAGCAGGGGGCCCCGCTTAACGCGCTGGCGAGCGGATTCTCCGCACAGGTGCGAGGATCGCACCCGTGATGGGGACGCTGAAGACCGAGTCGGCCCGCCTCCGGCTGGACCTGCTGGCGCCGCCGGTCGCCGCAGCGGTGGAGCGGTGGCCGGACGAGGCACCGGTCGACGTGGACGAGGTGCTCGTCGCCCCGATCGACGCCGAGTTGGCCGACACCGCGGCCTTCTGCGCGGCGTACGAGGTGGAGCTGGCGGAGTCGGCCAACTGCGTGGTGGTCGCCGGCAAGCGTGGCGGCGAGACCCGGTACGCCGCCTGCATCGTGCTCGCCACCACCCGCGCCGACGTGAACGGCGTGGTCCGCAAGCTGCTCGACGTCCGCAAGGCGAGCTTCGCGCCGATGGCCGAGGCGGTGGAGCTGACCGGGATGGAGTACGGCGGGATCACCCCGATCGGGCTGCCCGAGGAGTGGCCGATCCTGGTCGACGCGCGGGTGATCGCCACGCCCCACGTGATCATCGGATCGGGCGTACGCCACAGCAAGATCGCCCTGCCCGGGCCGGCGCTCGGCGCGCTGCCCGGTGCGCAGGTGGTGGACGGGCTGGCCCGACCAGCCTAACCGCTCATCGGCATCGATCTTGTTCCACGTGAAACATCACCCGGCCGCCTCGCGCTGCTCGACCTCGCGCAATGCGGCGAGCAGCGTCTCCGGCTCCTGGGCGCCGGTGACCGCGTACTTCCCGGCCAGCACGAACGTCGGCACGCTGGAGACGCCGAGCTGGTGCGCGGCGCTCAGGTCGGCGGCCACCTCGCGGCGACCGAGGTTCGACGTCAGGTAGCGGCGCGCCTCGGTCTCGTCCAGCCCGACCTCACCGGCGAGCGTGACGAGCACGTCGATCGAGCCGACGTCCAGGCCGTCGTGGAAGTGCGCCCGGTAGAGCCGCTCGACCGTCTCGGCGGCCCGACCGTGCTCGGTGGCGAACCGCACCAACCGGTGCGCGTCGAACGTGTTCGCCGCCACCGCGCGGTCGAACCGCAGATCGAGCCCTGCACCAGCGGCGACGCCGGAGACGTGGGCGGCCATGCCCTCGGCCTTGTCCCGGCCGCCGAACTTGTCGCCCAGCGCGTCCAGCAGCGGCCTCGGCTCGGCGACCGGCGTCGGGTCGAGCTGGAACGGCCGGAATCGGACGGTCACCTCGCCGTCGTACGAGTCGAGTGCCTGTTCGAGCCGGCGCTTGCCGATCCAGCACCAGGGGCAGACGACGTCGGCGTAGATCTCGATCTCCATGACCAGCGACAACCCGCCGGTCAGGCGATCTGTTCCCGGACCTGCCGCTTCAGTCGGGCCAGGATGGCCGTGCCGCCGCGTACCCGGAGCGGGCTGATCGCCTGGGCCAGGCCCATCCGTTGGTAGAGGTCGTCCGGTACGGCCAGCACCTGCTCGGCGCTCGCCCCGGCCAGCCCGTCGGCGAGGATGCCGGCGAACGCCCGGGTGGTCGGCGCCTCCGGCGGGCAGTCGAAGATTGTGTTCACCGTGCGGTCCGCTGTCACTTCGGCGCGCAGGAAGAACGCGGTCTGGCACTCCGGGACCTGCTCCAACTCCTCCCTGTCAACTCCCTCCGGCAGGGGCGGGATCACGTCGGCGAACTCCAGCAGCATCTCCAGAACGACGTCGCGCGGGGCGGCGGCGAACTCGTCGACGATCTCGGCAAGCTTGGTCGGCATCTCGGGCATGGGTCGAGGCTATCCGCCCCTCTGGTGGTGAGAAGGGGCCCCTTCTCTACCAGAGGCGTTAAGAAGGGGCCCCGCCTTTCACGAGTTCGGGGCGGCCTCGCTGATGTCGCTGAGGGCGGACTGGGGGTCCAGCTGCATGGCCAGGTCGCCCAGGGAGACGATGCCGACCAGCTTCCGGTCGCTGTCACACACCAGTACGCGCCGGATGTTGCGCTCGCGCATCAGCGCGGCCGCCTCGTTCGCGGTGCAGTGCTGCTCGATCATGACCACCTCGCGGGTGATGATCGACCCGATCGTGGTGGTGCCCGGGTCGGCGCGCTCGGCCACGGCGCGTACCACGATGTCGCGGTCGGTCAGCATGCCGGCGAGCGTGGCGCCGTCGGTCACCACCACGTCGCCGATGTCCGACTCCTTCATCACCCGGGCCGCCTCGTCCAACGGGGTCTCTGCGGGAAGGTAGACGACCTGCTTGGTCATCACGTCACTGACGCGGTACATGAGAGCCTCCGAAACGCCTCGGTCGATCCGATTGCGGTACCCGGTGGCACGATCGCTACACCCGGTTGCGGCGCGTCGCGTCACGCTCAACGCGAAATCGCGTGACCGACGTCGGTGTCGGGTAGGAAGACCGCCATGAGTGAGCGACCGCGTTTCTCGTTGACGTCCACCGTGCTCGACGCGCCCTCCGCGCAGGAACTCGCCGGCTTCTACGAGCGGCTGCTCGACTGGCCGCGAAGCGAGGACGAGCCGGAGTGGGTGGTGCTGGCCGCGCCGGGCGGCGGGGCCACGCTGGCGTTCCAGGACGAGCCGGCGTACGTGCGTCCGGTGTGGCCGGCCGGCCCGGGGGACCCGCCGATGATGCTCCACCTCGACATCAAGGTCGACGACCTGGCGGCCGCCTCGGCGTACGCGGTGTCGCTCGGGGCCACGCTGGCCGACCACCAGCCGCAGGACGACGTACGGGTGCACCTCGACCCGGCCGGTCATCCGTTCTGCCTCTACCTGTGAGGCGCTGCCGGCGGGTTAGTCTGCCCGGGTGACCGTCACTCCGTCGGCTCGCGCGCTGAGCCAGTACGCGACGACGACCGGCAATCTCACCGCCCGGATGGCGCTGCACGCCTACGGCACCAACCCGCAGGACTGGTTCGCCCCGGCTGCGCGAGCTGCCGGCGGCCCGCGTGCAGCAGTGCGACGCCACGCACCTGCCCTACGCGGACGCCGCCTTCGACGTGGTGATCGCCAACCACATGCTCTACCACGTCGACGACCCGGACGCGGCGTTGCACGAGTTCGCCCGGGTGCTGCGCCCCGGCGGGCGGCTGGCCGTCGCGCTGAACGGCCGCGACCACCTCGCCGAACTGGACGCGTTGGGCCCGGCCATCGGCCACCCCGACCTGTCCGTCGGCCGCCACCGGAACGACGTCACGGCGGAGACGACGCCGGCCCGGATCGCCGCCCACTTCACCGACGTGACGGTGGAGCGCTATCCGGACGAGCTGGCCGTGCCCGCCGTGGCGCCCGTGCTGGCGTACCTCGCCAGCATGGTCGGGCCGCTCACCGCCGCGCAGGAGTCGGCCGCCGACGACCTGGTCCGGGCCCGCATCGAGGCGGAAGGCGCCTTCCGGGTACGCAAGCACTCGGTGCTGATCAGCGCGACCCGCGGCCCCCGCTGACCCGGACGAACGCACGCCAGGCGTCGGCGGTGAAGGTGAGCACGGGACCGGTCGGGTCCTTGCTGTCCCGCACCCCGACCACCCCGGCCAGGTTGCCCGCCACCTCGACGCACTCACTCTGACCACTACGGCTCGACTTCCGCCAGATCGCGCCGGTCAGCTCCATGACTCGACCACTTCCTTCATCAGCTCGATCGACTGGCGGCGGGACAGCGCGTCGCTCCGGACGCTCTCCCATCTGGACAGCAGGATAGCCACGTCCTCATCGCGGTCGATCACCGTTCCGCCGAGCTGGTTCTCCAGGTAGCCGATCCACCCACCGTCGCCGCCCCGGGCGAGCGTGAACGGGCCGGTCAGTCCGATGTGCAGGCTGACGTCAGTCGGAACGACATGGACAGCGACATGACGCAGCTCGCTCGCCTCTATCAGATGCGTGAGCTGCTGGCTCATCACCGCACGAAAGGACTCGTCCGCGCGCCGCAGCACGGCTTCCTCGATCACCGCCACGAACTTGGGTGGGTCGGCCCGGGTGAGCACGGATTGCCGGTCGAGCCGGACCGCCAGCCGGCGATCGGCGTCCTCGGTGCCGAGCATGTCGTCCGTACCGATCATGGCGCGGGCGTAGTTCTCGGTCTGCAACAGGCCCGGAATCAGGCTCGGTTGGTAGCAGCGCAGTTGTTGGGCATGGCGTTCGGCGTCCAGCCAGGGGCGGAACCAGCTCGGCTGGCCGTCCCGTTCGGCGAGCTTCAGCAGCGACGTCAACAGCCCACCGGTGCCCAGCACCTCGTCGGCCCGGCTCAGGAAGAACCGGTCCAGCGGACGCTGGCCCAGCTCCACTGCCGACACCTGCGAGTTGGAGAAGTGCACGAGTTTCCCGAACTCCTCCTGACTCAGCTCGGCCTTCAGCCGCAGCCGGCGGAGTTGGGCGCGGATCAGTTCGGCGGTCGGCTCGTTCTCCACCCGTCCTCCTCGATCGGTCGTGCGGTTCCCGGATCCGCCCCGCCCCGGCCGTGGCGACTTCCGAGCGTAGTGCTCGGATCAGCACACTGTCACGCATGAACCTGCCCGTACCCCGGCTCGGGCCGCACCCGGACCGACCGCGTCCCTGCCCGCCGGGCCACCCGGCGCACCTGCCGATCCGGCCGCTGTGGCTCTGCCGCGCCTGCGGCGGCCCGTGGCCCTGTGCCCCGGCCCGGCTGCTGCTCACCGCCGAGTACGCCGACCACCCGGTCGACTTGGCCGTCTACCTGTCCGGGCTCTACCACGAGGCCACCCACGACCTGTTCCGGCTCGCCCCGCACGACGGCCCGACCCCACGCGAACTGTTCGACAGGTTCGTCGGCTGGGGGCCCTACCGTCGAGGCGCTGCCGGGCGCGCCGTCGAGGGATACGATCCACCGACGTGACCGCCCGCAGGAATGTCGTGTCCGGAGACTTCGACCTGACCATGGACGAGTTGCGTGCCGTGGCGCACTACGTGGTCCGGCACGCCGAGGACGTCCTGCCGGTCTTCGAGCACGCCGTACCCGATGATCCCCGGCCCCGGGCGGCGATCGACGCGGCCCGCGCGTTCGTCGACGGCGCCGACCGGACGCGCCGGCAACGCGTGACGGCCGTGGACGCCCACCGGGCCGCCCGGTCCGCGCCCACCGAGACCGCGCGCCTGGCCGCGCGGTCCGCCGGTGATGCCGCCGCCGCCGCGTATCTGCATCCGCTCGCGCAGGCCAGCCAGGTCGGCCACATCCTGCGGGCCGCGGCGAGCGCGGCGTACATCGGAGAGCTGACGGCCGGCGGTGACCCGGCGGCCGGCGACGCGCTGCTGGAGCGGTCGCGGCAGTGGGCCACCCCGGTGCTCGTCGACGTGCTCCGCCGCTACCCGCCGGTGACCGGCGGCAGCAGTCGGGCCGCCCGGCTGATGAGCAAACTGGACGATGCCCTGCGCGCGGGCGGAACGGAGCACCGGTCGTGATCCTGCCGAAGGTCCGGGACCCCCGCTTCGTGACCATTCGCCGGGGCGGGACGCTCACCGACGACGATCACCGGCTGCTCGCGCTCTGGGCCGCCTCGTGCGCCGAACACGTCCTCGGTCTCTTCGAGACGGTCCGCCCCGACGATCCGCGACCGCGCCAGGCGATCGAACACATCCGGGCCTGGGTGCGCGGCGAGGTCACGATGATGGTGTCCCGCGCGGCCGGCGGTCACGCCATGGGGGCGGCCCGGGACCTGCGGGGAGCCGCCCGACACGCGGCGTACGCGGCCGGCCAGGCCGGGGCCGTCGCCCACGTCGCCGCGCACGAACTGGGCGCCGCCGCGTACGCCATCAAGGCGGTACGGGCCGCCGCGTCACCGGGGGAGGCCGACGCGGCGGGCCGGCGCGAGTGCCGTTGGCAGCGCGACCAGCTTCCCCCGGCGATCCGTGAGCTGGTCCTCGACGACCAACGGCTACGCAACGACATCTGCTGGTCGGTGTTCGAGGACTGAGCCCGCCGGGACCGACCATCCGACGGCGGCAACCATCGAGCGGCGGGGCGACGTCTGGAGAGGCATCAGACCGACGCACCACTGACCCGAAGGACCGGCTCGTGTGGACCCTCTCCTGAGTGAGTTCGACTCGTTCGTGCGCACCCGCACGCCGGCGCTCCTGCGCTCGGCGTACCTGCTCACCGGTGACCAGCACCTGGCCGAGGATCTCGTCCAGTCCGCCCTCGCCCGTACCCACCGCTCCTGGAGCCGGCTGCACGACAGCGGCAACGCGGAGGCGTACACCAGGAAGATCATGTACCACCTCCAGGTCTCCTGGTGGCGACGCCGCCGGGTGGCCGAGTCGATGACGGGCGACCTGCCCGAGCCACGCGGAGGCGACTCGGCCCCCGACCACGCCCAGCAGACCACGCTCCGGCTCACGCTCCGGGCCGCGCTGGCCCGGCTGTCCGCGAAACAGCGGGCCGTGCTGGTGCTGCGGTTCTTCGAGGACCGCACCGAGACCGAGGCCGCCGACCTGCTCGGCGTCACCGTCGGCACGGTCAAGAGCCAGACCTCGAAGGCGCTCGCCAAGCTGCGCACCGTCGCCCCGGAACTCGCCGACCTGTACGCCACGGAAGGAACCGTCCGATGAACCAGGATCGCCTGCGCTTCGACCTGGCCGACCTGGCCGACGAGGTCACCCCGGTCGACCTGCGGGACCGGGCCCTGCGTACCTCCCGTCGGCTCGGCGTCCGGCGGGCCGTCGCCACCTCCGCCGCCGTACTGCTGGTGCTGGCCGCCGCGACCGGGACCGCGCTCGCGATCCGGCCGGACGGTTCGGCGCCCGCGCCGGCCGACCCGTCGGTGACCAGCACCCCGCCGCCGGTGGAGCCCACCCCGACGCCGTCCGTCGAGCCGTCCCGCTCGCCGAACGCCGGTCCGAGCACCACCACCGGCGGGAGTCCGGCCGGGGCTGCGATCGGGCGGCTCTTCTACGGTCCGACGACCACCGGCGAGGGCGCCTCGGCCGTCGGGTATCTCTGGTCCTTCAAGCCCGGCTCACAGCCGACCCGGCTGGCGAAGCTCCCCAGCCTCCCCGCGATCCTGAACGCGGCCGTCTCGCCGGACGGCAGGCGCGTCGCCTGGGTCGACCCGGACGACAACCTGCGGGTGGCCGACGTCGACGGCGGCAACTCCCGGAAACTCACGCCGGGCGGGCACCGTCAGGTGGAACCGGACTGCTGGACGCCGGTGTGGTCCCCTGACTCCCGCCGGCTCCTGCTCTCGGTGATCCTGCGGACCGAGCCGTCCCCGGTATCGGAGAGGGGCATTCTCGATCTCGACACGGGCGCGTACACCAGGATCGTCGGAGTCCAGGGCTGCCACCCGCTGTGGTCGGCCGACGGCAAGGTCCTCGCCTATGCGGACGGGGAGGGCCGGGTGGCGGTGAACCGACCCGACGGCTCGGCGGAGAAGGTGATCCCCGGCATCAGTGCGCCGGGCGCCCGTTCGTCCTTCGACGTCGCGAGCATCTCCCCGGACGGGTCCCGGCTGGCGCTCCTGCTGCGCAAGCCGGACGAGCCGGCCGGTGACGTGGCGCGGGAACTCGACGCGAACGCCGTGATCGACACCCGCACCGGCCGGCAGGTCGACCTGCCGCTCGGCGGCCGGCCGCTGCTCCAGGCCTGGTTCCGGGCCGACGGCAAGCTGGTGGCCCGGGTGAGCGACGGTGACCACAACGTGCTCGTGCTGGTCGGCGCGGACGGCCGGAAGATCGTCGAGAGCCGGGAACCGTCGGCTTTGAAGGACAAGCAGATCCTTCAGGTCGTCGACTGACAGTCGGCTGCGGGGGCGGGCAGCGGAAGGCGGCCCGTCCCCGCAGGCGTACACCACGGGCGGGTGATCGCGGCGGCAGGCCGGAACCGAACGCCGAGACGTCCACCACGTCCGGGCCCGGGGGGTGAGCGGGAGCGCACCGGGCGGTGACAGACTGGACGACGCTTCTGCGGGGGACGTCGGAGGGAGGCGCCGTGCGCTGGCGCAGCTTCGTGGCGGTGGGCGACAGCTTCACCGAGGGCATGGACGACGCATATCCGGACGGCAGCTACCGGGGGTGGGCCGACCTGGTCGCGACCCGGCTCGCCGCCGAGGCCGGCCCCGACTTCCGCTATGCCAACCTGGCCATCCGGGGCCGGCTGTTCCCGAACGTCGTGGCCGAGCAGGTGCCGGCCGCGCTGGCCATGAGGCCCGACCTGATCAGCTTCGCGGCCGGCGGCAACGACGTGCTGCGCCGCAGCTTCGACCCGGACGTCTTCGTCCCGCGCTTCGACGCGGTGGTCGGTCGGCTGCGGTCCGGCGGCAGCGACGTGGTGCTGTTCCGGTTCGCCGACGTGATGGCCCGGCTGCCCGGTCAGCGGCTGGTGGCCCCCCGGGTGACGCTGCTCAACCGGGCCGTCGGTGAGGTCGCCGAGCGGCACGGCGCGATCCTGGTCGACCTCTACGCCGACGAGGCGTACCTCAACCCGATGCTCTGGAGCACCGACCGGCTGCACCTGTCGGCGGCCGGGCACCGGCGGGTCGCCGCGCAGGTGCTCAGCGCGCTCGGCGTGGGCTGCGAGGAGGAGTGGCTGATGGTGCCGCCGCACCCGGCGCCGACCCCGTGGCTCGCCGCCCGCCGCGCCGACCTGCGTTGGGCCGGCCGGCACCTGGCGCCGTGGATCAAGCGTCGGCTGACCGGCCGCTCCTCGGGCGACTTCGTCACCGCCAAGCGACCCGTGCTCGGCCCGGTCGACGCCGGCTGAGCGGTGCGCACCGTCCACGTCGCCGACCTGCTGCGGCTCACCCTCGACGACGAGCCCCGCGCCGGGCTGGCGGTCCTGGTGGGCGGTGACCGCGTCGAGGCGGTCGCGCCGCTGGGCGAGCTGACCGGCGCGTACCCCGAGGTGCGGATGCGGCGGTGGGCCGGCACGCTCGGGCCGGCGCTGGTGCACGACGGCCCGCTGCCGCCCGCGCCGACGCCGCGTGAACGGGTGCACGTGCTGTTCCGGCTCGGCGTCGCCGAGGTGCTCGACGCGCACGTCACCGATCCGGCGCTACGCGCCGCCGCGACCCGCAACGGGGTGGCGGTGCTGCCCGCCGCCCGGCCCCCGACGCTGGTGGCCGGAGGCCGGGCCGACCTCGCCGTGTTCGACGCGGACGGCTCCTGCCGGGCCACCGTGGTCGCCGGGCGGCTGGTGCACCGCCGCGCCTGACCACCATCGGCCAGCCAGGCGGGTCAGGAGAACCGCACCCACGTCCGGTCCGTCCCCCGACCGACGCCGAGGAACCACGACGGCCCGTGCCGGACCGTGATCGTGCCGTCCGGCAGAACGCCCAGCGCGGTGTCCGGTGCCGGCGTCCGCAACGCCTCGCGCAACTCGGGCACCTCGGCGTAGCGACCGCCGGCCACGAACCCCAACCCGCCGTACGCGTCGGCGACCACCAGGAGACCGTCGCCGGGGGCGGCCACCGTCGCGGTGCCGTCCGGCAGGTCCGCCCCGGGCTGCCAACCGTCACCGGCCGGTCGCCACGTGCCGTTCGGCCGGTCGGTCCGGATCAGCCAGACGTCCCGGCCGTCCGGGGCGAGCGCGAGCTGCCGGGCGCCCGCGACCGTCGGCAGCTTCCGCCAGGTGGAACCCTGGTCGGAGCTGGTGACCACGGTCAGTCTTCCGGCGGACCAGACGGCCAGCCAGAGCCGGCCGTCCGCGCCCTCGACCAGAGTGTCCTCCGTGTCCGACCGCATCGTGACCGGCGGCTGCCGGAAGTGCTGGCCACCGCTCACCCGGAGCACGCGTCGTCGCTCGCAGTCCAGTCGGACGCCGTCCGGGGGACAGCCGAGGTAGAGCCCGCTCGGGGTGGCGAAGACGCGCCGGACGGCCGTTGGCGGCGCGTCGTACGGGTGGCTGGTGAACGTGCGCCCGCCGTCGGTCGTGACGAGGTAGCCGCCGCGCGTCGTCACGGCCAGCGTGTCCGCGTCCACGGGCAGGATCTGCACCAGGCCATCGGGCACCGCCGGCAGGTCGGTGGGCCGCCAGGTCACGCCGCCGTCGGTGGTCCGCGCGACGGTACGCCGGCAACCACTCACCGACTCCTCGGCCGGACAGGTGTCGAAGAGCGCCCAACCGGCCCGGGAAGAGACGAAGCGCAGGTCGGCCAGCTCACCGCGTACCCCGGGAAGGGCGACCGTGCGGACGGTGAGCCGGCCGGTCGCCTCGCTCGGCGAGACCGACGGCGCCGGCAGCGGTCCCGGCCGGTCGCCGCGATGGGCGACCGCGAGCGCCGAGGCCGGCCCGGCCAGCGCCACGGCGAGCAGGCCGGCCATCAGGCCGCGCCGCCGCCGGCGCTCCCGGATGCGACGTTGCGCGTCGGCCACGCCGGGCGGCCGGAAGGTCGGTGCCGCCGCGGTCTCGAACTCGACGAACAGCTCCTCCAGGTCAGGCACGGCGCAACTCCGATCCGGTCTCGGTGAGGTGACGGGCGAGCGCGGCCCGGCCCCGGGACAGCCGGGACCGGACGGTGCCTTCCGGCGCACCGACCTGCTGGGCGATCTCGGCGACGCTCAGGTGCGCCAGGTGGTGCAGCACGATCGCGCGGCGCTGGTCGGCGGGCAGGACGGCCAGCGCGTCGAGCAACGCCACCCGATCCGGCTCCGGGCCGGGCACGTGCTCCTCCCGCTGCCGGGCCAGGTGCCGCACGGCGGTACGCATCCGGCGCAGCCGACTGGTGGCCAGGTTCCAGGCCACCCGACGGACGAACGCGGACGGATCGTCGTACCCGGCGATGCGGGGCCAGCGTTCCAGCGCCCGGCAGAACGCCTCCTGGGTCAGGTCCTGCGCCTCGCCGTGGTCACCCAGGTACGCGTAGAGCTGCACCGCGATGCGGTGGAAGTGGGCGCGGTAGAACTCGGTGAAGTCCGCCGGCGCGGTCCCGGCCCGGGGCGGCCCGGTCTGTTGCCGTGGGGTCATCGCGGTCCCTCCGCGGTCGGGGGCGTTCGCAACTGTCACGTACGACCCGCCGGATCCGCTGCATCCCGATCGCCCGATGTCCACCCGCCGGATAGCGGCCGGTGTCACATCCGGCGCGCCCGATCCGGCGTACCTTGGGGCTCATGCCTGTGCCGAGTGATCCGCATCCCCGCCTCCAGTCGTACGCCGACCCGCAGCGCCTGGTCACCACGGAGTGGTTGGCCGAGCACCTGGGCGACGAGGGCCTCGTGGTGGTCGAGTCGGACGAGGACGTGCTCCTCTACGACACCGGCCACCTTCCCGGCGCCGTCAAGGTCGACTGGCACACCGAGCTGAACGACCAGGTCACCCGCGACTACCTGGACGCCGCCAGCTTCGCCGAGCTGTGCGCGGCCAAGGGCATCGGCCGCGACGACACGGTCGTCTTCTACGGCGACAACTTCAACTGGTGGGCCGCGTACGCCCTCTGGGTCTTCTCCCTGTTCGGCCACGCCGACGTGCGGCTGCTCGACGGCGGCCGGCAGAAGTGGATCGCCGAGGGACGGGAACTGACCCGGGACAAGGTCAGCCGGCCCCGCGCCTCCTACCCGGTGCCGGAGCGCGACGACGCGCCGATCCGGGCTTACCGGGAGCAGGTCATGGCGCACGTGGCGGCCGGCCGGCCGCTCGTCGACGTGCGGTCGCCGGGCGAGTACACCGGCGAGATGCTGCACATGCCGGACTATCCGCAGGAGGGCGCGCTGCGTGGCGGGCACATCCCGGGCGCGGTGAGCAAGCCGTGGAAGTCCGCCGCGAACGACGACGGCACGTTCAAGTCGGCCGACGAGCTGCGCGCCATCTACGCCGACCAGCTCGGGCTGAGCCCGGCCGACGACGTGGTGGCGTACTGCCGGATCGGCGAGCGGTCCAGCCACACCTGGTTCGTGTTGCACCACCTGCTCGGGTTCCCGCAGGTGCGCAACTACGACGGCTCGTGGACCGAGTGGGGCAACCTGGTCCGGGCGCCCGTCGTCAAGGGCGACCAGCCCGGCGGCCTGACCCGTTGAGCGTCCCGTTCACCCGCCTCGCCACCGGGGCGGGTGGACGGCGGCGGTGACCAGAACCGACCGGCGGGTAACCACGGGTCCCCCGCCTCGAAGACGAGGTCTAGGCTGGCCCGGTGGCGGTGGAACAGCAGGCGCGGGGGGCGACGGGCGGGGCCCGGCGCCGGTCCCGGCGGGACGAGATCCTGGAGATCGCGGTCGGCCTCTTCGCCCAGCGGGGCTATCACGGCGTGTCGATGGACGACATCGGTGCGGCGGCGGGCGTCACCGGTCCGGCGCTCTACCATCACTTCGCCGGCAAGGAGGCGATGCTGGTCGCGGCGCTGGTGCCGGTCAGCGAAGGGCTGCTCGCCGGTGGCCGGGAGCGGGCCGCCGGCCGTCCGGACGACCCACGCGCCGCGCTGGAGTCGCTGATCGACTTCCACGTCGAGTTCGCGCTGGCGAACCCCGCGGTGATCGCGCTGCACCTGCACGAGCTGGACCGCCTCCCGGACGAGCCGCGCCGCCGGATCCGCCGGCTCCAGCGGATGTACGTCGAGGAGTGGGTCACGGTGCTGACCGCGCTGCACCCGGGCCTGCCGGACGGTGCCGCCCGGGTGCTCGCGCACGCCGCGTTCGGCCTGATGAACTCCACCCCGTTCCTCGGTGGCGAGGTGGATCGCCGGCGCCGGGCCGAGCTGCTGCGCGGCGCCACCCTGGCGGCCCTGTCGGCGCCCACCGACTCCACCGACCCCACCTGACACGCCGCACGCGCCTTAACGCATGTTAAGAAGGGGCCTACACCTCAGGCGTCGAGAAGGGGCCCTTCCTTGCCGAACATGTTTGATTCGCTGCTGGTGGCCAACCGTGGGGAGATCGCGCGCCGGGTCATCCGCACGGCCCGACGGCTCGGGGTGCGGGCGATCGCGGTGCACTCGGAGGCGGACGCCGACCTGCCGTTCGTGACCGAGGCCGACGAGGCGGTCTGCGTGGGCCCGGCCAACCCGGCGCTGAGCTACCGCAACGTGGAGGCGATCCTCGACGCGGCCCGGAACACCGGCGCGCAGGCGATCCACCCCGGCTACGGCTTCCTGTCGGAGAACGCCGACTTCGCCCGTACCGTCGAGAGGGCCGGCCTGATCTGGGTCGGGCCCGGCGCGGACGCGATCACCGCGATGGGCGACAAGATCAACGCTCGGAACCTGATGGCGGCGGCCGGTGTCCCGGTCGCGCCCGGCACCACCGAGCCGGCGGCCGACCTGGACGCCGCGGTCACCGCCGCCACCGAGATCGGCTACCCGGTGATGGTCAAGGCCGCGGCCGGTGGCGGCGGCATGGGCATGGGCGTGGCCGCCGACGAGGCCGCGCTGCGCACCGAGTACGACAAGGTCCGCGCGTTCGCCGAGCGCATGTTCGGCGACGGCTCGGTGCTGATCGAGCGGTACTTCCCCCGGGTGCGCCACGTCGAGGTGCAGATCCTCGGCCTGGCCGACGGCCGGGTGGTGGCGCTCGGCGAGCGCGAGTGCTCGGTGCAGCGGCGCAACCAGAAGCTGGTCGAGGAGTCCCCCTCCCCGGCGGTCTCGGCGGAGCTGCGGGCACGGTTCCTGGCGGCGGCGGTCCGCGCCGGCGAGGCGGTGAACTACCGCAACGCGGGCACCGTCGAATGCCTGCTCGACCCCACCACGCAGGAGTTCTTCTTCCTGGAGATGAACACGCGGCTCCAGGTCGAGCACCCGGTCACCGAGTACGTCTACGGCGTCGACCTGGTCGAGGAGCAGTTGCGGGTGGCCGCCGGCCTGCCGCCGACGTTCGACCCGGACGCGCTCACCCCGCGTGGGCACGCCATCGAGCTGCGGATCAACGCGGAGGACCCGAAGCGCTTCCTGCCCGGACCGGGCGTGATCACCACCTGGAACGAGCCGTCCGGCACCGGCGTGCGGGTCGACTCCGGTTACGTCGCCGGCAACACGGTCACCCCGTTCTACGACAGCCTGCTGGCCAAGCTGATCGTCAGCGGTGACACCCGGGAGGAGGCCGTCGAGCGGGCGCGGGCAGCGGTCGCGCAGTTCGAGGTCGCCGGCCCGAAGTGCAACCTGCCGTTCTTCGCCGAGCTGCTGGAGAACCCGGAGTTCCGCTCCGGCGACTACGACACCGGCATCGTCTCCCGAATGCGCTGACCTTCGACACGAGTGAGGTGAACCTGATGACGGAACTGCCCACGTCGGTGAGCATCCGCGAGGTCGGACCCCGGGACGGGCTCCAGAACGAGGAACCGATCCCCACCGACGCGAAGGTGAAGCTGCTCGACGCGTTGTCCCGGACCGGGGTACGCCGCATCGAGGCCGTCTCCTTCGTGCACCCGAAGGCCATCCCGCAGATGGCCGACGCCGACGAGGTGTGGCAGCGGGCCGGGAAGGTCGACGGCGTGCGCTACTCGGCGCTGGTGCCGAACACCCGGGGCGCGCAGCGGGCCCTGGCCGCCGGCTTCACCGAGATCGAGGTGGTGGTGTCGGCCAGCGACACGCACAACCGGCGCAACGTGAACCGTTCGACCGAGGAGTCGCTCGACGACATCGCCGAGCTGATCGCGCTGCTGCACGACGCGGGCGCGACCGCCGAGGTGATCGTGGCGACCAGCTTCGGCTGCCCCTATGAGGGTGACGTCGACCCGACGCGGGTGGCCGCCATCGTGGACCGGGTGGTCCGGGACGGCGCGGACCGCGTCGCCTTCGGCGACACCACCGGCATGGGTACGCCCCGGCGGGTCCGCGAGCTGGTCACCGCCGTACGCGACCGCAACGCTCAGGTGCCGGTGCTGCTGCACTTCCACAACACCCGGGGCACCGCGCTGGCGAACATGCTGACCGCCATGGAGCTGGGGGTCACCGAGTTCGACGCCAGCGTCGGTGGTCTCGGCGGCTGCCCGTACGCGCCGGGGGCGAGCGGCAACCTGGCCACCGAGGAGGCGGTGCACATGCTGCACGACATGGGCATCGAGACCGGCATCGACCTGGACGCGCTGATCGAGGCGGCCGAGCTGGCCGAGTACCTGCTCGACAAGAAGCTCCCCTCCGGCGTCCTCCGAGCCGGCCCCCGAACCCGCCTCACGCCCCGCCCGTCCTGACCCCGCCCGTCCCTCTCTCCCCTCTCCCCGTTGATCTTGCACTTCCGGCCCTTGTCGTGCGTCTTTTGTGCCGCATGTCGGGGCCGGAAGTGCAAGATCGCGCGGGTGGGTGCGGGGTCGGGGCGGTGGGTCGCCGGAGGGGGTGGGGGTGGGGTAGCCTAACGATCGTTCAGGTCGGTGGGCGGCAGAGGGAGTCGGCGTGACGCTCGACGGTGAGGCACTGGAGCAGCTGCGCAAGCGCGCCCGCGCCGGCGGTGCGGACAAATACCACGCGGCCAACGCCGCCAAGGGCAAGCTCTTCGCCCGCGAGCGGGTGGCCTACCTGGTCGACGAGGGCTCCTTCGTCGAGGACGGGCTCTACGCCAACGCGATGGCCGACGGCCTGCCCGCCGACGGCGTGGTGACCGGCACCGCGACCATCGACGGGCGGCCGGTCTGCCTGATGGCGAACGACTCCACGGTCAAGGCCGGCAGTTGGGGCGCGCGTACCGTCGAGAAGATCATCCGGATCATCGAGCGGGCCTACTCGACAAGCGTCCCGATGGTCTACCTGGTCGACTCCGCCGGCGCCCGGATCACCGACCAGGTCGACCTCTTCCCGGGCCGACGCGGCGCCGGGAAGATCTTCTGGAACCAGGTCCGCGCCTCGGGTTCGATCCCGCAGGTCTGCGCGCTGTTCGGGCCGAGCGCGGCGGGCGGGGCCTACATCCCGGCGTTCTGCGACGTGGTCGCCATGGTCGAGGGCAACGCCAGCATGTATCTCGGCTCCGACCGCATGGTCGAGATGGTCACCGGCGAGAAGACCACCCTCGAAGCGATGGGCGGCGCCAAGGTGCACTGCGCCGAGTCCGGCGTGGGGCACTTCCTCTGCAAGACCGAGAACGACGCGCTCGACGTGGTACGGACCTACCTGTCCTACCTGCCGTCGAACTGGCAGCAGGACCCGCCGGCCGTCGAGGCGAAGCCGGCGTCGGAGAAGGCCGACCTGGCCGCGCTGGTCCCGGCCAGCGAGCGGCAGGCGTTCGACATGCGCCGGTACGTCAAGGGTCTGCTCGACGAGGGCAGCTTCTTCGAGATCCAGGCGCTCTGGGCCAAGGAGCTGACCATCGGCTTCGGCCGGCTGAACGGCCAGGTCGTCGGCGTGGTCGGCAACAACTCGATGTTCAAGGGCGGCGTGCTCTTCGTCGACTCGGCCGACAAGGCGACCCGGTTCGTGCAGCTCTGCGACGCGTTCAACGTGCCGCTGCTGTTCCTGAGCGACGTGCCCGGCTTCATGGTCGGCAGCGCGGTGGAGAAGCAGGGCATCATCCGGCACGGCGCGAAGATGATCACGGCGATCTCCGAGGCGACCGTACCCAAGATCTGCGTGGTGGTCCGCAAGGCGTACGGCGCGGGTCTCTACGCGATGGCCGGCCCCGGCTTCGAGCCCGACGCCACGATCGCGCTGCCCACCGCGAAGATCGCGGTGATGGGCGCGGAGGCCGCGGTCAACGCGGTCTATGCCAACAAGATCGCTGCCATCGCCGACGCCGACGAGCGGGCCGCGTTCGTCGCCGCCAAGCGCGAGGAGTACGAGCGCGACATCGATGTCGTCCGGCTCGCCAGCGAGCTGGTGGTGGACGCGATCGTCGAGCCGCACGACCTGCGCGCCGAGCTGGTCCGCCGGTACGCCGCCGCCCGTACCAGGTCCCGCCACTTCTCCACCCGCCGCCACGGCGTCACCCCCGTCTGACCGGTAAGGAGGGGCCCCCGCTTAACGCCTGGTGCATAAGAAGGGCCCCCTCCTAACGCCTCAGCCCGCCCCCGGCGTCACGAGCGACCGGTGGCCCGCCCTTCCCAGGAGGATCGACATGGACTTCCGGCTCGACGAGGAGCAGCAGGCGCTGCGGGAGAGCGTGCGGGACTTCGCGCGCGAGGTGGTCGCCCCGGTGATCGGCGAGCACTACGAGAACCACACCTTCCCGTACGAGGTCGTCCGCCAGATGGGCAAGATGGGGCTGTTCGGGCTTCCGTTCCCGGAGGAGCACGGCGGCATGGGAGGCGACTACTTCGCGCTCTGCCTCGCGTTGGAGGAGCTGGCCCGGGTCGACTCCAGCGTGGCCATCACGCTGGAGGCGGCGGTGTCGCTCGGCGCGATGCCGATCCACCGGTTCGGCACCGCGGAGCAGAAGGAGCGGTGGCTGCCGAAGCTGCTCAGCGGCGAGGCGCTGGCCGGCTTCGGGCTCACCGAGCCGGGCACCGGCTCGGACGCGGGCGGCACCCAGACCCGGGCGGTGCTGGACGGCGACGAGTGGGTGATCAACGGCTCGAAGGCGTTCATCACCAACTCCGGCACCGACATCACCGCGCTGGTCACGGTCACCGCGGTCACCGGCACCAAGCCGGACGGCAGCAAGGAGCTGTCCACCATCATCGTGCCGTCGGGCACGCCCGGCTTCACGGTCGCGCCCGGCTACTCCAAGGTCGGCTGGAACGCCTCGGACACCCACGAGCTGACGTTCGACGACTGCCGGGTGCCGGCGGCCAACCTGCTCGGTGAGCGTGGCCGGGGCTTCGCCCAGTTCCTGCGCATCCTCGACGAGGGCCGGATCGCCATCGCCGCGCTGGCGGTCGGGCTGGCCCAGGGCTGCGTGGACGAGTCGATCAAGTACGCCAAGGAGCGTCAGGCGTTCGGTCAGCCGATCGGCAACTACCAGGCGATCCAGTTCAAGATCGCCGACATGGAGCTGAAGGCGCACACCGCCCGACTGGCCTACTACGACGCCGCCGCTCGGATGCTCGCCGGTGAGCCGTTCAAGCGGCAGGCGGCGATCGCGAAGTTGCACGCCAGCACCGTCGCGGTGGACAACGCGCGGGAGGCGACCCAGATCCACGGCGGCTACGGCTTCATGAACGAGTACCCGGTGGCCCGCTTCTGGCGCGACTCCAAGATCCTGGAGATCGGCGAGGGCACCAGCGAGGTGCAGCGCATGATCATCGCGCGCGACCTCGGCATGTGACCGAGGCCCGACTCGGCCGTCTGTCGGATATCGGCGTCGGACGGTCGGGTGGTTGACGGTGGACTGTGGAGCGTCGGATCCCCTCCGTACTCTTCCTGCCCATGACTCCCGAACATGATCGTTCGCGGAGCCCGGGGGGTCGGGCGGCGCTGTCCGATCTGTTGCGCGGGCACCGGCTCGCCGTCGGCCTGACCCAGGCCGAACTGGCGGGCCGGGCCGGCGTGGGCGTGCGGACCGTTCGCGATCTGGAGCGAGGGCACGCGACCCGACCCCAACGCACCACCGTCGACCTGCTCGCCGACGCGCTCGGCCTGACCGGCCCGGCCCGCCGGGAGTTCGTCGCCACCGCCCGGCCCGCGCCGGCCGCCGCGCCGCCCGCCGCGCCGGTCGAGGACGATCCGGGTACGCCGGTGGCGCTGCCCCAGCCCGTACCGCTGCTCGGCCGGGACCGCGACGTGGCCGAGGTGACCGCCCTGCTCGACGCGCACCCGGTGGTGAGCCTGGTCGGGCTCGCCGGCGTCGGCAAGACCGCGCTCGCGCTCACCGTCGCCCACGCCGTCGCGGCCCGGCACCCCGGCGGTGTGGTCGGCGTGCTGGTCGGCGACGGCTCGGAGGCCGCCGACGTGCTCGCCGCCTCGGTGACGGTGTTCGGCGTGAGCCGCCTCGGCGACCTGCCCTGCCGGCTCGCCGGCCGACCGGCGCTGCTGCTCGTCGACGCCGTCGAGCGGGCGCCCGGGCCGGTGGCCGAGGCGGTGCGGACGCTGACCGCCGCCGCGCCGACCGTACGGATCCTGGCGACCGGCCGTCGTCCGGTCGGGCTGCCCGGCGAACTGGTCCGGCCGGTGGCCCCGCTCGACGTGCCACCCGCCGGCGCCGAGCCGGCGGACCGGGCCGACCTGGACCGCTGGCCCGCAGCGGCGCTCTTCGCCGCCCGGTTCACCCAGGCCCGGCACGCGCCGCCGGCGCCGGCCGAGCTGCCGGCGCTCGCGGCGCTGGTCCGCCGCCTCGGCGGCCTGCCGCTGGCGATCGAGCTGATGGCGGCGCGGGGCCGCATCCTCGACGTCCCCGAACTGCTGGACCGGTACGGCGACCGGGTCCTCGACCTGGCCGGCGGGCGTCCCGGCTGGGCGCCCGCCGACCCCGTCGCCGGCCCGGTGACGCTGCGGGAGGCGGTCGCGACCAGCTACCACCTGCTCGCCCCGGCCGAACGCGCCGCGCTGCGCCGGCTCTCCGCCTTCCGTAACCGCTGGTCGGTCGCGCTGGCCGAGGAACTGCTCGTCGACGGCGACGACCGGTGGGACGCGGTGCCGCTGCTGGACCGGCTCAGTGAGCTGGGCCTGCTGAGCGTCCGGGGCGCCGGCCCGTTCCGGTTCCGGCTGCTCGACGCGGTCCGCGACTTCGCCGCCGAGCAGGCCGACCTGGCGGGCGAGACGGCGGCGATCCGGCTCCGGCACGCGACGGTGATCGCCGCGCTCGTCCGGCGTACCGCGCCCGGCCTGGTCGGCGCGGATCTGCCCGGCACCGTGCACCTGCTCGACGAGGCGACCGGTGACATCATCGCCGCGTTGGCGTACGCCGCCGAGGAGGCGCCGGTCACCGCGCTGCTGCTGGCCGCCGCGTTGCCCCGGTGGTGGCGGTTGCGCGGACGGGACGTCTCCGGCCGTCGGTGGCTGCGGCGGTTGCTGGCCGATCCGCGTACCGCCGATGCCCGCCCGGTGCTGCGGGCCTGGGCGCTGCTCGGGTCGGCGCGGCTGGCCGCGGAGCACGGTGCGGGGTCGGAGGAGCTGCCGGCGGCCCGGGCGGCGCTTGCCGTCTTCGTCGAGGTCGGCGACGTGACCGGGGAGCTGTCCGCCCGGTCGGTGCTCTGCGCGGTACTGCGCGGCCTCGGGGCCCATGACGAGGCCCGTGCGCAGGCCGAGGCGGCGCTGACGCTGGCCACCCGGCACGGCCGGGTACGCGAGATGGCGGTGGCGCAGCACCACCTGACCTGGCACGACGTACGCGTGGGGGAGCTGGCCGACGCCCGGCGGCGGCTGGCCACGGTGGACCGGTTGGCGGCGCAGTGCGGCGACCAGCGGCTCCGCCTGCTGGCGCGGGCCGATCTGGCCGAGCTGACCCGGTTGGAGGGTCGCTACGCCGAGGCGGTCGAGCAGGGCCGGCGGGCGGCGTCCGCGCTCGTGGAGCTGGGTGATCCGGGGCGGCGTCGCCGGACCATCGGTACGGTCGGGTTGGCGCTCGCACTCCAGGGGCGCGACGACGAGGCGCTCGCGGTGGTGACCGAGCTGTGGCCGTCCGGCCCGGTGCCGGCCCCGCGTCGCGCACCAGCAGTCGAGCGGTGGGAACCGGCCGGTACGGGCCGGGACGCCCACACCGAGGACGCGCTCCGCGCGTTGATCGAGGGTCAGGTGGCGCTGCACCGGGGCGACCGCGAGCTGGCGGCGGAGTGGTTCGCCACGGCGGCGGAAGCGGCGGCCGAGGGCGCGGACCGGCGGGATCTGGTCGAGGCGCTGGTGGGGTTGGCGGCCAGCACCGGCGACCCGGCCGTGCTGGACCGACTGGACCGGGCGCGGCAGATCACCGGGGTCAACCTGCTGCCCCGTGAGGAGGAGTTGCTCTACGCGCTGGCTGCGCAGCGGGGACGCCCGGGCCGGACCTGATGCCGGGCCGCAGTGGCTGAGGGCGCGGGGGTGGCGCGAGCGAAGTAGCCCCCTGGTGCTGCCCCTCGCTCCACGCTCGCGCCGGCACCCCCCGGTGCTCCCCCGCGTCGAAAGCTTATCCAGCCACCCCGACGATTTCGGGCGTTATTGATGCCTTTTGCCCTGGTGCACCGGCGGTTCTGCCGGTCATTCTGCCGGTGACCGGCGGGTAGTGGTCGGCTCAGCAGGCCGCGTTCCCGGCCGGTTCGGTGCTGCCGGCAGTGGCGCCCGGGTGGACCGCGTCCCGGACCCGGCGCAACCCGTCCAGAAGCCCGTCGAGCTGGGCCGGTTCGAGCTGGCCGGTGAACCACTGCTCGATGATCTTCAGGTGGCCGGGCAGGATCTCGTCCAGCCGGCCCAGGCCCGCGGCGGTCACCACCGCGAACGAGCTGCGCCGGTCGGAGGGGCAGGCCCGACGGCGGATCAGGCCGTCACGCTCCATCCGGTCCACCACCCGGGTCACCCCGCTGGTGGAGAGCGAGGTCTGGGCCGCCAGGTCGGTCATCCGGAGCTGGTTGTTGGGGGAGCGGGCCAGTCGGGTGAGCACCTCGAACTCGACCGGGGAGAGTCCGTGCTCCTCGAACTGGGCCGCGAACCGGGCGGAGAGCCCGGCGTGCGCCTCGACGAGCAGGCCGACGGCGGTGATCCGGGGGTCGTCGAACACGTTCTGATCCACGTCACCATCCTAGCAACACTTGACACAGGGAATATTGCTGTGGCTATAGTTGCTCAGTCAGTCGTTGGGCTACTAAACAATCTTCTCCGGAGGAGCGCATCATGACCAGCAGCACCGAGGCGACTACCCGCGACTGGGAGGGTCTCACCATCCCCGCCCCCGGCACGTACCTCCTGGACGCCGCGCACAAGCGCGTCGGCTTCGTCGCCCGGCACATGATGGTCAGCAAGGTACGCGGCGAGTTCGCCGACGCCACCGCCACCATCACCGTCACCGACGACCCGCTGCAGTCCTCGGTCACCGCCAGCATCCAGGCGGCCAGCATCAACACCGCGCAGGCGGACCGGGACGGGCACCTGCGCAGCCCGGAGTTCCTCGACGCCGAGCAGTTCCCGACGCTGGAGTTCCGCAGCACCGGCGTGAAGTCCCGCGAGGGCAACGAGTTCGTGCTCGCCGGTGAGCTGACCGTGAAGGGCGTGACCCGTCCGGTGGACCTCCAGGTCGAGTTCGAGGGTGTCGGCCGCAGCCCCTTCGGGCAGGACATCTTCGGCTTCTCCGCGCACACCGAGATCGACCGGGAGGACTTCGGTCTCACCTGGAACGTGGCGCTGGAGACCGGTGGCGTCCTGGTCGGCCGTAAGGTCAAGATCGAGATCGAGGGCGAAGCCATCCGCCAGGGCTGAGCCCCTCGCCGGACCACGGGCCCGCACCGTCCCACCGACGGTGCGGGCCCGTCCCGTTTCCCGTCCCGCCGGGTGCGGATTGTCACGCGTTGTTCGCTGGTTAACGGCGCTGGGCGGGGCGGTCGCGGGGTACAGGTGCAGACCTGCGCCCGGTCGGCGGTTCACGAGCCGGGCGCTCTTACGCACACCACGTGAATGGTTCACAATGCGTTGCGGAACGCCAACGGTTCCGTGGCACCGGCGCCGGGAGGACACATGGGCAGGGACGTCGAGCAGGGCGCCTTCTCCCGGGAGGATCGGGTCCGCTACCGGCAGAAGGTCCGGCGATGCCTGGACGTCTTCGCGCTGATGCTCGACGACTTCGGCTTCGACGCCGACCGGCCGATGACCGGGCTGGAGATCGAGCTGAACCTGGTCGACGCCGCCGCCGAGCCGGCCATGCGCAACGACCAGATCCTGGCCGACATCGCCGACCCGCTCTTCCAGACCGAGCTGGGGCAGTTCAACCTCGAACTGAACGCCTCGCCGCGGTTGATCGAGGGCACCGGGTTCAGCGACTACGAGCAGGATCTGCGCGGCAGTCTCAGCCGCGCCGACGAGCGGGCCGCCAAGTCCGACGCCACCATCGTGATGGTCGGCATCCTGCCCACCCTCACCGAGGGGCACCTGGTCGCCGACAACCTCTCCACCGACGAGCGCTACCGGGTGCTCAACGACCAGATCGTCGGCGCCCGCGGCGAGGACATCGAGCTGGACATCAACGGCATCGAGCGGCTGCGGACGCACACCGACTCGATCGCACCGGAGGCCGCCTGCACCAGCCTCCAGTTCCACCTCCAGGTCGCCCCGGACAGCTTCGCCGACCACTGGAACGCCTCCCAGGCGATCGCCGGCGTGCAGGTGGCGGTCGGGGCCAACTCGCCGTTCCTCTACGGCCGGCAGCTCTGGGCGGAGACCCGCATCGCGCTCTTCGAGCAGGCCACCGACACCCGGCCCGACGAGCTGAAGGCCCAGGGCGTACGCCCGCGGGTCTGGTTCGGCGAACGCTGGATCACCTCGATCTTCGACCTGTTCGAGGAGAACGTCCGCTACTTCCCGCCGCTGCTGCCGATCTGCGAGGAGGAGGACCCGGTCGAGGTGCTGCACGCCGGCGGCGTGCCCCAGCTCGGCGAGCTGCGGTTGCACAACGGCACCGTCTACCGCTGGAACCGACCGGTCTACGACATCATGAACGGCCGCCCGCACCTGCGGGTGGAGAACCGGGTGCTGCCCGCCGGCCCGACCGTGGTGGACATGCTCGCCAACGCGGCGCTCTACTTCGGCCTCGCCCGTGGCCTTGCCGAGTCGGACCGTCCCATCTGGAGCCAGCTCACGTTCAGCTCGGCGGAGGAGAACTTCCACGCCGCCGCCCGGCGCGGCATCGACGCGGTGCTGCACTGGCCCAAGCTCGGCGACGTGCCGGTCACCAGGCTCGTCCTCGACACGCTGCTGCCGGTGGCCGCGCAGGGGCTGGACCGGTTCGGCGTCGCCCCGGCCGAGCGGGACCGCCTCCTCGGCGTGATCGAGGGGCGCTGCCGTACCGGCCGTAACGGGGCGGTCTGGCAGACCGAGGTGGTGTGGGCGGCCGAGCGGCACCGGGGCATGGACCGGGAGGCCGCGCTGCACCACATGGTCCAGCGCTACGCCGAGTTGCAGCGCACCAACGAGCCCGTCCACACCTGGCCCGTCGACTGATCGTCGGTGACACGCCCGGCTGTCCGCTGACCGCCCGGGCGTGTCGCCGTCGGGAAGGAAGTCGGTCCGGAGCGGTATGACACAGCGGCATAAATATGCCCTGTAGGTATATCGCTCCTGGGCGGTGGTCTTCCGCACCGACATCACTGAGCGTGTCGCCGTCAGCCGGAGCGGCCCGGGCATCGGGGCGGGCGGGATCAGCGGGCGCGGCGGCGCGTCCTCGGTTCGACGGTCGGGGACGCCGACTCGGGCTGTGGCCCGGCCGGCGTGTTCCCGGTGCCCGACTCGCCCGGGCCCGACTCGCCCGGGCCCGGCTCCTCGTCGCGGCTGCTCGCCGGGTCGTCCGGCGCCACCTCGGGCTGCCGCTGCTGCGGCACGGTCCGGCCCCGACGATCCGCACCGGTCCGGGCGGCGCGGCTCGGCGGCCGGGGCCGCTCGCCGGTGCGGTCGGGCGACCCGTCCGGCTGCTCCGCGGTCGTCGGCGACGAACCTGGGCCGGCCTCCCCGGCCGACTCGGCGCCCGGCGTGCTCTCCGGCTCCCGATCGACGGACCTCTGTGGCGTGGACCCGGCCGGCTCCGGCTCGACGGACGTCTGCGAGGCAGGCCCGGCCGGCGCCGCCGGGTCGGGGTCGTTCGGCGTCGCGGTTGCGTCGATCGACAGTTCCGCCTCCGTGTCGCCCCGACGGTCGGCCCGCTGGGCCAGCGCGGCCATCAGTATCGAGCCGCCCACCCCGGCGATCACCGCGTACGGGGCGATCAGGTGGGCCGACAACTGCTCGGCGGCGATCCCGGCCAGTCGCGGCACGGCCAGCAGGTAGGCCAACGCCACCAGCAGCGGCCCGGCCGCGCCGGAGGCGGCCGCACCCACCCGCACCCGCGGCGACCGGGTCGCGCGTCGGGCGGCCAGCACCCCGATCACCAGCGCGGAGCCCAGCGAGAGCAGCGCCCCCGGCCAGTAGAAGTAGTCACGGATCCAGAAGCGGGCGCTGTCCGCGCTGATCTGCCAGATGCCGAGTTGAGCGGTGGTCAGGCCCCGGCCGGAGAGCACCCCGTCCACCACCGACACCACGGCGAGCAGCCAGAGCCAGCCGGTGGTGGCGATCAGGTTGGTGGCGGCGGCGCGGGTGTGCAACGCCCAGGTCGCCAGCAGCACGCCGAGCACCAGCCCCGCCGCCGCGTACGCGGCGGCGACGGTTTGCGGCGCGGTGGTGTCCGGCACCCGCGCGGCCCGGGCCGGCACCGCCACCAGCAGCACGGTGACCAGCGCGCCGACCCCGGCGGCCAGGGCGAGCCCGAGCCGGGGCAGCACACCCATCGGCTCGTCCCCGCCACCGCGCAGGCGCTGGGCGCAGACCGCACCGGCGATGACCGAGGTCGCGGCGATCCAGGTGGCCCAGGCGAGGCTCGCCACCCACGCCGACTCGACGCGTACGGTGCCGGTGGGCGCCCAGTTGATGATGCCCAGCCCGTAGCCGAAGCCGAGCTGAGCGGCGCCCGCGCCGGCAGCGACGCCGAGCGCCGCAGCGGTCGATCCTCCCCAGCCCCGTCTGGCCATGCCGGGCAGCGTAGCGTCCCGAGGTCGGCCCGGCGAGTCGTGGGAGCGGCCGGCCGGGCCCGGACGGCTTGGCGGCACCGGCTACGGTCGCCGATGACTGAGGCGGGAGACGCGATGACGGACGAGCAGCAGCCGGTACGCGACGAGACCGGTCCGGACCGGACCCGGCTGCTCGTCGGAGGCGGACTGGCGGCGGTCCTGCTGGCCGTGATCGGAGCCAGCGGTGGCTGGATCCTGGCCGGTGGCCCGGACCGGCCCACCGCCTCGTCCGAGGCCGTCTCGCCGCCGGCCGCCCCGCCGCCCGTTCCGTCCGGCCCGACCGGGGCGGCTCCCACGACGGACCGCCCGGGCGAGGATCGCCCCACCGGTACGCGTTCGCGCACCCCGGTCGGCCTCACCGTGCCGGAGCTGGTGGGTACCGACTTCGAGCGGGCCCGGCAGCAGTTGCGCGACCGACGACTCGGTTGGCGGCTGGTGTTCGGCAGCGGCTCGGGGCGCGCCGTGGAGCGCACCTCGCCCCGGCCGGGGGCGCCGGTGAAGCGCGGGGTCACCGTCACCGTCTGGGTCACCGGGCCGGCGCCCGAGGTCACCGTGCCCGACGTGGGCGGCAAGTCCTGCTCCGACGCCGCCGACGACCTGGTGGAGGCGGGGCTCTATCCCCGTTACCCGGCCGGTCGGCAGGGGCCGGTCAGCGGGCAGGACCCGGTCGCCGGGGGCACCGCCCACTGGAATGATCAGGTGTCTTTGACCTGCGGGAACGAGCCGTCGAGCACGCCGAGCGACGGCCCGCCGCCGACGCCCTGACGCCGTCCGGCGCGCTGATCCCGGCCGGCCCGGCCGTGGCCCGCTACCGTGGACGTCCGAGGGCCGCGAGCCCCGTCCCGGTGCGGGAAGGACGAGTGTCATGAGCGATGACCGTCAGGAACCACCCGCCGACGACGCGGACGCCACCCGGGCCCTGCCCCGGAACGCGGCCGGGGCGGGCGAGGACGTCGACGCCACCCGGGCCCTGCCACGTGACGCGGCCGGCGCGGGCAAGGATGTGGACGCGACCCGGGCGGTACCGCGCGACGCGTACGGTGCCGGTGCGGACGCGACCCGGCCGTTGCCCGGCGGGGCACCTCGGCCCCTCGACGCCACCAGCCGGCAGGAGCCGGTCGGTGGCGCGCCCTGGTCCGGCCGGGCCGGCGTGCCGCCGCCACGGTCGGCGGCCTATCCGGAGCCGGGCGCCGAGTGGTACGCCGACGAGCAGGCCGGGCGTCGCTGGTGGATGCCCATCCTGCTGGGCGTCCTGGCCCTGATCCTGATCGGGCTGATCGCGGCCGGGGTGTGGCTGGCGTTGCGGGCCGCCGACCGCGACTCCGGTCCGGGCACACCGTCGGCGACGCCCAGTGCGTCCGCGCCGGCCAGTGCCACCTCGGCCAGCGCCACCCCGAGCAGCGCGTCACCGTCGGCCTCCCCGTCCGATACGCCGCCGACCACGGCGGTGGAGGTGCCGATGCCGCCGCTGGTGGGGCTGCCGGAGTCGGCCGCCCGGACGGTGCTGGACCGGCTCGACATCGACTACCGCATTCAGCGCCGACCGTCGGACCGGCCGGCCGGGACGGTGATCGCCACGGATCCGGAGGCCGGTTACGCCGTGGGCGAGGGCGAGCGGGTCACCCTGGTGGTGGCCGCGTCCGCCGCGCCCACCACCGGCGCACCGACGACCGGGACTACCACCCCGGGCTCCGCGCCGGCCACCTCCGCCACGCCCTGACGGGCGCTCACCACTGTCGGCGGCGGGCGCCGACCAGGCCGAGCCCGGCCAGCGAGATCGCGAGACCGAGCAGACCGGAGTAGAACAGTGGCCGGCTGAGGTCCGTCGGCTCGGTGGGGCGGTCGGCGAGCATGCCGCCGCCGGCCCCGCTGCCCGCCGCACCGGACGGGGGTGAAACGTCGGCCCCGTCCGCCGCCGACGGCTGCTCGATCTCGTCCGGCTCGTCGTCGTCCGGTTCGACGGTCGGGCGGGCGTCCGCGCCGGCCACGGTGATCTCCGGGGCCGGCACCGGTTCGGCCAGTTGCTGGGTGGTGGAGAAGGCCGGATGGCGGACCACGAGCGCGAGCGCAGTCGCGACCCCGAGGAAGACGAAGAGTCCGAGGGCGTAGCCGGTGCGGGACCTGTGGTGCCGCCGCGCGGTGGGCAGATTGACCATGACCATCCCTGGTTCAGGGTCCGTGGCGCGCGGGGTGGAACGTGCCGGGGTGGGCGTACCGATTCTATGGCGGCGGCACGCCCACCGGGCCGGGAATCGGTAGGTCAGCCCACCCGGACCGGGGTCCGGGTGACCGGACGGCGGGCCGTCCGGACGGTGTGCTGCCGGGGGACCGGCGCGGCCTGGATCTGCCGCAGCCCCTCCTGCTGTACGAAGATCGACCGTCGGTTGACCGCGTCCCCCGCCGCGTTCAACTCGTAGCCGTCGAGCCAGAGCCAGCCGTCGTAGGCCGGCCAGTCGAGCACCCGGATCATCCGGAACATGATCGGTCGGAAGAACTGGACACTCGCCGCGCGCGTCACGTGCAGTACGTCACCGGAGCGGGGAAGCACATGGGCTCCTGGGAGGGTTCGGCCGGCACGGGGCCGGCGAGCTGAACGGGTCGGTGCGGTCCGGCGACGGGGGGTCTACCTCGTGGACCGGCGGTCGGTGGGTGCTGGTCGGGCCGTACCCGCGGTGGCGAGCCGACACCCGACCATTACCCGGCTGCTCCCGGTTACCGCTCCCGCCGCCGCAGCCGAGCCGGCGTGCAGCGACGGGGTCTTCTACTCCGGGGCAGGTCGCACGGCGCGGGACGGCTCCCCTCCGGCCGTCCCGCGGACCGTGGTGTCACCACGCGCGGAGATCAAGCGAAGACGGTGAGTAACCCGTGCCATACGGACAGAGTGCATCAGCGAGGTGCGACATGCAAGTTGCACGTCGACTTTTGCCGATAGGTGAGCGGGACACGTGAACCGGACGCTTGAAGCCTCAGGTGCCGGGCCTGCACACTGGACGCCGGTTTCGCCCGTCGCGGCCGGTCGACGACCGGCACCACCCCCGCCGCGAACGCTTGCCCGCCGCCCGCCGGTCGCGCCCACGGCGGGTGTGGAACCGGGCGCGACCGACCGGAGGTAGCCGGGTGACTGCGAGTCCTGGAGCCGCGTCGTGAGCGAACGGCGCAGCCCGACCATCCGTCGGCGCCGACTCGGCGCCGAACTCCGCCGGCAACGGGAAGCCGCCGGCATCACCATCGAGGTGGTCGCCGAGCAGCTGGAGTGCTCGGCGTCCAAGGTCTCCCGGATCGAGACCGGCCACACCACCGCGACACCCCGCGACGTGCGGGACATGCTCCGCATCTACGGGGTGGTCGGCGCGGAGAGCGACGAGCTGGTGCAGATCGCCCGCGAGGCCCGGCAGAAGGGGTGGTGGCATCCGTACAGCACGGTGCTGGTGGGCGCGTACGTCGGCCTGGAGGCCGCGGCCAGCCAGATCCGGGCGTACGAGCAGCAGGTCGTGCCCGGCCTGCTGGAGACCGAGGAGTACGCCGGCGCGATGATCCGCGCCGCCCGCCCGGACTTCACCGCCGATCAGATCGACCAACGGGTGCGTGTCCGATTGGGCCGGCAGTCGTTGTTGACCCAGGACGATCCGGTCGATCTGTGGGTGGTGCTCGATGAAGCGGTGCTGAGCCGGCCGGTTGGCGGCGACGCGGTGATGCGTAGTCAGCTCAAGCGGCTGGTGGAGGTGGCCCAACTGCCGAACGTGACGGTGCAGGTCCTCCCTTTCGAGGTGGGGGCACACGCCGGTATGGACGGCACCTTCACGATCCTCAGCTTCCCCGAACCGAGTGATCCCGATGTCGTGTACGCGGAGAACGCCACGGGTGGGCTCTTCCTGGAGAAGAGCGACGAGCTTCAGAAGTACAGCTTCATCTTCGATCACATTCGAGCAGCGGCCATTCGACCGGAGGAGTCCGTCGCACACATCGCGAGACTGGCAGAGGAGCCGCTGTGGAAATGGCGACCAAGGAGTTCCCCGTGGACCTGACGCAGGCGACGTGGTTCAAAAGCTCGAAGAGCGGGCCGAACTGCGACAACTGCGTGGAGGTCGCGTACGTGACCGGGGCGGTCGGCGTCCGGGACTCGAAGGACAAGGCGGGTCCCGCCCTGGTCTTCGCCCCCGGTGACTGGCACGCATTCGTCGCCCGGGCCCGGGGCGGAGCCTTCGGCCAAAGCTGATCAGTACCCCGAGAAACGGTCCCGCCCGCCAGCGTCGTCGGGCGGGACCGTTCCACGTCCACCGGCCGCCGACGCCGGGCACCCGTCGCCTGTTCCGTTCCGCCTCGTTGAACCGCACGGATCGGCAACCGAACGAGGCAGGCGAGACTGATGACGACGATCGGTTCAGAGAATCTCACCAACGGCCCGGGCAAGCCCGAGCGGTTCGGTGGCAAGTACCGTGGGGCCCGCCGGGACACCGTCCTGACCGAGGTGGTCTCCACCGACGGCGAGGACCTCGCCGCCCGGGACGCGGGCGTGCCGGAGCCGTCCGCGTCGACGCTCTCCCTGCCGTCGCTGGACCCGAACCCGCTGACCGAGCCGTCGTTCCCGCCCAGCGGGTGGCCGATGGAGCAGCAGGAGTCCCTGGTGGACCACCCGCTGCTGCGCGGGCTGCTGCTGGAACTGCCGCCCAAGGGGAGCGTGCCCCCGCCCGGCTGGCTGGACCGCTGGTTCGAAGCGACCCGGGCGATCCTCGAACTGCTATACGTGCAGGGCACCGGCCGGACGCGTTGACACCGCGGTCGCCCGGGGCATAGCCCGCTCGACGAGCCGGTTGTGCCGCAGCGCGTGGCGTACCCCGATCGCGGCCACGCCGAGCACCGCGACGGTGATCGCCGGGCCGGCCACCCCCGGCGCGGCGAACAGGTCGACCCCGGCGGCCGGCAGCATGGCCACCAGCGCCGCGAGCGCGGTCGCCTGGATCGGGAGCACGATCAGCGGGTGCGCGGCGGCGGCCCGCAGCCCGTGCGGCGCCGGGGTGCCCGGCGCCGCCGTGAAGGCGCTCGCGCCGGCCCGCAGCCGCCGGAGCCGGCGTACCGTGCAGACCGCGACGAGAGCCGCCGGTGCCGCCGCGACCGCGAGCCCGGCGGCGGCCCGGTCGAGCGCCGTGTCGCCGCCACTCTGCAGGCCCGCGACGAGGACCGCCGCGGTGAGCGTGAGGCCGGTCAGCACCAGCGCGGACAACCATCCGGTACGCCGGCGCAGCGCGCGGGCGCGGCGCAGCCCGGGCAGGCCCTCCGCGACCAGGCCGGCGGCCAGCCAGACGGCGGCGACGGGGAGCAGCAGGGCGAGACGGTCATCCATGGCCCCAGCCTTGCCCAGTTCGACGTCCACCGAATCCGGGACCGCACCCCGGTCGACCCGGAACGTCGTCCCGTAGGGGGCGGGCCGGATCAGACGTCGAAGGTGGACGGACGCCCGGTGGCCGGTGCCGGCGGGGTGGCCTTCCACAGGCCGGTCTTCTGCGCCGCGAGCCGGGCCAGGTAGGCCGGGTTGAGGATGACGTACCGGCGCCACAGCCGCTTCGGCTCCAGGCCGAGCCGCCAGAACCACTCCAGCCCGGCGCGCTGCATCCACGGCGGCGGGTTGCGCAGCAGGCCGGCGTGGTAGTCGAACGCCGCGCCGACCGCCATCAGCGGCATGTCCAGCAGCGGTCGCATGGCGTACGCGAAGACCTCCTGGCGGGGGCAGCCCAGCCCGACCAGGACGAGGCGCGCGCCACTGCTCCGGATCCGGTCGGCGATCTCGGCGTCCTCGCCCGGCTGGACGGCCCGGAACTTGGACGCCTCGACGCCGGCGATCTTCAGCGCCGGGAACTTGCGCTCCAGCGCCGGGATCAGCCGGGACAGCGTCTCCTCGGTGGAGCCGTAGAGGTAGACCGGCAGCCCTTCGTCGGCGAACCGGGCGAGCACCCGCAGGGTCAGCTCCGGCCCGTAGACGCGGTCGGTGAGGCCGGCGCCGTGCAGCAGGTTGAGCGCCCAGCGCACCGGCTGGCCGTCCGGGGTGACCACGTCGAACGCGTTGAGCCGGGCGTTGTGCGCCGGATCGAGCACCCCGGTCATCACGCCGTGCACGGCCAACGCGGTCAGCGCCAGGGGGCGGCGTTCCCGGGCGGCGTCGACCACCGCCTCGGTGGCCCGGGCGTAGTCGGTCGCGTCGACGCCGACGCCGAGCACGTTGCGCTTCGTGCCGCCGCTCATGCCTGCGGCACCCACTTGTCGACGTTCGCCTCGTGGATCTCGCGGAGGATCATCGGCACGTCGTAGGTGATCTTCCAGGCCGGGTAGTGCTCCTCGAACCGGGCCATGCTGCTGACGTACCACTGGTGGTCGCCGGTGCGGGCCTGCTCGACGTAGTTGATCCGCGCCTCGCGGCCGGTGATCTCCTGGGCGATCCGGAACGCCTCGATGTGCGAGGTGTTCGAGTGCCGGCCACCGCCGAGGTTGTAGACCTGGGCGGAACGGGGCTCCCGGAAGAACGCCTCGAACGCGGTGAGCACGTCGTGGGAGTGGATCGCGTCCCGGACCATCTTCCCCTTGTAGCCGAAGAGGTTGTACGTCCGGCCCTCCATCACGCACCGCATCAGGTAGGCGAGGAAGCCGTGCAGCTCGGCCGCGGAGTGCGCCGGGCCGGTCAGCGTGCCGCCCCGGAAACAGGCGGTCTTCATGTCGAAGTACCGGCCGTACTCCTGGACCATCACGTCCGAGGCCACCTTCGAGGCGCCGAAGATCGAGTGCAGCGACTCGTCGATCGACATGTCCTCGGTGATGCCGCCGTACCAGTGGTGGTCCTCGGGCAGCTCGTAGCGCGTCTCCAGCTCGATCAGCGGGAGCGAGTTCGGCCGGTCGCCGTAGACCTTGTTTGTGGAACAGTGGATGAACGGCGCGTCGATCGCGTGCCGCCGGGTGTTCTCCAGCACGTTGAGCGTGCCGCCGGCGTTCACGTCGAAGTCGGTGAACGGCTCCTTGGCGGCCCAGTCGTGGCTCGGCTGGGCGGCGCTGTGGATCACCACGGCGATGTCCCGGCCGTAGCGGGTGAAGACCCGCTCCAGGCCGTCCCGGTCCCGGATGTCCACGGCGTGGTGGGTGTACGCGGAGCCGAGGTCGGCGGCGAGCCGGTCGAGGCTCCACGCGGTCGAGCCGTCCTCGCCGAAGAAGTACCGCCGCATGTCGTTGTCGATGCCGACCACGTCGAGACCGAGGCCGGCGAAGTGCCGGGCCGCCTCGGAGCCGATCAGACCGCCGGAACCGGTCACCAACGCGACACTCACACGCCACTCCTGGTCCATGGGAGGCAGGGAAACCATCGGAGCATAGCGTGACGTCCGGTACGCCCCGATACGGCGCGAGGGCCCCGCAGCCTGCGGAGCCCTCGTTCTGGTGGGGATGGGGGGAGTTGAACCCCCACGTCCTTTCGGACACACGGACCTGAACCGTGCGCGTCTGCCATTCCGCCACATCCCCGTGGCACGACCCGGAACACCATATCGCATCCCTCGCCCGTCATCTGCGGCGGGTGTCGGGACCTATTACGCTGTCCACTGGTCACGCCACGAGCGATCACCGCCCGTGGCGGGCGAAACTTTAGCACGTCCGCGGGCCTGGTCACGAACGGGTCGACGGTAGCCGGCCGAGCGGCGTGTGAGCTGCGGAGGCGGTGTCCGGATACCATCATTGCCTCGGGACCCGAGGAGGAGCCGGTGAGCGTGCTGCAACGCTTCGAGAAGCGTCTGGAAGGCCTGGTCGAGGGGGCCTTCGCCAAGGTCTTCAAAGGGGTGGTCCACCCCGTGGAGATCCTCAACGCCATGCAGCGGGAGGCCGAGGCGCACAAGGCGATCCTGGCCGGTGGGCGCACGTTGGTGCCCAACCGCTACGTGATCGATCTCTCGCCGTACGACCACAGTCGGTTGGCGCCGTACGCCGCCGCGCTGGCCCAGGAGCTGGCCCAGTCGCAGGCGGAGTTCATCGGCGAGCAGGCCTGGACGGTCTACGGCGACGTGATCGTCGAGGTCGAACGCGGTGAGGGGCTGGACACCGGCATGTTCCGGGTCACCGCCGAGGTCTACACCGGTGGCGACGTCGCGCCGGTCTCCGCGCCGGGTGGCTACGACCAGGGTGGCTACGACGCCGGCCCGGCGTACCCGGCCTACGACCAGGGTGGCGGCTACGGTCCGCCGCCCGGCCACGGCGGCGGTCGCAACGTCCGCCTGGTCTCCGGCGACGGGCGCACCTACCCGCTCCAGATGGGCTCGACCGTGATCGGTCGCGGTGACCAGGCCAACCTACGTCTGCCCGACGTCGGCATCTCCCGGCGCCACGCCCGGCTGGACTTCGACGGCGGCCAGGTCGTGCTGACCGACCTCGGCTCCACGAACGGCACGATGGTCAACGGCCAGCGGGTCTCGGCGGTCGCCCTCAACCCGGGCGACATGATCCAGCTCGGCACCACGACGCTGACCTTCCGCGTGGACGGCTGATCCCCGTTGCCGGAGCTCGTCATCACCGTCGCCCGGTTCGGGTTCCTCATCCTGCTGTGGATCTTCGTCTTCACGGTGGTCGGTGTGATCCGCCGGGACCTCTTCGCCGGGGCCCGGTCGAGTCGCCTGGTGGCCGCGCCACGCGGGGTCGGCGCGTCGACCAACCAGCCCGCCCCGCCCGGCAAGCCGGCGAAGGCCAAGCGGGGCCGCGCCGCCCACCAGATGGTGGTCACCGCCGGTCAACTCGCCGGCACCCGGATCACGCTGGGGGAAGCGCAGATCACCATCGGTCGGGCGGAGGACTCGACGCTGGTGATCACCGACGACTACGCCTCGGCGCGACACGCCCGGCTCGTGCCGCGTGACGGGCAGTGGTACGTCGAGGACCTCGGATCAACTAACGGCACCTACCTGGATCGCGCTAAGGTCACCGGACCAACCCCCGTCCCCCTCGGCGTGCCGATCCGGATCGGCCGCACTTCCCTCGAATTACGGCCATGACTCTGACCCTGCGCTACGCGGCCCACAGTGACCGCGGTCTGATCCGAGACGGTAATCAGGATTCCGTCTACGCCGGACCGCGGCTGCTCGCCGTTGCCGACGGCATGGGCGGCATGGCCGCCGGTGACGTCGCCAGCAACATCGTCATCGGTGCCATGGCGCCGCTCGACGAGGACGTCCCCGGTGACGCCCTGGTCGACGCGCTCCGATCCGCCGTGGGCACCGCCAACCAGCAACTCCGCGACACCGTGGACGCCAACCCGCAGCTGGAGGGGATGGGCACGACGCTCACCGCGACCCTCTTCTCCGGCAGCAAGCTCGGCATGGTCCACATCGGTGACTCGCGGGCCTACCTCCTGCGCAACGGCGAGTTCGCGCAGATCACCAAGGACGACACCTACGTCCAGATGCTCGTCGACGAGGGCCGGATCAGCGCCGAGGAGGCGAGCAGCCACCCCCAGCGCTCGCTGCTCACCCGCGCGCTCGACGGCCGGGACATCGACCCGGAGTACAGCGTCCGCCAGGTGCTGCCCGGCGACCGGTACCTGATCTGCTCCGACGGCCTCTCCGGCGTGGTCAGCGCGGACACCATCGGCGACACCCTGCGCGAGTACCCCGACCCGCAGCAGTGCGTGGAACGGCTGGTGCAGCTCGCGCTGCGCGGCGGCGGTCCGGACAACATCACGGTGATCATCGCCGACGCGACCGACCAGGACATCGTCGAGGCGTCCCCGATCGTCGGCGGCGCCGCCGCCCGGGACCGGGGCATGGCGACATCGGCCGACGACTCCACCCCGGCGGCCCGCGCCTCGGCGCTGTCCGCGCCCCGGGCGCCCGTGCCCGAGGAGCCGGCCGACAACCGCGACGACGAGCCCGAGCCGCGTCGGCGACGGCCACTGCGGACCGTGGCCATGGCGCTCGCGCTGGCGGTCATCGTCGGCGGCGCCGTCTTCGGCGGCTGGACGTACACCCAGCGGCAGTACTACGTCGGGGCCACCGACGACGGTCAGCTCGCGGTGTTCCGTGGGGTGCCCGGCCAGGTCGCCGGCCTCGACCTGTCGGACGTGCACGCCCGCAGCGAGTCCCGGCTCGACGACCTGACCCTGGCCGCCCAGGAGCGGGTGAAGCAGGGCATCCAGGCCAAGAGCGAGCCGGACGCCGAGCGTCGACTGGCGGAACTGACCAGCGACGACCCGGCCAACCCGAACCTCAAGCCGCTCTGCCCGCCGAGTCCGGCGCCCGGCACGGCACCGGCCACGCCCAGCCCGACGCCGGTGGCGACGGCCGGTGCGCTGTCCCCGGCGGCCACCGGCAGCGCCGTTCCGCCGACCCCGTCGCCCGGCCCGCCGACGCCCACACCGACGTTGACCATCACGCCCGACGCCGTAGTCTCCGACACCGTTCCGCCGGCCGATCCCGCCGGTTGCCGGTCGCCGGAGTGAGCGCCGGCTCGATCCCGAGGACGCATCCGTGACCGCAGCCGCCGCACCGGCCGCCTCGCCCGCTTCGACGGGCGAGCAGTCCGGCGTACGCCTGGCCCGGTCCCGGCGTAACGCCGAGCTGTCCCTGCTCCTGCTCGCCATGGTGCTGGTGGCGGCGTACGCGGCGATGATCGAGGCCAAGGCGCTGGACACCATCACCTCGGATTTCTGGGTTCCGGCCGCCGCGCTGGGGCTGGTCTTCCTGGGTCTGCACCTGGTGATCCGGTGGCTGGCGCCATACGCCGATCCGGCGCTGCTGCCGGCGGTGGCGCTGCTCAACGGCATCGGGGTCGGCTTCCTGCGTCGCTACGACCTGGCCCAGGCCGCGCCGGCGGAGCGGGCCGACCTGGCCATCTTCGCCGGCACCGGGGGCCGGCAACTGGCGTGGACGCTGGCCGCGGTGGCGCTCGCGGCCGGGCTGCTGGCGATCCTGCGCGACCACCGCACGCTCTCCCGGTACGCGTACACACTGGGGCTGGCCGGCATCGTGCTGGTGATGATCCCGGCGGTGCTGCCCGGCCGGTTCTCCGAGATCAACGGCGCCAAGCTGTGGATCCGGGTCGGCGGGTTCCAGATCCAGCCGGGTGAGTTCGCCAAGCTCGCGCTGCTCACGTTCTTCGCGTACTACCTGGTGCGCAAGCGGGAGGTGCTGTCGCTGGCCAGCCGGCGGGTGCTCGGCATCGACTTCCCGCGCGGCCGGGACCTCGGCCCGGTGCTCGTGGTCTGGCTGGTCAGCATCCTGGTCCTGGTCTTCGAGAAGGACCTGGGCACCTCGCTGCTCTACTTCGGCATGTTCGTGGTGACGCTCTACGTCGCCACCGAGCGGGTGAGCTGGCTGCTCATCGGTCTGATCCTGTTCTTCGGCGGCGCCTACCTGGCCTACCTGCTGGGCAGCACCGTGGGTGGCCCGTTCGCCAACTTCTACGACCGGGCGCAGATCTGGCTCGACCCGTTCGCCGAGCCGTACGACCGCGGCTACCAGCTCGTCCAGGGCCTGCTCACGCTCGGCACCGGCGGTCTGTTCGGGGCCGGGCCGGGCGGCGGCCAGCCGACGCTGCTGCCCGAGGTGCAGACCGACTTCATCTTCGCCGGTATCGGTGAGGAGATCGGCCTGTTCGGTCTCTCCGCGCTGCTCGTGGTCTACCTGCTGATCGTCGAGCGGGGCCTGCGGGCCGCGCTGGCGGTGCGCGACTCGTTCGGCAAGCTGCTCGCCGGCGGCCTGGCGTTCACGCTGGGCCTCCAGGTCTTCGTCATCGTCGGCGGGATCAGCAAGCTCATCCCGCTGACCGGCCAGACCACGCCGTTCCTGTCCGCCGGTGGTTCCTCGCTGATGGCGAACTGGCTGCTGATCGCCGTGCTGCTGCGGGTCTCCGACGGTGCCCGCCGGCCGGTCACCGGCGGTCGCGGCCCGGCGGCCCGGCCCGGCGGGGGCGCGCCCGACCAGCTGCACGGTGCTCCCACGGAGGTGATCCGGCCGTGAACGCACCCCTGCGCCGCGTCGGTGTGGTCGTCATGATCCTGTTCGGCCTGCTCTTCGCGAACCTGAACTGGATCCAGGCCTACAAGGCCGACGAGTACCGCACCAGCGACTACAACGGCCGGGTCCAGGTCGCCGAGTACGACCGCAAGCGCGGCAACATCGAGGTCGGCGGCACCGCGTACGCGCTCAGCAAGGAGACCGGCGGGGAGCTGAAGTACCTGCGCACCTACCCCCAGGGGGAGATGTACGCGCACGTGCTCGGCTGGAAGCCGGTGAACGGCAGCGCGAGCGGCATCGAGCGGGTGGAGAACGACTTCCTCGCCGGCACCAGCGACGCGCTCATCGCCAGCCGGATCAAGGACATGTTCACCGGGGACGAGACCGGTGGCGGCAACGTGTTGCTGACCCTCTCCAAGCGGGCCCAGGAGACGGCGTTCAAGCAGCTCAACGACAACGAGGTCGGGGCGAAGAAGGGCGCGGCCGTCGCGATCGACCCGCGTACCGGCGCGGTGCAGGCGCTGGTCTCCATGCCGAGCTTCGACCCGAATCCGCTGGCCAGCCACTCCAGCACGGAGGCCGACCGGGCCTACAACGCGTTGGAGAAGGACAAGGACCGGCCGCTGGCCAACCGTGCGCTCGCCGAGGTGCTGCCCCCGGGCTCCACCTTCAAGGTCGTCATGGCCGCCGCAGCGCTGGAGAACGGCGTCGGCCAGCAGACGCAGATCCCGGCCGGACCGAGCTACACCGCACCGGGCGCCGGCGTACCGATCAAGAACGCGGCGCCGTCGATCTGCCCCGAGTCCGAGGTGACGCTGCGGGACGCGGTGACCGAGTCCTGCAACACCGGCTTCGCCCAGCTCGGCGTGCGGCTCGGCGCGGAGAAGGTCAAGGAGAAGGCGAAGCAGTTCGGCTTCGAGCAGGAGGACCTCACGGTCGGCCAGAACGGTGACGGCGGCCTGCCGGTCGCGGCCAGCCGCACCGGTGACATGCAGAACCCGGACGGCAGCACCGACCAGGCCGCGCTGGCCCAGTCGTCGATCGGCCAGAACAACGTGCGGATGACGCCGTTGCAGGGCGCGCTGATCGCCGCCGCGGTGGCCAACAACGGCAGCCAGATGCGCCCGTACCTGGTCAAGCAGCTGCTCGGGCCGGACCGCACCACGGTCTACGACGCGGCCAAGCCGCGTGAGCTGCGCCGCCCGGTCAGCAGTCAGGTCTCCGCCGACCTGCGTTCGATGATGCAGAACGTGGTGAAGGAGGGCACCGGCCGCCGGGCCGCCATCGACGGGTACGTGGTCGGCGGCAAGACCGGCACCGCGCAGTCCGGCCCGAACACGCCGGACCACGGCTGGTTCATCGGCTTCGCGATGGACAAGGACGGCACGCCGCTCTCCGCGGTCTGCGTCGAGCTGGAGCAGGCCGGCAGCGGCGGCAGCGCGGAGGCGGCCCGGATCGCCGGCCGCATCATGGCGGCGGCCATCGCGGACTCCGGGAGGCGCTGACGTGCTGAGCCCGGGGGTGCAGCTCGGCAACCGCTACCGTCTCGACGAGCGGATCGCCAGCGGTGGCATGGGTGACGTCTGGCGCGGCACCGACCAGGTGCTGGGCCGGACGGTCGCGGTCAAGAGCCTGCTGCCCGCGTTGCTCGACGAGCCGGGCTTCGCCGAGCGGTTCCGGGGCGAGGCGCGGACCATGGCCACCATCAACCACCCCGGCGTGGTCGACGTCTACGACTTCGGCAGCGACCAGCACATCGCGTTCCTGGTCATGGAATACGTGGAGGGCGACGCGCTCTCCGCCACGCTCGGCCGGGTCGGCCGGCTCACCCCGGCCCGCACCATGGCGTTGCTGGCCCAGGCCGCCGACGCGTTGCATGCCGCACACGAGAAGGGCATCGTGCACCGCGACGTGAAGCCGGGCAACCTGCTGGTCCGGCCGAACGGCACGCTGGTGCTCACCGACTTCGGCATCGCCCGGTCGGAGCTGGTCGGCCAGCTCACCGCCGCCGGCTCGGTGCTCGGCACCGCCTCCTACATCTCGCCCGAGCAGGCCACCGGCGCGGTCGCCACCCCTGCCTCCGACGTGTACGCGCTCGGCGTGGTCGCGTACCAGTGCCTGGCCGGCCGGCGGCCGTTCGAGGGCGACAACCCGCTCGAGATCGCCATGAAGCACGTGCGGGACACGCCCCGCGCGCTCCCCGCCGACATCCCGCCGCAGGTGCGGGCGATCGTCGAGCGGGCCATGGCGAAGGACCCGACGGCCCGCTGGTCGAGTGCCGCCGCGTTGGCCGGGGTCGCCCGGCAGGCCAAGCAGACACTCTCCCAGCAGGCGCGCGGCGGGCGGCCGATCTCCGGCGTACCGGCCTCGCCGGCCGCACCGGTCGCGCGGGCGCAGGTGCCGAACGCCGCGCCCCGCCCGCAGCCCCGCCCCCCGGTGACGCCGCCCCGCCCCCCGGTGACGCCGGCCCGCCCACCGGCGGCGCCGCGCCCGACCATCGTCGCGCACCCGGCTCCGCAGGCCCGCCCGCCGGTGGGTCCGCGCGGCGCGGCACCCGTCCCGCACCCACGACCCCCGCACAACCCGCTGGGGTACGCTCGTCCGCCCGTCGCGCCCCGGCCGGCGCCCCGCCGCTCCCGGTCCGGGCTCTGGACGACCGCGATTCTGGTGGCGGTGCTGGTCATCCTCTGCTCGGGCGTGATCTCGTTCTGGTACCGGAAGTACGGTTCGGCCGCCCCCGGTCCGGCGAGTGTGAGCGTGACCTCCGGCGCGGTGCGCGCGTACGGGGGCGACTATCCGGTCCGCACGTCGTACCGTCGTGAGGTACGCCTCCAGCCGGCCGGCGGCGGTACGACGACGAGCGAAGGACGAGAGACGCGATGACAGCGCAGGCCCGCCTGCTCGGTGGCAGGTACCAGGTCGGCGAGCTGCTGGGCTACGGCGGCATGGCGGAGGTGCACCGCGGTCGCGATCTCCGGCTCGGGCGGGACGTCGCGATCAAGATGCTTCGTGCCGACCTGGCCCGCGACGCGACGTTCCAGATGCGGTTCCGCCGGGAGGCCCAGAACGCCGCCTCGCTCAACCACCCGGCCATCGTCGCCGTCTACGACACCGGCGAGGAGACCGCCCCGACCGGCGAGACGCTGCCGTTCATCGTGATGGAGTTCGTCAACGGGCGGACCCTGAAGGAGGTCCTCGGCGTCGAGGGGCGGCTCCAGCCGCGCCGGGCGCTGGAGATCTGCGCCGACATGTGTGCGGCGTTGGAGTTCAGCCACCGGCACGGCATCATCCACCGGGACATCAAGCCCGGCAACGTGATGCTCACCCAGACCGGCCAGGTCAAGGTGATGGACTTCGGCATCGCCCGCGCGCTGGCCAGCGGCGCCACCACGATGACGCAGACCAGCGCGGTCATCGGCACCGCGCAATATCTCTCCCCGGAGCAGGCGCGCGGCGAGGCGGTCGACGCCCGCTCCGACGTCTACGCGGCCGGCTGCGTGCTGTTCGAGCTGCTCTGCGGGCATCCGCCGTTCGTCGGGGACAGCCCGGTCAGCGTCGCCTACCAGCACGTACGCGAGCAGCCGCCGACGCCGAGCACGATCAACCCGGACGTCAATCCCGCGGTCGACGCCATCGTGCTCAAGGCGCTCTCCAAGAACCCGCTCAACCGCTACCAGAGCGCCGGTGAGATGCGGGCGGACCTGCTCCGCGCCGCGGCCGGCCGGCCGGTGCTGGCCACCCCGGTGATGCCGGCCGAGGAGACCATGCCGATGGCGGCCGCCGCGGGCGGCTACCAGGCGGCGCAGCAGACCCAGATGATGGGCCCGCAGACCCGCCAGCAGCCGCCGGCCCGGGTCGGGGATCCGCGCAAGCGCCGGAGTTCCTCCTGGGTCATCGCCACGTTCGCCGCGCTCGGCGTGCTCGCGGTGATCGCGCTGGGCACCGCGCTCTGGCTCAACCAGGCCGGCAACGAGAAGGTCTCCGTCCCGCAGTTGGGTGATCGGACCCAGGCCGACGCGCAGGCCGCGCTCACCCAGGCCGGGTTGCGGTTCGTCCCCGGCACGCCGGTGAAGAACGCCGATTGCAAGAAGGGCACTGTGGTGGGGCAGAACCCCGGGCCGGGCCTCCGGGTGGACAAGAACACCCCGGTCACGGTGCAGGTCTGCGCCGGCCCGGACGACGTCACCATCCCGCAGAGCCTGGTGGGTGGCACCTACACCAGCGTGAAGGGCCAACTGGAGGGCCTGGGGCTGACCGTCGAACGCAAGGAAGTCACCAGCGGTGCCCCGCAGGACCAGGTCACCAAGGTGACGCCCAAGGAGGGCAGCACCGTGCCCCCGAACACCAAGGTGACGCTCGAAGTGTCCAAGGGCAACCTCAACGAGGTGCCGGACGTTCGTGGCTACACCGAGGACCAGGCGAAGAAGCGGTTGGAGGACGCCGGCTACGACGTCGAGGTCCGGGACGGCAAAGAGGTCGATCCGGCCCAGGCGGGCAAGGTGAGCAGCCAGTCCCCGTCCCCCGGCAAGAAGCTGGCCAAGGGCGAGACCGTGACCATCGCGGTCGACGTGCCGATCGAGGAGCAGAGCGAGAGCCCGTCGCCGAGCCCGACACCGACCGCGTCGCCGAGCACCCCGGGTGCCGGTGGCGGTGGCGGCTTCCCGATCCCGTCGATCCCACCGACGCGCGAACGCTGACCTGTGCTCCGGGGCGCGGCCCCGGCGGCGGAGACCACGGACGTGGCGGTGCCCCACGGGGGCGCCGCCACGTGACGTGTCCGGAGGGTCAGGCGGTGGCGAACGCGGCCCGGCGTCGTGCGTCGACCTCGGCGGCCAGCTCCGGGGCCCGCTCCCGCGCCTCCGGATGGCCGCAGGCGGCCAGCCAGTTCGCCAGCATGAGGTGACCGCCCTCGGTCAGCACCGACTCGGGGTGGAACTGGACGCCCTCGACCGGGAGCGTGCGGTGCCGCATCGCCATCACCACGCCGGAGGCGGTCCAGCCGGTGACCTCCAGCTCGTCGGGGAGCGTCTCGGGCAGCACGGCGAGCGAGTGGTAGCGGGTGGCGGTGAACGGGTCGGGCAGGCCGGCGAGCACGCCGTCGCCGCGGTGGCGCACCTCGGAGGTCTTGCCGTGCAGCAGCTCCGGCGCGCGGGTCACGGTCGCGCCGAACGCCGCGCCGATGGCCTGGTGGCCGAGGCAGACGCCGAGGATGGGAAGCCGGTCGGCGTACTCGCGGATCACGTCCAGGCAGATGCCGGCGCGGTCCGGGCGGCCCGGACCGGGCGACAGCAGGACGCCGACCGCCCCGACCCGGCCCACCTCGGCGACGTCGATCTCGTCGTTGCGGCGGACCTCGCAGTCCGCGCCGAGCTGGCCGAGATACTGCACGAGGTTGAAGACGAACGAGTCGTGGTTGTCGATCACCAGGACGCGCATCGGGGTCACCCGCCCGGGGCGGTGGGCGGGGCGTTGTTCGTCTCGGTGCTGTAGGGGAGTTCCTCGTCCTGGTCGGGCTGCCCGCTCGGGTCGGTGAGGCCGCCGCCGGGGGCGTCACCGGGCACGCCGGAGTCCTGCGTGACCTGCACGTCGTCGAAGGGCAGCAGCGGCTCGGCCCACGGGAAGACCACGAACCAGAGCAGGGCCACGGTGGCGGTGGCCAGCAGCACCGACCCGACCAGCTTGCCGGGCAGGCCCAGGGGCAGCTTCCGCCAGATCCACGCGTACACGGTTCAGCCCTCCAGCTCGGCCGGTCGGCCCGTCGACTTGGCCTGGGCCCGGTCGAATCGGGCGTGGATGATCAGCCGCTGGTAGTTGTCGAACTTGGGGTTGCAGGTGGTCAGCGTGAGCAGCTTCTCGGTGGCCCGGCCGCCCGGCTTGCCCGGCACCGGCGCGACCACCTCGACCTGGGACGGCTTGACGATGCGCTGCTGGTAGACCCGGTAGACCAGCCACTCGCCCTTGGTCTCGACCACGATGGCGTCGCCGGAGGACAGCTCGTCCAGCCGCCAGAACGTGGACCGGATGCGGTGCCCGGCGACGGAGAAGTTGCCCACCTCGCCGGGCATGGCGCTGTCCGGGTAGTGGCCCGGGGCGTACCGGATGTCGTCCGGCGTGACGCCCTCGACCACCACCCAGTGCTTGTCGAGCTTCGGGATGTAGAGGCCGGCGACCGGCTTGCCCTCGGCCGGCGGTTTCGGTTTCGTGCTCGGGCCGGGGGTCGGGCCGACCGTCGGGTCCGCCGCCCACTCCTGGGCGAGCTGACCGGTCAGGTCGTTCTGGTGGGCGTCGACGATGACCGACTTGCCCCAGATCTCGTAGCCGGCGAAGAGGAGCACCACCAGGCCGAAGGTGATCAGCAGTTCGCCCGCGCCACGGACCGCCGTGCGCAGCCGGGAGCCGGTGGTGGGCCGCGTCAGCTCGGAGTAGACGCTTCGGTATCCCTCGCCGGTCTGTTCCGGTCGGAGCTGCACCACCCGCTCGCCGCGCCGGGGCCGTGGCGGCTCGGCGGGCGGCTCGCCGTCGTCGCCGCCGGGGTCCGGCGCCGGGGGCACCGCGCCCATCAGGCCGGTGGCGTCCGACCGGGGGTCGGCCGGTCGGCGGGTGACGGCGGGCAGCACCGCTGTCGCGCCGGGGTCGGCCGGCGGGGCCGGGTCCGGGCCGCGACCGGTCGGGCCACCCGACCGGGGTACGCCGTGCCGTTCGGGTCCGGCAGCGTGCCGCTCCGGTCCGCCGGGGTGCCGTTCGGGTCCGGCGGCGTGCCGCTCGGGACCACTGACGTGTCGCTCGGGTCTGCCGGGGTGCCGCTCGGGTGCGCCGGTGTGCTGCTGGGTTGCGGTGGAGCGCCGCTCGGGCCGGCCGGCCACCGGCGGGATGAAGTCGGTCGGCTCGTCACCCGGCGCGGCCGGTCGCACGCCCGCACCGGACGCTCTGCCGGCACCGGGCATCCCGCCGGGACGGCCGGCCGGGGCGTCGGAGGGGTCCAGGCCGGCGCGGCGGCCGTAGGGAGCCTCGGCGGACGGGCGGGAGTGCGCTCCCCGACCCGGCGGGTCGAACCGCCGGGGGTCGGTGGGAGCCGTCGGACCGGCGTACCGCCGGCTGTCGACGCCGGGCCTCTCCGCGGTTCGGCCGGCCGGCGTACCGCCGGGCGGTGGGGCGCCGAGCCCGTTGCGGCCTTCCGGCGACCGCCCCTCGGGGGCGGCGGCGGGCCGGCCGGGTCGGCGGGACGGCGGGTACGCCTCGGCGCGCGAGGCAGCGGCGGGCGGGCGGGCCGCATTGCCCGGCCAGGCCGGCGGTGGGTCGGCGGAGCGGGCGGCCGGCGGGGTGACCGGGCGGGCGGTGGGGCCGCGCCGTGCCGGGGCGGAGTGGGCCGGGCCGTCGTCCGGCCACGGCAGGTCGACCCGGGCCGGGGCGGGCGCGGGGCGCTCGACCTTCCGGAGGAACGCGGTCGGCTCCTCCGATCCGGCGCGACGGCGGTCGTCGCGTTCCCGGGGTTCGTCGCCGGTCACCGGGGCACCGTCGCCGATTGCAGCGCGGTGGAGTCCTCGAACGCCGGCACCGTCACGGTGGAGGTCTGCTCGCTGTAGCCGAGTTGGTAGTGGTCGGCCACTTCCTTGAACACCCGGACTCCCTCGGACGCGGCGAGCGCCCGCTGGAACTGGGCGGGGTCACCGATGGCCACGATCTTGAAAGGAGGGGAGTAAACCCGGCCGTGCAGCAGCAGGGTGTTACCGACGCAGCGTACCGCGCTGGTGCTGAGCACGCGGACGTTCATGATTGACATGGCCTCCGCGCCTCCGGCCCACAGCGCGTTCACCACCGCCTGCACGTCGCCCTGGTGCACGACCAGGTCGTCGTTGCTCGCGCCCTTGGGCAGCGGCTGGCCGGGGCCCCAGTCGGCGTCGTTCAGCTCGATCGTGATGCCGCTGCCGGTGAGCGCGGTGAACCCGGCGGCCTGCCGGATCGCGGCGGCCCGGTCCCGCTGCGTCTTCACCGGCCCGTCGGTGCCGGCCAGCGCCTCGGTCTGCTCCTCGACCTCGTCGCGCAGCCGCGCGGCCTTCGCCTCGCTGGCCGCGACCTGCTCGCGGCGGTCCTCGATGAGCTGGGTGAGCTGGGGCCGCCGGTCCTCGCGCAGCGGGGTGCCGCCGGCGGTGGTCGCGGTGGTGGTGAACAGCAGCCCGGCCGCGGCGGCGATCAGCGGTACGCCGATCGACCAGCCGGGGCGGCGCTGGCGTGCCCGCCGGGGCAGCAGACCGGCGACCGCGCGGCGAAGGACCTTCTGCCAGGAGGCGGCGCCGGACGTGTACTCCACCGGGCGTTCCCTTTCCCGTCGTCTCGTTCCGGCCCGCGCCGATGCGAACCGACCTGCTCGACCCGAAAAGTCCGCTCTTTTCGGTAACTCCGTGCACCGGCCCGACCCCATTCGTGGCCTGGACGGTCCGTCGGGACTACGCTAGCTGTCGACACATTATTGGCCATGGACCGTCGCCCCCGCGCCCGGTTGTCAGGCCGGACGAGGTCGTACCCCCCTCTGGAGAGCGTCGTGCCCAAGTCTCAGGTCCGCAAGAAGAAGGTGTACACCCCGCCGACGGACGTCCGTCCGACGGCGACGGCGTCGACGCGCAAGCCTAGCCCGATCTGGCTGCCTGTCACCGCCGTCGCGCTGATCGTGGTGGGCATCGCCTGGCTGGTGGTCTACTACCTTTCCGAGCAGGCGTATCCGGTCGCCTCGTGGAACTACTGGAACCTCGCGGTGGGCTTCGGCGCGATGGTCTCCTCGCTGATCCTGCTCTCCCGCTGGCGCTGACCGGCTGGTTTTCACCTCGCACACGTCACGCCACGCCGCCCCTGCCCGGCGCCTGGGCGCCGGCCCACCTAAGGTGTCCGCAGGGCGGCGTGGCCGATGCGAGAAGACTCACGTTACTGCTGAGTAACCTTCCGCGTAGGCTGCACTGACAAGCAGCAGACCGGGAGGCCAACTCGATGGGCAGCGTCCAGATCGTCACCACGATCCTCGCGGCCGCCATCACCGCGGTGGCGGTGTGGCTTGCGGTACGCGCGGTCATGAAGATGACGGCCGTCATCCGGCTCGGGCAGCCCGCGCCCGAGCGGTTCGCCGACAAGGGCGCGCGCACCACCAAGATGCTGGTGGAGACCGCCGGCCACACCCGCATGCTCAAGTGGAGTGTGGTCGGGGCCGCCCACTGGTTCGTGATGGTCGGCTTCATCGTGCTGTCGCTGCTGGTGCTGGAGGCCTACTTCGAGGTGGTCTCGACCGGCGGCGGGCTGCCGATCGTCGGGCACTGGACCGTCTTCGGGCTGGTCACCGAGTGGATCGGCATCCTCGGTCTGGTCGGCATCCTGGTGCTGATGGCGATCCGGCTGCGCAACCGGCCCAACCGGCCGGAGAACCGCTCCCGCTTCACCGGCTCGACGATGTGGCAGGGCTACTTCGTCGAGTGGGTCGTGCTGCTGGTCCTGATCTTCGGCTTCGTCATCCGAGGCTTCAAGGTCGCCACCGACCACTTCGAGTACCCGGTCTGGGCCACCCCGCTCAGCCACGCGGTCGGTTCGGTGCTCCCCGACTGGGAGGCCGGCGTCAGCGTGGCCGCCCTCATCAAGATCGTCATCTCGATGACCTGGCTCATCGTGATCTCGCTGAACGTCACCATGGGTGTCGCCTGGCACCGCTTCCTGGCCTTCCCCAACATCTTCTTCAAGCGCGATCCGCAGAAGGCGGCCGGCTCCGGCCTGGGCCCGCTGCGGCCGATGACGAGCGAGGGCAAGCCGCTCGACTTCGAGGAGGCCGACCCGGAGAAGGACCAGTTCGGTGTGGCCCAGGTCGAGCAGTTCACCTGGAAGGGCCTGCTCGACTTCAGCACCTGCACCGAGTGCGGCCGCTGCCAGTCGCAGTGCCCGGCCTGGAACACCGGCAAGCCGCTGTCGCCGAAGCTGCTGGTGCTGAGCCTGCGCGACCACGCGTACGCCAAGGCGCCCTACCTGCTGGCCGGCGGCGGCAAGGACCTGACCGGCGAGGAGAAGGCCACCGAGGCGCAGCTCGCCCACATGGACGTGCTGGCCTTGGCCGAGGCCGACCGGCCGCTGATCGGCACCGCCGAGGAAGGCGGCGTCATCGACCCGGACGTGCTCTGGTCCTGCACCACCTGCGGCGCCTGCGTCGAGCAGTGCCCGGTGGACATCGAGCACGTCGACCACATCGTCGACATGCGCCGCTACCAGGTGCTGATCGAGTCGAGCTTCCCGTCCGAGGCCGGCGTGATGCTGCGCAACCTGGAGAACAAGGGCAACCCGTGGGGCGCGCCGCAGAACACCCGCGAGGACTGGACCAAGGGGCTCGACTTCGAGGTGCCCCGGGTCGGCGAGGTCGACGACTTCGAGTACCTCTTCTGGGTCGGCTGCGCCGGCGCGTTCGAGGACCGGGCCAAGAAGACCACCCGGGCGGTCGCCACGCTGCTGAACGAGGCCGGCGTCAGCTTCGCCATCCTCGGTGAGGGCGAGACCTGCTCCGGTGACCCGGCCCGCCGGATCGGCAACGAGTTCGTGTTCCAGATGCTCGCCCAGCAGAACGTGGAGACGCTGAACGAGGCGTTCGACGGCCGGGAGAAGAGCAAGCGGAAGATCGTCGCCACCTGCCCGCACTGCTTCAACACGCTCGGCAACGAGTACGGCCAGCTCGGCGGCGAGTTCGAGGTGGTGCACCACACCCAGCTGCTGGCCCACCTGGTCAGCGCCGGCAAGCTCACGCCGGTGCAGCCGGTCGACGGTGGCGTCACCTACCACGACCCCTGCTACCTCGGCCGGCACAACCGGATCTTCGCCGCGCCCCGCGAGGTGCTCGGCGACTCGATGCAGGGCGAGCTGACCGAGATGCCGCGCAACAGCGAGCGCTCCTTCTGCTGCGGCGCCGGTGGCGCCCGGATGTGGATGGAGGAGAAGATCGGCAAGCGGATCAACGTGGACCGGGTCGAGGAGGCCATGTCCACCGGCGCGAAGACCATCGCGGTCGGCTGCCCGTTCTGCTCGACGATGCTCAACGACGGGGTGAACGGCAAGGGCGCCGGCGAGGACGTCGAGGTGGTCGACGTGGCGAGCGTGCTGCTGCGCTCGGTCAAGCCGGAAGCGCCGGCCGGCGAGAAGGAGACCGCGCCGGCGGCCGGCTGAGGCGTACCCCGGCACGAGCCGGACCACGACGGCGGCGGCACCCGGGCGGTGCCGCCGCCGTCGTCTCAGCTCGCTGTGGTGACCGCGATGGCGGCCGTGGTGGTGGTCGCGATCATCACCGCCGCCTGCATCTCCTCGATCGCCTTCTTCGTCGCGGCGGAGGCCCAGTCCCCGGCGGCGATCTCGGCCAGCCGGGCCTTGACCCGCTCCTTCGGCAGCTCGCGGAAGAGCTTCCGGTCCAGACCGACCGCGCCGGTCAGGGTGAGCAGCGCCGCGGTCCGCGCGTCGACCGGGCCGTCGCCGACCAGCGCGTCCACCATCCGCTGCCGGGCCGCGGTCTCCGCCGCCGGCTCCGCGCCGGTCGGCGAGGGATAGCGGGTACGCGGAAAGACCAGCAGCACCCGGTCGGACTCCCGACGCAGCACCCCGGCGTCGACCAGCCCGTCGAGCACCCGGTCCGGCAGCCCTTTGGCCAGCTTGCCGATCCAGTCCTTCGGCGTGCGGGGCCGCCCGTCCCCGACGGTGGCCAGCGCCTCGTCGAGCAGCGGTACGCCGGTCGGGGTCGGATCGGCCACCACCAGTCGCTTGTCCGTGACCTCCACCCGGCGGGCCAGCGCCAGCTCCAGCAGCACCGCGCCGGCGAGGCCGTAGTCGAGGTGCGGGCGGCCGAGCCGGTTCGCGCCGGCATCGTCGTAGGCGAGCAGGACCAGTTCGTCGGTGAGCAGCAGACCGTGCATATCCGCCACGCTACGGGTGGCGCGCCATCCCCGCCCGCGTGCCACAATCACGCCCATCGACGGCCTTTTCGTTCTGACGCTGTTGCCCCTGGTCGGCTTCGTGCTGCTGACCGCGGGCAACGCCTTCTTCGTCGCGGCCGAGTTCGCCCTGGTCACGGTGGACCGGGCGGAGATCGACAGGCGGGCCGGCGAGGGGGACGCCCGGGCCGCCACGGTCCGCCGTGCGCTGCGTGACCTGTCCTTCCAGCTCTCCGGCGCGCAGCTCGGCATCACCATCACCGCGCTGCTCACCGGCTACCTGGCCGAGCCCGCCCTGGCCCGGCTCGTCGCGCCGGTGCTGCGCCCGTTCGGCGGGGCGGACCACCTCTCCGGCCTGCTCGCCCTGGCGCTGGCCACGCTGCTCTCGATGCTCTTCGGTGAGCTGGTGCCGAAGAACCTCGCGCTGGCCCGGCCGATGCCGGCGGCGCTGGCCACCGCCGCGCCGATGCGCGCCTTCTCCCGCACCTTCGGCTGGCTGATCCGGCTGCTCAACGACTCCGCCAACCGGTTGGTCCGCCGGCTCGGCGTGGAGCCGCAGGAGGAGCTGGCCAGCGCCCGTTCACCGGAGGAGCTGGGGCTGCTGGCCGCGATCTCGGCGCGGGCCGGCGCGCTGCCACCGGACACCGCGATGCTGCTGCGACGCACCATCCGGTTCGGCGACAAGCGGGCCGCCGAGGCGATGACCCCCCGGGTGGACGTGATCGCGTTGCGCGCCACCGCCTCCGTCGCCGAGCTGCTCGATCTGTCCCGGCGGACCGGCCGCACCCGGTTCCCGGTGTACGAGGAGACGCTCGACCTGGTCACCGGTGTCGTCGGGGTGCCCGACGCGCTCGGGGTGCCGCTGGCCCGGCGGGCCGCCACCACCGTCGCCTCGGTCGCCCGGGAACCGGTGTACGTGCCGGAGAGCCTGGACCTGGACGGCGTGCTGGCCGCGCTGAAGGACGCCGGCGCGGACCTGGCCATCGTGGTCGACGAGTACGGAGGCACGGACGGCGTGGTGACCGTGGAGGACCTGGTCGAGGAGCTGGTCGGGGAGATCGCCGACGAGTTCGATCCGGCTGCGGTGGACGACCTCGGGCCGGCGGAGCTGACCGTGCCGGGCGGGGAACGAACCGTCCTGGTCGACGGCCTGCTGCGCGCCGACGAGCTGGTCGAGCAGACCGGTTTCCGGCTGCCCGAGGGGCCGTACGAGACGTTGGGCGGGTTCCTGATGGCCCGCCTCGGGCACATCCCGGTCGCCGGCGAGACGGTCGACGAGGCGGGCTACGAGTTCACCGTGGTGGAGGTGGACCGGCACCGGATCGAGCAGGTCCGCGTGTTGCGTCCCGAGGAGCCCGAAGACGGTGCCTGAGCTGCTGGTGGCCCTGGTGTTGCTGCTCGGCAACGCCTTCTTCGTGGGCAGCGAGTTCGCGTTGATCGCGTCCCGCCGGACGGTGATCGAACCGCTGGCGGCGACGTCGAAGCGGGCCCGCTGGGCGCTGTCCGCGATGAACCAGATCCCGCTGATGATCGCCGGCGCGCAGCTCGGCATCACGGTCTGTTCGCTCGGTCTGGGCGCGATCGCCGAGCCGGCGTTGGCGCACCTGCTGGAGGTGCCCTTCACCGCGGTCGGGCTGCCCGCCTCGGCGGTGCACCCGGTGGCGTTCGTGATCGCGCTGGCCGTGGTGGTGTTCCTGCACACAGTGGTCGGCGAGATGGTGCCGAAGAACATCACGCTGGCCGGCCCGGAGCCGTCGGCGCTCTGGCTCGGCCCGGCGATGCTCGCGTTCTGCCTGGCCACGAAGCCGCTGCTGCTGGCGATGAAGTGGTCGGCCCGGCAGGTGCTGCGGTGGTGGCGGGTGGAGGCGACGGACGCGGTGAAGACCGTGTTCACCGCCGAGGAACTGGCCGGCCTGGTCTCCCAGGCTCGCACCGAGGGGCTGCTGGACGCCGAGGAGCACGCCCGGATCACCGGTGCGCTCGCCCTGCACAGCCGTACCGCCGCTGACGCCTTGCAGCCGTGGTCGACGGTGACCACGGTGGCGGAGGACGTCTCACCGGCCTCGCTGGAGGTGCTGGCGACCCGCACCGGTCGGTCCCGGTTCCCGGTGGTGCAGCGGGCCACCCGCCGGGTGCTCGGCTTCGTGCACGTCAAGGACGTGCTCGGGTACGCCGGCGCGAGCCGACGGGCCCCGGTGCCGGCCGAGGTCTACCGGCCGCTGGCGGTGGTGCCCCCGGACCGTACGCTCGCCGATCTGCTGCTGGCCATGCGGCGGGAGCGCCGGCACATGGTGCTGGTCAGCGACGGTCGACGGCCCCTCGGTGTGGTGACGCTCGACGACGTATTGACGGCCATTGTCGGCACGTGAATGAATACCCTTGGTGTGCAAGCGATTGCGGACGCGTGATTGAACAGACGGCCGCCTTGATTCCACCCCGGTGCCTTCCCTAATGTGATGCACCGACCGCCGTGGGTCGTCCGCCTCGATCTTCCCTCTCGCGAGGCGCCCGCCGGTCGGTTGCAAAGGAGTCCGTGCCGGTGGCAACCATGCCCCCTCAACGTCACGTCCCGAGCGCTTCCTCCGGCCGGCCGGCCGGGGTCCACCGGGTGGTACGCCGTCTCCTCACCCTGGTCGCGGCCGTCGCGGTCGGCGCCGGGATGCTGGCGGCCCCGGCGCACGCGGCGCCCTCGGTGGACGAGATCGACGCGCAGATCGACAAGCAGTGGGAGCAGCTCGAACCCACTATCGAGCAGTACAACAAGGTCAGCGCCCAGCTCAAGGCCGACCAGAAGAAGTCGGTCGAGCTGAAGAAGAAGATGGTCCCGCTGGAGCTGGCCTCGACGCTGGCGATGAACAAGGTCGGCGACATCGCCTCCCGGTACTACATGCGCGGCCCGTCCCAGGAGATGGGCGCGCTGCTGGTGAGCACCAAGCCGGGGACGCTGGCCGAACAGCTCGTCATGCTGGACCGGATCGCCGACGACCAGCGCCGGCAGATCGCCGGCGTGCTCGCGGCCCGCGACAAGTACAACGCGCAGAAGCAGAAGCTGGACGCGTTGATCGCTACCGAGGTCAAGCGGAAGAACGACCTGGCGGCGAAGAAGAAGCAGATCGACTCCGAGATCAAGCGGTTGACCGGGATGCTGCCGGTGACCTCGATCCGCCCGGAGGGCTGCCCCTCGATCGACGGGGTGGTGAGCAGCGCCGCGCGGACCGCGATCAAGACGGCGTGCGCCCAGGTCGGCGACCCGTACGTGTGGGGCGCCACCGGCCCGAACTCGTTCGACTGCTCCGGCCTCACCCAGTACGCGTACAAGGCGGCGGGCATCTCGCTGACCCACTTCACCGGCGCGCAGTGGAACGAGGGCCGGAAGATCTCGGCGAGCGAGGCCCGCCCCGGTGACCTGGTCTTCTTCTTCAGCGACCTGCACCATGTCGGGCTCTACCTGGGCAACGGCCTGATGGTGCACGCGCCACGGACCGGCAAACCGGTCCAGGTGGCCAAGGTGGAGTACATGCCGGTCGCGGGTTACCGCCGACCGTACTGACCCGCGTCACGGCGAAGGCCCCCGGTCCGGAGGACCGGGGGCCTTCCTCCGTCTGGTGGGTCGTCAGCGTGGCGCGCCGAGCGGCGACGGCAGGATCAGCACGTCGTCGAGGTTCACGAACATGATCCGGTGGCCGAACTGGACCTGCACGTAACGGTTCTTGCCGCGGACCACGGTGCGGTCACCGGGGGCGGAGCCGTCGTAGGAGACCGCCCGGTAGTACTCGCCCGGCAGCACACCGCCGACCGCGTACCGCTGGCCGGCCGCGAACGTGTACTGCAGCGGGGAGATGGCCTGGTACGGGATGGTCGCCGGGTAGGCGGCCTGCTCCGGGTAGGCGCGGCCGTACACCGGGACGGTGGCCTTGCCGGGGCGCGGCGTCACCACGAAGCCGGTGCCCCACTTCGCGGTGGGCGCGGCGGCCGGGTTGTGGAACCACGCCTTCTGGCCGAGGTACCAGATCGCGGTCCAGTCGCCCTGGCGGCCGGCCACCGCATACGTCTGTCCGGCGGAGGCACGGGCGCCGTGGTCGGAGATGTACATCGTGTCCGGCGTGCCGTCCGGGCGCAGCCCGAGGTCGTTGACCAGCGGGGCGTCCGCGCTCGGCGCGGTCCGCAGCACCACCGCCGACGAGCCGCGCGACGGGCAGGGCGCGGCCGGCGGGGTGGGCGTCGGGACGCCCGGCGGCTGCTGGTTGCAGCCGACGAACGCGGGCCGGTTGGTGGCGAAGTCCGGGTCGATGGTGACCAGCCCGGTACGCGACGTGCCGGTGGTCCGGAACGGGGCCTTCATCAGGTCGAAGTAGTGCGACCAGTCCCAGTAGGGGCCCGGGTCCCAGTGCATGCCCCCCACGTTCGCGGCGGTGATGCCGGGCACGTTGTCGTGGCCGATGATGTGCTGCCGGTCCATCGGGATGCCGAACTTCTGCGCCAGGTACCGGACCAGCTTGGCCGAGCTGCGGTACATCGCCTCGGTGTACCAGGTGCCCTGCCCGGCGAAGCCTTCGTGCTCCAGGCCGATCGACTTGGCGTTGACGTACCAGTTCCCGGCGTGCCAGCCGACGTCCTTGGCCTTGATGTGCTGGGCGACGTAGCCGTCCACCGACCGCAGCGTGTAGTGCCAGCCCAGGTAGTCGGCACGCTTCACCAGGTCGACGCTGGGGGCGAAGTAGCCCTCGGTGTCGTGGATGACGATGTATTCGATCTTCTGCTGCTTCGGCCGGTCGCCCAGGTCGTGGTTGCCGTAGTCGCCCGGGTCGGCGCTGAGCTGCTCGTAGGGGGCGGGAATCCACTCGCAGGCCAGCCGCACCGGGCACTCCAGCCCGTCCGGCCGCGCGGCGTGACGCAGGCCGAGCCGGGCCAGCCCGGCGCGGTCCGGCTGCGCGGCGGTGGCGGCCAGCGTGACCCGTTGCCCGTCGTCGGTGGTCCGGGCCGCGCCCTGGCCGAGTTGGTCGTAGACCTCGTCGGCGAAGGCCGCCGCCGCGTCGGACGTGTCCGCGCCGGAGTAGCGGGCCACCGCGCCGTACCAGGCCGCGACGTCGCTGCCGGCGCCGACCGGCCCACCCAGTGCCTTCTGGTACGACGCCAGCAGCGCCGCGCCACCGCGGATGTTCGCCGCCGGGTCGGTGCGCAGCGTCTGCGCGTCCAGCCCGGTGAGCGTGGCGGCGGCGTCGAGCGTCTGGAGCGAGGCGGTCGGCAGCGGCGTCTCCCGGGTCGGCGCGGCGGCGGTGGCCGGGTCGAGCCGGAGCGGGCGGGCGTCGTCGCCGCGCGGGTCCTCGTCCTCGTCCACGTGCGCGCTGCCCGACGTGGCCAGCACGTGCGCGGCGTCGGTCAGGTGCATCGGGCCGTAGCCGCCGCTGGTGCTGGGCTGGCCCGGGTGGGTGTCCCACCTCGACTCCAGGTAGGAGACACCGAGCAGCACGTTCTGCGGTACGCCGTACTCGGCCGCCGCGGCAGCGTACTGCTGCTGGCGGTCGCCGGTGGGCCGGCTGGCCTGCGGCGCGGCGCTCACCGGGCCGGTGGTGGCCAGCGCGGTGGCCGCCGCCACGGCGGCGGCGAGCAGGATCCGTCTGCTCGACGGCGGGGCTGAGAGGTGCATCGAACCTCCTGGACAGGGATGGGGGTCACTGCGTTCCACCCTCACTCCGCCCACCCACGAGGGTCAATACCTTTCCGGGCAGTAATCCGACGCGAAAGAAATCTTCATTCGCGTTCGCGCGACGCATCCGGTACGGAGTGTCACGGCCGTTCGGGTTGCGGATCGATAACGGGAATCCTTACTCTGGTCAATCGTCGGCCGCATGTTTCACCGTCCAACCCGGTCGGTGACGGTCCGACACCGCCGAGTCGCCCACGGGCGAACCGGGGACCCAGGTACCTGGGGTGAATCCGCAGCGACTGCGGTAGGGCGCTTCCCTTCCCGCCCGAACCCGTCAGCTAACCCGGTAGGCGGTCAGGCAGAAGGAGTACGGACGCCCGGTGGCCCACCATGCCCCGCGGCCGACGTCGAGCCGGTCCGTCGACCGGTCCGCCGCCGTGCCGCGTTTCCGCTGGTCCCGCTTCACCACCACACTCGCCGCCCTGGTCGGCGCCGCGGTCGTCCTGACCGGTGGCGCGACGGCGGCGCACGCGGAACCCTCGGTCGCCGAGATCGAGGCCCAGATCGACCGCGACTGGAACAAGCTCGAACCCGTCATCGAACAGGTCAACGCCGTCCGCGGGCAGCTCGCGGTGCGCCGCAAGCAGGCCGACGCGCTCGGCAAGCAGATCGCCCCGCTCCAGGCCCGGGTGGACGCCGCGCTCGGCCAGGTCGGCGGGCTCGCCGCCGACGCGTACAAGGGCGACAACCTCTCCACCGTCAACGCGCTGCTGGGCAGCCGTTCGCCGAGTGAGCTGGTCACCGGCCTGGAAATGCTCGACCGCTTCGCGCACCACCAGCAGGAGCAGGTCCGCGACATCGCCGCGCTGCGCGACGAGCTGGCCGCGAAGAAGAAGCCGCTGGACGCGATGGTCGCCGACCTGAGCCGCACCGAGGCCCAGCTCGCGGCGAAGAAGAAGCAGATCGACGCCGAGATCGCCAAGCTCCAGAAGCTGCGGCTCAAGGTGTACGGCAACGGTGGCGGCGGTCCGCTGCGTCCGGCTCCCTGTCCCGCCGGGTACCCCGGTGGCGCGGCCGGGGTGGCGGTCAAGTTCGCCTGCGCCCAGATCGGCAAGATCTACGTGTGGGGCGCGGCCGGCCCGGACCACTTCGACTGCTCGGGCCTGACCATGGCGGCCTGGGCGAAGGCCGGGGTCTCGCTGCCGCACAACGCCCGCCAGCAGCACGACGTGACGAAGCGGGTCAGCCGCGCCGAGCTGCGTGCCGGTGACCTGGTCTTCTACTACGGCGACCTGCACCACGTGGGGATGTACGTCGGAGACGGTTGGGTGGTGCACGCCTCCCAGTCCGGCAAGCCCATCACCATGAAGCGCGTCGACGACGGCGACATCAACAGCTACGGCCGCCCCGGCTGAGGTGTAAGGAGGGGCCCCCTGTTAACGCATTCCGCATAACAGGGGGCCCCTCTTAACAACCACGCTCGGAATCAGCGGGTCGGCCAGGTGCGCCAGCTCTGCCACGACCGGCTCGGCGTCGGGCCGCGCTGACCCTGGTAGCGCGAGCCGTAGACGGCCGAGCCGTACGGGTGCTCGGCCGGCGACGAGAGCCGGAAGATGCAGAGCTGGCCGATCTTCATGCCCGGCCAGAGCGTGATCGGCAGATTCGCCACGTTGGACAGCTCCAGCGTGACGTGGCCGGAGAAGCCCGGGTCGATGAAGCCGGCCGTGGAGTGGGTGAGCAGACCCAGCCGCCCCAGCGAGGACTTGCCCTCCAGGCGGCCCGCCAGTTCCTCGCCCAGCGAGATCACCTCGAGCGTGGAGGCGAGTACGAACTCCCCCGGGTGCAGCACGAACGGCTGCCCCTCGGGAACCTCCACCATCGATGTCAGGTCGTCCTGCTGCAGCGACGGGTCGATGTGGGTGTAGAGATGGTTGTTGAAGACCCGGAACAGCCGGTCCAGGCGTACGTCGATGCTGGACGGCTGTACCAGCGTGGGCTCGAAGGGCTCCAGCGCGAGCGTGCCCGCCTTGATCTCGGAGACCAGGTCGCGGTCGGAGAGCAGCATCGGAACACTCTAGCGACAGACGGTGGTGACCAGCGTGTCGGACTACTTCTTCGTACACGTGTTCGATAGACTGTCGGCATGGCTTCCTGGTCCGAATTCGCCGCCGACGAACCCCGACTCGCGGCCGAGATCCGCCTTCTGATGCAGCAGTACGGGCCGGGCTTCGGCTACCTCGCCACGGTCCGCGCCGACGGTGGCCCACGGGTGCACCCGGTCTCGCCGCTGATCACCGACGATGGTCTCTGGTGCTTCGTCATCGACTCGCCGAAGCGCCGCGACCTCGAACGCGACGGCCGTTACGCGTTGCACTCCTTCCCGCCGGAGGAGAGCGACGACGAGGCTTACCTGGCCGGTCGCGCCGTTCCGGTGACCGATCCGGCGACGGTGGACCGGCTGACCCGGGTCGGCCGGGCGGCGCCGCAGGGTGACTGGCGCCTCTTCGAGTTCTCCGTGGACGTGGCGATGCTGACCCGCCGTGACCCGGTCACCCAGATCGGCGCCGGCCGCCCGGAGATGCGGCTCTGGCTGGACCCGGGAGAGGTCGCACCCGCGTCCGCCACCCCGGCGTCACCATCCCCGGCCGCGGCCCGGCGTGACGCGCTCGTCCCGGACGGCCGCCGTGGTCGGCACGGCTTCGACACCCGCCGACCGGCCGCCTGACCGGGCCCGGAAGACGACGGTGCCGGCCCCGTCCGCAGACGGGGCCGGCACCGGTACGTGGTGCGGAGGCGATCAGGCCGCGCGGTAGGCGTTCCACGCGGTCAGCATGCGGCTCGCCTGGCCGGCGGTGAACTGGTACATGCAGGAGTCGTAGGTGTAGTCCATGAAGTTGGTGATCGGGTCCTTGCCGGTCGTGGAGCAGGTGTCCCGACCGGTCGGGCACTCGTACGCCGGGGAGGCCTCGGCCGGGGTGTCGGAGACGCTGTCCCCCGAGCCCGAGCAGCCGCCCTGGAAGGTGTGGTAGAGGTTCAGCCAGTGGCCGATCTCGTGGGTGCCGGTGTCGCCCTGGTTGTAGTTGGTCGCCGAGCCGCCGGGCAGCGACTCGTTGAGCACGACCACGCCGTCCATCTTGTCAAGCGTCCGCTTCGGGAAGGTCGCCCAGCCCAGCAGGCCGTCGCTGAGCTCACCGAGGTACATGTTCAGCGTGTTCTTGCCGCCCGTGCGCAGCGAGGTCTTCATCGACCGCTCCGCCGAGGAGCCCTGCACGATCGGGTACCACGACGGGTTGGTCACCCGGTTGATCTTCGAGAGCTGGAAGCTGAACGCGGTGGCAGCGCCGCCGGTCGAGCCCGCGTACGCCTGGTTGAGCACGCTGATCTGCTGGGTGATCAACGAGTCCGGGATGTTGCCGCCGGCGCGGGTGCTGTTCTCCTGGATGACGTGCACGACGACCGGGATGGTCACGGTCGCCAGCGGGGTGACGGCGCCGGTCCGGAAGTTGGCCCGCTCGCGCTGCGCGGCGGCGAGGTCGGCCTCGCGGTCGCGAACCTGCTTGGCGGTCAGGTGGTTCGGGTCGAGCTTGGCGTGGCCGCCCTTGGCGACACGGGCGTCGGCGTGGGCGTCGGCCGGCTCGGCGCACACGCCGGCCGGGGCGGCCGAGAAGGCCGAAGCAGCGGGGACGACGCCGACGGCGGCGGTGCTGAGCAGCAGCGCGAGGGTCGACGTCGCGACACCGGCGGTACGCCGGGTCAGCAGGTTGGGACGGAGTCCCATGGGCCCACCTCTTTCTGACGGCGTGCCAGGGGGTGTGTCACGCCGAGTCGGAAACGTGTGGCAGACGTTACATCCCATCGAGAGATTTGAGAACGGCCATATGTTGCCGGCGTGCAACATCCGTTGATCGACCCGGCCGGCCGCCTGGCGGGGGTACCTGGGTGCACGGGGGTGGTGACCTCAGGTACAGTGGTGCCGCTCGCGGGTGTAGTTCAATGGCAGAACATCAGCTTCCCAAGCTGACAGTGCGGGTTCGATTCCCGTCACCCGCTCCACGCACGGAAGCCCTGGTCAGGACCACGTCCCGCCAGGGCTTCCGCGTCTCCAGGGGCTCCGAGGCGGCCGACGGGTCACCGGATCGGCCTCGCTGCTGGGGGCACGCAGGCTCGACATGGATGTCGATCAGATCGTGTGGGCTGGACATCCAGCCGACCTGCCGACGCGTGCTCCGTTGGCAGAGTAGAGGGGTGGATGAGGATCCGCTCAAGGACTACTGGGGATCGTGGGACGACACCTACAGCCGGTTGCGCCTCGCGCTCGACGCCAGTCCCATGGTGAATCGGTACCGCCTTCCCGTCCCGGCGGGGCTGAATGCCGACTGGTTCGAAAGCGTCGGCGACCACCTCATCACGGCCGACTACTTTCTGCAGTGCGACGGCCCCCTGGACCCCTGGCAGAAGATCGATCCCACCTTCAAACGGAGCGCCGGCCGAACCCTGGCCATCTCACACACGTGGAGCTTCCGGGAACATCCCGACCAGTGGCCGGCCGAGGTCGACAAAAACGGTGTCCTGGTCTATCCGCAGCTCTACTTCCTCCAGACGCTTGCCCACGCGAACCCGGACTGCGTCTTCTTCTACGACTACTGCAGCCTCCCACAGCCGGACCGCACCCCCGAGGAAGAAGCCATCTTCATCAAGGGCCTACGTGACACCGCCCGGCTGTATTCGTCCTGCCAGGTGGTGCAGTTCGCGACAGACGACCTCTACTTCGAACGGGCCTGGTGTCTGCTGGAGACGTTCTGCCACCTGTTCTCGAAGAATGACCGCGCACTCGCGGTCGTGTCGTTCGACAATCCCGCCTTCGTCACCTGCCTCTGCCAACTCATCGAAGGCGCGAAGTACGCCGAGGAGAACGATTCCTCGTTCGGCGGCTGGCGCGAACGGCTGATCGGCATGGTGCGCGACGGCAAGGTCACGGTCCCGCGGGACAAGGAATTCGTGCTGGAGATGATGGCATCGCTGGATCTCGGCGACTACACCGGGATCGACACGGAGGACCGAGGCTGCATTGATTGGATCAATCCTCGCGGCGTGATGCGACTGTCCGGCCTGAACATCACTTGAACCGCAGGAGCATGCCGCAGGTCAGGCGGCTGGCCGCCGGTCTCGACGAAACGCACGTCGACACGGGACGGCGAGCGGGCGTCGAACTCGCGGTCAGGGGACTATTCTCCGGGGACTGACGAAGATCCATCGGGGGATGATCTTGAAGATTCTTCTCACGTCCGCGGGCATCAAGAACGCGAGCATCCAGGACGAGCTGGTCGGCCTCCTGGGCAAACCGATCGCCGACGCCAACGCCCTATGCATTCCGACCGCCGGATACGCCATGGGCGGTCCCGCCGGGGCGTGGCGCTTCATCACCGGTCAATCCGTCATACCGATGTGCGAGTTGGGCTGGAAGTCGTTGGGGGTGCTGGAACTGACCGCGTTGCCCAGCGTCGGTGAAGATTGCTGGGTGCCCTGGATCCGGGAGGCGGACGCCCTGCTGGTGGGCGGCGGGGACGCCCTGTATCTGAGCCACTGGATGCGGCAGTCCGGGCTGGCGGAACTGCTGCCGTCGCTGGATGCGGTCTGGGTGGGGGCGAGCGCCGGCAGCATGGTGATGGCCCCCCGGGTCGGGGCCGAATTCGTCGCCTGGACCCCACCCGGCGGGACCGACGAGGCGTTGGGCGTGGTCGACTTCTCGATCTTCCCGCACCTGGATCACCCGGACCTGCCGGAGAACACCATGGCCGAGGCCGAGAAGTGGGCCGCCGGCATGTCGGGTCCGGCATACGCGATCGACGACTCAACAGCCATCACCGTGATCGACGGCAGCGTCGAGGTCGTCACCGAGGGGCACTGGAAGCTGTTCCCGGCACAGTCGTGACGACAGGCGATCGCCGTGCCGCGGGGCCGGATCGCGGTTTCAGGACCGATGCCGGCGCGCCAATCCCGCCTCCAACTCGGCCAGGAGGTCCAGCAACTCATCCCGCGCGGCGTCGTCGTGCGTGCGGTGGTTCAGGAACGTCGACGTGACGACGTGCGAGCGGTCCCGGACGACCTCCACCAACGCGGCGAGCTGACGCCGAGCCTCGGCCACCGCGTCCGGCCCCACCCGACGGCCCCAGGCCGCGACGAGAGCGGGATCGGTGGAGAGGGCGTCGATCCCGCAGCACAGACGGACGCACTCGACCTCGCAGTGGTCGAGGCAGCCGCTCAGGGGCGACGGGACGTCGACCGACACCTCCCTCACCGCTGATCCCTCCGGGGCGTGCCGCCTACCTGAGGACGCTGCTCCGGAGTCGGGTGCAGGTCGAGGACGTGTCGCAGCCCCGGCTCCCCATTGAGCACCACCGCACCGGCCGCCACGAACCCGGTCCGTCGGAGCACCGCCAGGGACGCCGGGTTCGCCAGCGCCGCGTCGGCGACCAGCCGGCGCAGCCCGTACCCGTCGCGGGCCAGCTCGCTGACCCGCCGTACGCCGTGCTGCGCGAGGCCGCGTCCGGCGGCGCGTTCGGCCACCCGGTAGCCCAGCTCGGCGCTGCCGCTGGCCACGTCGACCAGGTTGAACCGCCCGAGCACGAAACCGTCGTCGTCGACCAGCACGTGGAAGTGGCAGATGCCGCGGTCCTGCTCGTCCAGCAGGGCGGCGAGCCGGTCGGCGAACAGGTCGAAGTAGTCGTCGCCGCGGTCGGGCACGTAGCGGGCGAAGTAGGCCCGGTTCTCCCGCTCGAACCGGTACAGCACGTAGGCGTGATGAGTGGCGAGTCGTTCGAGTTCCGGCACCGGGCCAGGCTAGTCGCCGGCGTCCGTCGTACCCGGGTGGCAGCATCGCGGGATGCGCGACGAGATCCGGGCCCTGGTCGAGGCGTTGGCGCCGGGCGACGAGCAGGAGGCCCGGCACCGCGCGGCGGCGTCGGTCTGGCTGGCCGGTACGGAGGACATCTTCCGCCGGGTCAAACCGCGCACCCCGTCGCCGCACCTGGTCGCCTACTTCCTGCTCCGCGACCCGTCCGACGGCGCGGTGCTGCTGGTCGACCATCGCAACGCCGGCAGGTGGCTGCCCAGCGGCGGTCACGTCGAGCCGGGCGAGCACCCCGTGCACACCGTGCGCCGCGAGCTGCGGGAGGAGTTGGGCGTACCAGCGGTCTTCGCGCCGCCGTTCGGCGAGCGACCGGCGTTCCTCACCGTCACCGAGACGGTCGGCCCGCCTGAGCAGCGCACCTGGGCCGGATGCTGGCCAAGCTTACCCAGGGCTGAGCGTCAGCGGATGCGGCTCGCGGCGCGGCACGAGCGCGATGGTCGACAGCGTCGCCGCGCCGGCCAGGCCGACCAGGAAGAACAGCGAGAGCGCCGGCTGACCGAGCCACTCCCAGAGCGGATGCCAGCTCGGATGCGGTTCGTCCAGGTGGTGCCCGACCAGGGAGGGGGTGGCGAGCACCGCGGGCGTCCACCAGAGGACGAGGGTGATGCCGAGCAGTAGTGGCACGCCACGTCGACCGTCGGTGCGCCGGCTCGCCCAGCCGAAGGCCAGCCAGGCCAGGGCGCCGCCGACCAGCCCGGCGAGAGCGGCGGCGGGGACCACGGCGGGCGGCGTCGTCCGCTGAACCTCCACCGAGAGGTACGAACCGTAGGTGTCGGGGTCGTTGAAGGTGGCCCGCAGGACGGTGTCGCCGCGCCGGGCGACCAGCACGGTCTCGACCGGCTCGCCGGCCTGGCGGCAACTGGCGGCATCGCAGGTCCGGAGCACGGTCGAGGTCGGCTCGGACACCTGCCACCCGTCGGCCTCCAGGCGTCGCACGGCAGTGGTCAGCGTGCGGTCCGGGGGCGTCGGCATCGGGCCGGATGCTGATCCGGATGCCGAGCCCTCCTGGTATTCGCCACCGTCACCGAGGACGAGCCCACGCCACTGGCTGAGTCGCAGCGGCTGGTTGTAGTAGACGAAGAGCGCGGGCGCGGTCGACACGTCGTCGCTCAGCCGGTGGCCGGGGAACGCCTCGGTGAAGACGGCGGTGAACTCGGCCCGGTCGGGCTGCGGCCGGGACGTCTCCCAGGCGAGCCGGGCGGCGAGCGCGGCGGTGAACAGTCCGCAGATCAACGCCGTCAGCACCGCCCAGACGCCGACGGTACGGCTCGCGGGCCGGCCGAGCCGGCAGCGGAGCCCACCGCGGACCAGGTCGGCGGCCTCGCGGAGCGTGGGTCGGGTTCGCCCGGGTGGCGCCGAGTCCAGCAGGAGTCCCAGGATCTCCGGGCCGCGTTCCCGCCGGTAGGCGCGGGGGTAGGCGAGGAGCAACCGCCGGTACTGGTGGGCGAGCGACATGGTCTCCCCTACGGTCTGCGGTGCGGGCGGGAGGCAGCTTCAGGCGGTGCGGGGGCGCAGGGCCCGCAGCCGGGTCTCGGCGACGGTGGCGAGTTGGCGTAGCCGGCCGGTCTCGACGGTGAGCGCGTCGAGACCGGCCGCGGTGAGGCGGTAGTAGCGACGCAGCCGGCCGTCCACCACCTCTTCGCGGTCCGGTTCGACGAGGCGCTGGGCGGTGAGCCGGTCCAGCGCGGTGTAGAGCGTGCCCGGCAGCAGGCTCACCCGCCCGGCGGAGAGCGTGGCGACCTCCTGGGTGATGCCGTAGCCGTGCCTCGGCCCGCCGGCGAGCGAGGTGAGGATCAGGAACGTCGGCTCCCGCATCTGGGTCATGTCGACAACATATATAAGTCTTCGATATATGGTCAACGCTCTTGACCCGTCCCCTGCGGCAAGCCGCACCGTGGTCCGGGCCGGCCCACCGGGGGCCGGCGCGAGGAGGAGAGCGACGTGCGGCTGCTGACCATCGGGGCGTTCGCCCGCGCGGCCGGACTGACCGCCAAGGCGCTGCGCGTCTACGACGACTGCGGGCTGCTGCCGCCGTCCGCCGTGGACCCGCACTCCGGTTACCGCTACTACGCGCCGGAGCAGCTCGACCGGGCGCGGCTGATCGCCGCGCTGCGCCGGGCCGGCATGCCGTTGGCCGAGGTCCGGGCCGTCTGCGCGCTGCCGCCGCCGGCCGCCGCCGAGGCGCTCGACGCCTGGTGGCAGCGGGTCAGCGCGCATACCGCCGCCCGCGCGCGGACCGTCGCGCTCCTCGTCGACCAGCTCACCGAGAGGGGCACCACCATGTCCGAGAACACCACCTTCCGGTACGCGGCGCGCTGCGAGACCGGCACGGTCCGCGACTCCAACGAGGACGTCGCGTACGCCGGCGACACGCTGCTCGCGGTCGCCGATGGCGTACGCGGTCCGGGCGGGTCGACCGCCAGCGCGGCAGCGGTGGACGCGCTGCGGCCGTTGGCGGCGGCCGACGCGCCGGCGGGCGATCTGCTCGCCGCGCTGGGCGACGCGGTGAGCCGGGCCGACCGGGCGGTACGCGCGCAGGCCACCGACGCGAACCGGCCGGCCAGCACGCTCACCGCGATCGTCCGGCGGGGCACCCGACTCGCCCTGGTGCACGTCGGGGACACCCGGGCCTACCTGCTGCGGGGCGGCGAGCTGTCCCGGCTCACCCAGGACCACACGTACGTGCAGACGCTCGTCGACCAGGGGCGGCTCACGCCGGCCGAGGCCGGGGCGCACCCGCAGCGGGCGCTGCTGGCCCGGGCGCTGGGCGCGGGCGGCGAGGTGGAGGCGGACCTGGCGCTGCGGACCGCGGTGCCCGGTGACCGCTACCTGCTCTGCTCGGACGGCCTCGCCGCGGTGGTCGACCCGGGCGCGCTGCACGCCGCGCTGGCCGGGGCGGACGACCCGGAGACCGCCGTCGGGGACCTGGTCGATCTCGCGTACGCGGCGGGCGCGCCGGACAACATCGCCTGTGTGGTGGCCGATCTGGTGACCACGTAGCGGAACGGTCCGGGCCGTACGCTGGGGATCATGCGGATTGGCATCGTGATCCTGCCGGACCAACGCTGGTCGGAGGCGCGCCGGCGGTGGGCGCAGGCGGACGAGTGGGGCTTCGACCACGCCTGGACGTACGACCACCTGGGCTGGCGTGACCTGGTCGACGGGCCGTGGTTCGACTCCTGGACGACCCTGACCGCGGCGGCCTCGGTGACCTCCCGGGTCCGGCTCGGCACGCTGGTGGCCTCGCCGAACTTCCGCCATCCGGCGGCGTTCGCCCGGCAGGTGACCGCGTTGGACGACGTCTCCGGCGGGCGGGTGCTGCTCGGGCTGGGCGCGGGCGGTATCGGCTTCGACTCGGCCGTGCTCGGCGGCGAGACGCTGCCGCCCCGGCAGCGGGTCGACCGGTTCGCGGAGTTCACCGAACTGCTCGACCTGATCCTGCGCGAGGACGGCACGACCTGGCGCGGGGAGTGGTTCGCGGCGGTGGACGCCCGCAACAACCCCGGCTGCGTCCAGCAGCCCCGGGTGCCGTTCGTGCTGGCCGCGAACGGTCCCCGGTCGATGCGCCTGGTCGCCCGGTTCGGGCAGGGCTGGGTGACCACCGGCCTCGACGGTGACGACCTGGCGGGCTGGTGGGACACGGTGGCCGAGCTGTCCGACCGGATGACGCGGACGCTGGAACAGGCCGGCCGGGACCCGGCCACGCTGGACCGCTACCTCTCGCTCGACTCGGCTCCGGTCTTCTCGCTGACCAGCGCGGACTTCCTCGCGGAGCAGGCGGCTCGGGCGGCCCGGCTGGGCTTCACCGACGTGATCACGCACTGGCCCCGGGCCAGCAGTTGGTACGCCGGCGACGAGGCGGTGCTGACCGAGGCGGCGGCGTTGCTGCCGGAGCTGCGCCGGGTCGGCTAGGTGTTAGGCGGGGGCCCCGCTTATGCAGAATGCGTTAAGCGGGGCCCCCGCCTTCACACACCAGCCGGAAGCGGAGACAGACGATGCGGCTGTCGTCGGTGACCGGGGTGCCCTGCCGCGCCCAGTAGGCGCCGTGGCCGGCCCGCCACTCCTCGATCGACCGGTCGCCCTCGCCCTCGGCGCGGGCGAAGTCCCACGGCACGTCCGCGAAGCGGACCACCTCGACGCCGGTGATCTCGACCACGCCCACCTGCGCGTCGTGGTCGTCGACGAGCGCCAGCCGTTCACCGACGTGCTCCAGCTCCTCGTGCTCGTCGGCGTACTCGCCGATCAACCCGGCGGTGGCGGTCTTCGCGCCGCTGAGCACGAGCGTGTTCAGTCTGGTGCGCAGCTCGCCGGGGGTGCCGAGGGCGAGCGCGCGCAGTCCACCGATCCGGGGCCACATGCCCCGGAGGTTACGGCACCGGTCAGATCAGCCGGCCGGCGTGGCCGGGCGCGGCCAGCACCCGTTCGTCGCCGGTGGCCGCGTACGCCTCCAGCGCCGCGTCGGCCAGCTTCACCACGTGTTCGTCGCCGTGCCGGGCGGCCCGGGCGAACACCTCGGCCGGTTCGGTGGGCCCGTCGACAGGCGTGGCGGCGGTCGGCGCGGGTGCGGCGTACACCGAGGTCACGGCCGCCGTCGCGGCCCAGGCCGCGGCGACGCTCGGCGCCCGCAGCGCCGGGTCCAGAGCCGGCAGGGTACGCAGCACCGCGGTCGGCGCGGTGACCGCGTGCACCAGCATCACCGGCTCGCCGTGCCCGAACCGCAGGTAGTCCAGCGCGGCGCGGTGCACCACGTCGGTGAGCGTGCGGGCCGCGCGCTCCGGGTCGGCCGGTGGACGCAGCGCGGTGACCGCTGTCGACCATCCGGGCTCCCCGGTCAGCCGACCGAGTCGCTCCCGGATGCCGCCGCTGCGGTCCCCTATCCGGGGCACCCCGGCCAGCGCGGCGGCGGCGTCGGCGTGGCCGGTGAGCGGGCCGGCGCCGGGGACCGGCTGCCAGCGGGCCGCCCAGTAGCCGAGTGCTTGGCCCAGCTCGGCGCGGCGCTCCGGCGTCTCCCCGTCGGTGTGCAGCACCCGCACCGCGTGTCCGACCCGGATCACACCATGGGTGGCCCCGGCCGCGATCCCGGGCAGCAGCCGGGGCCACCATTCGCCGAGCACCTCCCGCCACGGCCGGTCGCGCAGCTCGCGGTCGAAGTGGTCGAGCCAGTCGCCGGCCCGCTTCGGGTCACCGAGCGCGGCCCGCCAGTCGTCGATCGGCCGCAGTCCACGGGGCAGGTCGTCGAGCCGGCGCAGGTAGCCGTCGAGCCAGCGGTGCACGCGGGCGCCCTGCCCGTGTCGGACCAACGCCTCGGCGGCCATCGGCCCGTGGTTGGAGAGCCAGCCCTCGAACTCGGGGCCGGTGCGGTGCAGTCGGTGGTATGCCTCGTCGAGGATGCCGTCGTCCATCCGCCGATGGTCGGGGTTGAAGCGAGCTTGAGGTCAACCCCTCAGGGCAGGTCGTCACCCGTGAGCAGCGCGCGAACCCGCAGCCGTTCGCCGACGTCCGGCGGGCAGGTGGCGACCAGCGCGGCGGCGCCGACCGGCTCGGCGTCGGCGTCGCGTACCAGCCGGCACAGCGCGTCCAGTTGCGCGCCGGTGTCGACCCAGTCGTCCACCAGCAGTACCCGGTCGCCGGGGCCGAGCCGCCGGCCGTCCACGCCGATCCGCAGCCGCTGCCCCCGGTGGTCCGGCGGGGTCCCGGCCCACCGCGTCGGTCCGATCCGGCGTCGCTCGCCACCATCCTTGTACGCGGGCAGGAACCCGGCGCCGGCGGCCACCGCGACCAGCGGGCCGAGCAGCAGCCCGGTCACCTCGGGGGCGACCACCACTGTCGGGCGCGCGTCGGGGAAGAGGCCGGCCAGCGCCGGCCCTACCTCGGCGAGCACCTCGGGATCACGCCACCAGCCGGAGAGGTCGCTGACCAGGTGGCTGCTGTCCGGCCCGGGGTCGGCCCAGCGGAACAGTTCGGCCAGGCGACGGTTCAGCACGCCTCCATCCTGCCCAACCCGTCCACCGTTCGGCCCAACGGCCGTGGCTTGATCGGCTACACGTACCACGGCAAATGCGGCCATACCACCATGATCACGTTGACTTCGGAAGTGCTTCTCTCGTTACGGTCCGGGCCGGTTTGTTGAGTTGACGAAAGGACCGGCCCGGTGGCTGCTAGGCACCTTCGTACCCGCAGATTGTTCTCCTCGCCGGCCGGCATCGCCGCCACCGCGGCGGTCGGCGTGGCGCTCGCGGTCGGCGGCACCGTCGGCGCGGTGCAGCTCACCGCCGCCGATCCGCCCGCCGCGCCGGCCCCCCTGCTCGAGGCACCGCCCAGCACGGCGGTCCCCACCTCGGCCGCGCCGTCGCCGAGCGCCTCCGCCACCGCGAGCCGGAGCCCGTCGCCGAAGGCCACCCCGAGCCCGAAGCCGACCCGCACCCAGCCGGCGTCCCGGGGCAAGGCCCGGACCGCGGCGCCGAAGCCGACCGCGACGAAGAAGAAGACCGCCGCCCCGAAGGTGGTGGAGAGCGGTTCCTGCGGCGCGTCCTTCTACGACGAGGGCCAGATGACCGCGAACGGCGAGACGTTCGACCCGGACGCGCTGACGGCCGCGCACAAGACGCTGCCGTTCAATACCAGGGTGCGCGTCACCAACCCGGCCAACGGCAAGTCGGTGGTGGTCCGGATCAACGACCGGGGCCCGTACATCGACGGCCGGTGCATCGACCTGTCCCGCGCCGCGTTCGCGGCCATCGCCTCGACCGGTCTCGGCGAGGTGGACGTCCGCTACGAGGTGCTCGGCTGACAGCCGGTCCGGCAGAACTTCCGCGACGGACGGGCCGCGTTCGTTCTCCGGTTCACATCCATCAGGCATGCTGTCCGATGTACGTACGCAACCCTTCCAGCCGGGCCGCGGCCCGCTGAGCCCCGGATCCCGCGCCGGTCTCGGCGCGGCCCTCGCGCTGCTCGCGATCGTGTCGGCGGCGGAGGCGGCGGACGGTCGGCCGGTGCACTACCTCGCGCTGATGGCCGCCGCGCCCGTCCTCGCCGGCGCGCTGGCCTCCTGGCGGGTGGTGCTGGCCGTGGGGGCGCTGGCCACCGCGGCCGGGGTCGCCTTCGCCGCGGCCGAGAAGGGCATGCCGCTGGTGACCACCGTCAGCGTGGCCGCCATCGTGCTGGCCACCGCGATCTCCGCCGCCACGGCGGCCGTGCGGCAGCGTCAGACGGAGCGCATCGCCGAGCTGACCCGGCTCGCCGCGGTCGCCCAGCAGGCGGTGCTGCGTCCGCTCGGTCCGCAGGTCGGCACGCTGGCGGTGGCCGCGCGCTACATCTCCTCCACGGCCACCGCCGAGATCGGCGGCGACCTGTACGAGGTGATGGACACCCCGTACGGCGTCCGGATGATCATCGGGGACGTCCGCGGGAAGGGGCTGGACGCGGTCCGGCTGGCCAGCATCGTGCTCGGTTCCTACCGGCACGTGGCCTACGAGCGGGCCGATCTGCGCGCGGTGGTGACCGACCTGGACCGGGCGGTGGCCCGCAACGTCGGCGACGAGGACTTCGTCACCGCCGCGCTGGTCGAGGAGCGCGGCGGCACGCTCACCATCGTCAACTGTGGACATCCGCCGCCGCTGTTGCTGCGCCGCGGCGCGGTGATCCCACTGGAACCGCCGGCCCCGGCGCCGCCGCTGGGCTTCATGCCGGTGGTCCGGCCCCGGGTGGAACGGCTGGAGCCGGGCGACCGGCTGCTGCTGTTCACCGACGGGCTGGGCGAGGCCCGGCGGGACGGCGAGTTCTTCCCGACCGCCGACCGCGCCTGGCGGCTGCTCGGTCACGGGACGGTCGGCGACGGGCTCGCCTCGCTGGAGACCGCCCTGGTCGAGTGGGTGCAGGACCGGCTCGACGACGACATCGCGCTGGTCCTGATGGAGTACACCGGCCCGCGCAGCGCGGCGGCGGCCCCGGTGCCGAGTTGGGAGGTCGGCGCCGCCGACGGGTGAATGGGAAGTGTGTAATCGCTGTCACTTCCGAGATCGGGTTGTCGTTGCCTACCGGTGAGTAATACAGTCTGGAGTTACTGATCGGTAACACCTGTCCGGAAGCGGGGCCAGCGAGCATGACCCACTACAAGAGCAACCTTCGGGACCTCGAGTTCAACCTGTTCGAGGTGTTCGGGGCGGACCGGACGTTCGGCCAGGAGCCGTACACGGACCTGGACGTCGACACCGCCCGTAGCTTCCTCTCCGAGGTCGACCGCCTGGCCCGCGAGGACCTCGCCGCCAGCTATTCCGACAGCGACCGCAACCCGCCGGTCTTCGACCCGGCGACGCACACCGCGCCGCTGCCCGAGTCGTTCAAGAAGTCGTACCAGGCGTTCATGGACTCCGAGTTCTGGCGGCTCGACCTGCCGGAGGCGCTCGGCGGCACGAACGCCCCCCGCGCGCTCTGGTGGTCCCTGGCCGAGCTGGTGCTCGGCGCCAACGCCCCGGTCTGGATGTACGCCTCCGGCCCCTCGTTCGCACACGTGCTGCACGTCGAGGGCACCGAGGAGCAGCGGAAGTGGGCTCGGCTGTTCATCGAGAAGCAGTGGGGCTCGACCATGGTGCTGACCGAGCCGGACGCCGGCTCGGACGTGGGCGCCGGTCGCACCCGGGCGGTCCAGCAGCCGGACGGCACGTGGCACATCGAGGGCGTCAAGCGCTTCATCACCTCCGGCGAGCACGACCTGAGCGACAACATCGTCCACTACGTGCTGGCCCGTCCGGTCGGCGTGGAGGGCGTCGGTGGCCCCGGCACCAAGGGCCTGTCCCTCTTCGTGGTGCCGAAGTTCCACTTCGACGCCGAGACCGGTGAGCTGGGCGAGCGCAACGGCGTCTACGCCACCAACGTCGAGCACAAGATGGGCCTGAAGGTCTCCAACACCTGCGAGGTGACCTTCGGCGAGCACGGCGTACCGGCCAAGGGTTGGCTGCTGGGCGAGAAGCACGACGGCATTCGCCAGATGTTCATGATTATCGAGTATGCCCGGATGATGGTCGGCACCAAGGCCATCGCCACGCTCTCCACCGGCTACCTGAACGCGCTGGAGTACGCCAAGAACCGCGTGCAGGGCGCCGACCTGATCCAGCAGGCCGACAAGACCGCGCCGCGGGTGACCATCACCCACCACCCGGACGTGCGCCGCTCGCTGCTGATGCAGAAGTCGTACGCCGAGGGCCTGCGCGCGCTGGTCTGCTACACCGCGAGCTGGCAGGACAAGGTCGCGCTCGCCGAGGCGGCCGGCGACGAGAAGGCCACCAGGCTGGCCAAGCGGGTCAACGACCTGCTGCTGCCGCTGGTCAAGGGCGTCGGCTCGGAGCGGGCGTACGAGCTGCTCGGGCACGAGTCGCTCCAGACGTTCGGCGGCTCCGGCTTCCTCCAGGACTACCCGCTGGAGCAGTACGTCCGGGACGCCAAGATCGACACCCTGTACGAGGGCACCACGGCCATCCAGAGCCTCGACCTGATCTTCCGGAAGATCGTCCGGGACAACGGCAAGGCGCTGATGGCGGTCGCCGGGGAGATCCAGGAGCACATCGCCTCCGAGGCCGGCAACGGCCAGCTCAAGGAGGAGCGGCAGGCGCTCGGCAAGGCGCTCGCCGAGATCCAGAACATGATCGGCGTGATGACCGGGTGGCTGGGCGAGGCCCAGGCCGGCGACGCCCGCGCGCTCTACAAGGTCGGCCTGAGCAGCCGCCGGTTCCTGCTCGCGATCGGCGACCTGGTGGTCGGCTGGCTGCTCCAGAAGCAGGCGGACGTGGCGTTGAAGGCGCTGGCCGGTGAGGTCTCCGCCAGCGACAAGGCGTTCTACACCGGCAAGGTGGCCGCCGCCCGCTTCTTCGCCCGCGAGGTGCTGCCCCGCATCGGCGCCGACCGACGGATCATCGAGGGTGCCGACCTGGAGATCATGGACCTTCCGGAGGAGGCGTTCTAAGCCCTCACGGGTACTTCCTCCCCTTTCACCTCGACGGCCGGTGGGCGACAGCCCGCCGGCCGCCGTCGTTGGTGGCGCCGGAGGTGGATAGGCCGGCCGGTGGGCGGGTAACCGTCGCGGACCACGACCGGAGTACGCCCAAGGGCCACCGCACGGGGGAGTGCAGCGCACATGGGCATTGGCAGCGCCATCTTTCTCATCGCGCTCGGCGCGATCATGACCTTCGCCATCCGGGCCAACGTCTGGTGGATCGACCTGCGCGCGGTCGGCTGGGTCTTCATCCTGGCCGGGCTGGGCGTCCTGCTGACCACGTTGTGGTTCTGGCAGGACCGTCGCAAGCGGGCTCGCACGCTCATCGTGGAGGAGAACCGGCTCTCCCACCCGACCGCGATGATGCCGCCGCCGCCCGACCCGCCGCCGCCGACGGCCCCGCCGTCCTGACCGCCCCGCCCCGCTGCCGGTGCCTCGCGCGGCGGGTTAAGAAGGGGCCCCGCCTCTACCGAATGCGTTAACAGGGGGCCCCTCCTTGCACTTCAGCTGCGGGCGGTGTGGCGGGTGGTGAGGGGGGCGCGCGAGAGCGCGGCCCACTCGGTGGTGGGCTCGTGCACCACCAGGTCGGTGGTGCGCAGGCCCTCGGGGTCCGCCCGCTCGGGGTCGAGCAGCGCCGAGAGCAGTGAGATGCCCGGGTTGTGCGCGACCAGCAGCACCGTGCCGGCCGCCGGATCCACCGACCGGACCAGCTCCAGCAGCTCGTCCGGATGCGCCTCGTACGCGGTCGGCTCGTAGCGGACGGCGGGGGCCGGGCCCGCCGGGCCGCCCTCCGGCGGGGACCCGGCCAGGCCCAGCGCCACCCCGTGCCAGGTCTGCCGGGTGCGTCGGGCCGGCGAGCAGAGCACCACGTCGGGGAGCAGCCCGTGCCGGGCCAGCCAGGCGCCGGCCGCCGCGGCGTCGGCGTGACCCCGCGCGGTCAGTGGTCGTTCCGCGTCCGGGGCGTCCCGGGACTGCTCGGCCTTGGCGTGCCGCAACAGCACCAATGTCCGCTGCCGGTTCCTGCCGTCCGTCATCCGCCCAGCTTGCCTGATTGGCGATCGGAGCGCCTGGGTATGTCGATGTGTGCCGCTACCTCATCCATGGCCGCGGCGGGCAGAAACGCCAGCAGGACGCCAAGGAGGCGACGTCATGGGCATCGGTGCCAGCATCTTCCTCATCGCGCTCGGCGCGATCTTCGCGTTCGCCATCGACGCCAACCTGGGATGGCTGAACCTCAACGTGGTGGGCTGGGTGCTCATGCTCGCCGGTCTCGCCGGTCTGCTCACGACGCTCTACTTCTGGAACAGCCGCCGCCGCGTGGTCGCCGCGCCGGTGCGTCAGCAGGTCGTCGCCGAGCCGGTGGTGCCGGTGCAGGGCGACCGGGTCGTGCGCGAGGAGTACCGCGAGGTGCGCCGCCCGGGCTCGGGCTACCCGGCCTGACCCACCCCGAGACCTGAGGGCCCCGCAACGGCGCGGGGCCCTCGTGCATGTCCGGGCCGGCTTTGTCCGGGCCGGCTTCGGACGGGCCGGCTTCGGGCGGACGGGCTCAGGCGAACAGCGCGAAGTAGATCGCGATGTGGTGGCAGATCGCCGCGACCAGCGTGCACGCGTGGAAGAACTCGTGGTGGCCGAAGACGGTGGGCCACGGGTTCGGCCGGCGTAGCGCGTAGAACACCGCGCCCACGCTGTAGATCGCGCCGCCCACGCTCAGCAGCACCAGCGCGGTGACGCCGCCGGAGTGCAGGATCTCCGGCAGCATCGCCACCGCCACCCAGCCGAGCGCCAGATAGAGCGGGGCGGAGACCCAGCGGGGCGCGTGCGGCCAGATCAGCTTGACCGCGACGCCGGCCAGCGCGCCGCCCCAGACCAGGCTGAGCATGATCGTGGCGTGCCGGGTGTCCAGCAGCAGCGCACAGAACGGGGTGTAGGTGCCGGCGATGAACACGAAGATCATCGAGTGGTCCATCCGGCGCATGATCTGATAGCCGCGTTCGGACCAGACCCGCCGGTGGTAGAGCGCGCTGGTGCCGAAGAGCCCGCACACGGTGAGGCTGTAGATCAGGCAGCTCACCAGCGGCGCCCAGCCGGGCCGGGTGGCGGCGATCGAACAGAGGACGATGCCGCAGACGAGCGCGGCGAAGAACGCGTACGCGTGGAGCCAGCCGCGCATGCGCGGCTTTCCGATGTCGACCGGCCGGAGCCGGAGCGGTGCGGAGGTGGTCACCTCATCAGGTTACGACACCGTAGGTTACTTGCAAGTAGTGTGGACCGTCACGCCCGACGACGCGAGGATGACCGGATGCGGATCCGACCCGTCGGGGCGCACGCCCTGCTGCTCGACTGCGACGACCCCGACCAGGTCGAGGCGTGGCGCGCCGAGCTGTGGCACCGGCGCGCGGCCGGTGAGCTGGCCGCCGTCGAGATCGTCCCCGCCGCGGTCACCGTCCTGCTCGACGGTGTGCCCGACCCGGCGGCCACCGCCGCGCGGATCGCCGGCTGGCGGCCCCGGAACACCACCGGCCGCTCCACCGCCGCCGAGGTCCGGGTGCCCGTCACGTACGACGGCGAAGACCTGCCCACCGTCGCCGGCCACTGGGGCGTCGACGTGTCGACAGTGGTCGACCGGCTGCGGCGTACCGAGTTCCGCGTCGCGTTCTGCGGCTTCGCACCCGGGTTCGCCTACCTCACCGGGCTGCCGCCCGAGCTGGCCGTGCCGCGCCTCACCACCCCGCGTACCCAGGTGCCGGCCGGCTCGGTCGCGCTGGCCGGCCCGTACGCGGGCATCTACCCCGCCGCCTCACCCGGCGGCTGGCTGCTGGTCGGGCGGACCGAGCTGACCCTCTTCGACGTGCGTGCCGACCCGCCGGCCCGGCTCACGCCCGGCACCCGCCTCCGGTTCGTCGACATCCCATGATCGAGGTGCTGCGGGCCGGCGCGCTCACCACCGTCCAGGACCAGGGCCGGCCCGGCTGGGCGCACCTCGGCGTGCCCCGGTCCGGCGCGCTCGACCCGGCCGCCCTGCGCCTGGCCAACCGCCTCGCCGGCAACCCGGAGCACGCCGCCGGCCTGGAGATCACCCTGACCGGGTGCGTGCTGCGCGTCACCCGGGCGGTCACCGTGGCGCTCACCGGCGCCCCCGCCGACGTGCTCGTCGAGCAGCGTTCACGGACCGCCGGCCCAGGGCCCGCCGAGGGGCGCCCAGCCGGGCGGCTCCCCGGCGAGGTCGAGCGGCGCCCCGGCGACGTCGGGCGACCGCTGACGTTGCCGGCCGGCGCGGTGCTGCGGATCGGTCCGGCCCACGCCGGGGTCCGGACCTGGCTGGCCGTCAGCGGTGGGATCGCTGTCGAGCCGGTCCTCGGCAGCCGGTCCACCGACACGCTCTCCGGCCTCGGACCGCCGCCGCTGCGCGACGGGGACCGGCTGCCGCTGGGCACACCGGCCGGCCCGCCGCCCCCGGTGGACCTCACCGTCACCCGGCCGGTGCCGACCGAGGTGTCGCTGACCGTGCGCCCCGGCCCTCGGCAGGACTGGTTCACGCCCGCCGCGCTAGACCTGCTGCACGGCAGCGCGTACACCGTCGGGTCGGACAGCAACCGGGTCGGCGCGCGGCTGGCCGGCGCCGCCCTGCCCCGCGCGGTGGCCGGCGAACTGCCGAGCGAGGGCCTGGTGCTCGGCGCGGTGCAGGTGCCACCGAACGGCCAGCCGCTGATCTTCCTGGCCGACCACCCCACCACCGGTGGCTACCCGGTCATCGGGGTGGTGGACGACGTGACAGCGCTCGCCCAGGCCCGCCCGGGGACTACGGTGAGGTTCCATGGACCTCAACGCGGATCTCGGTGAGGGATTCGGTAGCTGGCGGCTCGGCGACGACGAGGCGCTGCTCGGGCTGATCAGCTCCGCCAACGTGGCCTGCGGCTTCCACGCCGGGGACGCGGCCACCATGCACCGGGTGTGCGCCGCCGCCGCCGAACGCGGCGTCGCGGTCGGCGCGCAGGTCGGCTATCGGGACCTCGCCGGCTTCGGCCGCCGACACATCGCCTACGACTTCGCCGAGCTGCGGGACGAGACGATCTACCAGCTCGGGGCGCTCGACGCGTTCTGCCGGCTCTACCGGACCCGGGTGCGCTACCTCAAGCCGCACGGCGCGCTATACCACGCGGCGGCGTGCGACGAGGCGCAGGCCGCCGCGCTGGTGGCGGCGATCAGCGGGTACGACCACGAGCTGCCGGTGCTCTGCCAGCCCGGCACCGTGCTCGCCCAGCTCGCGGTCGGCGCCGGCCTGCGGGTGGTGGCCGAGGGCTTCGCCGACCGCAACTACCTGCCCAACGGGGCGTTGGTGCCGCGCAGCGCCCCGAACGCGCTGGTGACCGACCCGGACCAGGTCGCCGTGCGGGCCGTCCGGATGGCGGTCGAGCGGACCGTGGTCGCGGTCGACGGCAGCGTGGTCTCCTGCCCCGTCGAGTCGATCTGCCTGCACGGCGACACACCCGGCGCGGTGCGGTGCGCCGAACTGGTCCGGGCCGCACTCGTCGACGCGGGGGTCACGCTCACTCCGTTCGGGTGAAAGGAGGGGCCCCCGGTTAACGCATTCTGCATAGGAGGGGGCCCCTCTTATCACTCGTCGAGGCCGCGCAGCACCAGCGGGAGACGGGTGGCGCCGTCGGTGACCACCCGGACCGGCACGCCCCAGTCCTGGCGGGTCAGGTGGCAGGCGGCGTGCTCGACGTCGGCGTCACAGGTCGCCGCCTGGGCGGTCACCTGCAACACCCCCTGCGCCACGTCCCCGCTGACCACCAGCCGCCGGGACAGGTCGGTGGTCGTGCCGGCGCCGTCGACCAGCAGCTCCGGTGGGGACGCCGAGACCACCAGCCGGGTCGACGGCCCGTACGTGTCGTCGAGCTTCTGCCCCGGCGCCGGCGTGAAGATCACGTCAAGCGTCAGTTCCCCGGCCGCCACGTCCGTGGGCTTGCGTTCCATCCGGTGCCGGGCACCCGCCACCGTGCTCGCGCCGGCCGCCGTCAGCGCGCCGGGCGCCAGCCGGGTCAACCGGTGCGCGGCCGACTCGACCACCAGCACCTCCCCCGCCGGGGTGACCACCAGGTCGCTCGGCTCGGCCAACCCGTCGGCAACGGTCGCGACCTGGCCGGTCGCCGGATCGAAGCGGCGCACCGCGCCGTTGTACGTGTCCGCGATCAGCACCGAGCCGTCCGGCAGCGCGCACACGCCCAGCGGATGCTGGAGCAACGCCTGATCGGCCGGGCCGTCGACGTGCCCGAAGTCGAACAGCCCCTGACCCACGGCGGTGTGCATCTCGCCCGCCTCGACCCAGCGGACCGCGCTGGTCTCGCTGTCGGCGATCCAGAGCCGGGAACCGTCGGCCGAGACGGACAATCCGGACGGCTGAGCCATCCAGACGTCCGGCAGCGGACCGTCCCGCAGCGCCTCGACCGTGGTGCCGGCGTACATGCCGGCGGTCCGCTTGATCGGGTCGAACCACCAGAGCTGGTGGATGCCGGCCATCGCCACGACCACCCGGTCGTCGTACCAGGCCACGTCCCAGGGGGAGGAGAGGTCGACGGCGCGCGCGTCGTGCGCGTGGTCGTCGACCGTCGAGCGCCACTGCCGCCCGGTGCCGGCCACGGTCACCACCTCGCCGGTCTCCAGCCGTACGCCGCGCAGCAGGTGGTTGACCGTGTCCGCGACGACCAGGTCGTAGCCGGCCACCTCGGCCACGTGCGGGGGCAGCAGGCAGAGCCCCTGCGGCTCGGCGAACGTCGCGCCGGCCGCCGGGCCGTCGGTGCGGCCACGGGTGCCCGCGCCGATCCGCCGCACCACGGTCTCCGCGTCCGGTGTCAGCTCGACCAGGGAGTGCCGGGCCGAGTCGGAGACCAGCAGGTTGCCGCCGTCGAGCGGGACGACCTTGCCGGGGAAGCGCAGTGCCGTCTCCGGCTCGGCCGGCGGGACGTACGGGCCCTCGCCCCGGTGCAGCGTGCCCTTCGCCTCGTGTGTGGCGATCAGGTCGTCGACCAGCCGGGCCAGCCCTTCGGCGTGCCCCTCGCCGGCCATGGTGGCCACCACGTAGCCCTCCGGGTCGATCACCGACAGCGTCGGCCAGGCCTTCGCCGCGTACTGCTGCCACATGTCCATCTCGGGGTCGTCGAGCACCGGGTGGTGCACGCCGTACCGCTCGACGGCCGCGGCCAGCGCGTCCGGGTCCTTCTCGTGCTCGAACTTCGGCGAGTGCACCCCGATCACGACCAGCACGTCGCCGTACTTCTCCTCGAGCGGGCGCAGCTCGTCCAGCACGTGCAGGCAGTTGATGCAGCAGAAGGTCCAGAAATCCAGCAAAACGATCTTGCCACGCAGGTCGGCCAGCGTGACGGCTCTGCCGCCGGTGTTCAGCCAGCCACGACCGCGCAGCTCAGGTGCCCGTACTCGTGCGCTCATCCCCCCATGGTGCCGCACCACCGACCTCCCGGCGTGTGGGGTGGGGACAACGTGAAGCGCCCGTCCCCGGAGGGGACGGGCGCTTCACGGGAGAGTTACTGGCCGGCCGGCTTCAGGCAGAGCACCCGGTTGGTGCCGCCGCCCTGGAGGACGACAGTGGGCTGGGACAGGTCGGCGCACTTGTCCTTGTTGTCCACCTTCGACACCACGGTGAACGCGCCCTGCTCGCCGCAGTCCGCAGCCACGGCGGTCGTGCCGGTCTGCTTGATGCAGGAGCCGACCGCCGGGTCGAAGCCCGCTGGCTTGTCGTCACCGCCGATCTTGCCGAGCAGGGTGAGCAGGCCGAGCGGCACGGCGAGGATCAGCACGGCCGCGATGAGCACCAGGGCCAGCACCCGACCGTTGCGCACCTTCGGCGTGGGCGCCTCGGTCTTCGGCTCGGCGTCCGGCTTGAACGCGTCGAAGCGGCCCTGATCCGAGTCGTCGGCCGGCCCTTCCGGGGACCAGGCCGGCGGGGCCTGCGGGGAGGGCGGCGGGAACGCGGGCGGGAAGCCGCCCGGCTCACCCCCGGGACCCTGACCCGGTACGGCGACCGAGGCACGCCCACCGGCCGGCGGACCGTACGCGTCCTGCTGGCCACCCGGACCGCCGAACGGGTCGGGACGGCCACCGGGGCCGCCGTACGCGTCCTGGTGGCCACCCGGGCCCCCGTACGCGTCCTGGTGGCCGCCCGGACCGCCGAACGGGTTCTGCTGGCCGCCGGGGCCGCCGAAGGAGTCGCGTGACCCGCCGGGCTGCTCGTCGTCCTGCGGGTGCACCCCGTTGGCGGGGCGGTTGTTGCCGGGCGGGTCCACGAAGGACGGCACGCCGACCGGGAACGGCGGCGGGCCGGCCGGCGAGGACGGCCGGTCGCCGTATCCGCGCGGGTCGTCGTCGGACCGGGACTGTGGCCCGCCGTAGCCGGGGGGACCGTCCTGGCCGGGGTAGCCGTGCGGACCGTCGGACCGCGACTGCGGCCCGCCGAAGGCGGGTGCGTCGTCCGGCCGGGAGTGCGGTCCACCGAAGCCGGGTGCGTCGTCGGAGCGGGACTGCTGGCCGGCGAAGTGGGGTGCGTCGTCAGCACGCCCCTGCGGCCCGGCGAAGCCGTGTCCGTCGTCGCCCCGGGACGGGGACCCGCCGAAGCCGTGTCCGTCGTCACCCCGGGACGGGGGCCCGAAGTCGGGTCCGTCGTCCGGTCGGGCCTGCGGGCCGGCGAAGGCGGACGGAGCGTCCTGACCGGGGTAGCCGTGCGCGTCGTCCGCCTCCGGGGCGTCCTCGGGCTCCGGTCGGGTCGGCCGGCCGTACACCCGGGGCTGCGGCGTGGACGCGCCGGTCGGATGTGCCGCCTGGTCGGCCGGCGGGGTGACCCGGCTGGCCACCGGGACGGAGGCGCTGGCCGAAACCGGACCGGCGGTGCCGGTCTCGGGCGAGGTGCGCGGGCCGGGAAGGACCGGACCAGCCGGCGACTGCGGCTCCTCAGGTGCGGACCGGGGGGCGCCCCAGCCGGCGTCAGCGCGCTCCGGCTCGTACGCCTGGGGTGCATGCTCGGCCGGGCCGAACTGCGCGGCGGCGGGATGGTCGACGGGCGGTGAGGCCGCCAGCGCGGCCCCCGGCACCCGCTGGCTCTGTGCGGGCAGTGGTACCGCGTGGCCGGGTGAGATGCCCGGTGCGGGCGCGGGCTGGTAGACCGGTCCGTCCTCGGCGGGCTGCCAGCCGCGCGACGGTGCCGGCGGTGACTCGTCGGCGTGGCCCCATGCCTCGGCGGGCGACCAGGGTTCGGCGGACGCCCGCTCGTCCTGGTTACCGCCCCACCCGGGCCGGGCCGGCTCCGCCGGCCGCTCGGTCTCCCGCTGCTGCGGTCCGGCTGCGGCACCGCCCCAACCGCCGGCCGGTCCCTCGCCGCCACGCTGCGGCAGCGCCGGAGCGCGGCGGCTGGCGGCCTGGTCGTCGGCGTCACGTTGCGGCACCGCGGGTGCGTCGTGCCAGCCACCGGCCTGGTCGTCGGCGTCGCGTTGCGGCCGGGCGGGGGCGTCGTTCCAGCCCGCGGGGTGGGGCTGATTCGACTCGCCCCAGCCGGCCGGCTGCGGGACCTCGGCCGCGCCGGCGGCGCGCCCGCCGGCGGCCCAACCGCCGGAGCGGTCCGGGTCGTCGTCCCGAGTGGAACCGTCCCGGCCGCCCACCCGGTTCTCTCCCTGCGGGGCGGGCCAGCCGCCGGACCGGGCCGGCTCGTCGTGCTGCTGCCCGCCGGCCGCCTGCCAACCGCCGGAACGGTGCGGGTCGTCCTCGGTGCGGGTGGAGCGGCTGTCCTGGTCGGACTGCTCCGGAGTGGACCACGCCTGCTCGGGCCGGACGGCGCCGGGCACGGAGACCTTGGCGGCGGCCCGGGCGGTCGGCTCGGGCGGAGGCCAGGTGGCTCCGCTCTGCTGGCCGGGCGGAACCCAGGCCGGCTGGGTGTCGCGCGGGTTCCAACCGCCGGACCGGTCATCCGGCTGCGCGGCGGGCTGCTCGTCGCGGCGGTTCCAGCCACCGGAGCGGCTCGGGTCGTCCGGCTGCGCCCCGGGCTGCTCGTCGCGGCGGTTCCAACCGCCGGAGCGATTCGGGTCGTCCGACTGGGCTGCGGTGCCGACGGCCCAGCCTCCGGAGTGGCCGGCGTCATCGCCCTGCTGCGCGGCAGGGGTGAATCCGCCGGAGCGGTGCGGGTCGTCCGAGCCGGCGGGGGTGACCCAGGACTCGTTCGGCACGGTGGCCGGCGCCGGGACGTAGCCGGTGCCCCGCGCGCCCGCCTCGGGCTGCGCCCAGGCGGGCTGCTCCCCGGCGGCGCCGCGGGTGGGACGGTGCTGCTCGGCGGCCCAGGCGGGCGGCGTCGGCTCGGCGGGACCGCCCGACGTCGGGGCCCAGGCCGGCGGTGCCGGCTCGGCGGAGGCGTCCGGACGGGCCGACTCGCCCGGCCCCCACGCGGGAGCACCCGGACCGGAGCCGGCCCAGGCCGGTGCGCCCGGCTCGGGGCCACGCTCGCTGGAGCCGGCCCAGGCCGGTGCGCCCTGCTCGGAGCCGGCCCAGGCGGGCTGTGCGCCCCGGCCGCCCGACTCGGCGGGCGGGGGCACCTGGGCGGTGGCGCGACCGGTGACGTGCTGGCCGGCGGGCGGGGCCCAGGCGGGCGGCTGGTCGTCGGCCGCGGGCCAGGCCGGAGCCGGCGGGGCGGGCCGACCGGCCGGCGGGGGCGGGGCCCAGCCGAGGTCGGGCGTGCCGTTGTACCCGTTGTCCTGCTGCGCCGGCTGGTCGCCGTACGGCACCGGTCCGCCGGTGCCCGGCGACACCTCGCCCGGCTCCTGGCCGGGGTGGTGCGGAGCCTCGGACGTCATGGGTGCTCCTCCTCCATCACAGGTCGACCGCCGATGCCGGCCGGGGACCGTCGGCATGGCTGCCGGCGTCGCCGGCGGGTACCGGCCGTGCGGGCTCCCCGCACGGTATCCGGTGGCCGCCCGGGGACGCTCGGGGGAGCATCGGCCGTCACCGAAAGTCACCGGCCGACGTCGATGAGTTTCACTCTCCGCGTCGGTCCGGAGCAGCCGGTTGGCGACCGTGCCAACCGTACCGGGCGGTGCGGCGGGGTGGAATCCCGGTGCCGGACGACGTGGAACGCCGAAGACCCGCCCGGGGTGCCGGGCGGGTCTTCTCCACTGGAGGAGTGCGGAACGTCGGTGGCGTCAGCTCATGTGACGCTGGGCGATGGCGAGAAGCTCTGCGCGGACCGCGGGCGAGTTGGCGGAACGCAGGGCGTGCTCGATGGCACGGGCCCGGCGGTTGGCGTCGCGGCGGGTGCGGATTCGCTCGATCATGCTCATCTTGGGTCTCTCCTCCTGGCTATTCGGTTGTCAGCCCTTGATGTCTCTATTTAAGCGCACCGCACGCATGATCGCCATCGATTACAAGGTGAGCTGAGCCACCTGCCTAAGGATCGTAGGCATCTTCATCACTGAGCCGATGATTCCTTCATCAACGGCAACGGCCGGTGTGCCGGGCGTTCACCCGTGGCACACCGGCCGTTGCCGGAGCGGTGGTACGTCAGGTCCAGGCGAGCAACGCCGCCTCCGGATCGGCCAGGAAGTCCCCGATGTCGCGCAGGAACTTCGACCCCAGCTCGCCGTCGATGATCCGGTGGTCGAAGGAGAGGCCGAGCGTGGTGACCTGCCGAACCTTCACCTTGCCCTTGTGCACCCACGGCTGCTCGCGTACCGCGCCGAAGGCGAGGATCGCCGACTCGCCCGGGGGCAGGATCGGCGTGCCGGTGTCGACGCCGAAGACGCCGACGTTGGTGATGGTGAGCGTGCCGCCGGACATGTCCGCCGGGGACGTCTTCCCCGACTTCGCGGTCTGCACCAGCGCCGTCATCGCGTCCGCCAGCTCACGCAGCGTCAGCCGGCCGGCGTCCTTGATGTTCGGCACGATCAGGCCGCGCTCGGTGGCCGCCGCGATGCCCAGGTTGACGTACTCCTTGACCACGATCTCGTCGCCGGCCCAGGTCGAGTTGACCATCGGGTACCGCTTGACCGCCAGCAGCACCGCCTTGGCGACCAGCAGCAGCGGCGAGACCCGCACGTCCCGCCACTCGCGCCGGTCGCGGAGCCGGTCCAGCGCCTTCATCGCCCGGGTCACGTCGACGGTCAGGAACTCCGTCACGTGCGGGGCGGTGAACGCCGAGCGGGCCATGTTCTCCGCGGTGAGCTTGCGTACCCCCTTGACCGGGATGCGCTGCTCGCGGTCCGCGCCGAAGCTCGCGGCCGACGCGGCCGACGTCGCCGCCGCGGTGACCGTCAGCGGCTCGGCCGCCGGGGTTCCACTCGCCGCCCGCTGTACGTCCTCGCGGGTGATCGAGCCGAGCGGACCGGAACCGGTCAGCGCGGCCAGGTCGACCCCGAGGTCCTTGGCGAGCTTGCGGACCGGCGGCTTGGCCAGCACCGGGCCGCCACCCGCCCGGCCGTTGCCGTTCAGCGCGGGCGTCGGGGCCACCGGGGCTGGAGCCGGGGCGGCCTGAACCGGGGTGACCGGCGCTGGAACGGCCTGCGCCGGAGCGGGCTGGACCGGGGCGGCGCCCTTGCGCGGGCGGCGCTTGGCCGGCGCGTTGCGCGGGCCGTAGCCGACCAGCACGGCGGTACGCCCACCCGGCGCCACGCCACCGATCAGGCCCGGCTCGACCATGCCCTCCTCGGGCGCCACCTCGACAGCGGCCAGCGAGGCCGCCGACGGGGAGGGCAGCTCGGCGGTGGGCGTGCCGGTCGTCGACTGCTCCACCGGCCCGGCGCCCGGGTCGGTGTCGATCGCGATGATCGGCACGCCGACCTCGACCGTCGAACCCTCCGGGTGGAAGATCGCCTGCACCCGGCCGGCCCACTTCGCCGGGATCTCGACCGCCGCCTTCGCGGTCTCCACCTCGACGATCGGCTGGTTCAGCTCGATGTCGTCGCCCACCTTGACCAGCCAGGCGAGGATCTCGCCCTCGGTCAGGCCCTCGCCCAGGTCGGGCAGGTTGAACTCCTTGATCCGGGACATGCCGCTCACCAGCCGAAGGTGCGGTCGACGGCGTCGAGCACCCGGTCGAGGTCCGGCAGGTACTCCTCCTCCACCCGCGCGGCCGGGTAGGGGACGTCGAAGCCGGTCACCCGCAGCACCGGGGACTCCAGGGAATAGAAGCACTCCTCGGTGATCCGGGCCGCGATCTCCGACCCGAGGCCCAGGTTGCCCGGCGCCTCGTGCACGACCACGCAGCGGCCGGTGCGCTTCACCGACTCGTACGCGGCGGTCAGGTCCAGCGGCGACAGCGTCCGCAGGTCGATGACCTCCAGCTCCCGGCCGTCCTCGGCGGCGGCGGTGGCCGCGTCCAGCGCGGTGCGCACCATCGGGCCGTACGCCAGCACGGTGGCGTCCGTGCCCGACCGGGCGACCCGCGCGCTGTGCAGCGGGTACGCGTCGGTGAGCGGGGCGTCCAGGTCGACCGGCCCCTTCTCCCAGTAGCGCCGCTTCGGCTCCAGGAACACGATCGGGTCGTCCGACGCGATGGCCTGCTGGATCATCACGTACGCGTCCTGCGGGTTCGCGCAGGTGACCACCTTGAGACCGGCGGTGTGCGCGAAGTACGCCTCGGGCGACTCCGAGTGGTGCTCGACCGCGCCGATGCCGCCGCCGTAGGGGATCCGGATGACCATCGGGATCCGCACCTTGCCCTGCGAGCGGTAGTGCATCTTCGCCACCTGCGACACGATCTGGTCGTACGCGGGGTAGACGAAGCCGTCGAACTGGATCTCGCAGACCGGCCGGAAGCCGCGGATGGCCAGGCCGACCGCGGTGCCGATGATGCCGGACTCGGCCAGCGGGGTGTCGATCACCCGCTGGTCGCCGAAGTCCTTCTGGAGGCCGTCGGTGATCCGGAACACGCCGCCGAGCTTGCCGACGTCCTCGCCCATGATGACGACCTTCTGGTCGTTCTCCAGGGCCCGTCGCAGACCGGTGTTGAGTGCCTTGCCGAGCGTGAGCGTCTCCGTGGCCATCAGTGCGCGCTCCCCTCGAACGACTCCATGTACTGCGAGAACCGGGCCCGCTGCTCGTCCAGCTCCGGGGAGCCGTGCGGGTAGACGTGGTCGAACATGCTGACCGGCTGCGGGTCCGGCATGTTGAGCACCCGCTCCCGCAGGTGCACCGACTCGGTACGGGCCTGCTCGTCGATCTCGGTGAAGAACGACTCGTCGACGATCTGCTGCTTGAGCAGGAACGCCTTCATCCGGGCGATCGGGTCCTTGGCCTGCCAGGCCTCGACCTCGCTGGCGATCCGGTAACGCGTCGGGTCGTCCGAGGTGGTGTGCGCCCCCATCCGGTAGGTGTACGCCTCGATCAGGGACGGGCCCTGGCCGCTGCGCGCGGTGTCCAGCGCGTGCCGGGTCACCGCGTACGAGGCGAGCACGTCGTTGCCGTCGACCCGGACGCCGGGGAAGCCGAAACCGCCGGCCCGCCGGTAGAGCGGGACGCGGGTCTGGCGCTCCAGCGGCTCGGAGATGGCGTACTGGTTGTTCTGGCAGAAGAAGACCAGCGGCGCGTTGAACACGCTGGCCCAGACGAACGACTCGTTGACGTCGCCCTGGCTGGTGGCGCCGTCACCGAAGTAGGCGATCACCGCCTCGCCGTCCTCGCCGCCGGTCTTGCCGTCCATGGCGACGCCCATGGCGTACCCGGTCGCGTGCAGGGTCTGCGCCCCGATGACGATCGTGTACATGTTGAACTTGAACTCGTTCGGGTCCCAGCCGCCCTGGTCGACGCCGCGGAACAGGCCGAGCGGCATGATCGGGTCGATGCCGCGGCAGTAGAGGACGCCGTGCTCCCGGTAGGTCGGGAACGCCATGTCCTGCGCGCGCAGCGCCCGGCCGGAGCCCACCTGCGCGGCCTCCTGGCCCAGCAGGCTCGCCCACAGGCCCAGCTCGCCCTGGCGTTGCAGGGCGGTCGCCTCGGCGTCGAGCTTGCGGACCAGCACGAGGTCGCGGTAGAGCCCGCGGTACTCCTCGTCGGTGAAGTCGACGCGGTACTCGGTCCCGTCCGGGCCGAGCGCGGTCTCGATCCGCTCGCCTTCCGGCGTGAGCAGCTGTACGAGTTCCGGTTCGCCGGTCGCGGCGGCGCGCCTGGTACGGGGTGCGGCCCGCTTGCTGCGGGTGGCGGCCCCGGGGTCGCCCTTTGCCATCGGTCTCTCCCTGTCTGTCTGCGCCGCCGGGGGTGACCCGAGCCGCGCACCTCGTGCGCCCGCCCGGCTGCTGCCGGGTCGGTCCCTGGCGACCGCGCCTAGCCCCGGTGAGGGTTGCCGCGCGGCGTGAGCCGGGGTCCGTCGGGGGACCCAGGCCCGGGAGCGCCGGCGCCGTTCCGCACCAGCCGCGGGGTGCGCGGAGGTAGCGGCTGCGTTGCCGTCGTGCCTGAATGATTGCAGAGGAGGTGAGCGGGCCCACAGTATGGCCTCCCCCGTCGGTGAGCTTCCATCGGCTTCGCGACGGATGAGCGCTTTTGTCCCGACAGGTAACGGGCCCTCGGCGGACAAAATGTGTGTCGACACGCGGTTGCGGCTGGTGAACTGACTGTCACTCGGTCAAGCTGGCGTTGAGCGCTCACGCGGCTTTTGTCCGGATATTCGGGCGTGCTGTTCCGTTCCGTCGACGCGTACGAGGAGTGTGCCGGTGTCCGAACCAGAGGGTCCTCCCGGAGCCCCCTTCCTGGGCCGGCACCGGGCCCTGCCCGCCGCCCGCTACCGCCGGGTGGTCGGCGCGCACCGTGCCCCCGGCGTCGGTGGCCCGAGCCGGGGCTACCTGCTGACCGTGGCGCTGCTCGCCGGCACCGCCTCGATGCCCATCCTGGCCGCCATCAGCACCGGCTCGGCGACCGTGGGGAACAGCGCCCTGCCCGACGCCGGCACGCCGTTCATCCCGACGCCCTCGGTCGGGCCGGTGGTCATCCCGCTGCCCCGGACCACCCCGGCCCCGGTGCCGACGGCGTCCACGCCCGCGGTCGACGCCGTCACCACCACCGCGCCGCCGCGACCGGCGTTCCCGGCCGCCCCGATCCCGCCCGACCGGAGCGACCTCGGCTCCGCGCGTCGGTCCCGGCCGGCCACCGCGCCGGTGGCGCCACTCGAACCGCCTCGGCCCACACCGGTCCGGCCGCCGCGGCCGTCGCCGGTGCCCTCGCCCTCGCCCTCGGCGTCCGACCCGGCGCAGGATCCGGTCCCGGTGCCCGAGCCCACCACCACCTCCTCCGCGCCCGCCCCCGAGCCGACCGGCACCTCGTCCGGACCGACCGCCGAGCCGACGTCCGGGCCCACCTCGGAGCCGTCCTCCGGGCCGACCGCCGAGCCGACGTCGTCCGGGCCCACCTCGGCGCCGACCTCCGGGCCCACGTCGGAGCCGAGTCAGGGGCCGTCGCCGAGTGGTGAGCCGGACCGGCTCAGGCGGGGTCGTCGGTGAGGCGGTGCCGGTTCGCCTCGATCCAGGCGTCCAGCGCCGCCGGGTCGTCCGGGTCCACCCCGTCGGCCATCAACTGCGCCACCGCCGCGGTGGCCGCGCTACGCCGCTCACCGGTGCTGTAGAGCCGGGCGAACTCGGGGACCATCTCGGTGATCGCCTCGTCCGTCCGGGTGGTCGCGGGTGGCGCCAGCCCTCGCTGCCGGCCCGCGTACGCCGCCCAGGCCCGCAGCACCCGGGGCAGCATCGCGGCGTCGTCCATGTCCAGCACGGCACGACGGTGCACCCAGTCGAGCAGGAACAGCTCGGCGACCATCGGGCTCCACCGCATCGGGTCGGCGTCCGGGAAGCTCGCCGCGTGATCCAGCAGCAGACCCAGGCAGAAGTGCAACGAGGCCAGCTCGCCGTCGGCCACCTCGGGCAGGCCGAAACGGGCGGCCTCGGGTGAGTCGAGGAAGGCGCGTACCAGCCTGGTCCGCTCCTCGTCGGTGGCCGGCGGCACGACCGCCGGGCCGGTCGGCGGTCGCGGCCCGGGCAGGGCCGCCAGGCGGGCGCCCACCAGGGCCCGATCGGTGGCGAGCGAACCCTGGGCGGGCAGCTCGCCGAGGTCGTCGGTGACCGCCAGGTGGCGGCCCACCTCCGCGTGCATCCGGGCCGGGTCCTCGGCACGGAACCAGGTCAGCTCGTCCTCGGTGCAGATCTCCCGGGCCTGCTCGACGATCCGGGCCGCCGGACCGCCGACGAACACGTCCTTGGTGATGCCGATGTTGTGGTCGACGAGGACCACCAGGGCGTGCTCCGGCCCGCCCTGCTCCTCGTCCTCGTAGGCGAACGTGGCCAGGTAGGAGGTCTGGTCGCCGTACACGTCGCCGTACGCCCAGGTGCCGGTGAGGCGCACCCGGCCGAGCTGGCCGGCCCACGCCGGGGCGTACGCGCCGGGCCGGACCCGGGCGGCGCCCTCGGCGTCCGGCACCAGGGCGGCGAAGACGGCGCGGATGGTGGTCGCGGCGGCACTGCGCCGGCGTGACGTGGCGGCGAGGAAGCCGGCCACGAACTCGTGGACGGCTCGCTGTCGGTCGTGCTCCGCGACGGCGTAGACGCTGCCCAGCAACGCGGCGCCGAGCATCTCCGCGTCCAGGGCGGAGTCGAGCCTCGTCACGTCGCGCGCGGCGTGCAGCACCGCGTCGTAGGGGGTCTGTGGCGTGGCCATGCATCGACCCTACGCCGCGTCGACGGCCGTCACACCGCTCCGCGCACCCGATTCAGCGCCGGCCGGCCTCGTGCAGCGCGTTCCGTGCCGCGCCGTACCGCGCCAGCAACGCCCAGACCGGATCCAGCACGTACTTCTCGCCGACGCTGCCGACCGAGGTGAGCAGGCGCTGCTCGGCCCGGTCGCGGGCCCGCCGGGCCGCCCACCCGACCACCGGCCGGGTCAGCGCCGCCACCAGCAGCCCGGCCAGCAGGCCGCCGAGCAGCAGCACGGTGGGCCAGGGCACCTCGCCGAGCTTCGGGTGTTCCAGCGGTGGCAGGCCGAGGAAGCGCAGCGCGTACCCCAGGACCAGCCAGACCAGGCCGCCCACTGCCGCGAGCGTGACCAGCCACTGGATCGCGCCGACCACCCGCCACCAGGCCGGCCGCCGGTTCATGCCGAGATCGGTGGCGGCGACCGCGTGGTCGAGCGCGCCCGGCAGCTCGGCCAGCCGGGACCGGGCCGCGGCGGTCACCGCGGTCGGCCACGGCGCCGGCAGGTCGGCGCCGGACCGGTCGGCCACCGCCCGGATGGCCAGGTTCAGCGCCGAGCGCTGCGCGGCGGTCGGATCGGGTACGGAGGTGGCCGAGATCAGGCTCTCGGCCGGCGCGTCCGGGTCCCGCCCCGGCAGGTGCAACCGGCGTAGCGGATCCGGGCGCAGCTTCCGCCAGCTCCGCACCAGCGGCCAGCCGGTGCTGCTCACCGCCCGGTGCCGGTACGCGCCCTGGACCGCCTGCGCCACGGTCGGCACGCCGGCCGCCCCGGCCAGTGCCCGGGTGAGCTCCCGGGCCGAGGCGTCACCCGGCCGGGTGCGTGGCGGCTCCGGCCCGACCAGCGGTTCGAGGTCGGTCACCACGGCGTCCACGTCACCGGAGAGCCGGCGCAGCGCGGCCTGCCGCTCGGCGACCGTCTTCTCCAGCTCGGCCCGCAGCCCGGCCAGCCCGGCCGGGTCCGTGGCCACGGTGGGCAGCAGCGGCACCCCGCCCAGCCCGTCGGCGTCGAGCAGCCGGCGCAGGTCGTCGAGGACGGTGGGCAACGCGGTCGGGTGCAACCGGTCGGCCTGGTTGAGCACCACCACTGTCACGTCCCGGTGCCGGTGGAACTCGCGCAGGTAGCTGGTGTGGATCACGCGGTCGGCGTACTTCTGCGGGTCGACCACCCAGACCACCAGGTCGACCAGGCCGAGCAGCCGGTCGACCTCCAGCCGGTGGTGGTGCTGCACCGAGTCGAAGTCGGGCAGGTCCAGCAGGACCAGACCGTGCAGGTTGGACTCGTCGTCGCCGTCCAGCGGGCTCTCCCGGACGAACCGGTGCCGGGGCAGCACCCCGACCCAGTCGAGCAGGCGTACCGCGCCGTCGAGCGGGCCCCACACGCAGGCGTGGGCCACGCCGGTGGTCGGCCGGCGCACGCCGACCGGGGAGAGGTCCATCCGGGCCAGCGCGTTGAACAGGCTCGACTTCCCGCTGCCGGTGGCGCCGGCGAGCGCGACCACGGTGTGCCGGCCGGAGAGGGCGAGCCGGTCACCGGCCCGCTCGACCACGGTGTGCGCGGCCACCAGTTGGGCATCCGGTACCTGGCCGTCCACCGCGCCGAGGAACCGCTGGACCGCCTGGAGGCGCGCGATCAGGACGTCCGGGTCGATCCGCTGGTCGGTGCGGAACGCCTCGCGCATCCGTCCCACGAGGTTCGTCATGATGCCGTCCTTGTCCGCGACTGCGGGGCTCGCAACACCGGCTCACTCCTCGCGCTCACGGGTGGTCGCGTCCGTCCTGGTCGGTGTCGGTGGGCGACGGGGCGCCGTCGGCGGTGGTGAGGCCGCTGCGGTGCCGGGCCCGCTCGACCGTCACCGCCGCCTGGCGCAACGCCGCACCGGCGTCGGTGGCCGGGCGGGCGGCCTCGGTGCGGGCCAGGAAGCGGGCGGCCTCCTCGGTGAGCAGCGCGCCGACCCGGTCGAGCAGGTCCACCCGCGCCTTGCGGGACAGGTTACGCACCGCCTGGTCGCCGAAGATGGCCTGGAGCACGGTCTGCCCGGCGACCGCGGTGCCGGTGCCGGCGGCGACCTCCAGGCCGGTCGGGATGAACGCGGTGGAGGCGAAGACGCCGATCATGACGGCCAGGCCGGTGGCGTTGACCGCGTACGCCGCGGTGCGGGCCACGAACCGCCGGTCGCCGCCCTCGACGCGGACCAGTTCCAGCACCGCGCGCTGCCAGTCGCGGACCAGTTGCTCGCCGCGTGCCGGCAGGTCGGCCGACGCGTACGCCAGCTCCGGTTCGAGCAGCGCCGCGCCGGCCGGGTGCGCCTTCCAACCGGTGTACGCGTTCTCGGCCGCCTCGGCGGCCACCCCGCGCAGCAGCGTCACCAGTTGGGACTCGATCGCGGTCCGCAGTTCCGCCGCCGGGGCGGGCCGGCCGGTGACCGCCGCGACCATCCGGTCCCGCAGCCGGCCGATCCGTGCCTCCAGGCTGCGGAAGAACTCGCCGGTGCCGACGAACTCCTGCCAGCGGGCCAGCACCTCGCCCCGGAGCAGCCGGCCGTCCCGGAGCCCCTGGTCGACGGTGCGCTCCGCGCCCCGATAGGCGGCCCGGACCCGCTCGTCGAGCGCCTCGGCGGCGGCCATCTGCTCGTCGGCGGCGTCGGCCAACCCCTCGACCACCGGATGCAGGGCGGCCAGCGCGCCGTCGAGCGTCTGCCGGACCACCGCCGAGCGGGCCTCCGCGTCGCCGGCGAGCCGGGCGAACCAGCCGCTCAACGGCGCGGTCATCCGGTCCGGCAGCAGGCCCTGCCCGTCCACCCAGGTCTCCGGCAGCACGAACAGCGGCGCGGCGCCCAGATCCTGCGAGGCGAGCATCTCGGACAGGTGGGCGGCGATCTCGTCGGCGGCCTCGGGCGGGACCCGGTCGAGCACCATGGCGACGGCGGTGCCCCGGGCCCGGGCGCTGCGCAGCAGCTCCCAGGGCACGGCGTCGGCGTAGCGCGCGGCGGTGGTGACGAACAACCACAGGTCGGCGGCGGCGAGCAGTTGCCCGGCGAGCGCCCGGTTGGCGTCCACCACCGAGTCGATGTCGGGGGCGTCGAGGAAGGCCAGCCCGGCCGGCAGCGCCGGGGCGGTGACCAGTTGGAGGGTGCCCGGGTGTTCGCTCGGCTCGGTGGTGCGGGTCAGGCCGGGCAGCAGCTCGCCCTGGCGGAACCAGGCGGCGTCGGCCGGGTTGCAGACCAGCACCGGGGAACGGGTGGTGGGCCGGAGCACCCCGGCCGCGCTGACCCGCGCCTGGACCAGGCTGTTGACGAGCGTCGACTTGCCGGCGCCGGTCGAGCCGCCGACCACCACGAGCAGCGGGGCGTCGAGTCGGGCCAACCTCGGCAGCAGGTAGTCGTCGAGCTGGTCGGTGAGGCTCCGGGCGGCGTGCCGGGCCGACTCGGCCGAGGGCAGGGCGAGCGGGAAGCGAGCCGCGTCGATCGCGGCCCGCAGGTCGGTGAGCGCGGCGGACAGGCCCGCCGTGGCCTCGGCGGGCTGGTCGTCGCCGGTGGGGGTTCCGGTGCGGGCTGCGACGGCGGGCGCGCCGGCACGGGTGGCGGAATCGCCATGCGTCGTCACCGCTAAAGCGTGCCCGACCGACGCAAGGTAAGACAACCGGACGGTAATAACGGTCAGGTTGCGCCGAGTCGACTCAACCTCGACTTGCGGTTTGCCGATCGCGTGGCACTATTGAGTCAAGTTCACTCAACTTGTGGCGCGGCCGCCTTCCGGGCGACCCCGCCGGGCAGGCCAACCGACCTGCTCACCCGTTATGAAGCGAGGAAGCGAACATGGCACGTGCGGTCGGCATCGACCTCGGCACGACGAACTCCTGCGTCAGCGTTCTCGAGGGCGGTGAGCCCACCGTCATCGCCAACGCCGAGGGCTCGCGTACGACTCCCTCGATCGTCGCGTTCGCCCGCAACGGCGAGGTGCTCGTCGGTGAGGTCGCCAAGCGCCAGGCGGTGACCAACCCCGACCGGACCATCCGCTCGGTCAAGCGGGAGATCGGCACCAACTGGACCGTCGACATCGACGGCAAGAAGTACACCCCGCAGGAGATCTCCGCGCGGACGCTGATGAAGCTCAAGCGGGACGCCGAGGCGTACCTGGGCGAGCAGATCGCCGACGCGGTGATCACCGTCCCGGCCTACTTCAACGACGGGCAGCGCCAGGCCACCAAGGAGGCCGGTGAGATCGCCGGCTTCAACGTGCTGCGGATCGTGAACGAGCCGACCGCGGCCGCCCTGGCGTACGGCCTGGACAAGGGCTCCAAGGAGCAGACCGTCCTGGTCTTCGACCTCGGTGGCGGCACGTTCGACGTGTCCCTGCTGGAGCTGGCCGAGGGCGTCGTCGAGGTGAAGTCGACGAGCGGTGACAACCAGCTCGGCGGCGACGACTGGGACCAGCGGATCATCGACCACCTGGTGAAGACGTTCCGCGGCGAGCACGGCATCGACCTCTCGCAGGACAAGATGGCCATGCAGCGGCTCAAGGAGGCGGCCGAGAAGGCCAAGATCGAGCTGTCCGCGGCCACCACCAGCAACATCAACCTGCCGTACATCACCGCCGGCTCGGCCGGCCCGCTGCACCTCGACGTGACGCTGAGCCGCGCCGAGTTCCAGCGCATGACGCAGGACCTGCTGGACCGCTGCAAGGGCCCGTTCGAGCAGGCCGTCAAGGACGCCGGGATCAAGGTCTCCGACGTCGACCACGTCATCCTGGTCGGCGGCTCGACCCGGATGCCCGCCGTCACCGACCTGGTCAAGCAGCTCACCGGCCGCGACCCGAACAAGGGCGTCAACCCGGACGAGGTCGTCGCCGTCGGCGCCGCGCTCCAGGCGGGCGTGCTCAAGGGCGAGGTCAAGGACGTCCTGCTGCTCGACGTGACGCCGCTGAGCCTCGGCATCGAGACCAAGGGCGGCATCTTCACCAAGCTCATCGAGCGCAACACCACCATCCCGACCAAGCGCTCCGAGGTCTTCACCACGGCCGACGACAACCAGCCGTCGGTGCTGATCCAGGTGTTCCAGGGCGAGCGGGAGATCGCGGCCTACAACAAGAAGCTCGGCACGTTCGAGCTGACCGGCCTCCCGCCGGCGCCGCGCGGCGTGCCGCAGATCGAGGTCACGTTCGACATCGACGCCAACGGCATCGTCAACGTGCACGCCAAGGACCTGGGCACCGGCAAGGAACAGAAGATGACGATCACCGGCGGCTCCTCGCTGCCGAAGGACGACATCGAGCGCATGCGCCGGGACGCCGAGGAGCACGCCGACGAGGACAAGCGCCGCCGCGAGGAGGCGGAGACCCGCAACGTCGCCGAGGCGCTCCAGTGGCAGACCGAGAAGTTCCTCGCCGAGAGCGGCGACAAGCTGCCGGCCGAGAACCGGGACCAGCTCAACGAGGCGCTCGGCGAGCTGCGCAGCGCCCTCGGCGGGCAGGACATCGAGAAGATCAAGGCCGCGCACGAGAAGCTGGCCCAGGTCTCCCAGCAGGCCGGCTCGCTGCTCTACGCGCAGCAGCAGGAGGGTGAGCCGGGCGCTCCCGGTGCGGGTGCGGCCGGGCCGGGTGCCGGTGCGGGTGCGACCGGCGGTCCGCAGGCCGGTGGCGCCGACGACGTGGTCGACGCGGAGATCGTGGACGAGGACAAGAAGTGACAGTCGGTCCCCGGCACGATCCGCACCGCAGAGGGATGAGGTGACCGCATGACGGACACGCCACGAGCGGCCGACCCGGGTTCCACCGGGTCGGCGCCGGGTGGCTCCGCGGGCGCCGGCAAGGACGCCGGCGACGAGCCGCGGGTCGTCATCCGTGACAAGCGCAAGCTCGGCAAGGTGACGGAGGAGCCGGCGAACGACCCGTCCGCCGCCGACGCCGCCGCCGACGCGCCCGCCGAAGGGCTGGTCGAGGAGGCCGAGGTCGTCGTCGACGAGATCGGCGGCGAGGCCGAGGTCGCCGGGCCCCCCGTGGTCGACGCGCCGGCCGAGCCGAGCGACGAGACCGGCAAGGCGCCGCTCGGCGCCGAGCTGGAGTCGCTCCGCTCCGACCTGGAGGAGCGCACCCGCGACCTCCAGCGGGTGTCGGCGGAGTACGCCAACTACCGCAAGCGGGTCGACCGCGACCGCAACCTGGTCCAGGAGCAGGCGACCGGCGGGGTGCTCACCGCGCTCCTGCCGATCCTCGACGACCTGGACCGGGCCCGCGAGCACGGCGACCTGGTGGGTCCGTTCGGCAGTGTGGCCGACCAGCTCACCGCCGCGCTGGGCAAGTTCGGCCTGACCGCGTTCGGTGAGCAGGGCGACCCGTTCGACCCGACCCGGCACGAGGCGGTGGCGCACCAGACCTCCGCCGACGTGACGGAGCCGACCTGCGTGCAGGTCATGCGCCGGGGCTACCAACTCGGCGAGCGCCTGCTGCGGCCGGCCCTGGTCGCGGTCGCGGACCCGGAGTAGTGCCGACCCGTGACGTCCCGCCCGCCCGCACCGGGCGGGCGGGACGACCGGGATTCGACCCGTGGAAGGGGGTGGACCGGTGAGTTCCAAGGACTGGATCGAGAAGGACTACTACGCCGCGTTGGGCGTGGACAAGTCCGCCTCCTCGGACGAGATCAAGAAGTCGTACCGGAAGCTGGCCCGGGAGTCGCATCCGGACCACAACCCCGGTGATGCCGGGGCCGAGGAGCGGTTCAAGACCGTCTCCGAGGCGTACGCGGTGCTCGGCGACGAGAAGAAGCGTCGCGAGTACGACGAGATGCGGTCGCTCTTCGGCTCGGGCGCGTTCCGGCGCGGCGCCCGCGGCACGGGCCAGTCCGGGGGCGCGCCGTTCGACGTCTCCGACCTGTTCGGCGGCGGCGGTGCCGGCGGTGGCGGCGACGCCCGGTTCGGTGGCGGCGGCTTCACCGACCTGTTCAGCACGATCTTCTCCGGTGGCGGCGCCGGCGGCGCGGCACGCCCGCGCGGTCCGGCCCGGGGCCGGGACGTCGAGGCCGAGGTGGCGCTGGACTTCACGGACGCGGTCCGCGGCGTCACCCTGCCGCTGACCCTGCGCGCACCAGGGGTCTGCGACACCTGCCACGGCAACGGCGCCAAGCCGGGCACCACGCCGCTGGCCTGCCCGGTCTGTCACGGTGCCGGGGTGACCACCCGCAACCAGGGGTCGTTCAGCTTCTCCGAGCCCTGCCGCAACTGCCAGGGCGTCGGCACGATCGTCGAGGAGAAGTGCCCGGAGTGCCACGGCACCGGCGGGGTCACCAAGACCCGCACGCTGACCGTGCGCTTCCCGGCCGGGGTGGCCGACGGCCAGCGGATCCGGCTGGCCGGTCGCGGCGAACCCGGCGACCGGGGCGGCCCGGCGGGCGACCTGTTCGTGCACGTGAAGGTGCGCCCGGACGAGTTGTTCGGACGCACCGGGGACGATCTGACCCTGAACGTCCCGATCACGTACGCCGAGGCGGTGCTCGGGACCGACCTGCGGGTGCCGACCCTGGACGGCACGGTGACGTTGCGGGTGCCACCGGGTACCCCCACCGGACGGGTGCTGCGGGCCCGCGGCAAGGGCGTCGTACGCAATGACGGCCGCGCCGGTGATCTGCTGGTCACGCTCGACGTGGTGGTCCCGGCGAAGGTGTCGGACGAGGCGCGGGCGGCGCTGGAGACCTTCGCGGCGCAGACTCCGCCCGCCGCGCGGGAACATCTCGACGCGCGGGTACGTCGATTCAGTTGACGGCGGCAGCGGAGGTGAGCGGGCATGTCGGAGGAGTACGTCGGCTCGGGTGACCCGGCCTACGAAGCCAAGATTCTGATGATCTCGGTGGCGGCGCGGATGGCGGGCATGCACCCCCAGACGCTGCGCCAGTACGACCGGCTGGGCCTGGTGCAGCCCGGCCGGGCGGCCGGCGGCGGTCGCCGGTACAGCGTCCGGGACGTGGTGCTGCTGCGCGAGGTGCAGCGGCTCAGTCAGGACGACGGGATCAACCTGGCCGGGGTGAAGCGGATCATCGGGCTGGAGCGGCTGCTGGAGGAGGCGCAGCAGCGGGTGGCCCGGCTGGAGGCGGAGCTGGACGCCGCGTACCGGCGGATCGCCGAGCTGGAGTCGCTGGGTGGCTTCCCCCGTGGCGACCTGGTGCCCACCAACCGCACCTCCACCGCGCTCGTGGTCTGGCGCCCCCGTCGTACCCCCGATCGCTGACACCTGCTGCTCGCGCTCGTCCGAGGGCCGGCACGTCCCCCGCTGTTCCCGGAGGCGTGCCGGCCCTTGCCGGTCGACGGGGAGGTCGCGGAAACCGGGGCGCGGCGGGGCCCGCTCCACTACGCTTTGATCAGGGATGAAAGCCCTGAAACGGAATCCGGGCTGGCGGGGGGAGCCATGGCGGAACCGGCGAAGAAAGTGGCGGAACGCGCGGAGGAGCGCCTCGAAAAGGTGGCCGAGAACGTCAAGGAGCGATTCGACCGGGTAACCGAGGGCCGCTTCAGCGACAAGGTCAAGGAAGGGCGCTTCGCCGACCAGACCGACCACGGTGTGGACCGCGCTAGGGACGACGAACGGCGCAAGAAACAGGGCGGATCGACCTGACCGATCCGTCGACGTGCGGGCCGGACGCCACTCGGGCCCACCCTGACCCGGTGATCATGAAGTTGGCGGCATCGGCGGAGATCGACATCGCCGTCGACTTCATGATCACGGCGGAGGCGAGGTGCCGTGAGCCGAGCTAGAGGCGGCGGTTCTCGCGCACCAGGCCACCCTCGCACCAGTCGCGGTAGACGAAGAGATCCGGGCGGGCGAGCAGCACCCGGCTGTTGTGCGCCCAGTTGCGCATCAGGTCGTCGCCGGTCCGTTCGGCCTGCTCGACGAGCTTGCGAAAGCGGCGTTTCGGGTGCGCGCGGAAGTTCGTCCGGATGCCGTCGGCGGCGTAGATGTAGAGGCAGTGCAGCGCGAACCGGCGGGCCGGACAGGACCGGTCCATGGCCAGGTCGAACAGCGTCTGCACCAGGTGGTCACCGGCGACCAGCAGGTCCCAGTCGGGCGGCATGGAGGCCAGTGGCACCGAGTCCGGTTGGTACGCCCAGGCCCGCAGTTCGGCGGGCGACGGGTCGACCGGGTTGGCGAAGCCGTGGAACGTCTCTTCCCGCACGTTCACCGGCCGACCTTCCGCTGACGCTGGCGGGGGCTCCGGCCACCCGCGGACCCTGGCTGCTGGGGCGACACGTTAACGCGCTTCGGCGGAGCAGTGGTAGCCCTTCCCGGGATCAATTTGACAACCGTTGGCCGGGCCGGACCGGATGAGCAGCCGATCAGGCCCGGCCACGGGTCAGTCGCCCACCGGCACCGTGACCGGTCGGGTGGCGGCGGCACGTCGGCGCAGCCACTGCTTGAACCAGGGGGTGTCCGGCAACCGGGCGAGCAGCGGACCGGTCACCACCGTGATCAGCACGTACGCGGTGGCGAGCGCGGCCAGCTTCGGCTCCACCGGGTAGACGGCGGCCACGGCCAGCCCGGCGATGACGATGGAGAACTCACCGCGCGGGGTGAGCGCCAGGCCGGCCCGCCAGCGTCCGGGCTCGGCGATCCCGGCCCGACGGGCGGCCAGGTAGCCGGTGGCCACCTTCGTCGCCATGGTCACCACGGCCAGCAGCAGCGCGGGCAGGAGCACCGGTGGCATGTCCAGCGGGTTGGTGACCAGCCCGAAGAACACGAAGAAGACCGCGGCGAAGAGGTCCCGCAGCGGCGACAGCAACTGGGTGGCGTGGTGCGCGACCGGCCCGGACAGCGCGATGCCGACCAGGAACGCGCCGACCGCGGCGGAGACCTGGAGCTTGGCCGCGATACCGGCGACCAGCAGGGTCAGGCCGAGCACGCCGAGCAGCAGCGCCTCCGGATCCTTGGCGGAGAGCGCGGTGGAGATCAGATGCCCGTACCGGATCGCCACGGCCAGCACGACGACCACGGTGAACACCGCGATGGCGAGCGCGATGCCGCCCTTCATCAGGCCGACCCCGGCGAGCAGCGCGGTGACCAGCGGCAGGTAGAGCGCCATCGCCAGGTCCTCGATCACCAGGACGGAGAGGATCACCGGGGTCTCCCGGTTACCGACCCGGCCCAGGTCGCCGAGCACCTTGGCGATCACGCCCGAGGACGACACCCAGGTGACGCCGGCGAGCACCACGGCGGCGACCCAGCCCCAGCCGAGCAGCAGCGCGAACGCGAAGCCGGGCAGCGCGTTGAACACCGCGTCGATGACCCCGGCGGGCGCGGCCGAGCGGAGGTTGCCGACCAGTTCGTTCGCGCTGTACTCCAGGCCGAGCATGACCAGCAGCAGGATCACGCCGATCTCCGCGCCGACGGCGAAGAACTCCTCGCTGGCGTTGAGCGGCAGCAGGCCGCCGTGCCCGAAGGCGAGGCCGGCCAGCAGATAGAGCGGGATGGGCGAGACGCCGACGCGACGGCTGAGCCGGCCGAGCAGGCCGAGCAGGAGCAGCAGCGCGCCGACCTCGACGAGCAGGATTTGGGTTTCGTGCATACGCGTCAGCCGTCCGGGTCGGTCTCGGCGAGGATGGAGGTGACGCCGTCGAGACCCTGTCGGGTGCCGACCACGACGACCACATCGCCGGATTCGAACCGGAAGGTGGGGTCGGGCGAGACGTTCACCTCGCCCTGACGCAGCACGGCCACGATGGACGCGCTGGTCCGGGTGCGGGCCTTCGTGTCGCCGAGCCGCCGACCGACGTACTTCGAGCCGGCCGGGATCACGATCTGCTCGGTCAGCAGCCCGGCGGCCTGCTCGCGCAGCCCGGAGAGCTGACCCAGCATCAGCGACGCGCCGAGGATGTCGGCCAGCGCCTCCGCCTCGTCGTCGGTCAGCGGTATGTCGTGCTGACAGGAGTCGGGATCGTCCGGGTCGTAGAGGACCAGGTCGCGGCGGCCATTGCGATGGGAGACCACGCCGAGCCGGCGGCCGGATTCCGTCATCAGGTCATGACGTACGCCGATTCCCGGTAAGGCGGTCTGTTCGACACGTACTCGCACGCCGGTGAGGCTACCTCTGCCGGGCACATGCTGCTCCCAGGGCCGAGCCCTCACCCGGTCCCTCACGCTGATCCGAGTGCCGGCCCGCCTACACGGTGTCGGAGACGCCGTGCTCCTTGCACAGTTGGGCGAGGCTCGGCAGCGTGTGGCCGGACGGCCACTCTCCCGAATCGATCTTGCTCTTCAGCTCGTGGGATCGCCGTCTCGGTCGAGGACGACCAGGGCGTACGCCACTGGGTGTTCTGCGACCGCAAGCTCGACGGCGGCCGGCGCTGCGTGCTGCGCGCCGATCACGTGACGCCCTGCATCGCGCGTCTCCCCGGCCGCCCCGGTCGCTGACGACTGGGTGCACCTGTTGTCGTCCCGGCGACAACAGGTGCACCCAAACCTCGGGCCCGCCTCATTCCAGGCGAGCGGGCCGACCGGCGAGTCGGCCAGCGCGAAGGCGAGCGTCTGCGGCTGTTGGCTCTGCACCTGGTTGAAGGAGGTCGAGCGGGAAGTGACCCGGGTCACACACGCGGACTTGAGCGGAATAGACTCAACTCTGGTTGTGTCATGTCCAGTGGACACGCCGATCCCGGGGGAGCCCATGAACACGGAACGCCTCACCACCAAGAGCCGCGAGACCATCACCGGTGCCGTCGCGCTGGCGAACCAGCGCGGTCACGCCACCGTGGAGCCCTGGCACCTGCTGCTGGCCCTGCTGGACACCGACGGCTCGACCGCCGCCGGCCTGCTGCGCGCCGTCGGTGCCGACGCCGCCGAACTGCGCCGGGTCGCCCAGCGCTCGGTCGACGCGCTGCCCGCCGCGCGCGGTTCCAGCCTGGCCGAGCCGACGCTGGCCCGCGAGTTCGTCAACGCCATCGGCGCGGCGGAGCAGATCGCCCGGCCGCTCGGCGACGAGTACACCTCCACCGAGCACCTGCTGGCCGGGCTGGCCCGGGTCGGCGGCGCGGTCTCGGTCGCGCTGAAGAACGCCGGCGCCACCGAGGAGAACCTGGTCGCCGCGTTCCCGACCGTCCGGGGCGGAGACCGTCGGGTCACCACCGCCGATCCCGAGCAGACCTACCAGGCGCTGGCCAAGTACGGCGTCGACCTGACCGCCAGCGCCCGTGACGGCAAGATCGACCCGGTGATCGGCCGGGACTCGGAGATCCGTCGGGTGATCCAGGTGCTGTCCCGGCGTACCAAGAACAACCCGGTGCTGATCGGTGAGCCCGGCGTCGGCAAGACCGCCATCGTCGAGGGCCTGGCCCAGCGCATCGTCGCCGGTGACGTGCCGGAGTCGCTGCGGGACAAGAAGCTGGTCTCGCTCGACCTCGGCGCGATGGTCGCCGGCGCGTCGTACCGCGGCCAGTTCGAGGAGCGGCTCAAGTCCGTGCTGGAGGAGATCAAGAACTCCGACGGGCAGGTCATCACGTTCCTCGACGAGCTGCACACAGTGGTCGGCGCCGGCAAGGGCGAGGGCTCGATGGACGCCGGCAACATGCTCAAGCCGATGCTGGCCCGCGGCGAGCTGCGGATGGTCGGCGCGACCACGCTCGACGAGTACCGCGAGCACATCGAGAAGGACCCGGCGCTGGAGCGCCGCTTCCAGCCGGTGCTGGTCGGCGAGCCGACCATCGAGGACACCATCGGCATCCTGCGCGGGCTCAAGGAGCGCTACGAGGTGCACCACGGCGTACGCATCACCGATGCCGCGCTGGTCGCCGCCGCCGCGCTCTCCGACCGCTACATCACCGACCGGTTCCTGCCGGACAAGGCGATCGACCTGGTGGACGAGTCCGCGTCCCGGCTGCGCATGGAGATCGACTCGCGCCCGGTCGAGGTGGACGAGATCGAGCGGGCGGTACGCCGCCTGGAGATCGAGGAGATGGCGCTGGCCAAGGAGCCGGACGCCGCGTCCGCCGAACGCCTGGAGCGGCTGCGCAAGGAGCTGGCCGACAAGCGTGAGCAGCTCACCGCGCTCTCCGAGCGTTGGCAGACCGAGAAGAGCCACATCACCAAGCTCTCCACCGCCAAGGAGGAGCTGGAGCGGCTCGGCGGCGAGGCCGAACGGGCCGAGCGGGACGGCGAGCTGGAACGCGCCGCCGAGCTGCGCTACGGCCGGATCCCCACGCTCAAGGGTGAGCTGAAGCAGGCCGAGGAGGAGCTGGCCCGGCTCCAGGCCGACGGCGCGATGCTCAAGGAGGAGGTCGGCGCGGACGACATCGCCGCAGTGGTCGCCTCCTGGACCGGCATCCCGGCCGGCCGGCTGCTGGAGGGCGAGACGGCCAAGCTGCTCCGGATGGAGGAGTCGCTGCGGGCCCGCGTGGTCGGCCAGGCCGAGGCGGTCGGCGCGGTCTCCGACGCGGTCCGCCGCGCCCGGGCCGGCGTTGCCGACCCGGACCGCCCGACCGGCAGCTTCCTGTTCCTCGGCCCGACCGGCGTCGGCAAGACCGAGCTGGCCAAGGCACTCGCCGAGTTCCTCTTCGACGACGAGCGGGCCATGGTCCGCATCGACATGAGCGAGTACGGCGAGAAGCACTCGGTGGCCCGTCTGGTCGGCGCCCCGCCCGGTTACGTCGGGTACGAGGAGGGCGGCCAGCTCACCGAGGCGGTGCGCCGCCGGCCGTACTCGGTGATCCTGCTGGACGAGGTGGAGAAGGCCCACCCGGACGTCTTCGACATCCTGCTCCAGGTGCTCGACGACGGCCGGCTCACCGACGGCCAGGGTCGTACGGTGGACTTCCGCAACGCGATCCTGATCCTCACCTCGAACCTGGGGTCGTCGGTGATCAGCGACCTGACGCTGAGCGAGGAGGAGCGCCGGGAGGGCGTGCTGGCGGTGGTCCGGTCGCACTTCAAGCCGGAGTTCCTCAACCGCCTCGACGACATCGTGGTGTTCGCCGCGCTCCGGGGCGACGACCTGCGGGCCATCGTCGACATCCAGCTCGACCGGCTGCGGCGCCGGCTGGCCGACCGTCGGCTCGGCATGGACGTCACCGACACGGCCCGCACCTGGCTGGCCGAGCACGGGTACGACCCGATCTACGGCGCGCGCCCGCTGCGCCGGTTGGTGCAGTCGGCCATCGGTGACCGCCTCGCGAAGGCGCTCCTGGCCGGCGAGATCCGCGACGGCGACACGGTCCAGGTCGACCTGGCCGACAGCAAGGACGCCCTGACCGTCACCGCAGCCTGACCCGCCCCACCCGAAAGGCCCGGCCTCCGGCCGGGCCTTTCCCCTGCCCACCCCGCCTCCCCACCCCCTCAC
>NZ_PYPS01000024.1 GCF_003027925.1 Micromonospora sp. RP3T
CCGGCGCAGCGGGCCGTCGCGGAGCAGGTGCTGACCGCCGTCCCGGGTGGCGCCGACCGGCTGCTCTACGCCCGGGTCGACCTGATCCCCGGCCCGGACGGCGTGCCCGTGCTGGTCGAGTTGGAGCGGGCGCCGGGATCGGCCCGGTGCTGGTCGGCGTCGTGGCCGGGACGCTGCCCGGCGTCGGTGCGCCGCCGTCCGATCGCGCGCCGTCCGGTCGCGCGCCGTCCGGTCGCGCGCCGTCCGGTCGCGCGCCGTCCGGTCGCGTCGGACCGGCCGTCGGCGGGGTGGCGTCCGGGGGCCTGGCCGGGGTGTCCGGGGCGGTGGAGGTCGGGGTCTCGACGGCCGGCGGGGCGGTCTGGGCGGGCACGCTGGACGGGGTCTCGACGGCCGGCGAGGCGGCCTGGGCGGGCACGCCGGTCGGCGTCGGCTGGCCGGCGGCCGGGACCAGCGGCACGAACAGCGCGTAGCCGTGGGTGCCGGGCGGCACGACGACCGGGATCGCCCAGGCCGGTTGGCCCTCCCCGCCGGGCCACGGCACCGGCGGCGGCGCACCCTCCGTCGGCGGCAGCACCAGCAGGTACGGCTGTGCGGCGGGCGGCAGGTCGCCCGTCGGAGACCCGTCCGCGGAGGCGGGACGGGGCGGCTCGGAATGCTGTGCCGGCTCGGGCAAGACGCGCTCCTCGATCACAGGGTGTCGTCACTGTAGGGCCCGCCCCGACCGCTCCGCCGCCCCGGTTGTCCGTTCGGCCAGCCGAGCCTGACCGGTCGTGGCACCGGTGCGGATCGAACCTTTGCCGCTTCCGGCCCGTACCAGTGCGCGGGAGGTCGATCACATGGGCACACGTCGCGCGCTCGTCGCGTTCGCCGTCATCGGCACGACGCTGCTGCTCACCGCCGTCCCGGCGAGCGCCCACGGCGCGCCGACCAGCCCGCTGAGCCGCGCGGCGGCATGCGGGCCGGAGGGCGGGCGGGCGGACACACCGGCCTGCCGGGCCGCGATCGCGGCCGGCGCAGCGGTACGGGAGTGGGACAACATCCGGGTGGCCCGGATCGACGGGCGGGACCGGGAGCGCATTCCGGACGGCGAGCTGTGCAGCGGGGGGCTCTCCGCGTACCGCGGGCTGGACCTGCCCCGGACCGACTGGCCGGCCACCACGCTGACCGCCGGCGCCCGGCACACCTTCCGCTACCGCACCACCATCCCGCACCGGGGCACGTTCCGGTTCTACGTCACCACCGCCTCGTACGCCCCGGACTCGCGGCTGACCTGGGCCGATGTGGAACGCAAGCCGTTCCTGTCGGTGACCGACCCGCCGATCCGCGACGGCGCGTACGAGATGCCGGGACGACTGCCGGCCGGGCGCACGGGCCGGCACCTGATCTACGTGATCTGGCAGAACTCGAACACCCAGGACACCTACTACTCCTGCTCCGATGTGATCTTCCGCGCCGCCTCGCGGGCCACCCGGCCGGCCGCACCGGCGGCGAGCGCGGCGGCCCCGCGTACCCGCTCGGAGTCGGCGACCGCGGACGCGCCGGGAGTGCCGGTCGCGGCGGTGACCGGGACCGGCCCGTTCTCCCGGCCGCTGGTCGTCGGCGCGTCGGCGGCGGTGGTGGTGGTCGCCGCGCTGCTCGCGGCCGTGGTCGGCCGGCGGATGCGGCGGGCCGGCGGCCCGCCGCCCGGGCGGCCGTGCGGGGTCCGCAACCATCGCGCCGGGCGGCGCCGGATCTGGTGAGTCGACGGCCCGGGCGCGGCCCGGGTCGTCGCGCGGGCCGGTGACCGGCCGCGCAGTCACCCGACCGGTCGCTCCCGCGTTGCCCCGGTGTCGGACCCGCCAGGGCAACGCAGAGGAGTGTCGATGTTCCTACGTCTCGCAGTGGTACTCACGGTGCTGGCCGCCGCCGTGCCGGTCGGCCCGTCCGCGTCGGCGGCGCCACCTGTCGCCGCCGACGACTTCTCGCTGACCGTCGCGCCCGCCGCCGTCACGGCGGTGGCCGGACATCCGGCCCGGGCGACCGTCGACACGGCCACCACCGGCGGGGCGCCGCAGCCGGTGGCGCTGCGGGTGACCAACCTGCCCGCCGGCGTCTTCGCCACCGTCACGCCGGCCACGGTGACGAGCGGCGCCTCGGCCGCTCTGTCCGTCCAGACCTCCGTCTCCGCCCGTGCCGGCACCTTCACGCTCGTCGTCGAGGGCGTCGGCGCGTCGGCGCGGCACCAGGCGGCGCTGCGGCTTGTGGTGCGGACGCCGACCGCCGTCCGGGCCGCCTTCTACTACCCGTGGTTCCCGGAGGCGTGGCGTCAGCGCGGGCTGGACCCGTACACCAACTACCGGCCGGGCCGGGGACGCTACACCGTGGACGAGACGGTGGTCCGGGACCAGGTGGCGGACATGCGGTACGGCGGCATCACGGTCGGGCTGGCTTCCTGGTTCGGTCAGGGCACCACCACCGACCGGCACTGGCCGGCGCTGTTCCGGGGCGCCCGGGACACCGGGTTCGCCTGGGCGCCGTACTACGAGCCGGAGGGCACCGGCCGGCCCACGCCCGACCGGATCGCCGCCGACCTGCACCACCTGCGGAGCACGTACGGCGGGGACCGCTCGGCGCTGGCCGTGCTGCCCGGCCGGGGCATGGTGGTCTTCGTCTACAACGCCCACGATCTGACCATGGCCGACGGCTGCGAGACCGTCGACCGGTGGGTCCGCGCCCGGTCGCTGCTCCAGCGGCTCTGGGGCGAGTCCATCTATCTCAGCCTGAAGGTGTTCTCCGGCTATCGCCACTGCGCCAACAGCGTCACCGTGGACGCCTGGCACCAGTACGCCCCGGCCCACGCCGAGTCCGACTTCAGCGGGGCGCCGGGCGGCGGGTACTCCGTCTCGCCGGGCTTCTGGAAGGCCGGGCTGTCGTACGGGCACTCGCCGTTCCTGGCCCGGAGCCTGGACCGGTGGCGGGCCGGAGTGGCCCGGATGACCGCCTCCGGGGCGTTCTGGCAGCTCGTCACCACGTACAACGAGTGGGGCGAGGGCACGGCTGTCGAGAGTTCCGTGGGGTGCCGGGGCGTCGCGCCGGCCGGCGCGCTCTGCGACTGGAGCGGTGGTGGCCGGTCCGACTTCGTCACCGTGCTGCACGACCACCCGCCGATCGTGACGTCCGGCTGACGTCGACGCGCGGCGTCGACCACGCGCCGCCGCCGCGCGACCGTCGCGTTCCGCTGTCCAATTAACGCATTGCCGCCCCCGAGTCGGGGCGTCCCCATTCACAACTGCGCCATTGTTGCGACGCGGCGCGTCGCGGCGGTGGCGCAGTTTTTCGTGATGCCGGACGCGCGTGGCGCGGCGACGTGAAAGCCCTGCGCCTACCGCCTCTGGGCTGGGAATGTGTCTCGTCTATCTATGAACCACTGCGGGCCGGTTCGTTTATTGCACGTGTCGTGGTGCTGACGTTTCAGGAACTGGAAGTCCGCTGTTAACCCTCCGTACTCTTTGCGTATCCGAGCCGCCACCCCGTGCTGCGGGTTCGTCCCTTACCGGGCTCCGGGAAATCGATTCACTTCTCCGGCGGACGGTTCTGCATCAAGTACCCGTCATCAACGTGGCTCACGCCGCTCGTGCCGCCCATGGGGGTTGACATGAACAGAGTCGGATCCGGAGTTCGCGACCGGCGAACCGAGCCGGAGGCGCAGCTCCAGGTGCTGCACGAGGCGGACGAGGGCCGCCCGCCCCGACTGACCGTCATCGTGCCCACCCGAAACGAGGCGGAGAACGTCCCGATCCTGCTCGCGCGGCTCGGCCCGCTGCTGGCGCCGCTCGACGCCGAACTCCTCGTGGTCGACGACAGCGACGACGGCACACCGGGCGTGCTCACCCGGGTGGCCGCGGCGGCGTCGATCACCGTACGGCTGCTGCACCGGCCGCCGCACGACCGCGCCGGCGGACTGGGCGGCGCGGTCCTGCTCGGCACCGCGCACGCCCGCGGCGAGTGGGTGCTGGTGATGGACGCCGACCTCCAGCACCCGCCGGCCGCGGCGGCCACGCTCGCGCGGATCGCCATGCGCCACGACGTCGACGTCGTGATCGGCACCCGGTACGCCGGCAGCGGCTCCCCGGGCGGGCTCGACGGGGCTCTCCGGACGGCGACGTCGTCCTGGGCGACCCGACTGGTGAAGGGCATGTTCCCGCGTCGGCTGGCCACGGTGACCGACCCGATGAGCGGGCTGTTCGCCTTCCGCCGGGCCGCGGTACGCCTGGACCGGATGAACCCGACCGGCTTCAAGGTGCTGCTGGAGCTGCTGGTACGCCATCCCGGCGCCCGGGTCGCCGAGGTGGCGTACGACATGGCGCCCCGGCACGGCGGCCGGTCGAAGGCGTCCCTGCGGGAGGGCGTGACGTTCCTGCGGCACCTGGCCCGGTTGCGGGGCCGCCGCCTCGTCGGGCAGATCCGGCGGAGCCCGCGCACCCACGTCGAGCGGCTGCGTGAACTGGGCCGGATGATCGCGTTCGGCATGGTCGGGCTCTCCGGCATGGTGGTGAACACCGCCGTGCTCTGGTTCTGCTACGAACCCGCCCGGATGCACCACCTGATCGGTGCGACGCTGGCCACCCAGGTCTCCACCTCGTGGAACTTCCTGCTGATCGACAGCCTGATCTACCGGCGGAACCGGCACGGCTCGTTCGCCGCCCGAGCGGCGAGGTTCTTCCTGCTCAACAACGCGTTGCTGCTGCTGCGGCTGCCCGTGCTCCAGGCCCTGGTGTGGGCGGGGGTCGGCATCCTGGTGGCCAACGCGGTCACCCTGGTGGCGCTCTTCCTGGTCCGTTTCCTGATCAACGACCGGGTCATCTACACCGCCGTCGACAAGGCTCGACGCGACCCGGTGCGGTTGCTCGTCGCCGGCGCCTCCGAGACCCCCAGCACCCCGTCGCGCCGTCGCTACCAGTACCTCAAGTACCGCTACGACGTCGCCGGCGTGGTGACCATCGGCTCGCAGATCATGCTGCCGGAGCTGGAGTTCTTCCGGGCCCAGTGGGTGCCCGACTCCGAGGTGGACATCGCGGTGCGGGTCAGCGACATCGGCGGTCGCGGGCCGCAGCGCCGCGCGGCCATGACCCAGTACGCCGACCAGTCCGTGCTGCGCTACGAGGAGCAGCTCGGCCGGTGGGGGGCGAACTTCCGCATCCAGCTCGGACCGCCGATCGAGATCCAGGTCGGCCCGCTGCTGGCCCACTCGCCGCACGTGGTCTACACCAACATCATCGAGGCGCTGCTCCGGTTCGTCATGGTGGCCCGGGGGCACATGCTGCTGCACTCCGCGTGCGTCACGCTCGACGGGGTCGGGGTGATGCTCTCGGCGCTCACCGACACCGGCAAGACCGCCACCGTGCTGCGGCTGCTCCGCGACCACGGCGGTCTGTTCCTCTCCGACGACATGACGATCGTCCGGCCGGACGGGGTGGCGACCTGCTTCCCCAAGCCGCTCACCATCAGCGCGCACACGCTCCGTGCGGTGCAGGCGCAGGACCTGACGCCCGCCGAGTGGCGGCGGCTGCAACTCCAGAGCCGCCTGCACTCCAAGGGCGGCCGGTCCCTGGCGCTGACGCTCAGCCGGTTCAACCTGCCGATCATGGGGATCAACGCGGTCACCCAGTTGCTGATCCCGCCGCCGAAGTACAGCGTCGACCGTCTGGTGCCGTGCCGGATCGGCACCACCACCCGGGTGGAGGAGCTGTTCGTCATCGAGCGCGGCAAACCCGACATCACCGAGCTGGACGCCGCCGACACGCTCGACCGCATGATCGACAACACCGACGACGCGTACGGGTTCCCGCCGTTCCGGTACCTCGCGCCGTCCATCACGATCGACGGCCAGGGGTACGGCCAGCTCCGGGCGCGGGAGCGGGACATCCTCGCCAGCTTCCTGTCCCACGTCCGCAGCCGGGTCGTCGTCTCGGACAACTTCGGCTGGGCCGACGAGATCCCCCGGCTGCTGCGGGAGGAACGCGCCGGCCGGGGCGCCCCGATGGTGCCCGCCCAGCCGTGGCCGAGCTGGAGTGGTGACCTGACCGTGGCGGGAGAACCGGCGTGAGCGTGAGCCATCCGGCCACCACCGACAAGCTGCCCGAGCAGCGCGGCGGCGACGCGCAGCGACCGGCCAGGTCCGCGCCACCGTCCTGGCTGCCGGCGCTGCGGCGGCCACGGTGGAAGGTGGCCGGTGGACTGACCGGGGTCGCCGTCCTGGCGCTGTTCGTCCGGACGTGGCAGATCGACGCGTTCGGCTTCAACAGCGACGAGGCGGTGTACGCCGGGCAGGCCGCCTCGCTCGCCGGCAACCCCCGCTACACCGAGTACTTCCCGGTCTTCCGGGCCCACCCGATGCTCGTCCAGGCGCTGCTCTCGCCGTTCTTCCGGGCCGGCGAGGTGGACGTGGCGGGCCGGCTGGTCGTCGTGGCGCTGGGCGTGCTGACCGTGCTCGCCGTGTACCCGCTGGGCGCCCGGCTCTACACCCGGCGGGTCGGGCTCATCGCCGCGCTGTTGCTGGCCGTGATGCCGTACCACGTGGTGGTGACCCGGCAGGTGCTGCTGGACGGGCCGATGGTGCTGCTGGCCACGCTCACGCTGTACTGCATGGTCCGGTTCGTCCAACGGCAGGACGCGCTCTGGTACGTGGCCACCGCCGCCATGCTCGGCCTCACCATGCTGGCCAAGGAGACCAGCATCGTGCTGGCCGGCAGCGTCTACGCGTTCCTGGCGCTCACCCCCGGCGTACGCCGGCCGGTGCGGGCCACGCTGCTGGCGTTGCCGGTGCTGGCGCTGGTCTTCGCCACCCATCCGATCTCCCAGGCGCTGGCCGGCCGCACCGAGACGGGCCGCAACTATCTCGTCTGGCAGTTGTTCCGGCGCCCCAACCACCCGATGTCGTTCTACCTGGAGAACGTGCCCTCGTCGATCGGGCTGCTGGTGCTGCTCGCCGCGTTCGGGGGTCTGTGGTGGGCCCGCCGGCAGCGGAGTTGGCGGGAGACGCTGCTGCTGTCCTGGATCGCCGTGCCGGTGGTCTTCTTCCAACTCTGGCCGGTCAAGGGTTTCCAGTACCTGCTGCCGGTCGTGGTGCCGGTGGCGGTGCTCGCCGCGCGGGCGTTGGCCGTCCTGCCGGTGCCGGCCCGGGTCGCCGCCGTCCCCCGGCGGGTGATGCCCCGGGCCCGGGTGCACCTGGTGGTCCGGCTGGTGGCCGTCGCCACGGTCGCGCTGAGCCTCCTCGGACCGTGTTGGCGGGCGGTGAGCCAGCAGGGTGGGGCGCACTTCCTGGCCGGCTCCGGCGGCGTGCCGGGCGGCCGGGAGGCCGGACGGTGGTTGACCGACCACACGCCGGACGGGTCGGTGATCCTCACCCTCGGCCCGTCCATGTCGAACATCATCCGCTACTACGGCCAGCGGCAGAGCTACGGGCTGTCGGTCAGCCCGAACCCGTTGCACCGCAACCCGTCCTACGTGGCGCTCAACAACCCGGACGGGTGGCTGCGCAACAACAACCTGCACTACATCGTCTGGGACTCGTTCTCCGCGCGTCGCTCGACGTTCTTCGCCGACCGGCTGGCGACCCTCGTCCGGCGCTATCACGGCCGGATCGTGCACACCGAGTACGTCGGCGGCGCCGACGCCTCCGGTCGCGCCGTTCCCGTCCCCGTGATCATCATCTATGAGGTGCGTCCATGACCCGTCGGATCGTTTCCGTGCTCCGGCGCCGCGCCGGACGGCTGGTGGCCGTCGCCGTGCTGCTGGCGCTGTCCGTGGTGACGGCGACGTCGGCCGCCGCGTCGGCCGCCCCGGCGACGCCGGCCACACCGACCACGCCGATCGAGAACGTGGTCTTCCTGATGCAGGAGAACCACACGTTCGACAACTACTTCGGCACCCGGCCCGGGGTGGACGGCATCCCGAAGGGCGTCTGCATGCCGATGCGGGCGGACCTGCCGGAACCCTGCGTCAAGCCGTTCCACATCGGCAAGCTCGGCGCGATCGACCTCGACCACTCCGCCGACGCGTTCGCCCAGCAGTACAACGGCGGCCGGATGAACGGCTTCGTGGAGGGGGTGAGCAGGGCGGGGAAGGACGGCCGGATGGCGATGGCCTACTACGACGACCGCGACCTGCCGTACTACTGGAACCTGGCCGACGAGTACGTGCTCTTCGACCGCTTCTTCAGCTCGTCGCACTCCGGCAGCATCCGCAACCACATGTACCGGGTCACCGGTGGGCCGGGCGCGGCCGGCAAGGCGGAGACCATCCCGGCGACCGGCTGGGGGAACATCCCGACCATCTTCGACCGGCTGGAGGCGGCCGGGATCAGTTGGAAGTTCTACGTGCAGAACTACGACCCGACCATCACGTTCCGGTCCCGGGTCGAGGAGGAGGACATCGACCGGGGCGCGCAGGTCATCTGGGTGCCGCTGCTGGGGTACGCCCGCTACGTCGACGACCCGCGCCTGTTCTCCAAGATCGTGGATCTCGACGAGTACTACGCGGACGCGGCCCGGGGCGACCTGCCGGCGGTCTCCTTCATCGCGCCGGCCGGCAACAGCGAGCACCCGCCGGGCAACATCGGCGCCGGTCAGAACCTGGTCCGGGCGCTGCTGACGCAGCTCATGCGGTCCCCCGAGTGGTCCTCCTCGGCCTTCATCTGGTCGTACGACGACTGGGGCGGCTGGTACGACCACGTCAAGCCGCCGAAGGTCGACCAGTACGGCTACGGGTTCCGGGTGCCGGCGCTGCTGGTCAGCCCGTACGCCCGGCGCGGACGGGTCGACTCCACCACGCTCGACTTCACCTCGGTGCTCAAGTTCATCGAGGTCAACTGGCGGCTGAAGCCGCTCGCCAGCCGGGACGCCAAGGCGAACACGTTCCTCGACGCGTTCGACTTCGACGCGCCGCCCCGCCCCGGCGTCCTGCTCAGCGCCGAACGCACCACCGTCGCGTTGCGGCGGCCCGACCCCCGGCCGGTCTACGGCTCGTACGCCACCGCGCTGCTGCTGGTCGGCGCGCTGGTCGGCGCCGCGGCCGTCCGGGGCCGGCGGCGGTCGCGGTGAGCGCCGCCCGTCGGCTGCTGCCGCCGCTGCTCCTGGTGCTCCTGGTCGTCCTGCTCACCCCGGCCGCCGCCACCGCGGCGCCCCGCTCCGCGCTGCCCGGCACGCTGCACCTGCAGATGGTGCCGCCGATCCGGGGCGTGCCGGTCGCGGTGGACGGCAACACCGGCCGCTCGGACGCCAAGGGCCGGGTGAACATCCGGGTGAAGAACTTCCTCGGGCTCGACAATCGGCTCACGGTCGGGTCGGCGACGGTCGGCGTCGACCGGAAGGTGGTGCTCGACCGCATCCGGGGCAGCGTGGACCACGGCGTCCGGGACCGGATCGTCGAGGTGGGCCTGCGCACGATCCGGCGGGTGAGCTGGCGCTACACCGACCGGTTCGGGTCGCCGGTGCCGCTTGAGCGGGCGACCGCGATGCGGCTGCGCAGCAACACCGGCGAGATCATCGAGCTGACCGGCGACCAGTTGGCCAAGCCGCTCTGGGTCGCCGAGAGCCGCACCCAGCAGGGGCCCCGGGGGCTCGTCTCGAAACGTCTCTACTACGTGGTGGACGCCGTGGTGGTGGACGGCACCTCGGTGGTCAACCGGGCCGGCCAGAAGTTCGTGCCCTGGGACCGGCAGGCCTGGGTGGTGCAACTGCTCTTCTTCAAGGTGTCGTTCACCGCCTCGGACATGCTCTTCCCCCGGCGGGCCGGCAGCGGGATCCAGCTCACCCGGGCCGACGGGCGGGTGCAGCGGCTGGGGTTCGGCCCGGACGGCACCGTCCTGGTCCCCGACCTGCCCCGGGGCACCTACACCCTGACCGTCCGTGGCGGCGGCCTCTCCTTCGGCCGGCCGGTGACCATCAGCCGGGACCAGGAGGTGACGCTCACCGTGATCAGCATCGTCGACCTGACCCTGGTGGCGGTGGGCGTGCTCGGAGTGGCCGTCGGGTTGGTCCTGCTGGGCCGCCCGCACCTGCGCCGCCCGTTCCGGGCGCTCCGTCGCGCCGCGCGGCGCGACGGTCGGCGTCGCTGGCGGCCCCGCGCCGCCGCCGGCCTGGTGCTGGTGCTGCTGGCGGTCGCCGCGGCGAGCCTGCCGGCGGGTCGGGCCCAGGCCGCGTCCGCCCGGTCCGGGCCCGGGCCGGCGGCGACCCCGACGTCGTCGCCGGTTCCGGTGCTGGCCTACTACTACATCTGGTTCAACCCCAGCTCGTGGAACCGGGCGAAGAGCGACTACCCGGTGCTCGGCCGCTACTCCAGCGACGACCAGGAGATCATGCGGCGGCACGTCCGGATGGCCAAGGCGGCCGGGATCACCGGCTTCCTGGTCTCCTGGAAACACACCGAGCAGCTCGACGAACGACTCGCCGCGCTGGTCGAGGTCGCCCGCGCCGAGAGCTTCCGGCTCGGCATCGTCTACCAGGGCATCGACTTCAGTCGTAAGCCGTTGCCGCTGGCCACGGTCCGGACCGACCTGGCCCTCTTCGCCGAACGCTACGCCGCCGACCCGGTCTTCGGGATCTTCGACCAGCCGGTGGTGATCTGGAACGGCAGCGACAGGTACTCCGCCACCGAGGTCGCGGACACCGTCCGCCAGGCCCAGGAGAAACTCCAGGTCCTCGGCACCGCCAAGAGCGTCTCGGTGGTGAACAGCCAGTCGACGTTGGACGGGCAGGCGTACTACTGGTCGTCCGCCGATCCGCTCGTCGACAAGAGCCGGGACAAGCTCACCGCGATGTCCCGGGCCGTCCATCTCCGGGGCGGGCTGTGGATCGCCCCGGTCTCGCCCGGCTTCGACGCCCGCCAGATCGGCGGGAGAAGGGAGGTGCCCCGCCGGGACGGCGAGACCCTGCGCGCGTCCTTCGCCGCCGCCCGGCTCTCCCAGCCCGACGCCCTCGGCGTCATCAGCTGGAACGAGTTCACCGAGAACACCTACGTGGAACCGAGCGAACAGTGGGGCAGCAGGTACCTGGAGGTCCTGGCCGACCTGCTCGGCGTCGCCCCGCACCCGGACGCGCAACTGGACAGCAGCGCCGAGGGTGACGACTGGGGCCTGCCCGCCTGGGCCGCGCTGATCCTGGCGGTCGGCGCGGTGGTCCTGGTGCCGCTCTGGCTGTATCGCCGTCGACGGCGCGCGCGAGCCGCCGCCACACCGTCGACCCCATCCGGCGCCACGCGGTCCGAGGAGGCGCCGCTCCACCACTGACCGGGCGACCCGATGTCGCGGCCGGCCCGGACCACCCTCCACATCGTTCTGGAGGACCGATGACAACTCGATCCCGATCCCTGGCCCGTCTTCTCGCGCCGGCACCCGTCCTGCTCCTGGCCGTCACCGCCGTCGCTCCGCCTGTCGCCGCGGCACCCGCCGGCACCCCGGCGAAACCGCACGTCACCACCGCGGCCCAGGTGGCCCGGGCCGCCGCGGCCGTGACGCTCAACCCGGTCGCCGACGCCTGGGTGGACGCCTCCCACCCGACGGTCAACGCGGGGCGGACCGCCTCGCTCCGCGTCGACGCCGTGCCACGGCAGGTCGCCTACCTGCGCTTCGAGGTCGCCGATGTGGCCACGGACCCGACCGCGGTGCTGCGTCTCTACGTGGAGACCGCCAGCAGCACCGGGGTGGACGTACACCCCGTCGCCGACAACAACTGGGACGAGAACACCATCACCTATGGCAACGCCCCACCGATCGGCGCGACTGTCGTCCGCAGCGGACCGGTGGGCGCGGACACCTGGGTGTCGGTGAACGTCTCCTCGCTGGTCACCGGCAACGGGCCGGTGACCATGGCGCTCACCACCACCAACGACACCGGCCTGCGGGTGACCAGCCGGGAGGGCGTCGACAAGCCGCAACTGATGACGCCGGCGCCGCCCAACCCGTCGCCGTACGTGGTGACCAGGACCGGGGCGACGACCTACCGGGCGGCCTCCGACGTCACCGGGGAGACCTACACCGGCAGTCTCAAGACCGTGCTGGAGAGCGCCGTGGTCGAGCTGAACCGGCTGGGCGGCGGCACGGTCCGGTTCGAGGCCGGCACGTTCGACTTCGGCGCCGAATACATGAAACTGGAGGGCGTCCGCAAGGTGACCTTCGTCGGCGCCGGCATGTACGACACGCTGATCCGCAACGACAACTCGTCGGCGGGGGACACCGAGCCGTTCAACACCAAGGGCTGGGACGGCGTGGTCGTCCGGGACCTCGCGGTCTCGGCCGGCGGGGCGTTCCGGAGCACCAGCGACGCGCTCGACTTCGACGACGGCAACAACATGGTCGTGGAGCGGGTGCGGGTGACCGCGTCCCGGGGGCGGGGCATCGTGTTCGACGGCAAGAACCAGACCTGGACGTCGATGGGCAACACGGTTCGGGACTGCGTCATCAGCGGCGCCCAGAGCGACGGCGTCGAACTGCTGGCGACAAGCGGTGACACGGTCACCGGCTGCACCATCACCAACGTGGGCGGGCACGGCATCCAGGTCAACCGCGCCTCGTCCACCGCCGACCAGCCGAACAAGACGGCCGACCACAACCTGATCAGCGACAACGTCATCGACCAGGCCGGGCAGGACGGCATCAACATCAACAGCGGCACCGGCAACCAGATCATCGACAACCACGTCACCGACAGCTCCGACGACACGCCGAACCGGGACGGCATCCGGGTCACCACCGCGACCGGGATCACCTGTGTCGACACCGTGGTCAGTGGGGACGTGGCCATCGACGACCAGACCGTCAGGACGCAGCGTTACGGGCTCTACGTCACCGAGGGCTGCAACGCGACTGTGGTCGGGCCCGGCAACACGTTCACCCCGAACCGGGTGAGCGCGGTCCGGGACGCCGGCAACGGCACCATCTTCCGGTAGCGTCGCGCGTCCTCAGGCACCGGCGAGGATCTGGTCGATCTCGGCCAGGTCCTCGCCGGCGAGGTCCAGGTCGTCCAGCGCGGCGACGTTGCCGGCCAACTGCTCGACACTGCTCGCGCCGATGATCAGGCTGGTCATCCGGGGGTCGCGCAACGCCCAGACCAGGGCGAGCTGGGCCAGGCTCTGCCCCCGCCGCCGGGCCACCTCGGCGAGCGCGCGGACGGTCGCCATCCGCGACTCGTCCAGGTCGCTCTCGTTGAGGAAGACGCTGGTCCGCACGCGCGAGTCGGCCGGGATGCCGCCCAGGTAACGGTCGGTGAGCAGGCCCTGGGCCAGCGGGCTGAACGCGATGCACCCGGCGCCGACCTGGTCCAGCGTGTCCAGCAGGCCGTCGGACTCGGTCCAGCGGTTGAGCATCGAGTACGACGGCTGGTTGATCAGCAGCGGGGTGCCCAGGTCCCGGAGGATCTCGGCGGCCCGGGCGGTCTGCTCCGAGTCGTAGTTGGAGATGCCCACGTAGAGCGCCCGGCCCGAGCGGACGATCGCGTCCAACGCGCCCATCGTCTCCTCGAGCGGAGTGTCCGGGTCGAACCGGTGCGAGTAGAAGATGTCCACGTGATCCAGGCCCAGCCGGCGCAGCGACTGGTCCAGCGACGAGATCAGGTACTTCCGGGAACCCCACTCACCGTACGGGCCGGGCCACATCAGGTAGCCGGCCTTGCTGGACACCACCAGCTCGTCCCGGTACGGCTTCAGGTCGGTGGCGAGCAGCCGGCCGAACACCTCCTCCGCCGCGCCCGGCGGCGGGCCGTAGTTGTTGGCCAGGTCGAAGTGGGTGATGCCGAGGTCGAAGGCGCGGCGGACGATGTCGCGCTGCCGTTCGAAGGGCCGGTCCGGCCCGAAGTTGTGCCACAGGCCGAGGGAGATGACGGGCAGCTTCAGCCCGCTGCGGCCGCTGCGCCGGTAGAGCATCGAGTCGTAACGGTCGTCGCTGGCGAGGTAGGTCACCCGATCATTCTGCGCCCACCGCCGAACCGGTGTGCGGGCACCGGGGCGCGGGTAGCGTCGGAGCCATGCGTTTCGTGCGGCTCGACACTCCCAAGCCCATTTCCAAGATCGGTCTCGGCACGTGGCAGTTCGGCTCCCGCGAGTGGGGCTACGGCGCCGACTACGAGCGGCGGGCGGCCGAGATCGTGCGGCGGGCGCTCGACCTCGGGGTCACCCTCTTCGACACCGCCGAGCTGTACGGCTTCGGCCGCAGCGAACGCATCCTCGGCGCGGCGCTCGGCCACGACCGGGCCAAGGTGGTGGTGGCCAGCAAGATATTCCCGCTGCTGCCGGTCGCCCCGGTGGTGCAGCAGCGGGCGGTGGCCTCCGCCGCCCGGCTCGGCGTCGACAGCATCGACCTGTACCAGGTGCACCAGGCCAACCCGGTGGTCGCCGACACCACCACCATGCGCGGCATGCGCACGCTCCAGGACGTCGGGCTGGTCGGCGAGGTCGGGGTCAGCAACTACGACCTGCGCCGGTGGCGGTTCGCCGAGGCCGCGCTGGGCCGCCGGGTGCTGAGCAACCAGGTCCGCTACAGCATGATCGACCGTGGCCCGGAGGAGGACCTGATCCCGTACGCGGAGCAGGCCGGCCGGATCGTCATCGCGTACAGCCCGCTGGCACAGGGGTTCCTCTCCGGCCGCTACGACGCCGCCAACCCGCCGTCCGGGGCGGTGCGCCGGGCCAACCCGTACTTCCTGCCGGAGAACCTGGCCCGGGGTACCGAACTGATCGCCACGCTGCGCGAGGTGGCCGACGCGCACGACGCCACGCCGAGCCAGATCGCGCTCGCGTACGTGCTGCGGCACCCGAACGTGGTGGCCATCCCCGGCGCGTCCGGGGTGGAGCAGATGGAACGCAACGCCGCTGCCGCCGACATCGACCTGACCGACGACGAGTACGCCGCGCTGGTCGCCGCCGCGCACGCGTTCCGGCCGGTCACCGGCCTGGCCGCGATGCCCCGGCTGATCCGCGCCCGACTGGGGAAGTGACCGCATGGACGACGTCACCGCACTGATCCTGGACGACCACGCCGCCTTCCGGCGCGGCTTCGCCCGACTCGACGACGCCCGCGACCCGGCCGAGATGCTGGCGATCTGGGAGGCGCTCGCCCTGCACCTGGACATCCACGCCGAGGCGGAGGAGGCCATCCTCTATCCGCACCTGGTGAGGCACGGCGACGACGGTGAGGACGAGACCGCCGACGCGATCGGCGACCACAACAAGATCCGCGACGCGATCGCCGAGGCCAAGCTGCACGAGGTCGGCTCGGACGCCTGGTGGGCGGCGGTCGGCACGGCCCGCCGGGAGAACAGCGAGCACCTGGCCGAGGAGGAGGACGAGGCGCTGCCCGACTTCCGCCGGCACGCGAGCGTGGAGCTGCGGGCCGAGCTGGGCGCGCGGTGGCTCACCTTCTACGGCGAGCACAAGAACGGCCGGGACCTGCCGTTCCGCGACAAGGACCCGCAGGGCTACGTGCGCGACCACCGCTGACGGGCCGATCTCCCCGGCGCGGGGGAGTCGCCCGGCGACCGGCGACGGGACAATGACCGGATGACGGTCCGGGGCGTGCTCGAGCCGCTGGTGCGCGGCAGCACCTGGCGGCGGGCCGTGTTCCTGCTGCTCGGCGGCGTGCTCGCGCTGCCGTACGCGCTGCTGGTGGTGGCGTTCGCGCAGCTGTTGACCAGCACGGAGGTCCCGCGCCCGCTCGGGTACGGGCTGCTGCTGGTCGGCGTCGGGCTGGCCGTGGTGCCGGTGTTCCTGGCGGGCAGCCGGGCGCTGGAGATCGCCGCCGCCCGGGCGCTGCTCGCGGTCGACCTGCCGGAGCCGCTGCCGGGCCACCGCGTGGACCGGGAGACCCGGTTGCGCGCCGCGCTCTGGATCGCCATGCACCTGGGCACCGGCGCGGCCGTGCTGTTCGCCGCGATCAGCGCGTTCCCGATGGCGCTGGTGTTCGTCGTCGGCCTGACCGGGATCGACACCGGGGCCGGGCCGGGCGAGCGGTTCGGGCCGTTCGACCCGACCCGCCCGGTGCCGGCCGGGCTGGCCGGGGTGGCCCTGCTGGTCGTGCTCGGGTACGCGGTGGCCGGGCTGGGCGCGCTTGCCGCCTCGATGGCGCCGGTGCTGCTCGGCCCGGCCCAGGCCGAGCGGATCGCCGCGTTGGAGGCCCGGGCCGTGCGGCTGGCCGAACGCAACCGGCTGGCCCGGGAACTGCACGACTCGGTCGGGCACGCGCTGACCGTGGCGACGCTCCAGGCCGGCGCCGCCCGGGAGCTGCTCGACACCGACCCGGAGTTCACCCGGCGGGCGCTGCGGGCCATCGAGGAGACCAGCCGGCGGGCCATGGACGAGCTCGACCAGGTGCTCGGGCTGCTCCGCGAGACGGACGCCGGGCGGTCCTCCGCGTCCACCGCGCCGCAGCCCACCCTGGCCGGTCTCGCCGACCTGGTCGCCGCCGCCCGGGCCGCCGGGCTGGTCGTCGAGTCCCGGGTCGACGGCCCGCTGGACGCGCTGCCCGCGGTGGTGTCCCGCGAGGGCTACCGGATCGTGCAGGAAGGGCTGACCAACGCGGCCCGACACGGCCGGGGACCGGTCACGCTGCGGGTCGGCGTACCCCCGGACGGGTTGGCCATCGAGCTGGTCAACACCGTGCGCGGCGGCACCGGCCCGACCGGCGGCGGACGCGGGCTGGACGGCATGCGGGAACGGGTGCTGCTGCTCGGCGGGCGGCTCGACGCCGGCCCGGTCGGGGACCGGTGGCGGGTCCGGGCCACCCTGCCGGCGCCGAGGAAGGAGCCCGGGTGACCATCGACGTGCTGATCGTGGACGACGACGAGCTGATCCGGGTCGGGCTGCGGGCCATCGTGGACGCCCAGCCGGACCTGCGCGTGGTCGGTGAGGCGGCGGACGGCGCGGCGGTGCCGCCACTGGTGGCCAGGCTGCGGCCACGGGTGGTGCTGATGGATGTGCGGATGCCGGCCATCGACGGCATCCAGGCCACCCGCCGGCTGCGCGCCGCCTCCGCCGACCCGCCGCGCGTGCTGGTGGTCACCACGTTCGCCAACGACGAGTACGTCTACGAGGCGCTGCGCGCCGGCGCGAGCGGCTTCCTGCTCAAACGGGCCCGCCCGGCCGAGGTGGTGGAGGCGATCCGGGTGGTCGCGGCCGGCGAGTCGCTGCTGTTCCCGGCCGCGATCCGGCAGCTCGTCGGCGCGTACGGGCGACGCGGCGGGGACCGGCTGGCCGCCGCCCGACTCACCGAGCGCGAGGCCGAGGTGCTGCGGCTGATGGCGGCCGGGCTGTCGAACCCGGAGATCGCCGCCCGGCTGGTGGTCGGCGGGGAGACGGTCAAGACACACGTCGGGAACGTGCTGGCCAAACTCGGGGTGCGGGACCGCACCCAAGCGGTGATCGCCGCGTACGAGTCGGGGTTCGTGGTCCCGACCGGCTGAGTTCCCCCGGCCGGGGGAGGCGTCTCACTCCGCCTCGGGAGGGCTTCGGGTCGCCGGGGGCCGAGGCTCGAACCATGACCGCCACGTCGCTCGCACCGACCCGTCATCGGTCCCGGACCGCGCCGCTCGCCGCCGGCTGGCTCGCGTTCTGGGGCGTGCTCGCCCTGATCTCCACCGTGACCCGCGCCGGCTACCCGTTCGGCGTGCACGACCGGGACCGCGACGTCAACCTGCTCCGCCTGGTGCCGGTGTCGGTCGGCCCGGCGCTGTTCGCGGCGCTGCTGCTCACCGCCGCGGTCGCCGCGCTGGCCATGGCCGGCCCGGTCGCCCACCCGTCCCGGCCGCTGCGCGCGCTGCTGCTCGGCTACGGCTGGACGGTCGCGTTCGGGCTGGCCGTGGTGGTGCCGGACACCCGGGTGCTGATCACGCTGGGCTACGCGCCGATCCTGCTCGTCGGCGCGCCGTTCGGCTGGCCACCTGTCGACTACGCCGACGTGTTCACCTGGACGCTGCTGTGCAAGACCGCCGCGATGGCGGGCGGGGTGCTGCTCGCCCTGGCGGTGCTCGGCTGGCAACGCCGTACCGCCGGGGCCTGTGCCGCCTGCGGCCGGGACGACGCCGGGCGGGGCTGGACCACAGCGGCCGCCGCGGCCCGCTGGGGGCGCTGGGCGGCCTGGACCGCCGCGGTCATCCCCACCCTGTACGCGCTCACCCGGCTCGCCTGGGCCGCCGGCATCCCACTCGGCATCTCCCGCGACTTCCTCGACGAGATGCACGACAGCGGGCTCGTCTGGGCGGGCGCCGGGCTGGGCGCCTTCGCGGTGGCCGGGGCGGCGCTCACGCTCGGGCTGGTCCGACCCTGGGGCGAGCGGTTCCCCCGGTGGATGGTCGGTCTGGCCGGCCGCCGGGTGCCGGCGTCGCTCGCCGTGGTGCCCGCCACGCTCGTCGCGCTCGCGGTCACCGCCGGCTCCCTCGGGCTGCTCACCGCCCCACGGTTCTGGGCGTTGACCGGCGGGTTCAGCCTCACCACGCTGCCGATGCTGCTCTGGCCGCTGTGGGGCGTGGCGCTCGGCGCCGCCGCGTACGCCTACCTGCTGCGCCGCCGCGGTGCCTGCCGCCGCTGCGAGCGCTGACCGCCCCCGGTGGTCGGTCCCGGTCACGGGGCGGGACCGACCACCGGGCGACGCGGGAAAACTGAGCTAGCGTGGTGCGGGTGAGCGCTCACTCCCAGGTTTCCCCGGCTCCGCCGGCCGAGCTGCCCGCCACGCTCGGCGCGCTGCGCGCGACCGGCCACCACTACCGCACCGTCAAGCAGGAACTCCGCGACAACCTCCTCGCCCGGATGCGGTCCGGCGAGGAGCGCTTCCCCGGCATCGTCGGCTACCAGGACACGGTGCTGCCCGAGGTCGAGCGGGCGCTGCTCGCCGGCCACGACATGGTGCTGCTCGGCGAGCGTGGGCAGGGCAAGACCCGGCTGATCCGCGCGCTCGGCGGGCTGCTCGACGAGTGGACCCCGGTGATCCCCGGCTCGGTGCTCAACGAGCACCCGATGCACCCGCTCACCCCGGCCAGCCGGGCCCGGGTGGCCGAGGCCGGCGACGACCTGTCGATCGGGTGGCTGCACCGCTCGATGCGCTACGGCGAGAAGCTCGCCACGCCGGACACCAGCGTGGGCGACCTGATCGGCGACGTCGACCCGGTCCGGCTCGCCCAGGGGCGTACGCTCGGCGACCCGGAGACCATCCACTTCGGCCTCGTCCCGCGCACCAACCGGGGCGTGTTCGCCGTCAACGAGCTGCCCGACCTGGCCGAACGGATCCAGGTGGCGCTGCTCAACGTGCTGGAGGAGCGGGACATCCAGGTCCGCGGCTACCAGCTCCGGCTGCCGCTGGACCTGCTGCTGGTGGCCAGCGCCAACCCGGAGGACTACACCAACCGGGGCCGGATCATCACCCCGCTCAAGGACCGCTTCGGCGCCGAGATCCGCACCCACTACCCGCTCGACCTGGAGCTGGAGCTGGAGCTGATCCGGCAGGAGGCCGACCTGGTCGCGACCGTGCCGGAGCACGTGCTGGAGGTGCTCGCCCGGTTCGCCCGCGGGGTGCGCGAGTCGCCGTCGGTGGACCCGCGCTCCGGGGTGTCCGCCCGGTTCGCCATCGCCGCCGCGGAGACCGTGGCCGCCGCCGCGCTGCGCCGCTCCGGCCTGCTCGCCGCCGGATCCGCCGGTGACACCGGATCCACCGGCGACACCGGGTCCACCGGTGACGCCGCCGACGCCGGGTCCCGCCGCGCGCCGGAGGAGGCGGTGGCGCGCGTCGGCGACGCGGTCTCGGTGACGTCGACGCTGCGCGGGAAGGTCGAGTTCGAGAGCGGCGAGGAGGGGCGCGAGATCGAGGTGCTCGCGCACCTGCTGCGTACCGCCACGGCGGAGACGTTCCGGGCCCGGCTGTCCGGGCTGGACCTGTCCGGCTTCACCGCGCTGGTCGCCGAGGGCGGCGCCGTCGAGACCGGGGAGCTGGTCTCCGCCACGGAGCTGCTGCGCCAGGTCGGCACCGTGCCGGGGCTGGCCAAGGTGCTCGACCGGCTCGGGCTGGGGGACGCGCCCAGCCCGGCGGAGGCCGCGGCCGGCGTCGAGTTCGTCCTCGAAGGGCTGCATCTGACCCGCCGGCTCGGCAAGGACGTCACCGACGCCGGGCGCACCGTCTACGGCGGCCGGGGCTGACCGTGGCCGGCAACCGGTTCCGGTACGGGCAGTGGCGCGGCGGGCCCGACCCGCTCGCCCCGCCGTACGACGTGCGTGCCGCGGTGGACGCGGTCGGCGCGGAGGTGCTCGGCGGGGGCAGCCTCCGGGAGGCGCTGCGGGACCTGCTGCGGCGCGGTCCGGACGGGCGCGGCGGCCTCCAGGACCTGGCCGCCCGGGCCCGCCGGCTGCGCCGGGAGGCGCTGCGCCGGGGCGACCTGGACGGCGCGGTGACCCGGGCCCGCGCGCTGCTCGACCAGGCGCTCGCCGCCGAGCGGGACGAGCTGCGGGGCCGCGACGGCGACGACGCCCGGTTCGCCGAGGCGGTGCTGGACAACCTGCCCCGGTCCACCGCGCGCGCGGTCTCCGAGCTGTCCGGGTACGACTGGGCCAGCGCCGAGGCCCGCCAGGCCTACCAGCGGATCCTCGACGGGCTGCGGGGCGACGTGCTGGAGCAGCGCTTCGCCGGGCTGCGGGCCGCGGCGCGGGCCGCCGGTGACCCGGATGCCCAGCGGCAGCTCGGCGACATGATGCGCGACCTCAACGAGCTGCTCGCCCGGCACGCCCGCTCGGAGGACACCACCGACGCGTTCGCCGAGTTCATGCGCCGGCACGGCGAGTTCTTCCCGGAACAGCCCCGGAACGTCGACGAGCTGATCGACGTGCTGGCCCGCCGGTCGGCGGCCGGGCAACGACTGATGCGGTCGCTGTCGGACCAGCAGCGCGAGGAGCTGGCCGGGCTGATGCGCCAGTCGCTCGGCGACCGGCTCGCCGGGGAGCTGTCCCAACTCGACGCGCACCTGCGCTCGCTGCGCCCCGACCTGAACTGGCAGCGCGGCGAACGCGTCCGGGGCGACCAGCCGCTCGGCTACGGCGAGGCGACCGGCGCGCTCGACGAGATCGCCGAGCTCGACGAGCTGCTGGACTCGCTCGACCAGGACCAGGCCGGCGCCACGCTTGACGACGTCGACGTCGACGCGGTGGCCCGGACGCTGGGCCGGGACGCCGCCGACGACGTACGCCGCCTGCGCGACCTGGAGCGGGAGCTGCGCCGCCAGGGCTGGGTGACCCGGGACGCGGAGGGGCTCACGCTCAGCCCGAAGGCGCTGCGCCGGCTCGCCGGCACCGCGCTGCGGCGGGTCTTCGCCGACCTGACGGCCGGTCCCCGGGGCCAGCACGACCTGCGGTCCGCCGGTGCGGCCGGCGAGGTCAGCGGCGCGTCCCGCCCCTGGGAGTACGGCGACGAGCAGCCGCTGGACGTGGTGCGCACGCTGACCCGGGCGGTCCGCCGGGCCGGCCCCGGCGTGCCGGTGCCGCTCGCGGTCGAGGATTTCGAGGTGATGGAGACCGAGCGTCGGGCGTCCGCGGCGGTGGTGCTCTGCGTCGACCTGTCGTACTCGATGATCTCGCAGGGGCGGTGGGGCCCGATGAAGCAGACGGCGCTGGCGCTGTCGCACCTGATGGCCACCCGGTTCCCGCAGGACGCGTTGCAGATCGTCGGCTTCGGGCGGGAGGCGATGCCGCTGACCCAGCAGGAGCTGGCGGCGGCGGAGCCGGACATGGAGCAGGGCACCAATCTTCAGCACGCGTTGCGGCTGGCGGGCCGGCACCTGCGCCGCCATCCGGGCGCGGAGCCGGTGGTGCTCGTGGTGACCGACGGCGAGCCGACCGCCCATCTGGATCCGGACGACGGCGAGGCGTACTTCAACTGGCCCCCGCTGCCGGAGACGATCGAGGCGACCATCCGCGAGGTGGACAAGCTGACCCGGTACGGCGCCACGCTCAACCTGTTCATGCTCGGTGACGACCCGGGCCTGCGCCGGTTCGTCGACGCGGTGGCCCGCCGTTCCGGTGGCCGGATGTTCACCCCCGACCTGAACGACCTCGGCGAGTACGTCGTCTCCGACTACCTCCGCGCCCGTCACGGCCGCCGCTGACCCCCGCCCGCCCCGCCGGGCTGCTGTCCCCGCGGATTCACGGAAAGCGTGGCCATTCCGCGCGCCATGGCCACGCTTTCCGTGAATCTGCGCGGGGCGGGGGTGGGATGGGGTTGGATGCGGGCATGGACGAGGTGGATGCCGGGGCGCTGCGGCGGGCGTACGACGAACTGCTCGCCGAGGTGGACGCGGGCGGGTTCGGGCCGCCGCCGGAGGGGGAGCTGAGCGCCGAGCAGATCGTCGCGCACCTCGCCGCCAACGACGAGCTGATGAGCGAGGCGACCGAGGCGGTGCTGGCCGGGTCGCCGTTCGCGTACTACGACCTGGACACCGTGCACCGCCCGCAGCTCGACGCGCTGGTCTCCGAGTGCGGCGGGCTGGACGCGCTGGCCGCGCTGCTGCGGGCCACCAGCCTGAAGCTCTGCGCGCTGGCCGAGCGGCTCGGCCCGGCCGCCGAGACGCCCGTCGAGACCGTGCTGCGCGAGGGCTTCGACCTGGACGTGGATGACGCGCTGCCCTGGGGGCGCGCGCTCGACCTGCACATCCGGGTGCACCTGCCGCTGCACCTGACCCAGCTCCGCGCGCTACGCCGGCAGCCCCACCTGGCCTGATCCCACGGGCGCGCGGAAGGCGCGACGGTAGGCGGTGGGGGCCACGCCCACCCGGGCGTGGAAGTGCTGGCGCAGCGCGGCGGTGGTGCCGAAGCCGGCGTCCCGGGCGATCCGGTCGACGCTCAGGTCGGTGGTCTCCAGCAGCACCCGGGCGTGCTCGGTGCGTTGCCGCAGCAGCCACTGCGCCGGGCTGAGCCCGGTCTCGGAGCGGAAGTGCCGGGTGAACGTGCGGACGCTCATCCGCGCGTGCGCGGCCATCTCGCGCAACGCGACAGGTTCGTGCAGCCGGTGCCGGGCCCACTCGCGGGTGGCCGCGGTGCCGGTGGCCGTGGCCGGGGGCACCGGCCGCTCGATGTACTGGGCCTGGCCGCCGTCGCGCCACGGCGGCACCACGCAGCGACGGGCCGCCCGGTTGGCCACCGCGCTGCCGTGGTCGGTGCGGATCACGTGCAGGCAGAGGTCGATGCCGGCGGCCACTCCGGCCGAGGTGAGCACCGGCCCGTCGTCGACGAAGAGCACCTCGGGGTCGAGCCGCACCCGGGGGTGCAGCCGCCGGAAGCGGGCCGCGTACGCCCAGTGGGTGGTGGCCGGTCGGCCGTCGAGCAGGCCGGCGGCGGCGAGCACGAACGCGCCGGTGCAGATGGACATGATCCGGGCGCCCCGCTCGTGGGCGGCGCGCAGCGCGTCCGCCACGTCGGCGTCCACCGTGCCGGCGGTGAGCGGTGGGCCCTCGTGGATGCCGGGAACGATCACCGTGTCGGCGGTGTCCAGCGCGTCGAGGTCGTGGTCGGGGAGCACCCGGAAGCCGCCCGTGCTGCGTACCGGACGGGCCCCGGCCGTGCAGGTGGTGACCGCGTACAGCCGGGTCCGGTCGGTGCCGCGGGCGGCGCCGAAGAGCTGGGCGGGGGTGCCGAGGTCGAGGGCGACCACGCCGTCCAGGGCGAGGACGACGACGCGGTGCGGCGGCCGGGCGGTCATGGCCCGATTATTGCGCATGATGGCTTTCCGGCCACTCGTCCCCGGAGCCCGCCGTGGCGAGACTCGGTGGGTGAGAAGACTGCACCCGGCCTGGCTGGTCGCCGGCGTCGCGTTCGTGGCGCTGGTCGGCGCCGCCGGCTTCCGGGCCACCCCGGGCGTCCTGCTGCACCCGTTGCACGCCGAGTTCGGCTGGCCGCTCGCCACCATCTCCGCCGCCGTCTCGGTCAACCTGCTGCTCTACGGCGTCACCGCCCCGTTCGCCGCGGCGCTGATGGACCGGTTCGGCATCCGCCGGGTGGTGGCCGTCGCGCTGCTGCTGGTGGCCGCCGGCAGCGGGCTGACCGTGGCGATGACCGAGAGCTGGCAGCTCATCCTCTGCTGGGGCGTCCTGGTCGGGCTGGGCACCGGCTCGATGGCGCTGGCGTTCGTGGCGACCGTCACCGGTCGCTGGTTCGTCCGCCGCCGGGGCCTGGTCACCGGCGTGCTCACCGCCGGCGGGGCGGCCGGGCAGCTGGTGTTCCTCCCGCTGCTCGCGGTGCTGGTGCGCGACCACGGGTGGCGGACGGCGGCACTCGTCGTGGCCGGGGCGGCGCTCGCCGTCGTACCCCTGGTGGGGTGGTTGCTGCGCGAGCACCCGGCGGATCTCGGCCGACCCGCCTACGGCGCCACCGAGGTCGTACCGCCGGCCCGGCCGGCGGGCGGCGCGGCGGGCCGCGCGGTCGGCGCGCTGGCCGCCGCCGCGCGGACCCGGCCGTTCTGGTTGCTGGCCGGCGGCTTCGCGATCTGCGGCGCGACCACGAACGGGCTGGTCGGCACGCACTTCGTGCCGGCCGCGCACGACCACGGCATGCCGGAGACCACCGCCGCCGGCCTGCTCGCCCTGGTCGGGATCTTCGACATCGCCGGGTCGGTGGCGTCCGGCTGGCTCACCGACCGGGTCGACAGCCGGCTGCTGCTCGGCGCCTACTACACGCTGCGCGGCGGATCGCTGCTGGTGCTGCCGAGCCTGTTCACCGGCCGGGCCGAGCCGAGCATGCTGGTCTTCGTCGTCTTCTACGGGCTGGACTGGGTGGCCACCGTGCCGCCGACGGTGGCGCTGTGCCGGGAGTGGTTCGGCGCGTCCGGCGCGGTGGTGTTCGGCTGGGTGTTCGCCGCGCACCAGGTGGGCGCCGCGCTGGCCGCCACCGGCGCCGGCCTGGTCCGGGACCGCCTCGGCGACTACGCGATGGCCTGGTACGTGGCCGGTGCGCTCTCGATCGGCGCGGCCGGGCTCTCCCTGCTGCTGCGCCGACGGCCCGCGCTCGCGTTGCCCGTGGTCGCGGCCGGCCGGCGGGCGTGGAGCTACCGGGGCTGAGTCAGCCGAGCGCCCACTGCTGCTCGGCGGCGCCACCGCACGGCGCCTGTGCCAGCTCCCGACCGGCCTCGGTGCCCGCGTCGTCGACCTGCGCGCACTTGCCGCTGTGCACGGCGACCAGCAGCACCGGCCCGCCGCCTGTCGGCTGGAGCTTCCACTGCTGGTTGGCCTGCCCGTTGCAGGACCACTGCTGCACGTCGGCGCCGTCGTCGGTGCTCGCCTCGTTGACGTCGAGGCACTTGCCGCTGGCGGCGTTGACCAGCAGGTAGGTGTCGGGGGCGACCGGCGTGACCACCCACTGCTGCTCCGGCCCACCGGTGCAGTCGGCGAGCGCGGCCTGCGCGCCCTCCGGGTCGTCGCCGGTGACGCCGACGCAGCGCCCGGACGGCACGCCCCGGATCACCCGGGGCGTGGCCACCGGCGCGGCCGGTGTCTCCGGCGTCGCGCTCGGCGTGGGTGACGGCGCGGCCCCGGTCGTCGGCGGGGCCGAACTCGGCTCGCTCTCCGCCGGGGTCGGCACGGCCGCCGCCGGCACCACCGGCCGGTCGGCCCCGCCGCCCAGCACGCCGGTCGCGAAGAACACCCCCAGGAGTACGCCGACCAGGCCGATGCCCAGCGCGGTCCGCATCAGTGGGTCCCGGGGCAGCCGGCTCCCGCCGCGGGCGGGGCGGGCACCGTAGACGGTGCCGGACGGGTCGGGACGCGGGTCGGCCATGGGGGCATCCTGACCCACCGGAGCCGCCGAGGGCCAGTCGCCCCGGCGGCCGGTGACTCAGTCGACGACCCGGACGTCCTTCCAGAACGCCACCCGGTCCCGCACCATCTCGGCCCCGGACTTCGGGTCGGGGTAGTACCAGACCGCGTCCGGGCTGGTGGCGCCCTCGTGTTCCAGCGTGTAGTAGGAGGCGGTGCCCTTCCACGGGCAGACCGTGTGCGTGTCGGAGGAGCGGATCAGGTCGTCGCGCAGGGCCGTACGCGGAAAGTAGTGGTTGCCCTCGACCAGCACGGTGTCGTCGCTCTCCGCGATGACCAGGTCGTTCCAGACTGCTTTCGGCATGGCCTCCACGCTATGCCGGGGTCGGCCCGCCGGCCACCGTTGAGGGGCCGCGAATTGTCGGCCCGGGGCGTAAAGTGATCTCATGCGAGCTGTCCGTGATCATGAACGGGCGGTGGACGCGCTCCGGCGGTCCTACGCCGCGGTGCCCGCCGGCGAAACGGTGCGGCTGGCCAAGCAGACGTCGAACCTGTTCCGTCCCCGTTCCGCGCCCCGGGTCCCGGGGCTGGACGTGCGCGGGCTGACCGGGGTGCTCGACGTCGACGCGACGGCCCGCACCGCCGACGTGCAGGGCATGTGCACCTATGAGGATCTGGTCGACGCGACGCTCCCGCATGGGCTGATGCCGCTGGTCGTGCCGCAGTTGCGCACCATCACGCTGGGCGGTGCGGTGACCGGCCTGGGCATCGAGTCGACGTCGTTCCACAACGGCCTGCCGCACGAGTCGGTGACCGAGATGGACGTGCTCACCGGCGCGGGGGAGCTGATCACCACCCGCCCTCTGGGCGAGCACGCCGAGCTGCACCGCGCGTTCCCCAACTCGCTGGGCAGCCTCGGTTACGCCACCCGGCTGCGCATCGAGCTGCAACCGGTCGGCCGGCACGTGGCGCTGCGCAACATCCGGTTCACCCGGCTGGAGGAGCTGGTCGACGCGATCGGCGAGGTGGTCGACAAGGGCGCGTTCGGGGGCGAGCCGGTCGACGCCATGGACGGCGTGATGTTCAGCCCCGGCGAGTCCTACCTGGTGCTCGCCACGTTCACCGACCAGGCCGACGGCCGTCCGTCCGACTACACCGGCCAGGAGATCTACTACCGCTCCCTGCGTCGGCGCACCCGCGACGTGCTGACCGCGTACGACTATCTCTGGCGGTGGGACACCGACTGGTTCTGGTGCTCGTCCGCGTTCGGCGTGCAGCACCCGGTGGTCCGGCGGCTCTGGCCGCAGCGCTACCGGCGCAGCGACTTCTATCACAAGATCGTGCGCTTCGAGCACCGGCACCAGGTGGCCGCCCGGGTCGACAGGTGGCGGGGCCGGCCGGCGCGCGAGCGGGTGGTGCAGGACGTGGAGATCCCGCTGGCGCGTACGCCGGAGTTCCTGCGCTGGTTCGCGGCGCACGTGGGCATGGATCCCGTGTGGCTCTGCCCGCTGCGGTTGCGGGAGCCGGCCGGCCCGGGATCGGCCCGGGCGTGGCCGCTGTATCCGCTCCAACCGGGCGAGACCTATGTGAACATCGGCTTCTGGGGCAGCGTCCCGATCACGCCGGGCGCCGCCGACGGCGACGTCAACCGGCAGATCGAGCACATGGTGTCGGAGACGGGCGGCCACAAGTCGCTCTACTCCGACGCGTACTACGACCGGGCCGCGTTCGACCGGCTCTACGGCGGGGAGACCTGGCGCGCCGTGAAGGATCGCTACGACCCGGATCACCGACTCACCGGACTGTACGAGAAGGCGGTATCCCGAGCATGAGTCTGACCGACCGAACTCCGGGGGCGGCGAGCACCCCGGCCGGGCCGCCCACGGGCGGCCGGCGCACCGGACCGACCGTCGCGGACGTGATCCGCGCGGTGACCACCGGCGACCTGCCCGTCCGGGTCACCGGGTACGACGGCAGCGCGGTGGGCCCGGCCGACGCCGGGATCACCCTGGCGATCCGCACCGAGCGGGGCCTGTCGTACCTGCTCACCGCGCCGGGTGACCTGGGCATGGCCCGGGCCTACGTCAGCGGCGACCTGGGGCTCGACGGCGTGCACCCCGGTGACCCGTACGAGGCGTTGCAGGTGCTCAAGGACGAGATGCCGCTGCGGATGCCGCCGGTGGCCGACGCGCTGGCCCTGGTCAAGGGGCTGGGCTGGGAGCGGCTGCGGCCCCCGCCGGCCCCGCCGCAGGAGGCGGCGCCGCGCTGGAAGCGGGTGGTGAACGGGCTGCGTCACTCGCGGGCGCGGGACAGCACCGCGATCTCCCACCACTACGACGTGTCGAACGCCTTCTACGAGAAGGTGCTCGGCGAGTCCATGACGTACACCTGCGCGGTCTTCCGCACTCCCGGCGACACGCTGGAGGAGGCGCAGCGGGCCAAGTACGACCTGGTCGCCGGCAAGCTGGCGCTCACGCCGGGGATGCGGCTGCTGGATGTCGGCTGCGGCTGGGGCGGCATGGTCAGGCACGCGGCCCGGGAGTACGGCGTCAAGGCGCTGGGCGTGACGCTGTCCAGGGCGCAGGCCGAGTGGGCGCAGGCCGCGATCGAGCGGGAAGGGCTGGGCGACCTGGCCGAGGTGCGGCACCTCGACTACCGGGACGCGCCGCGCGAGCAGTTCGACGCGATCTCCTCGATCGGGCTGACCGAGCACATCGGCGTGCGCAACTACCCGGCCTACTTCGGCGCGTTGCGGTCCCGGCTCAAGCCCGGTGGGCGGCTGCTCAACCACTGCATCACCCGGGCCGACAACCGGGCGCCGCACCGCTCCGGCGCGTTCATCGACAGGTACGTCTTCCCGGACGGTGAGCTGGCCGGCCCGGGGCGGCTGATCAGCGAGATCCACGACGCCGGGTTCGAGGTGCACCACGAGGAGAACCTGCGCCAGCACTACGCGCTGACGCTGGCCGGCTGGTGCCGCAACCTGGTCGAGCACTGGGACTTCTGCGTCAACGAGGTCGGCCCGGGCACCGCCCGGGTGTGGGGCCTCTACATGGCCGGCTCCCGGATGGCGTTCGAGCGCAACGAGATCCAACTGCACCAGGTGCTCGCCACGCACAACGGCCCGCAGGGGGTGAACGGCTACCCGCTGCGTCCGGACTGGACGCCCTGACCCGTACCGACGAGAGGCCGCGCGGACCGCGCGGCCTCTCGTCGAGGTCATTGACAAACAATTTTTGTACGTACAAACTTGCTTTTGCCATGAGAGACGTCCTGTACCTGGAAGCACGCGAGCAGGCGGAGACCCTGCTCAAACCGCAGCGCATCGAGGTGCTGCGGCAGCTCGCCGAGCCGCGCACCTGCACCGAGGTCGCCGCTCGGCTGGACCAGACGCCGCAGCGCGTCTACTACCACGTCAAGCAACTGGTCGCGGCCGGCCTGGCCGAGCAGGTCGCGCAGCGGCAGGTGCGCGGCATCACCGAAGGCATCTACCAGGCCGTCGCCCGGTCCTACTGGCTCTCCCCACGGCTGGTCGGCCGCATCGGCGCCGGGCGCCGGGTGCGCGACGAGCTGAGCCTCGGCTACCTGCTCGACCTGATGGAGGAGGTCCAGGCGGACATCGCCGCGCTGGACCGCGCCGCCCCGGAGCTGCCCTCGATCGGCGTCTCCGGCGAGATCCGGGTGCCCGCCGAGCGGCGCCAGGAGTTCCTGCACGACCTGCAGTCGACGCTGCGGGACCTGTTCACCCGATACGGCGGCGCCGAGGGAGACCCCTTCAAGCTCGCCGTGGCCTGCTACCCGAAAGGCGACAACGCTGATGACTGAGCCGCTGACCGTCCGCGCCCGCCTCGCCGCCGACGTGGCGACCGTCCGCCGCGCGCTGACCGACCCGGCCGAGCTGCGCGTGTGGCTCGCCGAGCACGCCGAGGTCGAGCTGCCCCGGCGGTACGAGTTCTGGGGCCGCTTCACGCCCGAGGGTGACGCGCCGCACCAGCGGCTGCGGCACGTCGACGACACGTCACTGCGCTTCACGTGGACGCTCGACGGGGTGGAGACCACCACCGAGATCGAGTTGGCGCCCGACGGCGACGCCACGATCCTCACGCTGCGGCAGAGCCACTTCTCCTTCGAGGAGGCGATGAGCGGCAGCAGCATCCGGGGCGTGCTCCAGACGTACTGGGCGCTGTCGATCGCCAACCTCAACGCGCACCTGGAGGGCCGGCCGCTGCTGCCGCGTACCGACTTCACCGCCGCCGACCTGCGCGGCGAGCTGCTGATCGACGCCCCGATCGACGCGGTGTGGACCTCGCTGACCGACTCGGAGCAGGCCAGCGCCTGGTTCGGCTACCCGATCGGCATCGAACCGTGGGCGGGCGGTCGCTACGCGATGGGCGGCTTCGACACGGGCTACGTCGCCAAGGTGCTCGACGTGACGCCCGGGCAGGCCATCTCCGTCGACTGGGGCCCCACCGGCGTCAGCACCTGGGAGCTGGCCGAGTCCGCCGGCCGGACGAAGCTGACGTTCGTGCAGTCCGGCTTCGACGAGGGCCACCCCCCGTACGCGGCCTGGACCGGCACCGTGGCCGGCCTGGCCGAGCTGCGCCGCTTCCACGAACTCCCCGCCTGGCGCCCCATCTGGCTCTGAGGTGTAAGGAGGGGCCCCCTGTTAACGCCTCAGGTATAGGAGGGGGCCCCGCTTAACACGTGCCCCGGGTGGGTAATGCCGGGCGATGTTCTTCATCTTCGGGCTGCGGACCAAGGTCACCCGGTCCGGTGTCGTCACCCGGGTCTGCCGTCACTGCGGTAACCAGGCCGCACAGGTGATCACCCGGCGGGCCACGAAGTTCAGCCTCTTCTTCGTCCCGCTGATCCCGGTCCGCACCCGGTACGCGCAGCAGTGCACGTTCTGCGGCGCCGAGTACGACATCTCCCGCGCCGAGGCCGAGCGCCTCCCGGTCGGCTGACCGTGACGCGCTTCCTCTGCTGGCTGATGGGGCGGCAGATGGTCACCCCACCCGCCGTACCGGTGCACACCGCCGCCCGTCCGCCCTGTACGCCCGGCCGCCGGCACCGTCGCCGCAGCCGGCCGGCGGCGGGCGCGCTGTCCCCGCGCTCGCCGTGGAACCGTTCCGCCGGACGCTGAGCCGCCAGAGCGGGTGTTAAGCGGGGCCCCCTCCTCTACCGGAGGCGTTAACCGGGGCCCCCTCCTTACACTTCATCGGGTGGAAGATCGGCTGGGGGAGATTCGGGGTGGGGGGCCGCCGCGGCGGCACAACGCCCGCACCATCGCGGCGCTGACCGGCAACCCCGGGTGCACCCGGCGCGCCGTGCTGGACAGCGCCGGCGCGGACAAGCCGGCGCTGGCCGAGCGGCTGGGCTTCCCGGCGCGGTTCGGGCAGTCCCGGTTCGCCATCACCCGGGGCAACGCGTTCGAGGCCCAGGTCAAGGCGGACGGCGGGGTGGAGCTGCTGCGGCTGGTGGCGGAGCGGCTCGGCGTACCGGTGCCGGCGGGCGCGACCTGGACGGACCTGGGCGGCGACGACGACCGGACGGCACGCTCCCGGGCGGCGTTGACGGCGGGCGGGGACGGCCCGGCGCTCTTCGACCATCCGCTGCTCGGCCTGGACGTGGCCGGCCGACGCGTGCACCTGGAACCGGACCTGGTCGCCGCGCGGTTGGCCGGCCGGTTCCACGTCGTGGAGATCAAGTCGTTTCCGGTGATCGACGGGCAGGCCGACCCGGCGAAGGTGGCCGCCGCCGCGATCCAGTCCGCGGTCTACGTGCTGGCCCTGCGGGAGCTGCTCGCCGCCGCGGGACGCGATCCGGAGCTGGTCTCGCACGAGGTGGTGCTGATCTGCCCGCACGACTTCGCCAACCGGCCGGTGGCCAGCCTGCTCGACGTCCGCCGGCAGCTCCTGGTGCTGCGCCGGCAGCTCGCCCGGATGGCCCGCGTCGACGACCTGCTCGAGACCCTGCCGGCCGGCTTCACCGCCGACCCGGCGGCCGACCCGGCCACGCTGGCCGCCGCGTTGCACGAGGTGCCGGCCCGCTACGCGCCGGACTGCCTGGCCGCCTGCGAGCTGGCCTTCTTCTGCCGGCACGAGGCGCGCGGCCAGACCGGCGCGCTGGGTCGGCCGGTCCGGGAGGCGCTCGGCGGTGTGCCGGCGGTGGCGGACGTGCTGGCGCTCGCCGAGGGCGTCCGTACCCCGGAGCCGGAGCAGGCGGAGGCCGCCGCGCTGCTGCGGGCCGCCGCGCGCCTGCGCGCCGACGCCCTCGCCGGAAACCCCGCATGAGTACGCCTCCGGCGGCGCGGGCGCGTCGAGCGGGGGAGCCGCGGTGAGTACGCTGCGCGCGCTGGCCCGGGCACAGGCGGTCGCCGCCGGGCGGGCCCAGCCGGTGGCCACGGTCCGGCACCTGCACCTGTCGGACCGGCCGCTGGTGCTGGTGCCGCTGGCCCTCGCGGGTGAGGCGAACGCTCCGCTGGCCGTGCTGGTGGGTGCCGCGCCGGACGAGGCCCGGCTGCTGGTGGTGCCGCAGCCCCGCAACCGGGACCAGCGGTTCGCGTTCGCCGCCGAGTTGGCCGGCATCGTGTTGCCCTACCTGGACTCGTTCCGCGGCGTGACCGAGGCGGTGGCGGTGGACCGGGGCCGGGACGTCCGCCACCGGTACGTCGACGCGCCGCAACTGCTGGTGCCGAACCCGGCCGGGATCACGTTCCTGCGGCTGTTCGGCCGGTCCACCCGGTTCCGCCGTCCGGACGGCGACCATCCGGTGTACCCGTCGGTGCCGCTGCTCGGTCGCTGGTTGACGTTCTTCGCGGAGCGGGCCGAGCAGCCCGGCTCGGCGGCGCTGCTGGCGATGACCGACGCGTTGACGCTGCACTGGGCGACCGGGCAGAGCGCGGTGGAGGACCTGCACCTGCCGGCGGTGCTCGGCTGGCTCGACCCGCCGCCGGGGTCGACCGGGGCCGAGGCGGCGCTGCGGGCCGAGGACCCGGCGCTCGTGCCACCGGCCGGGCCGGCCACCGACCCGGACTTCGACAACCACCGGCTGGCCCCGGCGATCGAGGCGTACGCCGGGGCGGAGGACGATCCGGCGGCGTACGACGAGCTTGCCGGGCTGCTGCGCGGCCAGCTCGCACCCACCTGGGAGCTGATGTGGCGCGGTGTCGGGCTCATGCGGGCGTTGCCGCCCGGCGCGCGGGTGGCGGGTCGGTGGGCGGGGGACCGGGACGCGTTCACCGGGTACGCCGAGCACGTCGACGCCGACGGTGGTCCGCAGCCGCGCCGGGACGGCGCGGTGGCCGCGGCGCTGCGGTTGCAGCGGCTGGAGCGGGCGTTGACCGCGTGGGCGGTGCAGCGGGCGTACGACGATCCGCTGGTGATGGCCGAGCACCGGTTGGCCGGGGAGGCGTTCGTGGGCGAGGTGACGCTGGCGGATCCGAAGCGGGTGGACGACTCCGGCCGGCGTCCGGTGCTGCGGCCCCGGATCCAGGTGGTGACCGTCGAGCCGGTGCCGATGCCGGTGGGCGCGACGCTGTACTCGCCGGCCCGGCCGGGGCAGAAGGCGACCGTGGTGTTCGTGACCCCGGGCGGGGACGGCAAGACGGAGGTGGTGCTGGAGCTGTCCGGCGGGATGGGGCGCGGGCTGACCGCGCCGGCCGGCAGCGTGCCGGAGGTGGGGGAGCGGATCTGCCTGACCAGTCTCTCCGACGGCTACCTGCCGGGTGGCGTGTTCCCGACGCCGGAGGAGACGCCGTGGACGCACGGCGGACCGCCGGAGCATCACGACGGGTAGTTGTATCAATTCATTCACATGCTTGAAACTTAATCGGTTCAGTAGTGCACTGGTGGCAGCCACACCCGCCCCCTGACCCGAAAAGGTGACCCATGCGAAGCCGCAGGATCCGCCTCGCGTCGACCGCCGCCGCCACCGTCCTGGCCGCCGCCACCGCGCTCTCCGTCGTCGCGCCGGCCGAGGCGCACACCGTCGCCCCGGCCAACGCCAACGCGTCCACCGCCACCCGCAACGTGCTCAACTGGCTCGCCCACCTGCCCAACCGCAGCAGCAACCGGGTCGCCTCCGGCTTCTTCGGCGGCTACAGCAACAGCGGCTTCTCGCTCAGCCAGACCGAGGAGCTGCGCGCCGCCACCGGCCAGTACCCGGCGATCCTGAGCTGCGACTACGGCTCCGGCTGGGCGACCAACAACGACATCACCGCGCTCGTCGACTACTCCTGCAACTCGTCGCTGAAGTCCTGGTCGGCCAGCGGGGGCCTGGTCACCATCAGCGTGCACCTGCCCAGCCCGGCCAACGCCAACGGGGGCGGGCTGAACACCCCGATGGGCAACTTCGCCGACCTGCTCAACCCGTCGACCGCCGCCGGCGCCCGCTGGCGTCAGCTCCAGGACAAGATGGCCGCCGGCCTCCAGGACCTGGAGAACGCCGGGGTGCCGGTGCTGTTCCGACCGTTCCACGAGGTCAACGGCGACTGGTTCTGGTGGGGCAACCGCGACCCGAACACGTTCAAGCAGGTCTGGCAGCAGATGTACACCTACCTCACCGGCACCAAGGGGCTGGACAATCTGCTCTGGGTCTACTCGGCCGACTTCAGCCGGGGCAACCGCACCACCTACTACCCGGGCAACTCCTACGTGGACGTCGTCGGCATGGACGCGTACGACGACAACCCGCAGGTCTCCGGCATCCAGTCCGCGTACAGCGAGCTGGTCGGGCTGGGCAAGCCGTTCGCGTTCGCCGAGATCGGGCCGGACAGCCAGGGCTCGTTCGACTACGGGCGCTGGGTCACCGCGTTCCAGCAGAGCTACCCGAAGACGTCCTACTTCCTGGCCTGGAACGACGGCTGGGGCCCGGCCCGCAACGCCGGCGCGAGCACGCTGTTCAACAACTCCTGGATCGCCAACCGGGGCGAGGTCGACCTCGGTAACGTCACCGAGCCGGGTGGCGGCGGCACCACCCCGCCCCCGTCCGGCGGCACGCTGCTCAACGGGTTCGAGTCCGGCACCGAGGGTTGGACCGGCGCAGGCGTCACCGGCGGGCCCTGGCAGGTCACCGAGTGGGCGGCGGAGGGCACCCGCTCGCTGAAGTCCGACGTCAACCTGGGCGCCGGGGCCGCGTACCTGAAGAAGTCCGCCACCACCAGCCTGAGCGGGCGCGGCACGCTGCGGGCCACCGCGCGCGTCGCGCCGTGGGGCAGTTTCGGTACCGGCAGCCAGGCGAAGCTCTACGTCAAGACCGGCGCCGGCTGGCAGTGGTTCGACGGCGGCACGGTCGCGGTCACCTCGGCCGGGGTGAACCTGTCGCTGCCGCTGGCCGGCGTGGCCAACCTCGGCGACGTGCGGGAGATCGGCGTGCAGTTCGTGCCGGGCAGTGGCGCGGGCGGCACCTCGGCGATCTATGTGGACAACGTCACCGTCCAGTGACGACGGACCGGTCCGGTTCGGCTGGCTGTCGCTCTTGGGCGGTTATGTTCCGGCGTGCTACACGTCGCGTGTCCGCCGGATAGCATCCAGCGGGACCGGACCGGACCCCCGGTCCGCGCCGATCGAACCACGGGGGATTCGTTGTCAGTTCGCCATGCCCGTCGATGGGGAGCCGCTCTCCTCGGCGTCGTCACCGTCTCGACACTGCTGGGTGGTGGGACCGCGTCGGCCGTCAGCGGCGCCACCGGAGTGCCCGACGGCACCTACGCCTTCACCGCCAAGATCACTTTTGGTGACCTGCGCGCCTGCACCGGCGCGCTGGTCGACCCGAACTTCGTGGTCACCGCGAAGACCTGCCTGACCGACGGCGCCGGCCCCGTCACCGCCGGCGCCCCGGCCCGCCCCACCACCGTCGTCGTCGGGCGCACCGACCTGACCGGCACCGCCGGGCACGAGCGCGCCGCCGTCGCGGTCCTCCCGCACCCGGACCGCAACCTGGCGCTGCTCCGACTCGCCAACCCGGTCGCCGGCGTCACCCCGGTCGCGCTCGCCACCGCGGCGCCCGCCGCGGCCGACACGCTGACCATCGCCGGGTACGGCCGCACCGCCACCGAGTGGGTGCCGGACCGGCTGCACGCGGCCGACTTCACCGTGCAGGGGGTCGGCGCGGCCACCGCCGACGTGACCGGTGCCTCGGCCGGGGCCACCATCTGCCGGGGCGACGCCGGCGGCCCGGCGCTCCGCGTCGTCGCCGGGGTGCCGCAGCTCGTGGCGATCGGCAACACCTCCTGGCAGAAGGGCTGCCTCGGCGAGACCGAGACCCGCGACGGGGCCACCGTCACCCGGGTGGACGACCTGACCGCGTGGATCCGCGAGCGGACCGCCGACGTGCAGATCTTCGGCGTGACGGCCGCCGGCCAGCTCACCTACGGCGTCGTCGACGCCGCCAGCGGCGAACTGCGCGCGAACCGGGTGTCGACCGCGACGCTCGGCTTCACGCCCAAGGCGATGGCCACGCTGAACGAGAACACCATCCTGGTGACGGACACCAGCGGAAAGATGTACCGGCTGGACGTCACCGGCGTCGACCCGTTGACGTTCACCACCACCTGGATCATGGACGGCTGGTCGACCTACGACCGGCTGACCTACGACGGCTACGGCTCGCTCTACGGGCAGATCGGCTACGAACTGCGTCGCCGGACGCTCACCACCGAGAAGCCGACCTCGCAGAACGACCTCGGGTACCCGGTGACGGTCGCCACCGGCTTCAGCCAGAAGACGCTCACCTCCCCGGCCCCGGGCCGCATCCTCGGCAACCTCACCGACGGCCGGTTGCTCTCCTACCGCATCAACGGAGGCGGGCCGGAGGGGTTCATCCTCAGCACGCTCGCCACGACCGGCTGGGCCGGCTACACCCACGTGCTCTCGCCCGGTGGCGGCTGGTACTTCGCCCGCACGGCCGGCGGCGGGCTGGACCGCTTCCGCGACGCGAACCCGGTCGACGGCAGCGGCGCCGACCTGACGAAGTCCACAGCGGTCAGCACCAGCGGCTGGAACCAGACCCTGCTGTCGGCCCGGCCGTGGCACGGCGCCATCTCGGTCTTCGGCGCCCGGCCCGACGGCCGGCTCACCTACACCGCCCTCGACCCGGTGACCGGCGCGATCGTGGTACGGACGGTCTCCGAGCAGACGCTCGGCTTCACGCCGAAGGCGCTGGCCACCCTCAGCTCGGACACCCTGCTGGTGACCAACGGCGGTGACCTCCACCGGGTCGACGTCACAAGCGTGCAGCCGCTCACCTTCACCCGCACCACCGAACGCCTCGGCGGCGGCTGGACGCACGACCGGCTGGTCTACGACGGCAACGGCTCACTCTTCGGGCAGGCCGGCAGCGTCCTGCACAGGTACACGGTGGCCAAGGCCAAGCCGGCCGACGCGACCACCGACCTGCCCAACCACGTGGTGCCGATCGCCAGCGGCTTCGGGGTGCAGTCCCTCGGCGCCAACGGCAAGGGGCATCTGATCACCACGACCAGCACCGGGGCCCTGGCCACCTACGTCGTCACGCCGGCCGGCGCCTGGGACGGCCGGTTCGACCCGGCGACCAGCGGCTGGACCGGGGTCACGTCGATTTTCTCGCCGGGCGGCGGCCAGTACTACCGGCGCGACGCCAACGGCGTGCTGACCGGCTACCTGGAAACCAGGCCGTTCGACACGAGCGGCGCCGACCTGGCGGCGTCCGTGCCGACCGGCACGGCCAGCGCCGGCTGGGACGCGATCCTCTCCGCCCAGTCGTACGACTCCTGGCCGGACAGCACCCGACGCTGGTGATCCGCGACGAGGTCCGATGAGGACGCGGGCCGTCTCCACTGCGGTGGGACGGCCCGCGTCACGTCCGGTGACCGACACCGGACCGAGTCTGGCGGCGGCCCCCGGCGCTGACTAGGCTTGCGCCGTTCGTCGTCCGCCGTCCGGTCCTCATCACCGAGGGCGCACGTCTGGAAGAGAGCCGGAGCGCATCGTTGTCCCCCCGCACGACGTGAGCCTCGCCGCCGCGGCGCCGGCCCGTCACCCGCTCGCCGGCCGTGTCGGACTCGTCGCGGCCGCCGTCGTCGTACTCGGGGAAATGATCTGGCTGGTCGCCGCCCTGCCCGGCGCGGCGCTGGTCAGCGACCTCGGCGCGATGGCGGTGTCGAGTTGGGCGGCGGTGCTCTGCGTCGGCGCGGCCCGCCGGCACCCGGTCCCGCTGCGGCGGTTCTGGTGGTTGCTCGCGACCACCATGGCCCTCGCCGCGCTCGGCCGTACGGTGTGGACGGTCGAGCGGCTCAGCGGGATCGACCTGCCGCACACGCCGCTGGTCGGCGGTCTCTTCACCGCCGGCATCGTCACCGGCACCGCCGCGCTGCTCTGCTCCCGGGCCGGCGGAAGCAGCCTCATCGGGCAGGCCCGCACGCTGCTCGACGGCGTGATCGTCGGGCTGGCCCTGATCCCGATCGGCTGGGTGGTGGTGTTCCGCGACCTCGCCGCCGCGGACCTGTCCGACCCGCTGCGCACGTTCGGGCTGCTCTATCCGATGTTCGACCTGATGCAGCTCACCATCCTGGTGGCGGTCGCCGGGCCGGGCCGGCCGATGTGGCGGGCGCTCACCCTGATCGGCGCGGGCCTGGCGATCCGGGCCGGCGCCGACGCGGTCTACGTCTCGCTCGTCGCGCACGGCAGTTACGTCCCGGGGCACCCGGTCGACGTCTGCTGGCCGCTGAGCTACCTGCTGGTCGGCCTGGCCAGCCGCTATCCATCGCCGGGGTGCGGTGACCGGGAGGACGACGCCGGCGAGTCGCCGCTGCCGCCGTGGTGGCGGGTCGCGCTGCCGTACCTGCCGGTCGGCGGCGCGATCGTCGCGGTGATGGTGTCCCGGCAGCCGACCGGGCAGACCCCGCACCTGGTCTTCGTCGGCATGATGGCGCTGCTCGGGGTGCTCGCGCTGCGGCAGGGGCTGGCCGCGAACGAGAACCTGTGGCTGGTCGCCCGGCTGCGCCGACTGGCGTACTCCGACCAGCTCACCGGCCTACCCAACCGGCTGACCTTCATCCGGCGACTGCGCCGGGCGCTTCGGGTGGGCGGGCCGGTCGCCGTGGTGCTGCTCGACCTGGACGGCTTCAAGCAGGTCAACGACCGGTTCGGGCACGCCGCCGGGGACCGTCTGCTCACCACCATCGCGGCGCGCATGCGGGACGCGATCGGCCCGGACGGGATGATCGCCCGACTCGGCGGCGACGAGTTCGCGGTGCTGGTCGCCGGGGACCGCCCGGTGGCCCCGGAACGGCTCGCCGTCCGGCTGCTCGCCGCGCTCGAACCGCTGCCCGGCGAGGAGGACCTCGGCGTCCACCCGTCGGCCAGCATCGGCATCGCCGAGTACGGTCCGCAGCACAGCTCGCACACCGACCTGCTGCGCGACGCCGACATCGCCATGTACGCGGCGAAGGCGGCCGGCAAGTCCGCCTGGCGCACGTGCACGCCGGAGCTGCGTGAGTCGGCGGTGAGCCGGGCCGAGCTGATCGCCGACCTGCGCCGCGCGGTCGACGAGGGTCAGTTGCTGATGGAGTTCCAGCCCATCGTCGACCTGGCCACCGGCACGGTGCGCAGCGCCGAGGCGCTGGTCCGCTGGCGGCATCCCCGGCTCGGTGTGCTCACCCCGGCGCGGTTCCTGCCGCTGGCCGAGGAGACCGGGCTGATCCTGGCCATCGACCGCTGGGTGATCCACGAGGCGTGCCGGGCCGCCGCTACCTGGCGGGAGCGGGCCCCCGAGGTGACCGTCGCGGTCAACATCGCCGCCGCCCACCTGTGCCGTCCGGACCTGATCGCCACCGTCACCGGCGCGATGGGCGCGGCCGGGCTGCCGCCGCGCGCGCTCACGCTGGAACTCACCGAGTCGGCGCTGATCGAGGGCAGCGAGGCGGTGCTCGACCGGCTGGCCCAGCTCCGCGACCTCGGCATCCGTATCGCCATCGACGACTTCGGCACCGGCTACTCGTCGTTGAGCTACCTGCACCGGATCCCGGCCACCGAGCTGAAGATCGACCGATCCTTCGTGTCCCGGTTGGGTGCCGGCGACTCCCGCGCGTACGCCACCGTGGAGATGGTCAACCGGCTGGCCGGCGCGTTCGACCTGGCGGTGGTGGCGGAGGGGGTGGAGACCGGCGCCCAGCACGCGGCGGTCACCGCGATCGGCTGCCGGCAGGGCCAGGGCTGGCGGTACGGCCGCCCGAGCGCCCTGCCGGACCTGCTCCCCACGCTGGCGCACGAGAGAATCAGCGGGTGACTTGACCCTCACGCTGCGGGAGGCGGGAGCCTTGGTCGCGGAAGGGAGGGAACCCATGGCGTACACGGTGGGTCAGGTGGCGCGGTCGGCCCGGGTGACGGTCCGCACGTTGCACCACTACGACGAGATCGGGCTGCTGCGGCCGAGCGGGCGGACCCCGGCGGGCTACCGCCGCTACGACGACCGCGACCTGGACCGTCTCCAGCTCATCCGCTACTACCGCGAGCTGGGGTTCCCGCTTGACGAGATCGCCGCGATCCTGGACGACCCGGACGCCGACCCGGCGGCGCACCTGCGCCGGCAGCACGAGTTGCTCTCCGGGCGGATCGGCAAGCTCCAGGAGATGGTCGCGGCGATCGAGCGCGCGATGGAGGCGAGAAAGTTGGAGATCCGATTGACGCCGGAGGAGCGGTTCGAGGTGTTCGGGGACTTCGACCCGGACGAGCACGCCGAGGAGGTGTCGCAGCGGTGGGGTGACACCGAGGCGTACCGGCAGTCGCAGCAGCGGGCCAGCCGCTACTCGAAGGAGGACTGGCTGCGCAACAAGGCGGTGAACGAGGACTGGGGGCGGCGGCTCGCCGCGCTGATGGACTCGGGCGCGCCGGCCGACGGCCCGGAGGCGACGGCGCTGGCCGAGGAGCACCGCCAGCTCATCACCGAGTGGTGGTACGACTGCTCGTACGAGATCCACACCGGGCTGGCCGACATGTACGTGGCCGACCCCCGGTTCACCGCGTACTTCGAGACGATCCGGCCCGGGATGGCCGCGTACCTGAACGAGGCCATCCACGCCAACGCGATCAGCCGGGCCTGAGCCCGCCCCGGATGGCACGATGGCCGGATGTTCATCGTCGCCGGCACCCTCTACGTCGATCCGGCCCGGCGGGACGCCTACCTGGCGTCCTGCGCGGAGGCCGTCCGCGCGGCCCGCGCCGCACCCGGCTGCGTCGACTTCGCGGTCAGCGCCGACCTGGTCGAGCCGGGCCGGATCAACGTGTACGAGCGGTGGGAGTCCGACGAGCAGTTGCTCGCGTTCCGCGGTTCCGGGCCGGACGCGGAGCAGGTGACGGCGATCCTCGGCGCCGAGGTGCACAAGTTCCGCATCTCCGGCGTCGAGGCCCCCTGACCGCCGGCGGTCAGGGCGCTCCGAACGTTGGCCAGGTGTGCCGTGGTGTCCCTTTCGAGCTGATTCGTTGGTGATATGACCGGCCGCCGCCGGCCGGGAGACCACGACGGCTAGACGAAGACGTCGAGCAGGAGGACGCCGAGGAAGCCGACCACCGAGATGATGGTCTCCATCACCGACCAGCTCTTGATGGTCTGCCCGACGGTCAGCCCGAAGTACTCCTTCACCAGCCAGAAGCCGGCGTCGTTGACGTGCGAGAAGAACAGCGACCCGCAGCCGATCGCCAGGGCCAGCAGCGCCACCTCGGGGCCCTGGAGCGTGGCGGCCAGCGGCGCGACGATGCCGGCGGCGGTGATGGTGGCGACCGTGGCCGAGCCGGTGGCGACCCGGATGCCGACCGCGACCAGCCAGCCGAGCAGCAGCGGCGACAGGTTGGCGCCGGTGGCGGCGTCCGCGACCAGGTTGCCCACGCCGGCGTCCACCAGCACCTGCTTGAAGCCGCCACCAGCGGCGACGATCAGCAGGATGCCGGCGATCGCCGGCAGCGAGCCACCCAGGAAACCCGAGACCTGGGTACGGCTGAAGCCGTTCCGGTAGCCCAGGAAGACCATGGCGAAGATGACGCCGGCGAGCAGCGCGACGATCGGGGTGCCGGCGATGTCCAGCGCCTTGCGGCCGGCGGTGTCCTCGCCGAGGGTCAGCTCGCCGACGGCGCGCAGCAGCATGAGCGCCACCGGCAGCAGCACGGTGACCACGGCGGCCCAGAGCGCCGGCGCGCGGCGGGACCGCGGCCCGGCCGGCTCGTCGATCGACGCGCCGGGACGACCGGCGCCGGGGTTGACCAGGTCGTCCTCGGTGACCAGGTCGCCGTCGGCGTCGGCCCGCCCGTCGCCGGGGCGGGTGGGGCTGCGGTCCCCGGCGACGGCCAGGTCACGCCGGGTGGGCAGCAGCGCCTCCGGCGCGGTGGCCGGCACGTACCGGGAGATGAAGTTGCCGAACACCGGGCCGGCGACGATCACCGTGGGGATCGCCACCAGCAGGCCGAACGCGAGCGTCTGGCCGAGGTTGGCGCCGAGCGCGTCGATCGCGACCAGCGGGCCCGGGTGCGGCGGCACCAGACCGTGCAGCACCGACAGGCCGGCCAGTGCCGGGATGCCGAGCTTCATCAGCGGCACGTCGACGCGGCGCGAGACCAGCAGCACGATCGGCACCAGCAGCACCACGCCGACCTCGAAGAACAGCGGCAGTCCGATGAGCGCGGCGACCCCGGCCATCGCCCAGGGGAGCGCGCCGCCGGAGACCCGGCCCACCACCCGTTCGACGATGCTGTCCGCCCCGCCCGACTCGGCCAGCATGCCGCCGATCATCGCGCCGAGCGCGATCAACAGGCCGACGCCGCCGACCGTGGAGCCGACGCCGCCGCTGAACGAGGTGACGATCTTGTCGGCGGAGACGCCGGCGACCACGCCCAGCACCGCCGCGCCGAGGATCAGCGCCAGGAACGGGTGCACCTTGCCCCAGGCGATGAGCAGCACCACCGCCGCGATGCCGAGCAGCGCGGCGACGACGAGTTGGGTGTTGCCGGCGTTCGTGAGTGGTTCCGCCGGTGCGGCGAGCAGTGTGACCACGGCTATCACGACCTCTGTTCGGTCATCTGGGTGGGGCGGTGGGTGGTGGCTCCGGCGGCAGGCTCGGGGCCAGCCGTCGCAGCGACGCGAACGTGGGCACGAGCGCGTCGTACAGCTCGGAGAAGAGGGGGAGCAACGCCGCGTACGTGGCGGCGGCGGCCGGATCGGGCCGGACCGTCTCCTCGATCCGGACCAGGTCGGCGGCGACCTCGATGGACTCGATCAGACCGAGCGCCTGCATGCCGAGCAGCGCGGCACCGAAGCCGGACCCCTCGTGCCCGGCCGGGAAGCGCACCGGCATGCCCAGCGCGTCGGCCAGGATCTGCCGCCACAGCGGGCTGCGGGCGAAGCCACCGCTGGCGCGGACCTCGCGGACCTCGTTGCCGGCCGCGCGGACCGACGCGAGAACCAGCGCGAGCTGCTGGCAGACCCCCTCCAACGCGGCCCGCACCAGGTGGGCGCGGCCGTGGCCGTGGGTCAACCCGACGTACGCGCCGCGCGGCAGCGCGCTCCAGTGCGGCGCCCGCTCGCTGAGCAGGTACGGCAGCATGATCAGCCCGCCGGAGCCGACCGGCGCCTGGGCGGCCAGGCCGAGCAGTTCCTCCTCGGCGTGCTCGCCCAGCTCCGGGGCGAGCGCGTCGTGGGCCCACTGGAGCACGATCCCGCCGTTGTTGATCGCGCCGCCGACCACCCAGCGGTCCTCGGTCAACGCGTAGCAGAAGACGCCGCCCAGCGGGTCCACGCCGGGGCGTTCCACCATCACCCGCATCGCGCCGCTGGTGCCGATCGAGCAGGCCACCACACCGGGGCGGACCGCGCCGAGCCCGAGGTTGGCCAGCGGACCGTCGCCGGCGCCCACCACGAGCGGGGTGTCCGCCGGCAGGCCGGTGGCCCGGGCGGCCTCGGCGGTCAGCCCGGGCAGCACGTGCGTGGTGGGGACGAGCTGGGGGAGCTGCTCCTCGGTGATGCCGGCGACGCGCAGCGCCTCGGTGTCCCAGGCCAGCCGGTGGATGTCCATCAGGCCGGTGGCGGAGGCGACCGAGTGGTCGGTGACCAGCGCCTCGGCGAGCCGCCGCAGGACGAGATCCTTGATGCCGACCCAGTGCGACACCCGCTCGTGCAGCTTCGGCTCCTGCTCGGCGAACCAGACCAGCTTGGACAGCGGCGCCATCGGGTGCACCGGGGTGCCGGTGCGCCGGTGCAGAGCCAGCCCGGACGGTGCGGCCCGCAGCCGTTCGGCCTGCGCGCTGGCCCGGGAGTCGGCCCAGGTGATCGACGCGGTGAGCGGGTTGCCCTCGGCGTCCAGCCCGATCAGGCTGTGCATCGCGGTGCTGAACGACAGGCCGGCGACCGGCCGGCCCAGCTCGTCGACGACCGCGCGGATCACGCCGAGCACGGCCTGGTAGATGAGGTCCGGGTCCTGCTCGGCCCAGCCCGGGTGCGGCTCCTCCAGCGGGTAGCCGATCGAGTGGCTGGCCAACTGCCGGCCGTCGGTGTCGAACGCGACCGCCTTGCTGCTGGTGGTGCCGATGTCCACGCCCACCACGACGGCCGGGTCGCCCACCGGTGCACCTCCACTCGCCGCCGGGGGCCGCGGACGCCCCGCCCTGCGGCTGACGTTACCGACGTGTTCACCGGCCCGCATGGCGAAGCGGGGCGGCCGGAGGCGGACCCACACGAAACATGAATCGGCGCAGCGCTTTCCGTCGATTGCGACCGTCAATCAGCCAATCGGTCTAATTGGTGACTTTGGCGTGTCTTCGTACCCCCCGATCACCGTTGAGACCAGTGACACCCCGGTTGGTGGGCTCGCGCGGCGGAGGAGTCGGCGTGGCGATGACTGATTCGACGGGTTCCACATGGCGTTACCGGTGGGCACACCGGCAGAACGAGCGGCGGCAGCGGGCCTTCCGCGCGGCCGACGAGGCGTGGCGACGCCGCGACGACGAACTGCGTCGCCTGCGTACGCTCGCGGTGTCCTTTCACGGCTCGGTGCGGGCCGGCGTGGGCCTGCCGATGGAGCTGGCCCCCGGCGAGGTGGTCTTCTGGACGCTGCCGGCCGCGCAACTGGTCGAGGTGCGGCACACCGCCGTGCTGCCGGCCCCCGAGTTGACCGTCGACCCCGACCCGCCGGCGCTGCGCCCGCGCCGCCCCGAGGGGGTGCGGGTGGTCGACGCCGGGCTGGCCGTGCTCACCAACCGGCGGCTGGTGCTGCTCGGTGGGCGCGGGCGGCGCGACTGGGTGTACGGCCGGATGACCGGGCTGTCCCACGACCCGGCCGCGCCGGTCACCCTGATCCAGGTGCTGGACCGGCGGCGTACCTCGGGACTGCTGCTGCCCACCGGCGCGGCGGCCGACTTCCGGTTCACGCTCACGCTGGCCTTCGCCGACGCGATCGAGCAGCGCGCCGCGGTCGTCGCCGAGCTGGACGAACTGCTCGACGAGCACGCGGAGTCCCGCCCGCAGCGCCCGGCCGTGCTCACCCCCGGCCAGGCCCGGCCCTCCGCGCTGGTGCCCGGCGGCCGGCGGACCGTCGCGGTGGGCGCGGCGCTCGCGTTGGCCGTGCCGGCGATGCTCGTCGAGTCCAACCCGCCCACCCGGGCCGGGTCGGAACGCGCCGCCGCCGCCACCCCGGCGGCCACCGGCACGCCCGCGCCGCCGGTCGTCGCCCCGGCCGTCCAGGTCCGGCCCAGCACCGACCCGGAACCGCGCCGCACCCCACCCGCGTCGCCGCGCGACGCCGTCCCGCAGCCGGCCACCGAGCGGCGCTGCGGCGCGCCGGTGAACCCCTTCGGGTACGACTTCTGCGGCGGCGACCGGATCCGCAGGCCGGCCGCCGGCGTCTGCGACTGGTTCGAGTGCGTACCCGGGTTCTGGTCCGGTCGAGGCTGGCTGGTGCAGTGCCGCGACGGCACGATCAGCCGGACCGGCGGCCAGCGTGACGCGTGCGCCAACCACCGGGGCCCGCGCCGCCCCCTCTTCAGCTGAGGTGAAAGGCCGGGCCCCCGGTTAACGCTTCCGGTATAGGCGGGGCCCCCGCTTAACACCCGGGCCGCGCAGCGGTAGCAGGCCGGCCAGGACCAGCGCGGCGCCGACCGGCAGCAGGTCCAGGTTCACCGCGATCGCCACGAACCCGACCAGCACCAGCACCGGCGCCCACCCCGGCAGCAGCCGCGTCGCCGCCGCCCGGCACAGCAGCACCAGCAGGCCCAGCTCGAACAGCACCGGGCCGCCGAACAGCACCACGCCGGGCGTGTCCACCGCGTCGGCGAAGCGCGGGAACAGGTCGCCGAGGATCACCCAGACGAAGGCGGCGGCGCCGATCAGGCCGGCCACCGCGGCCACGTCGTCGAGCGTCCGCAGCCGGCCCGACCGGGTACGCAGCAGGCCGTGCAACCCGACGATCAGCGCGCCGAACCCGAGCACGCCGAGCAGGAACAGGGTGTGCCCGGTGTTCCACGCCCAGGCGCCCTTGTCGCTGTGCCCGTCCAGGCGGTCGAGCAGGCGCAGCAGCCCGTAGCCGAGCAGCAGCACCGCGGCGGTCACCGCGACCGGCCGCAACCAGCGGTACGCGGGAGGAGTCCGGGAATCGAGAAGGCTCATCGCCCCAGCGTGTCCGCTGCCCGTCGCCGCGACATCCGGGAGCCGCCCCGCACCGCTCCCGGATCAATCCGCTCGCCTCCCGTAGGGGTGCCCGGTTAGCGTCCGGCCGTGTCCCGCACCGTGACAGTGGTCCTGGTTGACGCCGCCGGCCGGCCACTCGGCGCGCTGCCTCCGTTCGACGTGCCGGACCCGTGGTGGCAGCAGGTCGCCTCCGTCGTCGACGGCGCCCGCCACCGGTACGGCGTCGACGTGGCCGTGCTACGGCTGCTCGACGCCGCCCGCCCGCACCCACCCGGCGGCCACGTCCGCTACCTGGCCCAGCTCACCGAGGCCTCGGCCGCCGCCGCGGCGCCTGGTACGAGCCTGGAGCCGGTCGCGGTGGACCGCGCACCGCACCCACTGCGCCAGCCGTGGGCGGAGCCCGGCGGCCCGGCCCGCAGCGTGGCCTGGGCCACCGACGAGCTGCGCCGGCTCGGCCGTCCAGTGACCGCCGTGGCGCAGCAGCGCACCTGGAACCTCTCCGCGATCTGGCGACTGGACACCCCGCCGGGCCCGGCGTGGCTGAAACAACTCCCCCCGTTCGCCCACCACGAACCCGCCGTCCTGACCTGGCTCGCCCACCCCGATGTCCCCGTTGATCAAGGAGTTTGCGTCCCGGGGGAGATCAACGCCGACGCAAACTCCTTGATCAACAGGGCTGGGGTGGAGGTGCTGGGCGTGGGTGGGGAGGGGCGGGTGCTGGTGGAGCACGTGGCGGGGGAGGACCGGTACGGGGCCGGGGAGGCGGAACTGGCCGGTATCGCGGCGGCGCACCATCCGGTGCAGGTGCGCGCCGTGGGGGCGGTGGGTCGGCTGGTCGCGGCCGGGGTTCCCGACCTGCGCGGGGCGCGGCTGGGCGGATGGATCCGGAGGTGGCTGACGGGGCACGACGTGTCGGTCGCCGCGGAGCTGCTCGACCGGCTCGACGAGCGGCTGCGGCGGATCCGCGACTGCCGGCTGCCCGACACGCTCGTGCACGGCGACCTGCACCCCGGCAACGTTCGCGGCGACGGCGTCCGGCGCGTCGTCATCGACTGGGCGGACGCGTTCGTCGGCCACCCCGCGTTCGACGTCCTGCGTCTGACCGAGGGCCTGGCCGCGCCGGCCGCCGCCCGACTGATCGACGAGTGGGCCGACCGGTGGCGGGCCGACGCGCCCGGCTGCGACCCGCACCGGGCGGTCGACCTGCTCCGGCCGGTCGCGCCGCTGCGGCTGGCCGCCGCGTACGCGATGTTCCTCGCCGGCATCGAGCCGAGCGAGCACCCCTACCACGCACTCGACGTGCCGGCCGCGCTGACGCGGGCCGCCGCCGAGGCATGCCGCTAGACCCGGCGCACCGGGATCCACAGCTCCGCGTCGGCGGTGCCGCCGCCCTCGGCGATCCGCACCCGGGAGATCTCCGGCCCGGGGCGGATCTCGTACGGGTTGGACGGGAACCACTGGGTGAACACGTCCCGCCAGAGGTACTGCAACGCCTGCGGGAACGCGCCGGAGCTGCGGAAGACCGCCCAGTCCCCGGCCGCCACCGGCAGGGTGTCCAGGTCCGCCGGCACCGGCGCGCCGGTCACGACCGCGTGCCAGTAGTCCAGCTCGGTGCCCTCCGCGCGGGACCCGGCCAGGTCGTCGCTGACGTTGACGACGCCGCGCGGCTCCTGGTCGGACAGCGCCTCGATCCGGCGTACGGTGGCCGGGTCCACGCTCCTGACGAACGCCACGATGTGCGCGTTCATCCCCTCGTGGACCAGCGGCACCCGGGCCTTCCGGCCGGCGAGGTGGCAGGCGCCCTTGGTCACGATCCGGTAGTCCATGCTGCTGCTGCCTTCGACGACGAGCCGGAACGACATCCGGGGCTGGGACCGCAGCACCGCACCGGTACGCCGGGCCTGCGCCGGGCCGACGCCGTGCACGGACCGGAACGCGCGGGCGAACGCCTCGTTCGACCCGTAGCCCCACCGGATCGCCACGTCGAGCAGCGACTCCCGGTCGGCGAGCACGTCGGCGCCGGCCAGCGTGAGCCGGCGACGGCGCACGTACTCCGACAGCGGCATCCCGGCCAGCGCCGAGAAGAGCCGCCGGAAGTGGTGCTCCGACGTGCAGGCGACGCGGGCCAGCGCGGCCACGTCGAGCGGCTGGTCGAGCCGTTGTTCGAGGTGGTCCATGGCCTGGTTGAGCCGATCCAGCACCGGATGCTCCTTCCTGGGTTCGCCCTCGACGCCATGGTCCCGGCCGCCGGTGCGCCCGCCCCCACCGGCCCCGTCCCGGTCGGCCGAGCCGCCCTCCGGTGCGGCGACACGCCCGCTCATGGCCGGTGCCGAGGGCCGGCCAACTCATAGCATCGACGCTATGGGCTGGTGTGGTCGAACTGGAGACAGAGGTCCGGAACTGGCTGGAGGGATTGTCCACCGCGGAGTTCGCACGAGCCGCTTTCTACATCGACCTGCTCGCCGATCGGGGACCATTGTTGGGGGAACCCCACACACGGCAGCTCGACGGGAAGCTTCGTGAGCTCCGCTTCCACCTGGAGCGTGAGGCGATCAGGCTGACGTGGGGGGTTGAGTGATGACGGAGCGGGCCGACTGGGCGGAGCTGCGGCAGCGACGAATGGCGGAGCCGGGCGCCGACGAGGCGTACGCCGCCGCACGCCTCGCCTTCGAACTCGGGCACGCCGTTCGTGAGCTGCGGGAAGGGCTCGGCTGGAGCCAGACCCAGTTGGCGCGTGCGGCGGGAATGACGCAGTCGGCGGTGGCCCGGTTCGAGGCGGGGGGCACCGTGCCGACCCTCGTCGTCCTGGAACGACTGGCGCGTGCTCTCGACATGCGGCTCGACGTCCGGTTCTCACCGCTCGCCGACGCCGCCTGACCGACGACCTCCGAGTCCACTGGCGGGGGTGTCGCATCATGGCCTCGTGATCATGCGGAAGCGACACCACAAGAAGAAAAAGCACCGGGACTGGTGCGACTGCGACTGCGATCTGCTCGACTGTGACGGCCCGGGCTGCTGCGACCTGGGGCTCTTCTCGACACTCCTCACCCTCGGCTCGGTGACCGCCGGCCTGGTGCGGACGCCGGCCGTGGACCGGGCCGGCCGGGCCGCCATCCTCGGCTACCGGCGCTGGCTGTCGCACCGCTGGCCGGCGACCTGCCGTTACACGCCGACGTGCAGCGCGTACGGGCTGGCCGCGGTGGAACGGCACGGCCTCGCGGTGGGTGGCCGGATGGCCGCCGACCGGGTCCGCCGGTGCCGCCCCGACGTGCCGCGCGGCACCCACGACCCGCTGCGCTGACCGTCGGCCGGGACCGTCGCCCGGCGCGCGGTCAGGGGACCGACGTGGGGCCGCCGAAGACGACCGGGACGCCGGGGGAGTGCAGCACGCTCACCGGCGGCCCGTCCGGCGCGGGCAGGCCGGCGGCGGTGACCAGCTCGTCGTCCAGGTGCAGCAGCTCGGCGCGGTGCAGCGGCCACCGCGGATGCCAGTTCGGCAGGTGCCGGGTGTGCCCGTACGCCCGGGTGTGCAGGCCCCACCGCGCGGTGAGGAAGTGCTCCAGCGGCGTCGGCTCGGGGATCGGCGCGCCGACCCGGACGGTCATCCGGCTGGCCGCGCCCGCCGGGCCGGGCCAGCGCCGCCGGCAGTGGTAGGTGAGCCGTGTCGCCGGCCCGCTCCAGCCGCATCGCCGACCACTTGTAGGGCAGCCGCAGGCTGAGCTGGGCGACCAGCACCGGCACCAGCCGGGACGCGTCCAGCGAGCGGAACACCACCGCCCGCCGGCCGGCGCCGTCGACCGAGTAGAGCCGCACGTTGGTCTCCCAGAACGTGCCGAAGTAGGGCACCCCCGGCCCGCGGCCGAACCCCAGCCCGACCATCCGGAAGCCGATCAGCCCGACGTAGCTGAGCCCGTCGAACGTGTCGGGACGGGTGCCGGCCGGCAGCAGCGGCGCGACCCGCTCCGGCGGCACCGCCCAGTGCAGGAACGTGAGATCGTGCCAACGTTGCGCCAGCCAGGCCCGACGGATCGCGCGTGCGGGCGCGTGCTCGACCGGTTCGATCTCCACCCGACCATCCTGCCTCCCGCCGGGCCGGCGGGTCACTCCGGCCGGTGGCAGACCGCCTCGACGTTGTTGCCGTCCGGGTCGCGGACGAACGCGCCGTAGTAGGCGGCGTGGTATTCCGGCCAGACCTTCGGCGCGTGCAGCACCTCGACCCCGGCCGCCACCGCCGCGTCGTGGAACGCCCGCACGGCCGCCCGGTCGGGCGCGGTGAACGCGATGTGCACCGGCGCCGGGGCGGCGTCGGCCGGCGCGTGCTCGACCCAGAAGTCGGGCGTGTCGACGCCGTAGCCGATCGGCCCCGGCTCCATGATCCGCCGGCCGCCCAGCGGGGCGAGGACCGTGTCGTAGAAGGCGGCGCTGGCCGCCAGGTCGCGCACCGCTACGGAGAAGTGGTCGAGCACGTCGCCTCCCTGCGATCGTCGAGAACCCCGCCAGGCTACGAGCCCACTACGACACTTCCCGGGCGTTCGGGCGCCGCGCTCCCGCCCACCCGCCGGGCGGCACGGCGCCGCCGGGCGGTGTCCGCGCCGACGAGCAGGCCGGGCAGCGCGCCGAGCAGCCAGATCACGCCCACCGGCCAGTGGATCAGCGCGCCCACCGCGCCCCGGATCCGCGGCTCGTCGCCGACCACGTAGGACGCCTCCGGATCCGACGTCCGGCAGGTCAGCGTCCACGCCCCGGCCGTCGGCAGCCGGATCGAGGCGACCCAGGCGTAGCTGGCGGCGTCCCCGCCGTAGCCGCCGGGCGGCACCCGGACCGGCTCCGCCACCCGGACCGCCGCGCCCGCGCCGGTGAGCCGGCAGTCCGGGGCCGCCGGTGCGAAACCCACCCCGAAGATCGCGTACGCCCCGGGCGCCGGCACCGTGACCCGCCCGGCCGACGTCGCGTAGGGGCCCGTCCCGCCGTACTCCCGAAGGGGCTCCCCGACCGTGCTGCCCTCGGCGCCGAGCCGGACCGCGGACTGCGCCAGCAGCGCCCCGAACACGACGGCCAGCGCGCCGACCAGGTAGCCGCGCCGCGACGGCGGCCGGTCCCGGCGGGGCAGGCGCGCACCGGCGGCGTACCCGGTCAGCGCGCCGGCCACCGCGAGCGTCAGGCCGCCGAGCAGCGCCCGCCCCCAGCGGGCCTCGCCGGTCAGCGGCACCACCCAGCGGAAGAACGCCAGCGACGCGCCCAGCAGCACGGCCGTGGCCGGCGTGGCGACGGCCACCGCGAGCGCCGGGCCGGCGACGCCGCGGCGGCGGGGCTGACCGGCCGCGACCAGGGCGGCGAGCACCGGCGACGCCAGCACCGGCCACCACAGCGCGGCGGCGAGCGACGGGTCCTCCTCCCACCGGTGGGTCGCCTCGAAGAAGAGCAGCGGGACCGGCACGGTCGCCAGCAGCCACGCCGCCAGGACACCCGGACCGGGCCACCGAACGCTCATCCACCGATCCTCGCACGCCGTTCATCGACGCGACGGCGCGTGCCGTCCGAAAAGGATTGGTCACCGACGGTAGGATGCTGGCGAGACAGTCGAACTCCACGGGGGAAACGATGTTCGAGCGACTGGGCAGATTCGTCGTCGGCAAGGCCTGGTGGGTGATCGGCGGCTGGGTCCTCGCCGCGATCGCCGTGGTGGTCACCAGCCCGTCGTTGAGCGACATCACCTCGGCCGACCAGGAGAGCTTCCTGCCGCGCTCCTACGAGTCGGTGCGGGCCACCGAGCTGGGCGCCAGGGCGTTCCCGCAGGCGGCCACCGCCACCGCCACCATCGTGGTCAAACGCGGCGACGGCACGCCGCTCAGCGCCGCCGACGAGGCGCGGGTCGGGCAGCTCGCCGCCGCGCTGAAGGGCCGGAACATCCCGCGGACCTCCGGCTACCTCACCGGCCCGCCGGCCGTCGCGCCGGACCGGTCCGTGCAGATCATCTCCGTCGGCCTCGACGCCGAGACCCCGAGCGACCCGAAACTGCTCGACGCCGTACGCGACCTGCGCGCCGCGCTCGGCCCGGACCTGGCCGGCAGCGGTCTCACCGCCGGGGTGGCCGGCGACGTGGCCAGCTTCGTCGACAACGAGGACACGTTCAACTCGGCGTTCGCGATCGTCGGCGTCGCCACCATCGTCCTGATCATCGGGCTGATTCTGATCATCTTCCGCAGCCCGATCGCCGCGCTGCTGCCGGTCGTGGTGATCAGCGTGGTCATGTCCGTCACCACCGGGCTGGTCGCCGCCGCCGGCAAGGCGTTCGACCTCAACGTCAGCCAGGACCTCCAGACCATCCTGCTGATCGTGCTGTTCGGCATCGGCACCGACTACATTCTGTTCCTGCTGTTCCGCTACCGCGAACGGCTGCGCGCCGGCGACGACAAGCGCACCGCGATGATCGTCTCGGTGCAGCGGGTCGGCGAGGTCATCACGTCCGCCGCCGGCGCGGTCATCGTCGCGTTCCTGGTGCTGCTGCTCGCCTCGCTCGGCTTCTTCGGCTCGCTCGGCCCGGCGCTCGCCATCGCCGTCGGCGTCATGCTGGTCACCTCCCTGACCCTGATCCCGGCGATCGTGTCGCTGCTCGGCCGCTGGGTGTTCTGGCCGTCGAAGGCATGGCAGCGCCAACCGAAGGCGACGCTGTCCCGGCGGCTCGGCGCCGCCGTCGGCCGCCGGCCCGCCGTGGTGGCCGCCGCATCGGGCGCGCTGCTCGTCGCGCTCGCCGCCGGGGTGCTCAGCTACCAGGCCGACTACGACTTCAGCGCCGGCTTCCCGCAGGACACCGAGTCGGCGCGGGCCGCCAAGGACCTCCAGCGCGGCTTCGCCGCCGGCGCGCTCGCGCCCACCGAGGTCTACCTCACCACCGGCAACGGCACCCCGCTCACCGACCAGCAGGTGACCGCGTTCGCCGCCGCGTCGGCCGACGCGCCCGGCGTGGCCCGGGTGCAGCCGGCTGAGCGCAGCACCACCGACCCGAGCGTCGCCCGGATCAACGTGCTGCTCGACGAGAACCCGGTCTCCAACGAGGCGATCAGCCTGGTCCGCGACGACCTGCGGGACGCGCTGCACGCCAAGGCACCGCAGGGCACGACGGCGCTGGTCGGCGGCCCGACCGCGATCTTCGCCGACATCAACTCGGCAAACAACCGGGACCTGTCGGTGATCCTGCCGGTCGCCGCCGCCCTGATCGCGCTCATCCTCGGGCTGCTGCTGCGCAGCCTCGTCGCGCCGGTCTACCTGGTGATCGCGGTGCTGCTGAACTTCGCCGCCACGCTGGGCGCGACCGTCTACCTGTTCCAGGGACTGGAGGGCAAGCCCGGCGTCACGTTCCAGCTCCCGATCATCCTCTATTTGTTCGTGGTGGCGATCGGCACCGACTACAACATCCTCATGATCGCCCGGCTCCGTGAGGAGGCCCGGGAGGGCCACGAACCGCACCGGGCCGCCGCCATCGGGGTGGAACACGCCGGCCCGACCGTCGCCGCGGCCGGGCTGATCCTGGCCGGCACGTTCGGGGTGCTGATGCTCGCGCCGATCTCGTTCCTCCAGCAGATGGGCTTCGCGGTGGCGATCGGGATCGTGCTGTCCGCGTTCGTCATGTCGATGTTCTTCGTGCCGGCGTTGACCGGGCTGATCGGGCACAAGGCGTGGTGGCCGGGGCACGGCGACGAGCGACGCGACGGCGGCCGGCCGGCCGAACCGGAGCCGGAGCCGGCCACCGCCGATGTCGGGTAGCCGGCTGGGTCACCCCTCGCCGGGGCGCACCAGCCCGCTCTCGTACGCGATCACCACGAGCTGGGCGCGGTCGCGGGCCGTCAGCTTCTGGAGCAGCCGGCTCACGTAGGTGCGTGCGGTGTCCGGGCTCAGGAACAACGCCGCCCCGATCTCCGCGTTCGACCGCCCGGCGCCCACCTGCGCCAACACGTCTCGCTCCCGGGCGGTGAGTCCGGCCAGCCGCGCCGGGTCGGCCACCGGCGAGCGGGCCGCCGCGGCGAGCACCCGACGGGTGACGGCGGGGGAGAGCAACGCGTCCCCGCCGGCCACCACCCGCACCGCGTCGCGCAGCGCGTCCGGCGGGGTGTCCTTCAGCAGGAAACCGGCCGCCCCGGCGCGGATCGCCTCGAACAGGTACTCGTCGTCGTCGAACGTGGTCAGCACCACCACCTGCACGCCGGCCAGCGTCGGGTCGGCCAGGATCCGCCGGGACGCCGCCAACCCGTCCCCACCCGGCATCCGCACGTCCATCAGCACCAGGTCGGGCCGCTGCTCCCGGACCACGGCGACCGCGCCGACACCGTCGCCGGCCTCGCCCACCACCACGATGTCCGGCGCGCGTTCCAGCAGCGCCCGCAGCCCGGTCCGCACCAGGTGCTGGTCGTCCACCACGACCACGCGCACCGGGTTCACGTGGCGACCCGGGCGAGCGGCAGGTCCGCGTACACCCGGAAGCCGCCGGCCACGACGGCGCCCGCCGCGACCGTGCCACCGAGCAGCGCGACCCGCTCCGCCATGCCCCGCAACCCCTGGCCGGCGCGGCCCGGCGACCCGCCGCGACCGTCGTCGACGACCTCCACCGTCAACCGGCCCGGCGTCGCCCGCACCGCGACCGTGACCCGGCCGGCCCCGGCGTGGCGCACCACGTTGGTCAACGCCTCCTGCACCACCCGGTAGACAGTGCTGCCCACCACCGCCGGCAGCGCCGCCACCGGCCCGTCGACGCGCAGCTCCACCGCCAACCCACCCCGGCGGACGCCGTCAACGAGCGCCGGGAGCTGCGCGAACCCGGGCGCCGGCCGGTGCGGTCCCGGCTCGCGACGCAGCGTGCCCAGCGTGGCCCGCAGCTCCGCCATGGCGCTACCGCTCACCGCGTGGATCGCCGCCAGCGCGGTCTCCGCCCGCGCCGGCTCGTGATCGGCGAGCGCCTCCCGCGCCACCGCCGACTGCAACGTGACCACCGACATGGTGTGGCCCAACGTGTCGTGCACCTCCCGGGCGATGCGCAACCGCTCCGCCTCCACCTGCCGGGCCGCCTCCCGGCGGCGGTCCTCGGCCGCGGTGACGGCCTGCCGGTCCAGCGCAGCCCGCAGCGACCGCCGGTTCCGCACCGCGTCCCCAAGCGCGATCACCGCCAGCATCAGCGCCGCCTCCGACCCCAACGCCGCTCCCACCACCACCGCGACGTCGTCGCCCTCGACCAGCCGGGCGGTCACCGACACCGTCAGCAGCCCGCCGGCCACCAGCGCGGCCGGCAGCACCCGTCCCCGCTCCGCGACCCGGTAGAGCACCGCCGCGGCCGGCGCGGCCACCCCGAGCGGCGGCAGGTCCAGCGCGTAGTACCCGAGGATGCCGACCGCCGTGGCCAGCAGCGCCGGCAGCGGCCACCGTCGGGCGCACCACACCAGCGCGGCCAACCCGACACCGAACGCGCCGGCCAGCGCCGCCGCGCCCGGCGCGGTCGCCTCCGTCGCCACGGCGACCACGACCAGGCCGAGCGTGGCCGCCGCGAGTACCGCGTCGGCGCGGGTCAGCGAGAGGTCCGGCACGGCCCCGAGCCTAGGTCCGCGCGGCCCTCCGGCGCTGCCGCCCACAGGCGTCACTGACAACCCCCGGGTGTACGCCGAGAGGCGACAACCGCGCACGCGGCTACGCGGACGACGACCGACGGTTGCCGCCCTAGCGTCGATGACGTCCCCTTGAGATGAGGAGAACCGTCGTGTCCCGCACCAAACTGACGTGGCTCGCGCTGATCGTGATGGTCTGGGCGGCGATGCTGTCGTTCGGCGGCGTGGCCGCCGAGACCGTCATGCTCTACCCGAACATCTTCAACGACCCGCCCGCCTCACTCGACCGCGCCCGCGCGTTCCTGGTCGACGGCGGCCCGCACGACTACTTTCCGCCGCTCGGCGCGTCAGTGGTGCTGAGCAGTCTCGCCGCGACGCTGCTCACCTGGCGCGACCGGCGGCTGCGCTGGTGGGTCGCCGGTGCCACAGTGGTTTTCGTCGCCTGCGAGTTCCTGTTCTCGGCGGTGTTCTTCTGGCCGCGCAACGAGATCATGTTCGTGGACCCGGTGGGGACGCACTCGCCGGAATACCTGCGGCAGGTGGCCTCGGAATTCGTCGCCGGGCACTGGGTGCGGTTCGCGGGTGGGGCGGTGACGGCCGGGTTGGCGTTCGTCGCGTTGCTGCGGTTCGTGCGCTCGACCGCGCCGACGGGTGAGCCGGGCTGACCTGTTCTGCGTCAAGACGCCGCTCGACAATGAGCTGGCCTGCCAGGAACACGAAACCGAGGTGCTCGGCCGCAGCGAGATGCACGCGGCGATCCTGGCGATGGGCTTCCACCCGACGGTACGAATCGTCAAGACCCGCCGGACCGCCCGACTCGATGAGATGGTGCTCTGCCTGGACGAGCTACGACTCGCTGATCAGGGCGGCGTCGGCGGTCGTGGTCTGAGCGGTCGACGCCTGGTCGAGGAGCCGCCGTACCTCGACGAGCAGTGCGGCGGCGACCTGGTCGGGGGTTGCTCGCCTACGTCGTGCAGGTGCACCCGGAATCAACGGGGGCGCTGGGGGGAGGCCACCAGGCCGGCGATGCTCCACGGCGTTCCTCCCGAACAAGCAAGATCTTGCCGCTCTGTAACATGCCGCGCATGTACGCGCTTTACGCCTGGGGAAACTTCATCAGCGAGGTCGGACTCGACCGGCGGCCGGCCTGGCTCGACCCGGCGGTACTCCGTGGCGAACAACAGGTCATCGACGAAAGCCTGATGATCGGCGACACCGACACGCTGCTGGTCGACGGTGCCGGCACTCTCTTCGAGATCGATGGCGACGACGAGAATCTCGTGCGCGGTAGTGAGCTCATCGGCCGCGACCTCAGCGGTGTCGAGTGGCGGGTCTCCCGCATCCGGGCAGCCACCGACGGCACCCGCGAGGACGCACTGCGCATCGTCGCGGCGATCGAGGAGGACGGCGACTACTCCGAGGAGGACGAGCGGCACGAGTACAACTCGGTCCCGGTTGGCGAGATCGTCACCCTCTGGGAAGACGATCACGGCCAGTGGACGCTAGCCCTGGTCAAGCTCTGAAACAGCTCCGCCAACCTCACCAGCGTGACGAAGAAGAGATCGAATCATTGGGCCTGCGACGCGTCGACCCTGGAACACGTCTTCGATCACCCGGTCCGCCTCAGCCCGGTTGACGCATGACCGGGAGTGGGTGAGGGTGCTCGGTAGCGTCCCGTAGCGCCAGACCGAGCGCAGTAGCTCGGCGAAGGCTTCGTGGGTGTCGCCGTGAAGCCACCACGCCGATACGCTGCCGTCGGGTGGGTCCGTGGTCACGGTGAGGACGCATTCGTGCGGCTGCCACCGGTAGGAAGCCGCGCCGCCGGCCAGCGACCGCCGGGACGGCTGCCCATACCGGGCGGTCAGTTCGGCGATGACCACCGCCGACGCCGGCTGGTCGATCGCGGTTGCCCATAGCCCGTTGCGGTAGGGCTGCATCGGCCATTGCTCAAGGGACTCCCAGTCCGCGTCCGGCCCCTCGAACGACAACGGCAGGTCGCGCTCGTGGTAGAACGACGCGAACCAGTCCAACAGCCAGCCGCTGAACGACTCGCCGTCGCGGCCCCACCCCAGGCCCGATTCCGCCGTAGACGTTCTGGAGCAAGCCCAGACCAGCGGATCGTCGGCCCCGCCGAGCTCGAAGCAGTTGACGTACGCGGCGTAGGTCTCCGTTTCGAACCACACCAGCGGCCCGCACCGATCCTGTACCGGCTCCACCGAGTAACTCGCGAGAAAGGGATCGCTGCCCACCTGGGCCCGCTCGACTCCCGCGAGGATCTCCTCCAAGGAGAGCAGGTGGTTGTCGTAGGCGAACTCCCGCCACAGATCGGGCAGCGGAAGAGTCCAGTATTCCCCGTCGACCACGACGCCGGAGTCGTTGAGCACTGGGATGCGAACGATGGTTGTAGAACTCGAATACTGCGGCGGGTAGCGCGCGCTTCGTCCGGCGACCCCATTCGTTGATCAGCTCAACCATCCGTGGGTCCTGCTCAGCCTCGGCGCACATCAGATCGTAGACACTCTGCAACCACGGAACGGCACGCGGCGACCGGCTGGAGACCTCGATTGACATCGACCTCAGCCTAAGTCGCTGGTACAAGCCTACGGATTACCGCACATGTCGCAGCCCGGGGGCCGCCGACCGTTACCGGTATTCCGGTCAAGCTGCCTTCTCAGGTCCGTGCCGGGCTCGGCAGCAGCCCGACGTCCTGGAGCCGGCCGTGGGCCATTCGGATGTGGGCGGGCGTGAACAGCCGGGCCTTGCGCCCACTCCACGTTCGCACCCGATCGATCAGCTCGTCGATGTCGGTAGCCGGAGGGTGCAGCTCGGCGGCGTAGTGCACCGTCGCCAACAGTTCGAGGCTGTACGGTGCCTCGAAACCGTCGACAAGCTGCGCGAAGCGGTCCAGCAGCGCGTCCGGGACGGGATGTGCGGTGAACCAGGCGGAGACATCGTCGGCCGCGCCGTCGACCAGGCGGACCGGCTGGAGCTCCTCGACCCGGGCTGATCGATCGCCGAACCCGGTGAGGTAGTGCCCCTCGATCCGGTCGAGGACGTGGTTGAGGTTCTCCGCGTAAGGGCCGTATCGCCCACGAGCGAAACGGAGGCGAAGGGGTTGGCCGAGCACTTGGAGGAAGTAGGCGATCTTCTGGATCTCCAGGACGGTGACGCCCTCACGGGGTTCGAGCGCGCGGGCGCGGTCGACGTAGCGCTCGATCGCTCGCAGCAGCGTGGCTCGGCCAGGAGTGAGCCCGGGCTTTTCCGTGGCCACCGGCATGTCACCGGGATCGGGGGCACCTTCGGGGGGGAACAGCAGCACCCGGACCTCGGGAAGCGCGGCGAAAGCCTCTTCGATCATGGGCTGAACCTCACCCCAGGTGAGACCGCCGTTGCCGCAGCCCAGAGCTGGGACCGCAACTGAAGTGATCTTCCTTTGGCGCACCACGCGGACCAGATCCGCCAGCCCCGAGCGGATGTCTTCGATCCGGGAACTGGCACGCCAGTGACCCTTGGTGGGAAAGTTGATCACGTATCGCCGGGGACCGAGGCGAGCTGAGTCGAAGACGAACATTTCGCCCAGCTTGACCTCTTGCGCCGCGCAGGCAGCTCGGTAGGCGGTGTAGTTGGCCGGGTAGGCGCGCTTGAACTGGAGGGCGATGCCCTTGCCCATGACACCCACCGTGTTGACCGTGTTCACGAGGGCTTCGGCATCGGCGGTCAGGAGGTTGCCATGGCTGATGACGATCACTCACGCACCTCCCCTCGCTGGTATCCGTAGTACCAGTGCCGTCTGACATCAACGTACGCGTCGATGATGCCAGCAGCTCGGAGGATGTGGACGACCTGCGTCCTCCGAGCCTCCGTCCGCACGACGTAACCCGTGATCAGGTCGAGCGGAAACTCGCGGTGGACCAGCAATTCGGCCATCCGGCGTCGGACCCGGTCGGAGTCCTCGGGAACGTTCTTCCAGTACTTGGCTCGCATCAACGGCCAGTCCACCAGCGCGGCCAGGTCGCCGAGGGCTCGGGAGAAGGTGGTCACTCCCGCGGCGCAGTTGCCGTCGCTTGCCACCCAGGGCAGGCCTGCTCCATGCACCCGATCGATCGAAGTCACCAGGTAGACGAGCGGATCGTCCCCGCCGGGGTAGCAACCTTCCCTTCCGTCCCGATGCTCCCGCGAGATCCGAAACATCATCGGCGACAGGGGCGCGAAGTAGAACGGCACGTAGTCCGCGACGACGCCACCGGGTGGGCAGGTGACCGGGCGGGTCCGGCGACTGGCCTTGATGTCAGCGGCGCCGACATCGGTCCTCAGGCGCGCGCCAACAGAATTGTCAGCAAGCAGCTTGCCGGCGGAGAGGACGCTCGGAAGATTGTCGACATGCGTGAAATGCATGATCGGCGCACGCTCGGGCTTCGCTGGACGCACCGCTCAGTCCAGTTCGCCGGGGTCGATCCGTGCCTTCACCTCCGCGTGTTCGGCGAGCAGGTAGAGCAGGTTCGAGCCGTCGATCAGCTCCAGCGGCTTCCCGGAGGCGAACTCGTACGAGGCCGGGCCGTAGCCACTGGTGGTCACGAGGATGCCCTTGGACGCGCCCTCGTTCTGCAGGGTGCCGAACAGGTCGCGGACAGCGGAGACATCGACAGTGTTGCGGTACCGTTTGGCCTGGATGACCACCTTGCCGCCGAAGATGGGTCGGGGGTCGAAGGCGACGCAGTCGACGCCGCCGTCTCGCGACGGGCGCGTCTGCTTGGTATCCAGGCCCATCCTGGCGAAGAGGTTCTGGATGAGGCTCTCGAACTCCGTCGGGCTCAGCTTGAGCAGGTTCGGCCGCTGGTCCAGGTCGGCAAGTACGTCGACCTCGTCGACGAAACGCTTGTCGACCATGTCGAACTCGAGCACCGGTCGCACCGGCGCCAGCTCCGCAGGACGCTTGGAAACCGAGGCATTGAGGTGTTGCAAGCAGGCCAGCGGCTCGACCAACTTCAGATTCAGCCCGGTGAACACGTCCCGGGTGGTCCGAAGCGTGACGAGGCACGGCTGGACGGATGCGCCGGTCCGGGGGTCGGTCGTGTCGACGATGCCGTTGAACACCACCGTTTCCACGAGTCCGGAGCGGTCCGCCTCGAACAGTTCATGAACCGTCCGCAACGTGACCTGGGCGACGAGATTCGCGTACCGTTCCTTGATCTCCTTGGCCGGGCGGGCAGCCGTGGTGATCTCGTCGCGCGACTTGACGTACCGGTATTCCCGGACCGCAGGGATCACGTCCAGGATCGGCAGGTGGTATTCGACCACCAACTGCCGGGACTCCGGGACATAGGCGAGCCGGTAGTGCTGAGGGAAGTCGTCCGGGTAGACGGAGTTGCCCAGCACCATGCCGAAGTATTCGACGACGGGCTCGGGCTCGGCGGCGGCGAGGGCCGCCGCGAAGCGCTCGATCTCCGCGTTGTGCGCATTGACTTCCGCGTCGACCTTCGCGCAGTGCTGCTGGTATTTCTGGTGGGCGGCCGACAGCCGGCGCTGCCGATCCGCCTCGGCCGCCGCGTGTTGCGCCTGAGCCTGCGCGAACGACTGCTGTGCCGCCGCCATCTGCTGCTGGTGGCGGGCTTGGCCGCCGAACATCTTGCTGATGCCGCTGGGGGCGGGGGGAGCGAAGCGCCGCCAGTCCGGAGGTGGCAGCGGGGTGCCGAGGGGCCCGGGGTCGAAAGGTGGGTGCTTCGCGGACCGCCGCAGGCGGCGAAGGTCGATGTGGTCGTCGACCTCGAGCGTTGCCGAGAGGAGTTTGTCCAACTCGTCGAGGTGCGACTGGAGGTCTGCGTTGTCGGCGACCACCTCGGCCGTACGCGCCTCCGCGTACAGCCGTTTCCTCTCGCGTTCGTTCGCCGCGCTGGCGCGCTGCGCGGCCTTCATCGCGCGGTCTGCCTCGCGACGCATCTGCTGATGGTGTCGGTAGGCGGCGGCCTGAGCCTGCTTCTGGGCGCGCACCTGCCGCGCATGCGCCCGTTGCATCTCCTTGAGGATGCCCACAGTCGTTCCTAGGTGTCAGGAGGGTTGCGGAATCGACACCATAGCCAGCGACCACGATGCGTGGACCGTGTCGAGTGAGTAGCGGCTCGTTGCTCAAGCGCAATTAGTCGCTATCCTCCCGAATGAGCCAGAGTTTCATGTCAGATCTCAGACAGATGCCCTTAGTCCAGACCTATCGCTCGACGGAGGTCGATTGTGGACCGTTGGCGCACCCGCCCGCCGGAACGGACCGCGATCGTGCCAGCTCGGTCAGTGAATTCCTGACGACCGGGGACTCCCGCCCACGGGACTGCGGCCGGTAGGGTCCGAAGACCGCCATGGGGAGGTCGGTCGTGATGTACGTGTTGTCGCGGCACATGTCGCAGACGAGTCGAAATCTGCGGAGGCTTCCAGCCCTGCCGGACTGACCACTCGGATCTTCGAACCTGCCCGACCAACACAAAGGGTGCGCATGCTCTCCCGCTCGACGTCCACTGTCGAACTCCCGTCGGTGATCCTCGACCGAGCCACCTCGCTGGTCGACTACCTGATGGCCGTGCGGGCGCAGATGGAGAAGCCCGCCCGGACGGTGCCGCCCGCCGACGCCTTCTGGCAGCACGACCTGCCCGCCCATCCGGACTGCCAGGTCGGTGTCTCGCCGGACGGCAGCAGTTGGTTGCGGGTGGGTCTGCCGGCCGCCCCGAAGCCCCTGCGCCCACCGGCGGAGTTCGTCCCGCATCTGGCCGGCCCGGTCTCGTACGACAGTGAACCGCGTCTGGCGGCGGACGACGAGACGGTCGAGCGACTCACCGACCGCTTCGCGCAGTGGCGGGAACGCGACTGGCGTCCCTGGGCGGAACAGGCGCGGCGCACCGAGGCGGTCCGTGGGCTGCACCGCGGCCTGTTCGACCTCAAGCACCGCCTCGACATGAACGCCGCCACCCAGGAGCTGGTCTGGGGTCACGGTCTCCTGCGTGCGGAGATCGACGCCCACCGGGTGCACTACCCGCTGGCGGCGACGCCGGTCGCCATCGAGTTCGACGCCGACCGGTCGATGATCCGGGTGGTGCCGCAGGGACCCGCCCGCCTCCAGACCGACCCGCTGGCCGGCCTCGACGAGCGCTATCTCGGCCAGCTCCTAGAGCTCGCCGGCTCCGGCGGGCAGCTCGACCTCGACGTCTGGGACGACCTGAACCGGGTGGAGTTCCTGGATCGGGCGCTGCGCCGACTCGGCCTCGACCCCACCGTCCGGGCCGTCGGCGAGCCCGCCCCGGCCGGCCCGTACGCCCACGACACCGGCGTGCTCTTCGTCCGCCCCCGGCAGCGGATGCTCCGGCGGTTCCTCGAGGAGCTGCGGGCGCGTCTGCTCGCCGGGGACACCGCGACCATCGGCGCGCTGGCGGCCATCCTCGCCCACGAGCCGAGCCGCCTGGAGATGCCGCACGACCAGCCGGAGCGGTGGACGCCGCTCGGCGAACGGCTGCTCATGCCGCTGCCCACCAACGAGGCGCAGGAGTCCATCGCCCGCCGTCTCGCGCAGCACCGCAACGTGGCCGTGCAGGGGCCGCCCGGCACCGGCAAGACGCATACCATCCGCAACCTGATCTGCCACCTCATGGCGCACGGCAAGCGGGTGCTGGTGGTGGCGCAGAAGGAGGACCCGCTGCGGGTCCTGCGGGACGGACTGCCGGCGGAGATCCAGTCGCTCTGCCTGGCCGTCCTCGGCCGGTCCACCGACCAGCTCGTCCAGCTTCAACTGGCCGCCCGGGAACTCTCCGACCGCGGCGCGACGCTCGACAAGCGCGCCGAGCAGCAGCGGGTGGACCGGCTGCGCCGGCAGCTCGAGGAGACCGAACGCGATCTGGGGCAGGCGCTCGGCGCGCTGCGGACGCTGGCCGAGAACGAGTCGGCGCACCACGAGATCGACGGTGTCCGCCTGTCGCCCAGCGACGTGGGCGCCTGGCTGCGGGAACGCGCCGACCGGTACGGCGACATCCCCGACGACATCCCTCCGCACCTCGACCCGCCGCTGACCGTCGAGGAGTTCACCGACCTGCTCGACATCGCCCGCCGTACCAAGCGTCAGGACCGGGCCCAGGCGTTGCGGCACCTGCCGACGGTGGCCGCGCTGCCCGCCGCCTCGGCCCTGACGGCCGCCCGGCGGGACCTGACCATCGCCCGCGCGGAGCTGGACCGGCTCGCCACCGACGGCGTGCTCCTGCCGGAGGTACGCGCGGTCGGCCGACCGGCGATCGACGACCTCGGCCGGCAGTTGCGGGAGGCGCACGCCATCCTCGCCCGGCGCGAGGGCGCCTGGACGGACCGGCTGGCCAAGCTCCTCCAGGCCGACCCGAACTGGCAGGCCATGTGGACCGACCACGTCGAGGCCGTCCAGCGGGCGCTGGCCGAGTTCGGCCAGGCGGCCCGGGTCGTCGCGGCGCACCGGGTCCACGTCCCGGAGGCGCACCTGGCCGAACCGCGCAAGCTGGTGGCGCAGCTCGGCGAGCTGCGGCAGCGCTTCGCCGCCGGCAAGGGGGTCAGCAAGCTCTTCCAGGGCACGCTCGCCAAGCTCGCCGCCGAGTGCCGCATCGACGGCGAGGGCCTGCGGGGCGTCGACGACGTGGACGTGGTGCTCGCGCACCTGAATCTGCGGCGCCTGCGGCAGGAACTGGAGACCCGGTGGGCCTACTGGCGCGGTCCGCTCCAGTTGCCGCCCGCAGCCGGCGACCAGCCCGAACTCTGGGTGGGCGGGTTGCTCACCGACGCGGCCACCGCCCTCGACTGGGACCGTCGGGGGTGGCCCACCCTGCACGCGACCGTCCGTCGGCTGGTGCCCCGCGTCGAGCAGACCGTCGACGTGCGCCGGATGGCCGCGCTCACCCAGCTGGTGGCCCGGTCCGCGACCGTGTTCGAGCACGACCGCCTCGTCGCCGAGGAACGCGGCCTGGACGCCGCGCTCCAGGCCGGCATGTCCACCGACGGCGCCAGCGAGTTGTGGCGGCTGCTGGACCAGAGCCGACAGGGCGACCTGTCCGCCTGGGACGGCATCCTCGACGAGGTACGCCGGCTGGCCGCCCTCCGGCCCGACGCGCAACGATTCACCCAGCTCACCGACCGGCTCCGCCCGGCGGTACCGGCGTGGACCGCCGAGATCGACGCAGGCGCGGCGACCGCGCTGGCCGGCACCGGCGGCGACTGCCCGCACCGGTGGCAGTGGCGCCGCGCGCAGACCTGGTTCGACTCCGTCGTGGGCAGCGTCGACCCGGTCGTGCTCGGCCGCCGCGTCGAGCAGACCCGGGACCGGATCCGCCGCCTCACCCAGGAACTCGTCGTGGCCTCGTCCTGGCTCGAGGTCGCCAAGGCCCTCGACGATCGCCGCCGGGCCGCGCTCGCCGACTGGACCACCGCCCTCCGCAAGATCGGAAAGGGTACGGGGAAGAACGCCGCCCAGTGGCAGGCGCACGCCCAGCGGGCCATGAGCGCCGCCGTGGACGCCGTTCCGGTCTGGGTCATGTCCGTGGACCGGGCCATCGAGCAGTTCACCGGCGGGGCGCACTTCGACGTGGTGATCGTGGACGAGGCGTCCCAGGCCGACATGTTCTCCCTGCCGGTGCTGAGCCTCGCCGAACGCGCCGTCGTGGTCGGCGACGACCAGCAGATCGGCCCGCAACTGTCGTTCGTCGGCACCGTCGCCGGCCTGATCAACTCGCACCTGGTCGACGTGCCGTCGGCCGAGCACTTCGACCCGGAGAGCAGCCTCTACGACCACGCCGTCCGCCGCTCCCCGGAGCGGATCCTGCTCACCGAGCACTTCCGCTCGGTACCGGCGATCATCGGTTTCTCCAGCCAGACCTACTACGGCGGGGAGATCGAGCCGCTGCGGACCGACCGGCCGGCGGGCATCGGCGAACCGGTCGTCGCGGTGCACGTGCCCGCCGGAATCCGACAGGACGTCGCCCCGTACGGCAACGTCAACGTCGCCGAGGCGGAGGCCCTCGTCGCGCAGGTCGCGACGATCGTCGCCGACCCGGCGTACGAGGGGCGCAGCATCGGCGTGGTCAGCCTGCTCAGCACCAGCGGGCAGGCGATCCATCTGCTCACCCGGCTCCGGGAGGAGATCGGCGAGGAGGAGATGGAACGACGTCGGATGCGCGTCGGTGACTCGTACACGTTCCAGGGCGACGAACGCGACATCGTCCTGGTCTCGATGGTCGTCGAACCGCACTCCGGGCCGGTGTCCGCGTTCACCAAGCGCGACCACCACCGGCGGGTCAACGTCGCCGCCTCCCGCGCCCGCGACCAGCTCTGGGTCTTCCACTCGGTGCAGCCGGCGGACCTACGCGCGGACGACGCGCGCGGACTGCTGCTCACCTACTGTCAGAACGTCAACGCCGCCGAGGAGGCGTACGACGACCTGGAGCGGCGCTGCGACAGCGACTTCGAACGCGAGGTGCTGCGGCGTATCCTGCGGCGCGGCCACCGACCGCTGCCCCAGTTCCGCATCGGCGGTTACCGGATCGACTTCGTGCTGCCCGCGCCGGACGGCCGACGCCTGGCCATCGAGTGCGACGGCGACGCCTACCACGGGCCGGACCAGTGGGAGAGCGACATGCGCCGCCAGGCGGTGCTGGAGCGCGTCGGCAACTGCGTGTTCGTCCGCATCCGGGGAAGCGTGTTCAGCCGGGACCCGGAGGCGGCGCTGGAGCCGCTCTGGCAGCGCATCGACGAGCTGGGCATCGGTGCCTTCCTTGCCGCCGCCCCGCCTGTCGCCGCCGACCCGTCGGCTACTGTCGCCTCCGCTCCGCGCGTCATCGACGCCGAGGTGGTGCGGCAGGCGACTGCCCCGGCCGTGGCCGATGGAGACGAGCGGGCTGAGCCGGTCGCCCCGACCGCCACCGTGGTCGAGACGGTGCGGCCCGAGCGAGCGCCGGCATCCGAGCCGCCGATCCGAACCGAGGACGAGGCAGCGGGCGACGGTACGGTGCCCGTGCCCGTCGGCTACCGCAATGTCGCCTGGCTGCGGCCCTACGAGGCGGTGGCCGCCACGGACTGCTACAAACTCTGCCGCGACGTGCCGATCCGCCACGAGGGCAAGGTACTCGGGTGGGCCCGTTACTACGACAGCGCGTCGCCGGAGGCCCGCAAGTATCGGGCCAACGTCCGGGTGGAGCGGGCGCATCCGAGCGGCGCGCGGCAGGTCTGCTGGGTACGCCCGCACGAGGCGAAGGCCGTGATCGGCGCCGCTTCAATGAAGCGGGACATGCCGGTGGTGGACAGCCGGGGCAGGCACGCCGGCCTGGTGCAGTATTTCCCGCCGTCCAGCCCGGCCGCCGTCCGGTTCCGCAGCGTGACCCGGCTGCTACGGCTGACCGGCGGCGACGGACCCGTCAGTCCCGCGCCCGATCCGCGGGCCGCTGCCACCGCCCCCGTCGTTGCCGTGCCGGTCCCAACCGAGGTGCCGGACCGCCAGGCGCTGGAGGAGGCGTTGCGACAGGCGATGGTCAGCGTCAGCGGCCGAGCGCCGGAGTCATCGGGCGAGGCGGTGCCGGAGGCGGCTGATCGGCGGGCGTTGGAGGCCGCGTTCCACGAGGCGATGGTGCGCACCTATGAGCGGGCCCGGGACGAGGCGCAGTACAACGCGACGCTGTTGCTGCGGATGGTGACGGAGAAGGGCGGCCTGGTGACGGCTCGGCAACTGCTGCACCAGCCGGTGGTGTCGGACGGGTTCACCGCGTTGTGGGAGCGAGGGCGGGTGGACCTGACCGCGGAGGCGGTGGTGATCCGGCCAGGGTTCCGGGAGCTGTTCACCGAGGAGGAGTTGGCGGTCGCCAGCAGTCGAGTGGTGGAGGCGTCCGCGCAACTCGCGTGAGGCCGGAGTCATCTGCCGCCGGCCAGGAAACTGAGGTAGGGCGTTCAGGCCGCCGTCCGGAACTTCTCGTAACGTGCCTCCAATCTGTGGCGGTGTGGATGGGCAGAGCGCTGCCGGGGAAGACTGATCTGACGCCCGTGCATCTCCTGAATCCCATGGCGCAGCATTGGTCCGTCGACTTCCTTACGAATGTCGGGACGGACCTCGACTCGGTGGTCGGGACGGATTCCGAGGATGTTTTGATCGAAGGCAGCGTGATGGATCTTGCAGAGTGCCAGGCCATTGGGGACGACAGGGTCGCCGGCCGGTTGGCCGTCCGGGATGATGTGGGCGGCGTCCAGCAGCGATCCATGCCGTAGTTGGCAGATGGCACAACGGGTGCCATAGGCTTGCAGCACTCGCGCTCGGAAGACTGGCTGATGGAGTCGTAGCCTTGTGAGGCGCTCGACGTACCGTCGTCTCTCCGTGCCGACAGCGTCGCCAGGCACGATCAAGCGCTGCGCCTCATCGAGTGCCACCACAAATTGCAGTTGCTGCGGCTCGTCTGCGATGAGCCAGACGGGGTACCTCGGCAGGTAGAGAGCGGGCGCGATCCCGACGAACCAGATCAGAGGTAGCCCGTGCTCGTAGGCGCGACGTAGGGCAACGTTTTCGGGATGCTCAGGATCTTCTCCGCGATACTTATACCGTAGAAGTCCATCCGGTCCTTCTCGATCCTCGTAAGGCGGCAGATGGCCCGGCGGGGTGTACCGAGTGCGGAAGGACAGTGCCGCGTCGAGGAACGCTGGCTTACGGATGCCGCGCTGTCGGTCGAGGAGTGCGACCCGTCTTCCTTCGAAGATGAACTCCGCCAGCTCTGCTTGAGTGGCTAGCTCGCGCTGGTGTTGCGCACGCTCCGTGAGCCAGTCGGCAGCCGCAGTGCGAAGGCGTAGGTCGAGAGCCGCATCTTCCATGATCGACATACTGCCATGCCTACCATCGATTCCCTTCCGCTGAACGGTTACCGTCTGAAGGCTTAAGCGTTGTTGTACCCACCAACCTCGGTTTGATCGGTCCGGCGTGGACCTCCAACAGGAGGCCGCCCTTCTAGAACGGCCGGAGCCGCCCTATGGAGTCGAACGCATGCTGGGCAGCGGTGTTACTCCGGCCGCACCAGTAATGCGACCCACGCCGAAGGTCCGTCGACCGTTCTCATCCGTGAATCCCGTCGATACTGTCGAAGCGATCATGGTCGACTCAACGTCGTATATCTGACGGAAGCCGGTCCCGACGCGCGCGATGGCCTTTCTCGTTATGCCAGCAGCCCGGCTCGTTGTGCCAGCGGACGTAGTCCTGGTGTCACTGCTCGCCTTTCCTTGGTCATCAGGTCGAGCAGGATCGCCCGCGCCTGAACGTTCGCGTGGACCTGCTCGGCGGCTACCCGCTCGGCTTCGAGCAGGTGCAGCACCGCGGTGGACCTGTCCGCCGACGACATGAACGCGGCTGCGGCCAAGTCGATGTGCACCTGCGCCCGCCGTCCGACGATGACGGTCGGCAGCCGCGAGGTGTCGAGGCGCGACCCGAGTTCCAGGGCATGCTCGGCCTTCCGGGACCGGACGGCGGCGGAGACGGAATGGATGGCCACGTTCGTCGGGCCGAAGGCCGTCCACAGCCGATTCCGTTCCGCGCCGAGGTCGGCTGCCAGCCGCTCGGCCCGCGACAGGTACTGGGCAGATTCCTTCGTGTTGTCCTGCCCAGCCGACATGACGGCAGCGAGAAGGAGCAGGGCCCCCTGTGCTGACAGCAGGTCGGGATCGGCCGTCGGGTTGCCGGCGGCGAGGTGGTCGATGCTGCTGCGCGTGATCTCCTCGGCTTCACCCGCTCGGCCGGGTATCCGCAGGAGACCGCACGCGGCCTGATATGCCGCGATCGCCACGAGGGCCTGGTCGTCGCTGATTCTCGCGGCGGTCGCGGCTCTGTCGGCACTGAGCAGCGCGGTTTCTCCGTCGCCGACCTTGGCCGCGAGCTTGGCTGCCGCGAGGTAGGCGCCGGCGAGCAGGCGGAAGGCATCCCTGCTATGGGGCCCCGAGGGGTCGTTGGTCAGTTCGGTTGCCTGGCGCAGCACGTCGGGCAGCAGGCGGGCGGCAGACGAGTAACTCGCCCGTTGGTAGAGATCGTGGATACGCCGGACGGACCGTCGAAGCTGGGCGACGGACTGGGCTGGCGGGGCCGGCGGCGTGAGGTAGTCGGTCAGGAAGCTCCGCACGCCACTCAGAAGCTCCGGCCGGGCAGCACTCGGGCTGCTGGCGTCGTGGTCCTGAGTTCCGTCTCCCATAGCCTGCCCTCGGCGCTTGGCCACCGACACGTCGGCGAGCATGTCGTCGACTTGTTCGAGCGTAACGCCCAACGCGAAGGCGATCCGGGTTCTGTGCCAGGGATGCGGGTCCGTCTCGGCGTTCTCCCACCTCACCACCGTGGACCGCTCCACGCCCAGGATGTCGGCCAAGCGCTCCTGGCTGTATCCCAACGCTTTCCGGCGCTGGCAGAACCGGTGCCGCTTCAACGCCATGCTCGGCCTCCCTCCGTTCTGTCGTCAATGTAGTCACCGTGCGTTGAACTGGTGGGGCGGCTTATGCCTCATTTCTGCGTCATACGGGCTCCGTCGGCGCTGTAGTTCCGCGTCTCCTCGCCCCCGAAGCTGGTGGCACGGCCCGGGGCGGGTGCTGGCTCCGGCGGTGCCGCGCCCCCGATCGCGGCGTGACCGCCGCTCCCGCCCGCCCCGGCGCCGCCACCCGACCCCGCGACTCCGGAGGCGCCCACCGATGCCCGCCGTACCCGTCGACTTCCCCGACCCGACCCCGCTCGCCACCCAGGCCCCACCGACCGTGCGCGCCCCAGCACCGGCAAGCGACCCCGCACCCGTCCCGCACACTGGCCGCGTGACGGCGCACCCAGCCGGCGCGGGGCGGCTGTCGTGATCGACGAGACGGCGGGCCGGTTCTGGGCGGCGATGCAGGACCGCTGCCCCGGTCAGTTGCCCGAGCGGGACGCCGCGCTGCTGCACGCCACCCTGCTGCGCCTGCTCGACGGCGGCGAAGACCGGTCGGCGCGACTGGCGTCGCTGCGGGTGCTCGGCTGCGCGTACCGCGATCTCGGTTGGCGGCCCTGGCACGCGGCGGCGCTCGGCGGCGCGTTGCTGGCCGTGCCCGGCGTGCGGTGGCGGCGGGTGTGGCGGCTGGTCGAGCGGACCGCGGCCCGGGTGGGTGATGGCCCGGCCTGGTGGCCGGCCGAGGTGGTCGACCACGATCGCGCCGCCGAGGGCGTCGCGGCGCTGACGGTACGCCCGTGGCGGCGGCTGCCGCACCGGCCCGGCCAGGCGGTGCCGGTGTGCACGCCCCGCCACGCTGGACGGTGGCGGTGGCTGTCGCCGGCCAACGCGCCGCGCGCGGACGGCACGGTGGAGTTCCACGTCCGTACCGTCGGCTGCGTCTCCGGCAGCCTGGTCCATGAGGTACGCCCCGGCGAGCTGCTCTACCTCGGTCCGCCGGCCGATTCCGGGCTGGAGTTGGTCGACGGAGAGGACGATCTGCTGCTGGTGGCCGGTGGCACCGGGCTGGCGCCGCTGCGTGCCCTGGTCGAACAGGTCGCCGGCGCACCGGCTCGTCGGCGGGTGACGCTGATCGTCGGCGCGCGCACCTTCACCGACGTGTACGACGCGATCGCGTTGGACAAGCTCCAGCAGGCCCACGACTGGCTGCGGATCGTGCCGGCGTTCTCCGACGAGCCGGAGGCCGAGCCGGCCGAGCAGTGCACCGCGATCGGCCTGGCGATCCACCACCACCGGCCCGGTCAGCACGTGTACGCGTGCGGGCCGCCCGCCATGCTCGCCGCCGCCCGCCGCTGGCTGCCCATCGCCGGCGTGCCCGCCGACCGCCTGCACCTGCCCGCGCTCGCGCAGCGCGCATGATGAACGGCGGGAATCGACGCCACGAAAGTGCACTCCGCAATTGGCAGACGGAAATAATCGGCGCTGGAAATTCCACCGGTTCGCTGAATGATTGCGCGACGGCAAAAATATCGGCATGGCGACAGGAGGTGCCGGGCGCCACCCCTGGTGATCAGGGAAGACGCCTTCCTATTCTGGTTGGACGAAGGTATTCATCAATGTCCAGCGGGGTGTGGAATGGCTTTTCCGCGTGCGTACCGAAGGATGGTGGCCGCCGTTCTCGGCGGCCTCCTGATCGTCGCCGGCATGCCCGGGCCGGGGATGGCGGCGGTGAACCGAGAGATGGCCGACTACCTGGCGGCCCACCCGGGCGGGGTGGCGGTGAGCGCCAACGAGATCAGCTACGGCGACGGCGCGGTGCTGGTCACGCTGCGCGAGCCCGTCGGCACCTACGCGCTGGCCGACTGCCCCTATGGCTGGTACTGCTTCTACGACCGGCCCAACTTCGGCTATCCGCGGGGCAAGCTCTCCGACTGTGGCCGGCAGAACCTCGCGACCTGGCAGTGGCAGTTCCGGGTGGCGTCCGCGCACTACAACATCTCCAGCGGATCGGTCACGTTCTACTACGGCACCACCGCGTTGTTCAGCGTCGGCGCCGGCAACCGGGTTCGTGCCGACGCCGCGCCCTATCGAGACTGGGCCAACTACGTCAACCGTCCCTGTTAGTCGGCTTCGGGTCGGCGCACGGCCGGTCGGCGATGGTGTTGGTGCGCCCGCTGTCCAGGAACAGATAGGAAGCGAGCGTCTCGTTGCCGGCGCCGATCTTCTCGTGACTGAGCAGTCGGCCGGTCTTCTCGTCGAACTGCAACGTCTCGCGCTGACCTTTGACGTTGTCCGCACTGATCGCGTACCCGTCCCGGCCGGCGCGATCGGGGTAGCTGCCACTGTCGATGATGCCCTCGGTCCCGGCGAGCAACCGCAGCAGCGTCGCCCGCTGCGGCGCCGAGAGCGGCCAGAACCGGTACATCTCGGCGACCAGTTCCAGCAGGCCGGCCGCGTTCCGTAGCTCCGGCGGCCGACCGGCGAGCAGGCTGGCGACCTGCGCGCGCAGTTCGGCCGGGTCCGCCGACGGTGCCGGCGGCACCTCGGTCAGCTCGTTCGGGCCGAGCGGCGCGGGCTTCGGCCGGGACCGCCGGCCGTGGTCGACGGGCTGGACGGTGCGCCGGCCGGTGCCCTCCCGGGTCCACCAGAGCCGTTCCTCGCGGAACCGCTTCGGATTCTCCGAGTGCGGCTTGAGGTCCTTCGGCGACCACACCCGCAGGCAGACGAACGCGTACCGGCCGTGGCTCGGCGGCTCCGACACCCGCGCCACCCGGGCGGCGATCCGGTCGAGCTGCACGCCCGGGCCGACCGGCGCGAACGGCGTGCCCACGCGATCGTCGTCGCGGCTGGTCGGCGGCGTCTCGGTCCGGTTGGACGGCATCGCCGTCGGCGGGACGCTCCGGTCGGATACGCCTGCCCCCGCCAGCACCGGCACGAGGCTGATGCCGAGCGCGACGAGAGTCGCCGGGGCAGCGATCCGACGCCAGGCGCCGTTTCCGGCCGGGCCGGCCGGTGCCCGCCGCCCGATGCGGGAGCGCCACCGCCCGCCGGTCCGATCCGCCGCGGCGTTCCGGTTGCGCAGGTGGGGTGTCAGCCGGGCCTGGCCCGCATCGATGGCGGGCACCGCGTTGCGCGGCAGAGTCGGCGTGGCGCGGTGCCGCCCCGGGGCGTGCCCCGCGCCGGGAAGCTGGTCCCAGCCGGAGGGCCGGGACGTGTCGAACCGCCCGGGCGCCGGCGTACCGGTGCCGGAGGCCGGCGGCGTCACCTTGCGGTGGTGCTCCTCGCGGTGCGCCTCCACCAGGTACGCGGCCAGTCGGAAGCACCACCGGGCACCGTCCGGGCTCACGTTGTCGTAGGTGGCGGCGGCGAGCGCGTGGGCGACCATCGACAGCCGGAACTGCGTACGCCACTCCGGACGCCAGTTGCCGTCGTCGGCGTACGCCGTTCCGGCGTCGTGTGTGAGCCGCACGATGTCGGCCAGTGCCCGGGGCAGTTGGCCCGGTGCGAGCTTGTCCGGCCGGACCAGGTAGCGCAGGAGAGCGTCCGCCTGCCGGGGCGGCAGGCCGGGCGGCCACGCCCCGTCCGGGCCGGGTCGCGGCGCCACCCACCGCAGGACCATGGACATCAGGATGGCGCCCAGGTCGCGGGCCAGCGATGCCCGACTCTCGTACGACTCGAAGTCGATCAGGTAGAACGTGCTCGGGCGGGGGATGCCGTCGACGGTCGCCGGGATCAGCACGTTGCCGCCGTGGAGGTCGCCGTGCGAACGCCCGACCAGGTAGCGGATGCGGAGGTCGCCGAAGAGCCCGCCCGGCTCGGCCAGCCGCAACGGATTCGGCAGCACCCGGCCGTCGACGTCCACCCAGTCCCCGTCCAGATCGCCGAGCCCGAGCTGGTCGGCGGCCGGGCGGATCGCCCCGAGCGCCTTCGCCGCCGTCAGTTCACGCTCGACGTACTGTCGCACCGTGGTGGAGGTGGTGGGCGGCCCGCCGTCTCCGGCCGGGCGGTTCCAGTCCGTCGGCAGGGCGGTCACCACCTTGCGGTACGCCGTGACGAGGAGGTCGTCGTCCTCGATCTCGTCCAGGGCGACCACCGGGTCACCGCCGTTGGCGACGTCCTGGAAGGAGAGGTGACGACCGTCGCTCACCCACTGCCAGCCGTGGTGCTCCTTGACCATGTGTCGTCGGGCGAAGCCGCCGCCCTCCGCCTTCGCCAGCGTGTGCCGGCCGGGCTCGGGGGATCCGTGCCCGCCCGCCGGGTGCACCTTGACCAGTTTCTTGCGGTCGCCGGTGAGCCCCGGGCCGGTCGGGCTCTCCACGCTGATAGTGAACAGATAGGCGGCGGTGTATCCGTGCTGGGGTTCCTCCTGTGGCAGCACCTCGGCGGTGCCGCCCTTGCTGGCCGCCCACTTTCGTAGTGCCGCCAGCACGGGCGCGTCCCGGAGCCACGCCGGTGTGTCGTCGAGACCTTCGTCCATCGTGGTCGTTGTGCTTTCTGGTGATGAGGGGTGTGGTCGGGACTGAGTCCCGGATCAACGTACCGGAGTCCGACCAAAGTGCCCAGTACCTCGCGGGTCGGGACGAAGCCGTACTTATCGGTAGTTCAGTGATCACGTTAAGGTGTGATCAAGAAGCGGACAGTAACATCTAGTGGCGTAGATGTACGATCGGGTCGGCGGACCGGGAGGTTGGCGTGACGGACCGGACTGATTCCCTGCTCAGGCGTCAGGTCGACCCGGCCATGATGTCGCTGCTGCGGGCCATGTCGGTCTGCCACTCCCGCGCCCAACGCCTCGACGCGCTGCGCACCACGGTCTCCGTCGTCATCGCCGGCGCCGGCGCGACCGTCGCCTTCACCGGCGTGTCGGCCACCGCCGTCACCGCGCTCGGCGCGCTCTGGGCCGTGGTCAACGCGCTCGGGCTCGCCTCCTGGTCACGCGGGCAGCTCCGGCGGGCCGCCACCATCCAGGAGATGTTCGACGTCGACCTGTTCCGCCTGCCCTGGAACGCGGTGGCGGCCGGTGACCGGGTCGCCGCGCACGAGGTCAGCCGGCTCGACCGGGCGTTTCGGGGCACCGAACGCTATCTGCGCGACTACTACGAGATCCCGGAACTGCCCGCCCCGTACGACGTCCTCGCCTGCCAGCAGCAGAGCCTCGGCTGGGGCGCGCGGCTGCGCCGCCGCTACGCGTACACCGTGCTCGTCGCGGTGGCGACCTGGGCGGCGGTCGGCGTCGGTTACGGAGTGCTCGCCGGCCTGACCGTGGCGCACCTGCTGCTCGCCTGGTTCGTGCCGTCGCTCGGCGCGCTGCTGCTCGGCGTCGAGATCTACCGGGGGCAGCGCGAGATCGCAATCGATCGCGACCGGGCCATGACCATCGTCGAGGGCCACATCGCCTCGGCCGTCCGCGACCCGGCCACTGACGTCGGCGACCTGCTCACCGTGGCCCGTCAGGTGCAGGACCTGCTCTTCCGCAGCCGCTGCACCCAGCCCCGCGTGCCGAACTGGTTCTTCCGGCGGTTCCACGCCGCCGACCGGGTCGACTTCCAGTCCACGATGGCGGGCCTCGGTCAGGTGCTGAACCCGGCGACGCGGCTCGACGGCTGATCCTGTGGGGCCGCGCGGAGCGCTTGACGCCGGTACCGTCCCTCGGGTGCACACCGAAGACCCGCTGGCCGGGTTCACGCCGGCCCGGGCGTACACCAAGGATGTCGTCGCCGACGCGCCCGCCGCACCCGGCGTGCACCTGGTGCTCGACGGCGGCGTGGTCGCCTACGTCGGCCGCACCGGCAACCTGCGCGCCCGGCTGCGGCAGCACCTCACCGGCAACCGCGACTCGTCGGTGCTGCACGAGCAGGTCGGCCAGCTCCTCGACACGCCGGGCCGCGCCGCGACCCGCGACGACATCGCCGGGTGGCTGGGGCGGTGCGAGGTCCGCTGGCAGGAGACCGACAACCCCGAGGGTACGAAGGAAGCGCTGGTCCTGGCGCTGCGTCCCCGCTTCAACCGTCAGGTGCCCCGCTCCCGTTGAGGGCGGGCCGCGCGCAGCGCGTCGACCACGACCGCCCACCGGCTCGGCGTCATCTCGTCCGGGGAGCGCAGCACGTCCCCGTCGTGCACCACCACCCCCGCCTCCCGCAACAGCCGGAGATTCGGCGCGTAGGCCGGATGCGCGGCCAGCGCGGCGTTCACCCGGGGGAAGACGTGGATCGGCAGCCCGGTGCCGAGCAGTTCGTTGAGGATGCCCAGCGCCAGCGTGTCGCTCGCGCCGGCCGCCCACTTGTTCAGCGTGTTGAAGGTGGCCGGCACGACCGCGGCGGCGTCGGCGGGCGGGTGCGGCTCGGGGTCGCCGGGGCGACGCCACTCGACGCGTACCGGATGACCGGTCTGCGCGGCGAGCGCGTCGCGGTCGAGCCAGCTTCCCGCGATCGGGGTGGCGATGAGGCAGACCCGCCACCCGTCGGCGGCGAGCAGGTCGGCGAGTTCGCCGATCCGCTGGGCCGGGGGAGCGGCGCAGACGACGAGGTGGAGCACCGGCGCGTCACTCATGCCCGCAAGTCTTACCCGGAAACGCTCCCGCCCGAGCACCCTCGGTGGATGCTCGGGCGGGGTGAGGTGTTAGGCGGGGGCCCCGCCTATACCGAATGCGTTAAGAGGGGGCCCCGCCTTTCTGGGTCACGCCGTTGACCTTCAGCGTGTACGGGGCGTACTGCTGGACCTGCTCGGTGGGCTCGTCGTAGGCGACCACGGCGACCACCTTCGGGAAGAGCGCGAGCAGCGCGAGCTGCGCCCGGTTGAGCGTCAGGCTCGACTTGCCGTTGAACTCGAACTGCCAGGCCAGCGAGTGCTTCTCGTCCAGGCCGATGAGCCGCACGTTCCAGTTGTGCACCGCGATCGGCTTGATCTCGGTGGGCGAGTCGAACGCGGCGAGGCTGCTGCCGTCGCTGACCGTGGTGCCGCCGAGCGTGACGTCGTCGACGAGCAGACCGCCCTCGTTGACGCCGCCGTCGCTGACGTAGCGGAAGCCGAGCAGGATGTTCTTCCCGGCGTACGCGGACAGGTCGAAGCTGTGCGGCTCGAACCCGTCGGTGGTGCCGTTGAGCGCCGGGCCGAGCGGGCCGTCGATGGTCTTGTCACCGGCGACCGGCGTGTAGGTGGCGCCGCCGTCGGTGGAGACCACCACGTAGCCGTAGTCGAAGCCGAGCTCCGCGCCGTACTTGGCGAGGAAGCGCAGCGTCGGGTCGGCGGTCGGCACGGTGACCGGGGTGACCGCGGCGGCGTCGGTGTTGTCGGCGTTGCCGGAGAACAGCACCGGGTTACCGGCGCGGTCCGGGTCGTTCGTCACGACGGTCCAGGCCAGCGGCAGCGCCGGCAGCGTCTTCGCGCCCTGGAACGACAGCGACCGCAGGTCACGGCCGCGCAGTACGGTGCCGTCGGCCTTGGCCAGCGGGACGTAGTCGGCGCCGTTGGGTGCCGCGCCGGACGTGGCGTACGCGGCCGGGTTGGCCAGGTTGACGGTGGAGCGCAGGCTCTTCGTGGTCACCCGGCTCTTCGGTACGCCGAGCATGATGCCCGTGCGCGACTCCCCGACGATCTTGTCGACCAGCGTCATGGTCTGGTAGTCGTGGATCACCTGGTACATGTTCTTCGCGCCCTCGGCCTTGAGCGCGGCGTCCAGGCTGGCCAGCCCCTGGAGATCGGCGTCGTTGTGCAGCCGGTGGACGATGTCGTTGCCGTAGCGGTCGTACAGGAACTGGATGAACGCGTACGCGTTGCCGTAGTCGGCGAGCACCGCGTTCGGGTTGGGGTTCTCGCCCCACAGGTTCAGCGAGTTCTCCGGGCCGCCGCAGTCGCGCGGGTTCGCGTTGTACGGCGTCTGCACCGTGCCGAAGCCCTGCTGGCAGTAGAGGTGGCTGTCCGCGCCCCGGTCGAAGACGGTGGCCTTCGTGTCCACGTACCCGGTGATGGTCTGGGCGAAGTCGGAGAGGCCCTCGTTCATCCAGGTGGTCTCGAACGGGTCGCTGTAGTAGTGCGCCAGGTGCTGCCACTCGTGCGCGAACGTGCCCTCGTAGCTGAACGGGCGGGCCGGGCGGCTGGTGCACAGGTCGCCGGTCGGCTCGTCCGGCGGGTTCGCGCCGGTGCGGTGCAGCCAGTCGAACGCGTCGACGGTCATCACGTTCCGGTCGAACAGCTCGTTGAGCTGCGCCGAGAAGAAGCCGGCGATGTAGGTCGGCGCGGCCGGGAAGTCGTAGAAGTTGTCGTCCCGGACGTTGTCGATCAGGGTGACCGTCTTGTTGCCGCCGCCGGTGTAGTCACCGCCGTTGCCCTGGGCGTCCGGCGGGATCTGGGCGTTGCTGCCGTCGCGGTCCGGCGGCCGGCTGAACGCCACCGTCTCCTTCGGGTACATGTTCGTGTCGAACTCGTGCACGAAGCTCTGCACCTGCGCGTCGGTGATCTGCGTCGACGTGGGGATCTGGTTGCGGCAGTCGTCGGCCGGGAACGCGATGTCGTTGGCGACCCACACCTCGACGTTGTCGCCGACGCCGCGCAGCGTGTAGTCCTTGCGGTAGTAGCTGCCCTGGAAGTCGTCCATGCCGAGCCACTGCCGGACGGTGCCGACCGGCGGGGTCGGCGCGGCGGCCGCCTTCGAGCGGGCCTGGGCGCGCTTCTGGTAGCTGGCCGGGGTCTTGACCGGCTTGCCGTCGAGCGTGAAGTCCTTGCGGGTCAGCTCGCGGGTGTCGTCGGTGGCCGGCGTGGCCTTGGTGGGCGCGGCCTGGGCGGGCGCGGCGGATGCGGCCGTCGCGGGCAGGACGCCGAGGAACGGTAGGACGAGTGCGATGGCTGCGGTACCGGCGATCCGGCTGCGTGCCATTGGCCCCCCTTGTCGGGTGTGCGGAATCCGGCCGACGGGGTCACCGTCGCGTGCGCCGGAGAGACATTCACGTCGTTCGTACGCCACACTGTTGCCTTTGGCAACCAGTCGAACGTGTTAAGAAGGGGCCCCGCCTCTACCGGATGCGTTAAGAAGGGGCCCCGCCTTGCAGGTCATCGAGAGTGTGCTGCGCGACGTGCGCGAGGGCGCGCACCGCGGCGTCGTCGTCGACTCGCCGCCGGGGGCGGGGAAGTCCACGCTCGTCGTCCGCGCCGCCGCCGAGTTGGCCACCATCGGGGACCCGCTGATGATCGTGGCGCAGACCAACGAGCAGGTCGACGACCTCATCGACCGGCTCGGGCGAAAGGCGCCGGAGCTGCGCGTCGGGCGGCTCTCCGCAGCCGACTACCGGCCCACCGACCGGGTGACGGGCCACCCGGCGGTCCGGGTCGCGGCGAAGGTCGCCGACCTCGGCGGCCCGGCCGTCACCATCGGTACGGCGGCCAAGTGGGCCACCGTGCCCGAGGGGTCCTGGCCGTGGGCGATCGTCGACGAGGCGTACCAGATGCGGGCGGACGCGCTGCTGCGCGTGGCCGGCCGGTTCGAGCGGGCGCTGTTCGTCGGCGACCCCGGGCAGCTCGACCCGTTCTCCGCCGTCGAGACCGCTCGCTGGACCGGCCTGACCTGGGACCCGATGCAGTCGGCGGTGGCCACGCTGCTGCGGCACAACCCGGACCTGCCGGTGCACCGGCTGCCGGTGTCGTGGCGGCTGCCGGCCTCCGCCGCGCCGGTGGTGTCCGCCGCGTTCTACCCGTTCACCGGCTTCCGGGCCGGCACCGGGCCGGCCGACCGGGCGCTGACGTTCACCGGGGCCGGTCCGGGTGACGGCTACGACGCCTCGGTCGAGCTGGCCGCCGCGACCGGCTGGGCGTTGCACGAGCTGCCGGCGCGACACACCGTGCGTACCGACGCCGAGGCCGCCACGGCCTGCGCGGAGCTGGCGCTGCGGGTGCTGGCGCGCGGCGCGGTCGCGGTCAGCGAGGCGGCGCCCGGCGGTGCGCCGGTGAGCGCGGACCGGATCGCCGTCGGCGCCGCGCACCGCGACCAGGTAGCGGCCATCCGGTCCCGGCTGGGCGCGGCCGGCGCGGGCGTCACGGTGGACACCGCCAACCGGCTCCAGGGCCGGGAGTACGACGTGACGATCGTGTTGCACCCGCTCTCCGGCCGGCGCGACGCGACCGCGTTCCACCTGGAGTCGGGGCGGCTGTGCGTGCTGGCGTCCCGGCACCGGCACGCCTGCGTGGTGGTGGCCCGGGCCGGCATCGGTGAGCTGCTCGACGCGTACCCGTCGACCGAGCCGGTGCACCTGGACGTGCCGGTGAAGTTCCCGGACGGGTGGGAGGCCAACCAGACCGTCCTCACCCACCTGGACGCGCACCGGGCCTGAGTACGCACACCCGGGTACGCGCACCTGTCGGAAACGACGGGCGGGCCGGCCGGGCGGTCCGTTCGGATCTTCCGGCGGGGGCGGGCGGTGGGCAGGATGGCCGGGTGCATCCTTACGACCCGTACCAACAGCAGCCGCCGTATGCCGCGTACCACCCGCCGCAGCCGGAGGAGGACGGGCTCAACTGGACGACGGTCCTCTGGGTCGCGGTGCCGGCGCTGCTGGTGATCCTCTGCTGTGCCGGGTGCGTGGTCTCCGGGTTCGCCGGGGCGTTCATGGAGGGTTTCCAGGAGGGCTACTCGTCGTCGTAGCCGGCGGGCCGCACCTCGACGCGCGCGGCTGGCGGTGGTGCGTTAGACAGGGATCATGACCGTGAGCGTGCTGCCCTGGCTGGGCGGGGCCCTGGTGGCGGTGGCCGCCGGGTTCCTCGCCACGGTGCTGCCCAAGCGCCGCGAGCGCGATCGGGGCCGCCGGGTCGCCTGGTCGTCGGCGCGGGCGGCGATCCACGACGCCACCGTCAGCCGGGACGCGGCCACCACGCCGGTGCCCGAGGCGGACCGGTTGCTGGCCCGCGCCGAGCTGCTCGCCGCCGCGCGCGACGGCGGCGCGGACGCGGCCCGGGAGGCGACCGCGCACGCGCGTCGCGCCGACGAGCTGTGGCGGGCCGGCCGATGAGGGTACGCCGGGAGCTGCTGCGCTGGTCCCTGTTGGCGGTGGCGGCGGCGGTGTTGGCGGTGTTCCTGGTGGCGCAGCGGCAGAGCGTCGACGTCAGCTACGGGCGTTCGCCGTCGTCCGCCTCGCTGCCGGGGGAGGGGTCCGCGGGCGAGCTGAGCGACGCGACGGTCCCCTCGGTGGCGGAGATGACCGCGCTGGTCGCGGCCGATCCGGTGGTTCGCCTGCCCGGCGCGACCGCGCGCTGGGACACCGCGCGCGTCCGGGCCGCCATCGGCGGTGACGACACCCGCATCCTGGTCGCCCCGCCGGGGCTGGACGAGGCGGAACGCCGGCGGGTCAAGGACGTCGAGAACGCCGCGATCCGGATCGTCGGCACCGAGGTCAGCGGCGGGTTCTACGTGGCCACCGCGGACGACCTGCCGGGCTGGCGGGCGCAGTTCGCCACCGGCGACGTCACCGGGCAGGTGCTCGCGCTGCTCGCCGGGCTCCGCGAGCAGCCGTCCCCGCCCGACCGCGACGACCTGCGCTGGCGGGAGCCGACCACCGCCGAGCTGGCCCCGGTGACCGCCGCGCTGCGGGCCACCGGCCGGTACGTCGGGGCCGGTGCCACGCTGCCCCGGCTGCCGGAGCGGACCGCCGAGGACGCGTTCCCGGACGGGGCCTGGTTCGTGGTGCTGCCGGCCCAGCCGTACGGGGTGCCGCTGCCGGCGTACGGGCCGGCGTTGCACCGGCTCGCCCCGGACCGGCCGGTGGTGGTGATGTACGGCGGCTGGATCGAGTACCACGGTCCGGGCGCGGCGGACTTCGCCGAGGTGGCCGGCGCCAGCTTCTACGCGCAGTACGGCGGCCGACTCAGCCGCTACGCCTATCCGCAGCTCAACGTGCTCGGCGCGTACCTGGCCCGGGTCACCGACGTGCGGTACGCGGGGCTGTTCGACAGGCCGCTGCCGTACCGGCCGTTCGACCCGTTGCGGGTGGCGTTGCCGGCGCTGCCGTGGCTCTTCGCCGGCTGCGTGGCCGGCTTCGTGGTGCTGTCGATCCGTACCGTGCGCGGCGCCGGTCGGGGGCGGCCGGACGACGTCGGGCCGGGCGGCACGCCGGCGCGGCTGGCCGGGCTCTCCGCGCTGGCCGTGGAGCTGTCCCTGCTCACCGACGCGCGCAGCGACCCGGCGCTGGTGCGGGGCGTCGGCCGGCTGCGCGCCGCCCGGTACGCGCTCGACGACGGGCTGCCCGAGAAGCACGTACGCGGCCTGCTGGCGGACGCGGCGGCCGAGCTGGACGGCGTGGCCCGGGAGGTGCGGATGCCCGGCTACCGTCCGGACGTCTACCTGCGCGGGAGGCTGTCGTGACCGGCACCGAGCGTCGACGGGTCGGCACCGCGCGCGGGCGGGCCGGCACCGCGCGTCGGCAGGTCGGAACCGCGCGTCGGCGGGCCGGGACCGAGCGCGGGCGGGCCGGCACCGCGCGTCGGCCGGTGGGCGCCGTGCGCCGGCTGCTGGGCCGGCTGGTCGGGACCGCGTTCGGCCGGGCGGTGCTGGCCTGCCTGGTGCTGGCCGGCTGGGCGCTGTGGACCGGCGGCCTGTTCGACGGGCCGGCCGCCCGGCAGGTACGCGCCTCGTCGGTCTACGCGGCGTCCGGCGTGGAGCTGGACCGGGCCGCCGCCGAGCGGGTCATCGGCAACCGCCGGCTGGTGGTGCTGATGATGCGACCCGGCACCGACCTGGCCGGGACGTGCGACGACACCGAACGGGCCACCCGGGGCACGCTGGTGCTGGCGATGAGCCGGGACGGCGACGACTGGGACACGTACGGCTGTTCCCGCCTCGGCGGCGACAGCCCGCGCGACGTCGGCCGGTCCGTGGTGGTGGAGACCGTGATCGGCCAGGGCGCGGACGCGTTCGTGGACCGGCCGGTCGAGGCGCTGAAGGTGATCGTGCTCAACTACGACCGGCTGGTCCGCACCGGCCTGGTGCCGGACGGCGCTCGGACCATCAGCCCGTCGCTGCCGCGCTACCTGCTGGCCGGCGGCGCGCTCGGCGGCGTGGTGGCCGGCGCGGCGGTGCTCTGGTTCGGGGGCCGGCGGGCCGGCCGGCTGGCCGACGCGCGGCGGGCCGGGCGGGACGCGCGCGCCGACGAGCGGGCCGCGTTGGGCGCGGCGACCGCCGTGCTCGCCCAGCAGATCATCGACCTGGACCGGGCCGGCGGGCCGGGCGGGTCGGCGTACCGGCGGCTGGCCGGCGACTACGTCGGGCTGCTCGACGAGGTGTCCGGATCGGACGCCGGGGACCCGGCGGTGGGCCGGCTGCGGGAGCGGGTGGACGAGTTGAGCCGGCGGGCGGCGGAGCTGGCGGATGAGGCGGCGGTCGCCGCGCCGGGGTCGACGCGGACGCGCGGACGGGGCCGGCGGTGACCCGCCGGCCCCGTCCCCGGAGCGTCGTCAGCGCCCGGCGGCGACCACCGTGGCGGCCGGCCAGCTGTCGCTGAAGATCTGGGCGGGCGTGGCGCTGCGGGCGGCGAAGCCGAACAGCGAGTCGACCCGGGCGGCCTCGGTGGAGCTGGGGTACGGGTTGGTGCAGCTGGTGCCGGCGCTGCCGCCGGACATCAGGATGGCGCAGTTGCCGTTGTAGTTGTCCGGCAGGCCGAGGATGTGGCCGATCTCGTGCGTCATGATGCGCAGCGGCGAGTACTGCTGGGCCTGGTTGTAGTCGATGACCACGCGACCGTTGCCGAGGCTGGTGCGCTGGGCGTACGACCCGCCGCCGTAGGTGTAGTAGATCATCAGGTTCGACCCGCACTGGGCCATGTTGATGTTGTTGGTGTAGTTGTTCCAGATCGACGCCGCCTGCACCGCCGTGCTGGCGAACGGGCCGGCCTGGCTGGTGTTGTAGCAGACGTTGCGGACCGCGGCGGAGGCCGGTGCCGGGTTGACGGCGACCGCGCCCAGCGCCGACAGCGTCACGGCCGCGAGGGTGGCGAGGATCCGGGACAGCTTCGGCGTACGCATGGTTCACACTCCTGGGGGATGGGGGGTGTGCGGACGCCGACAGCCTATCGATACAGATCGATCGATATCAAGGTCTGTCAGGTGGCGGCGTGCGGATCGGCCGCGTTCAGCTCGGCGACCACCCGGTCGTACTCGCCACGCGTCGCCGCGTGCCGGAGGAACTTCACGCGCTCGACCTGGATCTCCGTGGCGTCCGGCTGCGCCTCCAGCAACGCCACCACCTCGGCCACGAACTCGTCCAGCGGCATGGCGAACTCGCTGCTCTCCTGCCCGGGCAGCAGCCCGGTCCGCACCGCCGGCGGCACCAGCTCCACCACCCGTACGCCGGTCTCGGCGAGTTGGAGCCGGATCGACTCGCTGAGCATGTGGATCGCGGCCTTGGACGCGTTGTAGCTCGGGGTGACCCGCAGCGGCACGAACGCCAGACCGGACGAGACGGTGACGATGGTGGCGTTCCCGCGCTGCCGCAGGTGCTCGACGAACGCGCCGATCAGCCGGATCGGACCGAGCACGTTGGTGGTCACCACCTCCTCGGCCGAGGCGAGGAACGTCTCGGGTGAGCGCCAGTCCTCGATCCGCATCACGCCGGCCATGGCCACCACGACGTTGAGGTCCGGGTGCCGGGCCAGCACCGCCTTCGCCGCCGCCGTGACGCTCGCCGGGTCGGTGGTGTCGATCGGCACGGTGTCCAGGCCCGGGTGGGTCGCGGCGATCTCGTCGAGCAGCTCGGTACGCCGGCCGCCGACGATCACCGTGTTGCCCCGGTCCCGCAGGGCGAGCGCCAGCGCCAGGCCGATCCCGCTGGTGGCGCCCGGAATGAAGATGGTGTTCCCGGAGATGTCCATGCCGTCAGCATGGCCGGTCCGTGGTGGCCGGGGCAGAGTTCCGTGATCGGGGGATCCCGGATCCCTGGTTCGCGTCGCCCGGCGGCGGATACTCGGATCATGGACCGGATCGCCCTGGCCGACTTCCTCCGCCGCCGCCGCGAGGCGCTGCGCCCCGGTGACGTCGGGCTGCCGCCGGGTGCCCGGCGGCGTGCCCCCGGCCTGCGGCGGGAGGAGGTCGCCGCGCTCGCCGCCATGTCCACCGACTACTACACCCGGCTGGAGCAGCGGCGCGGTCCGCAGCCCAGCCCGAACCTGCTCGCCGGGCTGGCCCGGGCGCTGCGGTTGACCGGCGACGAACGCGACTACCTGTTCCGGGTGGCCGGGCACAGCCCGCCCGAGGCGATCTCCACCGCCACCCACGTCGCGCCGGCGCTGCTGCGGGTGCTGGACCGGCTGGCGGACACGCCGGCGCTGATCCTGTCGAACCTGGGGGAGACGCTGGAGCAGAACCGGTTGGCCGCCGCGCTGCTCGGCGAGCGGACCGGCCACACCGGGCCGGCCCGCAGCGGGATCTTCAGGTGGTTCACCGACCCGGCCGAGCGGGCCCGCTACCCGGTCGACGATCACGACCGGCAGAGCCGCGCGCAGGTCGCCAACCTGCGTGCCGCGTACGGTCAGCTGGGTCCCCGCTCCCGCGCCGGTGAGCTGGTCCGGGTGCTGCGCGCGGCCAGCGACGAGTTCGCCGGGCTGTGGGAGCGGCACGAGGTGGCGCAGCGCTACGCCGACCACAAGACGCTGATCCACCCGGAACTCGGCCCGATCGAGCTGGACTGCCAGGTGCTGTTCACCGAGGACCAGTCCCAGGCGCTGCTCGTGCTCACCGCGCCGCCGCGCAGCGAGGGCGCGGAGAAGCTGCGACTGCTCGCCGTGCTCGGACACGAGCACTTCCCAGCGTGAACCGGGCACAGGAACGGCTATTCACGCCGCCGGGAATCCCCGGTTTTGCTGTCAACCTCCCGTCACGCAGGGTGTTCTGCTGATCTCTTCCGGTCGATAGCGTCGGGCCACTGGCCGCCGACGAAGGGCCGACAATGGACAACAACGGACACCCGCTCGACCGCAGGCGACTCCTCGCCGGCGCGGCGGCGGCCTCGACGCTCACCCTGACCGGCCTGGCCGTCGCGCCCACCCCCGGCGCCGCCGCGGCCCCGGCCGGCGCCGGCACGCCGCTGGTGACCCGGGACCGGATCGCGACCGCCGCGTTGCGCGCGCCCGACGGCTCCGCGCCGGCGGTCCGGATCCGGGCCGACTTCTCCGACCGGCTCGCCGCCTGGCTGGCGTTCTGGTCGGCGAACTCCCCTCGCGCCTGGAGCGCGCCGACGCAGGTGGTCGCCCGGGTCGCGCCGGCCGGCGACGCGCTGGACCTGCACGCGGTCCGCTACCGCCGCGACGACGAGCCACGGGTCGGCTTCGCCGCCACCCGGCGCGACGCCACGCACCTGGCCACGCTGGCCAGCCTGCACCACCACTTCCCGAGCGTGCGCGTCCGGCCGGACGGGACGATCCGGATCGGCGACGGGCCCGCCGGCTTCACCGGCGCGCCGGAACAGGTCGCCTTCGCGGTCGCCGCCTGCCGTGGGCTGTGGGGCGACGCGGCGGCCACCGCCGACCGCTGGCGGGAGCACGCCGGCCGGGTCCTCGCCCGCGCCGGCCGGCCCGCCGACGCCGCCTCGCACGCCGGCTGGGCGGCCTTCACCCGGACCAGCCTGCGCCGCGGGCTGGGCACCGAATCGTACGAGTGACCGGAGGAGACAGATGGCCCGCAACGAGTTCCGCTTCGTGGTCGACGGCGTCGACCTGACACCCGACCAGCAGACCCTGATCGCCGGCGAGATCCAGAAGGCCGGCCTGGCCGCGCTGCGTACCGCCAACGCCAAGCTCGTCAACCCGCTCACCCTCGGCCACGGCAACATCCGCCTGCGGCCCGAGTGGTACGGGCTCTGGGTGCTCGACGGCGTGCTCGCGCAGGACCTCGGCCAGAAGATCAACGACATCGGGTTCTGGATCGAGCGGTGACCGACGCCGCCCGATCGGCCGGCCCGCCGGAGCGGATGTGCCCGAGCACGCCGGCGTCCAACGCCACAGTGTTCCTCGGCATGATCACACCGGCGGGCCGGGTGGCCTACGTGACGCCGGCCGTGCCGGCCGAGGTGGCGCTCGCCGGGGCCGACGACTCCGACGGACCGATCGAGTCCCGGGTCCGACTCGCCGGCCCCTGCGTCACCTCGTCCTGCGGCTTCTGGACCGGCTCGCACTGCGGCCTGGGCGCCCGGATGGCCGCCTCGTACACCGAGACCGCCCCGCCGGCCGAGGAGACGCTGCCGAAGTGCGCGATCCGGCGCACCTGCCGGTGGTTCGCCGAGCAGGGACCGGCGGCGTGCCCGGCCTGCTCGCACGTGGTCACCGACGCGCGGTGAGCGCGGGTGGCTGCCTGGCCCGGCCACGCACAGCCGCTGATCCTGGCGGCCGTGTCGTTCGCCTCGCTGCCGGAGCAGTCAGCCGGCGAACACCTGGTGTGACCCGTCGCGGACACGGCGGTAGCGCTCGTAGATCACGCGGGAGCTGAACATCCTGGTCTCGACCAGGTCGAGCGGGATGTCGGCGGTGACCGGCGGCAGGTACGGCGTGCCGCCACCCACCACGACCGGACACCGGTACATGCGCAGCTCGTCGACGAGGCCGAGCTCGATCGCGGCCCCGGCCAGCGCAGCGCCGCCGATCGAGAGGGGCCTGTCGGTCGACTCCAGCGCCAGGGCGATCTCCTCGGCCACCGACGCCTTGGCGAGCCGGGCGTTGCCCTGGACGTCATCGAGCGTACGGCTGAAGACGATCTTCGGCAGGTCGCGCCAGGTGTCGGCGAACGCGGCCCCGATCTCGGTATCGCGCATCGCCGGATCCGTCGCCCACACCAGCATGTTCTCGTAGAGCCGGCGGCCCAGCAGGTAGCCGCCGAGCTGGCCCACCTCCGCGTGGTGGAAGCGGATCAGCTCATCGTCATCGGGATCGTTCCAGTTGAACGAGCCCGCGCGGTCGGCGACGAAGCCGTCCACCGAGACGCTCATCGAGTACATCAGCATAGATTCACTCCTTCCCCGGTCGTATCTGGGCCACAGCCTGACACACCGGGACGATGTTCTGGCGCCTCGAGACTGCGGCGTCGCCGCCTGTCGGACCGGTCGACTAGCGTCGGGAGGTCATGGAGCCGCGGTTCGGCGAGGAGATCATCGGGCGGGATCACCCGGCCGGGTTGCTGCGCGCCGAGGTGGCGCGCGTGGTCGACAGCCACGGCGGTCTGGTCCTGGTCACCGGTGAGCCGGGCATCGGCAAGACCACCCTGGTCTCGGCCGCCGCCGACGAGGCCCGCCGGCGCGGGGCGCTGGTGCTCGGCGCCGCCTGTTGGGACTCCGACACCGCCCCCGACCACTGGCCCTGGGTGCAGGTGCTGCGCCGGCTGGCCCGGGCCACCGGCGACGCCGCGCCCGCCCGGGAGGCCGCCGACGCCGCGCTGGCGGCCCTGCTCGGCGAGCGCGCCGCCGCCGACGACCCGGTCGAGCCGGGTGACGACGGCGGTCGGGACGAGTTCGCCCGGCACGACGCGGTGACCGGCGCGCTGGTCGCGGCCGCCCAGCACCGGCCGGTCGTGGTGGTCCTCGACGACCTGCACTGGGCCGACCCGGCGTCGCTGCGGCTGCTCCGGTTCGCCACCCAGCACACCTGGTTCGAGCGGCTGCTGGTGATCGGCACCTACCGCGACGCCGAGGTGGAGGCCGACGACCACCGGCTGCGCCCGCTGTTGCTGCCGTTGGCCGCGAAGGCCACCACCGTCACGCTGACCGGCCTGGGCCGCGACGAGGTGGCCGCGCTGATCCGCCGCACCGCCGGCCGGGAACCGGGCGCGGCGCTCGTCGACGAGGTGCACCGCCGCACCGGCGGCAACCCGTTCTTCGTCGAGCAGACCGCCCGGCTCTGGCACACCGACGGCCTGGCCGACACCATCGCCCCCGGCGTACGTGAGGCGGTGCGACGCCGGCTCGACCAACTACCCGCCCCGGTGGTCGAGGCGCTGACCGTGGCCGCCGTGCTGGGGCGCGAGTTCCACCGGGTGACGCTGGCCGCCTGCGTGCCCGTCCCGGCCGCGCAGGTCGACCGGCTGCTCGACCGGGCCGCCGCCGCCCGGCTGGTGCTGTCCCGCGGCGGTGGCCGGTTCGCCTTCGTGCACGACCTGGTCCGGGAGACGCTCTACGACGGGCTGTCCGAGCAGGAACGGCACGCCCGGCACGCCGCCGTGGTCCGGGCCGTCGACCGCGCCGACGACGCGCTCGCCGGCCGGCCCATCGCCGCCGACCTGGCCCGCCACGCCTGGCTCGCGGGCCCCGAGCTGGACCCGGTACGCGCCGGTGACCTGCTGCTGGCCGCCGCGCGCGACGCCAGCGGGCGGCTTGCCGTGGAGGAGTCGGTACGGCACTTCCGGCGCGCGCTGAGCCGCACCGACGAGCCGGTCCGGCGGGTCCGGGTGCTGTTGGAGCTGGCCGGGCTGCTGCACCACGCCGGCACGCCGGGCGAGGCCGAGCAGTTTCTCGTCGACGCCGCCGCGCTGGCCCGAGGGCTGGCTGAGCCGGCCGTACTGGCCCGGGTGGCGCTCACCGTCCACAGTCAGCACTCGGTCACCCGGCGTCGGCTCGACGCCGCCGCGCTGGTGCGGGAGGCGTACCAGCGGTTGATCGGCCCGCCCGAGCCGGAGCGGTCGACACGTGCCCTGGTCACCGACCTGATCACCGCGACCGAGACGCTCGCCCGGCACGGCCGGGACGACGAGGCGCTCACGTTCAGCCTGTGGGCCCGCCACGACACCACCTGGGGGCTCGGCACGGCCGAGGAGCGGGCCGTGGTCACCGCCGAGATCCGTGAGGTGGCCCGCCGCGGCGGCGACCGGGACACCGAGCTGTGGGCCACGTCGCTGCGCTGGGTGGCGCTGCTGGAGCTGGGCGACCCGGCGTACCGGGACGAGCTGGCCGCGTTCGTCGCCGGCTGCCGGGCGGGCGACGTGGCCCGGCAACGGATGGCGGCGGCAGTGGACAGCGGCATCATCGCCGCCTTCCGGGGCGACTTCGCCGCCGCCGACGCGTGCTACGCCGACATGGACGGCTACGGCGAGTGGGAGCACTCCGACCACGCCTTCATGGCCCACCACCTGCGCTGGTCCCTGCTTCTGCTGCGCGGGCGGCTCGCCGAGGCCGAGGCCGTGCTCGACCGGCCCGGCGCGGCCAGCCATCCGCAGGTGGAGCTGCTGCGGGCGATCACCGCCGCCGAGCGCGGCGACGCCGACACCGTGCTCCGGCTGGTCGGCGGCATCGAGGCCGCCGGCACGGCGTACCCCCGGCCGGTGTCGGCGCTGTGGCTGCGGCTGCGGGCCCAGGCGGCGGCCGTGGACGGCGACCCCCGCCGTTGCGCCGAGGCGCGGGCGGCCCTGGCGCCGCACCGCGGACGGTGGATGGTCGCGCTGTTCGGCTGCGACATCGGCGGCCCGGTCGACCTCTGGCTGGCCACCGTGGACGCGGCGGAACGGCGGTGGGACGACGCGGTCGCCGGCTACGCGGCGGCCCGGGCCGCCGCCGACCGCCTGGGCGCCCGCCCCTGGTCGGTGCTCGGCCGGGCCGGGCTGGTCACCGCGCTCGTCGGGCGCGGCGGGCCGGGTGACGCGGCCGAGGCGGCCCGGCTGCGGGCCGGGACGGTGGCCGAGGCGCGGGAGTTGGGCATGGTCCAGGTGGTCGAGCGGCTCACGGCGGCCGACCGGCCGGCCGGCCCGCGGGCGGCCGACCTCGACGTGGACGTGTCGACGTCGCGGGCCGACCGGGCCGCGCCGGTCGGACCCACCACGGCGGCCAGGTCGGGTGTCGCCGGTCGGGGCGGTCTGCGCGGTGGGCCCGGCGTGAGTGGTTGGGCCGCCATGACGGTCGGTACGGGCCCGAGCGGCCGGCCCGGTTCCCCGGCCGGCGACGGCCCTGACACGGAGGCGCACGGCGCCGACCCGGCCAGGCCCGAGTTCCGCCTCGACGGTCCGGTGTGGCGGCTCGCCTACGCCGGCGTGGTGGTGCACCTGCCCGACGCCAAGGGCCTGCACGACCTGCGGCTGCTGCTGAGCCGGCCCGGTGTGGACGTGCGCGCGGTCGAGCTGCTCGACCCGGCGGCCGGTGCGGAACTGGTCGCCGCCCGCCGCCTCGGCGCCGACCCGGTGCTCGACGACGAAGCGAAGGCGCGCTACCGGCAGCACCTGCGGCGGCTCGACGACGAGATCGACCGGGCGGCGCTGCGCGACGACGCGCGGCGGCTGGCAGCCCTGGACGCCGAGCGCGCGGCGCTGCTGGACCAGTTGCGCGCCGCCGCCGGGCTGGCCGGGCGCAGCCGCCGCCTCGGCGACCAGGCCGAGCGGGCGCGCAAGGCGGTGACCGGCCGGATCCGGGACACGCTGCGCCGGATCGAGCAGCGGCACCCGGTGCTCGCCGCCCACCTGCGCGAGTCGGTCACCACCGGCGGCACCTGTCGGTACCTGCCGGCCGAGCCGGTGCGTTGGCGACTCTGACCGCCGACCCCGGCACCCGTCGATCTTGGGCGCGCACCGCCGGCCCGCTCATCGGCGGTTGTAGCGGCGCATGGTCAGCGTGCCGAACACCACCACGAACCCGGCGCTCCACAGCAGCAGCCACGTGGTGTTCGTGGCGTCCGTGGCGCCGGCCATCGCGGCCCGGACCGAGGCGACCAGGTGGGTCACCGGGTTGACCTTGACGAACGCCTGCAACCAGCCCGGCATGGTGGCCGGCTCGACGAACACGTTGCTCAGGAACGTCAGCGGGAACAGCACCATCATGCTGACGCCCATCACCGACTTCTCGCTGCGTAGCACCAGGCCGAAGAACGTCCACACCCAGGAGAACGCGAACGAGAAGACCACCAGCAGGCCGATGCCGGCCAGCACGCCGGGCAGCCCGCCGTCGGGACGGAAACCGAGCACCAGCCCCACGGCCAGGATGACCACCGCGGCCAGGATGTACCGCAGCACGTCGCCGAAGATCATGCCGACCAGCGCCGCCGGCCGCCACACCGGCAGCGTCCGGATCCGGTCGAAGACACCCTTGGAGATGTCGTTGTTCAACCCGACCCCGGTGTACATGGTGATCATCACGACGCTGGTGACCATGATGCCGGGCAGGAAGAACTGGAGGTACGCGCGCGGGCTGTCGGCGAGCGCGCCGCCGAACAGGTACGTGAACATCAGCACCATGATGATCGGGAACGCGGTCACGTCGAACAACTGCTCCGGCACGTGCTTGATCTTCAGCACGGCCCGCCAGCCGAACGTCAACGATGCCGACAGCGGCCCCGGTGGCGCCGGTCGCTCCCCGGGGGCGAGCACGGTGGCCAACGCCTCGGTGGAGGGCACGTAGACGGACGGGGCCCGCCCGGTGGTGGTCGCGGTGTCGCTCATCGGGCCGCCTCCAGTTCGTCGTCCCGGTCGTCCGCCGCGACGGCCGGGTGGTCGGTCAGGGCCAGGAACACCTCGTCCAGGCTGGGCTGGCCGAGGGAGAAGTCGTCCACCACGATGCCGGCCCGGGCCAGCTCGCCGAGCGCCCGGGCGGCCTGCGCACCGGCCTCCAGGTCGGTGCCGTCCTCGCCGACCCGGGCGGTCAACGCCACCGGGTCGGCGGCGAGCTGCACCGGCACGTTCAACGTCGTCCGCAGCACCTGCTCGGCCCGGGGTCGCTGCCCGGCGTCGCGCAGCCGCACGTGGACGGTTCCCGACCCGACCGACGACTTCAGCTCGCCCGGGGTGCCCTCCGCGATCACCCGGCCGTGGTCGACCACCGCGATCCGGCCGGCGAGCTGGTCCGCCTCGTCCAGGTACTGCGTGGTCAGCAGCACCGTGGTGCCGTGCGCCACCACCGCCCGCACGATCTCCCACACCTGGTTGCGGCTGCGCGGGTCCAGCCCCGTGGTCGGCTCGTCCAGGAACAGCAGGTCCGGCGTGTTCAGGATGCTCGCCGCGATGTCGATGCGCCGCCGCATCCCGCCGGAGTACTTCTTCACCTGCCGGCCGGCGGCCTCGGTCAGCCCGAACGCGGCGAGCAGCGCCTCGGCCCGCTCCCGCGCCGCCGGGCGGCCCAGCCCGAGCAGCCGGCCCAGCAGGACCAGGTTCTCCGCGCCGGTGAGGTCCTCGTCGAGCGAGGCGTACTGGCCGGTCAGGCTCATCCGGGCGCGGACCGCGTCGGCCTCGGTGACCACGTCGTGGCCGAAGACCCGGGCCGTGCCGCCGTCCGGACGCAGCAGCGTCGCCAGCACGCGTACGGCGGTGGTCTTGCCGGCGCCGTTGGGCCCGAGCATCCCGTAGACGGCGCCGGCGGGGACCCGCAGGTCCAGACCGTCGAGCGCCCGGGTCGAGCCGAACGACCGGGTCAAGCCGTCGGCCTCGACGGCCAGCCCGGTGCTCCGGTTACTCATGATCACTACCTCTCTCCATGGACTCCTGCGGTACCGGCGTCGACCGGTAGGCGCCAGACGGCCCGCCAGATCGGATCTGGCGGGCCGTCCCGTCGGGGGTCTCTGATCGAATCGGCGGATGACCGAGGTACGCATTCTCCGTTGGAGCACCGAAGACCTGGCGTTGCTGCGGGCGCTGAACCGTCCCGAGGTGCGGGCGCACACCGGCGGCCCGGAGACCGACGAGCAGGTGCGTGCCCGCCACGAGCGCTACCTGCGCGGGCCGGGCCCGCGCAGCGGGACCATGTTCACGGTGGTCACCCCGGACGGGACGAAGGTGGGCAGCGTCGGCTTCTGGCCGCGTGACTGGCGCGACGAGCCGGTGTACGAGATGGGTTGGGCGGTGCTCCCGGCCCACCAGGGCCGGGGGCTGGCGACGGCGGCGGTGCGTGCGGTGGTGGCGGCCGCCTCGGCGGTGGGCGACCGGCGCTTCGCGCACGCGTACCCGTCGGTGGACAACCCGGCGTCGAACGCGGTGTGCCGCAAGGCCGGGTTCACGCTGCTCGGCCCCACGGAGTTCGAGTACCCGCCGGGGCACCTGATGCGCTCGAACGACTGGCGCATCGACCTGACGCGCTGACCCGGCCGGCCGGTCAGTGCGCCGCGTCCAGTCGCGTCCGCTGCTCGGCGGTCAGCTCCAGGTCCACCGCGGCCAGGGCCTCCTCCAACTGGGCCAGCGAGGAGAAACCGACGAGCGGGATCGCCGGCACGTCCCCGCCCATCAGCCAGGCCAGCACCACCTGGTTGACGGTGGCGCCGGTCTCGGCGGCCACCGCGCGCAGCGCCGCCAGCCGGGCCGGCGTGCCGGGCAGCGCGTACGCCTCGCCGAGCCGCTCCGGCTTCGCGTACGCGCCCTTGAGCAGCGGGGAGTACGCGACCAGGGTGAGCCGCGGCTCGGCCCGCAGGTAGCTGACCAGGTCGGGGCCGGCCCAGCCGATCTGGCCGTCCGGGTCCAGTTCGCTCGGCTGGTCCACCCGGGGCGGCAGATAGCTGCGGTGGTACTGGAGCACGTCGTAGCCGGGCAGCCCGGCCGTCGCCGCGAGGGCCCGGGCCCGCTCGACCCGCCAGGCGCGGTGGTTGCTCGCGCCCAGCAGTCCGACGGTGCCCTCGGCGACCAGCTCCGCGAAGCCCTCCACCGTCTCGCGCAGCGCAACGGTCCGGTCCTCGATGTGGGCGTAGAGCAGGTCGATCCGGTCGACGCCGAGCCGTTCCCGGCTGCGTTCGGCGGACTCGCGGATCACCTTGGCGGACAGGCCCTCCGGGTTGTCCCGGTAGCTGGTGCCGGGCGCGAGCGGGCGGGCGCCGAGCTTGGTGGCGAACACGATCTCGGTGCCGATCCCGCGGCTGCGCCGCCAGCGGCCGAGGAGCGTCTCGCTCTCGCCGCCCTGGCCGCCGTTCTGCCAGAAGGCGTAGTTGTTCGAGGTGTCGACGAACGTTCCGCCGGCCTCGACGTACCGGTCGAGGATGGCGTACGAGGTGGCCTCGTCGGTGGCGGTGCCGAACAGCATCGCGCCGAGGCTGAGCACGCTGACCTCGCGGCGGGTGGCCGGATCGGTGCCGATGGTGCGGTGACGCATGTCTGGGTCCTCCCCGTCGGAGCGTTTCCGTCACCCTGCCCCTTCGAGCGCGCGCGAAGTCAAACCCCGGCCAGGGGCCGGCCGACGAGCCCGTCGCCGGTGGCCGACCGCTGGTAGAGGACCCGGTGCCGGTCCCGTTGACGGCGCACCAGACCGGAGCGCAGCAGCACACCCAGGTGGTAGGAGACGGTGGCGGGCGCCAGGTGGTGCCGGTGGCTCAGCTCGCCGGTGGAGCGCGGCACGTCCAGGTCCGCCAGGAGTTCCGCCCGGCTGGTGCCGACCAGGTCACCGAGGCGTCCACGGCCCCCCGGTTGGCGGCCGTGCGCCGGATAGCCCAGCACCGCGTCGCGGGCATCGCAGAACTGCGCGGTGACCTGCGGCCAGGCCAGCACCGACGGCGTCACCACCACCTCGATGTCGGTCAGCGTCGCGTCGGTGCGGAACCGGCTCTCGATCGTCAGGGCCCCGGCCGTCCAGTGGATCGCCGGGTGCAGGCTGTCGAGCATGCGCCCGACCCCGCCGGTGGCCATCCGGGTCGCCTGCTCGGTCAGCTCGGCCTCCAGCAGCGTGCACACGTGCGGCCACCGGTCGGCCAGGGCTTCCTGCCAGAAACGGCGCAGGCCGGCCGCCACCCGCATGGCGAGCGCGCCCTCGGCCATCGCGGCCCGGACCGCCGGGGGCACCGGCCGCCGGCCGTAGCGCGCCGCGACCTGGACTGCCACCTGTTCCGGGGTGGTGGCCTCGATCGCCGCGAACTGTCCCTCCAGGACGGTGGCCGGGGACCCCGGTGCCGGCTTCGGCGTGAGCAGATCCGGCATGTAGCCGGGCTGGCCGACCGGGGTGAGCAGGTGTGCCGCGAGGGCCACGTCCGGATGCCGCAGCGCGGCGCGGGCGACCGGGCCGGGATCACCGTGCACGGGATGCCCCGACCGGGTGAGGGTCACCCGCATCCAGTGCGTGGCCTCGGCGACCGGAGACACGGCCAGCCGGAGTTGGGACAGGCTGAGGCCGTCCAACCGCGCGACCAACACGCTCGCAGCGTACCGGGGAGCCGGCCGGCGCGGCGACACCATTCGAGCACCGTCGAATCATTGGCGCGTACCGGGGGCGGTGGTCTGCAATGGCAGGGCGCAACGACGCCCGTCTCGGCGGGCGGTTGCGGAACCAGGAGGCGGCGGGCCGGTCAAACGGGGGTCGGCCCGCCGCGCACCGGAGGAGGGGCCGTGTCGGCCCCTCCTCCGGCCGGTTCAGTCCGGTACGTAGTCGAACGTGTCCGGGTTGGGGCCCTGCCGGCCGGCCTCGCCCTGGTCCAGGCTGCCGAGCCGGTCCATGGTGGCGTCGTCGAGCGTGAAGTCGAAGATGCCGAAGTTCTCCTCGATCCGCTTCGGTGTGGTCGACTTCGGGAAGACGATGTCCCCGCGCTGCACGTGCCAGCGCAGCACCACCTGGGCCGGGGTCCGCCCGACCTGCTCGGCGACGTCCACCACGGTCGGGTCGTCGAGCACCTTGCCCTGCGCGATCGGCGACCACGCCTCGGTGCCGATCTGGTGCGCCCGGTCGTACGACCGGACCTCCTCGTTGCCGAAGTACGGGTGCGCCTCGATCTGGTTCACCGCCGGCACCACGTCCGCCTCGGCGGCCAACCGCTCCAGGTGCGCCACCTGGAAGTTGGACACGCCGATCGACCGCACCCGGCCGTCGCGTTGGAACTCCTCCAGCACCTTCCAGGTGGAGACGAAGTCGCCGTCGTAGAGCGTGGGCAGCGGCCAGTGGATCAGGAACAGGTCGAGGTAGTCGAACTTCATCTCCCGCAGCGACCGCTCGAACGCCTTGCGGGCGTCGTCCGGGCGGTGGAAGCCGTTGTTCAGCTTGCTGGTGACGAAGACGTCGCCCCGGTCCAGGCCGGAGGCGCGCACCGCCTCCCCGACCTCGGCCTCGTTGCCGTACATCTGGGCGGTGTCGATGTGCCGGTAGCCGATCTCCAGCGCGGTGCCGACCGCCCGGGCGGTCTCCTTGGGGTCGATCTGGAACACCCCGAAGCCGAGCTGCGGGATGGAGTTGCCGTCGTTGAGCGAGATGTCCGGAACGCTGTTGGCGGCCATGTCGTGTCTCATCTCCGATCGTCCGGGATGCCCGGAAGCGCTTCCACGCGGCTTCCGGGCCGTGCCACCCGGGTTTCCTACCCGCTCGGCGGGCGTCCTCACGGCCGGCGGCGGGTGATCTGGGACAAGCCGTCAGCCCCAGATGGACCGCGCCCACTCGGGGTGGTCGACGAACGGATTGCGGTTGCCCTGCCAGCGCTCGTAGATGCGTTGGTTGCGGCGCTGCTCGAACGCGTCCGGCGGGTCCTGCTCGTTCCAGGCGAGCAGCTTCGACAGCCGGCCGAGCCGGGGCGTGGTCCCGTTGGCCACCGAGTCGTTCGGCTCCAGGTCCGGCCAGCCGTCGTCGCCCTCGTACCGGATCGCCATGTAGAGGATCATCCTGGCGACGTCGCCCTTCACCGCGTTGCGCGGCTCGAACGAGTCGGCGTCGGTGTAGCAGCCGGGCGCCTCGGCCACCGCGCTTCCACCGGCGTCGAAGTCCTTGTTGCCGCGCAGCGAGTTGACCGACACGTCCTCCGGACGCAGGTGGTGCACGTCGGTGCCGGGGCCGGTGGCGGTGCCGAAGTCGCCGTGCGACTTGGCCCAGACGTGCTCGCGGTTCCAGTCGTCGACGCCGCCGCCGTTGCTGGTCTTGCTCTGCGAGCGTCCGCTGTAGAGCAGGATGACGTTGGCCGGGTTCGCCGGGTCCTGGTCGGTGTCCTTGAGCGCGTCCCACACCTGGTCGTACGTGAGCTTGGTCTGGGTCCTGATGATGGTGTGCAGGGCGGTGCGCAGCGCCGGCCCGGTCCTGCCGGTCGCGGCGGCGTAGTAGTCGGTGGGCGAGGCGGTGCCGGTCGGGCTCGGGGTCGGGCTCGGGCTCGGGGTGGTCCCGCCGCCGAGGCTCATCGCGGTCGGGTTCTTCAGGCCGCCGTGGCTGAAGTACGCGGTCAGGGTGCCGGTCGCGGTCACCTGCCGGCCCCGCAGGGACGGGTTGGCGAGCAGCCCGAAGGTGCTCCGCCAGGCGGCGGTGACCTGCACGTACAGCATCCGGCCGGTGCCGGTCTCGGTGGCCTGGTCGGCGATCGCGATCGCGGTGTCGGCGGTGAAGCCGGACGTGATCACCGTGTTCGTCGCGGTCGGCTGGCCGATGACGTAGCCGGTGACGGTGGCGGTGCGGCCGTCCTGGGCGGCCAGCGCCTGCGCCACGGTCAGCGTGGTGGCCGCCGAGGCCGCGTCGGTCACCGTCAGTGGGGTCGCGACGGTGACGGTCAGCACGACCGCCGCGATCAGCCGCCCGGGTCGCGAGCGGGTGACGCTCTTCATATTCATGCCCAGCGATGCTATGCGGTGTCGGGTGAACTCCGGGAGATCACGGCGACAACTTTCCGTCCCGACCGGCCTCGAACAGCACCGGCCACGGGCGGGCCGACGGGGCGACGACCGCCGGCCCGGCCGGCGTCTCCGCCGCGGCCAGCACCTCGGCGGCGAGCCGGCCGAACATCGGCGCCGCCGGGTGCGCCGCCCGGTCCGGCCAGACGGCGGAGATCCGCCGGGCCAGCGGCGCGCCGAGGAGCGGTCGCCAGGCGATGCGAGGTTCCCGCCGCGCCAGGGCTGCCGGCTCGACGGCCACCGCCCCACCGGCCAGGAGCAACCCGAACAGGAACTCGGGGTTGCGCGCCGGGCGGACCCGGGGCGGGACGAAACCGTGCTGCCGGCACACCGTCAGCAGGTGTTCGTGCCAGCCGGGGGCGGTGGCCGGTGGCGCGGTGACCAGATCCAGGCCGGCCAGGTCGGCCAGCGCGACCGCACGGGCCCGGGCCAGCGGCGAGGTCCGGGGCAGCAACGCCCCGACCGGCACGTCCACCGGCTTCCCGAACCGCAGTCCGGCCTCCTCGACCGGATGGTGCAGCAGGCCGACGTCCAGCCGTCCCTCCGCCAGCATCCGCCGCTGCTCGGCGCTGGTCAGCTCGTGCAGGTCGAGGTCGAGCCCGGGTGCGCGGGCGGACAGCCCGTCGAGCAACGCGCGCACCGTCCCCGCCGGCGTCTCCGGGGGTACGCCGACGCGCAGCACACCCAGCGTGCCCCGGCGCACCTGGTCGGCGAGGTGGCGCAGTCGGCGTTCACCGGCGAGCAGGTCGTCCGCCTCGCCGAGCAGCAACTGGCCGGCGGTGGTGAGGCGGACCTGCCGTTGCGACCGGTCGAAGAGCGCGGTGCCCAGCTCCCGCTCCAGCCGCCGGATCGACTGGCTCAACGGCGGCTGCGCCATGCCCAACATGTCGGCGGCCCGGCCGAAGTGCAGCTCCCGGGCGACCACCACGAAGTGCCGCAGGTGTCGCAGCAGGTCCACCCGCGCACCCTAGCGTCCGCGCTGGTTACCGTGTCGGCGTGGATGCGGCGCAACGGGTCGGGGAGATCTTCGGACGGGCCGGGCTGAGCGGGTGCCTGCACGTCGCCGACGTGGACGACCCGTCGCGCGAGGTGGCGCTGCACGCCGACGAGCAGATCGTCATCGCGTCCGTCTTCAAGATCCTGCTGGTGCTGGAGTTCGCCCGGCAGGTCGCCGCCGGCCAGCTCGACCCGACCGAGCGGGTGCTGGTCGGCGCCGCCGACCGGCTCGGCGGCTGGGGGGTGGCCGGCTGCGCCGACGACGTGGAGATGTCCCTGCGCGACCTCGCGTACCTCGCCATGTCGGTGAGCGACAACGCGGCGGCCGAACTGCTGCTGCGCCGGGTCGGCCCGGACGTGCCGTCGATGCTGGCCGCGGAGCTGGACCTGCCGCGTACCCGGATCGTCGGCGGTCCCCGGCAACTGGTCGAGACGATGCTCGCCGACGTCGGCGCGCGTACCGAGGCGGACTTCGCGCGGATCTTCCCCACCCTGTCGCCGGAGCGGATCCGGGCCATGCGGGTCTTCGACCCGGAACACACCTCCTCCAGCACGGCCCGGGAGCTGACCCGGCTGCTGCGCCTGGTCTGGCGGGACGAGGCCGGCCCGGCGGCGGCCTGCGCGACGGTCCGGGAGTTGATGGGCCGGCAGCTCTTCTGGACCCGGCTCACGGCCGGCTTCCCACCCGGCGTCCGGGTCGCCGGCAAGACCGGCACGTTGCCCGGCCTGCACCTGGAGGCCGGTGTCGCGGAGTATCCCGACGGTGCCCGGTACGCCATCGCGGTCCTGGTACGCACCGACCAGCTCGGCACCCGCCGGATCGACGTGGACCTGGCGATGGGGGAGGCCGCCCGGGCCGCGGTCGAGTCGCTGCGCTGATTTCCGGACCGGCGACCCTGGAAGGTACCGGCTTCGACCTGCGGTCATATCGAAGCGGATATCGATCCTTCCGCCGTTCGATCTTGGACGCCGTCGCCGGTGCGGTGGTGGGGTGGACCTGTCGATCCACCGATCCCGAACGGGGAGGACCACCCATGCCCGAGAACCGACCGGCCGGCTACGCCCGCCGCCGCTTCCTGCGTGACACCGCCGCCGTCGGCGCCGCCGCCGTCTCGACCGCCGGGCTCGTCGCCGGCACCCCGGCCCAGGCCGCTCCGAGCGCCCCGCCCGCCCGCCGGCACCGGGCCGGCGCGGTGAGCTTCCGCTGGTGGGGCACGGCCGGCTGGCGGATCGACATCGGCGACCGCACCGTGCTTGTCGACCCGTACCTCAGCCGGTTCGACACCGGCCTCTTCCGCGGGGCGTTCCAGCCGGACACCGCGCTGACCGTGGCCGCCGACCTGGTGGACCGGCTCGCCGACCGCGCCGAGAACATCCTGGTCACGCACACCCACTGGGACCACTTCACCGACGTGCCGCACATCGCCGCCCGGACCGGCGCCCGGGTCCTGGGCACGCTCACCGCCTACCACCTCGGGCTGGCGTACGGGCTGCCGGCCGGGCAGCTCGCCCCGGTCAAGGGCGGCGAGGTGCTCGACTTCGACGGGTACACGGTGGAGGTGGTCGGCTCGCTGCACAGCCGCAACGCGGCCTTCTCGATGGCCTTCCCCGGCGTACGGGTCAGCCCGCCGCCACGCCCGACGAAGGTCTCCGACCTGCCCGAAGGGGACACCCTGGCCTACCAGATCCGGGTCGACGGCGGGCCGTCGGTGTTCTTCATGGGCGCCAGCGACCTGGACGAGCGCCGGTACGCCGGCCTGGCCCCGGACGTGGCGATGATCGCCTCCGCCGCCACCGCCTCCGTGGCCGACTACGTGCCCCGGCTGATGGCCGCGCTGGACCACCCGAGGACCGTGGTGCCGGTGCACTGGGACAACTTCGAGACCCCACTGGTCAACCCGCCGACGGTCGCCGCGACCGACCGGGACCGGCTCGACGCGTTGATCGCCGAGGTGCGCCGGGTCTCGCCGCGCAGCCGCGTGGTGGTGCCCGAGTACCACACCGCGTACCGGTTCTGACCGGTCGCGCTCAGCCCGCGGTCAGGTCGCGCAGCGCCAGCACCGACTTCCAGTTGCGCGCCGTCGCCACCACACCCAAGGTCCGCTCCAGGTACGCGGTGGTGAACTTCGTCCGCCCGTAGTTGCCGGCCGGATAGTGCAGGTGCAGCTCCCGGCCGACCACCGCGTACGCCATCTCCTCGCCGGCCGGCACGGCCAGCTCGCGGACCCGGGCCGGGTCCGGCGCGGCGGACAGGAACACCACGAGCACCCGGGTCGGGTCGTCCTGACGCCCGGCGTACGGGCTCGCGTCGACCAGCGCGGCCAACTCGCCGCCGTCGCGGACCAGCACCGGCACCCGCACCCCCACCTCGTCGGCGAGCCGCCCGGCGATGCCCTCGGCGAGCACCTCGTCGCGGGTCGGTGGGGCGGTGAACACCACGTTGCCGCTCTGGAGGTACGTCTTGACGTCGGTGTGACCGAGGTCGGCGACGACGCGACGCAGGTCCGCCATCGCGAGCCGGGTGGCGCCGACGTTGACGCCCCGCAGCAGGGCGGCGTAGCGGGTCATGACCCGCAGCCTAGGTCAGGCGGACGCCAACCGGGCGTAGACGTCGCCGGAGCGACCCGTCGGCCGGTACGTCTCCAGCAACCGCACCAGGCCCGCCGCGTCGAGCCACTCGTCGGCGGCGAAGCGCATCGTCTCCACCGGGGAGTAGTTGTAGCGGTAGCCGCCCGCCGACGCGCCCAGCCGCTGCACCTGGTCGAGCACCGCGAGCGCCGCGTCGTGCGCCGGTGGGAGGTACTCGAAGGAGAGCGCGCGCACCGGCCGACTCAGCCCGGCCAGCACGTCACCCTCGAAGCCCTCCACGTCGACCTTGCAGAACGCCGGTACGCCGTGCTTGGCGACCAGGTCGTCGAGCGTCACCACCGGCACCTCGACCGAGCGGTCCCACCGCACCCCGGCGAAGCTCGGGTCCGCCGTCACCGAGTCGATCCAGGACGACGACATGGTGGACACCGTCGGCGTCGCGGACGACAGCTCCAACCGCGCCCGGCCGGCGCGGGCACCGACCGCGGTGGGTTCGATGGCCACTCCGTCGTCGCGCCCGAACGCCAGGCGCAGCACCCGCAGGCAGTCCGGCTGCGGCTCGACCGCGACCACCCGCGCGCCCAGCCGACGCCAGGTGCGGACCCGACCACCGACGTGGGCGCCGATGTCGAAGCCGAGGTCGCCGGGGCCGAGGAACTGGCCGTAGAGCCGGCGGGCCCGGCGGTGCTTGGCCGGCTGGCCGTGGTAGATGGCCAGGGACCGGGTGATCCCCCAGGTCCGTGCGAGCATCGTCACGCCGTTCCTAACTGTGAGTCCTGGACTGCGGGCCGAACGCCCGCAGGAACCGGTCGCGGAACTCCTCCATCGGCCAGACGGGGGCGTTCGGGTCCGGGTTGAGGCCGGCCCGCCAGCCCCACCCGGCGACCCGGTCGAGCACGGCCGGGTCCTTGGCCACGATGGTGATCGGCACGTCCTTGCCGGCCTCCTCGCCGGTGACCGCCCGGGCCGGCTGGTGGTCGCCGAGGAAGACCAGCACGAGGTTCTCGTCGCCGTAGCGTTCCACGTAGGAGACCAGCGTGCGCAGCGTGTAGACGATCGAGTTCCGGTAGGCCTTCCGGGTGCCCTCGTCCGCCCGGTCGGCGCGGTTGGTGCCGGCGAAGACCGATCCGTCGCCCAGGTCGTCCCAGTCGACCAGGGGCGGCACCGGCGACCACGGGAGATGGCTGGAGAGCAGCGGGATCTCGGCCATCACCGGGGCGTGCCCGGGGGCCCGCTCGGCGCGCTGGAAGGCCTCCAGGGTGAACTGGTCCGGCGGCGAGGAGAAACTGAACGTCGGCCCCCGGTAGCCCAGGTCACCGGCGCCGTAGACCTTGTCCGGGGCGAAGAAGTCGGCCTCCGGCCAGGCCCGGGTGAGGGCCGGCATGACGAGCGACGTCCGCCATCCGGCGCGTTTGAACGCGCCGTTGAGCGTCAGGCGGTCGCTGCGTACCAGGTTCGTGTAGCGGAGCTGGTTGTCGGCCCGGATGCCGGACATCAGCGTGGCGTGCGCCAGCCAGCTCCCGCCGCCGGTGGTGGACGAGGTGAGGAACGCGGTGCGGCTGCCGTAGCCGGCCGCGGTCAGCCGGCGCGTCCCCTCGTCGAGGACGGCGTCCACCTCCGGGGCCAGCTCCGGGTCCTCCACCGCCACCCGGCCGTAGCTCTCCACGAACGTGACCAGGACGTCCTTGCCGCGCAACGCGGTCAGCAACTGGTCGCCGGGGGTGTCCCGGAACGGGTCGCCGGCGAGCTGGGTGCGCAGCCGCTCCTGGTCGTGCAGGCCGGCGTTCACCTGCCGGGTGCGGTCGTACACGCCGGCCGCGACCGTGCCGGCGGCTATCGGCAGCCCGGGGACGAGTTGCGCGCCGAGCACCGCGCAGGCGACCCAGGCCGCGCCGAGCGCGGTGGCGACCCGGGCGCTCACCCCCCGGTGGCCGGCGACCAGCCGGGCCAGTCGCCGCGCCGACAACGTCACCAGCACCGGTACGGCGACGACCGCGGCCACCGCGGCGACCACGGCCCCCACCTGGGCGGCCCGCCCGTACGACTCGGCGAGGAACTCCGCACCGGCTGCCAGGAACGCCCAGTCCGCGATCAGGTCGAAGCGGCGGTCCAGCACGGCGGAGAAGCCGAGATCGGCGATCTTCAGGACGAGCACCAGGCCGAGCAGCGCGCCGAGCACCGTGGCCACGATCCGGCGGGGTCTCGGCGGCAGCGCCAGCAGCAGGGCGACCGCGATCAGCCCCTCCACCGGGATGCGGAGGAACGCGGTCGGGGTGAGGTCGTTGACGTCGGTCGGCAGGAGCAGCGCGACCAGCGCCGACGCGGCGGCCAGCACGGTGACCGTCCCGGACCGGAACCGGCGTCGTCGCCCGGCACGTTCCTGCACCGGGTCAGCGGTCGGGGCGGCGTCCGTCCGGGTGCCGGCGCTCCCGACCGGCTCCGACCCGGCGGCGTCGGTGGAAACCCGCCGGAGACCGTCCGTCGCGGTCGGGTCGTGCCCGGCGGCCGGGGTCGGGTCGTCGTCGGTCACGGCCGCCGACCGCCGACCTCGGCGCGTCCGACGAGCACCGGAGCGGCGGGCTCCCAGCCGGCCCGGCGAGCCGCCGGCGCGGCGGAACGCACCGCGGCCGGACGGGCCGGCTCGGTACGGACGGCCGGCGTGCGGTGCCGCCACCGCCAGCGCACATCCCGGCCGAACGACTCGACGAGCAGCGCCAGCGCGCCGACGAGCACCGCGACGGCCAGCGCCGTCGGCAGCACCTCCGCCGCCACCACGGCCAGCGCGATGCCCTGGACCGCGGCGACCGTCTTGCGCCAGTAGCGCGGCGGCAACGGACCGTTCAGCCAGGGCAGCAGCCAACCGGCCGCGACGAAGGCGTACCGCATCGCGCCGATCACCAGCACCCACGGGCCCACCTGGTCGGCGACGTGGAGGCAGAGCACCAGGACGAGGAAGGAGTCGACCTCCATGTCGAACCGGGCCCCGAGCGCGCTCACCGTGCCGGTGCGCCGGGCCACCTGCCCGTCCACCCAGTCGAGCGCGAGCGCCACCGTGGTGAGCCCGACCAGCACCGTGACCGGGGTGGGCCGGCTGAACGAGTCCACCACCAGCGCGGTCACGCCACCGGCCAGCGTCGCCCGGGACAGCGTCACCCAGTCGGCCGGCCCGAGCCGGCGCGCCCCCGCGCGGCGCAGCCCGTGCCCGAGCGCGGTGAGCAGCACCGCTCCGTAGCCGAGACCGGCCAGCCAGCCGGCCCGGCCCAGGCCGACGGTGCCGGCGATGCCCGCCAGCACACCGAGCTGGAGGATCGTCCCCGCGAATGGATCAGTCCGAACCACTGACACTGTGCCTCCGAATCACGCGTGTACGACCCACCGGTCTGTACGCAGAACATGCCCGAACGGTTCGCTCTGATACCGAAAACGCACGATCAAGAGTGCACGTCACATCGGAGCGCCGCCCGGCCGGGCGGGCCGAGGGCATTCGTGTCGGGGCGGGTCAGCGGGGCGGCGCGTCGGCCGGGTCGTCGTCGCGGCGGGCCAGCGCCGAGCGGCGGTAGCCGTACAGCGCGTAGACGACGGCGCCGAGCAGGAACCAGACGCCGAAGCGCAGCCAGGTCACCGGGTCGAGGAACGTGATCAGCCAGATCGAGAACACCACGCCGACCGCCGGCACCACCGGCATGCCGGGCAGCCGGAACGCCCGGGGCGCGTCCGGTCGGCGGTAGCGGAGCACGATCACCGCCACGCAGACCACCACGAACGCCAGCAGGATGCCGATGTTCGTCAGCTCGGCGGCCTGCCGGATCGGCAGGAAGCCGGCGATCAGCGCCGAGGCGACGCCGACGATCCAGGTGACCCGGCTGGGCACCCGGCGCACCGGGTGCACCTTGGCGAACCAGGCCGGCAGCAGCCCGTCCCGGCTCATCGAGAACCACACCCGGGTCACGCCGAGCATGAACGTGAACATCACCGTGAGGATCCCGATGATCGCCCCGACCGCGATCACGCTGGCCAGACCGGAGAGCCCGACCGACTTGAAGGCGGACGAGAAGCCGCTCTCCGGGTCGATGTCCCGGTAGTTCTGCATGCCGGTGAGCACCAGGGTGGCCAACACGTAGAGCACCATGGAGATGACCAGCGACCAGATGATCGCCTTCGGCATGTGCCGGCGGGCGTCCCGCGACTCCTCGGCGGCGGTGCTCATCGCGTCGTAGCCGAAGACCGCGAAGAACACGGTGGCCGCCCCGGTGATCGCGCCGCCCACGCCGAACGGGAAGAACGGCGAGTAGTTGCCGGTCTTGACGTGGAAGAAGCCGACCACGATCACCAGCAGCACCACGGCGACCTTCAACCCGACCACGAACGTCTCGAACCGCGCCGCGGCCTTGATGCCCCGGTTGAGCAGGTACGCGATGAGCAGGCAGAGCGCCGCCGCGAACAGGTCGACGCGGTGCCCGTCGCCGGTGCCCGGCGCGCCGAGCATCCAGGCCGGCAGGTCGGCGCCCAACTGGGTGACCAGGAAGCCGAAGTAGCCGGAGATGCCGATGGCCACCACCGCCACGATGGCGGTGTACTCCAGCAGCAGGTCCCAGCCGATGAACCAGCCGACCGCCTCACCCAGCACGGCGTAGCCGTAGGTGTAGGCCGAGCCGGCCTTCGGGATCATGCCGGCGAACTCCGCGTACGACAGCGCGGCGGCGGCGCTGGCCAGGCCGGCGATCAGGAACGACACCAGCACGGCGGGGCCGGCGGTCTCGTTGGCGACCGCGCCGGCGAGCGCGAAGATGCCGGCGCCGATGATGCCACCGACGCCGATCGCGGTGAGCTGCCACAGGCCCAGCTCGCGGGCGAGCCCCTCCTCGGTCTCGTCGGCGATCTGCTCGACCGGCTTACGCCGGAAGATGCCCTGCCCAACGGTCATGGTGACCCCTCCCGCCGTGCCGCCACGCTCCCGGGTCGTGGTCACGCCGCGACACGCCGCGGTCACGCCACGACCCGACGGTAAGTCCTCGCGCCGAAGATCGCAGCCCGTGGCGGTCAGGTGGCGCGCAGTGACGGCAGGCCCAGTGCGGCGCGTACCTTGGCCGCCTGCCGGATGCCGTCGTGCGCGGCGGCGGCCCGGATCGCCCGGCGCAGCTCGGCGGCGTCGGCGGCCCCGGCCGCGAGCCGCCACTGCCGCAGCGCGACGTCGTGTTCGGTGAGCAGCGCCGCCATCGGGGCCTGCGCGGCGGCCGGCCAGCGCACCGCGCGCAGCTCATCGGCGCAGGCGACGTTGGCGTCCACGACCGCCCCGGCCCGCTCCCGCACCGTCCGCCACGGCCGGCCCGCCTTCTCGGCCTCGGCCAGCTCGTCCCGGGCGATGTCGTACGCCGCCATGGTGGCCAGGTAGCGCCCCTTCGCCTCCTTGACCGTCAGCGGCGCCACCGGGCTCGGCGTGGGGCTCGCCGGCGGGGGAAGGGCGACCTGTTTCGTCTCGCCGCCGCAACCGCCGAGCAGCAGGACCACCACCAGAGCCGACGCGAGTCGCCACCGCGCAGAACCTCCCATCGCCCGAGTGTAGAGCCCTCCTCCCGCCCCCTGTTTCACGGAAAGAGTGGCTGTTCCGCGTCCGACAGCCACTCTTTCCGTGAATCAGCGCGGGGGTGGGGTGGGTGGGGTGGGTGGGGGAGGGGCGAGCCGCCAGTACTGGCGGCTGCCCTCGTCCCGCACCACGACGCCGAGCCGGGCCAGCTCCCCGTGCAGCTCCCGGACCTCGGCGCCGCGGCTGTCCTTCAGCGCCCGCTCCCGGGCCCGCAGCAACGCGTCCGCGCCGGCCGGCAGCCCGGGCAGCTCGGGCACCCAGCGCCGGTACGCGTCCCGGTGCGGGTCCTGGTCGACCCAGGGCCAGCCCTGGCCGGCGAACGCCTCCCGCAGCCGGCCGGCGCTCAGATCGGACCGCTCCCGGGCCAGCTCGCCGCCGGCCCGGTCCAGCAGCACGAGTGCTTTGCCGTCGACGAACACGCCGGCCACCTCGGTCCGGGCGACGTCCCGGCCGTGCCCGTCCCGGTGCAGTCGCACCGACCGACGCCCGACCGTGACCCGCAGCCGCTCCCGTACGCCCACCACGGCCAGGGTCAGGCCGGCCACCGCCGCCACCCCCGCGCCGAGCGGATACGACCGCTGGTCCGGCCACCTGTCGAGCAGCGCGAACACGTCCTGGAAGGGGAACCAGGCCAGCCCGGCGAGCCAGCCGGACAGGGCGGTCAGCCCGGCGCCCAGTCCCGCGCCGAGCAGCGGGAACCCGGCCCACATCACCACCAGCTCGCCGACCCCGCCGTCGACCACGACGGCCCCGGGTTCCCGGTCGGCCACGGTCAGGACACCTCCCGCCGCATCGTCCGGATCAGGCCGGCGACCAGCGGCACGACCATCCAGACGGCCAGCGAGACACCGAGCCGACCCCACTGCCCGGCGGTCACGTCCGGGCTGAGCAGCGGCGCCATGGTGACCGAGGTGTCCAGCCAGCCGGCCGGCTCCCGCAGCGCCTTGATCATCGCCGACAGCACGCTCCACACGGTCGGCAGCAGCAGGTAGGTGACGATGGCCAGCGGCGTGTTCAGCAGCAGCAGGCCGAACCCGGCGCCCATCAGCACGTTCGCCACCTGGAACACCGCCGCGTACGGCAGCAGCTCCCAGTCGAACGTCCACGCGCCCGCCCCGCCGGTGGCCTTGGCGGCGAGCGTGCCGGCGGCGGCGACGGCGAGGCTGACCAGCACCGAGGCGAGCGCGGCCAGCACCACCGCGGCCAGCTTGGCGACGATCACCCGCTGCCGGCGGGGCACCAGCGCGAACGTGGTCAACGCGGTGCGCTGCGACCACTCGCCGGTGATGGAGAGGATGCCCAGCACCGGCAGCAGCAGCCCGACCGGCAGCAGCGACGGCGCGAAGAACGCGGTGAACGTCTGCTCCGGGCCGTCGACGACGAAGAGCTGCACCACCACGATGGCGACCGCGATCAGCCCGATGCTGATCAGCAGCCAGCGGCCGGCCCGGGTGTCGGCGAGCTTGCGCAGCTCCACCCCGGTCAGCCGGGCCAGCGAGGGACCGGCGGCCGGCTCGTGCCGCGTCGCGGCGGCGGTGGGAACGGGCGTGGTGGCGGTGGTCATCGGACGGCCTCCCTGGTCGACGCGCCGGCGGTGAGGGTGAGGAAGAGCTGCTCCAGGCCGCCGCTGCCGGCCGGACGCAGTTCGGTGAGGACCAGTCCGGCGTCGGCCGCGGCCTGACCGACGGCCTCCGGCTCGGCCCGGACCACGAAGCCGCCGTCGGTGCCGACGGTGGCCGGCAACGCGGCGCGGTCCAGGGTGAGGCGCAGGGCGTGCTGGTCGCGGGCGCGGACCAGCGTGCCGGCGCCGGCCAGCAGCTCGTCCTTGCCGCCCTGGGCGACCACCCGGCCGCCGCCGATCACCACCAGCCGGTCGGCCACCGCCTCGACCTCGCGCAGCAGGTGCGAGGAGAGCAGCACGGTGCCGCCCCGGTCGGCGTAGTCGCGCAGCAGGCCGCGCATCCAGTAGATGCCCTCCGGGTCGAGGCCGTTGGCCGGCTCGTCGAGGATCAACACCCGGGGGTCGCCCAACAGCGCCAGCGCCAGGCCGAGCCGCTGCCGCATGCCCAGGGAGTACGCGCCGACCCGGCGCCGTGCGGCGGTGTCGTTCAGCCCGACCAGGTCCAGCTTCGCGGCCACCTGCCCCCGGTCCACGCCCATGGTGCGGGCGGCCAGGGTGAGCGTCTCCCGCCCGGTGCGTCCGGCGTGCTGGGCCGAGGCGTCGAGCAGGACGCCGATCTCCCGGCCCGGGTTGGGCAGCGCCCGGTAGGGCCGGCCGGCGACCGTGGCCGCGCCGGAGCTGGGCGGCGTCATCCCGCAGATCATGCGCATCGTGGTGGACTTGCCGGCGCCGTTCGGGCCGAGGAATCCGGTCACCGTGCCTGGTTCGCACCGGAACGTCACGTCCTCGACGGCCGTGTGCGGGCCGTACCGCTTGGTCAGATGGTCGACTTCGATCATGCCGAGAAGCCTGCCGGGGCCACCCGGTGCTCCGCTGCGGCCGACGGTCGCCGCCGGCACCGACCGAGGTACACCGCAGGCGTCGACTTTGGTAGCTGGCAGCCGGTCCGGACGGCTCCCTAGCATGGGAGGGTGAGCAGCGCTGTCGTCCCCGATCATCCCTGGCTCCTGCCGGGCTCCCTGGTGCCCGCGCGGGCCGCCCGCCGGACCCCGCGGGACTGGTTCGTCGACGGCCTGCTGTTCCTGATCGCGCTGGGCTGGGTGCTGCTCGCGCACGACGACGCGGTGAGCGGGCGACCGGAGTTCGCGCTCAACGCCGGGCCGAGCTGGCTCGCCGAGATCGACCTGTTCGTCGGTCTGCTCGCCGCCGGCGCGCTCTGGCTGCGCCGCCGCTGGCCGGTGGGGCTGGCGGTGGCCACCGCGCCGCTGACGCTGTTCTCGGTCACCTCCGGGGCCGTGCTCCTGGTCGTCCTGTTCACCGTGCTGGTCCACCGACCGCTGGTGGTGGGGCTGACGCTGGTCGGCTGGCATCTGGCCACCGCGCTGCCGTTCATCGCGGTCCGCCCCGACCCGGCCATGCCGTTCTGGGCCGCCGTGGCGTGGACCGTGCTCTTCATCGGCATCGTGGTGGCCTGGGCGATGTTCGTCCGGGCCCGCCGGCAGCTGGTGCTGTCGCTGCGCGACCGCGCCGAACGCGCCGAGGCCGAGCAGCAGCTCCGGCTGGACCAGGCCCGGAACCTCGAACGTGGCCGGATCGCCCGGGAGATGCACGACGTGCTCGCCCACCGGATCTCGCTGCTCAGCCTGCACGCCGGGGCGTTGGAGTTCCGTCCGGACGCGGCCCCGGAGGAGGTCGCCCGGGCCGCCGGGGTGATCCGGGCCAGCGCGCACGCCGCGCTGCAGGACCTGCGCGAGGTGATCGGCGTGCTGCGGGCCGAGACCGGCCCCGAGGCCACCCCGGAACGGCCGCAGCCGACGCTCGGCGACGTGCCGGCGCTGGTGGCCGAGAACCGCGACGCCGGGGTACGCGTCAGCGTGGTCGACGAGGTGAGCGAGCCGGCCGGGGTGCCGGCGGCGATCGGGCGCAGCGCGTACCGGATCGTGCAGGAGGGGCTCACCAACGCGCGCAAGCACGCGCCCGGGGCGGTGGTGACCGTCCGGCTGGCCGGCGGTCCCGGCGAGGGGCTGGCGGTGGACATCCGCAACCCCTGGCCGGTGGGCGGGCCGGCCGCCGCGATCCCCGGCACCGGCACCGGCCTGGTGGGCGTCGCCGAGCGCGTCACGCTGGCCGGCGGACGCGTCGACCACGGGCGGGACGCCGCCGGCGACTTCCGGCTGGCCGCCTGGCTGCCCTGGGAAGCCCGGTGAGTGGGCCGGTGCGGGTGCTGATCGTCGACGACGACCCGCTGGTCCGGGGCGCGCTGTCGATGATCCTCGGCGGCGCACCCGACCTGGCGGTGGTGGGCGAGGCGACCGACGGCGTCGAGGTGCCGGCCGCCGTCGCCGCGTACGCCCCGGACGTGGTGCTGATGGACATCCGGATGCCCCGGGTGGACGGGCTGGCCGCCACCGAGGCGCTGCGGGCCACGGCGGAGCCGCCCGAGGTGCTGGTGCTGACCACGTTCGACGCCGACGAACAGGTGCTGCGCGCGTTGCGCGCCGGGGCGAGCGGCTTCCTGCTGAAGGACACCCCGCCGGCCGAGATCGTGGCGGCGGTACGCCGGGTCGCGGCGGGGGAGGCGACACTGTCCCCGACGGTGACCCGCAGGTTGATCGCGCACGTGACCGCCGCCGCGCCGGCGCCCGCCCGGGATCCCCGCCGCGAGCGGGCGGTACGGCTGCTCGGTGAGCTGTCCGAGCGGGAGCGGGAGGTCGCGCTGCTGCTCGGTCGGGGCCGGACCAACGCGGAGATCTCCGCCGAGCTGTTCATGAGCGTGGCGACTGTCAAGGCGTACGTGTCGCGGCTGCTCACCAAGCTCGACCTGAACAACCGGGTGCAGGTGGCGCTGCTGGTCCAGGACGCCGACCTGGCCTGACCGGGATGCTCTCGCTGGCGATAGTATCAACGATGAGAGTATTGGCGACGAGAGTTTTCCAGGTGGTCGCGTGGCCGGTTTTGTCGGCAGAACCCGTGAGCTGGCTCAACTCGACGGGGTGCTCAGCCGCGTCGCACGCGGCGGTCGGGCCGGCCGCCCGGGGAGGGCGCTGCTCATGCGGGGCCGCCGCCGGGTCGGCAAGTCCCGCCTGGTGGAGGAGTTCGTCGAGCGGGCGGGCGTGCCTCACCTCTTCTTCACCGCGTCGGCGCAGCCCACCGCCGCCGCCGAGCTCGCGCTCTTCGTCGCCGCCGCGGCCGACTCGACGCTGCCCGACGCGGGGCTGTTCACGGCACAGACGCCGGCGACCTGGGACGCAGCGCTCACGCTGCTCGCCGCCGCGCTGCCCACCGACCGGCCCAGTGTCGTCGTCATCGACGAGATGCCCTATCTGATCGCCACCGATCCCGGCTTCGAGGGCACCCTGCAGAAGGTCTTCGACCGGGAACTGTCCCGCCGGCCGGTTCTGGTGATCGGCATCGGATCGGACCTCACGATGATGGAGGCGCTGAACGACTACGGCCGTCCCTTCCACCAGCGCGCCACCGAGATGGTGATCCCGCCGCTCAGTCCGGGCGACGTGGCCGAGATGCTGGATCTGCCGCCGGCCGATGCCATCGACGCCTACCTCGTCACCGGTGGCCTGCCCCTCGTGGTGGACGACTGGGCCCCCGGTGCGGGTTTGCGCGACTACCTCGCCGACGCGGTCGTCGACCCCACCTCCGCTCTGCTCGTCAGTGGCGAGCGGGCCCTCGCGGCCGAGTTTCCGCCGCAGTCCCAACCGGACGTGGTGCTCCGGGCCATCGGTGCCGGGGAACGCACCTTCTCATCGCTCGCCCGGGCGGCGGGCGGAATCCCGCAGGCGTCGCTGCACCGCGCGCTCCGCCTGCTCACCGAGAAGAGGATCGTCGAGGCCACTCTCCCCTTGTCGACCCGGCCCTCCCGCGAGACCCGGTATGTCGTCGCCGACCCGTACCTCCGTTTCTGGCTCGCCTTCCTCGGCCCTTACCTGCCGGAGATCGAGCGTGGCCGGGGAGACCTGACGTTGAACAGGATCGACTCCTCGTGGACTTCCTGGCGAGGACGCGCGGTCGAACCGGTCATCCGTGAGTCACTACGCCGGCTGCCGTCCGGCCATCTCCCGGCCGACACGGCCGTGGTGAACGGTTACTGGACACGTACCAACGATCCCGAAATCGACCTCGTCGGTGCCGACCGTGCTCCGGTGGCCAGGCGCATCACATTCGTGGGCTCGATCAAGTGGCTGGAACAGGCGGCGTTCGACGCCCAGGACCTGGGCCGGCTGCTTCACCATCGGGCACGCCTTCCCGGCGCGGACGAAGACACCCCGACCGTCGCGGTGGTCCGCAGTGGGCGCGCCGTCGACGGCATCACCGTCCTCGGGCCGGAGGAGCTGCTCGCCGCGTGGCGGGATTGAACTGTCGCCGGTGTCCGGCCGTACCAGTGGGCGAGGATGTGGTGCGGCCGGTCCGCCGCACCGCTGCCGAGCTGCGGGAGGCCTGCCGTGCGTGTTGGTGAGCAGTCGACGGATCCCATCGACAAGGTCCTGGGCGAGGTGCCGATGCCGGCGCCGTTGACACCCGAGGACGTCCGCATCGCGGTCCGGGCGGTGGTGGTGCACGCCGCCGAGGAGTGGCCCGCGGGGCCGAAGTGCCGCAACGACGGGGCGGCGTTCCCCTGCCGGTTGCACCGTTGGGGGCGCCGGGTGCTGGCGACACACGGCCTCAACGAGCGCCAGATCGACGCGCTGATCCGGCACGGCAACCCGTTCGTGCACGTGCCCTTCCCGTTCGTGCTGACCGGCCCGTCGGCGGCCCGACCGGCCGTCCAGGCGACCCGCCCGGGCGCGGCGCAGACTGCCCGGCCGGGCGCGGGTCAGGCGGCCCGGCCGGGCGCGGCCCCGGCCGCCCGTCCG
>NZ_PYPS01000025.1 GCF_003027925.1 Micromonospora sp. RP3T
GCCCCGGACCCCGGGTCGCGTCGGTCGGGCGCGGGCGGCGCCGCGTCTCGCCGCTGGTCATCGGGCGCCGTCCGGAGCGCCGCCCGCCGGAACCGGGCGGACGGGGAGGCCGGCGGCGCTCCGCGTGAGGCGGCGGGCGGCCCGGTCGTCCACCGCCTCGTAGCCGTCCGCGCCGCCGCGCAGCGCCTCGGCGGTGGTCGCCACCCGGGCCGCGAGCGCGCCGGACCAGCGGCGCAGTGCGTCGGCCAGCTCGTCGAGCGCCGTGTCGGCCCGCCAGCCGTCCGGTGGCGGCGCCACCGGCCCCGGCGCCCCGCCCGGCCCGTACGCCAGCCGGTGCGCGTCGTCGGTCAGCTCCCGGGCCACCGTGCGCAGCAGCTCCGGATCGACGCTGAACGGCTCCTCGACCACGACGACCTCCCCACCCCGCCGAGCCCATCGGCCGGACCCGGACAGCGGGGACGCTAGGCCGGCGGGAGTCGTCCGCGCCGACCCTGTGGACAACGGCCCCGGTTGTCCACAGGGCTGTTCCGGTGCCCCGCCCGGCCCCCGCGCCGCCGGTAGGGTGAGGCCGTGATCGCAGCCGACGGGCACGGACGGGGCGGGACGGCATGAGACCGGTGTGGCGGGTCGCGGATGTGCGCGCGGCGGAGGCAGGGCTGATGGCGACCCTCCCGTCCGGCGCGCTGATGCAGCGGGCGGCGGCCGGGCTGGCCCGCCGGTGTGCGCTGCTGCTGGCCGATCGGGGCGGCGTCTACGGCGCCCGGGTGCTGCTGCTCGTCGGTTCCGGTGACAACGGCGGCGACGCGCTCTTCGCGGGGGCGCGCCTGGCCCACCGGGGCGCGGCGGTCGCCGCCCTGCTGCTCGCCCCGGAGCGCGCCCACGCCGACGGCCTGGCCGCGCTACGCGCCGCCGGTGGGCAGGTGGTCGACCGACCACCCGCCGGGGTCGACCTGGTGCTCGACGGCATCGTGGGCATCGGCGGCACCGGTGGGCTGCGGGAGACCGCCGACCAGCTCGCCGCGAGCCTGACCGAGCACCGGGGGCGGGACGGCACGCGGGCCACCGTGGTCGCGGTGGACGTGCCGAGCGGCGTCGCGGTCGACACCGGCGACGTCCCGCTTACCGACGCCGGCCGGCCGCGCGCGGTCCGCGCCGACGTGACGGTGGCGTTCGGCGTGCTCAAGCCGGCTCTGGTGGTCGGCCCGGCCGCCGCGCTGGCCGGGCAGGTCGACCTGGTCGACATCGGGCTCACCCCGTGGCTGCGCGGCTCCCCGGCGCTGGGGGTGACCGAGTGGTCCGACGTGGCCGCCTGGTGGCCGGCGCTCGGCGCCGCGTCGGAGAAGTACTCCCGCGGGGTGGTCGGGGTGGCGACCGGTTCCGCCACCTACCCGGGTGCGGCGGTGCTCTCGGTCGGCGGCGCGCTGGCCGGTCCCACCGGCCTGGTCCGCTACGCCGGTGGCGCCCGGGCCGAGGTGGTGCACCAGCACCCGTCCGTGATCGCCACCGACCGGGTCGCCGACGCCGGCCGGGTGCAGGCCTGGGTCTGCGGCTCCGGGCTCGGCACCGGTGACGCGTCCGCCGCCGAGCTGCGCGCGGTGCTGGCCACGTCGGTGCCGGTGGTGCTGGACGCCGACGCGCTGACGCTGCTTGTCGACGGCAAGCTCGCCGATCGGCTGCGCGGGCGGGACGCCCCGATCGTGGTGACCCCGCACGACCGGGAGTACGCCCGGCTCTGTGGCGAGATGCCCGGTGCGGACCGGGTCGCCGCGGCGCTGCGGCTGGCCGCCTGGATGAACGCGGTGGTGCTGCTCAAGGGGGACCGGACGATCGTCGGCACGCCCGACGGCCGGGCGTACGTGAACCCGACCGGCACCCCGGCGCTGGCCACCGGCGGCACCGGCGACGTGCTGGCCGGGCTGCTCGGCTCGCTGCTCGCGGCCGGTCTGGCCCCGGAACGGGCGGCTGCCGCCGCGGCGTACCTGCACGGGCTGGCCGGTCGGGAGGCGGCCCGCGGCGGCCCGGTGACCGCGCCCGACGTGGCCGTCGCGCTGCGCCCGGTCCTCGCCCGCCTGGCCTGATCCGGGTGCCGGCGCTGGCCGGCGGGGGCGCCGGCCGCGCGGCTCCCGGCCACGATGATCACCGGCGGAAGTAGGCTGGGGGCATGTGGCAGTCGGAGGTGCGCGTCGATCTCGACGCGATCCGGGAGAACGTGGCCCGTCTCAAGGCCGGCACCAGCGCCGAGCTGATGGCGGTGGTCAAGGGCGACGGGTACGGGCACGGCATGGCGCCGGCGGCCCGCGCGGCGCTCGACGCCGGGGCGGACCAGCTCGGCGTCTGCACCCTGGACGAGGCGCTCCGGCTGCGTCAGGAGGGGATCACCGCGCCGGTGCTGGCCTGGCTGCTCGATCCGGGTCTGCCGCTGCACGACGGGATCACCGTCGGCGTCGACCTGGGCTGCGCCAGCCTGGGTCAGCTCGACGAGATGATCGAGGCGAGCCGCCGGGCGGACCGCCCGGCCCGACTGCACCTCAAGATCGACACCGGGCTGTCCCGGGGCGGGGCGACCGTCGCCGACTGGCCGACGTTGCTGGAGGCCGCCGCGAAGGCCCAGGCCGACGGCCTGGTCGAGGTGGTCGGTGTGTGGAGCCACTTCGTGTACGCGGACTCGCCCGGCCACCCCACCACGGATCGCCAGCTCGCCGTCTTCCGGGAGGGGCTGGAGATGGTCACGCGGGCCGGCCTGCGGCCCCGTTACCGGCACCTGGCCAACTCGGCGGCCACGCTCACCCGGCCGGACACCCACTTCGACCTGGTCCGTCCCGGCATCGCGGTCTACGGTCTGTCGCCGATCGCGGGCGAGCGGTTCGGTCTGCGCCCGGCGATGACCGCCCGGGCCCGGGTGATGCTGACCAAGCGGGTGCCGGCCGGCACCGGCGTCTCCTACGGCCACACCTACCTCACCGAGGCGGAGAGCAACCTGGCCGTGGTGCCGCTCGGCTACGCCGACGGGGTGCCCCGGCACGCCTCGAACACCGGTCCGGTGCTGCTCGGCGGCGAGCGGCGGACCATCTCGGGCCGGGTGTGCATGGACCAGTTCGTGGTCGACTGCGGTGACGACGAGGTGGCCGCCGGCGACGTGGTGACGCTGTTCGGCAGCGGCGCGGCCGGCGAGCCCACCGCCGACGACTGGGCCGAGGCGGTCGGCACCATCAACTACGAGATCGTCACCCGGTTCGGCGGTGTGCGGGTGCCCCGCGTCTACGACGGCGAGAAGCCATGAGCCAGCGGCTGCGGGTGCCACGTCCGCGAGGCGCCGCGGGGAAGGTCGCCGGGCTGGTCGGCGCCGCCGTCGGGGTGGCCGCCGCCGGGCTCGCGGCGGGCGTGGTCAGCGAGCGGGTGCTGGTCCGCCGGCTCAAGAACGACCCCACCGACCGGTACGCGCACGAGGTCTTCGGGCAGCAGCGCCACGACGAGGCGTACCGGCTGGAGATGCCGGACGGCACCGACATCCACGTGGAGGTGGTCGAGCCGACCCGGCCGGTCGCCGGGCACCCGACAGTGGTGCTGGTGCACGGCTTCTGCCTGGACATGGGCACGTTCCACTTCCAGCGCAAGCTGCTCGCCGAGCGGGGCGACTACCGGGTGGTCGCGTACGACCAGCCGGGGCACGGCCGGTCCGGGCGGCTGGAGACCGGTGAGTACGACCTGACCGCGCTGGGCCGCACGTTGCGCCGGGTGCTCGACGAGGTGGTCCCGGAGGGGCCGCTGGTGCTGATCGGGCACTCGATGGGCGGCATGACGATCATGGCGTTGGCCGAGCTGTACCCGGAGCTGTTCGGCGACCGGGTGGTCGGCACCGTGCTGATGGCCACCTCCGGGGGTCTGGCAGCGGAGACGAAGCTGGTGGCGCCCGCGCTGCTCGGACGCGTGGGCGCGCCGGTGCTCTACATGATGAGCAACGCCACCCGGTACGGCGGCACGGTGATCGACAAGGCCCGCAGGTCGACCTCGAACGTGGCCTGGCTGCTCACCCGCAAGTACGGTTTCGGCACCCCGAAGCCCAGCCCCGCCCTGGTGTCATACGTCGAGACGATGAACTCCCGCACCTCGGCCGACACGGTCACCCGTTACCTGCGGACGCTGGCCACGCACTCGCGGTTCCCGGCGCTCGCCGCGCTGGCCGGCACGCCGGTGCTGGTGATCGTGGGGGACAAGGACATGATCACGCCGGTGACACACTCGGAGGAGATCGTCCGGCGGCTGCCGGACGCCGAGTTCGTGAAGATCCACGACAGTGGGCACGTGGTGATGCTGGAGCACGCCGACGAGGTCAACGCGGCGCTGGAGCGGTTCCTGGAGTCGCTGTGACGGTGGTGGTGGAGCTGAAGACCCTCGACGACACCCACGGGTTCGGGCGGCGGCTGGCCGGGGTGCTGCGCGCCGGCGACCTGCTGCTGCTCAGCGGTCCGCTGGGGGCCGGCAAGACCGCGCTGACCCAGGGCGTCGGCGCCGGCCTGGGCGTACGCGGCGACATCACGTCGCCCACCTTCGTCATCGCCCGCGTGCACCGGCCGGACCTGGCGCGGGGTGGCCGGGTGACGCTGGTGCACGCCGACGCGTACCGGTTGGGGGAGTCCGCCGATCCGCGCGCCGAGATCGACGACCTCGACCTCGACGCCTCGGTGGACGAGGCGGTGACCGTGGTGGAGTGGGGCGAGGGGATGGTGGAGCAGTTGGTCGACGCGCACCTTCGGGTCCGCATCGACCGGCGGGACGACGACACGCGGGTGGTCACGCTGGAACCGGTGGGCGGCGACTGGGCGGCCCGGCTGGCGACCCTCGACTGAGCGCTGTCGTACCCGCTGCCTAGAGTCCCGGGGACGACTGCGAAAGGTTGCCGATGCCCGACGACGTTCCCGCCCTCGACCTGTTGGCGCTCCTGCCCGAGCCGTGGCGGGAGGCGCTCACCCCGCACCTTGATCCGGCCCGCACCGCGGCGTTGGCCGACTTCGTCGCCGGGGAGTACGCGACAGCCACGGTCTTCCCCCCGCTGGCGGACCTGTTCTCCGCCTACCGGTTGTGCGGGCCGGCGGAGACCCGGGTGCTCATCCTCGGGCAGGACCCCTACCACAAGGCGGGGCAGGCGCACGGGTTGAGCTTCAGCGTGCGGGACGGCGTGGCGGTGCCGCCGTCGCTGCGCAACGTCTTCAAGGAGCTGGGCGAGGACCTGGGCGTGCCGAAGCCGCGCAGCGGCAACCTCGACGGCTGGGCCGCCCAGGGTGTGCTGCTGCTCAACTCGGTGCTCACGGTCCGCCAGGCCACCCCCGGCTCGCACGCCAACCGGGGCTGGGAGGAGTTCACCGACGCCACCATCCGGGCGCTCGACGGGCTCGACCAGCGGGTGGTCTTCCTGCTGTGGGGCGGCTACGCGCGCAAGAAGGCGGCGCTGGTCACGAATCCGCGGCACGTGGTGCTGGAGGCCGGGCACCCGAGCCCGATGAACCCGCGCGGCTTCCTGGGCAGCCGGCCGTTCAGCGCGGCCAACAAGGCGCTCGCCGACGCCGGTCTGCCCACCGTCGACTGGGAGCGCTCAGCCGGCTGACCCACCGGTGGGGCCGGCCGTGCCGGCCGTTCCTGCTGCGCCGGCCGTCCCTGCTGCGCCTGCCGCCAGGCGGTGCCGGTGCCGGCGCAGCAGCTCGGCCGCGTGCCGGTCGGCCACCTCCACCTGGACCAGCGGCTCGACCGGGTAGGTGCGCCCACCCAGCCGCACCTCGATCGGCTCGGGCAGTTCCTCGACCATCCGGGCCCGCAGCTCGCCGTGGCGGGTCCGCCAGCGGTGCTCGCCCGGCTCCTCGGGCTCGTGGCGCACGCCGCCCCACTCCTCCCAGCGGGCGTTCCACCGCTGCGCGAGCGCCCGGGACAGGAACGCGGTGAACGAGGGGGAGTCCCGCCACCGCACAGCGATCTCGACCGCCTCCACCGGTATCGGCGCGCCCTGCACCACGGCCGCCGTGCTGCCGGCCAGCACGTGGGGCAGGTCGCCGAGCGCGTCGACCAGGCGGTCCAGCCCGAGCCGATCGAGTCACTCGACCGGGTCGGTGCCGGCCAGCTCGTCGAGCGCCGCGTCCAGGTGGCTGTCGAGCGGCTCGGCCTCGATCCGTAGCTGCCGGTCGAGTGCGGCGAGGAGACGCTCCACGGTGGTCAGGCCGGGTAGCCGGTCGCCTCGTTCGATCCGGGCGATGGCGGCCTGGCTCAGCCCGGCGCGGGCGGCCAGTGCCTGCTGGGTGAGCCCGGCCCGGTCGCGTTCGTGCCGCAGCGTGCGGGCGATCTGGTGGGCCAGGTGACTCTCCGTCATCCCGGCAGGGTGGCACATCGCGGCGGAGCGATATACCGCTGGGTCATCTTTATGACACCTGGGTATATCGCTGCACCGCATGGTGTTTCCTCCGGACGCTACCGTCCGTGACGGCATGCGGTGGGCGGCCCAGGTCGGGGGACGGGCTAGGCTGGCTTACCGTGCTCGTACTCGTGGTGGACTCCTCGACGCCCGCGGTGACCGCGGCGCTGGCCGATGTCTCGGCGGACGGCGTCGTGCTGCGCGCGTCCCGGTGCACGGTCGACGCCCGGGCCCACGGCGAGCTGCTCGCGCCGCAGGTCGACGCGGCGCTCGCGGACGTGGGCGCGCGCCCGGCCGACCTGGGCGCGATCGTCGCCGGGCTCGGCCCCGGCCCGTTCACCGGGCTGCGGGTGGGGCTGGTCACCGCCGCCACCATGGGCCAGGTGCTCGGCGTCCCGACGTACGGCGTCTGCTCGCTGGACGGCCTCGGCCAGCCGGCCGCCGCAAGCCACCCCGCCGCCGCGGGCCATTCCGCCGCCGCGGGTGAGCTGGTGCTGGCGGCGAGCGACGCGCGACGGCGCGAGGTCTACTGGGCCGTCTACGACGGCGCCGGGCAGCGCGTCGCCGGCCCGGACGTGGCCGCTCCGGCGGTCGTCGCCGAGCGGGCGCGCGACCTGGCGGTCACCGTCGCGGTCGGCGACGGCGCCCAGCGGTACGCGGACGTGCTCGGCCTGCCGCTGCGGGCCGAGCCGCGCTACCCGGACCCGCTGGCGCTGGCCCGACTCGCCGCCGAGCGGATCCGCGCGGGTGCCCCGGGTGAGGCGCTCACCCCGCTCTACCTGCGCCGCCCGGACGCGGTGGCGGCCACCGGCCACAAGCCGGTCCTGCGATGAGGCTGAGCCGGTTCCGCTGGTGGCACGTCGACGAGGTGCTGCCCATCGAGGAGGACCTGTTCGGCGCCGAGCAGTGGTCCCCCGGCATGTTCTGGAACGAACTCGCCAACGGGCACTTCTACCTGGTCGCCGTCGACGACGACGGCACGGTGGCCGGCTACGCCGGGTTGGCCGTGGCCCCGCCCGACGAGGCGTGGGTGCAGAACATCGCGGTCCGCCGGGACGCCCAACGCCGGGGCGTGGGCCGGCTGCTGCTGGAGGCGCTGCTCGCCGAGGCGGCCCGGCGCGGCATCCGCAGCACACTGCTGGAGGTCGCCGCCGACAACGCTCCCGCGCAGCGGCTCTACGCCACGTACGGCTTCGAGCCGATCGGCGTGCGGCGCGGCTACTACCAACCGAGCAACACCGACGCGCTGGTCATGCAGCGCCACGAGGACTGAACGCGGATGGCTGACGAACCCCTGATCCTCGGCATCGAGACGTCCTGCGACGAGACCGGTGTGGGCATCGTGCGCGGGCACACGCTGCTCGCCGACGCGCTGGCCTCCAGCGTCGAGGAGCACGCCCGGTTCGGCGGGGTGGTGCCCGAGGTGGCCAGCCGGGCCCACCTGGAGGCGATCGTGCCCACCATGGACCGGGCGTTGCGCGAAGCCGGCGTCACCATCGCCGACATCGACGCCATCGCGGTCACCTCCGGTCCGGGTCTGGCCGGCGCGCTGCTCGTCGGCGTCGCCGCCGCCAAGGGGTACGCGGTGGCCGCCGAGAAACCGGTGTACGGGGTGAACCACCTCGCCGCGCACGTGGCCGTGGACACGCTGGAGCACGGCCCGCTGCCCGAGCCGGCGATCGCGTTGCTGGTCTCCGGCGGGCACTCCTCGCTGCTGCGCGTCGACGACCTGGCCCGGGGTGTGGTGCCGCTCGGCGCCACCATCGACGACGCGGCCGGGGAGGCGTTCGACAAGGTGGCCCGGCTGCTCGGGCTGCCGTTCCCCGGTGGCCCGTACATCGACCGGGAGGCGCGGGCCGGCGACCCGGCGTCGATCGCCTTCCCGCGCGGACTGACCGCCGCGAAGGACCTGGTCGGACACCGGTTCGACTTCTCCTTCTCCGGCCTGAAGACGGCGGTGGCCCGCTGGGTGGAGGCGCGGCAGCGGGCCGGCGAGCCGGTGCCGGTGGCCGACGTGGCGGCGTCCTTCCAGGAGGCGGTCTGCGACGTGCTGGTCGGCAAGGCGCTTGACGCCTGCCGCAGCAGCGGGATCGACACGTTGGTGATCGGCGGCGGGGTGGCGGCCAACTCCCGACTGCGGGCGATGGCCGAGCAGCGGGCCGCGAAGCACGGCGTCCGGGTGCGTACGCCCCGGCCGAAGCTCTGCACGGACAACGGCGCGATGGTGGCGGCGCTCGGGTCGCACCTGGTCGCCGCGGGGGTCGCCCCGAGCCGGCTGGACCTGCCGGCCGACTCGGCCATGCCGCTGACCGTGGTCAGCGTCTGACCGGGGAGGAACCGACATGATCGTCCGGATGTGGGAGGCGAAGGCCGAACCGTACGGCTTCGCCGAGCTGATCACCTGGGTGTGCGAGACCGCACTGCCCGAGTTCGAGCACGACCCGATGCACGTCGGCAGCGAGGTGTTCTCCTCCACCGACCACCGGCTCGTGGTCATCTCGAAGTGGCGCAACAACCCCCGGGAGCTGCCCGAACCGCCCACTCGCCTGGTCGCCCGTGCACCGCACAGCTGGGACTTCACCGAGGTCGACCGCTAGGCGACGGTCGTCACGGCGTCCGCGTAAGGAGGGGCCCCTTCCTAACGCCTGGCGTATAGGAAGGGGCCCCGCTTAACACCCCGTCAGGCGCGGCGCATCAGCCGCCAGGTGGTGTACCCGCCGGTGCCCAACGCGAGCAGGAAGACCGCCCACACGATCCCGGTGCCCACCTGGAGCCCGCCGCCGCTGGACGCGTTGGCCTGGGCGGCGGCGACCAGCGAGTCGCTCTGCGCGGCCGGCAGCGCGGGCGGCGGCAACTGCTGCCAGCGGACCAGCCCGGTGCTCTCCAGCATGGTCATGTGGTCGTTGACGAACTTGTTGGCGTCCTCGGCGAGCTTGCGCACGACCGGGTCCTTGGTGCTCGCCCGCACCGCCCCGATCACCGGGAAGATGTTGCCGTGGGCGACCCGGAGCCGGGTGACGAAGATCTGGTCGAACTGCGCGCCGCTGGCGTTCTGCATCTCGGTCAGCCAACCCTTCTGCTGGGTCGTCGGGTCCGTCGGCAGCACCGCCCCCAGCTTGTTCGCCGCCTCGACCACCAACTGGTCCAGGACACCGTGCTGGCGGGCGATCTCCGCGCCGACCTCCCGTACCCGGGGGGACTGGCCCTTCTCGGCGGCCATCGTGCCGGCCGGCATCTCCCAGAGGCCGGCCAGTCGGACGCCGTTGAGCAGCGTCATGTCCGCGGCGTTCATCTGCACCCCGGGATTGGGTGCGGCCAGAGCCGCGCCGGGAAGAACGCCGATCCCCGCGCCGATCGCGACGAGCAGCAGGGTCACCCGGTGCGCCAGCCGGCGACGTGCGGATTCCAGCGATGCCATGGTTGCGGTGCCTCCTCGGTCCGGACCGGTACGCGGGGTCGCGGGACGGCCGAGCCCACCGGCCGCCCGTCCGCACGTTGGTACGGATCACCGGGCCGATCAGTTCAGCGGGTCGGCCAGGAGGCGTTCGAAGGCCAGCTCGGCGGCGCCGACGAGGGCCGCGTCGTCGCCGAGTTCCGGGGTCCGCAGCCGCACGTGCTCCAGGCAGGCGGGCAGCCCGTTGCGGTTGAGCCGGCTGCGCACCTGGGCGGCGGCGGCCAGGTAGAGGTCGCGCATGGTGCCGCCGAAGATGACCATCTCCGGGTTGAAGATGTTGACCAGGTTGGCCACGCCGAAGCCGAGCCAGTCGCCGGCCTGCCGTACCGCGCTCTGCGCGCGGGCGTCCCCGCGGTCGGCCGCGTCGAAGACGCTCAGCAGCGCGTCCCGGCCGCGCGCCTCGGCCCGGCCGGCGGCCCGCAGCAGCCCGTGCTCGCCGATCTCGGTCTCCCAGCAGCCGTGCCGACCGCAGTCGCAGCGCGCCCCGTCGCGGACCACCACCATGTGGCCGACCTCGCCGCCGTAGCCGCCGTGCCCGGTCAGCCGCCGGCCACCGGCGATGATGCCGGCGCCCACGCCGACGTCGCCGTACAGGTAGATGACGTTGTCGCAGCCGGTGGCCGCGCCGCGGGCGTGCTCGGCGAACGCGGCCACGTCGGCCACGTTGCCCACCGTGATGGGGACGTCGATGCCCAGCTCGGCGGCGAGCGCCGCGCCGATCGGCTGGTCCACCCAGCCGGTGGTGGGGCTGAGCCGCACCAGCCCGTCGTCGCGGCGCACCATGCCGCAGACCGCCACTCCGGCGCCGACGCAGAACGAGCCGTCCGGCACCGCCTGGTGCATCTCCTTGACGGCGCCGGCCAGCAGCGGGGCGGCCTCGCCGGCGACCAGGTTGCGCGGCCGGTCCAGCTCCCGGCGGTCGAGCACCTCACCGCCGAGACCGACCCGCGCGGCCCGCAGCCGGTCCACCTCGACGCTGTACGCGTACGCGTAGACCCGTCCCGACTCGGGCCGGACGACGAGTGACGGTCGTCCGGCCCGGCCGGTCTCCTTCGGCGTCCCCTCGCTGACCAGACCGGCGCCGGCCAGGTCGGCGGTCAGCGCGCCGATGGTGCTGCGGTTGAGCCCGAGCGCGGTGGTCAGTTCCGCGCGCGTGGTGGCCCCGTGCACGTGCACGTAGCGGAGCAATGCGCCCAGGTTCTGCCGTCGGATCTCGTCCTGACTGGGACCCGCGCGCATTGCCACTGCCATGGTGTGTCCGTACCCGGGTCAGCGCGTGCCGGTGGCGGCGGCCCGCCGCCTCGACAGCGCGTCGATGGTCGCCGCGGCGAGCAGCACCACGCCGGTGACCACGAACTTGACGCCCGAGCTGTATCCCATCAGTCCCATACCGTTGTCGATCACCGCGACCACCGCGCCGCCGAGCACGGCGTCGAGGACCCGGCCCTTGCCGCCGAAGAGGCTGGTGCCGCCGATCACCGCCGCGCCGACGGCGTACAGCAGCACGTTACTGCCACCGGTGTTGGGGTCGACCGAGTTGGCCCGGCTGGCCGCCACGATGCCGCCGATGGCGGCCATCCCGGAGCAGATGACGAAGACCGAGATGCGGATCTTGTCCACGTTGATGCCGGCCCGGCGGGCCGCCTCGGCGTTGCCGCCGACCGCGTAGATGTGCCGGCCGTAGCTGGTGCGCTGGAGCACGAACGTCCAGACGACCAGCAGCAGCGCGATGATCGGCACCACGATCGGCACGCCCTTGAGCGAGACCACCAGCACGTTGCGGCTGCGCTCCAGGTTCAGCACGTAGACCGCGACACCGAGCACCACGGCGAGCCCGCCGATCCGCGCGGCCACCACCGCGATCGGGTCGGTCACCAGGCCCCGGGCGGACCGGTTGCGGTGCCGCAGGAGCTGCACGGCCGCGTACCCGGCGATGGCCAGCGCGGCCAGCGCCCAGCCCAGCACCGGGGAGATGTTGCGGTTGGCGATCGCCACCAGCACGTCGTCGCGGACCGCGATGTTCGCGCCCTCGTCCATCAGCGTCAGCACGACGCCCTGGAAGGCCAGGAAGCCGGCGAGCGTGACCACGAAGGACGGGATGCCGACCTTCGCGACCAGCAGGCCGAGCACGACGCCGATCACCACGCCGGTGACGACGGCGGCCAGCACCGCCACGTACCAGGGGTAGCCGAGCACGGTGACGGTGTTGGCCAGGATCGCCGCGCAGACGCCGCTGGCGAACCCGGCGGAGAGGTCGATCTCGCCGAGCAGCAGCACGAAGACCAGACCCATCGCGATCAGCGTGACCGCGGCGCCCTGGGTGAACAGGTTGGCGAGGTTGCCGGCCGTGAAGAACGACGGGCGGGCGATCGAGAAGCCCACCGCGAGCACGACCAGCATGACCACGGCGGGCAGCGCGCCGATGTCGCCGCCGCGTACCCGGCGCCAGTAGTTGTTCACGTGGCTGCCCACGGTCGGCGCCGGGGCGACGCCGGCCGGGCCTTCCTTCTTCACGACGGTGGCGGTCATCGGACGGCTCCTGGTGTGGTGTCGGCGGGCGCGGCGCCGGTGCCGTTGCTGCCCGGTTCGCCGGCGAGGCCGAGGCCGCCGGAGCGGCCGGCGGTGATCAGCTCGACCACCTGCGAGTGGGTGATGTCGGTGGTCTTCACCTGGGCGACCATCTGGCCGAGGTAGAGCGCCGCGATCCGGTCGGAGACGGCGAAGACGTCGTTCATGTTGTGCGAGATGAGCACCACGGCCAGGCCGTTGTCGGCCAGCCGGCGGACCAGCTCCAGCACCTGGGCGGTCTGCGCGACGCCGAGCGCGGCGGTCGGCTCGTCCAGGATGACCAGCCTGCTGTTCCAGAGCACCGCCTTGGCGATGGCCACCGTCTGCCGCTGGCCGCCGGAGAGGCTGGACACGTGCTGGCGCAGCGACTTCACGGTCCGGACGCTGAGGCCGGCGAGCGTCTCGGCGGCCATCTGCTCCATCGTCGGCTCGTCGAGCACGATGCCGCTGCGCTTCTCCCGGCCGAGGAACATGTTCTGCACGATGTCGAGGTTGTCGCAGAGCGCCAGGTCCTGGTAGACGACCTCGATCCCGAGCGCGGCGGCGTCCCGGGGGCTGCTGATGCTCACCGGTCGGCCGTCGAAGAGGAACTCGCCAGCGTCGGTGGGGTAGATGCCGCTGATGCACTTGACCAGGGTCGACTTGCCGGCGCCGTTGTCGCCGACCAGCGCGGTCACCTCGCCGGGGTGCGCGGCGAAGGCGACGTCACGCAGCACCTGGACGGGACCGAAGCTCTTGTCGATCCCGCGTAGCTCCAGCAGGGGGGTTGCGGACACGGGGGTCTCCTTTGGGCGGAGGGAGGTCTCGGATCCCGTCCGGCGTGGGCGCCGCCCGGCGCGGGAGTGGTCCCGTGCCGGGCGGCGCCGCCTGAGGCGGGGTGGGTCAGCTCACGCCGGCGTCGGTGCAGAGCTTGGCGAACGCACCGGTGCAGAGCTCGTCCTTGGTGATGTAGCCGTCGGCCACGACGTCCTTGACGTTGTCCTTGTAGATGGCCTTCGGCTCCAGCAGCACGGCCGGCACGTCCCGGTTGCCCTCCGGGTCCTTGACGGTCTGGCCGGTGTCCTTCGTCTCGCCCTTGGCGAGCGCGATGGCCAGCTCGGAGGCGGCGTCCGCCTCCTTCTTGACCGCCTTGTAGACGGTCATGCACTGGTCGCCGGCGAGGATGTTCTGCAGACCCTCCTTGGTGGCGTCCTGGCCGGTCACCGGGACCTTGCCGTTGAGCTTGTTCTTCTTCAGCACCGAGATGGCCGCGTTGCCGAGACCGTCGTTGGCGGCGAGCACGCCGTCGATCTTGCCGCCGGCCTTGGTCAGCTGCTGCTCGAAGATCGTGGCGGCCTGCGCGTTGTCCCACGCCGGCACCGAGTCGTCGGCGACCTTGGTGTACTCCTTCGAGTCGAACTTCGGCTTGAGCACCGAGTCGTACCCGTTCTTGAACAGGGTGGCGTTGTTGTCGGTCGGCGAGCCGTTGAGGTACGCGATCGACGGGTTCTTGGCGCCCTTGTCGGTCAGGCACTTGCTCAGGCCCTCGCCCTGGAGCTTGCCGACGGCCTCGTTGTCGAAGCTGACGTAGTACTGGGCGGAGCCGCCAAGGGTCAGCCGGTCGTAGTCGATCGTGGCGACGCCCTGCGACTTGGCCTTGTCGAGCACGGCCTTGCCGGTGCCGGAGTCCAGGTTGACGATCATCAGCACGTTGACGCCGTTGGTGATCATCTGGTCGGCGATGGTCTGGAACGCGGTCTTGTCGTTCTGCGCGTTCTGGATGTCGGACTCGACGCCGGCGGCGTCGAACGCCTCCTTGAGGAACTTGCGGTCCGCGCCCTCCCAGCGGGCGGAGGACTTGCTGTCCGGCAGGATCACGCCGATCTTCGGCTTCTTGTCGTTCGAACCGCCGGCCTGGTCGGAAGAACCGCCGTTGTCACCGCAGGCGGCCATGCTGCCGGTCGCGAGGAGACCGACGGCCGCGAAGGTGAGGAAGCCCTTGCGCATGTGCACGGGTCCTTTCGGGGGTGGGGGAGTTGTTGACGGTGTTTTGTTGTGTCCGGCAACGTATTCCGCGCTTCCCGCGCTCCGCAAGAGTGCCGAGGTCAGAAGTTTGTTGGCGGCGGTAACAATTCAGCAACGCGGTTGTCACCCCACGGACACCGGCTGCGGAAACGCTCCCACCGTCCGGTTCAGCCGGCCGCGATCGGGGCGGTCACGGCCCCGGTCAGCGCCACCAGATCGCCCGGCGCGAGTTGCACCTGGAGGCCGCGACGACCGGCCGAGACGTACACCGTCGGGTGTGCCAGCGCGGACGCGTCGACCACGGTCGGCAGCGCCCGGCGCTGCCCCAGCGGGCTGATCCCGCCCCGCACGTAACCGGTCGCCCGCTCGGCCACCGCCCGGTCGGCCAGCGCGGCCCGCTTGCCGCCGACCGCCACGGCGAGGGCCTTCAGGTCCAGTTCCCCGGTCACTGGCACCACCGCCACGGTCAACCCGCCGTCGACGTCGGTGACCAGCGACTTGAACACCCGCTCCGGTGGCACCCCGAGGGCGTCGGCGACCAACGCGCCGTAGTTCGGCGCGTCCGGCGACACGGCGTGCGGGTGGGTGCTGTGCGCGATCTTCCGCCTGGTCAGCAGCATGGTCGCCGGAGTGCCCTGTCCCGCCATGACCGTCAAGCTAACCCGGCCGCCGGATCCCGGCGAGCCGATACGGGCGGCGCGGTGGCCGGACGGCGCCGGTCAGCCGGTGGTCGGGGCCGGTCAGCCGGTGGTCGGGGCCGGGCGGCCGATCAGCACGGTGGGCGCGCCGGCCACCCGGGTCAGCACCAGGCTGGCCGCCTCGTCGCCGGCCAGGCGCAGGTCACGGCGCAGCTTCTCCGGCTCCAGCGCCGAGCCCCGCTTCAGGATCTCCACCCGGCCGACCCGGCGCTCCCGCAGCAGGGCGCGCAGCCGCTTCAGCGAGAACGGCAGCACGTCGGTGATCTCCAGGCAGCGGGCGAACGGGGTGGGGTGTGCCGTGTCCGCGTACAGGTAGGCGATCGACGGGTCGGCGAGCGTGGCGTCCAGGTCGGCGGCCAGCTCCGCGACCAGGTGCGCGCGCACCACCGCCGGGTCGGGGTCGTACAGGAACCGCCGGACCGCGCCCACCTCCGCCTCGTCGGCGCCGCTGCCGGTCAGTCGATAAGAAGGGGCCCCGCCTCTACCGGAGGCGTTAAAAGGGGGCCCCTCCTTCTCCCGGAGCAGGGTGGCGCGACGGGGGACGGCGGCCAGCGGGCCGCACCAGAGGGCGGCCTCCACCAGGTCGCCGTCGACGCTCACCCACTCCGCCTCGGCGCCGGCCGGGATCAGCGCGTGGTCCAGGCCGGGCGCCACCTTGACCACGGTGCGCGGCACGCGCGCGGCCAACCCGGTGACGAAGTCCCACGGCGGCGAGTAGGCGTTCGGGTCGAAGATGCGCCGCCCGGTGCCGGCCCGCCGCCGCGCCGGGTCGCAGAACGCCCCGTCGACCCGGGTCACGTCGAACGCGGTGGCGTCGCCGCACTCGACGGTGACCAGTCCGGCCAGCCCGGCGGCCTCGGCGTTCGCGGCGGCCATCGCGGCGGTGACCGGGTCGGCCTCCACCGCGTACACCCGGATGCCGGCGCGGGCCGCGGCGAGCGCGTCGGCGCCCAGCCCGCACCCGAGGTCGGCAAGCGTGGTCACGCCCGCGGCGCGCAGCCGGGCGGCCCGCCGGTCGGCGACCCCCCGGCGGGTGGCCTGCTCCAGCCCGGGGCGGGTGAGGAACATTCGGGCCGCCGCCGTGCCGAACTTGCCGACCGCCCGGCGGCGCAGCTCCGCCTGGGTCAGCGCGGCCGCCGCGAGCCCGCCCGGGATCCCGGCCGAGCGCAGCGCGGCGGCCGCCGCCAGCGGGTCGCCGCCGGCCACCCGCTCCGCCGCGGCGAGCGCGGCCGACCCCTCGGGGGTACGCAGCGCGGTGAGCTGGTCGAGATCCATCCGCCCATTCTCCCGACCCGTCCCGGAGGCGACACGAGGGGCGACGCGCTGGCACTCTCCTTGACGGAGTGCTAGCCGAGGAATAACCTGCGATTAGCACTCTCACCCTGAGGGTGCCAATGCCCGGGCCTGGTGCCCGAGCGTTGAACGCCAGGCGGACCGGCACCCGCGACGACGGCCCCGCCCGGTGGCATGTGGCAGATTGACGCCGGTCGGCGTGTCGACCGGCAACGACACCAAGTACCCCAGGAGGGTATGCCCGTGACTACCGCGACCAAGGTTGCGATCAAGCCGCTCGAGGACCGCATCGTGGTGCAGGCGAACGAGGCCGAGACCACCACCGCCTCGGGCATCGTGATCCCCGACACCGCCAAGGAGAAGCCGCAGGAGGGCACCGTCCTCGCTGTCGGCCCGGGCCGGATCGACGACAAGGGCAACCGCGTGCCGATCGACGTGAAGGTCGGCGACACCGTCCTCTACTCGAAGTACGGCGGCACCGAGGTCAAGTACGCCGGCGAGGAGTACCTGGTGCTCTCCGCCCGCGACGTCCTCGCGGTCATCGAGAAGTAAGCAACCGATCAGTGTCGTTGCCCCGGTCCGGCTCGCCGGGCCGGGGCAACGTCGCTTCGAAGGGATACTGATGGCAAAGATCCTGAGCTTCTCGGATGACGCCCGGCACCTGCTCGAGCACGGTGTCAACGCGCTCGCGAACGCGGTCAAGGTCACCCTCGGCCCGCGTGGGCGCAACGTCGTCCTGGACAAGAAGTTCGGTGCGCCCACGATCACCAACGACGGCGTGACCATCGCCAAGGAGATCGAGCTCACCAACCCGTACGAGAACCTCGGTGCGCAGCTGGTCAAGGAGGTGGCGACCAAGACCAACGACGTCGCCGGCGACGGGACCACCACCGCCACCGTGCTGGCCCAGGCCATGGTCCGGGAGGGCCTGCGCAACGTGGCCGCCGGCACCAACCCGACCGGCCTGAAGCGGGGCATCGACGCGGCGGCCGCCAAGGTCTCCGAGGCGCTGCTCGGCAAGGCCGTCGAGGTCGCCAGCAAGGAGTCGATCGCGCACGTGGCGACCATCTCCGCGCAGGACGCCACGATCGGCGAGCTGATCGCCGAGGCGATGGAGCGGGTCGGCCGCGACGGTGTGATCACCGTCGAGGAGGGCTCCGCGCTCACCACCGAGCTGGAGGTGACCGAGGGTCTCCAGTTCGACAAGGGCTTCATCTCGCCGAACTTCGTCACCGACGCGGAGGGGCAGGAGGCGGTCCTGGAGGACCCGTACATCCTGATCACCACGCAGAAGATCTCGGCCATCGAGGAGCTGCTGCCGCTGCTGGAGAAGGTCCTCCAGAACAGCAAGCCGCTGCTCATCATCGCCGAGGACGTCGAGGGTCAGGCGCTGTCCACGCTGGTGGTCAACGCCATCCGCAAGACCGTCAAGGTCTGCGCGGTGAAGGCCCCCGGGTTCGGTGACCGTCGCAAGGCGATGCTGCAGGACATGGCGATCCTGACCGGCGCCGAGCTGGTCGCCCCGGAGCTGGGCTACAAGCTCGACCAGGTCGGCCTGGAGGTGCTCGGCACCGCCCGCCGCGTCGTGGTCGACAAGGAGAACACCACAGTCGTCGACGGCGGCGGCCAGTCCGCCGAGGTCGCCGACCGGGTCGCCCAGATCCGCAAGGAGATCGAGGCCTCGGACTCCGAGTGGGACCGGGAGAAGCTGGCCGAGCGGCTGGCGAAGCTCTCCGGCGGCATCGCGGTGATCAAGGTCGGCGGGGCCACCGAGGTCGAGATGAAGGAGCGCAAGCACCGCATCGAGGACGCCATCGCCGCGACCAAGGCCGCGGTCGAGGAGGGTACGGTCCCGGGCGGCGGCGCCGCGCTGGCCCAGATCCTGCCGGTGCTCGACGACGACCTGGGCTTCACCGGTGAGGAGAAGGTCGGTGTCTCGATCGTGCGCAAGGCGCTCGTCGAGCCGCTGCGCTGGATCGCCCAGAACGCCGGCCACGACGGTTACGTGGTGGTGCAGAAGGTCGTCGGTCAGGATTGGGGCCACGGCCTCGACGCCGCCACCGGCGAGTACGTCGACCTGGCCAAGGCCGGCATCCTCGACCCGGTGAAGGTGACCCGGAACGCGGTCTCCAACGCCGCGTCGATCGCCGGCCTGCTGCTCACCACCGAGGGTCTGGTCGTGGAGAAGCCGGCCGAGGCGGAGCCCGCCGCCGCCGGTGGGCACGGCCACGGCCATGGCCACGGCCACCAGCACGGCCCGGGCTTCTGACCCGAGGAGTACGCCCGACGTCAGGGCACACCGCCGAGCCGGCGGTGTGCCCTGACGCCTGTTCGGGCCGTTGACGGCGCGGCCGCACCGCTTACGGAACGCTGACGGAATTGGCGGCCGGCCCGACCGGTCGGCCAGACTGGGCCGGGTGAGCACCATCTCCCGCCGCCACGCGGCAGTGTCCGGTGTCGTCGCCGCCGTGGTGGCGCTCGGCGTCGCCGAGCCGGTGGCTGTCCTGACCGGTCCCCGGTCCGCCCCGCTGATCGCCGTCGGCGGCCTCGTGGTCGACCTGGTGCCCGAGCCGCTCAAGCAGTTCGCCATCGACGTCTTCGGCACGTACGACAAGATCGCCCTGCTGGTCGGGACGGCGCTACTGCTGGCGGGTTTCGCGGCGCTGCTCGGCCTGGCGGCGGCCCGACGGCTGGTGGTCGGCCTGGTCGGCATCGCCGCGTTCGCCGTGCTCGGTGTCGTCGCCGCGCTGACCCGGGCCGGCGCGGACGCGTTCGACGCGCTTCCCGCCCTGGTCGGCGGCGCGCTCGGCGGGCTCACGCTCTGGGCCTTCGTGGCCGGCCCGCTGCGACCGGACCGCGATCCGGCCGCCACCCTGCCGCAGTCTCCGGTGGCCGCCGCGCTCGCGCGTGAGGAGGACGACCCGGGCGGTTGGGAGCCGCTGGAGCGCGGGGGGGACCTGGATTCGCGGCGCCGGTTCCTGCGCGGCGCCGGCCTGCTGACCGGTGCCGCGGCGGTGGCCGGGCTGGGCGGCCACTGGCTGGCCGGCCGGCGCGGCGTCTCGGCGGCCCGGCAGGCGGTGACGTTGCCCGCCCCGGCGGCGCCCGCCCCGCCGGTGCCGGCCGGCGCGGACCTGTCCCTGCCCCGGCTCGCCCCCTACGTCACGCCGAACCGGGAGTTCTACCGGATCGACACCGCCCTGGTGGTCCCGCAGGTCGACCCGGTCACCTGGAAGCTGCGCATCCACGGCCGGGTCCGTAACCCGATCGAGTTGAGCTTCGACGACCTGCTGGCCCGGCCGATGGTCGAGCGCTACGTGACGCTGGCCTGCGTCTCCAACGAGGTGGGCGGCGATCTGATCGGCAACGCCCGCTGGCTCGGGGTGCCGCTCAAGGAACTGCTGGACGAGGCGGACCCGGAGGAGGGCGCGGACCAGGTGGTCGGGCGCGCGGTCGACGGCTGGACCTGCGGCACCCCCACGTCGGTGTTGCGCGACGGCCGGGACGCGCTGCTCGCGGTCGGGATGAACGGCGAGCCGCTGCCGATCGAGCACGGCTTCCCGGTCCGCATGGTGGTGCCCGGCCTCTACGGCTACGTCTCGGCGTGCAAGTGGCTGACCGAGCTGGAGCTGACCAGCTTCGCCGACTTCGACGCGTACTGGGTGCCGCGTGGCTGGTCCGCCCAGGGCCCGGTCAAGACGCAGTCCCGGATCGACACACCCCGCGCCCGCAGCCGTCCGGCCGCCGGCCCGGTGACGGTCGCCGGCGTGGCGTGGGCGCAGCACCGGGGCGTCCGCCGCGTCGAGGTACGCGTCGACGACGGTCCCTGGCGGGAGGCGACGCTGGCCCCGGCCGTGTCCTCGGACACCTGGCTCCAGTGGTCGTGGCGCTGGGACGCCACCCCGGGCGAGCACCGCCTCCAGGTGCGCGCCACCGACGCGGCCGGCGAGACGCAGCCGGAGCAGCGCAGCCCGGTGGCCCCGGACGGCGCGACCGGCTGGCACACCGTCACGGTGACCGTCGGCTGACCCGCCGGCTGCTGGTCACCTGGTTCCACGGCATGGCGGACCGGCGGGGCGGCCGGAACAACTCGGGGTGAAGGCCGTCGTCATGGCCGCCTACCAACTTGATGGCGTGAACGGGTCAGCGGCCGACGGCCGGCGCTGGACCGGTGTCCTGCCCTCGACCGACCAGCCCTTGCCGTCCGCCGCACCGGCGAAGGCGACGAGGGCTCGGCGAGCGCGTCGGCTACCAGTGCGGCGGCCGTTCCCGCGTGAGTCGTCGATGCGCTCAAGTTTGCAGGCGTCGGACAGTGCTGTCGGCCGTCGTGGCACGACCGGCGACTACCCGACCGGCGGCGGGGCGACCGGCGGCGGGGCGACGGGCGGCGACCGACCGGTTCCGCGAGGCGGCCGGTTCCGCGTGGCGGCCGGTTCCGCGAGACGGGCGACCGGTTCCGCGAGACGGGCGGGCAGTGCCGAGAAGCGGTGACGGTCCGGCGCGCGTCGGCGCGAACGAAGCGCCGCCGCGCCCCGAGGTGCGGGGCGCGGCGGCGGGAAGTGCGAGCGGTCAGGCGACCTTGCGCTGGTCCGGAACGGCGGTCTTGTGCGGCCGGCCGAGGCGGGCCTCCAGGCGGGCGATGTCGACCCGGGCCTGCCGGCGGTCGGCCAGGTCCTCCCAGCCGAGCGCGAGCAGCCGCAGCCGCTCGGACTCGCTGAAGCCGCCCCAGACGCCGTACGGCTCGCGGACGGCGAGGGCGTGCGCGGCGCACTCGGCGCGCACCGGGCAGGCACGGCAGACCGTCTTCGCGCCGGTCTCGCGGCGCTGGCGGGACGAGCCGCGCTCGCCGTCGGGGTGGAAGAACTGGGCGCTGTCGCGGCCCCGGCACGCGCCGAGCCGCTGCCAGTCCCAGAGGTCGACGATGGGTCCAGGCAGCCTACGTACGTTCGACATCAGCACCCCTCCTCCCGCGCGGCACCGCGGAGAATGTTGTGGCCAGCTACCGGGCGGCGGTCCGCGCGGGATGCCGGTTCCGGATGAACCAGTCGGTACCCGAGCCGTCGCCGGCTCACACATCTGTGATCGAAAACCTCGGACAGTCGATGCCATATGCCCCATCTGTCGGAAAAGTTCGGATGATTGCTCGGAACCCCCTCCCGACCCCACCCGCACGTGGTCTGCTCTGAGTCGGAGAGGAGACCACAGTGCGTAGCGTTCTGATCTGCGTTCGGACCCCACTGGCAGCCCAGCATCTGACCTCCGCGGCGGCGCGGCTCGGGCTGTCCGGCGCTGTCCGGACGGCTGTCTCCGACCCCGAGGTGATGTTGCGGCTCGCGGAGCGTCCGGTCGACGTCGTGCTGGCCGACACCGCCCTGACCCGGCCGGACAGCGCCGGATTCGTGCGACGGGTGCTCGCCCGCGCCCCCCAGGCCGCGGTGCTGCTGCTCGGCGCCGAGGAGTCGGAGTCGGCGGCGGCCACCATCAGTGCCGGGGCGCGTGGCCTGATCCAGAACGCCGACCACGACCTGACCAGCGCGGTGGCGAAGGCGCTGCTGCTGCTCTCCGCCCCGGGACGGGCGAACCGGCACCGGGTGGCCGACACCGCCCGGGACGCGGCGGCGGTCGGCGGGCCGACCCGGACGGCGACGCCGGGGCGTACCCCGGGTGGGCCGGGCTGGCCGGCGACGGACCCCGCGGGCCTGCCCACGATGGTGCCGGTCCAGCGGGGCGAGGACGCCAACGACCCGGCGACGGAGGGGTCGGAGACGCCCCCGCCCGGCCAGCGCCCGGCGCGGACCCCGCGCAGCGCGATCGGGCTCACCGAGCGCGAGCTTCAGGTGCTGCTCGGCATGGCGGAGGGCAAGAGCAACGCGGAGATCGGGCGGGAGTTGTTCGTCTCCGAGGACACCGTCAAGACACACGCCCGGCGGTTGTTCCGCAAGCTCGGCGCCCGGGACCGGGCGCACGCCGTGGCCGCCGGTTTCCGGGCCGGCCTGGTCGCCTGAGCCCGGCCGGGTTCACTCCGACGCGGCGTCCTCCGTGCCCTCGGTGAGCGTGTCGTGCACGCCGTCCGCGTAGCCGCGGGCGTAGTCCCAGCTCACGTAGTGGTCGGGGTCCGGGTCGTAGGCCGGCTCGTGCACCCGCGGACGGCCGGAGTTCAGCAGGTGGCGCAGGTTGCCCCGGAGCAGGTCCCAGTCGAAGTAGTGCGGCTCGCGGCAGTCCTCGCACTCGATCACCAGGCCGCGCACCCCGATCGGCTGGAGCAGGGCCTGGTAGATCTCCAGATCGGCCAGATCCTCCAGCACGTCCTGGCGCTCGACCTCGGTCAGCGGGTCGAGCGCGTCCTCCTCGCCGGAGTCGTGCAGGCCGGCAGCCGGATCGGCCGGGTCGCCGTTGAACGGGTCGATGGGCTCGTCGTGCACCCCCTCACCGTAGACCCCGCGCCGCCGGAAAGCCCGCCCCCCGCCCCGCTGTGGCCCGGCCTACGCCGGGCCCGCCGCTGCCCGGGGCTCACCGGGCCAGTGGGTACGATGAGGCCACACGCCGTCACACCGGTGCGCGCCGGCGTCCGCGCGCGCCGCCTCGCTGCAGCCCGTTCGACCAGCTCAGGGGAGCAATCGTGGAGAATTCGCCCAGCACCGAGAACCCGACCGGCCCCGACGGCGGCGAGCTGGGCGGCCATCTGCCCGAGTTGCCGGCCGGTTCCGCCCGGGTGGTGCCGCTCGGGCTGACCTTCGACGACGTGCTCCTCCAGCCGGGCGAGTCGGACGTGGTGCCCAGCCGGGTGAACACCCGCACCCGGCTCACCCGCAACATCGAGCTGACCGTGCCGCTGCTCTCCAGCGCGATGGACACCGTCACCGAGGGCCGGATGGCGATCGCCATGGCCCGGCAGGGCGGCATCGGCGTGCTGCACCGCAACCTCTCCGTCGAGGACCAGGCGCTCCAGGTCGACCTGGTCAAGCGCTCCGAGTCCGGCATGATCACCAACCCGGTGACCGCCAGCCCGGACGACACGCTCCGCGACGTCGACGCGCTCTGCGGTCGCTACCGCATCTCCGGCGTGCCGGTGGTCGACGGGCAGGGCCAGTTGGTCGGCATCGTGACCAACCGCGACATGCGTTTCGTCTCCGACCCGGCCACGCCGGTCCGCGACATCATGACCCGCACCCCGCTGATCACCGCGCCGGTCGGCGTGAGCAAGGACGACGCGCTCGACCTGCTGCGCCGCCACAAGGTGGAGAAGCTGCCGATCGTGGACGGCGCCGGCGCGCTGCGTGGCCTGATCACGGTCAAGGACTTCACCAAGAGCGAGCAGTACCCGAACGCCACCAAGGACGAGGCGGGCCGGCTCCGGGTCGCCGCCGCGGTCGGCGTGGGCGAGGACGGCTACAAGCGGGCCCGCGCGCTCGTCGACGCCGGCGTCGACGTGGTCATCGTGGACACCGCGCACGGCCACCAGCGGGCCGTGTTGGAGATGGTCGCCCGGCTCAAGCGGGACGTGACCATCGACATCGTGGGCGGCAACATCGCCACGTACGCGGGCGCGAAGGCGCTCGTCGAGGCCGGCGCCGACGGCGTCAAGGTGGGCGTGGGTCCGGGTGCCATCTGCACCACGCGGATCGTGGCCGGGGTGGGCGTGCCGCAGGTCACCGCGATCATGGAGGCGGCCCGGGCCGCCCGACCGGCCGGCGTGCCGGTGATCGGCGACGGCGGCATCCAGTATTCCGGCGACATCGCCAAGGCGCTGGTGGCCGGCGCCGACACGGTGATGCTCGGCAGCCTGCTGGCCGGCTGCGAGGAGAGCCCCGGTGAGCTGATCTTCATCAACGGCAAGCAGTACAAGGCGTACCGGGGAATGGGCTCGCTCGGCGCGATGCAGTCGCGCGGTCAGGGCAAGTCGTACTCCAAGGACCGCTACTTCCAGCAGGACGTGATGGCCGAGGACAAGCTGGTCCCCGAGGGCGTCGAGGGCCAGGTTCCCTACCGGGGCCCGCTCGCCCAGGTCGCCCACCAGCTCACCGGTGGCCTGCGCGCCGCCATGGGCTACGTGGGCGCCGAGAGCATCCCGGAGCTGCACCGGCGTGGCCAGCTCATCCGGATCACCGCGGCGGGGCTGAAGGAGAGCCACCCGCACGACATCCAGATGACCGTCGAGGCACCCAACTACCACTCCCGCTGACCTCTCCCTCCACCCCCGAACACACCTGGAGTCCCCATGCGTGACGTGGTCGAGATCGGGCTGGGCAAGACCGCGCAGCGCGGTTACCACCTGGACGACATCGCCATCGTGCCGAGCCGCCGCACCCGGGACGTCGACGACGTCTCCACCGCATGGCAGCTCGACGCCTACCCGTTCGGCATCCCCTGCGTCGCGCACCCCTCGGACGCGACCATGAGCCCGGCCTCCGCGGTGCGCCTCGGCGAGCTGGGCGGCCTCGGTGTGCTCAACGTCGAGGGCCTCTGGACCCGCTACGAGAACCCGGCCAAGATCCTGGAGGAGCTGGCCGGTCTCGGCGAGGACGCCCGGGCCACCAAGCGGCTCCAGGAGGTCTACGCCGAGCCGATCCGCCCCGACCTGATCGCCGAGCGGGTCCGCGAGCTGCGGGCCGGCGGCGGCACGGTGGCCGTCCGGGTCTCGCCGCAGCACACCCTGGCGCTGGCCCCGGTGATCCTGGACGCCGGCGTGGACATCCTGGTCATCCAGGGCACCCTGGTCTCCGCCGAGCACGTCTCCACCACCGACGAGCCGCTGAACCTCAAGGAGTTCATCGCCGACCTCGACCTGCCGGTCATCGTCGGTGGCTGCACCGACTACAAGACCGCGCTGCACCTGATGCGCACCGGCGCGGCCGGCGTGATCGTGGGCATCGGCGGCGACGACTGGTCGACCACCGAGTCGGTGCTCGGCATCCGGGTGCCGATGGCCACCGCGATCGCGGACGCCGCCGCGGCCCGCCGCGACTACCTGGACGAGACCGGTGGCCGGTACGTCCACCTGATCGCCGACGGCGACATGCAGACCTCCGGCGACATCGCCAAGGCGCTCGGCTGCGGCGCGGACGCGGTGATGCTCGGCGAGCCGCTCTCGCTCTGCGAGGAGGCCCCGGCCGGCGGCGCCTGGTGGCACTCCGCGGCCAGTCACCCGTCGCTGCCCCGGGGCGCGTTCGAGGTGGCCGGCGAGCCGATCGGCTCGATGGAGCGGCTGCTGTTCGGCCCGGCCGACGAGCCGGACGGGCAGCTCAACCTCTTCGGCGGCCTGCGCCGCGCGATGGCGAAGTGCGGCTACCGCGACCTCAAGGAGTTCCAGAAGGTCGGCCTGGTCCTGGACCGCTGAGCAGGCATTCGAAAGGGGTCGGGACGATGACGCGGCGCCGCGGACGACGAGGTTTCGGGCTGCTGGCCTGCGGGACGCTGCTGCTGGCCGGCTGCGGACCGGCCGAACCGGACCGGGGCGCCGCGACGACCGCGCCCGGTCCCACGGCCGCCCGGAGCTTCGCGCCCGGCGCGGCCGGCGTCGGCGACAGCTACTTCCCGAGCTACGGCAACGGCGGCTACGACGTCGCGAACTACACCATCAAGGTGCGCTACGACCCGGAGACGGACAAGCTCACCGGCACCACCACGGTGCGGGCCACCGCGACCGCCGACCTGTCCGCGTTCAACCTGGACCTGGCCGGGCTGACCGTCCGCTCGGTCACCGTGGACGGCGCCGCCGCCCGGCACGCCCGCACCGACGACGAACTGGTCGTCACGCCGGCCACCGGGCTCACCACCGGCAACGGCTTCGTCACCGAGATCCGGTACGACGGCAAGCCGACGCCGCTGCGTACCGAGGCGCTCGGCGAGGGCGGTTGGCTGCACACCGCCGACGGGGCGATCGCGCTCGGCCAGCCGGAGTCGGCGAGCACCTGGTTCCCGGTCAACGACCACCCGTCGGACAAGGCCACCTACGACGTCGAGATCACCGTGCCGAAAGGGCTGACGGCGGTCGGCAACGGCGTGCCGAAGGGGAAATCGACAGCCGGCGACTGGACCACCTGGCGCTGGTCGGAGACCTCGCCGATGGCCAGTTACCTGACCACCGTGGCGATCGGGAAGTTCCGGGTCACCACCGCCGAGCACAAGGGCCGGCCGGTCTTCAGCGCGGTCACCACGCAGTTGCCCGAGGGCGCGCCGGACCGCTCGATCGCCCGTACCGTCGAGGTCGCCGACTACCTGGAGAGCCTGTTCGGGCCGTACCCGTTCGACGCGTACGGGGGTGTGGTGGTCGCCGACTCACGGATCCGGTACGCGCTGGAGACGCAGAGCCGGCCGGTCTACTCGGCCGGCTTCTTCCGGCAGGGCGACAACACCGAGGTGGTGGCGCACGAGCTGGCCCACCAGTGGTACGGCGACAGCGTCTCGATCCAGCGCTGGCAGGACATCTGGCTCAACGAGGGGCTGGCCACGTACGCGGAGTGGCTCTGGGCCGAGCACAGCGGCTCCTCGACCGTGCAGCGCACGTTCGAGCAGAAGTACGCGGGCGCCTCCGCCCAGGTGTGGCGCACGCCGCCGGGCCGGCCGGGGGTGGAGAACCTGTTCGGCAGCTCGGTCTACGACCGCGGTGCGATGACCGTGCACGCGCTGCGGATCGCGGTGGGCGACACCAGGTTCTTCGGCATCCTGCGGGCCTGGGCGGCCGAGCGGAAGAACGGCAACGCCACCACCGCGGACTTCGTGGCGCTGGCGGAGCGGGTGGCCGGGAAGCAGCTCGACAAGCTCTTCGACGCGTGGCTGTTCGGCACCGAGCGCCCGCCGCTGCCGAAATCCCGGTGAGGCGCGTCAGGTCCGGACGCGCAGCGACGGGTGGGCGGCCAGGAACGCGTCGGCCTTGCCACCGCGCAACGCGGTGAGGAAGTCGCGGCCCAGCGGCTGGAGCTGCTCGCCGCGGTACGCGCCGCCGCTGCCCACCCCGGTGCCGGGGAGCCCGACCAGCGTGATGCGGTCCGTCGGCATCCCGCCCAGCGTGTACGCGAAGTCGACAAGCTTCCGGCCGCCGCCGACGTACACCAGGGTCTTGCCGAGCGCGGCGACGACCTGCTCGACCCGCTGCGGATCGCGGGCCGTGCCCTGGTCGAGGAGCTTGCCGGCGAGCGCGCGGAGCAGTTGCTGCTGGTGCCGCTGCCGGGTGTAGTCGCCGCCGGCGGTGTAGCGCTGCCGCGCGTAGTCGAGCGCCTGCCAGCCGACCAGGTGCCGCCGGCCCTTCTGGTAGACCATCTGCGGCCCGGTGTACCCGCCGCCGCCCAGCGGGCGCATCGTCCCGTCCGGCCGGCGGTGCCGGGAGGCGACCTTCTGGTCGACGTAGAGGTCGACGCCACCGAGCGTGTCCACCAGCTTGTCGAAGCCGCCGAACGTGATCACCGCGCCGGCGTCGATGCGCAGCCCGGTGTAGCGGGCGACAGTGGCCCGCAGCAGGTCGTACCCCTGGGCGGTGCTGGGGTGGGCCTTGTCGCCGGGCACCCGGCTGCCGTAACTCATCGCGTGGGTGAGCTTGGTCTTCCCGCCCGGGTAGCGGGCCTTCGGGTAGGCGGGGATGTCGACCACCAGGTCGCGGGGAAGCGAGAACAGGTACGCCCGGTCCAGCCCGGCGGGCACGTGCAGCACCAGTACGGCGTCGGCGTGCGGCTCCCAGCCGGGGATGCTGACCCGGGTGTCCACGCCGACGAGCATCAGGTTGAGCGGGCCGGTCAGGTCGGCGCCGGGCGGCGGGGTGGGGCTGGCGGTGGTCGGGGCCGGCGTGGGCGCGCCGGGCGGCGAGGTGGCCGGCGCGGCGGCCCGGGTCGGCGCGTGGTTGCCCACCAGCCGGGTGGTCACCACCGTGCCGCCGGCGACCAGCAGTGCCGCCACCAGGGCGGCCAGGCCGAGCAGGCGTCGTCTCGTCACGCGTTCTTTCCTCTCCCCGTGTGTTCGACGCGTCCGGGGGTGCCGAGGGTTGCACCGGCGGCCGGAAGCGCTCTGCATGATCTGCGAAAAACGCGTGCTGGCGCCATAGCTACCCGTCGGTAATGATGCGTGCATGCGCTACGACGTGGTCGTCATCGGTTCGGGTTTCGGCGGCAGCGTCACCGCGCTGCGGCTGGCCGAGAAGGGCTACTCGGTGGGCGTCCTGGAGGCCGGCCGCCGCTTCGCCGACGAGGAGTTCCCGAAGACGTCCTGGCAGGCGCGCCGGTTCCTGTGGGCGCCGCGACTCGGCTGCTTCGGGCTGCAACGGATCACGCTGCTCCGCTCCGCCGACCGGAAGGCCGGCGGCGGCGTGCTGGTGCTCTCCGGCGCCGGGGTGGGCGGCGGCTCGCTGGTCTACGCGAACACGCTCTACGAGCCGCTGGACGCGTTCTACGCCGATCCGCAGTGGCGGGACATCACCGACTGGCGCGACGAGTTGGCCCGCCACTACGACCAGGCGAAGCGGATGCTCGGCGTGACCACGTACCCGATCGACACCGGCGCGGACCGGGCCATGCGGGCGGTGGCCGAGCGGATGGGCGTGGCGCACACGTTCCACCCGACGCCGGTCGGCGTGCACATCGGCCGTCCCGGCCAGCGGGTGCCCGACCCGTACTTCGGTGGGGTGGGGCCGGACCGCACCGGGTGCAGCCACTGCGGGTCGTGCATGACCGGCTGCCGGCACGGCGCGAAGAACACGCTTGTCAAGAACTACCTCTGGCTGGCCGAGCGGCTCGGCGTGCAGGTCCACCCGCTGACCACGGTGACCGCGGTACGCCCCGACCCGGCCGGCGGCTACGCGGTGCACACCGCGCGTACCGGGGCCTGGCTGCGCAGGCGCCGTGCGGTGATCCACGCCGACCAGGTGGTCTTCGCGGCCGGCGCGCTCGGCACCCAGCGGCTGCTGCACGAGATGAAGGCGACCGGCGCGCTGCCGGCGCTCTCGCCCCGGCTGGGCGAGCTGACCCGGACCAACTCGGAGGCGATCCTCGGCGCCTCGGTGGGTTCGGGCGCGGCCCGGCGGCGCGGTCTGGACTTCTCGGCGGGGGTGGCGATCACCAGCTCGTTCCACCCCGATCCGCAGACGCACATCGAGCCGGTCCGCTACGGCAAGGGCTCCAACGCGATGGGGCTGCTCCAGTCGCTGCTGGTCGACGGCGGGCCGCACCGGGTCCGGCGGTGGCTGGGCAGCATCGTCCGGCAGCCGGGGCTGGCGGCCCGGATGCTGTCCGTCCGGGGCTGGTCCGAGCGCACCGTGATCGCGCTGGTCATGCAGTCGGTCGACAACTCGCTGACCACCCGCTGGCGGGGCCGCCGGCTGGTCAGCGGGCCGGGTCACGGCGCGGCCAACCCGACCTGGATCCCGGCCGGCAACGAGGCGGTCCGGCTGCTCGCCGAGGAGATCGACGGCACGCCGGGCGGCGCGGTGACCGAGCCGTTCAACATCCCGATGACCGCGCACATCCTCGGCGGCGCGGTGATCGGCGCCACACCGGCCGACGGCGTCGTGGACCCCTGGCACCGGGTGTACGGCCATCCGGGGCTGCACGTGGTGGACGGCGCGGCGGTCTCGGCGAACCTGGGCGTCAACCCGTCGCTGACGATCACCGCGCAGGCGGAGCGCGCCATGTCGTTCTGGCCCAACAAGGGCGACCCGGACCCCCGCCCCGCACCCGGTTCCCCGTACACCCGCCTGCCCGCCGTCCCCCCGCGCACGCCGGCGGTCCCCCCGCACGCCCCCGCCGCGTTGCGGTGAAAGGAGGGGCCCCTTCTTAACGCCTCCGGTAGAGGCGGGGCCCCTTGTTAACACGTTCGAGCCGCCACACCGCCGGGGCGCGTCCGCGCCGCCGGTGACTGTCGGTAGGCTTTGCGCACATGAGCACGCCTCGCCCCGTCCTCGTGGTGGACTTCGGAGCCCAGTACGCCCAGCTCATCGCGCGCCGCGTCCGCGAGGCGAAGGTCTACTCGGAGATCGTCCCGCATTCCATGCCGGTGTCCGAGATGCTGGCGAAGAACCCGGCCGCGATCATCCTGTCCGGCGGCCCGTCCAGCGTCTACGCTCCGGGCGCCCCGCAGATCGACGCCGGGATGTTCGACACCGACGTGCCGGTCTTCGGCATCTGCTACGGCTTCCAGGCGATGGCCCAGGCGCTCGGCGGCACGGTCTCGCGTACCGGCAACCGGGAGTACGGCGGCACCCCGCTGCGCCCGCGCCTGACCGAGCCCGGTGTGCTGCTCCGCGACCTGCCGGCCGACCTGCCGGTGTGGATGAGCCACGGCGACTGCGTGACCGAGGCGCCGGCCGGCTTCACGGTGACCGCCGAGTCGGCGGGGGCCCCGGTGGCCGCGTTCGAGGACCTGGCCGGTCGCCGGGCCGGCGTGCAGTTCCACCCCGAGGTGGGGCACACCGCGCACGGGCAGGAGATGCTGACCCGCTTCCTGTACGACATCGCCGGCGTGGCCCCGACCTGGACGCCGGAGAACATCATCGACGAGCAGGTCGCCCGGATCCGCGAGCAGGTCGGTGACAAGGAGGTCATCTGCGGCCTGTCCGGCGGCGTCGACTCGGCGGTCGCGGCGGCGCTCGTGCACCGGGCCGTGGGGGACCAGCTCACCTGCGTCTTCGTCGACCACGGGCTGCTGCGGGCCGGTGAGGCCGAGCAGGTGGAGAAGGACTACGTGGCGGCGACCGGGATCAGGCTCAAGGTGGTCGACGCGCGGGAGCGGTTCCTCGGCGCGCTCGCCGGGGTGACCGATCCGGAACAGAAGCGGAAGATCATCGGCCGCGAGTTCATCCGGGTCTTCGAGGCCGCCGCCCGGGAGATCGCCGCCCACGGTGACGTGGAGTTCCTCGTGCAGGGCACGCTCTACCCGGACGTGGTGGAGTCCGGCGGCGGCACCGGCACCGCCAACATCAAGAGCCACCACAACGTCGGCGGCCTGCCCGAGGATCTGAAGTTCTCCCTGGTCGAGCCGCTGCGCACGCTGTTCAAGGACGAGGTCCGCACGATCGGCCTGGAGCTGGGCCTGCCCGAGGCGATGGTCTGGCGGCACCCGTTCCCCGGCCCGGGCCTGGCGATCCGGATCATCGGCGCGGTCGACGAGGAGCGCCTCGCCGTGCTCCGCAAGGCCGACCTGATCGCCCGGCAGGAGCTGACCGCCGCCGGCCTGGACCGGGGTGTCTGGCAGTTCCCGGTGGTGCTGCTGGCCGACGTGCGCAGCGTCGGCGTGCAGGGCGACGGGCGCACCTACGGGCATCCGGTGGTGCTCCGACCGGTCTCCAGCGAGGACGCGATGACCGCCGACTGGTCCCGGCTGCCCTACGAGGTGGTGGCCCGGATCTCCACCCGGATCACCAACGAGGTCGCCGAGGTCAACCGCGTGGTGCTGGACGTGACCAGCAAGCCGCCGGGCACCATCGAGTGGGAGTGAGGCCGGGTCAGGCGGCGGGCGGCGGCCCGGCCTGCGGCCCCGGCCCGGCCGGCGGGACCGGCGGCCAGCCGGGCGCGGTGCCCGCCGGGTGCGGCCAGGCGGGCGCGCCGGCCGGCTCCTCCGGCATCAGGAACCACATGATCGGGTACGCGAGCGCGGCCAGCCCGCCGGTGAGCACGGTGGTGACCGCGAAGGCCACCCGGACCAGCGTGGGGTCGACGGCGAAGTAGCGACCGAGGCCGCTGGCCACGCCGGCGATCATGCGGTCGCTGACCGGCCGGCGGAGCTGCTTGTACGGGGGCTGGAAGGGGTTCGTGGAGGTCATGTCTCCACGGTTGCGCGGCGCACGGCGGGCGACCTCGGTGACCGCCCGGACACCTACCCTGACCTGTCCCTGAGGCGCCAGCAAAGAGTCAGGAATCTGACTCTTTTCGATGGAGGTAACCCGGCCCGGGGAGAATTTGCTCCCGTGACCACCTCGCTGGAGCCGCTGCGCAGGATCGCGGCATACGCAGTTTGTGCTGATTCGAACGGCCGAGTGTTGCTGGTCCGCGCATCGGAGCGCTCCGGCACCCCCGGCACCTGGTCGCTCCCCGGAGGAGCGGTCGACCACGGTGAGGACCCCAAGCACACAGTCGTCCGGGAGACCGCGGCCGAGACCGGGCTCTCCGTCGCCGTCGCCGGCCTCCAGGACGTGCTGGCCGACATGCGGGCGTTGCCCGAGCGGCACATCACGATCCACACCGACCGCCTCCTCTACACCGTGTCGGTGCGGGGCGGGACGCTCACCGAGCGGGTCGACCGCCCCACCGACCTGGCCCGCTGGTTCACCCTCGACGAAGCCCGCGGGCTGCCGCTGCGGTCGTTCACCGCGCGTGCCCTGGGGCTGCCCACCTCCTCGCACGACGTGGTGCCGGAGGAGGTCCCCGAGTTCCCCTCGTTCTACGCCGTCCCCGGCCCGGACGGGCTGCACCGGGCGCAGCGCTTCGCCGCGTACGCGGTGGTGACCGACCCGGAGGAGCGGGTGCTGCTGACCCGCGTCTCCGACGGCTATCCGGGCGCCGGCTGCTGGCACCTGCCCGGCGGCGGCACCGACTACGGCGAGCAGCCCGCCGCGGCGCTGATCCGGGAGCTGGTGGAGGAGACCGGGCAGACCGGCCGCCTGGTCGAGCTGCTCGGAGTGGCCAGCCACCGGGACGCCGCCTCGCTCGGCCCCGAGGGCTACCCGATCGACTGGCACGGCGTCCGCGCCTTCTACCGGGTGGTCGTGGACCAGCCCGCCCCGCCCACCGTGGCGGACGTCGGCGGCTCCACGTGCGAGGCCCGCTGGTTCCGGCGCGAGGAGCTCGGCGCCCTCCCCACCGACCGCCTCACCGAGGTCACCGCCGAAGCCGTCCAGGCCGCCCACCTCCTCTGAGCCCACCCCACCGCCCTACCCGCGTCGGTGATCATGAGGTTGGCGGGACGAAATGTCCGTCCCGGGGCCGCTAACCTCATGATCGACGCAGGAATGGGTCGGGGAGGGGTGCGGGGTGGAGCGGTGGCGGCGGGTGGGGGCCTACGGGGTTCTCCGGGACGGGACGGGGCGGGTGCTGCTGGCGCGGGGGGCCGACGAGGGCCCGTACCCGGGGGTGTGGCAGTTGCCGGGCGGTGCGGTCGAGCACGCCGAGCACCCGGCCGACGCCGTGGTGCGCGGGTTCGCCGCGGAGACCGGGCTGACCGTGGCGGTAGGCGCGGTCCGCGCCGCGGTCGCCGACGTGGCCGTCTCCCGCACCGACGCGGTGGCGGTGCACACCGACCGGCTGGTCTTCGAGGTCGAGGCCCGGGGTGGACGGCCGCGGCCCGAACCGGGCGGCGGCAGCGACGAGCTGGGCTGGTTCACCCCGGACGAGGCCGCGGGCCGGCTGCTGATGCCGTTCACCGCCGAGTTGCTCGGGCTGCCCGTGTCGCCGCTGCCGACCGACCTGCCCCGGGCCCTGCCGGCCGCGCCGGCCACCGACCGCCGGCAGCGTTTCGCCGCGTACGGGCTGGTCACCGACCCGGACGACCGGGTGCTACTCACCATGATCGCCCCCGGCTATCCGGGTGCCGGCAAGTGGCACCTGCCCGGCGGCGGCACCGACCACGGCGAGCAGCCGGCCGCCGGGCTGCTCCGTGAGCTGGTCGAGGAGGCCGGGCAACTGGGCCGCGTGGTCGAGTTGCTGGCGGTGGACAACCTGCACACGCCCGCCGCGCTCGGCCCGGAGGGCCGCCCGCTGGACTGGCACGGCATCCGGGTGATCTACCGGGTCCGGGTGGAGGCGCCGACCGAGGCGGTGGTGACCGAACTGGCCGGCGGTTCCACCGCCCGGGCCGCCTGGTTCACCCGACCGCAGGTGGCCGGTCTGTCGATGACCGAGGTGGCGGTCCGGGCCACCCGGCACGGGGTGAGCTGAACCGCTCACCGAGCCGCCCCGGGCCACCTCCGGTACAGTCGGGAAGAGGGATGACGGAGAGAAAAGGGCGTTGCGGCCCGAGATGGGAATAACTGAGCGGTTAGTGCGGTTGAGGCAGATATAAGTACCGCCGGCAGCTATCGCCAAGCCCCCGTCCCCTGTGCAATGGTGTACTCCGCAAATGGGCTGCCGGGCCCGAAAGGTCCGGCACGAGACAGCCGGACACCCGCCCCGACGTGGGCGGCCAGCCGATCCGGTGATGGAGGAAACGTGCCGAGAGCCCCATGGCGCCGGCGTCGTACTACTGACAGTCCGCGCCCCGCAGGGCGTCGCTGGGCGGGCCGGTTGCGCCGCAGCAGCACGTTCGCCCGCCAGGTGCTGTTGGTCCGGGTGGGCCGCCGGGACGGCCTGGCCGGCCCCGGGACCGACCTGGTCACCCCCGACCGCCGCTACGCCGACCGCCAGCGTCTCCGCTACGGCCGGTTCGACGCCGACGTCGAAGCGGTACGCCCGATCAGCCCGGCGCTCGCCCCGGCCGCGCCGGTCGACGAGTCCCCGGCCATGTCGATCCCGCTGCTGCCCGGCGAGCGCACCGCCGCCCGGCGCGCCAAGTTCGCGCTGGTCAACGCGTGCACCCTGAGCAGCCTCATGCTCGGCATGCTGGCCATCTTCCTGGCCATGCAGGGTGAGGTGCGGCTCGCCGCGGTCTGCCTGATCGCGTGCGTCGCGTTCGACGGCCTCGACGGCGCCCTGGCCCGCAAGCTCGGCGTGGCCAGCCCGTTCGGCGCGCAGATGGACTCGCTTGCCGACATGTGCTCGTTCGGCCTCGCCGCGCCGGTGGTGGTCTACGCCTCGCTGGCCGGCTCGGTGCCGCCGGCCGCCGCCGCGGTCGCCTGTGCCCTGGTCGCGGCATGCGCGGCCATTCGGCTCGCCCGGTTCAACGTCTCGCCGAAGGACGGCCGCTTCTTCTGCGGCGTGCCGACCACGATGGCGGCGATGGTGCTCGCCCTGACCGTGGCGATCGGCGTGCCGGTCCCCGGCCTGGTCATGGTGGCCGGCGTGGCGTTGCTCGCCTTCGCGATGGTGTCCAGCTTCCCCTACGCCAAGCTCGCCCGGCTGCTGAAGCTGCCGCCGTGGCTCTGGGCGGCCCCGGTGGTCGGCGCGCTCGTCGACATCCGGCTCACCTTCGCCCTCGTGGTGGTGGGTTACCTGGCCAGCGGCCCGCTGCTCTGGCTGCACCAGCGCCGCGACGCCTGACACGCGTCAAATAACGCCGAAAAGGGGCGTCGCTCGCGAGAGCGGCGCCCCTTTTCCGTCCTCGCGGGCGGGTCAGCGCCAGCGGGCGATGACCGTCGACCCGCCGATCACCTTGTCGCCGGGGCCGACCAGCGGGTCCGCGGCGTCGACCGGCAGGTAGACGTCGGTGCGCGAGCCGAACCGGATCAGGCCGAAGCGCTCGCCCTTCGCCAGCAGGGAGCCGACCGGTGCCCGCTGCACGATACGGCGCGCGATCAGGCCGGTGCGCTGCGCCACGACCACCGTGCCGTGGTCGGTGTCCAGCACCGTGTACGCCGCCACGTTGTGCTCGGCGTCCGGCTTCATGGCGTTGACGAAACCACCGTCGGCGACGAAGTAGTCGACCACCTTGCCGGCCACCGGAGCCCGGTTGACGTGCACGTCCAGCACCGACAGGAAGACCGCGACCCGCAGCCACTCGCCGTCGCCGAAGCGCTCGTCGGTGAGCCGCTGCACGGACAGGACCTGGCCGTCCGCGGAGGCGACCACGGCCGACGAGTCCTCCGGGACGTCCCGCTGCGGGTCCCGGAAGAACGCGGCCACCGGCGCCGCGGCCAGCGCCGGCACCAGCCAGAGCTTGGACTTCGGCCGGGCGGCCCGGGCCAGGGCGGCCAGGCCGAGCGTGATGCCGGCGGCGGCCACCCCGTTGGAGTCGATGTGCATCTGCCGGGTCACCGGCACGCTCGACGGCCGGTACGCCGGCGACAGCGAGGCCGCCAGCGCGGCCGGCGCCGGGGTGAGGCGCAGGTGGTGCACGCGGACCGGCGGCGAGTTGCGCAGCACCACGTCGGTGCGGACGCCGTGCAGCACGCCCTGCCGCTCCAGTTCGGGGCCGGCGCCCCCGGTGCGGAACAGCGGCGCGGCGACGCTGAGCACCGCGCCGTCGGCCAGGTACTTGGACAGGCCGTCCACCGCGGCACGGGCCTCCTCGGCGGTGCCGGTGAACGGCTCGGCGACGAACACCACCGCGGCGGCGTCCGCCTCGGTCAGCGTGTCGACCACGCGTACCCGGTCGGCGACCCAGCGGCCCTGGGCCGTCACGTGCTCGCGGAGCGCCGCCGCCGCGGCACCCTCCGCCGGCACCACGACCAGCCGGTCGCCCGGGAGCAGCGCCTCGATCGCCGCGGCCAGCACCGCGGACTCCGGGGTCGCGCCGACCAGCAGGCCGGTCTTCGGGTCGTTACGCCGGGCGAACTCGCTGACGAGCGTGCGGGCGGCGCGCTCGCCGATGCGGACCGCACCGGACGGACCGGTGACACGCACGGCGGGGGACTGGGTCATGTCGGACGAGCTCCTGACGCGGTAGGGACGGACGGGGACCGCTACGGCGACGCGACCGGCCGGCCGGCGCGGAGCGGGAGCGCCGGGCGGGGTCGGGGCGGCCCGGCCCGGACGGCGGAAGGCGAGGTCTCCCTCGACCCAGCATAGGCCGCGCCCGCGGGCCGCCGCACCGGCGCGGTCAGGCCGGTGGCTCCCCGGGAGCATGCCGTCCGGCCGGTGGCGCGACGGCCTCCGGGTCGACCGCGGGCAGCTCGCGGGTGGCCGGCCCGGACCGGTCCTCCGGTTCGGCGGTGGCCGGTTTCCCGGTCGCCGGTCCGGCCGTTGACCGGTCCGCCCCTTGCGTGACCGGCAGGTCCTCCCGAGCCGACGCCGGCACCTCGGTCACCGCGTCGGTGGCCCACTCGTCGGCCCGCTCGGCAGCCGGGCCGTCGCCGGCCGGGGTGCCGTCCCGGTACGGCGCGGCCACCGTCGTCTCCGCGCCGCCCGGCTGCCCGTACCGGTCGGGCTGGTCGGGCTGAGCCGGTGCCGTCGGCCGGTCCGGGCCGCGGACCGAGCGCAGCGCGCCGACCAGGCCGAGCAACCCGATCACGACCAGCCCGCCGGCCAGGAACCAGCCCACCGGGGGCACGTCCAGCCCGAGGATCCGGGCCAGCAGCCACCAGAGGGCGAGCCCGAGGAAGACAAGTCCGAAGGCGAACGACACGATGTCCGTACGGTGGGCCTTCACCGGGTCACCTCCAGATTGCCGGCGTTCACGTGGACGTAGAGACGCAGCTTGCCCCCGCCGGGGCCGTCCGCGCCGGCGTCGGTGCTCTCCCAGCGGCGACCACTCAGCCCACCGGTGTGCCGGCCGAAGACGGAGGCGTCACCGGCGTTCACGTCGGCCACCGTGGTCACGTCCACGTTCGCCGGCACGACCACCGTCGCGTTGCCGAGGTTCACGTCCACTGTCACCTGGATGTCCTGCCTGTCGAAGTCGATGGCCCGCAGGTCGAGCACCGCGTCACCGAGATTGTTCTCGTACCTGTCGGCCAGGTCGCGGCGGTCGGTCGGGGCCCAGGTGACGTTGCCGTCGATGCCGCGCACCCGGTCGTAGGACTCGGCGACGGTGGCGACGCCCAGCGCCGCCGCCGTCACCAGACCGAGAGCGATCAGCCAACGGGCGCGGCCGAACCAGGTGCCCACGAGCAGCCCGAGGCCGATGGTGGCCAGCGCCGCGGCGAAGTAGCCGGCCGCGCTGACCGGGAACACGCCGAGCAGGTCGAGCATCGCTACCAGGCCCAGCGCCAGGAAGATCAGCGAGAACGTGATCGCACCGAGCGGGGAGCGTTCCTTCGGCCGCTTCGGCGGTCGCGGCGGCCGGACCGGCGGCGGTGCGGGCGGCGACCCGGCGTACGGGCCGTGCGGGGCGAACGGCGGACGGTAGCCGCCCGGCGGCAGCGGCGCGCCCACCGGGGCGGGCGGGGGCACGGCGGACGGCCCGCCGAGCGGCGCGCCGATGGTCGGCGCGGCGGGCCAGCCCGGGGCCGCGCCGGGGCCCGGCCCGGTGCCGGTGTCACCGGCCGGCGACGTCACCGCGGGCAACGCGGCGGTCACCGGCTCGGACCGGACCGGGCGGGTGCCGGCCGCGGCGGGCCAACCCGGGGCGGGCAGCGGCGCGGCCGGGTGGCCGATCCCGGCACCGGTGGCCGGTGCCGGCGGGTAGCCGGGTTCGGCGTGACCGGGCGGCGTGGCCGGCTGGCCGGGGAGCGGGGTGGCCGGATAACCGGGTTCGGCGTGGCTGGGTGGGTAGCCGGGCTCGGTGTCCGCGTGCGGTGCGGCGGGGTGGCCCGGCTCGGTCCGGGTGGACGCGGTGACCGGGTCGCCCGCTGCGGGCCGGGCGGCCGGTGCGGAGCCGGCTCCGGGCGCGCCGACCGGCCATCCCGGCGTGACCTCGACCGGTTCGTCGGTCCGGGACGCGGTGCCGGCTCCGGCCGCGGGCGCGTACCCGGCGGGTCCGCCCGGCCACGGCGGCGCGGGCGGCGTCGGCCCGGATCCGGCGGGCGGACCGGCCCACGAGGCAGCCGGTGGCGGGGGGAACGGCCCGCCGGACGGCGGCACCGGACCGGGGTACGCGCCGGCCCCCGGGACGGGCCCGCGCTGGTCGCGGTTGAGCATCAGCGCACCGCCGATCAGGATCACGGCGCCGAGCAGAATGGCCCGGAAGCCGTCGGTGACGACGTACGCGAAGCCGACCGCGACCACGATGCCGAGCACGATGACGGTGACCGGGGACATGCTGGAGCGACCCCGGCCGAGCATCGACTCCACGGGTGAGGCGGTGTCGCCCTCCCCGGGGATGATCAGCCACGCGGCGACGTAGACCAGGATGCCGATGCCGCCGAAGAAGCCGAGCACGGCCAGCAGGACGCGCCACAGCACCGGGTCGGTGTTGGTGGCCCGGCCGATGGCGGCGCACACCCCGGCCAGGTAGCGGCCCTCCCGCGGGCGGACCAGCCCGTACCGGGTGGTGAAGCCGGCGGCGCCGGGCGGTGGGGCGTACCCGCCGGGGGGTGGTTCGGCGAACGGCGCGCCGCCGCCGGGCGGCGGAGGCGTGTCGTCGGCGGTGGGGTCCGGCCCCGGCGGGGGCGGCGGTGGATCGTCCTGTGCTGCCGCCCAGGGGCGGGGCGGACGGGCAGCGTCCTCGGTCATGCCTCCGATAGTGGTGCCCCGGCCGCCCGGACGACCTCCGGAACCGACCCTGACCCCACCCTGAGATCCCCCGGCGGGGAATGTCCGGGGCGTCCCCGTGGTCCGGGGCGTTCCGATCGTGTGACGATCGGGTCGTCGGCCGCCGCCGGCACCTCGCGTCGAACCGGGAGTCCGAAGATCAGCAGCACCGTCACGCCGCATCCCCCGCGCCTCTACCGGGCCACCGAGCACCGGTTGGCCGCCGGGGTGGCCGCCGGCATCGCCGAGCACCTGGGCATCCCGGTGCTCCGGGTCCGGGTGGCGTTCATGGTGCTGCTCGGGCTCAGCGGGCTCGGGCTGCTGCTCTACGCCGCGTTCTGGGCGGTGCTCCCGCCCCGGCCCGGCGACACCGCCGTGCCGCCCCGCCGCGATCTCGCCCAGTTGCTGCCGTTCGTGGCGATCGGGTTGGGCGTGCTGCTGCTCCAGGTGGTCGCGTTCGACTCGGTCGGGGCGGCCGGCACCGCGGGCTGGCTGGTCGCGATCATCGCGGTCGGCGCCGGGGTCATCTGGCACCAGTCCGGCCCGGAGCGTCGCCGGCAGTGGGGCGACTCGGCGGTGCCCTGGCTGGGCGCGGTGGTGGAGGAGAGCGACCGGCGGGCGTTCGTGCTCCGCTTCATCGGTGGCGGCGTGCTGGTCGCGGTCGGCATCATCGGCGTGGCCGCCGTCTACTCCCCGGCGCAGAACTTCGACGCGGTGCTCAACGGCGTCATCTTCGCGCTGGTCGGGCTGGCCGGCGTGGGCGTGGTGACCGGCCCGGTGCTGTGGCGCACCTGGAACCAGCTCCGGTCGGAGCGGGAGGGGCGGATCCGCGAGCAGGAGCGCGCCGAACTGGCCGCCATGGTGCACGATCAGGTGCTGCACACGCTCGCCCTGATCCAGCGCAACGCCGCCGACGTCAAGACGGTGCAGCGGCTGGCCCGTGGTCAGGAGCGCTCGCTGCGCAGCTGGCTCTACAAGCCGGCCGCCTCGCCGACCGAGCGCTTCGCGGCCGCCCTGGAGCAGGCCGCCGCCGAGGTGGAGGACACGTTCGCGATCACGGTCGAGGCGGTGGTGGTGGGTGACCGGGAGACCGACGAGCGGGTCGGCGCGCTCGTCGCGGCCACCCGGGAGGCGCTTGTCAACGCGGCCCGGCACGCCGGGGTGCAGACCGTCTCGCTCTACGCCGAGGTGGAGCCGGAGCAGGTGAGCGCGTTCGTGCGGGACCGGGGCAAAGGCTTCGACCCGGATACGGTGGAGAATCACCGGCACGGCGTCCGGGGTTCGATCATCGGACGAATGCGGCGGCACGGCGGCCGGGCGGAGATCCGGTCCGAGCCGGGCGAGGGGACGGAGGTCCGGCTGATCCTGCCGATCAGCGGCTCCGGCTCCGGTGCCGGCTCCACGGCGGAAAGGGACAGGTGACCATGTCCGAGCAGGAACCGGTCGAGGGCGCGGCGCCGCGAGGGCCGCTGCGGGTGTTCCTCGTCGACGACCACGCCATGTTCCGGGCCGGCGTCCGCGCCGAGCTGGGCACCCGGGTCGAGGTCGTGGGCGAGGCCAGTTCGGTGGCGGAGGCGGTGGCCCGGATCGCGGTCACCCAGCCGGACGTGGTGCTGCTGGACGTGCACATGCCGGACGGGGGTGGCCGCGCCGTGCTGGAGGCGATGCGGCGTACCCACCCGCAGGTGAGGTTCCTGGCGCTGAGCGTGTCCGACGCGGCCGAGGACGTGATCGGGCTGATCCGGGCGGGTGCCCGGGGGTACGTGACGAAGACCATCTCGCCCGAGGAACTGACCGACGCGATCCGCCGGGTGGCCGACGGGGACGCGGTGTTCAGTCCGCGGCTGGCCGGGTTCGTGCTTGACGCGTTCGCGTCCCGGCCGGACGCGCCGGTCGCCGATCCCGAGCTGGATCAGCTCACCAACCGGGAGCGCGAGGTGCTGCGGCTGCTCGCCCGGGGGTACGCGTACAAGGAGATCGCCAAGGAGCTGTTCATCTCGATCAAGACGGTGGAGACGCACGTCTCCAACGTGTTGCGCAAGCTCCAGATGTCGAACCGCTACGAGCTGTCCCGCTGGGCCGCCGACCGCCGCCTGGTCTGATCGCCGGCAGCCTCGTCCACCTGGTCGGCGGGGGTGCCCGCACAGTCGACGAGGACCTCAGCCGTACGGGTAAAAACTGCGCGTACCCGGCGTTCGTTCGGGTGTTCCCTGGCGGGCCGCGGCCGGCCCCCGTGCCGGAGGTACGGGGTGGTATCGATCGAGGTGGGCATGTCGTGCCTGGTCAGAGGCGTGTGATCCGCGCCATTTGTGATCTTTCCTCAGGTATCAGCGACGTGGCGGGCAACTAACGGCTTGATAACGGCACCTTCACGGAAAGGGCCGGTGGGTGTCACAGTGGCAGCACCTCACCCCCCGGTGTGAGGCATCTCGTCGGGCCCGACGACCACGGAACGCCGCAACCGCGCCGCCCCGTGGTGGTCGATCCTGCGTGATGTCCTCGTCGAAGGGTGTGGCGCCCGGCGGATCGGTACCCCAGGGGTGTCCCGATTTCCTCTGCGGTAAACCGGCGACCTGTGGTTCGGGTCGTCGGCGGTGTCACCCCCCACACGTGCGTGAAACCCACGACGGAACCAGGTTAGAAAGAGGAGGCCCCTCGCAATGAGAGTCTCGAAGCGGGCGAGCGGCGCGCTCGCGGTGGGCGCGGCATTCGCGCTCGTCGCGTCCGGCTGCTCCAGCGGGAACAACGACGGTGGCGACACCGGCGCGAGCAAGGACGGTGCCATCGTCATCGACGGCACCCAGCCGGAGAACCCGCTGGTTCCGTCGAACACCACCGAGACCGGTGGCGGCAAGATCATCGACTGGGTCTGGAGCGGCCTGGTCGAGTACCCCAACAACGGTGGGGCGCCGCAGAACCTGCTTGCCGAGTCGATCGACACGAGCGACTCCAAGGTCTTCAAGATCAAGATCAAGCAGAACACCAAGTTCCACGACGGCACCACGGTCAAGGCCGAGAGCTTCGTCAAGGCCTGGAACTGGGCGGCGTACGGGCCGAACGGCGCGCAGAACGCCTCCTTCTTCTCCGACATCCAGGGCTTCGGCGACGTCTACACCGAGGACCCGGACGGCCCGGACGGCCCGAAGAAGGCCCCGGAGCCGAAGGCCAAGGAGATGTCCGGCCTGAAGGTCGTCGACGACTGGAACTTCGAGGTCACGCTCTCCGCGCCGACCGCCGTGTTCCCGACCAAGCTCGGCTACAGCGCCTTCATGCCGCTGCCGGACGCGTTCTTCGCCACCACTCCGGCGGAGTTCGGCAAGAAGCCGATCGGTAACGGCCCGGTCAAGCTCGTTGCCTGGCAGGACGACGTCGAGATCAAGCTGACTCGTTTCGACGACTACAGCCTGCGCGACAAGATGAAGATCAAGGACGTCACCGTCAAGATCTACCAGGACGACACGGCGGCCTACAACGACCTGCTCGCCAACAACCTGGACTTCCAGCAGCAGGTTCCGGTCTCGTCGCTGGCCGGCGACAAGTGGAAGACCGACCTGGGCGAGCGGGCGATCCAGACGACCGTTCCGTCGACCGGCATCATCGCCTTCCCGATCTACGACAAGCGCTTCACCAACCCGAAGCTGCGCAAGGCGATCTCGCTGTCCATCGACCGGCAGGCCGTCACCGACAAGATCTTCTTCGGTAACCGCAAGCCGGCCGACAGCTGGGCCAACCCGCTGACCCCGGGCGCCGAGCCGGGCAACTGCACCGCCTGCAAGTTCGACGTGGCCCAGGCCAAGCAGCTCCTCCAGGAGGCCGGTGGCTTCCAGGGCAAGCTGACCCTGTCGTACAACGCGGACGCCAGCCACAAGGAGTGGATGGAGGCCGTCGCCCAGCAGATCAAGACCAACCTGGGCATCGACGCGGTCGCCGTCGGCGTGCCGACCTTCGCGGTCTTCCGTGCCAACATCAACAACTACAAGATGACCGGCATGTACCGCGCCGGCTGGCAGCAGGACTACCCGGACGTCGAGAACTGGATCAACCCGCTCTACGTGACCGGCGGTTCCTCGAACGACGGCAAGTACAGCAACCCGCAGGTGGACGCCCTCGCCAAGGAGGCCTCCGCGGCCCCCAGCATCGAGGAGGCCCACAAGAAGTTCGCCGAGGCCGTCAAGCTGATCGACCAGGACGTCCCGACGATCCCGATCTACTTCAGCGGCGAGCAGTCCGGCCACTCGGAGAAGATCAAGAAGTTGGAGCTGACCAACGTCGGCGAGCTCGACATCACCTCGGTCGAACTCTGATCCGAACGGTCTGACCCCGGGTCGGGCTCGCCTACCGGTGAGCCCGGCCCGGGGCCGTTCCGCGAGGGGGTGTACAACAAACCCCTCGCACGTTGTCGTCACCGCGTCGGGTGCCCGGCGCTCCCTGTCTGGAGGACCACCCCATGGGCCGTTATCTCTTGAGACGGCTGCTGCAACTCGTGCCGGTGTTCATCGGCACGACGTTCCTGATCTACTGGCTCGTCTGGTCGGTGCCCGGTGACCCCTTCGCCGGCAAGTGCGGGGACCGCGGTTGCCCGCCGAACTACCGGGCCATGATGACCGAGAAGTACCATCTCGACGACTCGATCTGGGTGCAGTACGCCAGCTACATGAAGAACCTGTTCCAGGGAGACTTCGGTATCACGTTCGGCGGTCGCGAGATCAGCGACATCATCGCCACGTCGTACCCGAACACCCTGAAACTGGCGGTGGTCGCGCTCGCCATCGAGGCCGTGATCGGTCTCGGCGCGGGCATCCTGACCGGTCTGCGACGCAACGGATTCCTGGACAACCTGGTCCTGGTCTCCACCCTGTTCCTGATCGCCCTGCCGGTCTTCGTCATCGGCTTCGTGCTGCAGTGGGTGCTCGGCGTCAAGTGGGGCATCATCAACCCGACCGTCTCCAACGAGATGCGGTTCAGTGAGCTGATCGTGCCCGGCTTCGTGCTCGGCAGCGCCTCGATGGCGTACATCGCCCGGGTGGCGCGCACGAGCATCGCCGAGAACCGGCGGGCCGACTACGTGCGTACCGCGATCGCCAAGGGCCTCCCGATGCGCCGGGTGGTCGGCGTGCACCTGCTCCGCAACTCGCTCATCCCGGTGGTCACGCTGCTCGGCACCGACCTCGGTGCGCTGATGGGCGGCGCGATCGTGACCGAGGGCATCTTCGGCATCAACGGCATCGGCCGGCAGGTGCTCCGCTCGATCGTCACCAAGGAGAGCGCTACCGTTGTCGGCATCGTGGTGGTGCTGGTGGTCGTCTACCTCGTGATGAACCTGCTGGTGGACCTGCTCTACGCCGCCCTCGACCCGAGGATCCGCTATGAGTGACGAGCGCCGCAGCGAACGAATCGTCCCAGCAGTCTGCGCGGGCAACCACGCCCGTGCCGAGCGCAGCGAGGTGCGGGCATGAGTGACCCGAGTACCGCGTCGATCGTGTCGACGCCGCCCGCGACCATGCCCACCGAGGCCGGGTCCGGTGCGCCCACCAACGCCGGCCTGCCGGAGAGCGCCAAGCAGCAGAAGCCGCGCGGCCTGCTCGGCGACGCCTGGCTCGACCTCCGTCGCAAGCCGCTGTTCTGGATCTCCGCCGCGTTCATCCTGCTCTTCATCGTGATGGCCGCGTTCCCGGCGCTGTTCACCTCCGGCGACGCGGTCAACGGCGCGTTGGAGCGCAGCCGGGTCGAGCCGTCGTCGTCGGCCTGGTTCGGCTACGACGTGCAGGGCCGCGACGTCTACTCCCGGGTCATCTACGGCGCCCGCGCGTCGATCGTGGTGGCGCTGGTGTCCACCATCCTCACGCTGCTGTTCGGCGGCGCGATGGGCATCATCGCCGGCTACCGCGGCGGCTGGGTGGACGCGGTGCTGTCCCGGGTCGCGGACATCTTCTTCGGCCTGCCGTTCGTGCTCGGCTCGATCGTCATCCTGACCACGTTCAACGGCTCGGGCACCGACAACGGCGAGTGGACGATCATGGGGCTGGTCATCCTGTCCCTGAGCGTGCTGAGCTGGCCCGTGGTGATGCGGCTGATGCGCTCCTCGGTGCTCGCCACCAAGGAGGCCGACTACATCGTCGCCGCCCGCGCGCTGGGTGCCGGCACCGGCCGGATCATCCTGAAGCACCTGCTGCCCAACTGCCTGGCGCCGCTGCTGGTCTACGGCACGATCATGGTGGGCTCGTTCATCGGCGCGGAGGCCACGCTCTCCTTCCTGGGCATCGGCCTGAAGAGCCCGGTGGTCTCCTGGGGCATCATGATCAGCGAGGCGCAGAACTACATCCGGGTCTCGCCGTTCCTGCTGTTCTTCCCCTCCGCGTTCCTCGTCACCGCCGTGCTGAGCTTCGTGATGCTCGGCGAGGCGGTCCGCGAGGCCCTCGACCCGAAGCTCCGATAGGGGAACTGAGTTGTCCGACATTCTCGTGTCCGAGCAGTCCGCGGCCGGCGCCGACGGATCCGGCCGCCCCTCGGGCCGCCTGCTCGAGGTCGACGACCTGCGGGTCGAGTTCCGCACCCGGGACGGCGTCGCCAAGGTCATCAACGGTGTGACGTACCACGTCGACGCGGGGGAGACCCTCGCCGTGCTCGGCGAGTCCGGCTCCGGGAAGAGCGTCACCGCGCAGACGATCATGGGCATCCTGGACACCCCGCCCGGGTTCGTCACCGGCGGCGAGGTCCGCTTCCACGGCAAGGACATGCTCAAGCAGTCCGCCGAGCAGCGGCGACGGATCCGTGGCGAGGGCATCGCCATGATCTTCCAGGACTCGCTCTCGGCCCTCAACCCGGTTTTCACCGTCGGCTTCCAGATCGCCGAGCAGTTCCGCATCCGGCGCGGCCTCAGCCGCTCGGACGCCAAGAAGCGCGCGATCGAGATGCTCGACCAGGTGAAGATCCCCAACGCCAAGGGTCGGTTCAGCAACTACCCGCACCAGTTCTCCGGCGGTATGCGGCAGCGCGCCATGATCGCGATGTCGATCGCGCTCGACCCGGAGGTGCTGATCGCCGACGAGCCGACCACCGCGCTGGACGTGACCGTGCAGGCCCAGATCATGGACCTGCTCGGCGAGCTCCAGCGGGAACGGCAGATGGGCATGATCCTGATCACCCACGACCTCGGCGTGGTCGCCGACGTCGCGGACCGGATCGCGGTCATGTACGCCGGCCGGATCGTCGAGGAAGCCAACGTCTACGACCTGTACCGCAAGCCGGCGCACCCGTACACGCTCGGCCTGCTCAACTCGATCCCGCGGATGGACGAGAAGGGTCAGGAGCTCCGGACCATCAAGGGGCTGCCGCCGAACCTGATGAACATCCCGCCGGGCTGCGCCTTCAACCCGCGCTGCCCGATGGCGCAGCCGGTGTGCCGGGAGACGGTCCCGCCGCTGCTGCAACTGGGCCACGGCCGGGCCAGCGCCTGCCACTTCGCCGAGGAGCTCGTGAACCGTGACTGAGAACATCATCGAGGTTCGTGACCTGGTCAAGCACTACCCTGTGACCCAGGGTGTGGTGTTCAAGAAGACCATCGGTCACGTCAAGGCGGTCGACGGCGTCTCCTTCGACCTGAAGGCCGGCGAGACGCTCGGCGTGGTCGGCGAGTCCGGCTGCGGCAAGTCGACGCTCGCCCGGGTGCTGATGAACCTGGAGAAGCCGACCGCCGGCCAGGTGCTCTACAAGGGCCAGGACATCTCCAAGCTCTCCGGTGGCGCGCTGCGGCGGCTGCGCCGGCAGATCCAGCTGGTGATGCAGGACCCGTACACCTCGCTGAACCCCCGGATGACGGTCGGTGACCTGATCGGCGAGCCGTTCGAGATCCACCCCGAGGTGGCTCCGCGCGCCAGCCGACGCAACAAGGTCAAGGAACTGCTCGACCTGGTCGGCCTCAACCCGGAGCACATCAACCGGTACCCGCACCAGTTCTCCGGCGGTCAGCGGCAGCGCATCGGCATCGCCCGGGCGCTGGCGCTGCGGCCCGAGGTGATCGTCTGCGACGAGCCGGTGTCGGCCCTGGACGTGTCCATCCAGGCCCAGGTGATGAACCTGCTGGAGAAGCTCCAGGCCGAGCTCGGCCTGTCGTACGTCTTCATCGCCCACGACCTGTCGGTCGTGCGCCACCTGTCGGACCGGGTCGCTGTCATGTACCTGGGCAAGATGGTGGAGGTCGGCACCGAGGACGAGATCTACGAGCGGCCGACCCACCCGTACACCCAGGCGCTGCTGTCGGCGGTGCCGGTGCCGGACCCGACCGTGCGGGAGAGCAAGGCGATCATCCGGCTCCAGGGTGACGTCCCCTCGCCGGTCAGCCCGCCCTCGGGCTGCCGGTTCCGCACCCGGTGCTGGAAGGCGCAGGACGTCTGCGCCCAGGAGGTGCCGCTGCTGGAGATCCGGCCGGGGTCGGACCACCCGAGCGCCTGCCACTTCGCGGAGAAGCGGGAGATCGTCGTCACCCACGAGGTGGCCTGAACCAGACCGGACCGCCTGCCGGCGTCAGCCCGACGCCGGCAGGCGATCTGTTGTTTCCGGCAGGCGGTTCGTCGTCTGCGTGGTGGGGCGGGTCACAGCGGGCCGCGGCCGGCGCGCAGCAGCAGCAGCGCGAGCTGCGTGCCGTCGGCGCCGAGTTCGGTACGGAACCGTTCCAGGATCTCCCGCTCGCGGGAGAGCACCAGCCGGGTGCCCCCGGCCGCCATCCGGGTCGCGCCGACCTCCTGGGAGAGCGCGGCCCGTTCCTGCCAGAGCGCGACGAGCGTCCGGTCGATCTCGTCGATCCGGCGCCGGATCTCACCGATCCGCTCCGCGGCCACCGAGTCGTCGGTGCCGGTCCGCGCCGCCGCGGCGCCGGTCGGGTCACCGCTGGCCTTCCGGTCGTGCCGCGCCAGGCCGCCGCTGGACTCCACCACGTCAGTCATCATCGTCGTCCCTCTCGGGGCTCGGACCCGGTACCCGGATCCCGGGACGGAAATGCCCCGGGCTCGGGGAGCCCGGGGCATTTCGTAGGTCTGATGTGATCAGGCGCGACCCACGGCTGCCGGACTCCCGGTGCCGTAGTAAAAAAAGCGCTTGTCGAACACGTCGTCGAGTATGCCGACCGGCGGGGCGGACGCGCAAGGAAACCGGCCAACAGGTGGGACGGAACGCGGTAAGGGGACCCGGGCGCGCGGACGGGGAAGTGTCCGGGCGACGGCATAGACTCGGGCTGCGATGCATCCTCTCTTCGACATTCCCGCGTCCCCGCCCGCGCCGGAGTCCCGGCCGAACCCGCCGCGCCGTTCCGGGGGCGCCCGGTCGGATCCGCAGGCCCTCCTCGACGGCCTGAACGGCCCGCAACGGGACGCGGTGACCCACGCCGGCTCCCCGTTGCTGATCGTGGCCGGTGCGGGCTCGGGCAAGACGCGCGTGCTGACCAACCGGATCGCCTACCTGCTCGCCGCCCGGGACGTGCACCCCGGCGAGATCATCGCGATCACGTTCACCAACAAGGCCGCCGGCGAGATGAAGGAACGGGTGGCCGCGCTGGTCGGCCCGCGCGCCCGGATGATGTGGGTGTCGACGTTCCACTCGGCCTGTGTCCGCATCCTGCGGGCCGAGCACGAGCACTCCGGCCTCAAGTCGACGTTCTCGATCTACGACGCCGACGACTCCCGGCGGCTGATGCAGTTGGTGGCCCGCGAGCTGGACCTGGACCCGAAGCGCTACCCGGCGCGGGGTCTCGCGGCCCAGGTGTCCAACCTGAAGAACGAGCTGGTCGACCCGGAGGAGTTCGCCGGCCGGGCCAAGGGGCCGAACGAGCGGGCGCTGGCCGAGGCGTACGCGCTCTACCAGCGCCGGCTGCGTGAGGCCCACGCGCTGGACTTCGACGACCTGATCATGACCACCGTGCACCTGCTCCAGTCACATCCGCACGTGGCGGAGAGCTACCGGCGCCGGTTCCGGCACGTGCTCGTCGACGAGTACCAGGACACCAACCATGCCCAGTACGTCCTGATCAAGGAGCTGGTCTCCGGCACCGAGGGCATCCCGCCGGCCGAGCTGTGCGTGGTGGGCGACGCCGACCAGTCGATCTACGCGTTCCGGGGCGCGACCATCCGCAACATCCTGGAGTTCGAGCGGGACTTCACCGACGCCCGCACCATCCTGCTGGAGCAGAACTACCGCTCGACCCAGACCATCCTCAACGCGGCCAACGCGGTCATCGACCGGAACACCTCACGCAAGCCCAAGCGGCTGTGGAGCGACGCCGGCGCGGGCGAGCAGATCGTCGGCTACGTGGCGGACACCGAGCACGCCGAGGCGGACTGGGTGGCCCGGGAGATCGACCGGCTGGTCGACGCCGGCGACACCCGGCCGGGCGACGTGGCGGTCTTCTACCGCACCAACGCCATGTCCCGGGTGTTCGAGGAGGTGTTCATCCGGGTCGGCCTGCCCTACAAGGTGGTCGGTGGGGTGCGCTTCTACGAGCGCAAGGAGGTCCGCGACGCGCTGGCCTACCTGCGGGCCGTGGTCAACGACGACGACACGGTCAGCCTGCGCCGGATCCTCAACACCCCTCGGCGGGGCATCGGCGAACGGGCCGAGGCCTGCGTCGAGGCGCTGGCCGCCCGGGATCGCATCTCCTTCGGCGCCGCGCTGCGCCGGGCGAAGGACGCGCCGGGTATCTCCACCCGGGCGGCCAACGGCATCGCCGAGTTCGTCGGGCTGCTCGACTCGGCCCGTGAGCTGACCGCCACCGGCACCCCGGAGGAGGTGCTGGAGGCGCTGCTGACCCGCTCTGGCTACCTGGCCGAGCTGGAGGAGAGCCTCGACCCGCAGGACGCCGGCCGGGTGGACAACCTCCAGGAACTGGTGAGTGTCGCCCGGGAGTACACCGAGCGGATCGAGTCGCTGGGCGCGGACGACGAGCGGGCCACGCTGGCCGGCTTCCTGGAGCAGGTGGCGCTGGTCGCCGACGCCGACGCGATCCCCTCCGACGACCCCGACCACCAGGGCGTGGTCACCCTGATGACGCTGCACACCGCCAAGGGGCTGGAGTTCCCGGTGGTCTTCCTGACCGGCCTGGAGGACGGCGTCTTCCCGCACCTGCGCTCGCTCGGCGACACCCGCGAGCTGGAGGAGGAGCGCCGGCTGGCGTACGTGGGCATCACCCGGGCCCGGCAGCGCCTCTACCTGTCCCGGGCGGTCACCCGGTCGGCCTGGGGTGCGCCGGCCTACAACCCACCGTCGCGGTTCCTGGAGGAGCTGCCGCCGGAGCTGGTGCGGTGGGAGCGCACCGAGGGGTCGTACACCTCGTGGGGCGGCGGCGGTGGTGGCGTCGGTGGCCGGGCGGACCGGATGTCCGGCGGCGGCCGGGGTGGCTTCACCGGCGGTACGCCCCGGGCGACGCAGCTCGCCAAGCGTCTCGGCGTGGACGCCAGCCGGCTGGCCACCGCGAGCGACCTGAAGCAGGCGCCCAAGGTCTCGGTGGGCGACCGGGTCAACCACCAGCGCTACGGCCTGGGCCGGGTGCTGGCGGTGGAGGGTGCCGGGCCGGGTGCCCGGGCGCAGATCGACTTCGGCGAACAGACCATGTGGCTGGTGCTGCGGCACGCCCCGATCGACAAGCTCTGAGCGTCGAGGAGGCCCGGTCCGGTGTCACAACCGGGCCGGGCCTCCTCGTCGTGCGGTGCCCGTCAGCAGGCCACGTCGACGCCGCGGGCGCGCAGGAACGGCGCCGGGTCGATCTGGTTCCACATCGCACCCTGGTGCACCTCGAAGTGCAGGTGCGGGCCGGTGGCGTCACCGGTGGCGCCCTCGTAGCCGATGACCTCACCGGCCTTGACCCGGTCGCCGACGTCGACGAGCAGCCGGCTCTGGTGGGCGTAGTGGGTCAGGTAGCCGTTGTGGTGGTCGACGAAGACGGAGTTGCCGTAGCCGTCGCCCACGTCACCGGCCTTGACCACGGTGCCGGACGCGGCGGCCCGGATCGGGGTGCCGGCGGGCATGGCGAAGTCGATGCCGGCGTGCAGCGTGCCCCACCGCGGCCCGAAGCAGGAGGTTATGTCGGCCCCCCGCATCGGGATGACCCAGCTCGGCTTCGGCGCGGCCTTCTTCTTCGTCGGCTTCGGCTTCGGCTTCGGCGGCACGGTCTGCTTCGACTTCGGGCTGGTCGCGCTCGGGCTGGGGGACGGGCTGGCCGGCGTCGCGGACGGGGTGACCGGGCGGAGCGACTCGCGGGCCGACCGGTCGGCGCGGGCAGCGGCCTCGGCGCGGGCCCGCGCGTCGAAGTCGACAGCGGCCGGCGCCGGTGCCGGACTGTCCTCGGTGGCGACCAGGACGCCGCCGAGGCCGAGACCGAGCAGGGCCAGCGCGCCGGTGACCAGGTACGCGGTCCGCCGGCCGGTCCGCCGGTGTCGGGCGGGGGCGGGGTCCGGGGTGGCGCCGTTCGGGGTGGGACTGCTGTGCTGCACGGGAACCTTCACCAGTTGAGGGGCACGTGGACCTGGAAATACTGGTGTCGGTCTCCGAGCGCGCCGGTGGCGGGTTCGCGGCCCGGTCGGGTGCGTCGCCGGATCGTGTCCGCGATCGGGCCCGGCTGGGCGATTCACGACAAGCGTCGATCACCCGGTGGTGTGGACCCGCTCACATCGTGCGGTGTGACGGGGCAGACATGCCCCCACGCGAAACCGCCCGGATCGCGGGATCCGGGCGGTCATCGGGCGGTGCGGAGTGTCAGGAGGCGGCTACGTCGCCGTAGAGTGCCTCGGTTTCGAGCTTGATGTCCACTCCGCGCTCCTGGAGGAACGTCACCGGGTCGCGCGGCTCGCCGTTGACATGCACCTCGAGGTGCAGGTGCGAGCCGTAGGAGTGGCCGGTGTTGCCGACCAGGCCGAGCTGGTCGCCGGCCTTCACCTGCTGGCCCTCCTTGACGGTGACCGCGGAGGAGTGGCCGTAGATGGCCTCGCTGCCGTCGGAGTGCTTGACGATCACGGCGTAGCCGTAGCCGCCGAACCAGCCGGCCTTGGTGACGGTGCCGGCGTGGACCGCCTTGTAGGGCGTGCCCTCCGGTGCGACCAGGTCGATGCCGGTGTGCAGCTTGCCCCAGCGCATGCCGTAGGGCGACTTGAAGTCGTAGCCGTGCAGGGGGAGGAGCCAGGGGTCCTGCTCGGTGGCGGCGGTGTCGCCACCCGACCGGTCGTCGCGGGTGGCGCGGTCGGCGCTGTCGGCGCGGGCCGCGGCGTCCTGACTGGCGACCGAGGCCTGCCGGAGCTCGTCGAGGACGGACGGGCTGACGCTCTTGGCGTCGGGGAGGGCGTTCGCGCCGAGGGCGACGATGCCGGCGCCGACGAAGGCGGTCGTGACGACCGCCGCGTAGCGGCTCCGCGGGGGGGTGGGTACGCGGCGACGACCGCGATATCGATCGGGCTCAGACGACAGGCGCTGGCGCACGCACACCCTCCGTTGTCGGGGATCCGATGCGACCTCGGGCCGTTCGGTGAAGCTCTGCCGAACGTCCGGTGCCGCGTCGTCACCCGTCCGTGGACTTGATGACAACCGTGGACACGTTAGCCAACCGCCACTCCTGTCACAAGCCGAAGCGCCGAATCGGCGTTTCGTTATGTCCGTTTACATCCTGTCTTGTGTCATCTCGTGCCGCCGGTCGGATGGCCCGTCGACTGGCCTTTCGTCGCGGACCGTGACCGATCGGCGGAGGTGTCCGACTTCCGGCGGGCCCGGGTGGGCGGTATGGCGCAGCCCGGCTTCCCGCCGCCGGTCCGCCCGGGTTACCGTTCGTTCAGGTCAGCAGTGCCGGTGCCGGTGAAAGGTGTGCGCAGATGAGCTCTCGGATTCGGGTCGTCGTCGCCAAGCCCGGCCTGGACGGCCACGACCGCGGCGCGAAGGTCGTCGCCCGTGCGCTGCGGGACGCGGGCATGGAGGTCATCTACACCGGCCTGCACCAGACCCCCGAGCAGATCGTCGAGACGGCGATCCAGGAGGACGCGGACGCGGTCGGCCTCTCGGTGCTCTCCGGCGCGCACATGACGCTGTTCAAGCGCGTCGTCGAGCTGCTCACCGACCGCCAGGCGGCCGACATCGTGGTCTTCGGCGGCGGCATCATCCCGGAGGCCGACATCCCGGAGCTGGAGCGGCTCGGCGTCGCGAAGATCTTCACGCCGGGCGCCACCACCGGGTCGATCGTCGACTGGGTGCGGGAGAACGTGGCCCAGCCGGTCGGCTGATTCCGGGCAGGGGGAGGGGCCGGACGCACCCCTCACACGCCCGGCCCCTCTATGCACGATGCCCCGCCGCCACCCCTCGACCGACAGGGCATCGGCCGCTCCCGTCGTCGCGCTTGACCAGCGCTCCGACATCAGACTCAACGACGCCCCTGACCGGGGGTTACGCCCCGACGCGGACATCCCCCGGACGGCTGACGCCGCATCTCTCGTGGTGCGCTGTCGCGACGACGGTTGTGCATTACCGCACACCCCGCACCCGCTCGGTTGCCGCCGGTTCCCATCTCGTTAGGCTGCGGCAAATGGCCTGTCTGTTCTGATGACAGGCGTCAAACTGATTTTCCAACGCTGGTGGCGGCGCGACGGCGCGCCGCGGAGACGGGACGGGACGCGCAATCGTGGACCTGTACGAGTACCAGGGGCGGGACCTGTTCGAGCGGCACGGTTTGCCAGTGCTCGCCGGCGGCGTCGCCACTACCCCGGAGGAGGCCCGCGCGATCGCCGAACGCCTCGGCGGCCGGGTGGTCGTCAAGGCGCAGGTGAAGGTCGGTGGCCGCGGCAAGGCCGGCGGCGTGAAGCTGGCCGAGGGCGCGGAGGAGACGGTGGCCCGGGCCACCGACATCCTCGGCATGGACATCAAGGGTCACACGGTCCACAAGGTCATGATCACGGTGACCGCGGACGTGGCCGAGGAGTACTACTTCTCGTACCTGCTCGACCGGGCGAACCGCACCTTCCTCTGCATCGCCAGCGTCGCCGGCGGCATGGACATCGAGGCGGTCGCCGCCGAGACCCCCGAGAAGGTCGTCAAGGCGCCGATCGACGCGAACACCGGTGTGGACGAGGCCAAGGCGCGGGAGATCGTCACCGCGGCCGGCTTCCCGGCCGAGGTCGCCGACCAGATCGTCGACGTCGCGGTCGGGCTGTGGCAGGCGTTCGTCGCCGAGGACGCCACCCTGGTCGAGGTGAACCCGCTGGCCACCACGAAGGACGGCAAGCTGCTGCTCCTGGACGCCAAGGTCACGCTGGACGAGAACGCCGGGTTCCGGCACCCGGACCACGAGGCCCTGGTCGACCAGGCGTCGGTGGACCCGCTGGAGCAGGCCGCCAAGGAGAAGGACCTCAACTACGTCAAGCTCGACGGCGAGGTCGGCATCATCGGCAACGGCGCGGGCCTGGTCATGTCCACGCTCGACGTGGTCGCGTACGCCGGGGAGCGGCACGGCGGCGTCAAGCCGGCCAACTTCCTCGACATCGGCGGCGGCGCGAGCGCCGAGGTGATGGCGAACGGCCTGGAGATCGTCCTCTCCGACCCGTCGGTGAAGAGCGTCTTCGTCAACGTCTTCGGCGGCATCACCGCCTGCGACGCGGTCGCCAACGGCATCGTGCAGGCGCTGGCGCTGCTGGAGCAGCGCGGCGAGAAGGCCACCAAGCCGCTCGTGGTCCGCCTCGACGGCAACAACGCCGAGGAGGGCCGGGCCATCCTCGACGGCGCGGCGAACCCGCTCATCCAGCGGGTCGACACCATGGACGGCGCGGCCGAGCGGGCCGCCGAGCTGGCAGCGGCGGGGGTCTGACAATGGCTATCTGGCTGACCAAGGACTCCAAGGTCATCGTGCAGGGCATGACCGGTTCCGAGGGTTCCAAGCACACCCGGCGGATGCTCGCCGCCGGCACCACCGTGGTCGGCGGCGTGAACCCGCGCAAGGCCGGCACCACTGTCGACTTCGACGGCACCGAGCTGCCGGTCTTCGCCTCCGTCGCGGACGCGATGAAGTCCACCGGGGCCGACGTCACGGTCATCTTCGTGCCGCCGCAGTTCACCAAGGCCGCCGTGGTCGAGGCGATCGACGCCGGCATCGACCTGGCCGTGGTGATCACCGAGGGCGTGCCGGTGCACGACACCGCCGCGTTCTGGGCGTACAACGTGGCCAAGGGCGAGCGCACCCGGATCATCGGCCCGAACTGCCCCGGCATCGCCTCGCCGGGCGCCTCCAACGCCGGCATCATCCCGGCCGACATCACCGGCGTCGGCCGGATCGGCCTGGTCAGCAAGAGCGGCACGCTGACCTACCAGATGATGTACGAGCTGCGCGACATCGGCTTCTCCACCTGCGTCGGCATCGGCGGTGACCCGATCATCGGGACCACCCACATCGACGCGCTGGCCGCCTTCGAGGCGGACCCGGAGACCGACGCGATCGTCATGATCGGTGAGATCGGCGGCGACGCCGAGGAGCGGGCGGCCGAGTTCATCAAGGCCAACGTCACCAAGCCGGTGGTCGGCTACATCGCCGGCTTCACCGCCCCGCCCGGCAAGACCATGGGTCACGCCGGCGCGATCATCTCCGGTTCGGCCGGCACCGCCGACGCGAAGAAGGCGGCGCTGGAGGCGGTCGGCGTCAAGGTCGGCAAGACTCCGACCGAGACCGCCGAGCTGATGCGGGAGCTCATGTCCGGCCGCTGAGCGGTCAGCTGACACGGCGAGGGGGTCGACCGGTTCCGGTCGGCCCCCTCACGCTCAGCGGTACCAGTACGGGTAGTAGTAGCTGCCCCGGGCCCGCACGATGGCGCTGGCCACGATGTTGATCACACCGAATGCGATGGCCAGCCAGCCGAGCAGCTGCGACTTGCCGTTGCGGCGCGCGTCGCGGATCGACAACCAGCCGAAGACGATTCCCAGGATGCCGCAGCAGAACAGGCCGAAGACGATGCCGAGGACGCCCCAGAACGTGGTCCGGTCCCGGCCCGCGGCCGGTGGCGGCGGGGGCGGCGGATACGGAGCGTTCACAGCTTCCTCCGAACGGTCGGTGCCTCGACGGAACGGTCGCGTCTCAAGCCGAGGCTAGACCGGATCACCGCCGCCGATCCGCGGGTTCGACGAACTCGCCACGGTCCCGGCCCGGTATCGGACTGCCGTCCTCTCCCGTGGCGTGCCAGAGTAGACGCGATGTCACGTGTCACCCCTGACCAGCCCCGCCGTCCGGCCGCCGGCCCCACCACCGGCGCCCGGCCGCGCGCCCGTGCCCGCCCCGCCGCGCGCGTACCCCCGCCCCGGGCGGGTGAGCCGTCGCGCAGCCGGGCCCCGCTGCCCGTGGCCGCCGGGGTGGCCGCGCTCTGGGCGGCACTGACCTCTCTGCTGCCGGTCGTCGTCGTGCTCGGCCTCGCCCAGCTCACCGAGGACGCCGGGTCGCTCGGCGGCGCGCTGCGCGCCGGCCTGGCCGGCTGGCTGCTCGGGCACGGGGTGCCGTTGCAGACCGCCGCCGGGCCGCTCGGTCTGGCGCCCCTCGCGCTGAGCGTGCTGGTCGTCTGGCGGCTCACCCGGGCCGGGGTGCACGTCAGCCGGGCCGTGGGCGCGCGCGGCGCCGGCTCGCCGCGGCAGGCGCTCGCCGTCGCGGTCGCGGTCGCGGTCGGGTACGCACTGCTCGGCACGATCGCCGCGGTGGCGGTCGGCGCGGGCGGCGTACGCGTCTCCCCGGTCACGACCGCCGTGACGTTCGCCGTGTTCGCCGCCCCGGCCGCACTCGTCGGCGCGCTGCGCACCACGGGGGTCTGGGCGCTGCTGGCCCGACGGTGCCCGCCGGTGGTGCGCGACGGGTTGCGGGCCGGGCTGGTCGCGGTGCTGCTGTTGCTCGGCGCGAGCGCCGGCGCGGGCGGGCTGGCGGTGGCCACCGGTGGTGGCGACGCGGCCGACATGATCGGCGCGTACCGGACCGGGGTGGCCGGGCAGGCGGGCATCACGCTGGTCAGCCTCGCGTACGCGCCGAACGCCACCGTCTGGTCGGCCAGCTACCTGCTCGGTCCCGGGTTCGCCGTCGGCACGGACACCGCGGTCCGCACCAGTGAGGTGTCGGTGGGCGCGCTGCCGGCCGTGCCGTTGCTGGCCGGCCTGCCGCGTGGCCCGGTGGACGGGCTGGGCACCGGCCTGCTCGCGGTGCCGGTGCTGGCCGCGATGGCGGCCGGCTGGCTGCTGGCCCGGCGGCTGCTGCGGGCGGCGGCCGAGGACCGGGCCGAGGTCGGCTGGTCGGAGCTGCTGGTCCCGGCCGTGCTCGCCGGCCCGGTCGCCGGGGTGTTGCTGGGTCTGCTCGCGGCGGCCTCGGGCGGGCCGCTCGGCGGTGGTCGGCTGGCCGAGATCGGCCCGGCGCCCTGGCCGGTGACCGCCGTCGCCACGCTGGTGATCGCCGTGGGCGCGGTGCTCGGCGCCGCCGCCACCCGCACCCTCACCACCCGGTCCGCCCCGCCCACGCCCCGGCCCGCCCCGACCCCGCGCTGACGGCTCGGGTCCTCGCCGCCCGGACCGACGGGTGGACGTGACGAAGGGGCGCCCGGCTGCCGCCGGACGCCCCTTCGTCGGAGCCGGTCAGGAACCGAAGTTGTTCATGTTGATCGCGGCGCCGGCGATGGCGCTGATGATCCCGAGGACCACTCCGATGCCACCGCAGATCAGGGCGACCTTGGCCTGGCCCGGGTTGCTGGCCTCGCCGGCCTGGACCTTCTTCTGGCCCAGCACGCCGAGCACCACGCCGGCGATGCCGGCGGGAACGCCGAGCAGCGGGCAGCAGAGGCCGAGCACGATCGAGGCGATGCCGACGATCATGCCGATCAGGCCCATGGTGTTGTTCTGGCCCTGACCCTGGCCGGGGCCGGCCGGGTAGCCGGCGGCCGGGTACTGCGGCGCGGCGCCGTACGGCTGCTGCGCGTACGGGTCCTGGCCGTAGGGCTGGCCGGAGGTGGGCTGGCCGTAGGGCTGACCCGAGGTCGGCTGGCCGTAGTCCGGCTGCTGCCCGTACTGCGGCTGCTGCCCGTAGTCCGGCTGCTGGCCGTACTGCGGCTGCTGGCCGTACTGCGGGGGCTGCGGCGGCTGACCGTACGGGTCCTGCGGCTGGGCGGTCGGGTCCTGGTTCGGCTGCTGGCCGTACGGGTCCTGTCCGGGGTATCCGGGCTGCATGTCGGGAAACTCCTCAGTTGGTCGGCTGTCGGTCAGTTCGTGCCGGTGCTGCCGCCGACGAGACCCGCCAGGCCACCGAACAGGCAACACACCACAATGATGCCGATCCAGACCAGGCCGACGATCAGGGCCCACTTGGACCACTTCCTGGACTCGGCGGCGGCGGCCTGCGCACCGGCGTAGTCGCCCTGCTGGATCAGCGGGTTGACCTTGGAGGCGTTGATGATCGCCGGGATCGCGAGCGGCCAGAACAGGAAGATCGCGACGATGGACATCGTCATGTTGTTGTCGATCTGCGACGGCTGCTGCTGGGGGTATCCGGGCTGCATGGGGTGGCTCCTCGGGCCGGCGGCACGGCGTGTGCCGGTTACTCGTTCGGGGGTGCGGGTCGGGCGTACGCCGGACACCGGGCGACCGGCAGCGTACCGCGAGCCCCCTACCTCCGGAGATCATCCGACAGGCCGCCGCCCGACAGCCGGACCGCCCGACCTGCCCGATAGGGTGGCCGCGTGACCGAGCCCGCGTCCGTCGCCCGCCTCGTCGTCCTCGTCTCCGGCTCCGGCAGCAACCTCCAGGCGTTGCTGGACGCCGCCACCGACCCCGGCTACGGGGCCCGGGTGGTGGCCGTGGGCGCCGACCGGGACGGGATAGCCGGCCTGGACCGGGCCGCCGCAGCCGGTGTGCCGTCCTTCGTCGAGCGGGTCAAGGACCACCCCACCCGGGCCGACTGGGACAAGGCGCTCACCGCCCGGGTCGCCGAGCACCGGCCCGACCTGGTGATCAGCGCCGGGTTCCTCAAGCTGGTCGGCCCGGAGTTCCTCACCGCGTTCGGGGACCGCTACCTGAACACGCACAACACGTTGTTGCCGGCGTTCCCCGGCATCCACGGCCCCCGCGACGCGCTGGAGTACGGCGTGAAGGTCACCGGGGCCACGCTGTTCTTCGTCGACGCCGGGATGGACACCGGCCCGATCGTCGCCCAGGTCGCCGTACCGGTGCTCGACGACGACGACGAGGAGACGCTCACCGAGCGCATCAAGTCCGCCGAGCGGCGCCAGCTCGTCGAGCAGGTCGGCCGCCTGGTCCGTGAAGGTTGGACGATCACCGGCAGAAAGGTCACCGTTCCGTGAGCACCCATGACGACGCCCGTCGCCCGATCCGGCGCGCGTTGGTCAGCGTCTACGACAAGACCGGCCTGGTCGAGCTGGCCCGCGCCCTGCACGAGGCCGGCGTGGAGATCGTGTCGACCGGCAGCACCGCGTCGACGATCTCCGGCGCCGGGGTCCCGGTCACCCCGGTCGAGCAGGTCACCGGCTTCCCGGAGATCCTCGACGGCCGGGTGAAGACGCTGCACCCGAAGATCCACGGCGGCCTCCTCGCCGACCTGCGCAGGGACTCGCACGCCACCCAGCTCGACGAGCACGGCATCGCCGGTATCGACCTGCTGGTCTCCAACCTCTACCCGTTCCAGGCCACGGTCGCCTCCGGCGCCGACGCCGACGAGTGCGTGGAGCAGATCGACATCGGCGGTCCGGCGATGGTGCGGGCCGCCGCGAAGAACCACGCCTCGGTCGCGGTGGTGACCGACCCGGCCGCGTACCCGGCGGTGGTGGCCGCGCTCGCCGACGGCGGGTTCACCCTGGCCCGGCGGCGCGCGCTGGCGGCCCGGGCGTTCGCCGACATCGCCGACTACGACGTGGCGGTGGCCGACTGGTTCGCCACCACGGTGGCCCCGGCCGAGGACGGCTTCCCGGAGTTCGCCGGGCTCGCGCTGCGCCGGCAGGCGGTGCTGCGCTACGGCGAGAACCCGCACCAGGCGGCGGCGCTCTACACCGACCCGGGCGCCCCGGCGGGCCTGGCCCAGGCCGAGCAGCTGCACGGCAAGGAGATGTCCTACAACAACTACGTCGACGCGGACGCCGCGTGGCGGGCCGCGCACGACTTCGCGGACCAGCCGGCGGTGGCGATCATCAAGCACGCCAATCCGTGCGGCATCGCGGTCGGCGCGGACGTGGCCGAGGCGCACCGCAAGGCGCACGCCTGTGACCCGGTCTCCGCGTTCGGCGGTGTGATCGCGGTCAACCGGCCGGTCAGCGTGGAGCTGGCCGGGCAGGTCGCGGAGATCTTCACCGAGGTGCTGGTGGCGCCCGGCTTCGACGAGGGCGCGCTGGAGTTGCTGCGGGCCAAGAAGAACCTCCGGCTGCTGCGGGCGCCCGCGTTCGCCCCGCGGCCGACGGAGTGGCGGCAGGTCAGCGGCGGCGTGCTGGTGCAGGCGCGGGACGCGGTCGACGCGCCCGGCGACGACCCGTCCGGCTGGACGCTGGCCACCGGTGATCCGGCCGACGAGGCGATGCTGCGCGATCTCGCGTTCGCCTGGCGGGCGGTGCGCGCGGTGAAGAGCAACGCGATCCTGCTGGCCCGCGACGGCGCCACCGTCGGCGTCGGGATGGGCCAGGTCAACCGCGTCGACTCGGCGCGGCTGGCGGTCAGCCGGGCCGGCGACGAGCGGGCCCGTGGCTCGGTCTGCGCCTCGGACGCCTTCTTCCCGTTCGCCGACGGCCCGCAGATCCTGATCGACGCCGGCATCCGGGCGATCGTGCAGCCCGGAGGCTCGATCCGTGACGAGGAGACCATCGCGGCCTGCAAGGCGGCCGGCGTGACGATGTACCTCACCGGCACCCGCCACTTCTTCCACTAGGTCTGTTCGCACGGGCTTTACCCGCCGCCGGTTACCGTGCGTAGCCTCGGCCGGAGGGATAATCAGATGTGCGCGGTATACCTCAGAGGCATATTTATGCCCCTGAGGTATACCGCTTCACACGCCATTGATGCCGCTGACCCGACACGCCGGAAGCCGGTGGCGGAACACGCCGGACCCGGGTGGCCCGTTGTCCGCGCGCCCGGCCGTGCGCCGTTGCCGGCCGTCGGGGGCGGTTGCTAGCGTGTGCCGGCGACGATCGATCGACCGTCTCCACTGTCCGTGAGCCCCGGCAGGTGTGCCATGCGCGTGCGCGACCGGTTGACCGCCGTCGTCGTCACGCTGGCGTTCGTCCTGGCCGCGCTCGGCTCCGCCGCCGGCCCGCCCGCCGCCGCCCTGCCCGCCGCCGCCCCGCCCGCAGTCGGCCCGTCCGCAGTCGGCGTGCACACCCTCGACCCGTCCGCCGTCGACCGGAACTCAGTCGGGCCGGCTGCCGTCGTACCCGCCTCGGGGTGCCGGGCCGGGCCGGTCGCGTCGCACGGCGCGTACCCGCAACAGCGGTGCGCGGAGCTGTCCGGCGGGTGGTGGGGTGACCGGCGCGGCGGCCTCGCCTACGGCGACGGGCCGGACGAACCGCTCCCGACCGCGCCCCCGCGCGTCGCCGGCCCGGTCATGTCGGCGCGGCTCGCGCCGGGACACCGGTCACCGGCCCGGCCGCTGCCGCCGCGTGGCGCGCTGGCCGCGCGGGCACCGCCCACCGCCTGAGTCGCGCCGGAGCCTGCCGCGCCGGAGCCTGCCGTGTCGACCCGGCGGTTCCACCGCGCGCTGCCGTCGCCCACGGGGGCGCCCCTCACGCACCCCGTCCACGTCCCGCTGCGGCCCCGCCCCTCCTTCCTCCGGGGGACGGGGCCTCAGACGTCCGGGCGCACCTCGGCGAAGTGGCAGGCGCTGGGGTGCGGGTCCGCGGCGCGGGGCACGGTCTGCGGGTCCTGGACGGCGCAGACCTCCTCCGCCTTCCAGCACCGGGTGCGGAACCGGCAGCCCGACGGCGGGTCGGCCGGGCTGGGCACGTCGCCGCTGAGCCGGATGATCGTCCGGCGGTCGCGGGCCGCCGGGTCGGGCACCGGCACCGCCGAGAGCAACGCCTGGGTGTACGGGTGGGTGGCGCGCCGGTAGATCTGTTCCTCGGTGCCGATCTCCACGATCCGGCCCAGGTACATCACCGCCACCCGGTCGCAGATGTGCCGGACCACTGACAGGTCGTGCGCGATGAAGATGTACGACAGCCCGAACTCGTCCTGGAGCTGCGCCAACAGGTTGATCACCTGGGCCTGGATGGAGACGTCAAGCGCCGACACCGGCTCGTCGCAGACGATGATCTCCGGGCGCAGCGCGAGCGCGCGGGCGATGCCGATGCGCTGCCGCTGGCCGCCGGAGAACTGGTGCGGGTAGCGGTTCACGTGCTCCGGGTTGAGCCCGACCACGTCCAGCAGCTCCTGCACCCGCTGCCGCCGGCTGCCCTTCGGCGCGGCGTCCGGGTGGATCGCGAACGGCTCGCCGACGATGTCGCCGACCGTCATCCGCGGGTTCAACGAGGTGTACGGGTCCTGCATCACCATCTGCATGTTCCGCCGCAGCCGCCGCAGCTCCCCGCCGGACGCCCGGAACAGGTCCCGCCCCTCCAGCGTGGCTCGGCCGGCGGTCGGCGTCTCCAGCCGCATCAGCAGCCGGGCCAGCGTGGACTTGCCGCAGCCGGACTCGCCGACCACGCCGAGCGTCTCGCCCCGGCGCAGCTCGAAGCTCACCCCGTCGACCGCCCGCACCGCGCCGATCTGCCGTTTGAACAGCACCCCCTGGGTGATCGGGAAGTGTTTGACCAGCTCGTCGACGGCGAGGACGGTCTCGCCGCGAACCTTGGCCGGGCTAGCGGGCGCGGTCATCGTGGACCTCCTGCGCGAAGTGGCACGCGCTGGTCCGGCCGTCGCCGAGCACCAGATCGTGCGGCACCTCGTCGACACAGACCTGCTGCGCGTACAGGCAGCGGGGATGGAACGGGCAGCCGGGCGGGATCCGCATCAGGTTCGGCGGCAGCCCCGGAATGGTCGACAGCGCCTGCCCGCGCACGTCGAGCCGGGGGATCGACTCCAACAACCCCTTGGTGTACGGGTGAGCCGGCGCCCGGTACAGCGAACGGACGTCGGCGTGCTCGACGATCCGGCCGGCGTACATGACCGCGATCCGGTCCGCCACGCCGGCGACCACGCCGAGGTCGTGGGTGATCAGGATGAGCGCCATGCCGAGGTCCCGGCGCAGGTCGGCCAGGAGGTCCATGATCTGCGCCTGCACGGTGACGTCGAGCGCGGTGGTGGGCTCGTCGGCGATCAGCACCTTCGGGTCCAGCGCCAGCGCCATGGCGATCATGACGCGTTGCCGCATCCCGCCGGAGAACTGGTGCGGGTAGTCGCCGAGGCGCGTCGCCGCGGCCGGGATCCGGACCAGGTCCATCAGCTCGACCGTGCGCCGGCGCGCGTCGGCGCGGGACAGTCCGGCCCGCTGCCGCAGCGACTCGCCGATCTGCCAGCCGACCGGGAAGACCGGGTTCAACGCCGACAGCGCGTCCTGGAAGATCATCGCGATCTCCGTGCCCCGGACCTGCCGGCGTTCCTCCTCCGACCGGGTGAGCAGGTCCCGCCCCCGGTAGCGGATCTCACCGCTCCGCACGTACGCGGGCGGGGTGTCCAGGATGCCCATGATCGCCTGGGCGGTGACCGACTTGCCGGAGCCCGACTCGCCGAGCACGGCGAGCGTCTCGCCGGCGTCCAGGTGGTACGTCACCCCGTTGATCACCCGGGCCACGCCCTCCCGGGTGCGGAACTCGACGTGCAGGTCCCGTACCTCCAGCAGGTGCCCCTCGGGCGGCGTGGGGGAGGCCGGCGTTGGCCGGACCGCGGACTCGGTCATGGGGCACTCACCGCAGCTTCGGGTCGAAGGCGTCGCGGACCGCGTCGCCGAGCATGATGAACGCGAGCACTGTCAACGCGAGGAAGACCGACGGCACGATCAGCGGCGTGGCCGACTCGCGCATGTGCACCCGGCCGGCGTCGATGTCGATGCCCCAGGAGATGGTCGGCGCCTTCAGCCCGATGCCGAGGAAGCTCAGCGTCGCCTCGGCCGCGATGAACGAGCCGAGCGCGATGGTGAGCACCACGATGGCCGGCGCGAGCGCGTTCGGCAGGATGTGCCGCCACATGATCCGGCCGTCGCCGGCGCCGAGCATCCGGGCCGCGGCCACGTAGTCCTGCTCGCGGGCGGTGATCACCGAGGAGCGCACCACGCGGGCCGCGGTGGTCCAGCCGAGCAGCGCCAGCACCAGGATGACGGCGAACAGGCGTACCGTCTCGCCGCTGGTGCTCACGCGCTTGAGCAGCACGATCGCGGCCAGCAGCAGCGGGATGCCGAGCACGATGTCGATCACCCGGGAGAGCACCGCGTCGACCCAGCCGCCGAAGAAGCCGGCGAGCATGCCGACGACCAGCGCGATCACGCCGGTGATCACCGCGGAGAACGCGCCCACCAGCAGCGAGGCCCGGGCGCCGTAGACCGCCCGGGCGAACGTGTCGCAGCCCTGGAAGTCGTACCCGAAGATGGCCCCGCCGGACGGTCCGGCGTGCTGCCGGGAGAGCACGCAGTCGCGCGGGTCGTTGGCGGTGAACAGCCCGGGGGCGACGGCCATCGCGGCGACCAGCAGGACCAGCAGCAGGCTGAGCCAGAACACCGGGTTGCGGCGCAGGTCCCGCCAGGCGTCGCCGGCCAGGCTGCGGGACCGGCCGGGCCGGCCGGCCCGGTCCGGGGTGCCGGGTTCGCCGGAGACGCCGCGCCGCGCCGACTGGTCCTCCGTCGCCGCCACCGTCTCGAAGTCACTCATATCTGATCCTCGGGTCGAGTACGGCGTAGAGCACGTCCACCACCAGGTTGGACAGCAGGTAGACCACGACGAGCACGCTGACGATGCCCACCACCAGCGGGCCGTCCTCGGTGCGGATGCCGCGGAACAGGTTGAAGCCGACGCCGGGGATGTTGAACACGCCCTCGGTGATGATCGCGCCGCTCATCAGGTTGCCCAGCTCGACGCCGAGGAACGTGACCACCGGGATGAGCGAGTTGCGCAGCACGTGCACGCCGACGATCCGGCGGCGTACCAGGCCCTTCGACCGGGCGGTGCGAACGTAGTCGGCGCGCAGGTTCTCGGTCACCGAGGTGCGGGTCAGCCGCAGCGCGGTGGCCAGCGACAGCGAGCCGAGCACGATGCCGGGCAGCAGCAGCGCCCGGAACGAGGGCTGGGCGCCGGCGGTGGGCGGGAAGATCGGCCAGCGTACGCCGAGGAAGTACTGCGCCAGCGGGGCCAGCACGATGGTGGGGATGCCGAGCACCAGCAGCGTGAGCACCAGCGTGGCGTGGTCGAAGACGCCGGAGCGGCGGATGGCCGCGAGGACGCCGGCGGTGACCCCGAAGAGCACGGTCACGGCCAGCGCGATCAGCGCCAGTTTCACGGTGACCGGCCAGGCGGCGGCCAGGATGTCGCCGATCTGCCGGCCGGTGAGCGACTGGCCGAGGTCGCCGCGGAGCAGGCCGCCGAGATAGTTCAGGTAGCGGTAGAAGAAGCCGCCGACCCCGGTCGCGTCCAGGTGGTACTTCTCGGTCAGATAGGCGCGTTGGGCGGCGGTGACCGGCCGTTCCCCGGCGAGCGCCTGGATCGGGTCGCCCTGCCCGGCGAACATCAACGCGTAGACGATCAGCGTGGTCCCGAAGAACGCGAGGACCATCTGGAGCAGTCGCCGCAGGATGAACCGGAACATGCCTGCGAGTCTGCCGAAGATAGGGCAAATGCGGGCCAATGCCAAGACCGGGCCACCCGGTGGGGGTGGCCCGGCCCTGGTCGGGGGTGGGTCAGGCGCGTTCGATCTTCAGCAGGTCAACCCGGTCGAAGAGGTCCACGTGGACGTTCTTGACCTTGGTGGAGTGGCCGAAGTTGTTCTGCCCGTACCGCAGCGGGATCACCGGCAGGTCCTGCGCGAGCAGGTCCTCCGCCGCCTGGTACTTCTTGACCGCCTCGTCGGCGCTCGCCGCGCGGGCGCCCTCGGCGAGGAGCTTGTCGAACTCCGGGTTCGAGTAGCCGTAGTAGTTCGACGAGCCGTTGGTGCTGTACAGCGGGCCGAGGTAGTTCTCCATGGACGGGTAGTCCATCACCCAGCCCATCCGGAACAGGCCCACCGACTGCTTCTGCTTGAGCTTGGTCAGCAGGTCGGCGAACTTCGGCTCGGCGTTGCCCACGCACTCCACGCCCAGGTTGGCCTTGAGCTGGTTGCAGGTGGCGTCGATCCAGTCCTTGTGGCCGCCGTCGCCGTTGTAGGACAGCTCGATCTTCTTCGGGCCGCCCGCGGCCTCGTACATCGCTTTGGCCTTGGCCGGGTCGAACGCGCCGGCGGTGCCGATGGTGTTCTCCCGGTAGCCGGCGACCACCGGCGAGACGAACGAGCGCGCCGGCTGCTGCGAGTCCTTGAAGATCGACTTGGTGATCTCGTCCCGGTCGATCGCCATCGAGATGGCCTTCCGCACCTCGGGCTTGCTGAACTCCTTCTGGAACGTCGGGAACGCCAGCACCTGGAGCGACGAGGCCGGGCTCTGCTGGAACCGGTCGCCGAGGTCGGTGGCGGCGGTCGACAGGTTCTCGGTCGGGATCGTCTTGATCACGTCGAGGTTGTCCGACAGCACGTCCGCGTACGCGGCGGTCGGCTGCTGGTAGATCCGGAACTCGACGCCGCCGACCTTGGGCTGCTGGCCCGGGAACGCGTCGTAGCGCTCCACCTCGACCTTGGCGTCGTGCTGCCAGGAGCCCTTCATCTTGAACGGGCCCTGACCGATCGGCGCCTGCTCGTACCCCTCGGCCAGCACGCCCGGCGCGGAGAACGCCGCCTTCGGCAGCGGGTAGAACGCGGTGTAGCCGAGCATGGTCTTGAAGTCCACGTACGGCTCGGTGAGCGTCACGGTGAACGTCAGGTCGTCGACCTTCGTCAGGCCGCTGAGCGTCTCCGCCTTCGGCTTCTCGCCCTGGAGGTCCTGGTAGCCGGCGATCTTCTCGAAGAAGTAGCTGGAGTTCTGGCCGTTCGGCGCATACGCGCCGTAGTTCCAGGCGTCGAGGTAGTTGTCGGCGGTGACCTGCTCGCCGTTGTGGAACGTGTAGCCGGGCTTCAGCTTGATCGTCCAGACCTTGTTGTCAGACGACGTCACCGACTCGGCCGCCACCTCGTGCGGCTTGTTCGCCTCGTCGTAGTCGACGAGCGGGCTGAACAGCGCCGACAGCACCTGCGAGCCACTCGTCTCGTTGGTGTTGGTCGGCACCAGGTGCTGCGGCTCGGCGATCTCGATCCGCACGGCCGCGTCGGGGTCGCTTGCGCCGCCGCTGCCACCGCCGGAGCCGCAGGCCGTCAGGCCCAGGGTCACCGCGAGCGGCAGAGCGGCCCAGGCCGCGAGCCTACGAACACGCATGGAGTCTCCTCATCTGCTCACGCTGCGCGGTCGGCCCGACGCTGGGTGACGCTGCGCAACGAGCCGTAACGGTAGGTCGCGCTCCGGCGGATCGACAACGGATCCGTTGCGACCTGGTAACGGAACGTGCCGCCGAGTCCCGTTTCGTCGCCTTGGTGGTCACTCTCAGTGATGGAAACCACGTTGCGGAGCGTGATCAGTGCCCGTCGTCGTCCGGCTCGCCGGGGAACGTGAGACGATCACGACGTGACGGCGACGATCCTGGACGGCAAGGCCACCGCGGCGGAGATCAAGGACGAGCTGCGAGCGCGGGTGAAGGCGCTCGCCGAGCGCGGCATCACCCCCGGGCTCGGCACGGTCCTGGTCGGTGAGGATCCCGGCTCCCAGGCGTACGTCAACGGCAAGCACCGCGACTGCGCCGAGGTCGGCATCGCCTCACTGCGCGTCACGCTGCCGGCCGACGCCACCCAGGAACAGCTCGACGCGGCACTGGCCGAGCTGAACGCGGACCCGGCCTGCCACGGCTACATCGTCCAGCTTCCGCTCCCGGCGCACCTGGACACGCAGCGGGCGCTGGAGTCGATCGACCCGGACAAGGACGCCGACGGCCTGCACCCGGTCAACCTGGGCCGGCTCGTGCTCGGCTACGACGCCCCGCTGCCCTGCACCCCGCGCGGCATCGTCGAGCTGCTGCGCCGGCACGACGTGCCGCTGCGCGGCGCGAACGTCGCGGTGGTCGGTCGCGGCAATACGGTCGGCCGCCCGCTCGGCCTGCTGCTCACCCGGCGCAGCGAGAACGCCACCGTCACGCTCTGCCACACCGGCACCCTGGACCTCGCCGGCCACACCCGCGCCGCCGACATCGTGATCGTCGCCGCCGGCGTGCCGGGGCTGCTCACCGCCGACATGATCACCCCGGGGGTGACGGTGGTGGACGTCGGTATCACCCGGGTGATCGGCGACGACGGCAAGGGGCGCTACACCGGCGACATCGACCCCGAGGTGGCCGAGGTGGCCGGCAAGATGGTGCCGATGCCCGGTGGCGTCGGCCCGATGACCCGGGCGATGCTGCTCACCAACGTGGTCGAACGCGCCGAGCGGGACCGCTGACCACCCAGACAGGTCATAACCGTCCGCCCCTCGCCCGATCGGTGCCAGGATGGCTGATACGGTCCGGAAAACCGACTGGTATCAGGGAGTGGGACGACCATGGGTAAGAAGGTCACTGTCGTCGGGGCCGGCTTCTACGGCTCCACCACCGCACAGCGCCTGGCCGAGTACGACATCTTCGAGACCGTCGTGATCACCGACATCGTGGAGGGCAAGCCGGCGGGCCTCGCCCTCGACCTCAACCAGTCGCGGCCGGTCGAGGGCTTCGAGACCAAGCTGGTCGGCGTCACCACCGGCCCGAACGGCGAGGGCTACGAGGCCATCGAGGGCTCGGACGTCGTCGTCATCACCGCCGGCCTGGCCCGCAAGCCGGGCATGAGCCGGATGGACCTGCTGGAGACGAACGCCAAGATCGTCCGGCAGGTCTCCGAGAACGTCGCCAAGTACGCCCCGAACGCCGTCGTCATCGTGGTGTCGAACCCGCTCGACGAGATGACCGCGCTGGCCCAGATCGCCACCCAGTTCCCCAAGAACCGGGTGCTCGGCCAGGCCGGCATGCTCGACACCGCCCGGTTCACCAACTTCGTCGCCGAGGCGCTGAGCGTACCGGTGAAGTCGGTCCGGACCCTGACGCTCGGCTCGCACGGCGACACCATGGTCCCGGTGCCGTCGAAGAGCACCGTGAACGGCAAGCCGCTGCGCGACGTCATGCCGGCCGAGCAGATCGAGGAGCTGGTCGTCAAGACCCGCAACGGTGGCGCCGAGGTGGTCGCCCTGCTCAAGACCGGTTCCGCCTACTACGCGCCGTCCGCCGCCGCGGCCCGGATGGCGAAGGCCGTGGCCGAGGACTCCGGCGACGTGATGCCGGTCTGCGCCTGGGTCGACGGCGAGTACGGCATCTCCGGCGTCTACCTGGGCGTCGAGGCCGAGATCGGCGCCGAGGGCGTGAAGCGGGTCGTGGAGACCGAGCTGGACGCCGACGAGCTGGCCGCGCTGAAGGAGGCCGCCGAGGCCGTCCGCGCCAAGCAGGGCGACGTCGCTTCCATGTGACCTGAGCACCACCGCCGCGAGGGGCGGCCGGCTTCCGCCGGCCGCCCCTCGCGCGTCCCACCCACCCAACGGTCAGGGGTGGGGGGTGAAGGGGGTGCCCAGGTGGGGGGTGGCCAGGAGCAGCGGGGAGAGGGTCGACAGGACGCGCTCACGGGTCCGGCCGGCCCCGGCCCGGTCCTCCTCGTGGACGTAGCACAGCGCCGGGTCGATCAACTGGATCGCGTGCACCAGGAGGTCGCCGGTGACCAGGAGACGCTCGTCGCCGGACTCCACCAGCACGGACTGGTGCCCGGGGGTGTGGCCGGGCGTGCTCAGCACGCGTACCCCCGGGGTGAGGTCGGTGTCGCCGTCGAGCACCCGCAGCCGGCCGTCGGCGCGCAACGGCCCGAGCAGCCGGGCCGGCAGTTCCGGGTGGAACAGCTCCAGCGCGTCCAGCTCGGCGCGCTGCACCAGGTGGTCCGCATTGGGGAACAACGACCCGGCCCAGCCCACGTGGTCGCTGTGCAGGTGGGTGAGGACGACCGTGCGGACGTCCGCCGGGTCGATGCCGGCGTCGGCCAGCTCGGCCGGCAGCCGGCCGGGCACCGGCGCCCAGCTCGCCGCCAGCGCGTCCGCCGGGCCGATGCCGGCGTCGACCAGGGTGACCGGCCCGTCACCGGTACGCAGCGCGAACGCGCGGAACGGCAGCCACCAGCCGCCGTCCGGCCCGACCGCGTCCGGGTCCCGCTGGTCCGCCTCGTGCCAGTTCGCCTCGGTGGCGTCGGGGAACGCCTCCTCGCGCCGCATGAAGAAGGGGCCCGCTCCGTCGAGCAGCGAGGTGATCGTGATGGACCCGAGCGTGTGCGTCAGCGGCATGCGGGAAGGATGTCACCGCGAGGCCGGCTGGGTCACCTCCGACGGTTTCCAGTACGCTCGTACTGCTTGAGCACGTGTCCCCCGAGAGGAGCGCCGGCCGATGGCGAAGATCAAGGTAAACAACCCGGTCGTGGAGATCGACGGCGACGAGATGACCCGGATCATCTGGAAGCAGATCCGGGAGCAGCTGATCCTGCCGTACCTCGACGTCGACCTGCACTACTACGACCTGTCGATCCAGTACCGCGACGAGACCGACGACCAGGTCACCGTCGACGCCGCCAACGCCATCAAGGAGCACGGCGTCGGCGTCAAGTGCGCCACCATCACCCCGGACGAGGCCCGGGTGGAGGAGTTCGGCCTGAAGAAGATGTGGCGGTCGCCGAACGGCACCATCCGCAACATCCTCGGCGGCGTGGTGTTCCGCGAGCCGATCATCATGTCGAACGTGCCGCGGCTCGTCCCGGGCTGGACCAAGCCGATCATCATCGGCCGGCACGCGCACGGCGACCAGTACAAGGCCACCGACTTCGTCGTCCCCGGCCCGGGCAAGGTCACCATCACGTACGCCCCGGCCGACGGCGGCGCGCCGATGGAGATGGAGGTCGCCAACTTCCCCGGCGGCGGCATCGCCATGGGCATGTACAACTTCGACGAGTCGATCCGGGACTTCGCCCGCGCCTCGTTCCGGTACGGCCTGGACCGCAACTACCCGGTCTACATGTCGACCAAGAACACCATCCTCAAGGCGTACGACGGCCGGTTCAAGGACATCTTCGCCGAGGTGTTCGAGGCCGAGTTCAAGGCCGAGTTCGACGCCGCCGGCCTGACCTACGAGCACCGGCTGATCGACGACATGGTCGCCGCCGCGCTCAAGTGGGAGGGCGGGTACGTCTGGGCCTGCAAGAACTACGACGGTGACGTGCAGTCCGACACCGTGGCGCAGGGCTTCGGCTCGCTCGGCCTGATGACGTCGGTGCTGCTCTCCCCGGACGGCCGTACCGTCGAGGCCGAGGCCGCCCACGGCACTGTCACCCGGCACTACCGGCAGTACCAGAAGGGCGAGAAGACCTCGACCAACCCGATCGCCTCGATCTACGCCTGGACCCGGGGCCTGGCCCACCGGGGCAAGCTGGACGGCACCCCGGCGGTCACCGAGTTCGCCAACACGCTGGAGCAGGTCATCGTGGAGACCGTCGAGGGCGGCCAGATGACCAAGGACCTCGCGCTGCTCATCTCGCGGGACGCCCCGTGGCTGACCACCGACGAGTTCATGAACGCGCTCGACGAGAACCTGGCCCGCAAGCTCGCGGCCTGAGCCTCCTCGCCGATCACGACGGAGCCCGCCGGCGCATACCGGCGGGCTCCGTCGCGTCCGTGCTCCGTCGGGTGCGGTGTCCGCCGCTGTGGGGCGTCACCCGGGCCCGGCCGGACTCGTTGCACCGGGTGGACGCGATGCCAGTCCCGTCCACCCGTCCCTTCCCAGCGGGGGCCCGGTCACCGGGCCCCCGCGCCCTGTTTCCGGGGCGCGGGCGACCAGCGGTGTTAAGAAGGGGCCCCGCCTCTACCGGAGGCGTTAAGAAGGGGCCCCGCCTTTCACGCGGCGCGCAGGAGTTCGGCGGCCCGCTCGGGGGCGATGTCGTTGATGAAGACGCCCATGCCGGACTCCGAACCGGCCAGGTACTTCAGCTTGTCCTTCGCCCGGCGGACGGTGAACAGCTGCAGGTGCAGGTGCCCCAGCTCCCGGTCGACGCGCACCGGCGCCTGGTGCCACGCCGCGATGTACGGCATCGGCAGGTCGAACAGCCCGTCGAAGCGGCGCAGCAGGTCCAGGTAGAGCGGGCCGAAGGCGTCCCGCTCGGCGTCGTCGAGCGCCGGGATGTCCGGCACCGGCCGGTGCGGGGCCACATGCACCTCGAACGGCCAGCGGGCCGCCGCCGGCACGTACGCGGTCCAGTGCTCGTTGCTGGTCACCACCCGGTCGCCGGCGACGCGTTCGGCGGCCAGCACGTCGGCGTAGAGGTTGCCGCCGGTGCGCTCGGTGTGGCGTCGGGCGGCGGCCAGCAGGCTCCGGGTCCGCGGCGTGACGAACGGGTACGCGTAGATCTGGCCGTGCGGGTGGTTCAACGTCACCCCGATCTCCTCGCCCCGGTTCTCGAACGGGAACACCTGCTCGACGCCGGGCAGCGCGCTCAGCGCGGTGGTGCGGTCGGCGAGCGCGTCCAGCACGGTCCGCACCCGGCCGGGGGAGAGGCGGGCGAACGAGGCGTTGTGGTCGTCGGTGAAGCAGACCACCTCGCACCGGCCGAGCCCGGGGCGCACCGGGGTGAACGGCGTGATCTCGGCCGGCTCCTCGGCGACCCGCTGGCTCAACGACGGGAACCGGTTCTCGAAGACCACCACGTCGTAGTCCGGCGCCGGGATCTCGCTGTGCCGGTCGCCGCGCGACGGACACAGCGGGCACTGGTCGGCCGGGGGCAGGAACGTGCGGGTCTGCCGGTGCACCGCCACCGCCACCCACTCGTCGGTCAGCGGGTCGTACCGCAGTTGCGAGGCGGGCGGCGGCGGGGGCAGGTCCCGCCGGTCCGGCTGGTCCCGCACCGCGTCGTCCCGCTCGTCGAAGTAGATCAGCTCCCGGCCGTCGGCCAGCTCGATCTGCGTACGCTTCACTCCGCTCCCTCCGTCGCGGGCACGGTCACCAGCTCACCCACCCGGTCCTCGAGTACCCCTCGCGCGTCGGGTGTCAACCGGTCGTCGGTGACCAGCACGTCCGCCGCGTCGAGGCCGACGATCGACGAGATGCCGACCGTGCCCCACTTGGTGTGGTCGGCGAGCACCACCAGCCCGTCGGCGGCGGCCACCAGCGCGCGGTTCGTGTCCGCCTCCATCAGGTTGGGCGTGGTGAACCCGGCCCGCTCACTGATCCCGTGCACGCCGAGGAAGAGCAGGTCCAGGTGGAGCGCGGCGACAGCGGCCACGGCCAGCGGGCCGACCAGCGCGTCCGACGGGGTGCGGACCCCGCCGGTGAGCACCACGGTCTGGTCCGGCCGGCCACCGACGTGCAGGATCTCGGCCACCGGCAGCGAGTTGGTGACCACCGTCAGGCCGGGCACGTCCACCAGCCGGCGGGCCAGCGCGGCGGTGGTGGTGCCGGCGGAGAGCGCGATCGCGGCGCCGGGGCGGACCAGCCGCGCGGCGTGGTCGGCGATGGCGGCCTTCTCCGCGGCCTGGCGGACCGACTTGGCCCGGAAGCCGGGCTCGTCGGTCGAGCCGGGCCCGGCCAGCGTCGCCCCGCCGTGCACCTTGGCGAGCAGACCCTGGTCGTGCAGCGTTTCCAGGTCCCGCCGGATGGTCATGTCCGACACGCCGAACTCGGCGGCCAGCTCGGTGACCCGGACCCCGCCGGCGGCGCGGACCCGCTCCAGGATGGCGGTCTGCCGCTGTCGCGCGAGCATCGCCGGTCACCTCCCGAGCTTTCTTCCACCGCGAACGCGGTCGAACGTGTTCCAACAAAGCCGAACACTACCGGTCGGCGGAGGCGGACGCGACACCGCCGCCGTCCCGGGACGGAACGGCGGCGGTCAGCGGATCCGTGCCGGTCAGGCCGGCTGCATGCGGGGCTCCACCCAGCCGGTCTCGGTGAGGTGCTCCAGCACCCGCTGAACCGCCTCCTCGACGGTCAGGTCCGAGGTGTCCACCACCAGGTCGGCGTCGGTGGGCTCCTCGTACGGGTCGTCGATGCCGGTCATGCCGGTGAGCAGGCCGGCCCGGGCCCGGGCGTAGAGACCCTTGCGGTCGCGCTGCTCACAGACCGCCAGCGGCGTCGCCACGTGCACCAGCAGGAAACCCGCGCCGGCCGCCTGGGCCATCTCCCGGGCGGTCGACCGGGCCGCCGCGTACGGCGCGATCGGGCAGCAGATGCCGACCCCCCGGTGCCGGGCGATCTCGGCCGCCACCCAGCCGATCCGGCGCACGTTCAGGTCCCGGTCGGCCTTGCTGAAGCCCAGCCCGGCGGAGAGTTCCCGCCGCACCACGTCGCCGTCGAGCAGCGTGATCGTCCGGTCGCCCTGCTCCCGGAGCACGTCGGCGAGACTCCGGGCGATCGTCGACTTGCCCGAGCCGGAGAGGCCGGTCAGGAAGATCACCAGACCGCGGTGCCGCCGGGGCGGGCGCGCCCGGGCCAGCTCCCGCGCCACCGCGGGCGGGGTGTGCCACTCGGGCAGCGGGAAACCTCGGTCCAGCAGGTCGTCGATCTCGTGCGGGCTGAGCGCCAACCGGCGGTTGCGCGGCGGGATGTCCTCCCGCCAGCGCCACTGCCCGTCCCGGTTGTCGTACGCCAGCTCGCGCGGCACCAGCACCCGCAGGCCGGCGCCGGAGAGCATGCCCTCGGTGGAGAGCAGATGGGTCACGCCGTACGCGGCGGCGACCCGCGCCCGCAGCAACGCGTCGCTGATCTCGTCGCTGCGCCGCGCCAGCGGCACCGCCACCAGCGTCGCCGGCGGCATCCGGTCGCGGGCCGCGAACACGCTGCGCACCAGCGCCTCGGCCGGCAGGCCACCGCTGGACTCCTCGCCCACCGGGATCAGTACCAGCAGGTGCGCGCCGAGCGTCCGGGCCGCGTGCGCGATCTGGGCCAGCTGCGGGCGGTGCAGCGCACGGTCGGCGAAGACGCCGAGCACCCGGCCCGGCGGCAGCAGCCCGCGCACCTCGTCCGGGCCGCGTCGCAACCGCTGGAACGGCCCGTGGCCGCCGTCGCCGAGCCGGCGTACCGCGCCGCCCACGCCGACCGTGCCGTCGCGGGCCGGCCAGACGTCGATCACGTCCATGGCCGCCACCGGGGCGCCCTCGCCGTCGGTGAGCACCAGCGCCCGACGCGCCGGGTCGGCCAGTTCCAGCCCGTCGGCGAGCGCCGCCGGCACCTGGAGCGTCACCGGCACCGGCCACGGCGTGCCGTCGGCGAGCCGGCCACGCCGGCCCAGCGAGGCCAGGTCCGCCCGGGTCATGAAACCGCTCAGCGGCGCGTACGCCCCGGTCAGCAACAACTCCAGATCGGCCAGCTCAGCGGGTCTTGGCGCGTACGACGGCGCATCCCGCAGCACATCCTCGGGCAGGATCCACCCGTTGCTCATCGAACCCCCAACTCGCCGGCCGGCACACAGTTTCGCAGCCCACCGGCGATCGGTCGAGAGCGCCACTCCACCTCCCGGCCACCCGCAGGTCGACCGGGTGTCGCCGGGCGGGTTCAGCCGGCGGTCGTCAGCGCCGCCGCACCGAACGAGACGGCGAACCGCTCGCACCAGATGGAGACGCTGGTCAACCCGGTGAGATCGGTTCCGGCGGGGATCTCGTACGCCTGGTCGCCCCGGTTTCCCTTGAGCGGACCGAGCGCCACGTGCCGCCCGTCGTCGAAGACCCGCCACCCGGACGGCCCGGTCCGAACCGGCTGGTCGGTCAGCCAGACCTGAAGATCCGGACCGTTCGAGGTGTCCAGCCCGACCAGTTCCAGCCGGTGCCGCCCGTCGGCGGTGCGGACGATCCGGGCGGCGCCCCGGGTGTCGTGCTCGTGGCTGACGAACTCGCCGCCGCCGAGCAGCACCGGGCCGGCGGGCGTCGGCGACGGCGTGGCCGGACGCGACGGCGCGGAGGGCACCGTGGACGGCGCTGCGGAGGCCACCGCGGACGGCACCGCCACCAGTTCCTCGTGCACCTCCGTGTCGGTGACCAGCTTCCAGGGCTGGAACCAGTACAGCGCGGTCGCCGCCCCGACCACGAGAACGGCGACGGCGATCCAGGTCAGCGGCGCACGCAGCAGACGCATCGGCATGCGTCGAGTGTCCCGGCGCCGGGCGCGGCGGGCACCGGTCCGGCCGCTTACGGAAGCCTTACCGGCGGTGTCCGGGCCGAATCAGGGACAACCCCGAGCGTTTCCCGGTGCAAAGGCGGGCCCGCGCTTCCTAGGCTGGCAGCGTGACACTGCTCGCGACCGAGTCGCTGACCAAGACGTACGGAGGCCGGGTCACCGCGTTGGCCGACCTCACCGTGTCGGTCGAGCCGGGGATCATCGGGCTGGTCGGCGCCAACGGCGCCGGCAAGTCCACCCTGATCAAGATCCTGCTGGGTCTGCTCCCGCCGACCAGCGGCCGGGTGCAGGTGCTCGGCCTCGACCCCACCACCGACCCGGCCGAGGTTCGCGCCCGGGTCGGCTACATGCCCGAGCACGACGCCCTCCCGCCGGACCTCTCCGCCGCCGAGCTGGTCACCCACCTGGGCCGGATGAGCGGGCTGCCGCGCACGGTGGCCCGGGAACGCGCCTCCGAGGCGCTGCGCCACGTCGGCCTGCACGAGGAACGGCACCGGGCGGTCGGCGGCTACTCCACCGGCATGAAGCAGCGGGTCAAGCTCGCCCAGGCCCTGGTGCACGACCCCGACCTGCTGCTGCTCGACGAGCCCACAAACGGCCTCGACCCGGCCGGCCGGGACGCCATGCTGGCGCTCATCCACCGGATCGGCACCGAGTTCGGCATCTCCGTGGTGGTCTGCTCCCACCTGCTCGGCGAGGTGGAGCGGATCTGCGACACGCTCGTCGCCATCGACGGCGGCCGGCTGCTGCGCGCCGACCGGGTCGCCGCCATGACCACCGCCACCGACGTGCTCGCCGTCGAGGTGAGCGAGGGCACCGAGGAACTGGCCGCCCGGCTCGCCGCGCTCGACCTGCCGGTGTCCCGGGACGGGCGGCTGCTGCTCGTCCCGCTCGCCGACGACCACACCTACGACCTGATCCTCGGCGCGGTCGCCGAGCTGGACCTGCCGCTGCACCGGCTGGACCAGCGACGGCACCGGGTGGCCGAGCTCTTCGCCCCGAGGGAGCCCAGCCATGTCTGACGCGACAGGCGTCATCCACGACATCGGATACCAGCGCTACACCGGCCCCCGGCTGGGCCGGCGGCAGGTCTTCGGCGCGCTCTACGGCCACGGTCTGCGTACCGTCTTCGGGTTGGGCCGCAGCGCCAAGGCGAAGATCTTCCCCTGGCTGGTGGTGGCCGTGGTCACCGTGGTGGCCGCCGGGCTGACCGCGGTCCGCAGCCAGCTCGGCCAGGTGGTGCTGACGTACGCCCAGTTCGCCGACGCGATGAGCTGGCTGGTCATCTTCTTCGTCGCGGTGGCCGCGCCCGAGCTGGTCTCCCGCGACCTGCGCAGCGGCGTGCTCCCGCTCTACTTCTCCCGTCCGCTGCCCCGCGGCGACTACGCGCTGGCCAAGCTGGCGGCCCTGATGACCGCGCTCTGGCTGCTGCTCGGCGGTCCGCAGCTGGTGATGTTCCTCGGCGCCGCGTTCACCACCTCACGGGGCATGCGCGGGGTGTGGGACGAGCTGCTCGACCTGCTGCCCGGCCTGCTCTACGCCGGGCTGTGGGCGGTGGTCTTCGCCTCGATCGGCCTGCTGGTCGCGTCGCTGACCGGCAAGCGCGCCTTCGCCGCCGGCGGCATCGTCGCGGTGTTCCTGATGACCACGCCGGTGGTCGGCGTGCTGTCCATCATGCCCTCCCGGACGGTCAACGAGCTGGCGTTCCTCGCCTCCCCGTCGTCGCTCGTCAGCGGCGTGGGCACCTGGGCGCTGGGCGACCTGCTGACCCAGGGACAGGAGGGGGGCATCCCGATCGGCGGCTTCGGGCCGGTCTACGCGGTGGTCGCCGTCCTGCTGGTCGCCGCCTGCGTCAGCCTGCTGCTCCTGCGATACCGGAAGGTGGCCGCCCGATGACGGCGCTGCACACGCAACCGGCGGCCGACGCGCCCGCCGCCACGACCAGCACCCTCGACCTGGCCGGCGTCTCCCGCTGGTACGGCAACGTGGTGGCGGTCAACGACGTCACCATGCGGCTCGGCCCCGGGGTGACCGGTCTGCTCGGCCCGAACGGCGCCGGGAAGACCACGCTGCTGCACATGATGGCCGGGTTCCTCGCCCCGTCCCGGGGCGCGGTGACGCTGGACGGGGAGCCGACCTGGCGCAACCCGGGCGTCTACCGGCGACTCGGCCTGGTCAGCGAGCGGGAGGCGGTGCACACGTTCCTCAGCGCGTACGAGTTCGTGCTGGCCAGCGCGAAGCTGCACCGGCTGCCGGACCCGGAGGCGGCGGCCCGGCGGGCGATCGAGCTGGTCGAGCTGGAGGGCGCGCAGGGCCGCCGGATCGGCACCTACTCCAAGGGCATGCGGCAGCGCACCCGGGTGGCCGCAGCGCTGGTGCACGACCCGCAGGTGCTGCTGCTCGACGAGCCGTTCAACGGGATGGACCCGCGACAGCGGCTGCACATGATGGCGCTCCTGCACCGGCTCGGCGACGCCGGCCGGACCATCCTGTTCAGCTCGCACATCCTGGAGGAGGTCGAGCAGGTCTCCGGCACGGTCCAGGTGATGGTGGCCGGTCGGCTGGCCGCCTCCGGCGACTACCGCACCATCCGCCGCCTGATGACCAACCGGCCGCACGTCTTCGCGGTGCGCTCCACCGACGACCGGGCGTTGGCGGTGGCGCTGATGGCCGAGTCCTCGGTCTCCGGCGTCGAGCTGGGCCGCACCGGCCTGACCGTCAAGGCCGGCGACTACGGCGCGTTCACCCGGGCCCTGCCCCGGATCGCCCTCCGCCACGGCATCCGGGTCCGGCAGCTCCTGCCGGAGGACGAGTCGCTGGAGAGCGTCTTCTCGTATCTGGTGGAGGCCTGATGTCGACCGTTACCTGGATCACCGCCCGCGGCCTGTTCGGCCGGAGCCGGTTCCTCATGCTGTTGCCGTTGCCGCTGGTCCTGATCGGCCTGGCGGTGCTCTGCCGGTCGCTCGGGGTGGACCCGGGCCAGTGGGGGCCGCCGGTGCTGGTCGGCCTCGGCCTGGCCGTGGTGCTGCCGGTGGTGGCGCTGATCGTCGGCACCGGCGTGCTCGGCGCCGAGATCGACGACGGCACCGTGGTGCACATCCTCACCAAGCCGCTGCCCCGCTGGCAGATCGTGCTGCCGAAGCTCGCGGTGGCGGCCGGTGTCAGCGCGGTCACGGTCGCCGTCCCGCTCTACGTGGCCGGCGTGCTGGCCGACTCGGTACGCCTCGGCCTGGCCCTGGTCGCCGCGTCGGTGGCCGGCGCGTTGGCCTACTCGGCGCTGTTCCTGGCGCTCAGCCTGGTGAGCCGGCGGCCGGTGCTGCTCGGCCTGGTCTACGTGCTGATCTGGGAGGGGCTGCTCGGCCGGTTCGTCGACGGCACCAAGGTGCTCTCGGTCCAGCAGTGGGTGATCGCACTGGCCGACCGCATCGCGCCGACCGCGCTGCTCGGCACCACCGTCTCGGTGCCGGTGGCGGCCGTGCTGACCGCGTTGGTGACGGTCGGCTTCACCGCACTGGCGGTCGACCGGCTCCGCTCGTTCAGCGTCGCCGGCGAGACCAGCTGAAAGGCGGGGGCCCCGCTTAACGCATTCGGTAGAGGCGGGGGCCCCGCTTAACACCTACCTGTTAAGCGGGGCCCCCGCCTAACAAGCGGGGCGGGGCGGGCGGGCGGGCGTCAGAACGCGCAGGCGATGACCAGCTCGGGGGTGCGGTCGGGCAGCAGGTCGAGCTTGGCGATCCGCCCCGCCGCGCGCACGTCGTCGGCGACGAGCGTGAGCTGGTCGAGCAGGGCCGCCGGCCCGAGCGCCTCGGCCAGCGGCACGTCCGCCTTCATCGACAGCTTCCGCTCCGACTTGGCGCGGCGCACCTGCCCCAGCGCGTCGGCGGCCAGCCGCAGCAGCTCCGGGTCACCGGGCACGGCCAGCGCGCGGTCCACCTCGTACGTGGTCGGCCACGTCGCCCGGTGCACCGAGCCGTACCGCCACCAGGACCAGACCTCCTCGGTGACGAACGGCAGCACCGGCGCGAAGAGCCGCAACTGCACCGACAGCGCGGTGGCCAGCGCCGCCCGCGCCGAGTCGGCCGCCGGCCCGTCGCCGTACGCGCGTTCCTTCACCAACTCGATGTAGTCGTCGCAGAACCGCCAGAAGAACGCCTCGGTGGCCATCAGGGCGGCGGTGTGGTCGTACCCGTCGAGGGCCGACGTCGCCACCGCGACCACGCCGGACAGTTCGGCGAGCATCGCGGTGTCCAACGGTGCCGTGGCCGGGGCCCGCAGGGCGTCGGCGGCGCCCAGCCCGAGTGCGAAGCGGGACGCGTTGAGCAGCTTGGTGGCCAGCCGACGGCCCACCTTGACCTGGGCCGGGTCGAAGGCGAGGTCCATGCCCGGCTTGCCGTTGGCGGCCCAGTAGCGGACCGCGTCGGAGCCGTGCTCGGCCAGCAACCCCATCGGGGTGACCACGTTCCCCTTGGACTTGGACATCTTCTTCCGGTCCGGGTCGAGGATCCAGCCGGAGAGCACCGTCGTGCGCCAGGGCAGCACACCGTGTTCCAGGTGCGAGCGGGCCACGGTGGCGAACAGCCAGGTGCGGATGATGTCGTGCCCCTGCGGGCGCAGGTCCATCGGGAAGACTCGGCCGAACAGGTCCGGATCGGTCTCCCACCCGCCGACGAGCTGCGGGGTCAGCGACGAGGTGGCCCAGGTGTCCAACACGTCCGGATCGCCGGTGAAGCCACCGGGCCGACCGCGCTGCGACTCGGCGAAACCGGGCGGCGGCTCGCTTGTCGGATCGATCGGCAACGTCGCCTCATCCGGTGTGAGAGGGTGGGTCCAGTCCGGCTCGCCAGTGTCGTCGAGCCGGTACCACACCGGCACCGGCACGCCGAAGAACCGCTGCCGGCTGACCAGCCAGTCACCGGTGAGACCGCCCACCCAGTGCTCGTAGCGGTGCCGCATGTGCTCCGGCACCCAGCGCAGCTCGCGCCCGCGGGCCAGCAGGTCGTCGCGCAGGTCGGCGTCCCGGCCGCCGTTGCGCAGGTACCACTGCCGGGTCGAGACGATCTCCAGCGGCCGGTCGCCGCGCTCGTAGAACTTCACCGGGTGGGTGATCGGGCGGGGCTCGCCGACCAGGTCGCCGGCCTCGCCCAGCAGCTCCACCAGCGTGCGCCGGGCGCCGTTGACGCTCTGCCCGGCCAGCGCCGCGTAGGGCCCCGCCGGCACGTCCGCCGGCGGCTCCGGCAGCAGCCGCCCGTCCCGGCCGATCACCACCCGAGTGTCCAGCCGCAGGTCGCGCCACCAGGTCACGTCCGTCAGGTCACCGAACGTGCAGACCATCGCGATGCCCGTGCCCTTGGCCGGGTCCGCCAGCGCGTGCGCGCGCACCGGCACCTCCACCCCGAACACCGGGGTACGCACAGCGGTGTCGACGAGGTCCGCGTACCGCTCGTCGTCGGGGTGGCAGACCAGCGCCACGCAGGCCGGCAGCAGCTCCGGCCGGGTGGTGTCGATCAGCACCTCGCGCCCGTCCGGCCCGGTGAACCGCAGCCGGTGGTACGCGCCGGGCCGGACCCGGTCCTCCAGCTCCGCCTGCGCCACGGCGGTGCCGAACCCGACGTCCCAGAGCGTCGGCGCCTCCGCCTGGTACGCCTCGCCCCGGGCCAGGTTGCGCAGGAACGCGCGCTGGCTGGCCGCCCGCGCCGCCGGCCCGATCGTGGTGTACGTCAACGACCAGTCCACGGAGAGGCCGAGCCGCCGCCACAGCGCCTCGAACGCCTGCTCGTCGGTCACGGTCAACGTCTCGCACAGCTCGATGAAGTTGCGTCGGGAGATCGCCGTCGGGTTCTTCCGGGCGTCGGCGCTCACCGGCGTGGCCGGCGGTCGCCAGTCCCGGTCGTACGGCAGCGTCGGGTCGGGGCGCACGCCGTAGACGTTCTGCACCCGCCGCTCGGTGGGCAGCCCGTTGTCGTCCCAGCCCATCGGGTAGAAGACGGTCCGCCCGCGCATCCGCTGGAACCGGGCCACGACGTCGGTGTGCGTGTACGAGAAGACGTGCCCCATGTGCAGCTCGCCCGACACGGTCGGCGGTGGGGTGTCGATGGAGTACACGTCCGCGCGTTCCTTCGTGCGGTCGAACGCGTACGTGCCCTCGGACTGCCAGCGGCCGGCCCAGGTCTCTTCCAGGCCGTCCAGGCTCGGACGCTCGGGGACCCCGGAGCGGCCCGTCCTCGTCGTGTCACTCATCCGCCGATGGTAGGCGGGCGCGGCGGGGCCGCTCCACGCGGAGGAGCACCGCTCATTGGACGGCAGGGCCGGTCCACCTGATGAAGCGGGAGAACATCTCATCAGGCTGCGGACCGGGATTCGGGTTGAGCCTGAGTAGATCCCCGGTCGCCCCGATACTCCATGCCGAGTAACCGCCGTGCTGGCTGGCACGGCCAAGGGGCCGCACACACTCGGCAGAGCCAGGTAGGCCGCATCGGGTGGTGTGGGCGGACTGCGCGGGATTAGCGGTTAGGTGCAGGCGGAGTGTTGTCCGGCATCGATCGAGCGTCGCCTCCAGCTGTACGGGGCGGGTGAGATCACGGCCCGGCTGGGCGTCAGTCGCCAACGAGCTCGGCAGATCATCGACCGGCCCGTCTTCCCGAAGCCGTACGACCGGCTAGGCATGGGCTCTGTCTGGCTGAAGGCTGATCCGTCCGTCTGCCTGGCTTCGCGACCAGGCTTTCTCGCGACGGCGGCACCCGTGGCTCTCGTGCCTGGTGTGTCGCCACCGAAGGAGAAAGCACTTTCGAGCGGTATGACTGTGGGTCATAATTATGCCCCACAGTCATAACGGCGTTGAGCGCATCACCCGCGAAGAGATGTCACGCTGAGTGATCAGGCGAGTGGACGTCGTTCCTCCGCGGGTCGGCAGCGCCGCGCCCCCCGGCTACTGACAGCCCGGCGGTTTGGGGTCTCCAACGCACCCGGACCCGCTTCAGATCAACGAGTCGCGCCACTGGCGGTGCAGGGCGGCGTAGCGGCCTTCGGTGGCGGCCAGCTCGGCCGGGGGGCCGTCCTCGACTATTCCGCCGGTGTCGAGCACCAGCACCCGGTCGGCGATCTCCACGGTGGAGAGCCGGTGGGCGATCACCAGCGCGGTGCGGTCGCACAGCACGTTCCGCAACGCGCGCTGAACCAGCCGCTCGGTCGGCACGTCCAGCGACGAGGTGGCCTCGTCGAGGATCAACACCCGGGGGTCGGCCAGGAACGCCCGGGCGAACGCGACGAGTTGCCGCTGCCCGGCGGAGAGCCGGCCGCCGCGCCGGTGCACGTCGGTGGCGTACCCGTCGGGCAGCGCGGCGATGAATTCGTGCGCGCCGATCGCCCGGGCGGCGGCGACCACGGCGGCGTCGTCGGCGTCCGGGCGGCCGAACCTGATGTTCTCCGCGACGGAACCGCTGAACAGGTGGGTCTCCTGGGTGACCAGCACCACCGCCCGGCGCAGTTCGGCGTCGGCCAGGTCGCGCAGGTCCACCCCGTCCAGGTGGACCGAGCCGGCGTCCGGGTCGTGGAAGCGGGCCAGCAGCTTCGCCAGCGTGGACTTGCCGGCCCCGGTCGGCCCGATCAACGCCACGGTCTGCCCGGCCGGGACGGTCAGCTCCAGCCCGGACAGGATCGGCGTCTCCGGCCGGTAGCCGAAGGAGACCGAGCGGAACACCACGGCGCCGCGCGGCGGCCCGGCGGGCAGCGGCACCGGCCGCGCCGGTTCGGCCACCGCCGGGTGCTCGTCCAGCACCCCGGCCAGCTTCTCCAACGCCGCGGTCGCCGACTGGAGCGAGTTGTAGAACTGGCTCAGTTCCTCCATCGGCTCGAAGAACCGCCGCAGGTAGAGCAGGAACGCGGCGAGCACGCCGACCTCGGTGTGGCCGCCGAGCACCCGCCAGCCGCCGTACGCGAGCACCGTGGCGGCGGTCAGGTTGCCGATCAGTCGGATGCCTGGCGAGTAGATCGCGATCAGCCGGAAAGCGCGCAGGCTGGCCCGCCGGTAGTCGTCGTTGACCGCGGCGAAGATGCGCTGGTTGCGGGGCTCGCGGCGGAACGCCTGCACGGCCCGGATTCCGCGCAGCGACTCGACGAAGTGCACGATGACCAGCGCCACCGCTTCCCGGGTGCGCCGGTACGCCCCGGCGGAGGCCCGCGCGAACCAGCGGGACAGCCCGAACAGGAACGGGAACGCGAACAGCGTGACCGCGGCCAACGGCAGGTCCAGCCAGAGCAGGATGCCCGCCACCGACAGCACCGACAGCACGGCCATGACCAGCCGGTCGATCCCGCCGTCGACCAGCTCGCCGATCGATTCCAGGTCGCTGGTCAGCCGGGACACCATCCGGCCGGACGTGTAGCGCTCGTGGAAGCCGACGTCGAGGCGGAGGAAGTGCGCGTACACCCGCTGGCGCAGGTCGAGCAGGACGGCCTGGCCGATCCGGGCGGCGAGGGCGAGGAACGCGCGCCGGGCCGCGTACTCGACGGCGGTCGCCACGACGAACGCGGCGGCGACCGCGACCAGTGGGCCGGCGTCACCGGCCCGCAGCGGCCCGATGCCGCTGTCGATGCCGAGCATGACCAGGTACGGACCGGTCATCGCCGCCGCGTTCTGGGCCAGCAGCAGCGCCACGGCCAGCCCGAGCGGCGCCCGGTGCGGGTGGAGCAGCGTCCGCAGCAGGAGCCGGCTGCGGACGCGGAGCCGGGTCACCGCCGCCGGTGACGAACCCTCCGCCCGGCTGCGGTCGGCGTCCGGATCGGTGGCCCGGCCCCGCCACCGGGTCAGGTCGGCGTCCGGCGCGGTCACGACCGCACCAGGCCGACGCCGCCCGGCCGACCCTCCGGCTCGGCGGAGAGCACCGCCCGGTACGCCGGCACCCCGGCCAGCATTTCGGAATGGGTGCCGACGGCCACCACCCGACCGGCCTCCAGCAGCGCCACCCGGTCGGCCAGCGCCACGGTCGAGGGTCGGTGCACGACCAGCAGCGCCGTGGTGTCCCGCAGCACCCGGCGCAGCGCGGCCTCGACGAGCGCCTCGGTGTGCACGTCCAGCGCGGAGAGCGGATCGTCGAGGACCAGCAGGGCGGGCCGGCCGAGCACCGCCCGGGCCAGCGCGAGCCGCTGCCGCTGCCCGCCGGAGAGCGACAGCCCCTGCTCACCGATCCGGGTGGCCAACCCCCACGGCAGCTCGTACGCGAACTCCGCCTGCGCCAGCGTCAGCGCGGCCCGGATCTCCTCCTCGCCGGCCTCGGGGCGGCCCAGGGTGAGATTCTCCCGCACCGACATGGAGAACAGCGTCGGCTCCTCGAAGGCCACCCCGACCAGCCGGCGCAGCGAACTGAGGCACAGGTCGCGTACGTCGTGCCCGTCGAGCGTGAGCCGGCCGCCGGTCACCTCGTGCAGCCGGGGGACCAGCGAGAGCAACGTGCTCTTGCCGCACCCGGTGGCGCCGACCAGGGCGAGTGTCTCGCCCGGCTCGACGGTCAGGTCCAGGTCGTGCAGCACCGGGTCGGGCGCGCCGGGGTAGCGGAAGCTCACCCGCTCGAAGCGGAGCCGGCCGTGGATCTCGCCCCGGCCCAGTGACCGGGCGTGCGGGGCGTCCACGATGGTCGGCGGCGTGTCGAGCACCTCCTGGATCCGGTCGGCGGCGGTGGCGGCCTCCTGCCCGTTCGCGATGATCCAGCCGAGTGACTGCACCGGCCAGATCAGCATGAGCTGGAGGCTGACGAACGCGACCAGTTGCCCGATGGTGAGCGCGCCCCCGGCCACGGCGGCGGCGCCGGCCACCAGGACCGCGCCGAGGGTCAGGTTGGGCACCAGGTCGAACAGCGCGGAGGTGCGGGCCAGCAGGCGGGCCTTGCCGATTCCGGTGTCGTGCAGCCGGCGGGCGCCGGCGGCGAACCGGGCGGCCAGTTCCGGGCCCCGCCCGTACGCCCGCATGGTGCGCAGCCCCTGCGCGGTCTCCTCGACCAGCGTGGCCACGTCGCCCTGCTGGTCCTGCATGCGGCGCGAGGCCGCGTGGTAGTGCCGGGCGAAGCGCCGGCTGATCAGGAACAGCGGGACGGCGCTGGCCGCGACCAGCAGCCCCAGCCAGGGGTGCAGCCGGATCAGCAGCACCACCACGGCGGCGTAGGTGATCAGGTTGAGCACCAGGAAGAGCAGGCCGAAGGAGAGGAACCGGCGGATCACCGAAAGGTCGCTGGTGATCCGGGAGAGCAGTTGACCGGACTGCCAGCGGTCGTGGCAGCCGGCTGGGAGCCGTTGCAGGTGCGCGTAGATGTCGGCCCGGATGGCGGCCTCCATGCCCACCGAGGAGGACGACTGCGTCCATCGCCGGATGAAGATCAGCACGGCTTCGGCGAGCCCGAGCAGCAGCGCGAGCGCGCCGAGCCGGAGCAGGCCGGACGCGTCGTGCCGAGCCACCGGCCCGTCCACCACCCGCTGCACCACCAGCGGGACGGCCAGGCTCGCCGCGGTCGCGGCCAGCGCGGCGGCCAGCAGCCAGGCGAACTCCGTCGCGTACGGGCGCAGGTAGGGCCGCAGCCGCCAGAGGTTGTGCAGCGGCTGGGACCGGGCGTCGGTATGCGCCGCGGGATTGCCGTCGCTGGGCGCGGGCACCAGCCGACGGTAGCGGCCGGGTGTGTCGGCGCGGGGTCAGCTAGCCGTCACCCGTCCCTCATGCCCGAGAAGCCACTTTTTCACGTCCAGCCCCCAGCGGTAGCCACCGAGCGCGCCGTCGGTGCGCAACACCCGGTGGCAGGGCACGAAGAGCGCCGCGGCGTTGCGGGCACAGGCCGCCGCCGCGGCGCGGACCGCGGCCGGTCGGCCGGCCAGCGCGGCGAACCCGGTGTACGTCACCGGATCACCCGGCTTCACGTCGCGCAGCACCCGCCAGGCGTGCGCCAGGAAGACGCCGTCGGTGTGTTGCTCCACCTCGACCGCGTCGATCGCGGTCAGGTCGCCGTCGAGGTAGGCCCGGACGGCCGCGGTCACCGGCCCGAGGTCGGCCCGCTCCCGCAGGTCGCCGCGGAGGCTCGGGTGCGTCAACGGCACCAGGGCCGTCGGGTCGGCGGTGAAGCCGGCCGCACGCACCGCTCCGCCGGGCCCGGCGAGCACGCTCAGCGGCCCGGCGGGAGTGTCGATGACGGTGCTGTCCAGAGTGGTCATACTGCTCTCCAGAGTCGGATCGTTGCGTACGACCGCCAGGGGCGCCAGCGGTCCGCGTACGCGGTCAGGGTCTTCGGGGTGTCGGGCAGGCCGAGCGCGGCTGCGCCGCGACGGACGCCCAGGTCGGTGGCGAGGATGACGTCGGGGTCGCCGAGCGCGCGCATGGCCAGGTAACCGGCGGTCCACGGCCCGACGCCGGGCAGCGCGACCAGCCGCCGGGCGGCCTCCTCCCGGTCGCCGCCCGCGTCCAGGTCCAGCTCCCCGTCGACGACGGCGCGGGCCAACGCGCGGATCGTCTCCCGCCGGGCCCTGGGCATGCGGAACGCCAGGTCCGGCGCGGCGAGCACCTCCGCCGCGCTCGGGAACGCCCGCAGGCCGCCCGGCGACCCGTCGGCGGCCCCCTCGTCGGCGGACCGGGTGGCGGCGATCAGGTGGGTGAGCGTGGTCCGGGCCGAGCGGAGTGAGACCTGCTGGGTGGTGACGGCGCGGACCGCGGTCTCGAAGCCGTCCACCGCGTGCGGGAGCCGGACGCCGGGCTCCGCGGCGACCGCCGGGGCCAGCGCCGGATCGTCGGCCAGGACGGCGTCCACCGCTACCGGGTCCGCGTCCAGGTCGAGCAGGCGGCGGCAGCGGGCCACCGCGGGTGCCACGTCGCGCATGTCGGTCAGCCGCAGCGTGGCGGCCACGTGCCCGCCGGCCGGGGTCAGTGCCGCCGTGCCGGGGCCGTGCGGCAGGCGCAGCCCGCGATGGTAAGTCCGGTCGCGGACCTCCTCGATGCCGGGCAGCGCGCGCAGGGCGAGGAAGTCCAGCAGCGCCTCCGCGTGCAGCGGTGGCCGGTAGGCCAGTCGCAGCGTGATGGTGCCCGCCCCGCCGGCCGTCGGCCAGTCGCTCCGGCCGCCCCGCAGCTCGGACGGGGTGACGCCGAACACCTCGCGGACCGTGTCGTTGAACTGCCGCACGCTGCCGAACCCGGCGGCGAAGGCCACCTCGGCCAGGCCCAGCCCGGTGGTCTCGACCAGGATCCGGGCGGTTTGCGCACGCTGCGCCCGGGCCAGCGCCAGCGGGCCGGCGCCCAGCTCGGCCTGGAGCATGCGGTGCAGGTGCCGCTCGGTGTAGCCGAGCCGGGTGGCCAGCCCGGGGACGCCGTCCCGGTCGACCACGCCGTCGGCGATCAACCGCATCGCGCGGCCGACCAGATCGGCCCGGACGTCCCACTGCGGGGAGCCCGGCGCGGCGTCGGGCCGGCACCGGCGGCAGGCCCGCAGCCCGGCGCCCTGCGCGGCGGCGGCGGACGGGAAGAACCGGACATTCTGCCGCTTCGGCGTCGTCGCCGGGCAGGACGGCCGGCAGTAGATCCCGGTCGACGTGACGCCGGTGTAGAACCAGCCGTCGAACCGCGGGTCGCGGCTGTCGACGGCCCGGTAGCACCGCTCGAAGTCCAGCTCCATGCCCCGATCCTGCCTCCCGGACCGGCCGCTCGGCTGGCGGGATTCGGACCTGACGCGTGGCAGTCGCACCAGCTCGGCGAGGTGGCGGTATCCGAGGGCCGCGGATACCGCCACCTCGGCGTGGTGGCGTGGATCTTGCCGGTGCGGCGGGGAAAGTGTCGTAAGTGGTCGGTACCGTCCCGCCACCAACTCCAGAAAAGGTGCGGGGCATGGCGAGCGTGGCCGGGCGGGGGCGAGCACCACTCGACACCGCGGTGGTGCAGGGCTTCTACGACCGGATGCGGGCGGTGGCACCGGCCGCCTACGGCGCGATCGAACGGGACCGCGCCGGCGACCCGAGACGGCCGTTCGCCGAGACCGCCTGCGGCCGGCTGGTCGGCTCGCTCGACGCGGCCGGCCTGCGCGCGCTCGGCATGTGGGCGCACCACTGGTGCATGCGCTTCTACGACGACGACACCCGGGTCGGCGTGCGGCTGGTCGGGGAGATCGCCGGCCGGCGCGGCCTCGGCTGGACCGCCGACGAGGTGCGCTGGCTGCTCGACCGGTCACACGAGGCCGGGCCCGCCGCCGGCCACCGGTTCACCCTGCCGCTCGCCGCCGCCGCGGAGCTGCCGTCCGGCGCGCTGCCCGAGGACGTTCCGCTCGGCCCGCCGCCGGCCGACTGGCGCCGGCTGCGAGCCGGCTGAGCGACGCACGCGACCGGCCCGGTCGGGCGGCCCGGTTCGGGGCGGCCCGGGAGGCGGTCGCGGCCGGAACGTCCCGGTCCGGGGCGTCGCGCTCCGAGGCGTGCCGGTCCGGGAGCTGCCCGAGCACCATGGCGGCGACCGCCACCGCGAAACCGGCGAGCTGGATCGGGCCGAGCGCCTGGCCGAGCACCAGCCAGCCGAGCGCCGCGGCGGTCAGCGGGCTGAGCGCGCCGAGCATCGACACCCGGGCCACCGGCAGCCGGGCCGCGCCCCGGAACCAGAGCGCGTACGCCAGCGCGGTGCCGGCCAGCCCCAGCCACGCGTACCCGAGCAGGGCTGGCCCGTCCGGCGCGGGCGGTGGCCCCTCGACGACGGCGGCGACCGGGGTGATCAGCAGGCCGCCGGCGACGAGCTGCCAGCTCGTGGCCGCGAGCGTGCCGACCCCCGGCGGGCGCCCCCAACGGCGGGTGAGCACCAGGCCGGCGGCCATCGCGGCGGTGCCAGCCAGGCCGGCGGTGACGCCGAGCGGGTCGAGGCCGGCGCCCGGCCGCAGCACCACCAGCGCGACGCCGGCCGGGGCGGCGACGGCGGCGAGCAGCGCGGTGCGGCCGGGCCGGTCCCGGAGCAGGGCGACCGTGAGCACCGCGACCAGCAGGGGCTGGGCGGCGCCGAGCACGGCCGCGGTTCCCCCGGGCAGCCGGTAGGCGGCGACGAAGAGCAGCGGGAAGAACGCCCCGATGTTGAGCGTGCCGAGCAGGGCGGCCCGGCCCCACCAGATGCCGTGCGGTCGGCGGCGGGTCAGGACGAGCAGCAGCAGGCCGGCCGGGAGGGCGCGGATCGCCCCGGCCCAGAGCGGCCGGTCGGCGGGCAGCAGCTCGGCGGTCACCAGGTAGGTGCTGCCCCAGGTGACGGGCGCGATCGCGGTGAGCGCGACATCGGTCCGACGGGTCATGCCTGCCTCTTCTCACGGTGCTAAGTATCTTAGAGCTAAGCTACTTGGCGTAGAGTGAAAGCGGAAGGGCGACGTGCGGCACAATCGACAGCCGTGGCAGCGGACGAGGTGGACCTGATCGTCGAGCAGTGGCGTCGGGAACGGCCCGGCATGCGGCCCGAGCCGATGGCCGTCTTCGGCCGCATCTACCGGCTGTCCCGGCTGGTCGGCGACCGGCAGGAGCAGGTGTACGCCCGCTGGGGCATCGGTCGTGGCGAGTTCGACGTGCTCGCCGCGCTGCGCCGGTCCGGCCCGCCGTACACGCTGGCGCCGAAGGCGCTCACCGCCGCGCTGATGCTCACCTCCGGCGGGATGACCGGCCGGCTCGACCGGCTGGAACGCGCCGGGCTGGTCCGCCGCGCGCCGGACCCGGGCGACCGGCGGGCGCTGCGGGTCAGCCTCACCGACGCCGGCCGTCAGATCGTCGAGGAGTCGGCGGAGGCCGGGCTGGAGGTGCAGCGGCGGATCCTCGACGCGTTGCCGCCCGCCGACCGGGACCGACTGGCCGACCTGCTGCGCGCGCTGCTCGCCGCCGCCCAGACGACGGACGGGCCGCCGGACGGGTCGGCGGACGAGGCACAATGATCTCCACCGTCGCCGGCCGGAAGGACGCCCATGCCCGCCACCGAACCGACCATCGTCGCCACCAGCATGGGCTACTTCAGCCGCCGGCGCGGCCCCTGGGACGCCCGGCCCAGCCAGCTCTTCGACCACATGGCCGAGCTGGCCGGCGCCGGTGACGCGCCCCGGGTCTGCTATCTCGGCCAGGCCGTCGGCGACCAGCCGACCGGCCTCACCGTGTTCTACGGCGCGTTCGCCGACACCCGGTTCCGCGCGTCCCACCTGGCGCTGTACCCGATGCCCAACGTCGACGACATCCGCGCCCACCTGCTGGCGCAGGACGTCATCTGGGTCGGCGGCGGCAGTGTCGCCAACCTGTGCGCGGTGTGGCGGGTGCACGGCCTGCCGGAGATCCTGCACGAGTGCTGGCAGGCCGGCGTGGTGCTCGGCGGCGTCTCCGCCGGCTCGATCTGCTGGCACACCGGGGGTGCCACCGACAGCTACGGCCCGGAGCTGCGCCCGTTCACCGACGGGCTGGGCTGGCTCCCGTACGGCAACGGCGTGCACTACGACAGCGAGGCGCAGCGCCGGCCGCTGATGCACCGGCTGGTCGCCGACGGAACGCTGCCGACCAGCCACTGCACCGACGACGGCGTCGGGCTGATCTACCGGGGGACCCGGCTGGTCGAGGCGGTGGCGGACCGGCCGGACGTGGCCGCGTACGAGCTGGTGCGCGCCGACGACGGCACGGTGCGGGAGACCCGGATCGAGCCCCGGCTGCTGCCCGCCGGGCCGGACGGCCGGTAGACCGCGTAAGCTGGCTCGTCGTGAGTCTCACCATCGGCATCGTCGGCCTGCCCAACGTGGGCAAGAGCACCCTGTTCAACGCGCTGACCAAGAACGACGTGCTCGCCGCGAACTACCCGTTCGCCACCATCGAGCCGAACGTCGGCGTGGTCGGGCTCCCCGACGAGCGCCTGGGCAAGCTGGCCGAGATCTTCTCCTCGCAGAAGGTGCTGCCCGCGCCGGTCTCGTTCGTCGACATCGCCGGCCTGGTCCGGGGCGCCTCGAAGGGGCAGGGCCGGGGCAACGCGTTCCTGGCCAACATCCGCGACGCCTCGGCGATCTGTCAGGTGGTGCGCGCCTTCTCCGACCCGAACGTGGTGCACGTCGACGGCAAGGTCTCGCCCTCCGACGACATCGAGACGATCAACACCGAGCTGATCCTGGCCGACATCCAGACGCTGGAGAAGGCCCTCCCGCGGCTGGAGAAGGAGGCCAAGCTCCGCAAGGACCGGGCCGCCGCCGTCGAGGCCGCGAAGAAGGCCGTCGAGGTGCTCGACAACGGCGTCACGCTGTACGCGGGCGCCGCCGCCGCGAAGGTCGAGCTGGAGCACCTGCGCGAGCTGCACCTGCTCACCACCAAGCCGTTCATCTACGTCTTCAACGTCGACGAGGCCGAGCTGGGCAACGCCGCGTTCCTCGACGAACTGCGCGCCCTGGTCGCGCCCGCCGAGGCGGTCTTCATGGACGCCAAGATCGAGTCCGAGCTGGTGGACCTGCCCGAGGACGAGGCCCGCGAGCTGCTGGAGTCGATCGGGCAGTCCGAGCCGGGCCTGGACCAGTTGGTCCGGGTGGGCTTCCGGACGCTGGGGCTCCAGACGTACCTCACGGCCGGCCCCAAGGAGGCGCGGGCCTGGACCGTCCCGATCGGGGCGACCGCGCCGGAGGCCGCCGGGGTGATCCACAGCGACTTCCAGCGCGGCTTCATCAAGGCCGAGGTGGTCTCCTACGACGACCTGGTCGCGGCCGGATCGATGGCGGCGGCGAAGGCCGCCGGCAAGGTCCGGATCGAGGGCAAGGAGTACGTCATGCAGGACGGCGACGTGGTGGAGTTCCGCTTCAACGTCTGACTCCGACCTGCACACTCGCAGGTCAGACGGTGGACGCCCCGTTCTGGGGCACGTCACGGGCACGAAGTGGCCCTGGCCTACTCGGCGACGAAGACGCCTACGCCCGGCAGCGTCTCGGTCATGCCCTTGATCCGTAGCACCTGCATGGCGCGGTCGATTACCGGCTCGGTCACGCCGTAGTGCTCGATCAGTTCCCGCCGGCTGGGCAGCTTGGCACCCGGCGGGAACTCCCCGGACGCGATGCGTTCGGCGAGGTCGTCGGCTATCTGCTCGTAGCGGTAACGCGGTGGCACGGTGTTCTCCTCGGTTGGCGACACGAGTCAACCACCTACGCCAGCCCTTGACTACCCAACGGTACCTATGGGAGGTTGCGGAGGAGGTCGTCTCTCGGTTGGCGCTGTAGACCGTCCTCGCCGGCGTGGATGCTCGGCACATCCCCCGTGATCGGGCATCCACGCCTCCGGACACCCGTGGCGCGAGGAGGCCGCAGTGCTCCCTTCCACACCTCGGATTCGGTGGCTGTGACATGTCGCCGAAGCGGGTTACGTACGACGACTACGTCTTGGCGACAGCGCTCACCCTCGCCCGCCGCCATCGATCGGTGTGGTCTTGGCGGCACTGGCGACGCATCTGCCGCTGCGGCGCGAACCTGCCCTGCCGAAGCCGGCATCGCATCCCGATCAACCGCGGCCACTGGCCCAGCCAGGACGGCCTGTCATGAGCGCACACCACCCCGTCAAGCCGACATGGACGTGCGACGGCTGCGCGAGGGATTGGCCCTGTCGGAGCCGGCGCCGCGAACTGCGAGCCGAGTACAACGGCGCCTCAGCATCGCTGGCGGTCTACCTGGCCGCACAGTTCGTCGATGCCGTCCGGGACCTTGGCCACGTTCCCACCGGCGACCTGTACCGCCGATTTCTCGGCTGGATTCGATGAGCATCCTCCGAGCGGGCGACGAGAAGTTCCACTACAGCGACGGCTCGCACAAGTGGATCCCGCCGGACCCCGACTACGACCAGGAGGTCTGGAACGAGCAGGTCCGCCAGCACAAGCTGGGCCACCTGAGGAACGAGCACCCGAAGGTACGTATCCAGCGCCGGATATGAGGCAGCAGCGACCGCCGAAGCCGGCACTGTTGCAGATCACCTGGCGGACGCGTGTCGCACATCAGCCGACGGAGGACAGCCGGCTGCCGGCGAAGTGGTTCAAAGTTTCTGTACGTCTTCAAGGCGGCCCTTGACGGGCCGCACGCGCCGCCGCCTGGGCGCGCGTCCGTCGCTCCGCTGGCGCTCCGACTCCGGACACGCAACACGCCCGGCGGCTGGCGCGGAAGCGGGATGCCCGAGGGGCCGCCGCAGAACGACAGGACCATTGACCGGTGAGGGTGGGCGGGCAGCCGGCCGGGCCGCGCGGCCGCGAGCCCGCGCGGCGTAGGGGAGCGCACGCCGGCCGCGTCGGCGAGCTGGCGGCGGTCGAGGAGTTGCGGCTACTGCGCCTCCGGCGGGGGCGCTCCGGCTCCAGGATGGCCGGGGCTCCGTGGGCGTGTCGCGGTCCGTGGGTGGTTGCGGGAGGCCATCCCGTCTGCCATCGACCCGGGCAAGCCGAGCAGACCACCGCCCAACCCGCCAGCGTCCGTACGCGCCGTCAAGGTCCGCTTGACGTGGCGGGTCGGGCGGCGGCCCGCTCCCAGGAGGGCGGGTCGACGGCATACGGGATGGTTCAGGTTTGCCTCTTCTTGCTAACACGTGGCGATAGCCCCAAGGGCAGCCGGGTCTCGCCGTCGATGTTTGTAGAGTCTAATTGCTGTTGAGTAAGACCTCTGATGTCGCGTAAGTCAACGCCGCACAGGTTGGCACCTTTCATAACCGCGTCAGCGACATTGGCGTACTTAAGACGTGATGGCTGAATGTAGTAACGTCCCTTCTCTTTTCGTCCGCTAAAGTCAACGCCGGCTAGGTTGGCACCCTGCAAGTCTGCGCCTGTCAGGTCGCTTCCTGTCACATATGTGCCAGCTAGATCTGCGCCGGTGAAGGTGGCCCCCGTGCAATCAGCATGGGCGATGGAGCTGTTTCGAATTCGAGCAGCTACAAGAGTGGCACCACTCAGGTTGGCGTGCTCGAAGTAAGAGTCGTCTATCGTTGCGTAGCACAGATTGGCTCTTGAAAAGTTCCCCAACGACAAGTCGGATTTATTGAGGTTCAGCCCCCACAAGTTGAGGGTCTTGACCTCTTGCTCGATGCCCAGCCTGCGGCCGAGGATGCCTAGTGCGACCTGGACGTCTCTCTCAATCGGATCCGCAGCTAACGAGACGCTCTCATTCGCGACCTGTTTTGTGTGTCCGTGGATATAGTGCACAACCATTTCTGTCACTACCGGCCGGAACTCTGCCGAATCTCGCGCGATTTTCTCTAAAGAGTAGAGGCCGCCGACTCGGACATCTGCGACTCCATTGCCGATTTGCTCGACGGCCTTCGAAAATCTGTCCGTTACTTGACCGGACCGGGTAAGCCTTACGGTGCGGGCGGTAAAGAATAGACCGCCCAGCAATGCTAGTCCGGCGGATGCTTGAAGAAGCGCGGTTCTTACATCGTTCTGCGCCTTTAGACGGTCTGCCGCTGATAGGCCTTCAGTGTGGATCATAATATTAGGAATTACGGCCACTATGACTGAGGCTGCAGCTAGTAGCAAGAGAGCGACCGCAAAGCCTGCCACTCCCGGCCTAATCAGCCGTGTCCGATCTCTTATTCTCTCCCGGCGGCCCCTTTTGATGATGTCGTTAGGAAAGAACAGGTGATCGTGACCGTGTTCGTGTTCGTCGTCTCTCTGATGCGGCTTGTGCGTAGCGGTCATATGTCCCATCCCTGACAAATTGTCGCTGCCCGACCAGTTGCAGCCATGCCAGGGTATTTAGCTAGGTCATGAGAGGTTCATCGATCGTCCTGACGCCAATCTGACAGAGACGAGCAGCTCCGAGGGAGCCGGGTCGGAGGTCACCCACTCCCGGCCGCGTGGGCACACAGGGGGCACAAGACGCTGTCAAAAGTCGTCAACCAGTGTCACCAACCACGGCAGCCTGAAAAGCCGCGTGAGCAGGTGTCGCAGGGCTCCTACGCTGGTAGCGGGACAGTGGCCTGAAGTTCCGCTTCAACGTCTGACGTCGCGTGCCCCGGGCAGGCCCGCCAGGCTCGCTCAGCAGTGGTAACACCAGGGGTATGGTCGCAGAATGGCGAAGACGGAGAAGGTCGCGATCACGCTGCCGGCGGAGTTGCTGGAGAGCATGAAGTCGCACACCGACAACGTCTCCGGCTACCTCACCGAGCGGGCCGAGCGGCGCAGACTTCTCCGCGAGGAGTTGGATCGCTACCAAGGCGAATTCGGGACGTTCACTGACGAGGAGATGGCCGAGGCTCGGGCGCTCCTGCACGGGCCGAGGGGATCGGGCGTGCGGCGTGAGCCTTGAGTCGCTGGGGTCGGAGGCAGTGGCAGGATCGTCATATTCCGCGCGGTGCGGCTCCGTCCTGCCAGCGATAGAGGTCGCGCAGCAAGGAAATCTCAGCGCCGTGATGTATCAGCTCCCTGTTGACGTGCAGGATGATTCCTTCCATGGGAAACCGCTCGGGACCCACCGTGGGTAAATTGTCCAGATCAGCGTCCGGAAGCTCGCGGACTCCCGCGTTCCATCTTCCGTACATCTCATCGAGCTGTTTCAGCGCCTCGTCAGCGGTCCCCGCGTAGGCAAATGTCTGCGAGTCAACGTCTTGGCCGCCGAAGTGCCATCCGACCCGATAGCCCAGGCAGGAGACGATGATGTGCGCCAGCCGCCAGACAATCGTGGTCACCGGTGCCGGCACCGGGCCAGGAGACACGAAGTCCATCGTCCATTTCCCTGAGCCTGCCGACACCGGTGCTGACGACGTGCCACATGGACGGATGCTCCAGCAGCCGCGTACAGGCTCCCAGAAGTACTCCTCATCGGTAAGACCGTGCAGCCGTGGCCGCAGGTTTCTGTGCCAGTGCCAGTCCAACTGGTCCGCGAGTCGCTCACTTCTTGTCACTTCCGCACACTACATACAACGCAGACCTGGCTGCTGACCCTCATGGATGCGTCGAGCCATGCCTCGGGCCATTGCCGGTCCGTGCCCGGTCAGCCCCGCTCGGCCTCACGTCAAGCTGAGCGGGCGGAGTGGAACCGCCTGGCGGGGGTCGGGTCAGCGCTTGCGGCCGGGCACCAACCCGGTCAGGTCGATTGTGATCGGGAACGGCATCGAGGTACGCAGCTCGCGCCGATGGATTCCGGTCGGCGCGTACGACCGGGTGGGGCCGTCGATCTCGTACGCGTAGACCGCCGGGGAGCCGTCCTCGTCCTCGACGCGCCAGTAGTTCGCGATCCCCGCTTCCGCGTACTTGCGTAGCTTGACGTTGCGGTCCCGGTGCGCCGACTCGGGCGAGACCACCTCGACCACCAGCAGCGTCTCTTCGGGTGTGTAGAAGGTGCGGGACGGGTCGTAGGGTGCCGTCGTGGCAATGAGATCGGGCTCGGGTCGATTCCACCGGTCGAGTCGAATCGTGATCTCCCGATCGACCTCGACGCCTGCCGGAGCCTGCTCGGTCAGGGCGACCACCAGTGCGGTGACCATCCGGGCGTGCCAGACCCGCTGGGGAGAGGTCCTCAGGACGAGTGCCCCGTCGATGAGTTCGGTGTGACGCAGGGCGTCGGCGAGTTGGTCCAGATCCTCGGCACGCCAACCCTCGGGGCGAGGTGGCCGTGTCCACTCGGGCGCCGCAGTCATGGCCTCACGGTAGTGCCGAGTAACAGCTCTGGTCGGCGCATTCTTCAGGCGATCCTGTCGGCGGTGCTCCGCGAGAGAGCAAAGGCATGCCTTGGCACTGGCGACGCCGGGGAGGGGTGGCGTGGCATCACAGTGATGCCACGTTCGGGATGGCTCTTGAGCAGGAAAGATGCAGGGTCTGACCCTCGGGTGATGCCGCGAAGGTGCCATAAAGGCTTGCAGTGATGCCATTGCTGTGCCACAGTAGTGCCATGGACTTGACCTCGTATGTGAGCAACCTCGGGCGGGAGTTCGCCACGCTCGCCGAAGCCGGCGGTGAAGAGTCGCGTGCGCTGGTCGAGCGCCTGACCGGGCCACTGGAGTCGGCGATCCGGATGACGCTGCTGGACGCGTTGTCGGCCGCCGCCGACGAGATCACCCGGGAACTCGCCCCCGGCTCGGTGGAGGTGCGGCTGCGCGGCCGGGAACCGGACTTCGTGGTGACCCCACCGCCGGCCGAGCCGCTGCCGGCGGCCTCCGACCAGGGCGTGGCACCGGACACCGACCTGCCGATCAGCGAGGACGGCCCGGTCGCCCGGATCAACGTACGGATGCCGGAGCAGCTCAAGGCCGCGGTCGAGGAGGCCGCCGCCGCCGAGGGGCGCTCGGTCAACGCCTGGCTGGTCCGGGCCGCCGCCGCCGGCCTGTCCCGAGGCGACCGGGAGTCGCGTCCCGAGCCACGCGCCAGCGGGAAACGGTCCCAACAGCGCTTCACCGGCTGGGTGCACTGACCGCACCGCGCCACCCGACTCTTCTCCTCACGTCCCCCTGACCTGCGGGGACGACTCACCGACCCAGGATGTGGGGACCACCATGCCTGTTTTCGACACACCCGAATCGATCTCCGTCACGCTGGAACTCGGCGTCGCCGCCCTGCGGGTGGCCGCCGCCGACCGCGTCGACACCGTGGTGGAGGTCCGCCCGAGCAACGGTGACGACGAGTCCGACGTCCAGGCCGCCGCCCAGGTACGCGTCGAGTTCACCAACGGCACGCTCCACGTGACCGGCCCGAAGCGCGCCTTCGACTTCTCGAAGAGGAGCAGGTCGGTGGATGTCTCCATCGAGCTGCCCAGGGACTCCCGGCTGGCCGCGCACCTGCTGCTCGGCGACGTGCACGCCACCGGCCGGCTCGGCGAGACCCGGGTGAAGACCACCGGCAACGTCCGGCTGGAGCGCAGCGGCCCGCTGCGCCTGCACACCGGCGTCGGCCACGTCACCGTCGACGAGATCACCGGCGACGCCGACATCTCCACCGGCTCCGGCACGGTGCGGGTCGGCAGTGTCCAGGGCGCCGTGGCGGTGAAGAACTCCAACGGCGACACCACTATCGACGCGGCCACCGGTGACGTGCGGGTGCGTAATGCCAACGGTGCCATCGAGGTGGCGCACGCCGGCGCCGGCGTCGACGCGAAGACCTCCAACGGCGGCATCCGCGTCGCCGAGGTGACGCGCGGCTCGGTGGTGCTCGGCACCGCCATGGGCGACCTGGACATCGGCGTCGCGGCCGGCACCGCCGCGTGGCTGGAGGTCAACACCGGTTTCGGTCAGGTGCACAACCACCTGGAGAGCACCGCGCGGCCCGGCGGCACCGAGGAAACCGTCGAGGTACGCGGCCGGACCTCCTACGGCGACATCACCATCCACCGGTCCTGACGGGAGGACACGATGACCACGAATCAGATCGCCGTGACCGGGCTCCGGAAGTCGTTCGGCGAGCAGGTCGTGCTCGACGGCGTCGACCTGCGCGTACCCGAAGGCACGGTCTTCTCGCTGCTCGGCGCGAACGGCGCCGGGAAGACCACCACCGTGCGGATCCTGTCCACGTTGCTCGCCGCCGACGCCGGTGAGGTGCGGGTCGCCGGGCACGACCTCGCCCGCGAGCCGGACGCGGTACGCGCCGCGATCGGTGTCACCGGTCAGTTCTCCGCGGTGGACAAGCTGCTCACCGGCGCGGAGAACCTGCGGTTGATGACGGACCTGCACCACCTCGCCCGCGACGAGGGCCGGCGGCGGGCCGCCCGGCTGCTCGACCGGTTCGACCTGACCGGGGCGGCCGGGAAGCCGGCGTCGACCTACTCCGGGGGCATGCTGCGGCGGCTCGACCTGGCGATGACGCTGGTCGGCGACCCCCGGGTGATCTTCCTGGACGAGCCGACCACCGGGCTCGACCCGCGTAGCCGCCGGGACGTCTGGCAGATCGTCCGCGAGCTGGTGGCCGGCGGCGTGACCATCTTCCTGACCACCCAGTACCTGGCGGAGGCGGACGAGCTGGCCGACCGGATCGCGGTGCTCGACCACGGCCGGGTGGTCGCCGAGGGCACTCCCGAGGAGTTGAAGCGCCGCATTCCGGGCGGGCACGTCCGGCTGCGGTTCGCCGACCCGGCGGGCCTCGACGCGGCGGTACGCGTGCTCGACCGGGCCACCCGCGACACCGACGCGCTCACCCTGCGGGTGCCCGGCGACGGCAGCCTGCGGTCGCTGCGGGCGCTGATCGGCCGGCTCGACGACGGAGGCGTCGAGGTCGACGAGTTGTCAGTGCACACCCCCGACCTCGACGACGTCTTCCTCACCCTGACCGGCGGACCGAACGACACCCTGGCCGGCGGACCCACCGACACCCGCACCGGCCAGCCCACCGACCGGAAGGTGACCACGCGATGAGCGTCTCCACCCACGCCGACCTCCGGTTCCACCCGCTGCGCGACTCGGTGACGATGCTGCGCCGCAACCTCCGGCGCATGCTGCGCTACCCGTCGATGACCGTGATGCTCGTCGGGATGCCCGTGGTCTTCCTGCTGCTCTTCGTCTACGTGTTCGGCGGCACGCTGGGCGCCGGGCTCGGGAGCGGCGCCGGGGGGTCGACGGCCGGCGGCGGCGCGGCCGGTGCGGGGACCCGGGCCGCGTACGCCAACTACGTGGCGCCGGCGATCATCCTGATGACGGTGGCGGCCACGGTCCAGGGGACCGCCATCTCGATCGCCATGGACCTGACCGAGGGCATCATCGCCCGGTTCCGCACCATGCACATCGCCCGCGTCTCGGTGCTGACCGGACACGTCCTCGGCAGCATGATCCAGGCGGCGGTCAGCCTGGCCGTGGTGATCGGCGTGGCGCTAGTGGTCGGCTTCCGTCCCACCGCCGGGCCGGTCGGCTGGCTGGGCGCGGTCGGCCTGCTCGCGGCGGTGACGTTCGCGCTGGTCTGGCTGGCGGTCGCGCTCGGCCAGGTCAGCGAGAGCGTGGAGACCGCGAGCAACCTGCCGATGCCGCTGATCCTGCTGCCGTTCCTCGGCAGCGGGTTCGTGCCCACCGACTCGATGCCGGCCGGCCTGCGCTGGTTCGCCGAGTACCAGCCGTTCACCCCGATCATCGAGAGCCTGCGCGGCCTGCTGATGGGCACGCCGCTCGGCAACGACGGCTGGATCGCGCTCGGCTGGTGCGCCGTCGTCGCGCTCGGCGGGTACCTCTGGTCCAGGCGGCTGTTCAACCGCGAGTCCCGCTAGCTGCGGCGCCCGCCCCCGGTCCGCGAGTCAGCGGATCCGGGGGCTGCGGCGTTCGATGAGCGTGACGTCCCGCCAGACGCCGTGGTGCCGGCCGATCCGCTCCCGGGTGCCGACCACCCGGAAGCCGCGGGCCGCGTGCAGCGCCAGGCTGGCGGTGTTCTCCGGGAACACGCCGGACTGGATGGTCCAGACGCCGGCCGCCTCGGTGGAGTCGATCAGCGCGTCCAGCAGCAGCCGGCCGACGCCGCGGCCCCGCGCCTCGGGATGCACGTAGACGGAGTGCTCGACCACGCCGGCGTAGACGCAGCGGTCGGAGACCGCCGAGCAGGCCACCCAGCCGAGCAGCCGGCCGCCCGCGTCGAGCGCCACCCACCGGTGGCCGGGCAACCGGCCGGCGGTGAACCGGGGCCACTCCGGCGGCTCGGTCTCGAACGTGGCATCGCCCTCGGCGATGCCGAGGCGGTAGATCTCCAGCACGGCATCGGCGTGCGTGTCGTCCATCGCGGCAACGGTGACGGTCATCTGCCCTCCCGGCCGGTCAGCGTAACCGGGACGGCCGAGGGCCGGGACGAGCGTCCCGGCCCTCGACGCGTCCGCTATGCGAGCCGGTAGACGGAGATGTGCGTACGGCTGTCCGCGTCGAACGGCGTCCGGTCCCAGTCGGCGTACCGCTCGGCGAGGTGGAGCCCGGCCCGCTCCGCCATCTCGTCGATCTGCTCCGGCCAGGCGTAGCGCATGGCGAACGGGCTGAGGTGCACGCCGTCGGCGTCGAACGTGATGGTCTGCCGCAGGAACGTCTGCGCCGCCCGGTCGTACCGGTGCATCCGGATGGTGGCCGAGTCCTCGGTGACCTCCCGGACCTGGACCTGCTCGTTGCGGTCGAAGTCGGCCGGGTCGGGCACGAACGTCTCGATGACGAACGCCCCGCCGGGCGCCAGCACCCGGGCGGTGTTGCGGAAGCAGTCCGCCTGACGCTCCGCGTCGACCAGGTTGAACAGCGTGTTGAACACCAGGAAGACCAGATGGTACGGCCCGGACACCGGGACGTCCGCCATGTCGCCGATGGTGACCGGCAGGTGCTCGCCGCCCGGTTTGGCACGCAGCTTCGCGACCATCTCCGGAGACGCCTCGACGCCTTCCACGGTGAGGCCGCGAGCGGCCAGCGGCAGGGCCACCCGGCCGGTGCCGACGGCCAGTTCGAGCACCGGGCCGTCCTCGGCGAGCGGGGCGAGGAAGTCGACGGCCGGGGTGGGATCCGGGTTGCCGGGGCCGTCGTAGGTGGCGGCCCAGAGCCGTCCGAAGTGGCCGGGATCGTCGAAGACGGACATCACACGGCCTCCCGTCGACCGGGCCGGACGGGGCGCGGCGAGTGGTCAGCGACCTCCGCCGGATTGGGGTACGAAAACACGAAGTCTCTTTTCGAGGAGGTTGACGACAGGTTGGCGGGACTTCGTGGCTTCGGGCATGGTGGCGCTCCTTCCGTGAGCTGTTCCGGGACCAGCAGACCAGCCGCTGCCGCGCCCGGCAACCCGATTACCGCCGTCAGCCGGCCCGGAGCGCGTCGTCCACTCCGGTCTCCCGACGGCCGAGATGCACCGGGTCCCGGCCGGAGAGCACGTCCACCGCGGCCTTCACGCTGGCGCCGTACTCCCGGGCACTGCTGATCCGCCACTGCCGGGCGTACCGGCGAGCGGTGTCGTCGCCCACGCCGTCGGCCGTCACCCCGACGTGCCGGCAGAGCGCCACCGCGCGGGGCAGGTGGAACGACTGGGTGACCACGATGGCCCGCCGCACGCCGAAGATCCGCCGGGCCCGGACGCACGAGTCGTAGGTGTCGAAGCCGGCGTGGTCGAGCACCACCTTCTCCGCCGGCACACCCCGGTCGACGAGCCAGCGTCGCATCGCGTCCGGCTCGTCGTAGTCCCAGTCCATGTGGTCGCCGGAGACCAGCACCACAGTGACCCTGCCGGCCGCGTACAACTGCCGGGCGATCTCCAGCCGGGCGGCCAGGAACGGCGACGGCTCTCCGTTCGGCTCGACCTTGGCGCCGAGCACCAGCGCCACCGGCGCGGCCGGCACGTCGGCGACGGTGTACACGTGCCCCTCGGCGTCGTCGCGGACCCAGGCCACGCTGGCCGCCGTCGCCACCGCCAGCAGCACCGCGCCGGCGACGCCGACCAGCAGCAGCCGGCGGATCAGGCGTACGGCCCGCCGGTGCCCGTCGTGCCAGGTGCGCCAGCGTGCCGTCAGCCCCCGCATGGCGGCGATTGTGCCAGGCCGCTCAGGAGATGTGGTGCAGGATGACGTTGTGCACGTGGTGGCTCTTCTCCGCGCCCCGGAACTCCACCTCGTAGGTGTGCGTGCCGACGTGTACGGCGATCGCTCCGGTGGAGAAGAACGAACCACCCCAGGACTTGTTGCTCACCACGCTCACGCTGGTGATCTTCGAGTACGGGATGCTCGTGATGGCGTACCGCTTGCCGACGAACGAGCGGTCCTGGACGATCACGCGCCGGTCGGTCAGGCCGATGAAGCCGGTGCCGGTGCCGATCGCGTCGTAGACGGCGATGATCTGCTCGCCGGGCAGCAGCCCGCTCTGGATCTGCTGGAACTGTTCCTTGCGGTCGTACGTCGGGCCAGACATGTCCTCGACGGTAGGGCAGGCGCGCCAGCGTTCAGGACGCGGTGACCGCCCGGACCGCGTCCTCGATGCGGGCCGCGAGCAGCACCTCACCCTCGGTGAGCGGCTCGCCGTCGTCGTGCCCCAGCCTGATCCGGGTCCGCCCGGCCTGGCGACTGATCTCGGGGCGCAGTCGCAGCGCGTCGGCGACCACCGCCACCCGCTCGGTGAGCGCGGCGTGCTGGGTGTCGTCCAGCGCGAGCATGCGGCTGAGCTGCTCGCCCTCGCGCATCCACCCGGGCAGCAGGGCGAGCGCGTCGCTGAGGTAGTCGTGCTTCGCCCGGCTGCTGAACAGCACGCGCATCACCGCACCTCCCAGGCGTCGTTGCCGGCTTGTGGCCAAATCGTCGCCATCCCGTGTCCCAGTCGACGCCCTCTAGTCTGTCGTCGCACAGATGGTGTGTCCACGCCCACACTTCCGTGTTCTGCTGGCCTGATGGCCGACTCAGCTACCCAAACCGCCGATTGATCTGGCACGCTGGTGGCCCGTGCGGACCGAACGGGTAAGCGAAAACGGGCAGGCCGACCGGCGGGAGCCGAGGGTGGTCGTCGGAGCGGCGATCATCGTTGCCGGCCGGGTCCTCGCCTGCGAGCGCGCCGCGCCGCCCGAGGTGGCGGGGCGGTGGGAGTTCCCCGGCGGCAAGGTCGAGCCCGGGGAGACCGAGGTCGACGCGCTGACCCGGGAGTGCGCCGAAGAGCTGGGCGTCCGGGTCGCGGTCGGCACCCGGGTCGGGCGGGACGTCCGGATGGCGCACGGCCGGTCCGTCCTGCGGGTCTACGCGGCCCGCCTGCTGCACGGCGACCAGCCGACCGCGCTGGAACACGCCGAGCTGCGTTGGCTCTCCGCGACCGAGCTGGACACCGTCGAATGGCTGCCGGCCGACGTGCCGATCGTGCCCGCGCTGCGCCCGCTGCTCGCCGAGTCCTGAGCCGCGCCCGCCGCCGGCCGGATCAGACCCGCCGAACCGGACAGTCGGGCGGAAACGGGACGAGGGCCGGCGGCGTGTGCCGCTGGCCCCCGTCATCGTCGCGCCGCTTGTCAGTGCTTCGGCTCGTCCTGCTGCGGGTGGGCGAAGTTGAGGTGCTCCGCCGGCAGCGGGAACTCCACGTCGTCGCCGAACGGCGACGGCGCGGCGGCCCGGTCGAAGGTCAGCTCGGTCAGCGGCAGCCTGCCGTTGGCGTCCACCGCCGGAGCGGTCGGGTGCGGCACCTCGCGCTGCCAGTTGACGCCCTGCTGGGCCTGGCGCTCGGCACCGCTGTCGTGCGAACCGCCGGCGTGCGAGTGCACCCCACGGTGAGCCGCGCCGGTGGTCACCGCACCGCTGGAATGCCCGCTGGTCGCGCTGGTCTGAGGCACCTGACCCCTCCGGAAGATCTTGTTACCGAGCCACACAAGGGGATCGTACCTGCGGTCCACGACCCGTTCCTTCATGGGGATGATCCCGTTGTCAGTGATCTTGATGTGCTCGGGGCAGACCTCGGTGCAGCACTTCGTGATGTTGCAGAACCCGAGCCCCATCTCGGACTGCGCGTACTCCTTGCGGTCGGTACGCGTGTCGAGCGGGTGCATGTCCAGCTCGGAGGCCCGGATGAAGAACCGGGGACCGGAGAACGCCGGCTTGTTCTCGTCGTGGTCGCGGATCACGTGGCAGACGTTCTGGCACAGGAAACACTCGATGCACTTGCGGAACTCCTGCGAGCGCTCGACGTCGACCTGTTGCATCCGGTAGTCACCGGGCGCCACGTCGGCCGGCGGCGCGAACGCCGGGGTCTCCCGGGCCTTCTCGTAGTTGAAGGACACGTCGGTGACCAGGTCCCGGATCACCGGGAAGGTCCGCAGCGGCGTGACCGTGACGGTCTCCGCCTCCTCGAACGTCGACATCCGCGTCATGCAGCCCAGCCGCGGCTTGCCGTTGATCTCCATCGAGCAGGAGCCGCACTTGCCGGCCTTGCAGTTCCACCGGCACGCCAGGTCCGGCGCCTCGGTGGCCTGGAGCCGGTGGATGACGTCGAGGACGACCTCGCCCTCGTTCACCTCGACCGCGTAGTCCTGGAGGTCGCCGCCGGTCTCGTCACCCCGCCAGATGCGGAACTGTCGCTTGCTTCCCATCAGCGCTCCTCCTCGGTGCGGGCGTCGAACTCGGCGAGCTCCTCGTCGGTCAGGTATTTCGACAGCTCGGCCCGGTCGAACAGCCCGATCAGCTCCGGCCGCATCGCCGGCAGCGGCTTGTGGGTCAGCCGGACCGCGTCGCCGTCGAGCGAGCAGACCAGGTTGACCCGCCGCCACTTCGGGTCCATCGCCGGATAGTCCTCCCGGGTGTGGCCGCCGCGCGACTCCTGCCGCTCCAGCGCCGCCTTCGCGGTGCACTCCGAGACCACGAGCATGTTGCGCAGGTCGAGCGCCAGGTGCCAGCCCGGGTTGTAGCGCCGGCCGCCGACCGCGCTCACCTTCGCCACCCGCTCCCGCAGCTCGGCCAGCCGGCCGAGCGCGTCGGCCAGCTCACCCTCCCGCCGGATGATGCCGACCAGGTCGCCCATCACCACCTGGAGATCCTGTTGGAGCTGGTAGGGGCTCTCCCCGGTGTCACGCTGCAACGGCGCCAGCGCCGTCTCCACCGCGGCCTCCACCGCCGCCACCGACACCGCCGGGCGGGCGGTGAGCTGGTCGGCGTACGTCGCGGCGTGCCCGCCCGCCCGCTTGCCGAAGACCAGCAGGTCGGACAGGGAGTTGCCGCCGAGCCGGTTGGAGCCGTGCATGCCGCCGGAGACCTCACCGGCGGCGAAGAGCCCACGCACCGTGCCGGCCGCCGCGCCGGAATCCGGGTCCACCTCCACGCCACCCATCACGTAGTGACAGGTCGGGCCGACCTCCATCGGCTCCTTGGTGATGTCGACGTCGGCCAGCTCCTTGAACTGGTGGTACATCGACGGCAGCCGGCGCTGGATCTCCTCCGCCGACTTGCGGGAGGCGATGTCCAGGTAGACGCCGCCGGCCGGCGTACCCCGACCGGCCTTGACCTCGCTGTTGATCGCGCGGGCGACCTCGTCGCGGGGCAGCAGCTCCGGCGGACGCCGGTTGTTGTCCGGGTCGGTGTACCAGCGGTCCGCCTCGTCCTCCGTCTCCGCGTACTGCTTGCGGAAGACGTCCGGGACGTAGTCGAACATGAACCGCTTGCCGTCGGAGTTCTTCAGCACGCCGCCGTCGCCGCGCACCGACTCGGTGACCAGGATGCCCTTCACCGAGGGCGGCCAGACCATGCCGGTCGGGTGGAACTGGAGGAACTCCATGTTGATCAGGGTGGCCCCGGCGCGCAGCGCCAGCGCGTGGCCGTCCCCGGTGTACTCCCAGGAGTTCGAGGTGACCTTGTAGGACCGGCCGACGCCGCCGGTGGCCAGCACCACGGCCGGCGCCTCGAAGAGGATGAACTCGCCGGACTCCCGGTAGTAGCCGAACGCGCCGGCCACCCGATCGCCGTCCAGCAGCAGCTCGGTGATCGTGGTCTCGGAGAACACCCGGATCCGCGCGTCGTAGCTGCCGAACTCGCGCTTGTCCTCCTGCTGGAGGGAGACGATCTTCTGCTGGAGCGTGCGGATCAGCTCCAGGCCGGTCCGGTCGCCGACGTGCGCCAGGCGCGGGTACTCGTGGCCACCGAAGTTGCGCTGCGAGATCTTGCCGTCCTTGGTGCGGTCGAAGAGCGCACCGTACGTCTCCAGCTCCCAGATCCGCTGCGGCGACTCCTTGGCGTGCAGCTCGGCCATCCGGAAGTTGTTCAGGAACTTGCCGCCGCGCATGGTGTCCCGGAAGTGCACCTGCCAGTTGTCCCGCGAGTTCACGTTGCCCATGGCCGCCGCGGCGCCACCCTCGGCCATCACCGTGTGCGCCTTGCCGAACAGCGACTTCGAGATGATCGCGGTCTTCTTGCCGGCCAGCCGGGCCTCGATCGCCGCGCGCAGGCCGGCGCCGCCGGCCCCGATCACGACGACGTCGTAGTGGTGTCGTTCGATTCGCGTTTCAGTCATGTCAGGGGCCCTCAGTTGATGAACCGCAGGTCGGGGAACCAGTTGGCCGCGATCGCCATCACGTAGAAGTCGGTCAGCGCCAGGGTGCCCAGGGTGATCCAGGCGAGCTGCATGTGCCGGACGTTCAACCAGGACACGCCGGTCCACGCCTTGTACCGCACCGGGTGCTTGGAGAAGTGCTTGAGCCGGCCGCCGATGATGTGCCGGCAGGAGTGGCACGAGATCGTGTACGCCCAGAGCATCACCACGTTGAGCAGCAGGATGATGTTGCCCAGACCGAAGCCGAAGCCCTCGGGGGAGTGGAAGGCGAGGACGGCGTCCCAGGTGTTGATCAGCGAGATGATCGCGGCGGCGTAGAAGAAGTAGCGGTGCAGGTTCTGCCCGAGCAGCGGGAACCGCGTCTCGCCGCTGTACGTCTGGTGCCCGTCCGGCACGGCGCAGGCCGGCGGCGACAGCCAGAACGACCGGTAGTACGCCTTGCGGTAGTAGTAGCAGGTCAGCCGGAACAGCAGCAGGAACGGCAGGGTCAGCGCCGCGTCCGGGATGATCCACCAGCCGGGCAGGAAGCTGCCGAAGTGCGAGGAGCCCTCGACGCACCGCTCGGTCACACAGGGGGAGTAGAACGGCGTCAGGTAGTGGTAGTCCTCCACCCAGTACCACTTGTGCATGAAGACCCGGACGGTCGCGTAGATGACCCAGGCGCTGAGCCCGACCACGGTGATCAGTGGGGCGAGCCACCATCGGTCGGTCCGCAACGTCTTCGCCGCGATGGCGGCACGTGCCCGCGCTCCCCGCGGCCTCGTTGCCGTTGATGTCATTCGAGTCTCCCTGACGTCACTGTCACGTCCTGCGCACGCGTGGAACCACGCCGGTGAACCGGCGCGGCTAAGTGACACACGTTACGCCGATCTTCACGGCCCGGCCGCGCAACGCAGTGTCCCGTGTGTCCCGCTGGTTGGAAAGACCCGGCTCATGATCAATATGTCAGGGACGCTCAGCCGGACGCGCCGCCGGTGAAGTGCCACGACGACAGTCGCAGCGCCGGACCCTCCCACCACGACCCGTCGGACCGGGCCGGCTGCCGGACCGGCCGCCGGCCCAGGCCGAGCACCCGGCCCGGCCCCAGGGCACGCGGATATGACTCGGTGAACCGGAAGTCGCGCACCGCCCGCACCGGTACGCCGTCCTCGACCAGCCAGACGCCGTTGCGGGTCAGGCCGGTGACCACGAGCTGCTTCGGGTCCAGCACCCGCGTGTACCAGAAGTCGCTGACCAACAACCCGCGCCGGACGCCCGCCACCAGGGCCGCCGTGTCCGGGTCGCCCACCGCGCCGGTCACGCCCGCGCCCACCGAACCGGCCGGCCCGTCGACGGTCGCCACCGGGGCGGCGTCCGCCGGCAGCAGGCGGAGATTGCTGGGGATCGGGCCGAACGTCGACCCGCCGGCCATGCCGTGCCCGGTGGACCCGGTGCCCGCCCCGGCGCCGCTGCGCCGGTCGTGCGCCACCGCCCCGGTGGTGCCGGCCCGCACCAGGGTGAGCGCCCGCCGAGGGGTGCCCTCCAGGTCGAACGGCAGCGTGGAGGCGTGCAGCGGGTCGTCCACCAGCGTCACCGCCGGGTCGAACTGGGCCGTGCCCGGCTCGGCGAAGGACTGGCGTTCGGCGTGCCGCTTGCCGTTGAAGCCGTACCAGGCGAGGTTCTGGAGCAGGTCGGCCACGGCGGCCGGTTCGAGCACCACCTCGTAGTGCCCCGGCGGCAGCTCGACCGGGTCGGCCGCGGCCCGCGCCTTGGCCGCCGCGACGGCGCCGAGCGCGGCGCCGTCCAGGTCGGCCAGGCGGTCCGCGCAGTGGCGGGCCACTCCGTCCGCGCCGCCGGCCCGGGCGATGCCGTCCATCGCCGCCTCGGCGGCCCGGCCCACCGCCGAGTGCCCGGCCGAGTTGGCGAACGCGCCGGACAGGAACAGGGTGCGGCAGTAACCGGCCGCCTCCAGCCCGTCGGCCGCGTCCACGAACGCGCGGACCCGGGCGGCCCGCTCGTCGGGCGACGCGAACGCGGTGGCCTCGTCGACGGCGGAGCCGGTCGGCGTCGACGTCGGCGCGGTGAGGCCCGGCCAGGCCGGGTCGGGCGGCGCGAGGCGGGCCGCCGCCCGGGTGCGTTCGACGAGCGCGGTCAACCCGTCGGCGTCCACCCGGTTGCCGCCACCCGCGGCGGTCCGGCCGTCGACGTGCAGCCGCAGCCGCACGGCGGTGCCGGTCTCGGCCACGTTCTGGTGGATGAACGAGTTGGCGAACCGGGTCAGTGCCAGATCGGACCGGGTCACCACCACCTCGGCCTCGGCACCCGGCCCGGCCGTGCGCCGGACCAGCTCCACCACCCGGGCGGCGAGATCCCGCTCGTCGGCCCGCTCGCTCATGCTGTGCCGACCGGGCATGCGCTCACGGCCCTCGCTGCGCTCGGTGCGTTCGCTCATGCGCGCACCCCCACCCGCACGCCGCGGAACCGGGCCGGCGCGGCCGGGTGGCCGGTGTGCCCGATCTGGCCGGGCTGCCCCTTGCCGCAGTTGGGCGTGCCCCAGGCGACCGTCTCCGAGGAGAGCATGTCCATCGAGCGCCAGAAGACCGGCCCGATGCCGGTGTAGGTCGGGTTCCGCAGCATCCGGCCCCGGCGCCCCTTCCTCACCTCCCAGCCGACCTCGCAGCCGAACTGGAAGTTGAGCCGCTTGTCGTCGATCGACCAGGACCTGTTGATGTCCATCAGCACCCCGTCGTCGGTGGCCGCGATGATCTCGTCGAGCGTGTGCGGGCCCGGTTCCAGGCCCACGTTCGTCATCCGCACCATCGGCAGCCGGGCCCAGCCGTCGGCGCGTACGCTGCCGCCGTGGTCCAGGCCGGCGACGGCGGCCGAGTCCCGGCCGGCGAGCACCCCGACCCACCGTCCCTCGCGGACCGCGTCCCGTCGGACCGCGGGCGACCCCTCGTCGTCGAAGCCGAAGCTGCCCAGCGCGCCCGGGATGGTCGGGTCGATCGTCACGTTCATCAGCTCCGAGCCGTAGCGCAGCGAGCCGAGCCGGGCCAGGTCGAGCCAGGACGTGCCGGCGAACGCCGCCTCCCAGCCGAGGATGCGGTCCAGCTCGATGGCGTGCCCGACCGACTCGTGGATCTGCAACGCGAGCTGCTCCCCGCCGAGGATCAGGTCGGTCTCGCCGGATGGGCACTCCGGCGCGGTGAGCAGCTCGCGGGACTCCTCGGCGACCCGGGCGGCGTGCGCGGCCAGGTCGAGCGCGGTCACCAGCTCCCAGCCGGTGGTGCCGTACTGCCCGCGGTAGCTCGGGTAGGACCGGCGCTGCGTCTCACCGTCGCCGATCGAGGTGGCGGAGATGCCGCCGCCGCACTCGCGGATGTGCTGGTCGATCCGGTGGCCCTCGCTGGAGACGAACCACTTCGTGGTGTCCCAGATCTGGTAGAGCCCCTCGGCCAGGTCGGCCCCGTGCTCGCGCATCGTGGCGGTGGCGCCGACCAGCAGGTCGCCCTTGTCGGACAGCGGCACCCCGAGCGGGTCGACCGCGCACTCGGAGGCCCAGCTCGCCACCGCCGCCTCCACCGGCACCAGGTCGACCGGCGGGCCGGGGACCCGCGCGCTCGCGGCGGCGATCGCCGCGGCGCGCCGGCCGGCGTCGCGGGCCGCGGCGTCGGACAGCTCGGGTACGGCGTGGAAGCCCCAGCCGGAGCCGACGAGCGCGCGCACCCCCAGGCCGATGCTCTCGTGCTGGGCCAGCTCCTCGATGTCGCCGTTGCGCGCCGACATCGACTCGTACCGGCGGTGCATCACCCGGGCGTCGGCGTAGCGGGCTCCCGCGTCGAGAGCGGCCTGCACGGCGGCGGTCGCCGCATCGAATCCCATGCGTCCGACCCTAGGCGAGCACACCGACATCCGTCAGGGGACAAGATCCTCGGGCCGGATCGTGGCCCGGACGGGCTCGGTCAGCTCCAGCACGTCACCGGGTTTGGTCACCGACTGCTCCCGGTAGTGCCCGCCCTGCCGCCGGTAGAGGTGCAGCGTGCCGTTCTCCTGCTCGACGAGCAGGTACCACTCGATGCCGCCGGCGGCGTAGTAGTGCATCTTGAGCACCTTGTCGGTCGACGCGTTGTTCGGCGAGATGACCTCGCAGACGAGCCGCACGTCCCGCGCCTCGATCATCGGCTCGTCGAAGTCGATCGGCTCGGTGACAACCAGGTCAGGGATGGGGATCCGGCCCGGTCGGAGGCGGACGTTGACCGTCTCCAGCAGTTCCAGGCCCACGCGCCGAGCCGCAGCTTCGAGCAGGTTGCCGAGGTTTCGCTGGATCCGCTGGTGTCGCGGGGTGGGTGCGGGCGTCACGTGGAGGCTCCCGTCGAAGAGCTCGACGCGCTGCCGCGTCTCGCCGAGGGCGAGGTACTCCTCTTCGGTCCATGGGCCGTCGTGGCCGAACACCGCCGCGGTCATGGGCACCTCCACCTCATTTCGGCGGGAATCCTCCCGTGGTCGCCGCGACCATGGTCGCACCTCGGGTGCGACGCCGGGACGATGATGCCCAGTCGCGTCGGTGAATGTCCCAGGTGAGGGCTGTTCAGGTCGGAAACCCAGTCGTTACGCTCTGACCGCTGACAGACCGCTCGATGTAGCTTATTTTCGCCTCCAGGGGTTTCCTGTAGGTTCTCTTCATCACTGAAGGGGAGGCGGTCAATGGGCAGTTCGGAGGCGGTGCCGTCCGGGGAGCCGGACCGCCCGGAGGTGCCGGAGCAACGCGTCGGCGACGCGCCCTATCTCCAGGTCAGAGACCTGCGGGTGCGGTTCGACACCGAGGACGGTGTGGTCAAGGCCGTGGACGGGGTGTCGTTCGCGGTGGAGCGGGGTCGCACGCTCGGCATCGTGGGGGAGTCCGGTTCCGGCAAGAGCGTCACGTCGTTGGCGATCCTGGGCCTGCACAGCACGTCCAAGCGGGCGACCGTCACCGGGGAGATCTCGGTCGGCGGGCGTCAGCTCGTCGGCCTGCCCGAGGAGGAGGTGCGTCGACTGCGTGGCCGGGACATGGCGATGATCTTCCAGGATCCGCTGTCGGCGCTGCACCCGTACTACTCGGTGGGGCGGCAGATCGCGGAGGCGTACCGGGTGCATCATCCCCGGGCCGGCCGGCGGGAGGCCCGCAGCCGGGCCGTGGACATGCTGGACCGGGTGGGCATTCCGCAGCCGGCGA
>NZ_PYPS01000026.1 GCF_003027925.1 Micromonospora sp. RP3T
TGGTTCCGCCGCCTACGCATCCGCTGGGAAATCCGCGACGACATCCACGAAGCCTTCCTCAGCCTCGCCTGCTCCCTCATCTGCTGGCGCCAACTCCAACGCCCCCAGAGTTAGGAGTTCTTAACGCCTCCGGTATAGCAGGGGCCCCCGCTTAACACGCGCCGGCAGATGCCGCGTGCCGGCCGGCGGACGGGGTAGAACGGTCCGCATGGCCGAGACCGAGAACGCACCCGGCGCGCAGGAGTTCATCCCGCCGTCGGCGGACACCATCGACGCGCTGCGGACCGCGGCGGCCTGCTGCCGCGGCTGCGAGCTGTACCGGGACGCGTCGCGGACCGTCTTCGGCCGGGGCGACGAGAGTGCCCGGGTGGTCTTCGTCGGCGAGCAGCCGGGCGACGTGGAGGACCAGCAGGGCCTGCCGTTCGTCGGCCCGGCCGGCCGACTGCTGCGTAAGGCCGTGGACGACGCCGGCCTCGACCCCGGCCAGATCTACCTGACCAACGCCGTCAAGCACTTCCGCTTCGAGCTGCGCGGCAGGCGGCGCATCCACCAGACCCCGGACCGGGTGCACATCACCGCCTGCCGGCCCTGGCTGGTCGCCGAGTTCGCCCGGCTGCGCCCGGAGGTCGTGGTGGTGCTCGGGGCCACCGCCGCCAAGGCGCTGCTCGGCCCGACGTTCCGGGTGACGAGACAACGCGGCGAGCTGCTGCCCTGGCCGGCCGCCGCCCAGCATCCGGAGGACTTCGCGCGGGTGCCGGTGGACCGGTCCGGCGCGGTCGCCGACGCGCCGGACACCCGGCTGCTCGCCACCATCCATCCGTCCGCCGTGCTGCGCGCCGACAACCAGGACATCGCGTACGAGGGCCTGGTCGCCGACCTCAAGGTGGCGGCCGGCGTGCTGCGCTGAGGTCGGCCGCGTTCTTCCCGCTCCCGATCTGAATGGTGTTCCCGGCATGGACATGCCTCTACCGGCGCTTGTTGTTCTGGCGCGGTTCGGCGATCCGGCGATCCGGTCGGGCCGGGCGACCTGTCACCTGAATGCGATATGCCTCTGTGTCATAATTATGACCTCAGAGGCATACGACATCGAGGTGATGTCTTCCCCTCCCCTGACACGCCGACCGCACGAGCCGCGCCTCAGCGGCGTGTCGAATCCGTTCTTTGATCGCGGCGACGAACGCCTGGAGGTCTCCGGGGCGAACACCAGCGCCAGCCTGCGGGTGGCGCATCGAGCCGTGGGTGACGACCGGGTGCGGCTCCCCGCCCGCTGAGAGAGCCGCCGGGTCAGGCGCGTCCCTGCCAGGTGCACAGGCAGACCCGGTTGCCGTCCGGGTCGGCGAGGACCCAGAAGTTCGGGGCCTCCGCGTCGCTGACCAGCGTGCCGCCGACCGCGAGCGCCGCCTCGATGCGCGCCGCGACAGCGGCTGGGTCGACCCACACGTCCGGGTGCCAGCGCTGCCGGGGCTCCTCGCGGCCGGACGCCTGGAACCAGATCGTGGGCAGCGCGCCGGCCGGGTCGCGTACCTCGTCGTCGGTGGCGTCCGTGCCGCCCGGTCGTTCCCCCGCCAGGACCGCCCGCCAGAACGGCGCGACGACGGCGTGCTCCGGGCTGTCCAGCGCGAACTCCAGGCGGGACAGCCCGGCCGGGGACGGCGACAGGCCGGCGTCGGCGGCGAGCGCCGAGATCGTCCGGGCCAGGCGCAGGTCCCGCCCGGTGACGCCGCCCACGTCGTGCGACCACAGCCGCACGTCCACAAAGGTGTAGCGCAGGTCCAGGTCGGGATGATGGTCCACCCGCTCGGCCTCCGCGCCGACCGCGGCCACCAACGCCAACCCGGCCGCGAAGTCGGGGGTACGGATGCGGGTGTGCAACGCGCCCAGCAGGTACGTCCACCCGTCCAGCCCGGCGTCGGCGATCTGTGCTCCGGTCAGCGTGGCCATCCGGCCATCCTGACTGCGCGGGGGCCCGCCCGCCACCGTCCACACCGGATTACCCGCAGACGCCCGGGGGTAGAGCCCCGCCATGGCCGCCAACGACCGTGTCGTGTCCCTGGTGAGGCTCGGCCCACCCGCGCCGTACGTGCTGTTCATGGTCCTCGCCACGCTCGGCTGGCTGCCGGTGCGCCTGTGGGAGGAGCGGGACGGGTCCGTGCTCGTCGCGCTGGTCAGAGCCGGCCTGAACGGGGTGATCTGGGGGATCATCTTCCCGTTCGTGATGAGCCGGATGGGCCGGCGGCACCGTACGGCCGCCGAGGCGGAACGGGCCGCCGCCTGGGGGGTGACCCGGGCCGCGTTGCGCCGGGGCGAGCCGCCCACCGGCGAGGCGGGACGGGCGGCGGTCACGGACGACCTGCCGGCGGTACGCCGGGGAGCACTGTGGGGCGCCGTCCTGGGCACGCTGTTCCTCGGCGCGTTGATCGGGCTCGCCGTGCACGTCGGGCGGACGGCCAGCGCGATCGGGTTCGGCGTGATCCTGGTCGCGGTGCTGGCCGAGGCCGCGCGTACCCGCTTCCGGGAACGCCGGCTGCGGGCGGCGCTGTACTGACCGGCGGGCCCTGTCCAGGGTGGGTGAGCGGTGCCAGACTGGCCGCCATGGAGCAGCATCTCTACCAGCCCGTGCACGACGAGTTCCGGGACCTGTGCCGTCGGTTCCTCGCCCGGGAGGCGGTGCCGCACCACGAGCGGTGGGAGGCCGAGGGCATCGTCGACCGCGCGGTGTGGCGCAAGGCGGGCGCGGCCGGGCTGCTCGGCCCGGACGTGGACCCGGCGTACGGCGGTGGCGGGCAGCGCGACTTCCGGTTCAACGCGGTGCTCGACGAGGAGATCATCGCGGCCGGCTGCACCGGTCTGGGCTTCGGCCTGCACAACGACGTGGTGGCGCCGTACCTGACCGAGCTGACCACCGCCGACCAGCGCGAGCGCTGGCTGCCGGGCTTCTGCTCGGGCGACCTGGTCACCGCGATCGCGATGAGCGAGCCGGGCGCGGGCAGCGACCTGGCCGGCATCCGCACCACCGCGGTCCGCGACGGTGACTCGCTGGTGCTCAACGGCCAGAAGACGTTCATCACCAACGGCGAGCTGGCCGACCTCGTGGTGGTGGTGGTGAAGACCGCCCCGGAGCAGGGCGCGCACGGGGTGAGCCTGGTGGTGGTGGAGCGGGACACGCCGGGCTTCGGCCGGGGGCGCCGGCTGGCCAAGGTGGGGCTGAAGGCCAACGACACCGCCGAGCTGTTCTTCGACGACTGCCGGGTGCCGGCGGAGAACCTGATCGGCGCCGAGAACCAGGGCTTCTACCACCTGATGGCCAACCTGCCCCGGGAGCGGCTGAGCATCGCTGTCGCCGCGGTGGCGGCCTGCGAGAAGCTGCTCGCGCTCACGCTGGAGTACGCCCGCTCGCGGGAGGCGTTCGGCCGCCCGATCGGCTCGTTCCAGCACAACCGGTTCCTCCTGGCCGAGCTGGACACCGAGGTCACCATCGCGCGGACGTTCGTGAACCACTGCGTCGCCGAGCACGACGCGGGCCGGCTCTCGGTGACCGACGCGGCGAAGGCGAAGTGGTGGACCACCGAGTTGCAGACCCGGGTCGCCGACCGGTGCGTGCAACTGCACGGCGGGTACGGCTTCATGGCGGAGTACCCGGTGGCGAAGGCGTGGCTGGACAGCCGGGTGCAGACCATCTACGGCGGCACCACCGAGATCATGAAGGAGATCATCGGCCGAGGGCTGGGTCTGTGAACACCATGGCCACCGACCTGACCGCGCCGGCCCCGCCCCGGCCCGACGTCGCCGCCATCCAGCGGCGTACCCTCCGGCTGCTCTTCCTCACCCAGATCGTCGGCGGCCTCGGCGTGGCCATCGGCATCTCGGTCGGCGCGCTGCTCGCCGCCCGGATCGCCGGCACCGCCCTGGCCGGGCTGGCGCAGAGCGCCGGGGTGGTCGGCGCGGCGCTGCTCGCCGTGCCGGTGACCCGGCTGATGGCGGCGCGCGGGCGGCGCCCCGGGCTGGTCCTGGCCTACCTGGTCGGCGCGACCGGCGGCATGCTGGTGGTGGCCGCCGCGGTGACCCGTCTGGTGCCGCTGCTCTTCGTCGGCATGCTGCTGTTCGGCGGCGGCACGGCGGCCAACCTCCAGGCCCGCTACTCGGCGGTGGACCTCGCCGAGCCGGCGCGTCGGGGCCGGCAGTTGTCGCTGGTGGTCTGGGCCACCACCATCGGCTCGGTGACCGCGCCGAACCTCGCCTCGTTCGCCGACGACGCCACCCGGGGCTGGGGCGTGCCGACGCTGGCCGGGCCGTTCGTCTTCAGCGCCGTCGCGTTCGTGCTGGCCGCCGTCGTACTCTTCGCGTTGCTCCGGCCGGACCCGCTGCGCACCGCGCGCCGGCTGGCGGCGGCCGAACCGGCCGCTCCCGCCGGCCCCGACCGGGCGGTCACCCGCCGCGGCGGCATGGTCGCCGCGTGGCGGACGGTACGCCGGCGGCCGGCCGCCCGCCTCGGCATCGCCGCGGTCGCGGTGGGGCACCTGGTGATGGTCGCGGTGATGTCGATGACCCCGGTGCATCTCGGCGAGTGGCACTCCGACGCGGACGTGCTGCGGGTGGTCGGCATCGTGCTCAGCCTGCACATCGCCGGCATGTACGCGTTCTCGCCGGTGGTGGGCTGGCTGACCGACCGGCTGGGCCGGCGGCCGGTGATCCTCGGCGGCGTGGCGCTGCTGCTGGCCGCGTGCGCGGTGGCCGGTACCGCCGGGCACCACACCCCGCCGCTCTCGGTGGGGCTGGCGCTGCTCGGGCTGGGCTGGTCGGGCACCATGGTGGCGGGCTCGACGCTGCTGTCGGAGTCGGTGCCCGCCGCCGACCGGCCCGGTGTGCAGGGCCTGTCCGACCTGCTGATGGGGCTGGCCGGGGCGGGCGCGGCGGCGGTGAGCGGGTTCGTCATGCGGGCCGTGGGGTACCCGACGCTCACCCTGCTGGCGGCGATCGCGGTGGTGCCGCTGGTGGCGCTGGCGGTGCGGCGTCCCGGCGCGGAACCACTCGACGAGGAGGGCTGAACACGTGCGGCTGACCGACTTCTGGACGCGTCTGGAGGAGGCGTTCGGGCCGGGCTACGCGGCCAGCATCGCCAGCGACCAGGTGCTGTCGCAGCTCGGCGGGCGGACCGTCGAGCAGGCGCTCGCGGCTGGTGAGGAAACGCACGTGGTGTGGCGCGCGGTGGTCGCCGCGTATCCCGACCGCGTGCCCGCGCGACTACGCTGAGCAGCCTTTTCTCTGGTTCCGCGTGTCGCTTGCCCAGTCGTACACCTGTTCGGCTATTGTCCACAGCGGGGTGCTCGTCCACAGCTCACGGCCCGTCGGCTGGTTTTCTGTCGGACCCAGCGCCTAGCGTGTCCCGCGTGACGCGAAGCTCAGGAAAGACGCCGGCGAAGGCAGGGGTGGCAACGATGGCGGCAGGTCCTGACCGGGAGAAGGCGCTAGACCTTGCTCTCGCTCAGATCGACAAGCAGTTCGGCAAGGGTTCGGTGATGCGGCTGGGGGAGCGGCCCGTCGTGCAGACGGCGGTCATCCCCACCAGCTCCATCGCGCTCGACGTGGCGCTCGGCGTGGGCGGTCTGCCCCGCGGCCGGGTGGTCGAGATCTACGGTCCGGAGTCCAGCGGTAAGACCACCGTCGCCCTGCACGCGGTGGCCAACGCCCAGCGGGCCGGCGGCATCGCCGCGTTCATCGACGCCGAGCACGCGCTCGACCCGGAGTACGCGAAGGCGCTCGGCGTCGACACCGACGCCCTGCTGGTCTCCCAGCCGGACACCGGCGAGCAGGCGCTGGAGATCACCGACATGCTGGTCCGCTCCGGCGCGATCGACATCATCGTGATCGACTCGGTCGCGGCCCTGGTGCCGCGCGCCGAGATCGAGGGCGAGATGGGCGACAGCCACGTCGGCCTCCAGGCCCGGCTGATGAGCCAGGCGCTCCGGAAGATCACCGGCATCCTCAACAACACCGGCACCACCGCGATCTTCATCAACCAGCTCCGCGAGAAGATCGGCGTGATGTTCGGCAGCCCGGAGACCACCACCGGTGGTCGGGCGCTGAAGTTCTACGCGTCGGTCCGGCTCGACGTGCGCCGCATCGAGAGCCTCAAGGACGGCACCGACGTGGTCGGTAACCGCACCCGGGTCAAGGTCGTGAAGAACAAGGTCGCCGCGCCGTTCAAGCAGGCCGAGTTCGACATCATGTACGGCAAGGGCATCTCCCGTGAGGGCTCCCTGATCGACGTCGGCGTGGAGCAGGCGATCATCCGCAAGTCCGGCGCCTGGTACACCTACGACGGCGACCAGCTCGGCCAGGGCAAGGAGAAGGCCCGCGAGTTCCTCCGCGAGAACCCGGACGTGGCGGCCGAGATCGAGAAGAAGATCCTGGAGAAGCTCGGCGTCGGCACCGGTGGTGCGGGCGACGCCGCCGGCGGCCCGGAGTTGCCGCCGGTCGACTTCTGATCCGCTGACCAGTGGCAGGACGACGCGCCCGTACGGGACGGGGCTGGGATGCCAGCCCATCCCGTACGGGTGACGCCACCGGCGCGCCGCAGCCCCGCCGTGGCCGCCGTGGTCGCGCGGCGGAGTCCGATCCGGGGGAGGCTCCGGCTCCGGCCCGCGACGAGGCCGAGCTGGCCCGGGAGATCTGCCTGCGGCAGCTCGCCACCCGACCGCGGACCCGGGCCGAGCTGGCCGGCGCGCTCGCTCGGCGCGGCATCTCCGAAGAGGTGGCCGAGCAGGTCCTCGACCGGTACGACGAGGTCGGCATCGTCGACGACGCGGCCTTCGCCCAGGCCTGGGTGAGCAGCCGGCACACCGGCCGTGGGCTGGCCCGCCGGGCGCTCGCCAACGAGCTGCGCCGCAAGGGCGTCGACGACGAGCTGGCCGGCGCGGCGCTGGACGGGATCGACGAGGAGGCCGAGGCGGAGACCGCCCGTGCCCTCGTGGACCGGAAGCTGCGCACCGCCCGGGGCGAGCCCGACGCGGTGTTCCGGCGTCTGGTCGGCATGCTGGCGCGTAAGGGTTACCCGGCCGGCGTGGCGATCCGCGCGGTGAAGGACGCGCTGGCCGCGCAGAGCGCCGAGGCGGCGGAGTTCGCCGAGCACATCGACGCCGACGCCCTGGCCGACGCGGAGAACGACCTCGACGCCCGCCCGCACGACTGACCGTCCGGGCGGCCGACGTCGTGGAGAAGGGTGCGGATCAGTGCTGAAGGCGTGTCTGAACGGCGGGCGGCGACGGGACGAGCACCCCGCCGTCCCGCTCACCCCGGCCGAGTTGGCCGCCGACGCCGCCCGTTGCGCGGCCGCCGGAGTGGCCGCGGTGCACGTGCACCCGCGCGACGACAGCGGCGTCGAGTCCCTCGACCCGGCCGTGATCGCCGCGGCGGTCGACGCCGTCCGGGCCGCCTGCCCCGGCCTGCCGGTCGGGGTCAGTACCGGCGCCTGGATCGTGCCCGACCCGGCCGAGCGGGTGGCCGCCGTGCGCGCCTGGTCGGTGCGGCCCGACTTCGCCTCCGTCAACGCCCACGAACCGGGCGCGGCGGCGGTCGCGGCGGCCCTGCACGAGCGCGGCGTCATGGTCGAGGCCGGCCTCTGGACGATGGCGGCGGTCGACGCGTGGCGTCGCTGGCCGACTCCGACCGGCCGGGTCCTCGTGGAGTGCATGGCCGAACCGGAGGAGGCGGCGCTCGCCGACGCGGTGGCGATCCTCGCCGCGCTGCCGTCCGGGTGCCCGCCGGTGCTGCTGCACGGCGAGGGCCCGGCCACCTGGCCGGTGTTCGCCGAGGCGGTCCGTCGGGGCCTGCACACCCGCATCGGCCTGGAGGACACGCTGCTGCTCCCGGACGGCAGCCGCGCGCCGGACAACACCGCCCTGGTCTCCGCCGCCCGGGCGATCATGCTCCGGGGGATGGGGTCTGAGCAGCCGGGAAACGTCACGCTAGGATGACGGGCGGCGAGGTTTGTCCGGCCCTGTCCGGCATATTCTCAGCACTCCGTGACGGCTCAACTTCTCTCCGTCCGGGTGGTTTGATCATGACTCCTTGACCGAACGGGTCCTCGCGACCTAGCCTCGCCATACAGGCTCACTTTGCCCGACCAGCGCAGGCTAAGCGCACAACATAGATCGCGTAACAGAACAGCATCACTTTGGCCAGCTTCACCGGCCCTTGACGGCAGCTCCGGACCGGGTCCGGAGCGACCGACAACTGCAACCGGCCGCCGGCGGTTCCCCCCGAAGGGGCACCGCCGACGGAAAGCTGCGCACAGCCAGCCGCTCCGGTCGGGCGTCCAGAGTCGCAGGCGCGTGCCCGTCGGCGCGTGTCCTGCGGCGCCGACGTTCAGGGGAGGCGGCCATGGCGCGGCGGCACAGGTTCACCGGCGGTCTGCGATGAGCGCCTTCGACGTCGTCCTCCTCGTGGTGGTGCTGCTGCTGGTCGTGGTGGTGGTCGGTGCCGTGCTGTTCGGCGTGCGGACGCTCCAGCGGCTCAGCATGGCCCCGGCACCGGAGGACCCGGCCTTCATCGCGGAGAAGGACCGGCAGGAACAGTCCCTGGCCGCGTTGCGGACCGCCGCCGACGAGGTCAACAGCACCATCGACGTGGCGAAGTCGGCGGCCTCCGCGGCCCGGGCCGAGGCGGCTGGCGCGAAGGCCGAGGCGAAGGCCGCCCGCGCCGAGGCGCGACGGGTGCTCGACGACGCCCGCGCCGAGGCCGACACCGTGCTGGAGCGGGCGCACAAGCAGGCCGAGGCGGACGCCGAGCAGCTGCGTACCACCGCCCGGCGCAGCGGCGAGCGGGAGGTCGCGGTGCTCGCCGCCACCACCCGCGAGCAGGCCGCCGAGGTGGAGCGCCGGGCGGCGAGGATGGACGAGCGGGAGCGGCTGCACACCGAGGAGGTGGAGCGGCTCGCCGAACGGGAGCGGCAACTCACCGCCGCGACCGCCGCGCTCGCCGCCCGGGAGGCCGCGCTGGCCGAGCGCGAGCGGGCGCTGACCGAGGTGGAGGAGCAGCGCCGCCGCGAACTGGAACGGGTGGCCGGGCTGACCGCCGACGCCGCGCGGGCCGAGCTGGTCGAGTCGATCGAGGGACAGGCCAAGCGGGAGGCCGCGCTGCTGGTCCGGGAGATCGAGTCGGACGCGCGGGGCACCGCTGAGCAGCGCGCCCGGCACATCGTGGTGGACGCCATCCAGCGGGTGGCCAGCGAGCAGACCGCGGAGAGCGTGGTCAGCGTGCTGCACCTGCCCGGCGACGAGATGAAGGGCCGGATCATCGGCCGGGAGGGGCGCAACATCCGCGCCTTCGAGTCGGTCACCGGCGTCAACCTGATCATCGACGACACGCCCGAGGCGGTGCTGCTCTCCTGCTTCGACCCGGTCCGCCGGGAGGTCGGCCGGCTGACGCTGGAGAAGCTGGTGCTGGACGGTCGGATCCATCCGCACCGGATCGAGGAGGTCTACGACCTGGCCCGCCACGAGGTGGAGGAGCTGTGTCACCGGGCCGCCGAGGACGCCCTGGTCGAGGTGGGCATCACCGAGATCCATCCGGAGCTGGTCACGCTGCTGGGCCGGCTGCGCTACCGGACGTCGTACGGGCAGAACGTGCTCAAGCACCTGGTGGAGACCGCGCACATCGCCGGCACCATGGCCGCGGAGCTGCGCCTGGACGTGGCGACCATCAAGCGCTGCGCGTTCCTGCACGACATCGGCAAGGCGCTCACCCACGAGGTGGAGGGCAGCCACGCCATCATCGGCGCCGACCTGGCCCGCAAGTACGGCGAGGCCGAGGACGTGGTGCACGCCATCGAGGCGCACCACAACGAGGTGCCGCCGCAGACCATCGAGGCGGTGCTCACCCAGGCGTCGGACGCCTGCTCGGGCGGGCGGCCCGGGGCCCGGCGGGAGAGCCTGGAGGCGTACGTCAAGCGGCTGGAGCGGATCGAGGAGATCGCGGCCGGCAAGCTCGGCGTGGAGAAGGTCTTCGCCATGCAGGCGGGTCGGGAGATCCGGGTGATGGTCAAGCCGGACGACGTGGACGACATCGGCGCGGCGGTGCTGGCCCGCGACGTGGCCAAGCAGATCGAGGAGGAGCTGACCTATCCGGGGCAGATCCGGGTGACGGTGGTGCGCGAGTCCCGGGTCACCGAGATCGCCCGCTGACGGACGCGTGGGGATGGTGGCCGGTGCCGGCCGCCATCCCCACGCTGCGTTCGGTGTCTGTGGGCGCCCTCGCTCAACCCTGTGGTTCGGTCACCTGAGCGTCGTCCCGCGGTGCCGTCGCCTGCTTCGGGACCCGGAATCCGCGTCGGCGGGTACGCCGGTCGAGCCAGTTCGCCAGCGCGGTCACCAGTGAGTTGATGGCGATGTAGATGAGGGCCACCACGATCGCCGCGGCGACCACGTTCCCGCGGTTCGCGGACAGGTCGTTGACGCCCCGCTGGAGCAGTTCGGGGAAGGCCACGATGTAGCCGAGCGCGGTGTCCTTGAGCAGCACCACGAGCTGACTGACGATCACGGGCAGCATGGCGCGGGCCGCCTGCGGCACCAGGATCAACTGCATCACCTGGCTCTTGCGCATGCCGACGGCGTAGGCCGCCTCGGCCTGGCCCGCCGGGATCGAGCGGATGCCGGCGCGGAACGCCTCGGCGAGCACCGACCCGTTGTAGAGCGTGAGGCCGACGACCACGGACCAGAAGGCCGACACCGGTCCCTGGATCAGGAACGGCACACCGTAGAAGATGAAGAAGATCATGAGGAGCAGCGGGACGGCGCGGAAGAACTCCACGATCGCGCCGGCCGGAACCCGGACCCACCAGTGGTCGGAGAGCCGGCCGACCGCGAACAGGATGCCGAAGGCCAGCGACAGCACCATGCCGGTGGCGGCGGCGAACAGGGTCTGCCGCAGGCCGGGCCAGATGAACTGGGTCCAGGTGGATGCCTCGGTGAAGGGCTGCCAGAGGCTGCCCTCCCACTGCCCGGCCTGGTCGAACTTGGCGTAGACCCACCAGAGCAACGCCACCAGGCCGACGCCGAACACAACGCTGAGCACCGCGTTGCGGACGCGGGCCCGGGGCCCGGGGTGGTCGTAGAGAACGGTGCTGGTGCTCATCAGCGCTTCACCGCCAGTCGGTTGGCCAGCCAGCCGAAGAAGTAGCCGGTCGGAATGAGGAGCGCGGCGAAGGTGCCGGCGAAGACGGCGAAGATCGCGATCACCGCGTCGCCGTTGCTGTTGATGAGGTCCTTCATCACGCTGGACGCCTCGATCAGGCCGATCGTGCCGACGATCGTCGCGTTCTTGCACAGCGCGATGAGCACGCTGCCCAGCGGGGCGACCACGGCCCGGCCGGCCTGCGGGAGCACCACGATCCGGAGGGTCTGGAAGAAGGTCAGCCCGATCGCACGGGCCGCCTCCGCCTGACCGGGCGGGACGGTGTTGATACCGGACCGGACCGCCTCGCAGACGAACGCGGCGGTGTAGACCGACAGGCCGACCACGCCGAGCCAGTAGTTGTTCTGGTCGAGGTCGTCGGAGAGAGTCAGCCCGAGCGTGGTGAAGAGGCCGAAGTAGCAGAAGAAGATGATCAGCGTCAGCGGCGTGTTGCGGAAGATGTTGACCCAGGCCGCGCCGACGCCCCGCAACACCGGCACCGGGGAGACCCGGAAGGCGGCGAGGAGCACGCCGAGCACCAGCGCGAGGACCGCCGACGCGCCGGTCAGCTTGAGGATCCAGAGAAAGCCCGACAGGTACGCGTCGAGGTTGGTCGGATCAGCGAATACGTGCATGCGTCGACTCCCGGGGCACGTCGTCGGCGTCCTGACAGACCAGGGCCGGCACCCGTGCGGATGCCGGCCCCCGGATCAGGTCAGACGCTGCCGCAGTTGGTCAGCTTCGTGGTGTCCAGCTCGGGCGCGGCCGTGCCGCTCTTGCCCAGGGTCGCGTCCCAGGCGGCCTTGTACGAGCCGTCCGAGGCGGCGGTCTTGAGGATCTCGTTGACCTTCTCGCAGCCGTCCTTGTCGTCCTTCTTCAGGCCGATGCCGTAGGGCTCGCTGGAGAAGGGCTTGCCGACCACCTTGAACTTGCCGGCGTACTGGGACTGCGCGGCGTAGCCGGCCAGGATGATGTCGTCGGTGGTCACCGCGTCGATCTTGCCGCTCTCCAGCAGCGGCAGGCACTTCGAGTACGAGTCGAACTGCTGGAGCTTGGCCTTCGGGTGCTCGGTCTGGATCCGCTTGGCGGGGGTCGAGCCGGTGACCGAGCAGACCGTCTTGCCGTCGAGCGCCTCCGGGCCGGTCAGCGTGGAGTCGGCCTTGACCAGCAGGTCCTGGCCGGCGATGTAGTACGGCCCGGCGAAGTTGATCTTCTGCTTGCGCTCGTCGTTGATGGTGTAGGTGGCCACCACCAGGTCGACGGTGCCCTGCTGGATGAAGGGCTCACGGTTGGCCGAGACGGTGGTCTTCCACTCGATGTTGCCGGCGTCCACGCCGAGGCCCTTGGCCACGATCTTGGCGATCTCGACGTCGAAGCCCTCGTACTGGCTGCCGGTCTGGATGCCGAGACCCGGCTGGTCGGCCTTCACGCCGATGACCAGCTTCTTCTGGTTCTGGGCCTTGCCGATGATGCCCTTGGCCCCGCCGCTGCCGGACCCGCTGTCCCCGTCGCCGCCGCAGGCGCTCATGCCGAGCGCCAAGGTCGCCGCCGCGGCTACCGCCGCCACGCGCTTCATACGCATACTCATCTCCTTCTTCGACGGAGCCGCCGGGGACGACTCCACTACGGACGCTCAGTGCGTGAGGATCTTGGAGAGGAAGTCCTTGGCCCGCTCGCTGCGCGGGTTCGCGAAGAACTCGGCCGGTGGCGCGTCCTCGACGAGCTTGCCGTCGGCCATGAAGATGACGCGGTTGGCCGCGTGCCGGGCGAAGCCCATCTCGTGCGTGACCACCACCATGGTCATGCCGTCGCGGGCCAGCGAGGTCATCACGTCGAGCACCTCGCCGACCATCTCCGGGTCGAGCGCGCTTGTCGGCTCGTCGAAGAGCATCGCCTTGGGCTGCATGGCCAGCGCGCGGGCGATGGCCGCCCGCTGCTGCTGGCCGCCGGAGAGCTGGGCGGGGTACTTGTCCGCCTGGTTGGCGATGCCGACGCGGTCGAGCAGGGCCAGGCCGCGCTCGCGGGCGGCGGCCGGCTTCTCCTTGCGGACCTTGACCGGCCCGAGCGTGACGTTCTCCAGGATGCTCTTGTGCGCGAAGAGGTTGAACGACTGGAACACCATGCCGACCTCGCTGCGCAGCTTGGCCAGGGGCTTGCCCTCGGCCGGCAGCGGCTGCCCGTCGAACGTGATGGTGCCGTCGTTGATCGGCTCCAGCCGGTTGATGGCGCGGCACAGCGTCGACTTGCCGGAGCCGGACGGGCCGATCACCACGACCACCTCGCCCCGGCCGACGGAGAGGGACACGTCGTCGAGCACGTGCAGCGGCCCGAACCACTTGTTGACCCCGTCGAGCACGATCAGCGGGTCGCCCGTCGTCACGATCGTCCACCGTCCCTGTCGTCCGTGCCGGAACAGGGGGTCGGTCGACCCCCGGTTGGGCAACTGTAAGCGGGGTGATGTGGCGGAACGCAACTCAGTTGGTCACGGAGCGGTAACACCGGTCACCGGTGTGCCGGCGGGTCCCAATTCCGTCCCCGACCGGGGTGCCCGAGTGGCGACGCCGCCGTCTCGCGGAGATCATGGAGCGATGACGTTCCGGCTCACCGAGTACGCCCGTGGCGGCGGCTGCGCCTGCAAGATCCCGCCCGGTGAGCTGGAGGCGATGGTCGCCGGGCTGGGCCCGAGCGGCGGCGCCGCCGAGCTGCTGGTCGGGCTGGAGAACGGCGACGACGCCGCGGTGGTCCGGCTGGACGAGCGCACCGGCCTGGTGACCACCGCCGACTTCTTCACCCCGGTCGTCGACGACGCGTACGACTGGGGCCGCATCGCCGCCGTCAACGCGCTCTCCGACGTGTACGCCATGGGCGGCACCCCGCTCGTCGCGCTCAACCTGCTGTGCTGGCCGCGGGAGGTACTGCCGTTGGAGCTGGCCCGGGAGGTGCTGCGCGGCGGGCAGGATGTGGCCCGCGAGGCGGGCTGCCACCTGGCCGGCGGGCACAGTGTGGACGACGACGGCCCGAAGTACGGCCTGGCGGTCACCGGGCTGGTCCACCCGGACGAGTTGATCACCCTGGACGCCGGGCGGGCCGGGCTGCCGCTGTCGCTGACCAAGCCGCTCGGCGTCGGCGTGCTGAACACCCGGCACAAGCAGACCGGGGAGCGCTTCGCGGCGGCGGTCGACTCGATGACCCGGCTCAACCGGGACGCCGCCCGCGCCGCGGTGGCCGCCGGCATTCGTTGCGGCACCGACGTGACCGGCTTCGGGCTGCTCGGGCACGCCTCGAAGCTGGCCCGCGCCAGCCGGCTCACGGTGGCGATCGACACCGCCGCGGTGCCGTACCTGGAGGGCGCGCGGGAGGCGCTGCGCGACGGTTACGTCAGCGGCGGCACCCGGCGCAACCTGGAGTGGGTGACGCCGTGGACCGACTTCGGCGACGCCGACGAGGCCGAGCGGCTGCTGCTGGCCGACGCGCAGACCTCGGGCGGGCTGCTGGTGGCCGGCGAGGTACCGGGCGGCACGGTGGTCGGCGAGCTGCTGCCCGCCTCCGACACGTTGATCAGGCTGCGCTGACCGGCGTGGCATCGGTCTGGACGCGACACCGTACCCGATAAACTGTCATCTTCCCGCTACTCAGGGCAACGTCGCCCAGGGGAAATTTTGCCCGGAATGGTCACAGACCGGTAACTTGCCCCCGGTCGAGGTCAAATGCCCCCCACCATCGTCAGTAAGGCCCGATCCGGAGGCCGGTGGGACGAGCGCAGCGAGGAGGCGGCATGACCGAGCTGTGGAACTGGAGAATCGACGGCAGTGCGCCGGTGGAGGTCTACCCGGCGTTGGCCGAGGCACTCGGCCGGGTGGTGATGCCGCTCGCCGTCGCCGACCCGGTCCGGCTGCCCGCGTACGCGGTGGTCTGCGACGTGTGGGAGGCGCCCGGGGCGTACGGCACCGTGGTCGACTGTTACGGCGTGCCCGAACGCCTGCCCGAGCTGCCCGCCATCGCGGCCCTGGCCCGGGTGCTCGGCCGCAACTGCCTGATGCGCGACGACACGCTCGACGCCGGCCGGCACCTGCTGGTCGCCCCGGACGGCACGATCCGCCCGGTGCACTTCGACGTGGTCGAGACCGACGACGGCGAGGTGCTCAGCGACCAGCGGCTCTGCACGCTTGCCGACCCCGGCTGCCGGGGCTGGTCGCAGTGCCACCGCTCCCGGTGGGCCCCCGACTCGATCGCCCCCGCGCTGGCCGCCGCCTGACCGGCCCCCACCCCCACCCGCCGGGCGGGACACGGGGGTGGGGCGGTCCGGGTGGCCCGGATACGCTGTCCGGGTCATGACTACCGCAGCCGCGGGCAGCCCGCGCACCTACCAGGTGCGCACGTACGGCTGCCAGATGAACGTGCACGACTCCGAGCGCATCTCCGGCCTGCTCGAAGACGCCGGCTACGTGCGCGCCGCCGAGTCCGCCGACCAGCCCGACGTGGTGGTGTTCAACACCTGCGCGGTCCGGGAGAACGCCGACAACCGGCTCTACGGCAACCTCGGCCACCTGCGCCCGGTCAAGACGAAGCACCCCGGGATGCAGATCGCGGTCGGCGGCTGCCTGGCCCAGAAGGACCGCGGCGAGATCGTCCGCAAGGCGCCCTGGGTGGACGTCGTCTTCGGCACGCACAACATCGGCTCGCTGCCGGCGCTGCTGGACCGGGCCCGGCACAACGCGGCGGCCGAGGTGGAGATCCTCGAGTCGCTGGAGGTCTTCCCGTCCACGCTGCCGACCCGGCGCGAGTCGACGTACGCGGGCTGGGTCTCCATCTCCGTCGGCTGCAACAACACCTGCACGTTCTGCATCGTGCCGTCGCTGCGCGGCAAGGAGAAGGACCGCCGCCCCGGCGACGTGCTCTCCGAGGTGCGCGCGCTGGTGGCCGAGGGCGTGCTGGAGGTGACGCTGCTCGGGCAGAACGTCAACTCCTACGGCGTGGAGTTCGGCGACCGGTACGCGTTCGGCAAGCTGCTGCGCGCCTGCGGCGACGTCGACGGGCTGGAGCGGGTCCGCTTCACCAGCCCGCACCCGAAGGACTTCACCGACGACGTGATCGCCGCGATGGCCGAGACGCCGAACGTCTGCCACTCGCTGCACATGCCGTTGCAGTCCGGCTCCGACGACGTGCTGCGGGCGATGCGCCGCTCGTACCGGTCGGAGAAGTACCTGGGGATCATCGCCAAGGTCCGGGCGGCGATGCCGGACGCGGCGATCACCACCGACATCATCGTCGGCTTCCCCGGCGAGACCGAGGCGGACTTCCAGCAGACCCTCGACGTGGTCCGGGAGGCCCGGTTCTCGTCGGCGTTCACGTTCCAGTATTCCAAGCGCCCCGGCACCCCGGCGGCCACCATGGCCGACCAGCTCCCCAAGCAGGTCGTGCAGGAGCGCTACGAGCGGTTGATCGCCTGTGTCGAGGAGATCACCTGGGCGGAGAACAGGAAGCTGGTCGGCGAGACCGTCGAGGTGCTGGTCGCCGTCGGTGAGGGGCGCAAGGACGAGCGCACCGGCCGGATGTCCGGCCGGGCCCGCGACGGCCGGCTCGTGCACTTCGCCACCGGTGAATTGGCCGGGCGGATCCGCCCCGGCGACATCGTGCACACCACTGTCACGTACGCCGCCCCGCACCACCTCAACGCGGACGGGGCACCGGTGGCGCACCGGCGTACCCGGGCCGGCGACGCGGCCGAGGCGGGACGCGCCCCGCGTACGCCAGGGGTGCTGCTCGGGCTGCCGACGGTCGGCGCGCCGGCCGAGTCGCCCGCCCCCACCGGCGGCTGCGCCGCCCACTGACCCCGCCCCGGGGTAAGGAGGGGCCCCCTCTTAACAGCTCGATGTGAGAAGGGGCCCCTTCTATACCGTATGCGTTAAGAAGGGGCCCCTCCTTACACCATCAGCAGGCGGTGCCGTTGAGCTTGACGGTGGCGGGGGCGGCGGCGGTGCCGTTGGCGGTGAAGCCCACGGTCACCGAGGCGCCCGGCGCCAGCGACGACGCCCAGTTCGGCGCCGCGGCCGTGACCGTGGTGCCGGACTGCGTGACGGTGGCGTTCCAGCCGCTCGCAAGCGTCACCCCGGACGGCCACGTCCAGGTGGCCGACCACGGGTTCAGCGCGGCGTTGCCGGTGTTCTTGACGGTCAGCTCGCCCTGGAACCCGCCGGCCCAGGCGTTTGTCTGCTTGTAGCTGGCGGTGCAGCCGCCGCTGGGCGCCGGCGTCGTCGGTGCCGGCGTGGTCGGTGCCGGCGAGGTGTTCGGGGTGCCGGTCGGGGACGGGCTGCTGGTGCTGCCGCCACCCGTCGGCGGGATCAGGTACGGCTGGAGGATGGCCTGCTTGGCCTGGTTGACGGTGGTCCAGTCGTCGTTGGCGATGCCGCCGGTGTCACCCGAGTTCGGGTTCCACGACCAGTAGGTGAACGACATGCCGTTGACCCCGGTGCCGGTGTAGGCCATCAGGTTCTCCAGCCAGACCTTGTCCTTCGGGTCCTGGAGCGTGGTGCCGAACTCGCCCATCATGATCGGCGCGATGTTCTGCTTGTAGAGGTAACCCCAGTACTTGTCCCAGATCGCCGGCATGTTCGCCGGGTAGCTCGGGTCGTCGAACCAGGCCTGCCGGTAGACCGAGGTGGCGTACTCGTGCGGCGAGTAGACCAGCCGGTTCGCCACGTTCAGCCGGACCGGGAACTGCCCGGCCTTGGACAGGTTGCCGCCCCACCAGCCGCAGTCCTCGTCGTTGCTGGGGTCGTTGTCCCAGACGTTCGACAGGCCGCCGCTCGGGCAGCTCACCCCCTCCACGAAGATCAGCCAGTTGGGCTGCACGCCGAGGATCGCGTTGCCGGCCCGCTCGGCGGCGAGCCGCCAGTCCCGGGCGGTGTCGCCACAGCCCCAGCAGGCGCCGGTGGCGGCCGGGTTGGTGCCCTCGGCGTGCGGCTCGTTGTGCAGGTCCGCGCCGATCACCGTCGGGTTGTTCGCGTACCGCTGGGCCATCGTCTTCCAGTCGGCGATCCAGGTCGCCTCGGACACGCCCGAGGTGTACCAGAGCGGCGACTGCCCGGCCGAGGTCGGCCGGTGCCGGTCCAGGATGACGCGCATCCCCTTGCTGCCCGCGTAGTCGATGACCTTGTCCAGGATCTGCAACGGGGAGAGCCCGATCAGGTCCGGGTTGACGAAGTCGTTGATCCCGGTCGCCGTCGCGCCGGGCTTGATGGAGTCGTTCGAGAACGGGATGCGCAGCGTGTTGTAGCCCAACCGGGCCATGGTGTCGAGCTGGCCGCGCCACGGGTTGCTCGACCACAGGCCGTGGAACGTCCTGTTGTCGGTCTCCATGCCGAACCAGTTGATGCCGGTCAGCCGGACGGTAGCGCCCGTGCTGTCGACGATCTTGTTGCCGTTGGTGTGCAGGTAACCGGTGCCGGTGCCGCCGGCCGCGGCGACGGCCGGGGTGGTGCTGACGGCCGCGGCGACGAGGATGCCGGCCGCGGCGGTGGCGAGCGCCGTCAGGGCGCCGCCGAGGGCGGTGCGTCGGTGCATGGGAGCTCCACTTCGGATGCCCGCGCCGCTCGGGCGCCGCGGGCGGCAGGACCAGGAGGCCCGACCCGCTCGTCATCGAGTACGCGGACAGCGTCCGCCGGGCCGGTCACGTGGACGGCCACCCGCGGGGAAACACCGGCGCTCCTCGACGGTGATGATCACCCGTCGACGCCCTGCGCCGGCGTCACAACCTGACTCCGCCGCCCATTCTGATCAGCCCACCTCGATGCGTCAACACACCCCCGCACCCTGCCTCCTTTCCACGCTGATTCACGGAAAGAGTGCCTATCCGGCGTGGAATAGGCACTCTTTCCGTGAATGTGCGCGCGGGGAAGGGGGAAGGGAGGGGTCAGCCGGCCTGCTCGGCCAGTTGGAGGAACTGGCGCTTGGATGCCAGCGCCTGCTCGGCCTCCTTGATGCGGCGGGTGTCGCCGGCCGCCTGCGCCCGGGCCAGCCGCTCCTCGGCCTCGGCCACCTGGGCGCGCATCTGCGCCAGCAGCGGATTGTCCTCCTTGGAGGTGCGCCGCCACGCCGAGTCCATCACCTGGCGGACCTTCTCGTCCACCGCCCGCAGCCGGCGCTCCAGACCGGCGGCCGCCTCCCGGGGCACCCGGCCGGCCTCGTGCCACTGCGCCTGGATCTCCCGCAGCTTCGCCTGGGCGCCCTTCGGGTCGCCGTCGACGTCGAGCGCCTCGGCCTCGACCAGCAGCGCCTGCTTGCGCTCCAGGTTGACCTTCTGCTCGTTGTCCCGCGCCGAGAAGACCTCGCTGCGGCGGGTGAAGAACTCGTCCTGTGCGGCCCGGAACCGTTCCCAGAGCTTCTGCTCGGCCTCCTTGGCGGCGCGCGGCGCGGCCTTCCACTGGGCCATCAGGTCCTTGAGCTGGCCGGCGGTGACGCCCCAGTCGGTGGACTCCTTGAGCTTCTCGGCCTCGGCGACCAGCTCCTCCTTGACCGTCTGCGCCTGCTTGCGCTGCTGGTCGAGGGAGGCGAAGTGGGCGCCCCGGCGCCGGGTGAAGCCGTCCCGTGCGGCGGCGAACCGCTTCCACAGCTCACCGTCGGTCTTCTTGTCGACGCCGCGGATGGTCTTCCACTCGTCGAGGATCTCCTTGAGCCGGTCGCCCGCGGTCTTCCAGCCGGTCGACTCGGCGGCCAGCTTCTCGGCCTCCTCGACCAGGGTGGTCTTGCGGGTCAGCGCCTCGCCCCGGGCGGCCTCCCGGGCCGCCTTGGCCTCGCCGGCCTTCTCCTCGGCGACGGCGGCCAGCTTGTCCAGCCGGGCGGCCAGGGCGTCGATGTCCCCGACCACGTGCGCCTCGGGAAGTGACGCGCGGATCCGGCGGATCGTGGTCAGCGAGTGGCCGGCATCGGCCGCGCCCGAGTTGAGCCGGGCCTCGGTCAGGTCCACCTCGGTCACCAGGTCGGCGAAGCGCCGGGCGAAGTGGGCGAGCCCTTCCTCCGGGGCCCCCGCCTGCCAGGATCCGACCACCCGCTCGCCCTCGGCGGTCTTGACGTAGACGGTGCCGTCCTCGTCGACCCGTCCGAAGGCAGTCCAGTCGCTCATGTGCCCATCCTCGTTCTCCCGGCGCCGAGGGAACAGCCCTCGGTCGCCGCCACGGCGCAGCAAACTTTCTCCCGGCATTGTCACAGGTCCGCCCCCGTCCGTGTCGAGCGCCTGTCGTCGACCGTGACCATACGGTGTCGTACGCCCTCGATGACCGGATCGGCGCGGGACGCACCGGGGTGTCCCGCTAGGTTGGGGTCGTGCCCCTGGTCGCCGCCGCCGTCTGCCCCCATCCGCCGCTGCTCGTGCCCGAGCTGGCCGGCGCCGCCGCGCCCGAGCTGGACGACCTGCGGGCCGCCGCCGACGCGGCCGTCGCCCGGCTGCTCGCCGCCGAGCCCGACGCGGTTCTGCTCGTCGGCGGGGGACCGGAGACCGTCCGGTTCAACGCCGCCGACTCGGGCTCGCTGCGCGGCTTCGGGCTCGACCGACCGGTGCGGCTGTGGAAGACCTCCTGCTCCGGCGGCGAGGTCCTGCCGCTGAGCCTGACCATCGGCGCCTGGCTGGTGAACCGCTCCGGCACCGGGCTGCCCCGCCTGGCCCGGTCGGTGGCCCACGACGCCGCACCGGCGGAGTGCGCGGCATTCGGCGCGAGCCTGATCGCCGACGACGATCCGCGGGTCGCGCTGCTCGTGCTCGGCGACGGGTCCGCCTGCCGGGGCGTCACCGCGCCGGGGTACGACGACCCGCGCGCGCAGGCGTACGACGATATGGTCGCCGCGGCCCTGGCCGGCGCGGACGCCGAGGCCCTGCGCGGCCTGGACCCGGTGCTCTCCACCGAGCTACGGGTCGCCGGGCGGGCGCCCTGGCAGGCGCTGGCCGGCGCGGTGGGCGCGGCGGGCGGCGACTGGCGCGGCGAGCTGAGCTACCACCGGGCGCCCTACGGCGTCGCCTACTTCGTGGCGAACTGGGAGCAGGTGTGAGCGCGAGGAGTGAGCTTGCGAGCCCCGCACTCGCGAACGGAGAGTGGGCATGACCGTCATCGCGGTGGTCGGGCCGACCGCGGCCGGCAAGTCGGCGCTGAGCATCGCGTTGGCGCACGCGCTCGACGGCGAGGTGGTCAACGCCGACTCGATGCAGCTCTACCGGGGCATGGACGTCGGCACCGCCAAGCTGACCCCGGCCGAGCGGGAGGGCGTGCCGCACCACCTGCTGGACATCTGGGCGGTGACGGAGCCGGCCAGCGTCGCCGAGTACCAGAAGCTGGCCCGCTCGGCGGTCGACGACATCCTCGCCCGGGGGCGGGTGCCGTTGCTGGTCGGCGGCTCCGGGCTCTACGTGCGGGCGGTGCTGGAGCAGTTCGAGTTCCCCGGCACCGACCCGGCGCTGCGGGATCGGCTGGAGGCGGAACTGGCCGAGGTCGGCCCGGCCCCGCTGCACGCCCGGCTCGCCGCGGCGGACCCGGTGGCGGCGGCCGGCATCCTGCCCGGCAACGGTCGACGGATCGTCCGGGCGCTGGAGGTGATCGAGTTGACCGGCGCGCCGTTCACCGCGTCGCTGCCGGCGCCCACGCCGTACTACCCGTCCGTGCAGCTCGGCGTTGACCTGGACACCGCGACGCTGGACGAGCGGATCGCGCTGCGGGTGGACCGGATGTGGGCCGACGGCCTGGTCGACGAGGTGCGCGCGCTGGTCGGCGCGGGGCTGCCGGCGGGCCGGACGGCCAGCCGGGCCCTCGGCTATCAGCAGGTGCTGCGGTTCCTGGCCGGTGAGCTGACCGAGACGCAGGCGTACGAGGAGACGATCCGGGCCACCCGCCGCTTCGTCCGCCGGCAACGCTCGTGGTTCCGGCGCGATCCGCGCGTGCACTGGCTCGACTCGGCCGCTCTCGGGTTCGTCGACACGGCGCTGCGGATCGCCGCCGGGCATCAGGGATGATGGGGCCGTGGAGTTCAGCAAGGGGCACGGCACCGGCAACGACTTCGTCATCCTGCCCGACCCGGACGGCACGCTCGACCTGACGCCCGGCCTGGTCGCCGCGCTCTGCGACCGACGGCGCGGGCTGGGCGGCGACGGCGTGCTGCGGGTGGTGCGTGCTGCGAAGCACCCCGACGGCGCCGCGCTGGCCGGCGAGGCCGAGTGGTTCATGGACTACTGGAACTCCGACGGCTCGTTCGCGGAGATGTGCGGCAACGGGGCCCGGGTCTTCGTGCGCTACCTGTTGGAGCGGTCGCTTGCCGCCCCGTCTGGCGGGACGCTGCCCATCGCCACCCGGGCCGGTCTGGTCCGGGCCCGCGTCGAGGGCGCGGACGTGGCGGTCGAGATGCGCCGGCCCCTCCTGCACGACGCGGCCACCGCCACACTGGGCGGGCTGACCCTGACCGGCGCGGCGGTGGACGTCGGCAACCCGCACCTGGTGTGTGCGCTGCCCGCCGCGCTGGACCTGGCCGCCCTTGACCTCACCCGCGCCCCCGAGGTCGATGTCGCGACGTTCCCGGCCGGCGTCAACGTCGAGTTCACCACGCCCGGCGAGCCGGTCGACGGCACCGACGGGCACGTGTTGATGCGGGTCCACGAGCGGGGCTCCGCCGAGACGCTCTCCTGCGGCACCGGCGCGTGCGCGGTGGCGGCGGTGGCGTTGCGGGACATGGGCCGGGAGAACGGCATCGTGGCCGTGGACGTCCCGGGCGGCCGCCTGACGGTCACCGTCACCGCCGACTCCTGCTGGCTGGCCGGCCCTGCCGTGCTGGTCGCTACCGGCACCCTGACCCGAGCCGCCCTGCGCCCCTGACCCCGGCTCCTCCGTCCGGCGCCGGTCGCATGAGGCGTTGCCCCGCACGGGGGCGTTGCGTCGCACGGGGGTTGCGTCGCACGGGGCGTTGCCCCGCACAGGGTCGTTACCCAGCCCGGGGGTGTTTGCCTCGCACAGGGCCTGCCCAGCCGGGGCGGCTGCCTCGCACAGGGCCGTTACCCAGCCGGGGCGTTTGCCTCGCACGAATGCGTTGCCCAGCCGAGGGCGTCGCCTATACCGGGTCATTGGTGACTCTGGGTAGCGGCCCGGGAGGCGGGTGGGCTCAGGAGCGATATACCACCTGGTCATATTTATGACGCAGCGGTATACCGCTGCATAGTTGGACCCCTATCGGCCGCGACACGCCGGCCCGCGACACGCCGGCGGCGGGGGCGGCGCGTGGGCGGCAGCTCAGGGCAAGCGGCCAGACGGCGCGGCATGCTGCGAAGGCGGGCGGCCGGCGCGCGGGGCTGGCAGCCAAGGCGGGTCGGCCCAGGCGGCGCGGCATGGCTGCGAACGCGGGTCGGCCAGGCGGCGCGGCATGCCGCGAACGCGGGCAGCCGGCCCCGGGGCTGGCAGCCAAGGCGGGCGGGCCAGGCGGTGCGGCGGAGGCGGAGGCGGAGGCGAGGCGGAGGCCGCGGCGGTCGGGGTGGCGCCGTCAGGGGGTGGCGCTGGCGTTGGCGGCGATCTCGGGAAGGTCGGCCGGGCCCGGGTCGGCGGCGGGCGGCGGCGTGACGGCCGGGTTCTGCGCGGCGGCGCGCACCGCGGCGGCCACCGCTGGGGCGACCCGCGAGTCGAACACGCTCGGCACGATCACGGTGGGGTTGATCTTGTCCTCGCCGACCACGTCGGCGATGGCGCGGGCCGCCGCGATCGCCATCTCCTCGGTGAACTCCTCGGCGTGCGCGTCGAGCATGCCGCGGAACACGCCCGGGAAGGCGAGCACGTTGTTGATCTGGTTCGGCTGGTCCGAGCGGCCGGTGGCGACCACGGCGGCGTGCTTGCGCGCCTCCCGGGGGTCGACCTCGGGGTCGGGGTTGGCCAGCGCGAAGACGATCGCGTCCTTCGCCATCGCGGCCACGTCGTCGCCGGTGAGCAGGTTGGGCGCGCTCACCCCGATGAACACGTCCGCGCCGCGCACCGCACCGGCCAGGTCACCGGTGTAGTTCTCCTTGTTGGTGTTCTCGGCCAGCCACTGCCAGGCCGGGTTCAGGTCGGGCAGCCCGCGGTGCAGCGCGCCCTGCCGGTCGTACGCGATGATGTCGCCCACGCCCTGACGCAGCAGCAGCTTCATGATCGCGGTGCCGGCCGCGCCGGCGCCGGAGACCACGACCCGGACGTCCGCGAGCTGCTTGCCCACCACGCGCAGCGCGTTGGTCAGCGCGGCCAGCACGCAGATCGCGGTGCCGTGCTGGTCGTCGTGGAAGACCGGGATGTCCAGCGCCTCGCGCAGCCGGGCCTCGATCTCGAAGCAGCGCGGCGCGGCGATGTCCTCCAGGTTGATCCCGCCGTACGCCGGCGCGATCGCCTTGACGATCGCCACGATCTCGTCGGTGTCCTGGGTGTCCAGCACCACCGGCCAGGCGTCCACGCCGCCGAAGCGCTTGAACAGCGCCGCCTTGCCCTCCATCACGGGCAGCGAGGCGGCCGGCCCGAGGTTGCCAAGGCCGAGCACGGCCGAGCCGTCGCTGACCACGGCGACCGTGTTGCGCTTGATGGTGAGCCGTCGGGCGTCGCCCGGGTTCTCCGCGATCGCCATGCAGACCCGGGCAACCCCCGGGGTGTACGCCCGGGACAGCTCGTCGCGGGTGCGCAGCGCGACCTTCGGGGTCACCTCGATCTTGCCGCCCAGGTGCAGCAGGAACGTCCGGTCGGAGACCTTGCGCACGTCCACCCCGTCGAGCGCGGTGAGCGCGTCGACGACCTGGTCGGCGTGGCCGGCGTCGGCGGTGTCGCAGGTGAGGTCGACGATCACGTTGGTCGGGTCGGAGTCGACCACGTCCAGCGCGGTGACGATGGCGCCGGCCTCGCCCGCCGCGGTGGTCAGTCGACCGATGGAGGAGGCGTCGGCGGGCACCGCGATCCGGATCGTGATCGAGAATCCGGCACTCGGCAGTCGGGTGATGGCCACGAGAAAACAACTCCTCCGTCGACGCTGAGCGGCTCGACTGGCATTTCTACCCGCCCACCCGGGCCGACCGGCAGCCGGCCCCACTACCGGTGGGTAGCGCCACGGGCATAACGCGGGTGCGCCCGGCGTTGACACGTGTCAGGATTGCTGTCACGCGCCGAAAATGCTCGGCGATGCACATAACGGACAGGAGACGCGGTTTGCGCGAGCAGGAGACCTTCCACCCCTACGAGGACGACGAGCTCGACACCACCACCGGTGAGTACGAGCTGTCGGAGCGGCAGGCACTGCGGCGGGTCCCTGGCCTCTCCACCGAGCTGACCGACATCACCGAGGTCGAGTACCGCCAGCTCCGGCTGGAGCGGGTCGTCCTGGTGGGCGTCTGGACGGAGGGGAACCAGTCCGATGCGGAGAACAGCCTCACCGAGCTGGCGGCGCTGGCCGAGACGGCCGGCTCGCAGGTGCTCGAAGGGCTGATCCAGCGCCGCAACCGACCGGACCCGGCGACGTACATCGGTCGGGGCAAGGTCGACGACCTGGGCGCGGTGGTGCTCTCCACCGGCGCCGACACGGTGATCTGCGACGGTGAGCTCTCCCCGTCGCAGCTGCGCAACCTGGAGCAGCGCACCAAGGTCAAGGTGGTCGACCGCACCGCGCTGATCCTCGACATCTTCGCCCAGCACGCCAAGAGCAAGGAGGGCAAGGCGCAGGTCGAGCTGGCCCAGCTCGAATACCTGCTGCCGCGCCTGCGCGGTTGGGGCGAGACGCTCTCCCGGCAGACCGGCGGTAGCGGTCGCGGCGGTGGCGCCGGCGGCGGCGTGGGCCTGCGTGGCCCCGGTGAGACCAAGCTGGAGACCGACCGTCGTCGGATCCGGCACCGCATCGCGCGGCTGCGCCGCGAGATCAAGGGCATGACCACGGTACGCCAGACGAAGCGCGCCCGACGCTCCCGCAACGCGGTTCCCGCGGTGGCCATCGCCGGCTACACCAACGCCGGCAAGTCCAGCCTGCTCAACCGCCTCACCGGGGCGGGCGTGCTGGTGGAGAACGCGCTGTTCGCCACGCTGGACCCGACCACCCGCCGGGCCACCACGTCCGACGGGCGGCTCTACACGCTCTCCGACACGGTGGGCTTCGTCCGGCACCTGCCGCACCAGATCGTCGAGGCGTTCCGCTCGACGCTGGAGGAGGTCGGCGACGCCGACCTGGTGGTGCACGTGGTCGACGGCACCCACCCGGATCCGGAGGAGCAGGTCCGGGCGGTCCGCGAGGTGCTCGCCGAGGTGGGCGCGGACCGGCTGCCCGAGCTGCTGGTGGTCAACAAGACCGACGCCACCGACGAGGAGACGATGCTGCGGCTCAAGCGGCTCTGGCCGGACGCGGTCTTCGTCTCCGCGCACAGCGGGCGCGGGGTCGACGAGCTGCGCGAGGCGGTCGAGCGACGGCTGCCCCGGCCGGCGGTCGAGGTCCGCGCGGTGCTCCCGTACGACCGGGGTGACCTGGTGGCCCGGGTGCACCGTCAGGGCGAGGTGCTGAGCACCGCGCACCTGCCCGAGGGCACGCTGCTGCACGTGCGGGTGGGTCAGGCGCTCGCCGCCGAGTTGGCGCCCTACCGTGCGGGTGACCGGCTCACCAACGACGATCGGGTGGGCGCCGGGCGGTGACAGTCCGGCGTCACCCGCCCGAAACCCGGCTCGTGCGACACTGAGCGCCATGCGGCACGTTGTCTCCTCGGTCACGCTCGCGCTCGGCCTGGTCGGCGCGGTCGTGGCGCCGGCCGGGCCGGCCCCGGCGGCCCCCGCCGCGGCCCCGGTGCTGGCCGCGGCTCCCAAGAAGAAGTGCACGGTCGCCGACGACCGGCTCCGCGAGCTGTCCGGCCTGGTCGCCACCGGCAACGGGTACGTCGTCATCAACGACGGCTCCGACGACCCGAGTCGCAAGCGCGTCTTCTACCTGGACGCCAAGTGCAAGGTCGACAAGGAGATTCGCTACTCCGGGGACGGCCCGCTCGACACCGAGGACCTGGCGCTCGGGCCGGACCGCAAGACGCTGTGGATCGCCGACACCGGCGACAACATCGAGAAGAAGACCCGGCGGGAACGCGTCGCGGTCTGGACGATGCCGCTGTCCGGGTCGAAGGATCCGGTGCTGCACCGGCTCGCCTACCCGGGCAAGGAGCCGCACGACGCCGAGGCGTTGCTGGTCGGCGACGACAACCTGCCGCTGGTGATCACGAAGGAGCTCTCCGGCAAGTCGGAGGTCTTCACCCCGACCGCGAAGCTGAAGGCCGGCGGCGACCCCGAGCCGATCCCGATGAAGAAGGTCGGCGAGGTCACGCTGCCGAAGACCAACACCGAGAACAAGCTCGGCTCGCCGGGGCGGGCGCTGGTCACCGGCGCCGCCCGCTCGCCGGACGGCGCCCGGGTCGTGCTGCGCACGTACGCCGACGCGTTCGAGTTCGACGTGGCCGGCGGCGACATCCTCAAGGCGTTGACCAGCGGTAAGCCGCGGGTCACGCCGTTGGCCGACCCGTTCGGCGAGGCGATCTCCTACACCTCCGACGGCAAGTCGTTCGTCACCGTCTCCGACGGCGGTTCGCTCGACCCGACCGACCCGATCGACATCCTCGGCTACACGCCGGCCACCACCGGCGTGGAGGCGTTGCCGAACGGCGGCAAGGTCGAGACCCGGCCGGCCGCCGAGAAGTCCTGGCTGGAAGGGCTGTCGCTCGACGAGATCACGTACCTGATCGCCGCGGTCGGGGTGCTCGGCGCGCTGCTGGTCGGTGCCGGCGTCTTCGGCATCCTGCGGGCCCGACGCAAGCCGGCGCCCGTCGCGCCGACCGACGAGTCCGAGCGCAGCGACGAGTTCCCGGTGAACGGCGGCTTCCCGCCCGGTAACCGGCCGGACGCACCACCACGCGGCGGGGTCTACGGCGGCGCTCAGGGCGGTGGCGTCTACGGCGGCGCCGCGGCCGGGGAGCGCCCGGCCGGTGGGGTGTACGGCGGTGGCCGGCCCCAGGGCGGCGCGGTGTACGGCGGTGGTCCGCAGGGCGGTCGCGCCCAGGGCGGCGGCGGTCGTGGCGTTCCCCAGGGTGGCGGCGGTCGTGGCGTTCCCCAGGGCGGCGGTGCGCCGGGTGGTGCCCGTCCCCAGGGCGATGGCGGTCGGCCGGCGGGCGGCGGCCGTCCTCAGGGTGGCCGTCCGCAGGGCGGCGGCGGTCCGCAGGGCGGCGTCTACGGCGGCGGTGGTGCCGGCGAACGGGGCGGTTCGGGCGGTGTCTACGGCGGCCGGGGTGGCGGCCCGGGGAGTACGGGTCAGCGTGGGCAGCCCGGCGGTGGCCGGCGGGGTGACGGCGGCCGGGCCGAGCCGCCGCGGCGCGATCCCCGGGATCCGCGCGGCGGTCGCCGCGACGACGGCCACGGCGAGCGCGGTCAGTACGGGCCGGTCCCCGGTGGCCGGGAGCCCCGGGGCGACCGCTACTGAGCACGACGCGCACGAGGGGTGACCGGCCACCGGTCACCCCTCGTGCGTCGGTCGGCCGGTCAGATCCGGCGCAGCACCGCCACCACGCGGCCCATGATGGTGGCGTCGTCGCCCGGGATCGGGTCGAAGGCCGGGTTCTGCGGCATCAGCCAGATGTGCCCGTCGCGGCGGCGGTAGGTCTTCACGGTCGCCTCGCCGTCGAGCATGGCCGCCACGATGTCGCCGACCTCGGCGTTGGGCTGTTGCCGGACGACCACCCAGTCGCCGTCGCAGATCGCCGCGTCGAGCATCGAGTCGCCCTTGACCTGGAGCATGAAGACCTCGCCCTCACCGACCAGTTCGCGGGGCAGCGGGAAGATGTCCTCCACGGCCTGCTCGGCGAGGATCGGCCCACCGGCGGCGATCCGGCCCAGCATCGGCACGTACGCCGGGGCGGGACGCTGCGCGCGTGCGGCCTCGTCGTCGACGTCGCTCGGGGCCCGCACGTCGACCGCACGCGGCCGGTTCGGGTCGCGGCGCAGGAAGCCCTTCTTCTCCAGCTCCTTGAGCTGGTAGGCGACGCTGGACGGGGAGACCAGGCCGACCGCCTCGCCGATCTCCCGGACGCTCGGCGGGTAGCCGTGGCGCTCGACCCAGGTGCGGATGAACTCCAGGATCCGGCGCTGCCGGGCGGTGAGGTCGACCGTGGCCGGGTCGGGGAAGGCGCTGACCACCGGTGTGACCGGACGCACGGCGGGCTGGGCGGCCCGGCTGCGCGCGGCGCGGGGTCGGCGGGTCGCCGGCGGCCCCGCCCCGTCGATCGGCTGCGGGTTCTTCTGCCGGCTGGCCCGGTCCTCGGTCACGTCCGTCCTCCCTGGTCGGCGCTGGGTGCCTCGTCGGCTCGTGGTGCGTGTGGTCCGACCGTATAGGTGAGATCGGCCATTTTCAAACATCTGTACGACCTGCCGTCGGCGTGTCGCACCGAAATCCTGGATTTCCGAACGCTTGTTCTGATAAATGGTACGCCGCACTCGAACGGGTGTTCCATCCCGACGCCCCGTGACCGGGGGTGCCGGGTCGGCGTTGGGCTCCTCGACGGGTGACGCGCCGGACACGCCGGCCAACTTGACCTCGCTTGGGGGACGGCATACGGTCAACCCCTAGATGTAGTAGTCACATGGGCGTAAGTTGCCTACAGGTTGGGTTTCCGCTACCGAACGCACTCCCGCACCGCACATCCGGCGACGGTCATCCACGATGACTCCGCCGGGTCGACGTGTGCCCGGGAGTCGGTAGGTGTGCCCGTGGTCGATGAAGGAGGTCGGGCGATGCGGTGTCCGTACTGCCGGCACGCCGACTCCCGGGTCGTCGACTCGCGGGAGGCCGACGACGGCCAGCTCATCCGGCGGCGGCGGTCCTGCCCGGAGTGCGGCAAGCGGTTCACCACCGTCGAGGAGGCGGTGCTCGCGGTGGTCAAGCGCAGCGGGGTGACCGAACCGTTCAGCCGCACCAAGATCATCGGTGGGGTGCGCAAGGCGTGCCAGGGCCGGCCGGTCGACGACGACTCGATCGCGCTGCTGGCACAGAAGGTCGAGGAGACCGTACGCGCCAAGGGGGCGGCGGAGATTCCCAGCCACGACGTGGGGCTGGCCATCCTCGGCCCGCTGCGTGACCTCGACGAGGTGGCGTACCTGCGGTTCGCCAGCGTCTACCGGTCGTTCGACTCGCTCGCCGACTTCGAGCGGGAGATCGAGACGCTGCGGGCCGCCGCGCGCGCCCGGGGGGGCGCGGACACGCCGGCGGGCGACACCGCCGGCGCGATCAACTGACATCTCTGATTCTGACAGGTTCGACCAGGCGCGGTGGGTGACCGTGCCGACGAGGGGGCGAGGGCGTGACGACCAGCAAGTCACGGAACAAGGCCGGGGCGGGGCTGAAGACCGAGCGCGTCTGGACGACCGAGGGGGTGCATCCCTACGACGAGGTCGCCTGGGAGCGCCGTGACGTCGTCATGACGAACTGGCGGGACGGCTCGATCAACTTCGAGCAGCGCGGGGTGGAGTTCCCCGAGTCCTGGTCGGTCAACGCGGCCAACATCGTGACCACGAAGTACTTCCGGGGCGCGGTGGGGACCCCGGAGCGGGAGTGGTCGCTCAAGCAGCTGATCGACCGGGTGGTCGACACCTACCGCACCGCCGGCGAGGAGTACGGCTACTTCGCCTCCCCGGCCGACGCCGAGGTGTTCGCGCACGAGCTGACCTGGATGCTGCTGCACCAGGTGTTCAGCTTCAACTCGCCGGTCTGGTTCAACGTCGGCACGCCGTCGCCGCAGCAGGTCAGCGCCTGCTTCATCCTGGCCGTCGACGACTCGATGGACTCGATCCTCGACTGGTACAAGGAGGAGGGGCGGATCTTCCAGGGCGGCTCGGGCGCCGGGGTGAACCTCTCCCGCATCCGGTCCTCGAAGGAGCTGCTCTCCTCCGGCGGCACCGCCTCCGGTCCGGTCAGCTTCATGCGCGGCGCGGACGCCTCCGCCGGCACCATCAAGTCCGGTGGCGCCACCCGGCGCGCGGCCAAGATGGTCATCCTCGACGTGGACCACCCGGACATCGAGGAGTTCGTGGCGACCAAGGCGCGCGAGGAGGACAAGATCCGCGCGCTGCGGGACGCCGGGTTCGACATGGACCTGGGCGGCGCCGACATCGTCAGCGTGCAGTACCAGAACGCCAACAACTCGGTCCGCGTCTCCGACGAGTTCATGACCGCGGTGGAGAACGGCGGCGGCTTCGACCTGCGCGGCCGGCTCGACGGGCAGACCATCGAGACGATCGATGCCAAGAAGCTGTTCCACACCATCTCCCAGGCCGCCTGGGAGTGCGCCGACCCGGGCCTGCAGTACGACGACACCATCAACGACTGGCACACCTGCCCGGAGACCGGGCGGATCACCGCGTCGAACCCGTGCTCGGAGTACCTGCACCTGGACAACTCCTCGTGCAACCTGGCCTCGCTGAACCTGATGAAGTTCCTCCGCGCCGACGGCGGCTTCGAGGTGGAGAAGTTCGTCCGGTCGGTCGAGTTCGTCATCACCGCGATGGACATCTCGATCTGCTTCGCCGACTTCCCGACCGAGAAGATCGGCGAGACCACCCGCGCCTACCGGCAGCTCGGCATCGGGTACGCCAACCTGGGCGCCCTGCTGATGGCCTCCGGCCTGCCGTACGACTCGGAGCAGGGGCGGGAGGTGTCCGCGGCGATCACCTCGCTGATGACCGGCACCGCCTACCGCCGCTCCGCCGAGCTGGCCGGCATCGTCGGCGCGTACGACGGCTACGCCCGCAACGCGGAGCCGCACAAGCGGGTCATGCGCAAGCACGCCGCCGCCAACGACAGCATCAAGCCGATCGGCACCGTGGGCACCGCGGTGCAGCGCGAGGCGACGAAGCAGTGGACGCTCGGCAACAAGCTCGGTGACCGGAACGGCTGGCGCAACTCGCAGGCCAGCGTGCTCGCCCCGACCGGCACCATCGGCCTGATGATGGACTGCGACACCACCGGCGTGGAGCCGGACCTGGCGCTGGTCAAGTTCAAGAAGCTGGTCGGCGGCGGCTCGATGCAGATCGTCAACCAGACCGTGCCGCGCGCGCTGCGCAGCCTCGGCTACCCCGAGGAGCAGGTCGAGGCGATCGTCGAGCACATCGCCGACCACGGGCACGTGGTGGACGCCCCCGGCCTGAAGCCGGAGCACTACCCGGTCTTCGACTGCGCCATGGGTGAGCGGTCCATCGCGCCGATGGGGCACGTGCGGATGATGGCGGCGGTCCAGCCGTTCATCTCCGGCGCCATCTCCAAGACGGTCAACATGCCGGAGCAGGCCACCGTCGCGGACGTCGAGAAGATCTACTACGAGGGCTGGAAGCTCGGCCTGAAGGCGCTGGCGATCTACCGGGACAACTGCAAGGTGGGTCAGCCGCTGTCGGTCGCCAAGCCGAACAAGGGCGCCGCCGAGACCGCGGCCCCGGTGGCCGAGGCCGAGAAGGTCGTGGAGAAGGTCGTCGAGTACCGCCCGGTGCGCAAGCGCCTGCCGAAGAAGCGTCCGTCGCAGACGGTCTCCTTCTCGGTCGGCGGCGCCGAGGGCTACCTCACCGCCTCGTCCTACCCGGACGACGGCCTCGGCGAGGTCTTCCTCAAGATGTCGAAGCAGGGCTCGACCCTGGCCGGCGTGATGGACGCCTTCTCGGTGGCCATCTCCATCGGTCTCCAGTACGGCGTGCCGCTGGAGACGTACGTCAGCAAGTTCACCAACATGCGCTTCGAGCCGGCCGGCATGACCGACGACCCGGACGTGCGGATGGCCGCCTCGGTGATGGACTACATCTTCCGTCGCCTGGCGCTGGACTTCCTGCCGTACGAGCGCCGCGCGGAGCTGGGCATCTTCACCGCCAAGGAGCGGGCCGCCCAGCTCCGGGCCGAGGCGGAGGCGGAGGCGAGCGGTGCGGACCTCACCGCGATGGCCGCCTCCGCCCCGGTCGAGTCGCCCGAGCCGAAGACCGGCCCGGTGGCCCAGCCGGCACAGGAGACGGCGAATGTCGCCGCCGCCAAGCCGGCGCCGGCGGTGGGTTCCAGCACCGAACTGCTGGAGGCCGTGATCGGCAAGGCCGCGGACGCGCCGCTCTGCTTCACCTGCGGCACCAAGATGCGCCCGGCCGGTAGCTGCTACGTCTGCGAGGGCTGCGGCTCCACCAGCGGTTGCAGCTGACAGTTCCACCGTACGTCCGTGAGCGCGGCAGGGGTTCCCTGCCGCGCTCACGGCGTTCGTGCCCGCCCGCGCGGTCGGGGAGCACACGGCCGGGACGCCTGTCGAGCTGAGAGCGGAAACGACTCACCGGCGCCCGGTTCGGGTGCCACCGGGTAGTGGGCACCGTCACAGACCCCGGGCGCGTCGCGAACTGCGATGCTCGGGGGATGAGTACCGCCGACACCTACCGGAGGTTCGCCGACCGCGAGGCACGCGGCGTGTCCCCGGCGTACGAACGGTTGTCGCGGGTCGTGGCGCGCGACCCGGACCTGCTCGCGATGCTCGACTCGCTGCCGCCGGCGAAGCGCCAGCCGAACCTGCTCTTCGGGGTGGTCCGGTTGCGCGGCGGCCCGGTGGACGACCCGGTGGCGTTCCGCGCGCACGTGCTGGCGCACTGGCCGGAGATCGCGGCGCAGATGCGGGTCCGGGCCACGCAGACCAACGAGGCCGGCCGCTGCGCGGTGCTGCTGCCGGTGCTCGCCGCGTTGCCGCAGCCGCTGGCGCTGCTGGAGGTGGGCGCCTCCGCCGGCCTGTGCCTCTACCCGGACCGGTACGCGTACCGCTACGGCGACCGACGGATCGGCGACGGCGAGCCGGTGCTCGACTGCACGCTCACCGGCGTCGCCCCGCCGGACCGGTGGCCGGAGGTGGTGTGGCGGGCCGGGCTCGACATGAACCCGCTCGACGTCACCGATCCGGCGGACCTGGCCTGGCTGGACGCGTTGATCTGGCCCGAACACGCGCACCGGCGCCAACGGCTGCGCGCGGCGGCGGCGGTCGCCGGGGCCGACCCACCGCTGCTGGTCCGCGGTGACCTGGTCGACGACCTGCCGGCGCTGGCGGCCCGCGCCCCGGCCGGCGCGACGCTGGTGATCTTCCACAGTTCGGTGCTCTACCAGGTGCCGCCGGCCCGCCGGACGGCCTTCACCGAGCTGGTTCGGACGCTACCCGGGCACTGGCTCGCCAACGAGGACCCCACCGTGCTGCCACGGGCGGGCGTCCCCGACCCGCCGGACGGCGGGTTCCACAACCTGCTCGCGCTCGACGGCCGACCGCTGGCCTGGACGCGGGGCCACGGGCAGGCGGCCACCTGGTTCGGCCCGGTGCGGTCGTGACCGCGCGCCCGGCCGCCGTCGACGCGTTCGCGCGGGAGGTGGCGGCGCTCGGCTGGGTGTCCGACCTGCTGGTGGCCGGGTCGCTCGCGACCGGTGACCACCGACCGGGCGTCAGCGATCTGGACCTGGTCGCGGTGGCGGACGGACCGGTCGACGCGACCCGGCAGGACGAGCTGGCCGCCCTGCACCGCCGGTTCGACGCCGGCCCCGCCGCCGGGTTGGACCTGGGCTGCGTCTACGTCGAGGCCGCCGCCGTCCGCGACCTCGGGGCACGCCATCCCACCTGGACGCACGGGCAACTCGTCCAGCGGATCCTCTCCGGCATCACCCGGGCCGAGCTGGTCCGGTACGGCCACGCCCTCCTCGGCCGGCCACCGGACGCGGTGCTGCCACCCATGACCGACGACGACGTGCGCGCCGCGGCCCGCGCCGAACTGACCGGCTACTGGGCCTGGGCGGCCCGCCGGCCGTGGTTGTGGCTGGACCCCGACCTCGCCGACCTCGGGCTCACCTCGATGGCCCGGGGACGGCACGCGCTGCGGCACGGCGACCTGATCGGCAAGAGCGCGGCGATTCCCGCCGTCGCCGCCCCGTCCTGGCTGATCGACCAGGTGGGGGCCCGCCGCCGGGGCGAGCGGGTCACCTCACCCCGGCTCCGTACCGCGCTCATCGCGTGGACGGACGCTCGCCGGACCGTCGCCACGGCCCGACGGGAACCGGACCGGCCGGGTGGCCCGAGCGGCGGCTGACCGGCGGATCGACCGTCCACCCGGCTCAGCCCGGCAGCGAGTCGATCCCGGCGGCCAGCACCCCGCGCAGGTCGGCCTCCGCGCCGGCCGGCAGCGTCTTCGGCTCGACCACCTGGTACGCGACGCGTACCTCGTACCTGTCACCCCGCCAGGCCCAGCCGTCGAACCTTGTCTCCCCGCCGTCCCACGGGTGCACCGCCACGCAGGAGTTGTCGCCCGGCCCGTCGCCGGTCAGGTCGCTCCCGATCCGGGCGCACCGGTCCCGTCGCCACCGGTCGTCGTACATGCCCCCGGCGTCGACAGCCACGGTGACGGCCAGGTCGCCGCGCATGGTGGTGCCGCTGGTCAGGTCGACCGCGCACTCCCGGGAGCCGCTGCGGTCACCGAGGTTCGCCGAGGCGCTGGGCGACGCGCCCGGCGCGAGCCGGGTCAGCAGGTCGGCCGGGAGCAGCGCGCAGGGGTCGCGCAGTTCGTCAGGCGTCGCCGTCTCGTCGGTGCCGCAGCCGGCGACGGCCAGCAGCGCACCGGTGACCACGAGTGCCGCGGCCGATCTCGTCATCTGTCCTCCTTGGACGGTCGCGGCGACGGTAACAGCGCCACGCCACCCCGGATCGGCGCGGTCCACACCCGCCCACATCCCGACCCACCCACCCCCCACCCCACCCATCCGTCCGCCCTGTTTCGGGGAAAGCGTGGTCATCCGGGCCCGAATGGCCACGCTTTCCGGGAAAGCGAGCGTGCGGGTGGAGGGACGGGGTGGGGCGGCGCGGGCCGGTAGGGTCGCGGGGTGGCCGAACCGCGTTGGCTCAGCGAGACCCGGGACGCCTACGACACCGTCGCCGAGGACTACGCGCGGCTGCTGCCCGACGTGGTGGAGCCGCCGCTGGACCGGGCCGTGCTGACCGCCTTCGCCGAGACGGTGGGACCGGGTCGACCGGTGCTGGAGGTCGGCTGCGGCACCGGCCGGGTCACCGCCCACCTGCGCCGTCTCGGTCTCGACATGGCCGGCGCCGACCTGTCGCCCGGCATGGTGGCGGTGGCCCGCCGGAACCACCCGGAGCTGCGCTTCGACGTCGGCTCGATGACGGAACCGGTCGCGACCGACGCGTCCCTGGCCGGGCTCGTCGCCTGGTACTCGATCATCCACCTCCCGCCGGAGCAGCTGCCCGAGGTCTTCGCCGGCTTCCACCGGGCGCTCGTCCCGGGCGGCCACCTGCTGCTCGCGGTGAAGGCCGGCGACCGGGTCGACCGGCGGGCCCAGGCATACGGGCACGCGGTCGCGTACGACGTGCACTGGCTGCCGCCGGAACGCCTGGCCGCGCAGCTCACCGCCGCCGGCCTCGCGGTGACCGCCACGCTGCTCCGGGCACCGGTCGGCGCGGAGCGCCAACCCCAGGCGTTCCTGGTCGCGCGGCGGGCCGACGGATGAGCGTCGCCCTGTTCACCCTCGGCGGGACCATCGCGATGGCGGGCACCGACGCCGGGGGAGTGGTCACCCGGCTCACCGGCGCCGACCTCACCGCCGCCGTACCCGGGCTCGCCGACATCCCGCTCGACGTGCGCGACGTCGAGGCGGTGCCCAGCGCCGCGCTCGCGTACCGGCAGATCCTCGACCTGGTGGACGCGGCGGCCGCGGCGGTCGACGGCGGGGCGACCGGCGTGGTGGTCACCCAGGGCACCGACACGCTGGAGGAGACCGCGTTCCTGGCCGACCTGGTCTGGGCGCGCGCCGCGCCGCTGGTGTTCACCGGCGCGATGCGCAACCCGACGCTCGCCGGCCCGGACGGGCCGGCGAACCTGCTCGCGGCGGTCCGGGCCGCCGCCGCGCCGGCCGTGCGGGACCTCGGCGTGCTGGTCGTGATGAACGACGAGATCCACGCCGCGCGGTTCGCCCGCAAGACCCACAGCACCGGTACGGCCACGTTCGCCTCGCCGGACGCCGGGCCGCTCGGGCACGTGATCGAAGGGCGGGTACGCGTGCTCACCCGGCCGCCCCGGCACGCGCCGCTGCCGACGGTGGGCCGCGACCGGCTGGCCGCCGTCCGGGTGGCGCTGCACACGGTCACGCTGGACGACGACGTGGCGCTGCTCGACACACTCGCCGCCGGTCGGGACGGGCTGGTGGTGGCCGGGTTCGGGGTGGGGCACGTGCCGCCGGCGTTCGCCCCGGCGCTGGGCGCGCTGGCCGGACGGATGCCGGTGGTGCTGACCTCGCGCACCGGGGCCGGGTCGGTGCTGCGGGACACCTACGGCGCGGTCGGCTCGGAGCGGGACCTGCGGCGGCGCGGGCTGGTCGACGGCGGGCTGCTCCACCCGTACAAGGCGAAGGTCCTGCTGCGGCTGCTGCTCGCCGCCGGCGCGGACTCGGGCGCCATCGCCGAGGCGTTCGCCCGGCACGGCTGAGGTGTAAGGCGGGGCCCCTTTTTAACACCTGTGGTTAAGAAGGGGCCCCGCCTATGCAGAAAACGTTAAAAGGGGGCCCCTCCTTACACTCCAGCGGTGAGTGAGGAACTGGCGGACCGTCCGTTGACCGAGCCGCACCCGTCGCGGCTGCCGCTCGCGCATCCGGGGCGGGCGCGGATCCTGGCGGCGCACGCCGCCGCGCTGGCCGCCGGGGAGGCCGGCTACCCGGACCCGGAGACCGGCCTCTTCGTGCTCAGCGCCGGCTTCCTGGCCCGCCGGGGCACGTGCTGCGGGCGAGGATGCCGGCACTGCCCGTACGTGGCCGATTAGGGCCTTCCGTCCCTGTCGTCCGCGCCGTACGGTGTCCGACGGAACTCCGGCGGGCCGGCCCCGCCGCCGACCGCGGAGGTCTTCCCGTGCGCGCCCGTAGTACCTGGCTGGCCGCCTCGGCCGTCCTGCTCGCCGCCGGCTGCGCCGACGACAGGTCCCCGGTGGCCGTGCCGGCGCCCCCGCCCCCGGCGGCCGAGGTCGCCGCCGCCTCCTCCGGTGGGGCGTGCCGGCTGCTCGACTTCGCGGTGATCGCCGAGCACACCGGCGGCACGTTCGACGTGGCCGCCGCCACCGACCAGGGCGACACGCACACCTGCGTGGTCCGTGCCCAGGGCGCGGTGCTGCCGGAGTTGACGCTCGCGGTGACGGACACGTCGATCGACGCGGCGACGTTCACCGCCGACGTGCAGCCGAGCGGGGCGACCAAGGTCACCAGGCTCGGCAAGGTCGCCTACCGGCGGACGCTGCCGAGGACCGCGCACAGTGGTCCGGCCGCCGAGGTGGGCTGGCTGGCCGCCGAGGACCGGCTCGCCAGCCTGCGCTGGACCAGCCCCGAGGGGACCGCCGCGGCGGAGGTGACGGAGGCGACCGGAAAGCTGGTCGCGCTGGCCAAGGTGATCGACACCCGGCAGTTGTGAACCCGTCGGGCCGGTCGGCGAGGCCGTGATCCGCCGGTCAGCGGGCCGTGACCCGGCCGGTCAGCTCAGCGGGTCGTGACCTGGCCGGTCAGCGGGCCGCGACGAAGACGCGGGAGGCCACCTCGCGGGGCAGCCGCACCCGGTCGCCGGAACGGTCGATGGAGACGCCGTCGCGCTCCTGCGCCACGGTGACGGTCGCGCCCGGGTCGACGCCCGCCGCGTGCAACTGCCGGAGCACGTCCGCGTCGGTCTGCACGCTCTCGCAGATCCGCCGTACCACCACCGAGCCGGACAGACCCGGGAAGGCCAGGTTGCGCTCGCTCTCGACGGTCTCGGCCGGCGGCTGGCCGGGGTCGCCCAGCTCCTCCAGCCCGGGGATGGGGTTGCCGTACGGCGACCGGGTCGGGCGGTTGAGCAGGTCGTAGACCCGCTTCTCCACCGCGTCGCTCATCACGTGCTCCCAGCGGCAAGCCTCCTCGTGGGCCTCCTCGTAGGGCATCCCGATCACGTTGACCAGCAGCAGCTCGGCCAGCCGGTGCTTGCGCATCACCGAGACCGCGGTGCCGCGGCCCAGCGCGGTGAGGGCCAGGTGTCGGTCGCCCTCGACGGTGAGCAGGCCGTCGCGCTCCATCCGGGCGACGGTCTGGCTGACGGTCGGGCCGCTCTGCCGCAGCCGCTCGGCGATGCGGGCGCGCAGCGGCGGCACACCCTCCTCCTCCAGCTCGAGGATGGTGCGTAGGTACATTTCGGTCGTATCGACCAGTGAGTGAGCGTTTATCTTTATCACCCGTAAGCGAGGAACGAACCGGAATCTCCAGTGTCTCACGACCCGCCCTTGAGCTGCCAACACCACGACCGGCCCCGGCCCGGGGGCGGCGGTCCGGGCCGCGTCGACGCCGGATGGTGTTGACTGGGCCGCATGTCCGGAATCGCAGAGTTGCTGGTCGAGCCGGACCGGCTCGCCGCCGAACTCGACCGCGCCGACCCGCCCGTCCTGCTCGACGTCCGCTGGCGGCTGACCGGCCCACCCGGCCGCGACGACCACGCCGCCGGCCACCTGCCCGGCGCCGTCTTCGTCGACCTGGACACCGAGCTGTGCGGGCGTCCGGGCGCCGCCGGGCGGCACCCGCTGCCCGACCCCGCCGCGTTGCAGGCCGCGCTGCGGGCGGCCGGCGTCCGCGCCGGTCACCCCGTGGTGGTGTACGACGGCGGCGACGGGATGTCCGCCGCCCGGGCCTGGTGGACGCTGCGCTGGGCGGGGCACCGGCCGGTGCGGGTGCTGCACGGCGGCTTCCCGGCCTGGGTCGCCGCCGGCCTGCCGGTGGACACCGCGCCGCCCGCGCCCACGCCCGGCGACGTGACCGTCACCCCGGGCGCGTTGCCGGTGCTCGACGCCGGGCAGGCCGCCCGGCTCGCCGCCGCCGAGGACGCGGTGCTGCTCGACGTGCGGGCCGCGCCGCGCTACCGCGGCGAGAACGAGCCGGTGGATCCGGTCGCCGGGCACGTTCCGGGCGCGGTGAACCTGCCCGCCCCGGAGTACGTGACCCAGGGCCGGTTCCCGACCGCGGAGGCGCTGCGCGCGCGGTTCGCCGAGGCGGGGGTGCGCGGGGACGCGCCGGTCGGGGCGTACTGCGGCTCCGGGGTGACCGCCGCGCAGGCGGTGCTGGCGCTGCACCTGGCCGGCCGGCCGGACGCGGCGCTGTACGTGGGCTCGTGGAGCGGATGGGTGGCCGACCCGGACCGTCCGGTGGCGATCGGCGACGCCGCCGGCCGGTGAGCGCGCGGCTGGTGGGCGGGTCAGCGCTCGCGTGCGACGATGGCCGCATGGCCGACGACACGGTGGTGGTGTGGGACTCCGCCCTCCTCGCCTACGACATGGGGGACCACCCCCTCGACCCGGTCCGCGTCGAGCTGACCATGGCGCTCGCCCGCGAGCTGGGCGTACTCGACCGGCCGGGCGTGCGCCTGGTCAGGCCGGAGCCGGCCGACGACGCGCTGCTCACCCGGGTGCACGATCCGGCCTATCTGGACGCGGTCCGGGCCGCGCCGCGTGACCCGCTCTTCGCCGGCTTCGGGCTCGGCACCTCGGACAATCCGGTCTTCGACGGGATGCACGAGTCGAGCGCGCTGATCGCCGGCGCCACCGTGGCCGCCGCCGAGGCGGTCTGGCGGGGCGAGGCGCGGCGCGCGGTGAGCGTGGCCGGCGGCCTGCACCACGCCATGCCGGCCCGGGCGGCCGGCTTCTGCGTCTACAACGACCCGGCGGTGGCCATCGCCCGCCTGCTCGACCTGGGCGCGGAGCGGATCGCGTACGTGGACGTGGACGTGCACCACGGCGACGGGGTGCAGGAGATCTTCTACCGGGACCCGCGGGTGCTCACGGTCAGCCTGCACGAGACGCCGCTGGCGCTCTTCCCCGGCACCGGTTTCCCGGACGAGACCGGCGGGCCCGGCGCGGAGGGCAGCGCGGTCAACGTGCCGTTGCCGCCGGGGGTCGGCGACGCCGGCTGGCAGCGCGCGTTCCACGCGGTGGTGCCGTCGGTGCTGCGCGCGTTCCGGCCGCAGGTGCTCGTCACCCAGTGCGGGGCGGACGGGCACCGCAGCGACCCGCTGGCCGACCTGCACCTGTCCGTGGACGGGCAGCGGGCCACCTACCGGGCGCTGCGGGCACTCGCCGACGAACTGTGCGAGGGTCGCTGGGTGGCCACCGGCGGCGGCGGGTACGCGCTGGTCGAGGTGGTGCCCCGGGCCTGGACGCACCTGCTCGCGGTGGCCACCGGTGAGCCGCTGGACCCGGCCACGCTCACCCCGCCGGGCTGGCGGGAGCTGGCCGCGCGCCGGCGGCCCGGGCACGACATCCCGCTGCGGATGACCGACGACGTCGATCCGGAGTACCAGCCCTGGCAGCCCAGCGGCGAGCCGAACGCGGTGGACCGGGCGGTCGCGGCCACCCGCAAGGCCGTCTTCCCGCTGCTCGGGCTCGACCCGCACGATCCGCGCGACTGAGCGGCGGTGGGGAGGACCGGCCGGTGACCACAGTCGAACAACCGGTGGATGTGCTGCTCAGCGACGGCACGACCGTCCAGCTGCGGCAGATCCGCCCGGACGACGCGGCGGCGATCGTGGCGATGCACGCCCGGTTCTCCGAGCGCACCCGCTACCTGCGGTACTTCTCGCCGTACCCGCGCATCCCGGAGCGGGACCTGAAGCGGTTCGTCACGGTGGACCACCGCGACCGGGAGGCGTTCGTGGTGCTGGCCGGCGAGCGGATCGTGGCCGTCGGCCGGTACGAACGGCTCGGTCCCGCCTCGCCGGAGGCCGAGGTGGCGTTCGTGGTGGAGGACGCCTACCAGGGGCGGGGCATCGGCTCGGTGCTGCTGGAGCACCTCGCGGACGCGGCCGGCCGACACGGCATCGGGCACTTCGTCGCCGAGGTGCTGCCGGCGAACGGGACGATGCTGCGGGTCTTCGCCGACTTCGGTTACCAGGTGCAGCGCCAGTACGCCGACGGCGTGGTGCACCTGAGCTTCCCGATCGCGGCCACCGAGGCGACGCTCGCCGTGCAGCGTGGCCGGGAGCACCGCACCGAGGCGCGGTCCATCGCCCGGCTGCTCGCCCCACGCGGCATCGCCGTCTACGGCGCCAGCACCACCGGCCAGGGCGTCGGCGCGGCGCTGCTCGGGCACCTGCGGGACGGCGGGTTCACCGGCGCGATCGTCCCGGTGCACCCGAGCGCGGCGACGGTGGCCGGGCTGCCGGCGTACCGGTCGGCGGCCGACGCCGGCCTCGACGTCGACCTGGCCGTGGTGGTGGTCGCGCCGGACGCGGTGCACGACGTGGTGCGGGACGCCGCCCACGCGGGCGTGCACGGGCTGGTGGTGATCTCGGCCGGGTTCGCCGAGGCCGGCCCGGCCGGGGCGGCGACGCAGCGGGCCCTGGTCCGGGCCGCGCACCTGGCCGGCATGCGGGTGGTCGGCCCGAACTGTCTCGGTGTCGCCAACACCGACCCGGCGGTACGCATGAACGCCACGCTCGCGCCGGAGCTGCCGGCGCCCGGGCGGGTGGGCGTGTTCAGCCAGTCCGGCGCGTTCGGGGTGGCGTTGCTGGCCGAGGCGTCCCGGCGCGGGCTCGGGGTGTCGAGTTTCGTCTCGGCCGGCAACCGGGCCGACGTGTCCGGCAACGACCTGTTGCAGTACTGGCAGGACGACCCGGGCACCGACGTGATCACGCTCTACCTGGAGACGTTCGGCAATCCGCGCAAGTTCGCCCGGCTGGCCCGGCACATCGGCCGGAGCAAGCCGGTGGTGGCGCTGGCGTCGCTGGCCCGGTCGCCCGGGGTGGGCGAGGCGCCGGCGCTGGACGCCGCCGCGGTGAGCGCGCTGTTCGCGCAGTCCGGCGTGCTCCGGGTGGACACGGTCGCGGAGCTGCTCGACGTGGGTGTGCTGCTGGCCCACCAGCCGCTGCCGGCCGGACGGCGGGTCGCCGTGGTCGGCAACTCGTCGGCGTTGACCGGGCTGGCCGCGACAGCCGGCACCGGGCAGGGGCTGATCGTCGTCGACGGGTACCCGCACGACGTCGGGCCGACCGGCGGCGCCGCCGCGTACGCCGCCGCGCTCGCCGCCGCGGCGGCGGACGACCGGGTGGACGCCGTGGTGGCGGTGTTCGCGCCGCCGCTGCCCGGTCAGCTCACCGACCCGGAGGCGGACTTCGCGGCGGCGCTGCCGGACGCGCGGGCCACCGGCAAGCCGGTGGTGGCGACGTTCCTCGCCGGGCAGGCGCCGACCGGGGTGCCGACGTACCCGAGCGTGGAGGAGGCGGTGCGGGCGCTGGCCCGGGTCACCCGGTACGCGGACTGGCTGCGTCGGCCGCCGGGCGTGCTGCCCGAGCTGACCCGGGTCGACCGGGCGGCCGGGCAGGCGGCGTGGGGCCCGGACGGGGCGGATCCCGCGGCGCTGCTCGCCGCGTACGGGATCGACGTGGTGGCGTCCGTGCCGGCCGGTTCGGCCGAGGAGGCGGTGGCGGCGGGGGAGCGGCTCGGCTGGCCGGTGGCGCTCAAGGCGGCCGCCCCGGGGCTGCGCCACCGCCTGGACCTGGGCGCGGTCCGACTCGACCTGGCCGACGCCGGTGCGGTGCGCCGCGCGTACGCCGAGATGGCTGCGGGGTTCGGCGCGGAGGTGCTGGTGCAGCCGATGGTGCCGCCGGGCGTGGCGTGCGTGGTGGAGCTGGTGGAGGATCCGGCGTTCGGCCCGGTGGTCGGGTTCGGGTTGGGCGGGGTGGCGACCGAGCTGCTCGGCGACCGGGCCTGGCGGGCGGTGCCGCTGACCGACCGGGACGCCGCCGAGCTGGTCGACGAGCCGCGCGCCGCGCCGCTGCTGCACGGGCACCGGGGCGCCGCCCCGGTGGACCGGGCGGCGCTCGTCGACCTGCTGCTGCGGGTCGGGCGGTTGGCCGACGAGCAGCCCCGGGTGCGTGCGCTGCGGCTCAACCCGGTGCTGGCCCGTCCGGACGGCATCTCGGTGCTGCACGCCACCATCCGCACCGGCCCGGATTCACCGCGCCCCGACACCGGACCCCGCCGCCTGTAAGGAAGGGCCCCTTGTTAACGCCTCCGGTAGAGAAGGGGCCCCTTCTCACCGGGGGATCACGCGCGACAGGCCCCGGCGAACCGCCGGGGCCCGTCGGAGCCTTCGTGGGGCCGGGTCAGCAGGCGTACGCCTCCAGCCGGTTCGCCCGCTCCGGGTCGCGCAGCTTGAGCAGCGTCACCTTCTCGATCTGCCGGATCCGCTCCCGGGACAGCCCGAACTCGCGGCCCACCTCGTCCAGGGTGCGCTGCCGGCCGTCGTCCAGGCCGAAGCGCAGCCGGATCACGGCCTGCTCCCGCTGGGAGAGGGTGGCCAGCACGATCCGCACCTCGTTGCGCAGCTCGCCGTTGGTGGCGGCGTCGCCCGGCTCGGTACGCGGGTCGACGGCGGCGACGAAGTCGCCGAGCGCGCTCTCGCCGTCCTCGCCGACCGCCTGGTCCAGGCTCACCGGCTCCCGGTCGAACGAGATCAGTTCGATCACCTGGTACTCGGGGACCTCCAGCGCGGTGGCGACCTCGGCGACGGTGGGCTCGCGACCCAGCGTCACGGACAGCTCGCGGCGCACCCGGACCATCCGGTTGACCTGCTCGACCATGTGTACCGGGATGCGGATGGTGCGGGCCTGGTCGGCCATGGCGCGGGTGATGGCCTGGCGGATCCACCAGGTGGCGTACGTGGAGAACTTGAAGCCCTTGGTGTAGTCGAACTTCTCGACCGCGCGGATGAGGCCGAGGTTGCCCTCCTGGATCAGGTCGAGGAAGGCCATCCCGCGCCCGGTGTAGCGCTTGGCGATGCTTACCACCAGGCGGAGGTTCGCCTCCAGCAGGTGGTCCTTGGCGGCGCGTCCCTCGGCCGCGACCAGCGCCAGGTCCGCGCGCAGCTCGGCGGAGACCGGCGTGCAGGTGGCGAGCTTCTCCTCGGCGAAGAGGCCGGCCTCGATCCGCCTGCTCAGCTCGACCTCCTGCGCCGCGGTGAGCAGCTTGGTGCGGCCGATGCCGTTCAGGTAGGCCCGGACCAGGTCGGTGGAGACGCCGCGGTCGTCGGTGGCGTCCAGGTCCGTGAGGGTGACGTCCATGTCCTGGTGCTCGATCATCTGCTGGGTCATCTCTGTCTCTCCCCGTGTCCTACGTGCCGTACCGGCCCGTGCCGCCGGCGCGGTGGGGGCCGGTGACAAACAGCTTCGCAACCGGGGCGTGAGACGGGAGTGAGGCGATCGGGGACCCGACACGAATCCGGGGGGAACATGGGGTGTCGCTTGTCCCGTCCGGCTACCGTGCCAGCGAACCGGCCGGCAGGGCCGGGGACGAACCGGCGATCGGAGAACTCAGGTGGTCTTCAAGCGGCTCATGCAGGCGATGGGGGTGGGCGGACCGTCGGTGCAGACGGTGCTGGCCAACCCGAACTGCCGTCCCGGCGGTCAGCTGGAGGGCCGGGTCCAGGTGGTCGGCGGCGACCACCCGGTGGACGTGAGCTGGATCTCGCTCGGCCTGCTCACCCGGGTGGAGGTGGAGAGCGGCGACTCGGAGTACAACACCAACCAGGAGTTCGGCCGGCTCCAGCTCACCGGCGCGTTCCAGTTGGCGCCGGGGCAGCGCCATGACGTGCCGTTCCGCTTCCAGGTGCCCTGGGAGACGCCGCTGACCGACCTGTACGGCCAGCACCTGCACGGCATGACCATGGGGCTGCGGACCGAGCTGGAGGTGGCCCGGGCGGTGGACTCCGGTGACCTGGACGCGGTCGCGGTGCACCCGCTGCCGGCCCAGGAGCGGCTGCTGGAGGCGCTGCTGCGGTTGGGCTTCCGGTTCGCCCGCGCCGACGTCGAGCGGGGCCACATCTACGGCGTACGCCAGCAGTTGCCGTTCTACCAGGAGATCGAGTTCTATCCGGCGCCGCAGTACGCCGGCGCGATGAACCAGCTCGAGGTCACCTTCGTCACCGACCCGCAGCAGGTCCAGGTGGTGCTGGAGGTGGACAAGCGGGGCGGCCTGTTCACCGAGGGCCGGGACGCGTTCGGCCGGTTCACGGTCGACCACGCCACGGCGGACCGCACCGACTGGGCCGCCCAGCTCGACGGCTGGCTGCGCCAGTCGTTGTCCCGGCGGGGCCTGTTCTTCTAGGCGGCGACGTGGGCGCTCACAGGTCCAGCAGGAGCGTGCGGGGGCCGACGTTGACGCTCTCCACCAGCATGTGGGTGCGGAAACGACCGGTCGCCACCGTCGCGCCGCGGGCGCGCAGCTCCTCGACCACGGCGTCGACGAGCGGCTCGGCGACGTCCGCCGGGGCGGCGGCGGTCCAGCTCGGCCGTCGGCCCTTGCGGGCGTCGCCGTAGAGCGTGAACTGACTGACCACGAGCAGCGGCGCCCCGGTGTCCGCGGCGCTGCGCTCGTCGTCCAGGATTCGCAGCTCGTGCAGCTTACGGGCCATGGTGGCGGCCACCTGCCGGGTGTCGGCGTGGGTGACGCCGACCAGCACCAGCAGCCCATCGATGATCTCGCCGACCACCGCGCCGTCGACCGTGACGGAGGCCCGGGCGACGGTCTGCACCAGCGCCCGCATCAGTCCGTCACCGGCTCGACGAGACCGCGCTCGACCAGGTGCGCCACGATCGGGCCGGCCGCCTCGGCCAACTCGTCCGGGGCCACGTCGTGCGCGGCGGCGAGCAGGGCGAGCTGGTCGCGCAGCGGCAGCCGGCCGTCCGCGCCGCCGACCAGGGCGAGCACCAGCGGGTCGATCTCCTCGGACCAGCGCAGTCCGCGCGGCGCGGCGAGGACCTGCCGGTCCACCGCCCAGCCGTCGTCGCCCATGGTGGCCTCCTGGCGGAGCTGGAGCCCGTCGGCGGCGCGGTAGCGGGCGGCCAGCAGCCCGTCGGTGTCCCGGGCCCGCAGCCAGTCCTGCCTGTCGAACCATTCGGCGATCCGGTCGCCGAGCGGCGGTTCGACCCGCTGGCGCAGGTCCTCGACCCGGACGATCGGCTGGTCGTGGCCGGCCCGGCGCAGCGACACGAGGCCGAACCCGATCGCCTCCACCTTGTGCGCGTCGAACCAGTCCAGCCAGGCTTCCATCCGCTGCGGGTCGGCGCTGTCCCCGACGTCGGTGAGCCAGAGGTTCACGTACGCCATCGGGTCGGCCACCTCGCGCTGGATGACCCAGGCGTCCAGCCCGGTGCCGGCGAACCAGCCGGTGACCCGGTCGGCCCAGTCCTCGCCGGTGACGTGCACCCAGTTCGCCAGGTACTGCATGGTGCCGCCGTCGGTGAGCAGGTGCGGCGCGGCGGCGGCCAGCTCGGCGCCGATCGCGTCGCCGACCCGCCCGGAGTCGCGGTAGACGTGGGTGGTGGTGCCCGGGCCGACCACGAACGGCGGGTTGCTGACCACCAGGTCGAAGCGGCGTCCGGCAACCGGGGCGACCAGGTCGCCGCGGAGCAGCTCCCAGTCCTGCCCGTTGAGCGCGGCGGTGGTGGCGGCGAAGCGCAGCGCCCGCTCCGAGACGTCGGTGGCGGTGACCCGGCGGGCGTGGGTGCCCAGGTGCAGCGCCTGCACGCCGGAGCCGGTGCCGAGGTCCAGCGCGGTCTCCACCGGGCGGCGCACGGCGGCGCCGATCAGCGTCTGGGTGGCCCCGCCGATGCCCAGCACGTGCTCGGCGTGCAGCGGCCGGCCGGGTCGGGCGCTGGCCGGCACGTCGGCGAGCACCCACCAGTCGTCGGCGTACGGCTCCAGGTCGACGCCGGCGCGCAGGCCGTCGCCGTGGCGCTCGACGATGCCCCCGGCGAGCGCCTCGTCCACGGTCAGCGGCGCCAACGCGGCGGCCACCACCGGCTCCGGCTCGGTGCGGTCGCAGATGAACACCCGGATCAGCGTGCCCAGCCGGTCGCGGTCCTCGGTGGCGCGCAGCGCGGCCCGGTAGTCGTTGCGGGCGACGCCGCCGGTGGCCTGCGAGCCGAGCCGCCCGGCGATGCCGTTGGCGGTGAAGTCGGCAAGCGTCAGCGCGGTGCGCAGCGCGTCGACGCCGGCGGGGGAGAGCAGCATGTCGTGACGGTCCACGTGGCCATCCTGCCCCGACCGCCGCCCGGCGTGACGCGCACCCGCCGGATCCGGCCGGCAGACGGTATTACCCGGCAACTATCTCTTTCACGCGCATCAATGTGTGGTTAGCATTCCCGTCAACATCCGTCGATGGGCGGCCCGCCGGCCACGAACCGGCCGGCCCGCCCGGTAGGGAGCCAGACGATGCCCGACGTGTCCGTCCCCCGGCGTCGCGTGCTGCACGCGTTCGCCGTCACGGCCGCCGCCGCGGCCCTCACCGCCGCCGCCGCCACCCCGGCCCTCGCCGCGCCGACCGGTCAGGTCCGGTTCGCCGGCGCCGCCGACGCCGTCAGCGGCAGCTACCTGGTCGTGCTCAAGGGCGACGCGGTCGGCGCCGCGAACAGCCGCACCGCGCGTACCGCCGTGCCGGAGCGGGCCGCCGGCCTGACGAAGCGCTACGGCGGCAGCGTCGCCACGGTGTGGAGCGCCGCGCTCACCGGCTACAACGCGAAGATGAGCATCGGACAGGCGCGCCGGCTGGCCGCCGACCCGGCCGTCGCGTACGTGGAGCAGGACCGCCGGGTGACCGTCCAGGGCACCCAGACCGGCGCCACCTGGGGGCTGGACCGCATCGACCAGCGCAACCTGCCGCTCAACAGCACCTACACCTACCCGAACACCGCCACCAACGTGCGCGCGTACATCATCGACACCGGCATCCGGACCACGCACAGCCAGTTCGGCGGCCGGGCCACCTGGGGCACCAACACGGTGGACAGCAACAACACCGACTGCAACGGCCACGGCACGCACGTCGCCGGCACGGTCGGCGGCAGCACCTACGGCGTGGCCAAGGGCGTCCGCCTGATCGCGGTCAAGGTGCTCAACTGCTCCGGCAGCGGCAGCACCGCCGGCGTGGTCAACGGCGTCAACTGGGTCACCTCGAACGCGGTCAAGCCGGCCGTGGCGAACATGAGCCTCGGCGGCGGCGTCAGCACCACGCTGGACAACGCGGTGGCCAACTCGATCAGCTCCGGCATCACGTACGCGCTCGCGGCCGGCAACTCCAACGCCAACGCCTGCAACTCCTCGCCGGCCCGGGTCGCCTCGGCGATCACGGTGGGCTCCACCACCAGCACCGACGCGCGGTCGTCCTTCTCCAACTACGGCACCTGTGTGGACATCTTCGCGCCGGGCTCGTCGATCACGTCGTCGTGGAACAGCAGCGACAGCGCGACCAACACCATCAGCGGCACCTCGATGGCGTCGCCGCACGTGGCGGGCGCCGCGGCGCTGGTGCTGTCGGCGAACCCGTCCTACACCCCGGCGCAGGTGGCCAGCTACCTGACCAGCAACGCCACCACCGGCAAGGTGACCAGCCCGGGCACGGGCTCGCCGAACCGGCTGCTCTTCGTCGTCAACTGACACCCGTCGGCTGACCGCGGCCCGGTGGATTCGAGTGGAGTCCACCGGGCCGCGTCGTGCCGGGTGTCGGAGAGTCGGCGGCGGGAGCGGTGGCCGGGGCGGCAGGATGGGGGCATGACGCTCTCCCTCCCCATCGACCCGCAGGCCAACGAACTGCTGCGGCGCGACCCGCTGGCCCTGCTGCTCGGGATGGTGCTTGACCAGCAGGTGCCGATGGAGAAGGCGTTCTCCTCGCCGTACGTGCTGGCGCAACGGCTCGGCCACGAGCCGGACGCCCGGGAGCTGGCCGGGTACGACCCGGACGCGCTGGTGGCGCTGTTCGCCCGGCCGCCGGCGCTGCACCGGTTCCCGAAGGCGATGGCAGCCCGGGTGCAGGAGGTCTGCCGGGCGCTCGTCGAGCGCTACGACGGCGACCCGGCGCGGCTCTGGTCGGAGGCGGCGGACGGCGCGGAGCTGCTGCGTCGGGTCGGCGAGCTGCCGGGCTTCGGCCGGCAGAAGGCGCAGATCTTCGTGGCGCTGCTCGGCAAGCGGTTCGGGGTCGCCCCGGCGGGCTGGCGCGAGGCGGCCGGCGCCTACGGCGAGGCGGAGGCGTACCGGTCGGTCGCCGACGTGACCGACCCGGAGTCGCTGGGCCGGGTGCGCGAGTTCAAGCAGCGGATGAAGGCGGAGGCGAAGGCCGCGAAGGGCTGACCCGTTCCACCGCTCAGGCGGCGGTCGGGCGGGACAGCGAGGCGAGCGCGCGGCGGACGTCGGCCAGCGAGACCGTGGCCGAGTCGTCCAGGTCGGCCAGGCCCGCCTCGATCCACTGCCGCATCAGCGTGGTCACCCCGATGCCACGCGCGTCGGCGGCGGCCCGGACCCGTTCGTACGTCTCCAGCGGGAGGCGTACCGACCGGCTGACCATCGGGACGTCGGTGTCGGGGGTGGGCAGTTGCGCCGGCGACGTCTCGTCGATCAGGTCGGCGAACGCGTCGCCGCCGGCGTGGAACCGCTTGGTCGCCTCGTCACGGTGCATGGTGACCGCCTCCTCGTCGGCGTGCCCTCCGCACCGCCTCGTCGTAGCGCTTGGCCTCGACGTCGCTCAGCTCGCGGGCGGAGAGGATGTCCCAGTCGTTGTCGGTGCCGTCTGCCTCGGCCAGCAGCACGGCGAGGCGCCGGCCGCGGTGGTCGGTGGCGTAGACCACCATCACGTCGTCGCCCAAGTGCCGGATGACCCGGCGGTTGCTGTGCAGGGCCTCCCAGACTTCCCCGGGTGTGACGTCGTAGACCCGCAGGTTCGCCAGCGCCTCGTCGGTGAAGCTGAACCGGTTGGCCACGAGCGGAGCGTACCACGCACGTAACACGTCACCTGATTGTCGCCGATCACCTGCCCCGGGTGACAGGATGGGCGGTATCCCCTCGTAGGAGGTCCGTGGTGAAGCGTCAGGCCTACCAGCCGATCCTGATCACCGACGCCCGGCGCAGCCAGGACGACCAGCTCAGCAGCCGGCAGAAACGCTATGTGCTGATGATGGGCATCCGGGTCGCCTGCATCGTCGTGGGCGCCGTCCTGGTCGGCGTCAAGGCCCCGCTGCTCTGGCTGTGGCTGCCGCTGTGCGCGCTCGGCATGGTGCTCATCCCGTGGCTCGCGGTGCTGCTGGCGAACGACCGCCCGCCGAAGGAGGAGCACCGGCTGGCCAACCGTTTCCAGCCCCGGGGCCGCGACGAGACCCCGCCGATGGCGCTCTCCGCCGAGGAACGCCCGCACAAGGTCATCGATGCCGAGCCCTGACCGGTCGAGATCACGCTCCGTGACGCCGGCCCGGAGAGTTCGCCGGCGGACCGATATACCCCTCAGGCATAGACATGACCAGGAGGTATGACGGCCGTCAGGCATACCTTGCCCCCTGGCCCGGCGCCCCGGGCCGGAGCCCGGTCACCGCGCGCCGGCCCGGCCGCCGCCCGGCTACCCGGCACGCCGGGCCCGAACCCGATCACCGCGCGCCCGGCCGTCACGCGCCCGGCCGGGCGCCGACAGTGGTCACGGCCAAGGCGCCGAGGTCGCCGGCGCGGGCCAGCGCCGCCCGGGGGTCCGCCCCGGCCAGCCAGGCGGTGAGCAGGCCGGCCGCGAACGCGTCCCCGGCGCCGGTGACGTCCACCACGGCCACCCCGGGCGCGGGGGCCGTCTCCACCCGGCCGCCGCGCTCCACCCAGACCGCCCCGGCCGCGCCGCGCTTCACCACCACCCGGTGCGCCACCGAGGTCAACGCCCGGCCCTGCGCCGCCGGATCCAGGCCACCGGCAAGCACGGTCGCCTCGTCCGTGTTGACCAGCAGCAGGTCGACGTCGCGTACCCAGGTCAGGAACGACCCGCCGACGCGCCGCAGCGGCGCCGCGGAGGCCGCGTCGACGCTGACCGTCAGCCCGCGCTCGCGGGCGACGGCCAACGCGCGCAGCCCGGCGCCGCGCGACCCGACGTCCAACAGGGTGTACGCGGACAGGTGCAGGTGCCCGACGTCGGGCGCCGCCGCCAGGGTGGCCTCGACGTGCCGCGCGGTCAGCCGCAGATTCGCGCCGCGCTGACTGACCATGGTGCGCTCCCCGTCGTGGGTGAGCACGATCACCGTGCCCGTCGGGTAGCCCTCGTGCCGCTCCACCGCGCAGTCCACCCCGATCCCGGTCAGCTCGGCGACCCGGTCCCGGCCGGTCTCGTCGTCGCCCACGGCTGCCACCAGCGTCACGGCCGCCCCCTGGCCGGCGAGCCAGGCCGCGGTGTTGGCCGCCTGCCCACCGCCGCTGAACCGGATCCCGGCCGCGGTGTCCGAGCCGGTCGCGAGCGGCCCGGACAGCATCGCGACCACGTCCGTGATCACGTCGCCGACGACGGCGATGCGGGGCACCCCGCTCACGCGCACCGGGCGACCGCGATGCGCGCCGCCAGGTCGGCGTTGCGCAGGATGATCCGGACGTTCACCGCCAGGCTGGCGCCCTCGGTGGCGGCGTGGAAGTGGGCCAGCAGGAACGGGGTCACCGCCTTGCCGGTGATCCCCTCCCGGGCCAGCGCCGCCAACCCGTCCGCGAGCGTGCGGTCGTGCAGCGCCGGGTCGAGCTGCTCGTCGGCCGGCAGCGGGTTGGCCACGATCAGCCCGCCGGTGTGCACACCCTGTTCGGCGCGGGCGGCCAGCACGTCGGCCACCCGCTCCGGCGAGTCCACCGACCAGTCCAGGTCGAAGCCGGCGTCGGTGAGGTAGAAGCCGGGGAACCGGCGGGTGCGGTAGCCCACCACGCCCACCCCCAGCGTCTCCAGCCGCTCCAACGTGGCGCCCACGTCCAGGATCGACTTCACGCCGGCGCAGACCACCGCGATCGGCGTGCGGGCCAACGTGACCAGGTCCGCGGACTCGTCGAACGTGTGCGCCGCCTCCCGGTGCACCCCGCCCAGCCCGCCGGTGGCGAAAACGCCGATCCCGGCCGCCGCCGCCACCGCGCTGGTGGCCGCCACCGTGGTGGCGCCGTCCGCGCCGGTCGCCGCCGCCGGCGCCAGGTCGCGGACCGAGAGCTTGCTCACGCCGTCGACCGTGGCGAGCCGGGTGAGCTGGGTGTCGTCGAGCCCGACCCGAAGCTCGCCGCCGACCATGCCGATGGTGGCCGGGACCGCGCCCGCGTCCCGGACCGCCTGCTCGATCTGCCGCGCCACGCGCAGGTTGTCCGGCCGGGGGAGGCCGTGCGACACGATGGTGCTCTCCAGCGCCACGACCGGCCGCCCGGCGCGCAGGGCGTCGGCCACCTCACCACCGAGACTGATGCGAAAGTTGGTCACTTCCGTTACGGTACGGGCCGCCCGCCGGAGGGCCGTGGTGGACCCGACCCGGCCGGCCTGCAAAACTGGGAAGCCGGAGGTGGGGACGTGAGCACTGAGATTCTGGAGCGCCCGGAGCAGAAGGAGGCCGACACCGGCCCCGAGATGTTCCACTACGTGCGCAAGGACAAGATCGCCGAGAGCGCGGTCATGGGCACGTACGTCATCGCGCTGTGCGGGGAGACCTTCCCGGTGACCAAGGCCGCCAAGCCCGGTTCACCGGTCTGCCCGAAGTGCAAGGAGATCTACGAGTCCTGGGGCGAGTGATCGCGGGCGGCTCCGCCGCCCGCCCACGTAACCTGCGCCGGTGACCACCTCCGCCGCCCTGCTCCTCGCCGACCTCACCGGCGTGGCGGTCTTCGCCGCCTCCGGCGCCTCCGCGGCGGTGGCCAAACGGCTCGACCTGTTCGGAGTGGTCTTCGTCGGTGTGGTCGCCGCCCTCGGCGGCGGCATCTTCCGTGACCTGGTCATCGACGAGGTGCCCCCGCTGGCGTTCGCCGACTGGCGGTACGCGGTCACCGCGGCCGTCACCGCCGCCGCCGTGTTCCGCCTGCACCCGCAGCTCGCCCGGCTGCGCACCACCGTGCTGGTGCTGGACGCCGCCGGGCTGGCCCTGTTCACCGTCACCGGCACGCTCAAGGCGCTCGACGCGCACGTGCCGGCCGTCGGCGCCTGCATGATCGGCATGCTCACCGCGATCGGCGGCGGGCTGGGCCGCGACCTGCTCACCGGCGAGATCCCGGTGGTGCTGCGCCGGGAGATCTACGCGGTGGCCGCGCTCGCCGGCTCGATCGTGGTGGCGCTGCTGTCGACGTACGGGCAGGCCACCACCGGACCGCTGACCGGTGCCGCGGTCTTCGTCTTCGGGCTGCGGCTGATCTCGCTGCGCCGGCGCTGGTCCGCCCCGGTGCCGACGGTCCGCCCGCCGCGTACCGGCGCCCCGGGACCACTGCCCTGAGCCGTCCCGCCCGGGGTGGGCTGATGTGACCAGCGTGGCGTCGGGTGGGGCGGCCCGGGCCCGCTGGTTATGCTGAGTCGGCCTTCGCGGCACTGATGCGCGAGGGCGTTTTCATGGGCGGCGGCCCCCGTGGCCCCGGTCGGGCCCGTCGCCGTCCGCGGCGGAGAGGAGCTACCCGTGCCACCGCGGTTGCCGGCGCTCGACACGTTCCCACCACTGCGTTCCTGGCAACGCAAGGCGATGGTGGAATACCTGCGCCGTCGGGCCGAGGACTTCACCGCGGTCGCCACCCCCGGCGCCGGAAAGACCACCTTCGCCCTGCGGATCGCCGCCGAGCTGCTCGCCGACGGCACCGTCGAGGCGGTCACCGTGGTCGCGCCGACGGAGCACCTGAAGACCCAGTGGGCGCAGGCCGCGGCCCGGGTCGGCATCCAGCTCGACGCCGCGTTCCGCAACGCCGACCTGCACTCCGCCGCCGACTTCCACGGCGCGGTGGTCACGTACGCCCAGGTCGGCATGGCGCCGCAGGTGCACCGGCGGCGCACCATGACCCGGCGGACGCTTGTCATCCTGGACGAGATCCACCACGCCGGCGACGCCCGCACCTGGGGCGACGGCGTCAAGGCGGCGTTCGAACCCGCGGTACGCCGGCTGATGCTCACCGGCACGCCGTTCCGTTCCGACGACAACCCGATCCCGTTCATCAGCTACGAGCGCGGCGGGGACGGGCTGCTGCGCTCCCGCGCCGACTCGGTCTACGGCTACGCCGACGCGCTGCGCGACGGCGTGGTCCGACCGGTGCTGTTCCTGGCCTACTCCGGGGAGACCCGGTGGCGCACGAACGCCGGCGACGAGCTGGCCGCCCGGCTGGGCGAGCCGATGACGCAGGACCTGATCGCGCAGGCGTGGCGGACCGCGCTGGACCCGGCCGGCGACTGGATGCCGCAGGTGCTGCGCGCCGCCGACGCCCGACTGAGCACGCTGCGCGCCAACGGCATGCCGGACGCGGGCGGTCTGGTCATCGCCACCGACCAGCAGGTCGCCCGCGCGTACGCCAAGCTGCTGGAGCAGGTGACCGGCGAGAAGGCCGCCGTGGTGCTCTCCGACGACCAGGGCGCGTCCGCGCGGATCGCGACGTTCGCGGCCTCCGAGCAGCGCTGGCTGGTCGCGGTGCGGATGGTGTCCGAGGGCGTGGACATCCCCCGGCTGGCCGTCGGCGTGTACGCGACGAGCGCCAGCACCGCGCTCTACTTCGCGCAGGCGATCGGCCGCTTCGTCCGGGCCCGCCGGCCGGGCGAGACCGCCTCGGTCTTCCTGCCCAGCGTGCCGCACCTGCTCGGGCTGGCCAGCGAGATGGAGATCGAGCGGGACCACGTGCTCGGCAAGCCGAAGGACTCCGACGGCTTCGACGACGACCTGCTGGAGCGTGCCCAACGCGATGACGGGGCCAGCGGCGAGCTGGAGAAGCGGTTCGCGGCGCTCTCCGCCACCGCCGAACTGGACCAGGTGATCTTCGATGGCGCGTCGTTCGGCACCGCGGCCCAGGCCGGCACGCCGGAGGAGGAGGAATACCTCGGCCTCCCCGGTCTGCTCACCGCCGACCAGGTTTCGCTGCTGCTGACCAAGCGGCAGGCCGACCAGCTCGCCGCGCAGAAGCGCCGGGCGGCCCAGCGGGCCGCTGAGCCGGCCGCTGCGGCCCCGGCGGCGGCGCCCCCACCGATGAGTGCGGCCCAGCGTCGGGTGGCGCTACGGCGGCAACTGAACGCCCTGGTGGCCGCCCGGCACCATCGCACCGGCCAGCCGCACGGGAAGATCCACGCCGAGCTGCGTCGGCTCTGCGGCGGCCCGCCCAGCGCCCAGGCGACGATCGAGCAGCTCGAGGAGCGCATCGCCACCGTGCAGACGTTGTAAGGAAGGGCCCCTTCTTAACGCCTCCGGTAGAGGCGGGGCCCCCTGTTAACACCCGGCGCGGGGACGAAAAACCGACCGGAGGCCCCGTTCGGGTGCCTCCGGTCGGTTATGTCGAGTTGCGGATTGTCTGTCGGACTCAGTTCGCCATGAGATCGGTGCCGCGCCAACTGAACTCCGGGTCCGTCGCGTACCGCACGGTGATCTTCACGAGATCCTCCGCGTACTTGTTCGCGTGGTGCCCACAGAACACCAGCTCGCTCCCACCCGAGAGGGTGATCCGGAGCTTGCCGGCAGCATTACAGCGGTCGCACCGTTCATCGGCGGCCGGGGGGCTCACCGTCTCGGGCGGCGGCGTGAGGGTCGGGGTCATCGCCTTCCTCCTCTGGTCGTCACCGATGAACACACTCGTCGGTCGTTGCTCACCTATCCTGCAACACCCATCTCGGGCTCTGCCTTCCCTGTGTGCCCGCGGGGGACCGAGGTCACACCTGGCGTGGAAGACAGTGTGCCGTGCACCAAGGGTGCCACGTCAACGATCACAAACAGGCAACCGACCGATCAAGGATCGGTGTTCTACGGGTGGTGATCAAACCGACACGTCTGGTTGACGTGCGCGGTCAGTCCAGGTAGTCGCGGAGCACCTGCGAACGCGAGGGGTGCCGCAACTTGGACATGGTCTTGGACTCGATCTGCCGGATGCGCTCCCGGGTCACGCCGTACACCTGGCCGATCTCGTCCAGGGTGCGCGGCTGGCCGTCGGTGAGGCCGAAGCGCAGGCGTACCACGCCCGCCTCACGCTCGGACAACGTCTGGAGGACCTGCTGGAGCTGGTCCTGCAGCAGCGAGAACGACACCGCGTCGACCGCCACGACGGCCTCGGAGTCCTCGATGAAGTCGCCGAGCTGGCTGTCCCCCTCGTCACCGATGGTCTGGTCGAGCGAGATGGGCTCCCGGGCGTACTGCTGGATCTCCAGCACCTTCTCCGGTGTGATGTCCATCTCCTTGGCCAGCTCCTCCGGAGTGGGCTCGCGGCCCAGATCCTGGAGCAGCTCGCGCTGGATCCGGCCGAGCTTGTTGATCACCTCGACCATGTGCACCGGGATGCGGATGGTGCGGGCCTGGTCGGCCATGGCGCGGGTGATGGCCTGGCGGATCCACCAGGTGGCGTACGTGGAGAACTTGTAGCCCTTGGTGTAGTCGAACTTCTCGACCGCGCGGATGAGGCCGAGGTTGCCCTCCTGGATCAGGTCGAGGAAGGCCATCCCGCGCCCGGTGTAGCGCTTGGCCAGCGAGACCACGAGTCGGAGGTTCGCCTCCAGCAGGTGGTTCTTGGCCCGCTCGCCGTCCCGGGAGATCCACATCAGGTCGCGCTGCAGATCGCGGACCAGCTTCTCCTCGCCCTCGTCGGCGGCGCGCAGCCGCTCGGCGGCGTAGAGGCCGGCCTCGATCCGCTTGGCGAGCTCGACCTCCTGCTCGGCGTTGAGCAGCGGCACCTTGCCGATCTGCTTGAGGTAGGCCCGGACCGAGTCGGCGGAGGCGGTCAGCTCGGCGTCCCGGCGCGCCTGCTTGAGCGCCTCGGACTCCTCGTCGTCCCACTCGAAGTCGTTGTCGGTGGCGGAGTTCGCGGCGTCGGCCTCGGCGGCCTGGGCCAGCTCGGCCGGCTCCTCGACCACCACGTCCTCGATCTCGGCGGCCAGCTCCTCCGGGTCGACCTCGCCCTCGCCGGCCTTCGCCGGCTTCGCCGCGGCGGTCTTGGCGGCCACGGTGGCCTTGGTGGCCCGGGTCGCCTTGGTGGCCTTGGCCGGGACGGCGGCCTTGCCGGCCAGCTCGGCGGTGGAGCCGGCGGCCTTGCGGGCCGTCGCCTTCCGGGGTGCCGGCGCGGAGGACTCCTCGGCGGCGGGCGCCTGCTTGGGGGCGGGTGCGACCGCCTTCTTGGTGGTCTTGGCGGTGGTGGCCCGGGAGGCCGGGGTGGCGGACCGGGCCGCGGCGACCCGGCGGCGGGTGCTCGCGGAGCCGTCCACCACGACCGTCACGCCCGCCTCGGAGAGCGCGCGGAGGATCTTCTTGGCCTGGGCCGGGGTCACCTCAGCGGACTCGACGGTGCGCGCGAGCTGGGCCGACGTGAGCTGACCACCGGCGCTCTGGGCGTGGGCGATCAGGGTGTCGGTGAGCGAGCGAACGTCGGCGCCGGTCTGGCGGGGTTCTGTCACGAATGACCTTCCGGAGGCGAAGAGCGAGCACGGCCGGGTCGTCCGGCGCAGCACGGGGCCGTGCCGGGCGAGTCGTTGAGGGACCCCCGTGTCCCGGTCCGTCCGGTCGTTGGCGGTCCGTGGCGCGTGGGCAGGGTGAATTGTAACGCCGTCTGCCGCGATCATCCTGCGCAGCACGGCGTACCGGCGGTCCGGGACCGCCGATTCGACGCAGATGTGGACTTTGTAAGGATGATACCCACGCACGGCCAGGCGGGTCCGGGCCGCGCGGGAAGGGGACGAACATGATCGCCTCGGTGCCCACGCCGCGGGAATTGCTCACCATCGCCGTCGAGGTGGCCCGGGACGCCGCGGCCACCGCCCACCGGATGCGCGCCGAGGGTGTCTCGGTGGCCGCGACCAAGAGCACCGCGACCGACGTGGTCACCGCGGCCGACCGGGCGGTGGAGCGGCAGGTGCTGGCCGCGTTGCGGGACCGGCGGCCCGGCGACGCGGTGCTGGGCGAGGAGTACGGCGGGGCCGGCGCGGTCGCGGGGGACGGGGTGCGCTGGATCGTCGATCCGATCGACGGCACCGTCAACTACCTCTACGGGCTGCCCTACTGCGCGGTCTCGCTCGCCGCCGAGGTGGCCGGTGAGGTGGTCGCCGGCGTGGTGCGCAACGTGTTCACCGGCGAGGAGTGGACCGCGACCGCGGGCGGCGGCGCCTGGCGGGACGGTCGGCGGCTCCGCTGCTCCGCCGAGGCCGACCTCGGGCAGGCGCTGGTCGCCACCGGCTTCGGGTACGACGCGGGCCGCCGCGCGCACCAGGCACGGGTGGTCGCCGAGCTGATCCCGCACGTGCGCGACATCCGCCGGATGGGTGCCGCCGCGCTCGACCTCTGCCTGGCCGCCGAGGGACGGGTGGACGCGTACTTCGAGAAGGGGCTGGCCGCCTGGGACCTCGCCGCGGGCGGGCTGGTCGCCCGGGAGGCCGGGCTGCTGGTGACCGGCCTGTCCGGCCGGCCGGCCGGACCGGACCTGGCGCTCGCCGCGCCGCCGGCGCTGCACGGCCCGCTGCACACCCGGCTCGCCGACCTGGACGCCGCCGGCGGGCCGTGACGACCGGTCACCCCACCCCACGGGTACGCGACGAGGGCGGCCTCCCGGACCGCGGAGACCGCCCTGTGTCGTCGTCGGGCCGGCGGACCGGCCCACCTGTCACTTCTCGACCGGCATCGGGCACGTCTCGGGCGGCGCCTCGGGCGCGCCCAGGTCACCCAGCGACTGGTTCACCTCGGTGGTGGTGGCCAACTGCTGGAACCCGTTGCCGAGGACCACGTCGACGGTGTCGTCCTTGCGGTCCGGCAGGAACACCCGCTCGGCGTTGTTGAGGAAGTAGGCCCGGAGCAGGTGGGCCGAGCCGACGCCCTTGGGGCCGAAGCGCAGCACCGCCACGCCGTCGACCTCCTTCGACTCGTTGCCGACCTTCTTGACCTGGAACTTGCGGTTGCGGAAGTCGTCCGCCACGCCGCCGGCCCGGCCGGACTCGTCGGTGGCGTTGTAGACGTTGATCTTCACGTCCTTCTGCTCGCGCAGTCGCAGGTCGACAAGCGGCCAGCCGGCGGGGCAGTCGGCGGCGGTGCCGGCCGAGCCCTGACTGTCCTTGACCACGGCGACGATCACGAAGACCAGGGCGATGACCGCCAGCAGTCCGACGACAACGAGTGCCCGCACTCGCGCAAAACTCATCCTGGGCGCTCCCCGGACAGTGATTGGGTGGCGGCGGCCGGCGCGGTCGGGCCGCGTCTGTCGACCGTCGGAGTACGCCGCTGAGGTTAACCCTTGTCCGGCTCCCGCGTGGAAACAGTCCGACATGCCGGCGCGCCACGGGGGGAACGGGTAGGACTACCCCTATCTTCGTGTCGCCTGAGTCACATTGGGAACAACTTCGGGCGCAGGGGCGTACATCTCTCCCGCAAGGGCGGTATACATGCCTCGCCCAAAGGGGGGGTAAGGTTCCGCGCTCGCCGGAGGGTTCCGCTCCGGCGGACCCGGCCAACCGGTCGTCGGGTCGGGTGCCCGACACAGTTGGTTGCCGGCCAGGGGAACCGAAACGGCGTCGTCCGGCGTTACAACCGGCAGCGACCATATCGATATTGGAGAGTGAAACCGATGGCCACCGACTACGACGCCCCGCGTCGCGACGAGGTCGACCTCGGCGAGGACAGCCTCGAGGAGCTCAAGGCCCGGCGGGTCGACTCACAGTCGGGCGCCGTGGACGTCGACGAGGCCGAAGTGGCCGAGAGCTTCGAGCTGCCCGGCGCCGACCTGGCCGACGAGGAGCTCACGGTCAAGGTCCTCCCGATGCAGCAGGACGAGTTCCGGTGCGCGCGCTGCTTCCTGGTCCACCACCGCAGCCAGCTCGCGGTCGAGCGCAACGGCGACCTGATCTGCCGAGAGTGCGTCTGACCCCGAGCCGGGACACCGGCGGCGGCCTCCTCGTCGGGGCCGCCGCTGTTCGAGCCGCCGTGCGCCGGTGGCCGGAAGCTGCTTGACTCGTACGGGCGGCTGCCATGCCGCGCGGAGCAGGAGGGCGGACGGGTGAGCGAGCGCAGCGAGCGGGATGACCGGACGGGAGTCCCGGAGACGGGACCGACACCGTCCGTCCCGGACCCGACCACCGCCCCGGCCCGCGCCGAGGAGACCGTCGACCCGGCCGCGACGCCGACCGGCGAGGAGCTGGGCGCCACGGTCGCGGCCCTGACCGCCGACGACATCGCCCCGGCCCGCCGCCGGCAACTGCTGGTCCGGCTGGTCGGCCAGGCCCGGGCGCGCGGCCTCACCGACCTGTTCAAGCCCAAGGCAGCGCTGCGCTGGATGACCGAGACCGTCGCCGAGGTCGCGCCGCACGTGCCGATCCGGGACCTCGCCACGCTGCGGCGGCACTTCCCCGGCCTGGACGACGACGCGCTCGCCGACCGGCTGGTCCGCAACGCGTCCCGGGCCACCGCCGGGGTCGGCGCGGCCGGTGGTGGGGTCGCCGCGGTCGAGTGGGCGGTCACGCCCACCCTGCTCTCCGCCCCGGTCCTGCTGGCCGCCGAGACGGTCGCCGTGGTGGCGATCGAGTTGAAGCTCATCGGGGAGCTGCACGAACTCCACCGGATGCCGCTGCCCACCGGCGGCACCGCGCGTGCCGTGGCGCTGGTGCAGTCCTGGGCCGGCCAGCGGGGGATCAACCCGATGATGCCCGGCGTCGGGGTGAGCGCCGTGCTGGGCACCGCCGCCCGCCGCGAACTGCGGGACAGCATGCTGCGCCGCTTCGGACGCAACCTCACCACGCTCGGGCCGTTCCTGACCGGCGCCGCGGTGGCCGGCTACCTCAACCGGCGGGCCACCCGCACGCTCGGCGAGCAGCTCCGCAAGGACCTCCGGCGCACCGCCCGCGGCCTGCCCCACGAGCGGGACTGACGGCCGGGACGGAGGAGCGGTCAGGCCGCGTCGCGGGCGGCCAGCAGCGCGGTCGCCAGCTCCACCGGGTGCCGGGTGCTGACCACCCAGAACGGGGTGGGGTCCGCCGGGTCGTCCAGCACCACCTGCACGGCGCCGCCGATCCAGGGGCGCTGCACCACGAACGCGAGCGGATCGGCGCCGACGCCGAGCACCTCACGCCGGCCGGCCGCGTCCAGCGGCACCGCGTCCGCCACGTGGCGCACCGGGAGGTGGGCGTCGTCGACCCGCAGCTCGCCGTCGCGTACCTCGACCCGGATCCGGCCCAGCCACCACAGGGCGGCCACCGTGCCGGGGATCAGCAGCACGAACGGCAGCCAGGCCCGGAAGCCGGTCGCGCCCAGCCACAGCTCGGCGGCGAGCAGCCCGGCCACGGCCAGCCCGGCGGGCCAGGCCCACCAGGGCAGCCCCAGGCGCTCCGCGTACGGCGCGGGGGTGGCCGTCGGGGCGGCCGGGGATGACGACTGACGCACACTGCGAGGGTACGGCGCGTGGCGGGCCGGCCAACCGGCAGGATGGCAGGGGCACCCCGAGGACCGGACGGAAGAGGATGACCGTGACAGATGTCGTACCCGTGCCCGTACGGCGGCTCGATCCGGAGTTGCCGCTGCCGGCGTACGCCCATCCCGGCGACGCCGGCGCGGACCTGGTGGCCGCCGCGGACGTGGAGCTGCCGCCCGGCGGGCGCGCGTTGGTGCCCACCGGCGTGGCGGTGGCGCTGCCGGAGGGGTACGTCGGGCTGGTCCACCCCCGGTCGGGGCTGGCCGCCAGGCTCGGCGTGACGGTGCTCAACGCGCCCGGTACGGTCGACGCCGGCTACCGGGGTGAGATCCTGGTCAACCTGATCAACCATGATCGGGACACGCCGGCGCGGATCAGCCGGGGCGACCGGATCGCGCAGTTGGTGGTCCAGCGGGTCGCCCGGGCCGAGTTCCGGCCGGTGGCCGAGCTGCCCGGCTCCCGGCGCGGGACCGGCGGGCACGGGTCCACCGGCGGGCACGCCGGGCTGGTTCCGGCTCCGGGCGGCGGGCAGAGCGAAGAGGTGGCAGGGTGAGTGCGAACAGCGGAGGGTGGGCGCAGTGATCTTCTCCCGGAAGCGGGCCGGCGAGGCGCGGCACGCGCGTGACAACGGGGTCCTCGACGCCGGGGAGACCCCGGCGGCGCCGGCTCGTGGCCCCTACGACGTCAGCGAGGCGCCCGACGCGCCCCGGCTCGACCTGGGCAGCATCCAGATCCCGGCGGTGCCGGACGTGGAGGTGCGGGTGCAGGCCGACCCGCAGGGCGTGATCCAGCAGGTGGTGCTGGTGCACGGGCAGAACGCGTTGCAGCTCGGCGTGTTCGCCGCACCCCGTTCGGAGGGCATCTGGGACGAGGTGCGCGAGGAGATCCGCACCTCGCTGCTGAACGACGGCGCCGCCGCCCAGGAGGTCGAGGGGGAGCGCGGCACCGAGCTGCGGGCCCAGGTCCGCACCCCGGACGGCGTGACCGACCTGCGGTTCATCGGCATCGACGGGCCGCGCTGGATGGTGCGGGGCGTCTTCCAGGGCCAGGCGGCCGTCGACCCGGCCGCCGGCGGCCCGCTCGCGGCCTGCCTGGACGGCCTGGTGGTGGACCGTGGCCAGGAGGCCAAGCCGGTCCGTGAGCCGCTGCCGCTGCGACTGCCGCGCGAGGTGGCCGAGCAGCAGGCCGCCGAGCAGCAGGCGGCCGGTCCGCAGGAGGTCTGAGGCCCGCGCCGGGCCCGGTCCCGTCGGCCCCGAGCCGGCGGGACCGGGCCCGCGGCGTGTCCGCCCGGCGTGCCGCCGGTCCCGCCGGCCGGCCGGACCGGCGTACGCTGGCGGGACGGTTCCGCCATCCGCGGGACCCCGGCGCGGAGAGGTGACGCGGAGGTCATGACGACCGACCAGGGCCGGGTGTCGCTGCGGCGGCTGCTGCAACGGTTCACCGCGAGCGAGGCCGAGATCGAGGCGCAGGAGCTGCGCCGGGAGAGCGCCGAATCCGGCGGCACCCCCACCCACCAGTGCAACCGTGGTCAGGTGGTCTCGGTGGCCGGGCGGCTGCGCACCGTGGTCTACACGCCGCGCACCAACCTGCCCACGCTGGAGGCCGACCTCTACGACGGCAACGACGTGGTCACCCTCGTCTGGCTGGGCCGGCGGCACATCGCCGGGATCGAGCCGGGCCGGCACCTCACCGCCCACGGCCGGGTGGCCGTGCGGGACGACCGCAAGGTGATCTACAACCCGTACTACGAGCTGGAGCCGCCGAAGTGACGACCGGACAGCAGCACACCCCGTCGGGCCTCGACCCGCAGGACGAGGAGCGGCTGCCCAGCATCGCCGAGCAGATGGCCGACCAGCTCGGCGGCTGGCGCGGCCTGGTCGAGTCGAGCATCCCGGTGGTGGTCTTCGTGATCGCCAACGTGGTGGGCGAGCTGCGCCCCGCCGTGATCGCCTCGGTCGCGGTGGCGCTGCTGATCGCCGTGCTCCGGCTGATCCAGCGCCGGCCGGTGCGACACGCGGTCAACGGGCTGTTCGGCGTCGGCATCGGCGCGGCCATCGCCTGGCGGACCGGCAACGAGCGGGACTTCTACCTCCCCGGCATCCTCTACGGCATCGGCTACGGCCTGGCGCTGCTGCTCTCCGCCGCGATCCGGCAGCCGCTGGTCGGCTGGATCTGGTCGGTGCTGGTCGCCAAGGGCCGCTCCGAGTGGCGCGACGACCCCAGGCTGGTGCGCACCTTCACCCAGCTCACCGTGCTCTGGGGCGTGGTGTGGCTGGCCAAGGTCGGCGTGCAGGCCGGGCTCTACCTGGCCCACCAGGACACCGCGCTCGGCGTGGCCCGGCTCGCCCTGGGCTACCCGCCGTACGCGCTGCTGCTGTTGATCACCGTCTGGGCGGTGCGCCGGGTCACCCGGGAGGGCGCCGGCGCCACCCCGCTGCCCGGCGCCTGAGCCCGCTCAGGAGCGCTCGCGCAACCGATCGGTGCTGTCCGGCCCGAGGATCACGGCGCGCACCTCGTCCTCCACCTCGGCGGTGCACACGAACACCAGCTCGTCGCCGGCCTCGATCGGGTCGTCCGGGGTGGGCACCAGCACCCGCTTGCCGCGCAGGATCGCCACCAGCGCCGCGTCCCGGGGGATCGGCACCGCGTGGATCGGCTGCCCCACGTAGGGCGCGGTCGGCGGCAGGGTGATCTCCACCAGGTTCGCCTCGCCCTGCCGGAACGTCATCAGCCGGACCAGGTCGCCGACGGTCACCGCCTCCTCGACCAGCGCGGCCATCACCCGCGGCTTGCTGACCGCGACGTCCACGCCCCACTGCTCGGTGAACAGCCACTCGTTCTCCGCCCGGTTGACCCGGGCCACCACCCGGGGCACCGCGAACTCGGTCTTGGCCAGCAGCGAGACCACCAGGTTGACCTTGTCGTCGCCGGTGGCCGCGACCACCACGTCGCAGCCGGCCACGTTGGCCTCCTCCAGGCTGGCCAGCTCGCACGCGTCGGCCAGCACCCAGTCGGCGGTCGGTACCCGGTCGGGCCGCAGCATCTTCGGCTGCCGCTCGATCAGCATCACCTGATGGCCGTTGTCGATCAGCTCCTGGGCGATCGAGCGGCCCACGTTGCCGGCGCCGGCGATGGCGATCCGCATGACTCAGTGCCCCCCTTCCGGCGGCGCCGCCGCCACCGAGGTGACCGAGGCGACGATGTCGTCGGTCACCAGCATGAAGACCTGGTCGCCCTCCTGCACCACGGTGGAGGCGGTGGGCAGCGTGCCGATCCCGAAGCGGGTCAGGTAGGCGACCCGGGCGCCGGCGGACTCCTCGAGCTGCCGCAACGGCCGGCCGATCCAGTCCTTGTGCACCGGCACCTCGACGATCGACACGGTGCTGGTCAGGTCGCGGAAGATCTCCACGTTCCCCTCGGGGACCAGGTGGCGCAGCATCCGGTCGGCGGTCCACCGGACGGTCGCCACGGTCGGGATGCCGAGGCGCTCGTAGACCTGGGCGCGGCGCTGGTCGTAGATCCGGGCCGCCACCCGGGAGACGCCGAACGTCTCGCGGGCCAGCCGGGCCGAGATGATGTTGGAGTTGTCGCCGCTGGAGACCGCGGCGAACGCGTCGGCCCGCTCGATGCCGGCCTCGCGCAGCACCTCGCCGTCGAAGCCGGCGCCGGTGACCGTGATGCCGGCGAAGTCGGGCCCGAGTCGGCGGAACGCGTCCGCGTCCTGGTCGATCACCGCCACCGAGTGCCCCCGGGACTCCAGGCTGTGCGCCAGGGTCGACCCGACCCGGCCGCAGCCCATGATCACGACATGCACGGTGTCCGCTCCTCCCACGGTGCCGCCCGCCGACCCGTCGTCTGCGAGCCTGCCACGTCCCCGCGCCCGGCGGGGCACCGACGGTACCGCGCGGGCGCGCGCGGCGGTGATCAGCCACCCCACCGTCCCGCGCCGGGTGGCCGTACGCTTGTCGGTTGTGGCCAGCCCCACCTCGCTGCTGAAGCGACTCCTCCTCGGTCGACCGTTCCGGTCCGACCGCCTCCAGCACACCCTGCTGCCGAAGCGCATCGCGCTGCCGGTCTTCGCGTCCGACGCGCTCTCCAGCGTGGCGTACGCGCCGGACGAGATCCTGCTGACGCTCTCCATCGCGGGCGCCTCCGCGTACTTCTTCTCGCCGTGGGTCGCGCTCGCCGTCGTCGTGGTGATGCTCACCGTGGTGGCGAGCTACCGGCAGAACGTGCACGCCTACCCGTCCGGCGGCGGCGACTACGAGGTGGCCACCGTCAACCTCGGTCCGCGGGCCGGTCTCGCGGTGGCCAGCGCGTTGCTCGTGGACTACGTGCTGACGGTCGCCGTGTCGGTCTCCTCCGGGGTGGCGAACCTCGGCTCGGTGGTGCCGTTCGTGGCCACCCACAAGGTGCTCATCGCGGTCAGCGCGGTGGTGCTGCTCACCGCGATCAACCTGCGCGGCCTGCGCGAGTCGGGCACCGCGTTCGCCATCCCCACCTACGGCTTCGTCATCGTCATCGGCGGCATGCTGCTGACCGGCGCGGTGCGGATCTTCGTGCTCGGCGACGACCTGCGCGCGCCGAGCGCCGGCCTGGAGATCCACGCCGAGCACAGCGTCACCGGATTCGCGTTGATCTTCCTGCTGCTGCGCACGTTCTCCTCCGGCTGCGCGGCGCTCACCGGCGTGGAGGCGATCTCCAACGGCGTACCCGCGTTCAAGTCGCCGAAGTCGAAGAACGCGGCCACCACGCTGCTGCTGCTCGGCGGCATCGCGGTCACCATGCTGGTCGGCATCATCCTGCTGGCCCGCCGGACCGGCCTGCAGTACGTCGAGAGCCCCAGCCAGATCGTCTCCGGTCCGGACGGGTACGTGCAGAAGACGGTCACCGTGCAGCTCGGCGAGACCGTGTTCGGCGGCGGCTCGGTGCTGCTCTACGTGGTCGCCGGGATGACCGCGCTGATCCTGTTCCTGGCCGCGAACACCGCGTTCAACGGCTTCCCGGTGCTCGGCTCGATCCTCGCGCAGGACCGCTACCTGCCCCGGCAGCTGCACACCCGGGGCGACCGGCTGGCGTTCTCCAACGGCATCGTCTTCCTCGCCGTCTCCGCGGTGGTGCTCATCGTCGGCTTCCAGGCCGAGGTGACCCGGCTCATCCAGCTCTACATCGTCGGCGTGTTCGTCTCGTTCACGCTCTCCCAGGCCGGCATGATCCGGCACTGGAACCGGCACCTGCGCAACGAGCGGGACCTCCAGGCGCGGCGGCGGATGATCCGGTCCCGGGCCATCAACGCGTTCGGCATGGCGATGACCGGTGTGGTGCTGGTCATCGTGCTGGTCACCAAGTTCCTGCTCGGCGCCTGGATCGCGATCGTCGCGATGGCCGTGATGTACGTGGTCATGCTGGGCATCCGCCGGCACTACGACCGGGTCGCCGCGGAGCTGGAGCCGACCGAGCAGCGGGCCGTGCTGCCCGCCCGCAACCACGCCATCGTGCTGGTCAGCAAGCTGCACCAGCCCACGCTGCGGGCCGTCGCGTACGCCCGGGCCACCCGGCCGGACACGCTCACCGCGGTGACCGTCAACGTGGACGAGAAGGACACCCGGGACCTCCAGGCCGACTGGGAACGGCGGGAGCTGCCGGTGCCGCTGACCGTGATCGACTCCCCGTACCGGGAGATCACCCGGCCGATCCTCAACTTCGTGTCCTCGGTCCGCCGGGAGTCGCCGCGCGACGTGGTCACCGTCTTCATCCCGGAGTACGTGGTGGGCCGCTGGTGGGAGAACCTGCTGCACAACCAGAGCGCGCTGCGGCTCAAGGGCCGGCTGCTGTTCGAACCGGGCGTGATGGTGACCAGCGTGCCCTGGCAGCTCGCGTCCACCGCCAGCAAGAACCTGGACCGCTTGGACGCCACGCTCAGCCGCGGGCCGGCACGCGGCCCCCGGGTCGCGCCGCGCAGCACCCTGCCGCCGCCCGTCGACGCCACGCCCTCCGAGCCCGAGGGTCGGTCATGAGCGCGGATCCGCGGCCCGGGCTGGTGGAGGCCGAGCGGGTCGAGCTGACCGTCGACGCGGTCGCCCCCGGCGGGCACTGCGTGGCCCGGGTCGACGGCCAGGTGGTCTTCGTCCGGCACGCGCTGCCCGGCGAGCGGGTGGTGGCCGAGGTGACCGAGCTGCACCGGGGCTTCGCCCGCGCCGACGCGGTGCAGATCCTCGACGCCTCGCCGGACCGGGTCACCCCGCCCTGCCCGTACGCCCGGCCGGGCGGGTGCGGCGGCTGCGACCTCCAGCACGTCGCCCCGGCCGCCCAGCTCAACTGGAAGCTCGCCGTGGTGCGCGAGCAGCTCACCCGGCTGGGCCGGCTCACCGACGCGCAGGTGGACGCGCTCGGCGTCCGGGTCGAGGCGCTGCCCGGCGGGCCGCTGGGCTGGCGCTCCCGGGTCCGCTACGCGGTCGACGCCGCCGACCGGGCCGGGCTGCTCAAGCACCGCTCGCACGAGGTGGTGCCGATCGACAGCTGCCTGATCGCCCATCCGGCGATCCGGGAGCTGCCGGTGCTGCCGCCCACCGGGACGCGCTGGCCGGACGCCGACGCGGTGGAGGCGGTCGCCAGCACCGGCGGGGACGTCACCGTGCTCGCGTACGCCGACGGGGTGCCCACCGCCGTGCGCGGGCCGGAGCGGGTCCGGGAGACGGCGGCCGGGCGGTCGTTCACGCTGCCCGCGTCCGGCTTCTGGCAGGTGCACCCGGCCGCGGCGGACGCCCTGGTCGGCGCCGTGCTGGACCTGCTCGACCCGCGTCCCGGCGAGACCGCCTGGGACCTGTACGGCGGGGCCGGGCTGTTCGCCGCCGCGCTCGCCGGCCGGGTCGACGGGGCCCGGGTGACGGTTGTCGAGTCCGCTCCGGACGGGGTGGCCGCGGCCCGGACGAACCTGGCCGACCTGGCCGCCGTGGAGGTGGTCGCGGCCCGGGTGGAGACCGCGCTGGCCCGCCGCCGGGTCACCGGGCCGGTCGACCTGGTGGTGCTCGACCCGCCGCGCTCCGGCGCGGGCGCGGCGGTGGTCCGCGGCGTGGTGGCCGCCGACCCGCGGGCGGTGGCGTACGTGGCCTGCGACCCGGCCGCCTTCGCCCGAGACGTGCGCACGTTCGTCGAGGCGGGCTGGCGGCTGGCCGCGCTGCGCGGGTTCGACCTGTTCCCGATGACCCAGCACGTCGAGCTGGTCGGCCTGTTCCTGCCCCCGGCACAGTGACTAGCCTGGCCCGATGAAGATCGTCGGGTTGATGTCGGGGACGTCGTACGACGGGGTGGACGTGGCCGCCGGCGAGTTCACGCTCGACGGGGACACGCTGCGGCTACGGCCGCTCGGGCACCGTGAGCTGGCGTACCCGGACGAGCTGCGGGCGCGGATCGAGGCGCTGCTGCCGCCGGCGGCCACCACGATCGAGGCGGTCTGCCGGCTCGACAACCGGCTCGGCGACGTGTTCGCCGAGGCGGCGGCCGTCGGCGTCGAACTGGCCGGCGGCACCGTCGACGCGGTCGTGTCCCACGGCCAGACCGTCTTCCACTGGGTCGAGGCCGGCCGGGCGCGCGGCACGCTCCAGCTCGGCGCGCCGGCCCGGGTCGCCGCGCGCGTCGGCGTACCGGTGCTGCACGACCTGCGCTCGGCGGACGTGGCGGCCGGCGGGCAGGGTGCGCCGCTGGTCCCGGCGTTCGACGCGCTGCTGCTCGACGCGGCCGGCGGCCCTCGGGCGGCCCTGAACCTGGGCGGGATCGCGAACCTCACCGTGGTCGCGCCCGGGGCACCGGTCCTCGGGTACGACGTGGGCCCGGCCAACGCGTTGCTGGACGCCGCCGCCCGGCGCTTCCTGGGTCGTCCCTGCGACGTCGACGGGGCGCGCGCCGCCGCCGGCCGGGTGCACGGTGCACTGCTGGATCGGCTGCTCGCCGAGCCGTACTACGCCGCGCCGCCGCCCAGGTCGACGGGCAAGGAGCTGTTCCACGGCGGCTACCTGGACGCCGCGCTGGCCGCGCTCGGCGAGCCGGTGGCCGCCGACGACGTGCTGGCCACGCTCACCGAACTGACCGCCCGCACGGTCGCCGACGCGTGCGACCGGCACCGGGTCACCGAGGTGGTGGCCGCCGGCGGGGGAGTGCGTAATCCCACACTCCGAGCCCGGCTGGCCGCGCTCGGCACCGGTCGCTGGCGGCTGCGGACCACCGACGAGCTGGGCGTCCCGGCGCAGGCCAAGGAGGCGTACGCGTTCGCGCTGCTGGGCTGGCTGAGCTGGCACGGGCTGCCCGGCGCGGTGCCGTCGGTGACCGGTGCGTCCCGGGCCGCGGTGCTCGGCTCCTGGACCCCGGCCGGCCCGCCGTTCGGGGCGCCGAGCCCGACGCCACCCCGTCGGCTGACGGTGGCGTCCTGAGCCACGGCTCGGCTGCGGACTGTGCCACGCCCGATAGACTCTCCGGTCATGAGTGTTGAAGAGGGCACGGCCAACCACGGTCGGCTGCTGGGCACCGTCCACGGCCCGCAGGACGTGAAGCGGATGACCGCCGAGCAGCTGGACATCCTCGGTGCCGAGATCCGTGACTTTCTGATCGCCAAGGTCTCCCGCACCGGCGGACACATCGGCCCCAACCTCGGCGTCGTCGAGCTCACGCTGGCCATGCACCGGGTGTTCGACTCCCCGCGCGACCGGCTCCTGTTCGACACCGGCCACCAGGCGTACGTGCACAAGATCCTCACCGGCCGGCAGGAGGGCTTCGACAAGCTCCGCCAGCGCGGTGGCCTCTCCGGCTACCCCAGCCAGGCGGAGAGCGAGCACGACCTGATCGAGAACTCGCACGCCTCCACCGCCCTGTCGTACGCCGACGGCCTGGCCAAGGCGTACGCGCTGCGCGGCGAGAAGCGCTCCGTGGTGGCCGTGGTCGGCGACGGCGCGCTCACCGGCGGCATGTGCTGGGAGGCGCTCAACAACATCGCCACCGCCGGCAACCCGCTGATCATCGTGGTCAACGACAACGGTCGGTCCTACTCGCCGACCATCGGCGGCCTCGCCGACCACCTGTCGTCGCTGCGGCTCAACCCCGGCTACGAGAAGGTGCTCGACACCGTCAAGGACGCGCTGGGCAACACGCCGTTCGTCGGCAAGCCGATGTACGAGGTGCTGCACGCGGTCAAGAAGGGCATCAAGGACGCGGTCGCCCCGCAGGCCATGTTCGAGGACCTCGGCATCAAGTACGTCGGCCCGGTCGACGGCCACGACGTGCCGGCGGTCGAGGCGGCGCTGCGCGCGGCGAAGAACTTCGGCGGCCCGGTGATCGTGCACGCGGTCACCCGCAAGGGCTACGGCTACCGTCCCGCCGAGGACGACGAGGCCGACTGCCTGCACGGCCCCGGCGGCGCGTTCGACGTGGAGACCGGCCAGCTCGTCGCCGCGCCGTCGGTGAAGTGGACCCACGTGTTCGCCAACGAGCTGGTGGCGATCGCCGACGAGCGCCCCGACGTGGTCGGCATCACCGCCGCCATGGCGGAGCCCACCGGCATCGCCACGCTGGCCCGCAAGTACCCGGAGCGGGTCTACGACGTGGGCATCGCCGAGCAGCACGCCGCCACGTCCGCGGCCGGCCTGGCCATGGGCGGCCTGCACCCGGTGGTCGCGGTCTACGCGACGTTCCTCAACCGGGCGTTCGACCAGGTCCTGCTGGACGTGGCGATGCACAAGCTGCCGGTCACGTTCGTGCTGGACCGGTCCGGCATCACCGGCCCGGACGGGCCCAGCCACTACGGCATCTGGGACATGTCGGTCTTCGGCGTGGTGCCCGGCCTGCGGATCGCCGCGCCCCGCGACTCGGCCACCGTGCGTGAGGAGCTGCGCGAGGCGATCGCCGTCGACGACGGCCCGACCATCCTGCGCTTCCCGAGCGGCACCGTCGCCGCCGACCTGCCGGCCGTGCGCCGGGTCGGCCCGGTCGACGTGCTGGCCGAGTCGGCGCGTACCGACGTGCTGCTGGTCGCGGTCGGCTCGTTCGCCGGCCTCGGCATGGAGGTCGCGTCCCGGGTCGCCGAGCAGGGCTACGGCGTCACCGTGGTCGACCCGCGCTGGGTGCGCCCGATCCCGGCCGAGCTGGTCGAGCTGGCCGCCGGACACCGGCTGGTGGTCACCGTCGAGGACGGCGTCCGGGTCGGCGGCGTCGGCTCCGCGCTGGCCCAGGCCATGCGCGACGCCGACGTCCGCGTGCCGGTCCGCGACCTCGGCGTACCCGCCGACTGGCACCCGCACGGCACCCGCGCGCAGATCCTCGCCGACCTGGGGCTGACCGCGCAGGACGTGGCGCGCGACGTCACCGGCTGGATCTCCGGCCTGGACGCCGCCCCGGTCGACCCGGCCACCGACGGGGCCACCGCGCAGAACTGATCCTGGTCACTGTGTTCGGGCGGTCCCGCTGTCGCGGGGCCGCCCGAACGCTGTTCCGGTGACCACCGCCACGTCGGCGGTGCGGAGCGGATGCGGGAGGGATGGCGCATGGACGTTCGAGTGGGTTGGACGGCCGCCATCGCCGCGCCGCACAAGATCTTGGAAGCAAAGTGCCCCTCCGGGGGCCATTTCTTTCCAAGATCTAGGGCGACGACGAGGACGGCGGGTCAGCGGGGGGAGGAGAGGGAGCGGTACCAGGTCTTCTCGGTGCCGGCCAGGCTGAACGTCTGCTTGGCGTCGGTCTGCTCGACCACCACCAGACCCGGACGGTCGACCAGGCGGGTGGTGCCCGGCGGGGCGGCGAACGAGGCGTCCCGGGTGCGCCAGGTGAGCACCGCGAGCGGCTGGCCCGGCACCGGCAGCGGGTACGCCTGGAGCGTGGTGGACCGGTCGGCGGGGGAGACCACCGGCGTGCCGCCGCCGGCCGGCCGGTAGAGCACGGCGGTCATCGTCCCGGTGGGACTGTCCCAACTCAACTGCTCCAGGTCGCCCGGCTCCCCGTCGCCGAGCGCCACCTCGCCCAGCGAGCGCGTGGCGATCTTCGCCATCGGCCAGGACTCGGGCACGGAACGGGGCGCCTCCCGGTCGCCGAGACGGCGCGGGACGCTGCCGAACGGGCCCCGCCCGCCGGCCAGCGCGCAGGTGTCCAGGCCGGTCAGGGCGCGTTTGCCAGCGCCGGTCTCGTCGCGTACCAGCGGGTAGCGGGGCGCTTCGGTGGCCGTACCCAGGTCGAGGACGCGGTCCGCGGCCCGGCCGCGCGGCAGCGACGGCGTGGGCCGCAGCGTCGCGGTCAGCTCGACGGCCCGGCAGGCCGGCACCGCGACCGGCTCGGTGATGCCGTCGGCGCCGGGCACCGTGCGGCCGTCCGGGCCGAGCAGGCGTTCGACGCGGGCGGAGGTGAGGTAGCGGCGCCCGGCGGGTTGCCGGACCGGCAGCACGTCGGCGTAGACCAGGTAGCCGGCCTCGGTGTACTCGGTGGCGTGCGACACCCGCCACCGCTGCCCGTCCCGGTCCAGTTGCAGCAGCCAGGACGCGGCCTCGCCGGGCACGTCGGCGGCGACCAGCGCCAGCGGCGCGCCGGCCACCTCGCCGGAGAAGAGGATGCCGGAGGAGGGCAGGTGGACCCGGTCGTCGACAGGTGAGCGCCAGTCACGCACCGCAGCGGTGATCGCTTCGGTGGCGGCGGCGTCACCGGCGAGGCTGCCGCGCGGCGGCCAGACCGCGAGCGAGCCGTCCCGGCTGTCGTAGCCGACCCGCAGGGCCGTCGGCTGCCGCTCGGTCACCGGCCCGCAACCGGCTGTGGCCAGCGCCAACGCTGCCAGCGCGGCGCCCGTCACCGCGTTTCGGCGGGCTGAAACCACACTGATCCCCTCGCCGGTCGTCGGTCGGAAGCCCACATGGTACGAGACGTGCGGTCACCGGGCGGAGCCCGGCTCACCCGTTCGTCGCGGAACGTGACGTGCGATTCGTGACTCAATATCCGGCTCCGGTAGACTCCGCCGACTGTGACGCCTGCCGAGACCCGCGGCGCCTCGACGCCGGTCGCCGCCGCCCCGACGGGCTCCCGATCCGTCACCCTCGACCCCCCACCGCCGGTCACCCGGACCGAACCGCCGGCCGCACCCGCCACCGAGGACGCCGCGCCGGCCGCGCGCCGCCGGTGGCGGTGGCGGTGGACGCGCCGCCGCATCGACCTGGTGGTGTACGCCGCCTTCCTGCTCGCCGCGATCTGGGTGACCAGCGGCATCTGGGCCGACCCGGCCGGCCGGGTGGCCGCGCTCTACAGCAGCGACCCCGCCCAGGTGCAGTTCTTCCTCGCCCACTCGGTGCGGGTGGTGCTGCACGGCGAGTTCCCGTTCTTCACCGAGCAGTTCAACTACCCCGACGGGGTCAACCTGATGGCGAACACCGCCATCCTGGCGCTCGGCATCCCGATGGTGCCGGTCACGCTCCTGTTCGGACCGGCGGTCTCCTTCGTCACGCTGGTCACGCTCGGCCTGTGCGGCACCGCCGCCGCCTGGTACCGGGTGCTCTCCCGGCACCTGGTCCGGCACCGGCCGGCCGCCGCGGTCGGCGCCTGGTTCTGCGGGTTCTCGCCGGCGATGCTGTCGCACGCCAACTGGCACCCGAACATCATCAGCCAGTTCCTGCTGCCGTTCATCGTCTGGCGGGTGCTGGTGCTGACCCGGTCGGTCCGACCGGTCCGCGACGGCGCGCTGCTCGCCCTGCTGGTCGTCGTGCAGGCGTTCATCAACGAGGAGATCCTGCTCTTCACCGCGCTGGCGCTCGGGGTGTTCCTGATCGCCGTGCTGGTGCAGCAGCGGGACCGGTGGGCCACCGCGTGGCGACCGCTCGGCGCCGGCCTGGCGGTCTGCGCGGTGCTGGCCGGCGCGCTGCTGGCGTACCCGCTCTGGGTGCAGTTCGCCGGCCCGATGGCGTACCACGGGCTCAGCGACGCGGTCCGCGACTACGGCAACGACATCGCCGCGTTCGTCGCCCCCGGCTCGCCCACGTTCGGCGGCAACGAGCGGGCCAACGTCAACCTGGCCCCGAACTACTCGGAGGAGAACGCGTTCTTCGGCTGGAGCCTGTCGCTGCTGGCCGTCGGCATCGTCGTCTGGCTGCGCCGGGACGTGATGGTCCGGGCGCTGGCCGCGACCGGGCTGTTCTTCGCGGTGCTCTCGCTCGGTGAGCGGATCTCCTGGTGGGACCGGGAACTGGTGACCGGCCCGTGGGAGCTGCTGGTGCGGCTGCCGCTGCTGGACGCCGTGGTGCCGACCCGGTTCGGCCTGATCACCAGCGTGACGGTGGCGATCCTGCTGGCGTACGCGGTGCGCAGCGCCTGGGTGCTGCGCGGCGTCCAGCGGCGGACCGCGCGGACGCTGACCGCCGCCGGCCTGGTCTTCGCGCTGCTGCCGATCGCGCCGATGCCGCTGCGCGTCACCACCCGACCGCCGGTGCCGGAGTTCATCACCGCCGACCGGTGGCGGCAGTACGTCGGGCCGGACCAGACGCTGGTCTCCGTGCCGGTTCCGGCGATGGGCAACACCGACCCGATGCGCTGGGCGGCCAGCACCGACCTGGCGTTCAAGATTCCCGGCGGCTACTTCCTCGCGCCGCGCAACGGCGTCACCGGCGACCCGGGTCGCTTCGGCGGCCGGCGTAGCGGCATCGGCGAGCTGCTGGCCGACGTGGCGTCCACCGGGCGTACGCCGAAACTCGACGACCGGCAGCGCCGTCGCTTCCTGGACGAGCTGCGGCACTGGAACGCGGCGGTGGTGGTGCTGCCGCTGGACGAGCAGAACGCCGAGCCGCTGCGGCGCACCGTGGAGCAACTGGTCGGGCCGGCCCGGCAGGAGCTGGACGTGTGGGTGTGGGACGTCCGGAAACTGACCGACCGGTCCGCCTGAGCCCGGCGGCCCGCCCCGGGCCCGCGCCCCGGCGGCGGTGGTGGCCCCGGCCGGTCGACGCGCTCGTGGTGGCCGGCTACCTCGCCCTGGCCGTGCTGCTCACCACCGACCAGTGGCGCCGCCCGGAGCGGCTGTTCCACCAGGCCGGCGACCAGATGCTGTTCGAATGGATGCTGGCCCGGGCCGCCCGCGCGGTGACCGACGGCGAGAACCCGCTGCACAGCGCCGCGCTCAACGCCCCGCACGGGGTGAACCTGATGGCCAACACCTCCGTGCTCGGGCTGGGCGTGCCGCTCACCCCGGTCACCGTGGCGTTCGGCAGCCAGGCGGCGTTCCTCGTCGCGGTGGCGCTCAGCCTCGCCGGCACCGCCACCGCCTGGTACGCGCTGCTGGCCCGCCGGCTGGTCCGCTCCCGGGCCGCCGCCGCGGTCGGCGGGCTGGTCTGCGGGTTCGCCCCGGGCATGGTGGCGCAGGCCGGGGCGCACCTGCACATGGCCGCCCAGTTCCTGGTGCCGGTGATCCTCGCGCTGGTGTTCCGGCCGGCCACCGACCGGGTCCGGCGCGACGGCGTGCTGCTCGGGCTCGCGGTGACCTACCAGGTCTTCCTCGGCGAGGAGGTGCTGGTCTTCCTGGCGCTGGCCACCGGCGTGCTGGCCGGGGCGTACGCGCTCGCCGACCGGGACACCGCACGCCGGCTGGCGCCCGTGGTGGCGCGCCGGCTGGGCCTCGGCGCGCTGGTCGCCGGCGTGCTGCTGGCGTACCCGCTGTGGGTCCAGTTCCTCGGCCCCGGCCACTACACCGGGATGCCGTTCCACACCCGCGGCTACCGGTTGGACCTGGTCTCGTTCACCGCCACCGCCCGGCAGACCGTGGGCGGGGACGGCCACCGGGCCGGGCTGCTGTCGCCGAACCCGACCGAGCAGAATTCGTTCTTCGGCCCGTTCCTGCCGTTGCTGGCGCTGCTGGTGGCGGTGCGGCTGTGGCGGCGACCGCTGGTGCGCGCGCTCGCCGCGTGCGGCCTGCTGTTCGCGCTGCTGTCGCTCGGCGCCACGGTGGTCGTGGGGCGGCACGACACCGGGCTGCCCGGCCCGTACCGGCTGCTCGCCGGCGTGCCGCTGCTGGACCTGGTGGTGCCGGCGCGGTTCGCGCTGGTCTGCGTACCGGTGCTGGGGGTGCTGCTGGCGCTGGCGGTGGACCGCGTCCCGGGCGGCCCCGGACGCGGGCGGGCGCTGTGGGCCGGCGCGGTCGCCGTCGCGCTGCTGCCGCTCGTGCCGACCCCGATCCGCACCGTGCCGGTCCCGCCGGTGCCGGCCGTGGTGACCGGCGGCGACTGGCGGGCGTACGTCCCGCCGGGCCGGACGCTGGTGCCGGTGCCACCGGTCACCGGCGCGGCGGTCAGCCCGGCCATGTTCTGGTCGGCGCGCGCCGGGCTGGCCTTCGACGCGCCGGGCGGCTACTTCATCGGGCCGCGCTCGGCCGCCGACCCGACCGCCCGGTGGGGCGCGCCGGACCGTCCCACGTCGGTGCTGCTGCGCCGGGCCGCCGAGGCCGGCCAGGTGCCGCCGGTGGGCGACGTGGAACGCCGGCAGGCGGTCGAGGACCTGCGGCACTGGCGGGCGGCGGCACTGGTGCAGGCCGACTCGTCACCCGGTGACCCGGTACGCGCGACCGTGGACGCCCTGGTCGGGCCCGGGCGGGACGTCCCCGGCGGCCACCTGTGGGACGTCCGCGCGCTGCTCGGTGGCTGACCGCCCGCGCCGCCGGTTAGGCGGGGGCCCCGCTTAACGCGGGTGTTAAGCGGGGCCCCCGCCTCTACCGAAAACGTTAAGCGGGGCCCCCGCCTTACACGCGGTCGCGCACGTCCCAGAGCCAGACGTCGTCGATCCGCTGCGGGGGGCCGAGCAGCGCGGTCATCAGGTCACGCAGCACCGCCTCGCGCGGCCCGGCGCCGAGCACCACCACCGACGCCCGCCAGAAGCGCAGGTCCTCGACGGCCTGCCGGCGGTTCTCCGCGGTGATCTCGGGCAGTTCGTTGCGGTCCATGGTGGCGTAGATCAGCGTGCTGGTCGGGCGGTTCGGGGCGCCGAACACGCCCTCGCCCAGCTCGTTCGGGCCGATGAAGTAGCCGCCCGGGATGGGGAACTCCTGCCCGGTCAGCGCACTCCAGCGCAGCGTCGGCAGCCCGTGCACGTTGCTCGGGATCGGTACCGGCACCAGCGTCCGGCCGGCCGGCACGAACGGCCGCCAGCCACCGGCGGTGATGAAGTGCGGCGGCGGGTCCGTCCGCTGCGCCGGCAGGGGGCGCGGGACCAGCGGCAGCAGGGCGGCCACGATCGCGGCGTACCCGGCCAGGCGCAGCGCCCGCCGCCGGCCGGATCCGGTCCGGCCCGCGTCGGTCCGTGCGGCGTCGGTCGGGTCGTCGTCGGTCCGCTCGCTGTCGGTCGGGTCGTTGTCGTGGTCGCCGGCGCGGGGTGCGGGCACCTGGGCGGTCCCGGGCCGTCGACCACGGGACAACGCGTCCCAGGCCAGCGCGAGCAGCACACCCACGGCGGCCACCACCACCAGGCTCAACCGGGTCGGCATCATCATCTCGACGAGCGGCAGGTCGTCCGGCACGTACGCCCACGGGCCGGCCACGCTCGTCTCCGCGCCGTCGAACCGCACCACGGGCCCGATCGAGGCGATCGTGAAGAGCACCACCAGCACGGCCAGGATCCGGGCCGGCACCGACCGGCGGACCAGCAGCGCCAGCGCGGCCAGCGCGACCAGTACCAGCGGCCAGCCGAACCAGGTGTTCTGCTCGGTCAGGCCGATGGTCTTCTCCACTGCCTCGTCCCCGGCCACGGTGTCCCGGGCGAACGTGACGAAGGCCATCAGGTCCTCGCCCCAGTTGTGGAAGACGCCGCCCTGCAACCCCCGGTAGGACTGCGGGCCGTTGAACTGGAACCAGATCGGGTACGCGGTGAGCAGCAGCGCCACCCCGCCGCCGACGGAGATCGCGGCCAGGAAGGACCCGGCCCGCGCCCGCGTCTCGCGCGGCCGTTGCACCGCGTACGCCAGCACGACGACCAGGCAGGCCAGCGCCGTGAGCAGCAGCATCTCCTCGTTGATGAAGATCTGGTACGCCACCAGCAGCCCGAGCGCCACCCCGTTGCGCCGCCAGCGGCCCGGCTCGCCGAGCCGGAGCACCCGGGACACGATCAGCGGGAGCAGGAAGTTCGACACGAAGTTCGGCTGCCCGTTGGCGTGGTGCACGATGCCCGGGGCGAACCCGAGGAACGCGCCGCCGACGAACGCCGCCCCGCGCGAGCGGACCAGGTGCCGCGACAGCGTCCAGTACGACGTCGCGGCGGTCGCCGACAACGCCGCGCCCAGGTAGAGCGCGTACATCACCTGTGGACCGAGCAGCATGGTCAGCGGCGCGAGCGGCAGCGTCACCCCGAGCAGCGAGGTGTTCGCCATCATGTTCACCCCGTCCGGCGCGTTCTGCCGGGCGGTGAACAGCGGGTTCTCCAGGTGCCGCACCGAGTACGCGCCGTGCGCGAACAGCCACTCGAACCAGCTGTGGTCGGTCGGCAGGTGCGAGGACACCCGGTGCTGCACGTCGCCCCAGTAGTTGAGGCAGACGAGAACGCCGAGCAACGCATAGGCTCCGAGGGCCAGCAGGTCGGCGCGGGCCGGCCGGCGACGGGGCCGTCGCGGCGGATCCGCCGGGACGGCGTCCACCTCGACGGATGAGGAGTTCAGCGAGGGGTCCACCACCGGCACGGCCACGACGGGCCATCGTACAGGCGGTCCGGCGTCGGTCCGGTCACGGTCGGGCGGCGGTCCGGCGGCGCGGAGAGGGGTGGTCGTGACCGTCATCGATCTGGGTGAGCTGCGCGGCGACGACGCGGCGCCGGAGACCGCGCCCCGCCCGCCGCGGGCGGTCGGCCGCCCGTTCCGCGTCGCGGTGGCGCTGCTGGTGGCGCTGGTCACGCTCGCCGCCGCCGCGCCGCCGGCCCGGTCCGGGCCGGTCACGATCCGCGGCGGCACCGGGGCCTCCGCGTTCCTCGCCGACGACCGGGTGTACGTGGTGCGGCGCGCCGCTTCTGAGCCGGGCTGGGACCTCGTCGCCTACCGGGTGGGGCGGGAGCGGTGGCGGGCCCGGGTGGACGGTGTTGACGACGTGGTCGTGGTGTGGGAGCAGGGCGGGCGGGTGCTGGCCGTCGGGCCGGCCGAAAACGGCGCCCGCTGGGAGACGACGGTGTTCGACGCGGGCACCGGCGCGCCGCGCTGGCGGCAGGACGGCGTGGTGTTCCCGGCCGGCGACGCGCTGCTGCTGCGCCCGTCCGGCGGCCCGGGCCCCCAGTCGGTCCGCCGGCTGGCGGTGGCCGACGGGCGCACGCTCTGGACCGTGCCCACCACCCGTCGGGACGTGCAGTTCAGCTACGGCCGGTCCGGGGTGGACCGGATCCTGCTGCTGCCGGCCGCCGGTGAGACGGTGGTGCTGGACGCGGCGACCGGCGCCCGGCTGGCCGCCCGCGACCTGCATCCGGGGGAGGTGCCCGGCGCGCGCGCCATGCAGGGCGCGGGCCGACTGTTTCTGGAGACCCGGTTGGCCGGCGACGTCGTCACCGCCTTCGAGATGGACACGCTCCGGCCGCGCTGGACCGCCGAGCTGCCGCTGGTCGGCCACCTGGAACCGTGCGGGTCACTGCTCTGCGCCGTCCGGCAGACCGGCGGGATGTGGGCGCTGGATCCGACCACCGGCGCGGTGCGCTGGGCCAGCGACCTGTGGTCGAGCGTGCTCCGGGCCGAGGGCGGTCGCCTGCTGGTAGCCGCCGGCCGGGAGGGCGGCGAGGGCCTGTCGGTGCTGGACGGGACGGATGGGCGGCTGATCGCCGAGATCGGCGACTGGAGCGTGCTCCCGCAGGGCGAGAGCGGTGACCGGCTGTTCCTGACCCGGCCGCTGGGCGGCGACCGGATGCTCCTCGCCGAGCCGGACCTGTCCGGCGGCCCACCCGCGGTGCGGGACGTGCTGACCGGCACCGACTGCACCGCCGGCCGGGCGCTGCTGGTCTGCCGGGAGCGGAGCGGCGACTTCGTCGTGCGGCGGCTGACGTGAGCCCGGTCATCGAGCTGGGTGAGCTACGCCGGCCCGAGGACGGCGACGAGCCGCTCCCCGCGCCGCCGCGGCGACCGCCGGGCCGGGCCGTCCGCGCGGTGGCGCTCGGGTGCCTGCTGCTCACGCTGGCCGGCGCGGCGGCGCCGGCCCGGCCGCCGGCACCGGTCCGGATGCCCGCCGCGCCGGATGCCCTCTTCGTGGTGCTGGCGGGCCGGCTGATGGTGGCGGACGGTCCGAGCGCGCTCCACCAGGGCGGTCGGGTGGTCACCGGCTACCGGCTCACCGCGGGCGCGCCGGCGTGGCGGTTCGCGCTGCCCGCCGGGGACCACGTGCTGGGGCTGACCGGCGCGGCCGGCGGCCTGCTGGTGTCGAGCAGCCCGACCGGGGTCGGGGACGCGCGCGCCACGCTGCTCGACCCGGCGACCGGCGCGGTGCGCTGGCAGCAGGTCGGCTACCCGGTCCCGACCGCCTCCGGCGGGGTGCTGTTCGAGAATCCCCGGCCGGGCGGAACGGGCCGGGTGCTCGCCGTCGACCCGGCCTCCGGCGCGACGCGCTGGTCGCTGGCGGTGCCCCCGCAGGGCGTGGCGTACCGGCGGGACGACCGGGGCGTGACGCAGCTCCTGCTGATCGAGCCGGACGGCCGGGTGGCGGTGCACGACGCGGACTCCGGCACCCAGGTGGGCGCCGGCCGGGTGTCGTCCGCGCCGGACGGTGTCGCCTACCGCTTCGCGCAGGTCGTCGCCGGTCTGTTGCTGGTCGAGGGCGCCTCCGGCGAGATCACCGCGTACGGGGTGGACCGGCTGGACCGGCGCTGGAGCGTGCCGGTGGACCCGCGCGCCGGGTCGTGGTTCACCGACTGCGCCGGCATGGTCTGCCTGCGCGACCAGGTCGGCGACGCGCAGGTGCTCGACCCCGCCACCGGCCGCCCGGCCTGGACGGACGAGCGGTGGGCGGGATTCGGCCCGATCGGCGACCGGCTGATCGCCGCCGAGGCGGGGGACGGCCCGGAGCTGGAGTTGTCGGTGCTGGAGCCGGCGACCGGCCGGGTGCTCGGGCGGCTGGGCCGCTGGCGGGTCAGCGGGCGGGACGACGGGTCCGGCCGGTCGCTCGCGCTGCTCGGGCTCCGGCACCTCGCCGGGGACCGGACGCTCGTCGGTGAGGTGGACGTGCCGGCCGGCGAGGCGCGACCGCGGGCGGTCCTGCCCGGCTCCTGGGCCGAGTGCGCGGACGCCGGGGCGGCGTTGGTGTGCCTGCGCCCGGCCGGCGGGCTGGCGGTGTGGCCGGCGCGGCGGTGATCACCAGTTGGCCTGGGCGGGCGGCGCCGGCAGCGGCACCGTCTCCGGCCGCAGCACGTACGCGATCCCACCGCTGCCCGCCTGCCAGGCCGCCTCGAACGGCGCGCGCGGCACGGTCCGGCGGACCCGTTCGTCGTCCGGCGCGTACGGGTCGTTGAGCACCGGGTCGCCGTCGGTGGTGAAGCCGGCCAGCACGATCAGGTGGCCCCGGGTGTCGTAGTCCAGCCCGGGAACCTGCCCACTGGTGAACGCCGCCGAGACGACCAGCGGGATGCCGGCGGCCACGAACCGTTCCGCCTCCGCCAGCGAGCGCAGCCGGGTGACGAACGCGTCCACCCCGTGCGTCGCCGCGTACGCGGTGTTGAACGGCCAGTTCCCGGCCCCGGCGTACGCGTGGTCGTAGCAGTGCCGCGCGGCGTGCACCACCACCGGGCGGGGGCCGGGCGGGTCGACCCAGGCGTACCGGTCCGGGGTGGGGCCGGCGCCCCAGAAGTCGAGCACCATCGACACGCAGGTGGGGCTGCACCAGGAGTCGCCGCCGCCACCCCAGCGGGTGTCCCCGCCGGCGTGCAGCCGCTGCGCGTAACGCGGCACGTCCAGCACCCGCCCCCACGCCCGGCCCGCCGCCTCGGCGTCGTCGTGCCCGCCCCCGCCGGCCGGGTCGTCGTCGACGTGCCCGGGCGGCGGGACCACCGGGACCTGGCTGCCGGCGCTGGCCACCACGCCGACCGTGCGCAGCACCGGGCCGGCCGGCGCGTCGGGCCGGCGGAGCAGCGTCACCCGGGCCTGCCAGCCGGTCACCAGGGCCCCGGTCACCCGGAGCGTGTCCGCGTCGACCCGGGCCCGGTCGTCGGACTGGCCGGGCACCGAGGCGCGGCGTACCGTGCCGTCGTCGGCCGCCCAGTGGCCCAGCTCGTACCAGTCGGTGGTGGCCGCGTCGCCGGCCCAGCCGCGTACCTCGACCCGGAGCCAGCAGCCGGGCGGCGTGTCGGCGGTCCAGGACGGCACCAGCTCGGCGGCGGCGAAGCCGACCTCCGTCACCGGCGAGGTCCAGGTTCCGGCGACGGCCCCGGAAACCCGATCGGGGCGCGCCGGCCGATCGGCCGCCGCGTCGGGCGTGGACCCGTCCGCGTCGGGCGTGCGGCCGTGCGGGTCAGCCGTGGACCCGTCCGCGTCGAGCGTGGCGCGGTCCGCGTCGAGCGTCAGCCCGGACGGGCCGGCGGAGAGTCCGGTGGCGCGACCCAGGTCCCGGTCCGCCGGGAAGCGGAAACGGCGGTACGCGACGTCCCGGCCGGGGGCGGCGGCGGTCATCGGCGGCTCCACTCGGCTCGGCTCGGCCCGGCCGGCAGCCGGGACGGTGGGCGATCGTTGCCGGCGAGCATCGCGTACCCGAAGGTTTTCTGCAACGGCGGGCAGTGCCGTCCGGTTGGCGCCGCGCACTAGGTTGTGGGAGGTCACGAGGCGGGAGGCCGGAATGCGGGTACTGGTGGTCGAGGACGAGCGCAACCTCGCCGACGCGATCGCGCGCGGGCTGCGCAAGCGCGGCATGGCGGTGGATGTCGCCTACGACGGCGACGCCGGGCACGAGGCGGCGTTCGTCACCCGCTACGACGTGGTGGTCCTGGACCGGGACCTGCCCGGCGTGCACGGCGACCGGATCTGCGCCGACCTGGCCGCCTCCGGCACGCTGACCCGGGTGCTCATGTTGACCGCGAGCGGGACCGTCGCCGACCGGGTCGAGGGCTTGCAGCTCGGCGCCGACGACTACCTGGCCAAGCCGTTCGCCTTCGACGAGCTGGTGGCCCGGGTGCAGGCGTTGGGCCGGCGGGCCACCCCGGCCGCGCCGCCGGTGCTGGCGGTGGCCGACCTGGAACTCGACCCGGCCCGGCGGGTGGTGACCCGGGCCGGCGTGCCGCTCGACCTGACCAACAAGGAGTTCGGCGTGCTCGCCGAGCTGCTCCGCGCCCGCGGCGCGGTGGTGTCCAGCGAGGAGCTGCTGGAACGGGTCTGGGACGCCAACACCGACCCGTTCACCACCATCGTCCGGGTCACCGTGATGACGCTGCGCAAGAAACTCGGCGATCCCCCGCTGATTGACACCGTGGTCGGCGCGGGCTACCGGATCGAGCGCGCCAGATGACCTCCGCGCGGGTACGGCCGACGCTGCGGCTGCGGCTGACGCTGCTCAACGGCGTGCTCCTGGTCGGCGCCGGCGCGATCCTGGTGCTGCTGGCCTGGCTGCTGGTCCGGGACGCGCTGCGCCCCACCGACGAGCTGCTGCCCGGCACCACGGTGGTGCTCACCGACGGCCGCACCCTCGACGCCGGGCAGTGGCAGCGGCAACTGGTCGACGCCGCGTCCCGGGAGCTGCTGTTCAAGGGCCTGCTGGCGCTGCTGGCGATCAGCGTCGTCGGGGTGGCCGGGGCGTACCTGGTGGCCGGCCGGGCGCTGCGCCCGCTGCACCAGGTCACCGCCACCGCCCGCCGGCTCGGCGAGACCACGCTCGACGAGCGGATCGGGTGGTCCGGCGCGGACGACGAGGTGGCCGAGCTGGCCGAGACGTTCGACGCGATGCTGGACCGGATCACCGCCGCGTTCGAGGCGCAGAAGCGGTTCGTCGCGAACGCCTCACACGAGCTGCGGACCCCGCTGGCGGTGATGCGTACCGAGATCGATGTGACGCTCAGCGACGACGACGCGGACCTGGCCGAGTACCGGCGGATGGCCGGCGTGGTGCGGGAGGCGTCCGAGCGGGCCAACGGCCTGGTGGACGCGCTGCTGGTGCTGGCCCGCAGCGAGGCGCAGACCGGCCGGCGGTTGGCCCGCCGCGCCGAGTGCGACCTGGCCGTCGGCACCGCCAACGCGCTCTCCGCGGTGGCCCGCGAGGTGGAGCGGATCGGCCTGCGGGTGCACACCTCGCTGCGCCCCGCGCCGGTGGTCGGCGACCCGGGGCTGCTCGACCGGCTGGCCGGCAACCTGGTGGAGAACGCGGTCCGCTACAACCACCTGCACGGCCGGATGTGGGTGCGCACCGGCACCGACGGGCAGCGGTCCTGGCTGGTGGTGGGCAACACCGGCTTCGAGGTCGCCCCGGCCGAGGTGCCCGGCCTGTTCGAGCCGTTCCGGCGCGGCGGGCAGGAACGCACCGGGGCGCGCGGCTCCGGTCTCGGCCTGTCCATCGTCCGGGCGGTCTGCGACGCGCACGGCGGCACGGTGAAGGCGGTCCCGCAGCCCGGCGGCGGCCTGGAGGTGACCGTCACGCTCCCGTCGGCCGACCCGCCGGCGGCCACCTGACCGCCGATCCGCGACCGCCCGGCCGGACATCCGCCCTCACCTGTTCGTGCGGCCGGGCGCGCTGTCCCGTCCGCCCGGGGCGGTGGTCGGGCGTGGCGGCGCGGTGGTCGGTCAGAAAGCTTGCCGCGCGCTGGACGCCGCCGCGCCAGTGGCTCAGGGTGAGCGGAGCGACACGCCTCACCGCCCGACCTACGGAGCTGCCCGTGACCCACCCCTCGCCGCCGCGCCGCCGCGCCCTCGCGGCCCTCGCCGTCGTCGCGTTGACCGCGGCCGGCCTGGCCCCGGCCGCCGCGGCCGGTGCCGCGCCCAACCACACCACGGTGGTCAAGGACGTCCCGGCCACCACCTCGCCGGACATCATGGACGGCACCGTCGACGCGATCCACGACGCCGGCTCGAAGATCATCGTGGCCGGCTCGTTCAGCACCGTGCAGAACCGCAACTCCGACACCGACATCACCCGCAACTACCTGCTCGCCTTCGACAAGGCCACCGGCACGGTCGACACCGCGTTCGCGCCGTCGGTCGACAACGAGGTGTACGCGGTCGTCGCCGGCCCGACCGCCGGCACGGTCTTCGTCGCCGGCAAGTTCAACACCGTCAACGGGGTGACCCGGCGCAAGGTGGCGCTGCTCGACGTCGCCACCGGCGCGCTGGTCACCAGCTTCACGCCGCCGGCGTTCAACGGGCTGGTCAACGACATCGCGCTGGCCGGCACCCGGCTGCTGGTCGGCGGCATCTTCACCACCGCCGGCAACCCCAACCCGCGCGGCGGGCTGGCCTCCCTCAACGCCACCACCGGCGCGGTGGACAGCTACCTGACCACCGCGCTCACCGAGCACCACAACTACGACGGGGTCAGCGGCTCCAACGCCGGCGTCGGGGTGGAGAAGATGGCGCTCGCCCCGGACGGCACCAGGCTCGTGGTGATCGGCAACTTCAAGAAGGCCGACGGGGTGCTGCACGACCAGATCGTCCAGCTCGACCTGGGCGCCACCGCCGCCACCGTCGCCGACTGGAACACCAGCCGCTACACGCCCCGCTGCAAGTGGCAGGCGTTCGACTCGTACATGCGGGACATCGCGTACGCGCCGGACAGCAGCTACTTCGTGGTGGTCACCACCGGCTCGCCGTACGGCGGCACGCTCTGCGACGCCGCGGCCCGCTTCGAGGGCGGCACCACCGCCACCGACGCGCAGCCCACCTGGATCGACTACACCGGCGGCGACACGTTCCTCTCGGTCGCGGTCAGCGAGCAGGCCGTCTACGTGGGTGGCCACTTCCGCTGGCTGAACAACAGCGCCGGCGGCGACAACGCCCGGGCCGGCGCGGTCGGCCGGGCCAGCATCGCCGCGCTCGACCCGCGTACCGGCCTGCCGCTGTCCTGGAACCCGGGCCGCCACCCGCGCGGCATCGGCGCCTCCGAGATGCTTGTCACCCCGGCCGGGTTGTGGGTCGGCGGCGACACCTCGTGGATCGGCAACTTCCAGTACCGCCGGGAGCGGATCGCGTTCTTCCCGCTGGCCGGCGGCACGGCCCCGCACCCGACCACCGAGCCCACCCTGCCCGGCACGGTCTACCAGGCCGGCGTGCCGAAGCCCACAAACGTGCTGTACCGGGTCAACGCGGGCGGGCCGCTGGTCGCCGCCACCGACGGCGGGCCGGACTGGGCGGCCGACGACGGCGGCAACCCCAGCCCGTACCACAACAGCGGGAGCTCCGCCGCCGGCTTCGCCGCGGTGGGCGCGCTGGACACGACAGTGCCGGCCGGCACCCCGGCCGCGCTCTACAGCGACGAACGGTACGACCCGGCCGGCGCGCCGGAGATGACCTGGCAGTTCCCGGTGCCCACCGGCACCGAGGTGCGGGTCCGGCTCTACCTGGCCAACCGGTACGACGGCACCGCCGCCGTCGGCGCCCGCGTCTTCGACGTGGCGCTGGAGGGCGCCACCGTGCTCGACGACCTCGACCTGTCCGCCAGCGCCGGGCACAACGTGGGCACCATGCGCGAGTTCACGGTGGTCAGCGACGGCAGCGTCGACCTGGAGTTCCGTCACGTGGTGGAGAATCCGCTGATCGACGGCATCGAGATCGTCAAGACCGGCGCCCCGCCGGCCGGCACCGGCGACGAGGTGCAGTCCCGCTCGTACGACGGGACGACCACTGTCGGCGCGCCGAGCCCGGTGGCGAACCCGGACGGCACCGCCTGGTCCACCGCGCGGGGCGCGTTCTGGGTCGGCGGCACGCTGTTCTACGGCATGAACGGCGCGCTGTGGCGGCGCACGTTCGACGGCACCACGTTCGGCACGCCGTCGCTCGTCGACCCGTACCACGACGCCTACTGGGACACGGTGGAGACCGACTCCGGGCCGGCCGGTCAGACGTACGTCGGAGTAACCACCGGCTTCTACGCCGAGATCCCCAACGTGACCGGCATGTTCCACTCCGGCGGCCGGCTCTACTACACGCTCGCCGGGCAGAGCGGCCTGTTCTGGCGCTGGTTCACCCCGGACAGCGGCACGGTCGGCGCGGACCGGTTCACGGTGGCCGGCGCGGGCGGGTTCGCCGACGCGGGCGCGGTGTTCCTGGCCGGCGGCACGCTCTACAAGGTCAACCGGAGCACCGGTGACCTGTTGGCGACGGACTGGCTCAACGGCGCGCCGACCGCGACGTTCACCGTGCGCAGCGGCCCGGCCGTCGACGGCACCGACTGGCGGGCCAAGGCGGTGTTCCTCGGCCCGTGATGGGTGTGTAAGGCGGGGGCCCCGCTTAACGCTTTCGGTAGAGGCGGGGGCCCCGCTTAACAGGCACCTGTTAAGCGGGGCCCCCGCCTTGCGGGCCGGCCGGTCGGGCTGGCACGATCGGGTGAGTCAGCCGAGAGGTGGAAGGGGGTGTGGTGATGTCCGTTCTCAACAATCCCGCGCCCCGCGTTCCCCGCTGACCTCGCACTCCGCCGGGGCGCATCCCCCATCGGAGGAAACACCGTGAGTGCACACATCCACTGCGTGACAGTGGAATCCGACGACCCGTACGCCCTGGCCGGATGGTGGGGCCGCGTCCTCGACCGCGAGCGGCACGCCGACGACCACCCGGGTGACCCGGAGGCGGTCCTTGTCTCGCCCGACGGGCACGGCCCCGACCTGCTCTTCGTCGAGGTGGGTGAGCGCCACGGCAAGGGTGCGTTCCACCTCGACCTCCAGCCGGCCGAGGGCACCCGGGACACCGAGGTCGTGCGGCTGCGCGAACTCGGCGCGACGCTTGTCGCCGACCGGCGCCGACCGGACGGCAGCGGCTGGGTGGTGCTCGCCGACCCGGAGGGCAACGAGTTCTGCGTGTGCCGCGCCACGGCGGAACGCGCCGCGGCGGCCTGACCCGGAAACGGCGCCGGGTCGCGTCGGCCTGATCCGGAAACGGCGCCGGGTCGCGTCGGCCTGATCCGGAAACGGCGCCGGGTCGCGTCGGCCTGATCCGGAAACGGCGCCGGGTCGCGTCGGCCTGACCCGGAAACGGCGCCGGGTCGCGTCGGCCTGACCCGGAAACGGCGCCGGGCCCCCGCCGACGGCGGGGGCCCGGCGCTCCGAGCGTGGTCAGTCCTGCTTCTCGATCTCACCGCGCAGGTTGACGAACTCCGACTGGAGCTCGGACGAGGACTTGAAGTAGACGACCACCATGCCGAGGCTGCCCTTGTCGGACCAGATGCAGACACCGACCGGGATGTCCTGGGCCTTGCCGTCGCCGCACTTGGCGTCGCCGCCGAGCGGGCCGGCGTCGACCGTCTTGAACTCCTTGGTGCCCAGGTCCGGGGTGACCGCGGCGATGGCGTCCGCCATCTCCTTCTTCGGGTCGGCGATGACGCCGGAGACGGCGACGATCATGACCAGGTCCTTCTTGGCCGGGTCGCCGTAGAACGCGCCAGCCGTGCTGGTCGCGTTCGGCACGTCCTTGCCGAGCTCGGACTTCATCTGGAGCGCGGTCGACTGGAGCTGCGGCTCGGTCGCCTTCGGCCGGCCGCCCAGCGTCGTCGGCTCGACGACCCGGGTCTTGGTGGCGGTGACGACGTCCTTCACGTCGTCACCGGCGGCGGCCCAGAAAGCAATGCCGCCGCCGACGCAGAGCACCAGCACCACGGCCAGGACGATCAGCAGGATCTTGCCGACCCCGAACTTCTTCTTCGGCGGGACCGGAGCGCCGAACTGGTCGCCGCCGTACTGCGGCTGCTGCGGGTAGTCACCGCCGTACTGCTGCTGCGGCGCCGGCGGGTACTCACCGCCGTACTGCTGCGGCGGCTGGTAGCCACCCGGCTGTGCGGAGGGGGAGGGGTTGTGGCCGGGGTAGGGATTGGACGGCGGCTGGGACATGAAGGCAGCTCCTGTGAAGATTCTGGACGCGTGATGGTAGCCAGAGCCGCCGACACCCCGCCGTCCGGTCAGGGGCGGTGTGATCAAACCGGAACCGTGCCGTGACCGGCCCCGGAACGCCGATCGCGGTGCCCGCACCGTCCGGAACGGACGGCACGAGCACCGCGATCGATGCGTGGAACGGTCAGCGCAGGCTGGCCACACCGCGCGGCAGGAACCGTCGGCCGGTCACCCGCTCGGAGGTGCCGGTCCGGTCCAGGTACGGCGTGACGCCGCCCAGGTGGAACGGCCAGCCGGCGCCGAGGATCATGCACAGGTCGATGTCCTGCGCCTCGGCGACGACACCCTCGTCGAGCATCAGCCCGATCTCCTGCGCCAGCGCGTCGAGCGCGTTCTGCCGCACCTGCTCGGCGGTGAGCGGCTGGTCGCCGACCACGAGCAGCTTGGCGACGTCCTCGTTGACCTGGTCGTCGACCACGATCGGCTGGCCGGAGTCGGCGATCCGCTTGAGGTTCTCGCTGACCGTGAACCGCTCCGGGAACGCCTCGTGCAGGGTGCCGCCCACGTGGTACGCGACCGCCGGCCCGACGAGCTGGAGCAGCGCGAGCGGGCGCATCGGCAGGCCCAGCGGGTCCAGCGCGCTGTCCGCGACGTCCAGCGGGGTGCCGGCGTCGACGGCGGCGAAGACGGTGCCGAGGAAGCGGGTCAGCAGCCGGTTCACCACGAACGCCGGGGCGTCCTTGACGAGCACCGACGACTTCTTGAGCTGCTTGCCGACCGCGAACGCGGTAGCCAGCGTGGCGTCGTCGGTGCGCTCGCCGCGGACGATCTCCAGCAGCGGCAGCACCGCCACCGGGTTGAAGAAGTGGAAGCCGACGACCCGCTCCGGGTGCTCCAGGTCGGCCGCCATCTCGGTGATCGACAGGGAGCTGGTGTTGGTGGCGAGCACCGCCTCGGGCGCGACGATCTTCTCCAGCTCGGCCCAGACCTGCTTCTTGACGCCCAGGTCCTCGAAGACGGCCTCGATGACGAAGTCGGCGTCGGCGAACACCGACTTGTCGACCGAGCCGGACACCAGGCCGTACAGCTTGGCGGCGGTGCCCTTGTCCATCCGGCCCTTGCTCACCGCCTTCTCGATCTGGGTGTGCACGTAGGCGACGCCCTGGTCCACCCGGGCCTGATCAAGGTCGGTCAGCACCACGGGCACCTGGAGCCGGCGGGCGAACAGCAGCGCGAGCTGGCTGGCCATCAGGCCGGCGCCGACGATGCCCACCTTGGTCACCGGCCGGGCCAGGCCCTTGTCCGGCGCGCCGGCCGGGCGCTTGGCCCGCCGCTGCACCAGGTCGAACGCGTACAGGCCGCTGCGCAGCTCCTCGGAGAAGACCAGGTCGGCGAGCGCCTCGTCCTCCGCCGCGGTGCCGGCCGCGAAGTCCGCGTCCTTCGCGGTCTCCAGCAGGTCCAACGCCTTGTACGCGGCCGGAACCGCGCCGTGCAGCCGCTGGTCGAGGGTCTGCCGGGCGAAGTAGAGCACGCCCGCCCACATGTCCTTGTCGACCTCGGGGCGGGTCACGGTGACCTCGCCCCGGACCACGCCGGCGGCCCATTCGAGCGACCGCTCCAGGAAGTCGGCCGGCTCCAGCAGCACGTCCGCGATGCCCATCTCGGCCGCCTGCTTCGGCTTGAGCATCCGGTTCTGCATCAGCGGGTTCTGGAGGATCACCTGGGTGGCGGCGGGAATGCCGATCAGGTTCGGCAGGAGCTGGGTGCCACCCCAGCCGGGCACCAGGCCGAGCGAGACCTCGGGCAGCGCCAGCGCCGCCGCGCCGGCCGACAGCGTCCGGTAGTGGCAGTGCAGCGCCAGCTCCAGGCCGCCGCCCATGGCCGCGCCGTTGACGAACGCGAACGTCGGGACGTCGCTGTCCTTGAGCCGGGCGAAGACCCGGTGGCCGAGCCGGCCGACCTCCAGCGCCTGCTCGCGGTTCTCCAGCTGGGGCAGGCTGGTGATGTCCGCGCCCACGCAGAAGATGTACGGCTTGCCGGTGACCGCGACGAACGCCGGGTTCGCCGCCAGGGCGGCGGTGATCGCCTCGTCCAGGCTGGTCAGGCCGCCCGGACCGAAGCTGTTCGGCTTGGTGTGGTCGAAGCCGTTGTCCAGGGTGATCAGGGCGGCCGGGCGGTCCAGCCCCGGTACGGCCACCTGACGCAGCAGCGCCCTGGTGACGACCTCGTTCGGTGCCGCGAGCGCGCTCACTTGTCCCCACCCTCCCAGTTCGGGTTCTCCCAGATGACCGTGCCGCCCATGCCGATGCCGATGCACATGGCGGTGAGGCCGTAGCGGACCTCGGGGTGCTCGGCGAACTGCCGGGCGAGCTGGGTCATCAGCCGCACGCCGGAGGACGCGAGCGGGTGCCCGATGGCGATCGCGCCGCCCCAGGCGTTGACCCGGGGGTCGTCGTCGGCGATGCCGAAGTGGTCGAGGAACGCGAGCACCTGCACCGCGAACGCCTCGTTCAGCTCGAACAGGCCGATGTCGTCGATGCTCAGCCCGGCGATGCGCAGCGCCTTCTCGGTGGAGGGGATCGGGCCGACGCCCATCACCTCGGGCTCGACGCCGACGAAGCCGTACGACACCAGCCGCATGCCGACCGGCAGACCCAGCTCGCGGGCGGTCTCCTCGGCGACCAGCAGGGCGGCGGTGGCGCCGTCGTTCAGGCCGGCCGCGTTGCCCGCGGTGACCTTGCCGTGCGGGCGGAACGGGGTCTTCAGGCCGGCCAGCTTCTCCAGCGAGGTGTCCCGCGGCGCCTCGTCCACGGTCGCCAGGCCCCAGCCGCCGTCGGCGTCGCGGATGGCCACCGGCACCAGGTCGCCCTGGAGCTTGCCGTTGGCGTACGCCTTGGCGGTCTTCTGCTGCGAGGCGAGCGCGAACGCGTCGGTGCGCTCCTTGGTGACGTGCGGGACCCGGTCGTGCAGGTTCTCCGCGGTGGCGCCCATCACCAGGGCGGACGGGTCGACCAGCTTCTCCGCGACGATCCGCGGGTTGGGGTCGACGCCCTCGCCCATCGGGTGGCGGCCCATGTGCTCCACGCCGCCGGCGATGGCCACGTCGTACGCGCCCACGGCGATGCCGCTCGCCACGGTGGTGACGGCGGTCATCGCGCCCGCGCACATCCGGTCGATGGCGAAGCCGGGCACGGTCTTGGGCAGGCCGGACAGCAGGGCGGCGGTGCGGCCGATGGTCAGGCCCTGGTCGCCGATCTGGGTGGTGGCGGCGATCGCCACCTCCTCCACCTTCTCCGGCGGCAGCTGCGGGTTGCGGCGCATCAGCTCGCGGATGCAGCGGATCACCAGGTCGTCGGCGCGGGTGTTGGCGTACATCCCACCCGCCTTGCCGAACGGCGTTCGGACGCCGTCGACGAAGACGACATCTCGGACTTCACGGGGCACTTGGAGCCTCCCTCGGCACTGGCCATTTCTCCGGATGCTACTCGCCAGTAACCAGCGGCGTCACCACCCCCCGTGTGGCCCACCTCACAACCCGCGTCGGGCCGGCTCAGGACGCCGGGGTGCGCAACGCCTCGGTGAGCGCCGGCAGGAGCAGGCCGAGCTGCCACTCGCGAGCACCCAGCGTGCGCAGGGTCTCCGCCACCGTGTCGTCGGTGATCTCCTCCGGCGGCTGCCAGGCCAACCGGCGGACCGAGTCCGGCGCGATCAGGTTCTCCGCCGGCAGCCGGTGCGCCGACGCGGTGCCGACCACCACCTCCCGGCAACGGGCCAGCCGGCCCGCCGCGACCGGGTCGCGCTCCGCCCACCGGTGCGGCGGCGGCGGGCCCTCCACCGTCGGACTCACCGGCAACGCGTCGTCCGGCAGTTGGCGTGCGTCGTCCAACGCCGCCAACCAGGTACGCGCCAGCCGGCGCACCGAGCGGCCACCGAACCCGGGCAGGGTCAGCAACGTCTTCTCGTCCTTCGGGTCCAGCTCGGCCGCCGCCACGATGGCCGAGTCGGGCAGCACCCGCCCCGGCGCGGCGTCCCGACGGGCGGCGATCTGGTCCCGCGCGTACCAGAGGGAACGCACCCGGGCCTGGGCGCGGGCGCCACGGACCCGGTGGATGCCGGACGTGCGTCGCCACGGCTCGGCGCGGACCCGGGGCGGGCGGGCGCCGTTGCGTACCAGCGCGGCGAACTCCTCCGCCGCCCAGCCGGACTTGCCCTGCCTGTCGAGCTCGGCGTCGAGCGCGTCGCGCAGGTCGACAAGCAGCTCCACGTCCAGGGCCGCGTACGTCAGCCAGGACTCCGGCAGCGGCCGGCTGGACCAGTCGGCGGCGGAGTGGTGCTTCTCCAGGCTGAAGCCGAGCAGCTGTTCGGTCAGCGCGGCCAGGCCGACCCGGTCGAAACCAGCCAGCCGGGCGGCCAGTTCGGTGTCGAACAGTCGGCGCGGGCGCAGCCCCACCTCGGCCAGGCAGGCGAGATCCTGGCTGGCGGCGTGCAGCACCCACTCCGCCTCCGCGATCGCCGCGTCGAGCGCGGACAGGTCGGGCAGCGGCAGCGGGTCGATCAACGTGGTGCCGGCACCGGCCCGGCGCAGCTGCACCAGGTAGGCCCGCTGGCTGTAGCGGTAGCCGGAGGCACGTTCGGCGTCCAGGGCCACCGGGCCGGTGCCGGCCGCGAAGCGGGCCACGACCGCGTCCAGCTCACTGGGGGTGGCCACCGGCGTGGGGGTGCCGTCGCGCGGAGCGGTCAGCGGAACGGCTGCGCTCGCGTCGGTCTCGGTCCCCGCGCCCGCCGGCTCCGGCACGGCCGTCGACGGATGCGGAGACACCTCTCCCGTACGGCTTTCGGCGGCCCGACGGCGCAGGGGTGGTTCGTCGGTCACCTGACAACCCTAGTAGGCCGGACGATCCGGTGCGCGCAGCCGGTCCGTTGCGTGTCGACGAGATGTCCGCCAGGTGTCCGGAACGCGCCGGGTTGCGCGGGGGTGAGAGGGTCGGACATCGGGGAAGACAAACCCCGTTCCCGCCGGTACGGTCCATCGAGCCGTGGGCGGCGCGGGGGCGGCCGGTAACGGTCGGCGTGCCGGCGGAGCCGGCGGGGGAGGACAGGCGATCATGGCAGGCGGGTACGAGACCGGCGACGGCGTGCCGGGGCAGGGCGGCGACGGAACGGCCGGCCGGCCGGGACCACTGCCGCCACGCATCGCTCCGCCCGGCCGGGCGGCCCCGTTCCCCGGCGCGCCCACCGGCCCCGACTTCTCCCGCGGCGTCGCCGCACCGGAACCGGCCCGGGGCACCGCCGCGCCTGGAGCAGCTCGGGGCGCCGCCGCGTCCGGTCCGGCCTGGGGCACTGCGGCCGCGCCTGGAGCGGCCCGGGACGCCGCCGCGCCCGGCTCGACCTGGGACGCCGCCGCGCCCGGCTCGACCTGGGACGCCGCCGCGCCCGGCTCGACCTGGGACGCCGCCGCGCCCGGCTCGACCTGGGACGCCGCTGCGCCCGACCCGGGCCGGGGCGTTGCCACGCCGGATTCGGCCTGGGGCGGCGGGGCGGGCCACGCCGGTCACCCGCCGTTCGGCGGGGCACCCGCGGCATCGCCCGTGCCGGCCCAGCCGAATGCCGGTTCGGCCTGGTCGGGCCCGCCGGCGGCGGGGTCGGCCTACCAGTCCCGACCGGCCCCGGCCGTGCCGTCGACCGGTCAGCCGGTATCCGGTCCGGCGTATCCGGGTCAGCCGGTGTCGAGCCCGGGTCAGTCGCCGTCCGGTCCGGCGTTCCCGGGTCAGTCGACGTCGAGCCCGGCGTTCCCGGGTCAGCCGACGTCGAGCCCGGCGTTCCCGGGTCAGCCGACGTCGAGCCCGGCGTATCCGGGTCAGTCGACGTCCGGGCCGGCCTGGCCCGGTCAGTCGGGCTCCGGGCCGGCCTGGCCCGGTCAGCCCACACCGGGGCCGGTGCATCCGGCCGCCGTATCCGGCCGGACCGGATTCGGCGGGTCGCCGATGGCCGGTGGCCCCGACCCGTCCCGCCGCCGGGGCCGGCTGCCGGTGGTGGCGCTCGTGCTGGCCGGTGTGCTGGCCGTGGTCACCGGCGTGCAGGCGTACCAGATCCACCGGCTTGACGACCGACTCGCCGCCGCCGACCGGCGGACGGCCGAGGCCCAGGGCGCGGACGCCCGCCGGCTCGACGGGCTGGAGCAGCGCGCCGGAAGCCTGGAGAAGCAGGCCGGCGCCGCGTTCAATCCCGAAGCGGTGGCGAGCGCGGTGCTGCCCAGCGTGTTCCGGGTCCGGGCCGGCCAGTTCACCGGCACGGCCTTCGCGGTCGGCAAGGCGCCGGCCGGCGGTGGCACCACGCTGCTCACCAACTTCCACGTGGTGGAGTCGGTCTTCGCCGCCGGCGAGCGCAAGGTGTTCCTGGAGCGCACCGACCAGCGGTTCGAGGCGACCATCATCGACACCGACAAGGAAAAGGACCTGGCGCGGTTGCGCACCACCGCGACGTTCGGCGGCCTGGTCGCGGCCCGGACGCCGGTGAAGTCCGGCCAGCAGATCGTGGTGGTCGGTGCCCCGCTCGGCCTGCAGGACAGCGTCACCACCGGGGTGGTGAGCGCGTTCCGCAAGGACGAGGGAGGCTCCGGCCCGGTGATCCAGTTCGACGCGCCGATCAATCCCGGCAACTCCGGCGGTCCGGTGATCAACGGGTCGAAGGAGGTCGTCGGCATCGCCACGGCCAAGGCCCGTGACGCCGAGGGCATCGGGCTGGCGGTGCCGATCAAGACCGCCTGCGACCGCTTCAAACTCTGCTGAGCCGCGGCTCAGCGCGCCGTGCGGGTGTGGCCCCCACCACGCCCCCTCGACCCCGGCCCACCGGGCCACCCCGCGGGGACCAGCACAACTGGAGGAACGACATGTCCCAGCCACCCACCGGAGCGGAGGGCCACCCGCCCCAGCCGCCGGGCGGCACGGTCTACGGCAACCCGTACGGGAGCCAGCCCTCGCCCCCGCCGTACGGCCCGGCGCACCCCGACCCCACCCGGCCCCAGCCGCCCGTGTCCGGCCCCGGCGCGTACGGTTCCGGCGCACCCGGCGCGGGCGCGTACGGTTCCGGCGGGTACGGCGCGGGCGGTCCCGCCCCGGGCGGGCCCGGTCCCGGTGCCTACGCGCCGGGCGCCGCCCCCGTCCCGGCGCAGCCGATGTCCGCGCCGCCGGTCTCCGGCGCCGGCTACCCCCCGCAGCCGATGTCGGCGCCGCCCGTCTCCGGGCCCGGATTCGGCCCGCAGCCGATGTCCGGGCCGCCTGCCGCCGGACCCGGTTTCGGTCCCCAGACGATGTCCGGGCCGCCCGGCGCCGCGCCCCCGTACGGCCCGGCCGGTTACGGCACGCCGACGGGTACGCCGGCCGGCGGTGGCCGGGGTCGGACCACGCTGATCCTCGCCCTCGTCGCCGGGCTGCTCCTCGTCCTCGGCGGCGTGATGACCGGTCTCTACGTCACCACCAACGGCAAGCTGACCAGCGCCGAGCGGCAGGTCAGTCAGCGTGACGGCACCATCTCGGCGAACCAGCGGGAGATCGAGAAGCTCAAGGGGGAGGTCAAGGCGGTTCAGGAGCGCCTGGCCGACACCGAGCAGGACCTGACCGGCACCAAGAACGACCGGGACGAGCAGGCCCGGCAGAAGAAGGTCATCGCGAGCTGCCTGGACAAGTTGACCACCGCCATCACCGCGGCGTCGCGTGGCGACAAGGCGGGCTTCGAGGCGGCCAACAAGGGTCTCGACAAGATCTGCGACGAGGCCGAGAACTACCTCTGAGCCCCACCCTCCTGATCGATCATGAAGTTGGCGGCCGTCCGGATCCGCGGAACGGCCGCCAACTTCATGATCGACGGGGCTGGGTCGAGAGAACCCGGGTCAGGCGGCGCCGGCGGGGCGGCGGATGGGCAACGCGGTGACGCCCGGTGGCGGCAGACCGGCCGTCGAGGCCAGCAACGTGCACCAGCCGAGCAGGTGTGGGCCCAGGTCGGCGCGGAGCGGCGTCCAGGAGGCGCGGATCTCGATGTCGCCGGCGGCCGGCGGCCCGGCCAGCTCACCGAACCGGGTGGAGAGGGTCTGGGTGACCGTGCCGCCGATCGCCCGGTGCCCGGCGCCCTGCGCGTCCAGCGCGTCGGTCAGCCAGGTCCAGCCCACCCCGGGCAGGAGCGGATCGCTGGCCAGGTCGACCTCCAGCTCGGCGGTGACGTACGTGACCAGGCGCAGCGTGCCCTGCCAGGCCTCGTGCCCGGCCGGGTCGTGCAGCAGGATCAGCCGGCCACTGGCGATCTCGTCGTCGTCGCGCATGACCGCCGCGGAGAGGGCGAACGCGTACGGGGCCAGCCGCTGCGGAGCGCCGACCTCCTCCAGCAGGATCTCCGGCCGGGGTGTGGCCGACCGCAGTCCCGCGACCGCGCGGGCGAACGTTTCCGGGAGCGCGATCGGGGGGGCCATGCCGGCAGCCTATGCCGCCTCCGCCGCGCGGTGGGTGACGGCGCGCCGGGCGCGTCGCGGACCCGGGTGTTAAGCGGGGCCCCCTCCTCTACCGGATGCGTTAAGCGGGGGCCCCTCCTTCTGCGTCACATATGCGGGCGGCGGGCGCGGGGGTTCGTGCGGGGCGTGGCACGATTGCGGCGATGACCACCGACACCACGGGCACTGCCGCCCGAGACGGAGAACCCCGCCGCGGCGGGCCGGCCGAATCGCCGTTCGTGCGCGCCTGCCGGCGTGAGCCGGTTCCGCACACCCCGGTCTGGTTCATGCGCCAGGCCGGCCGGTCCCTGCCGGAGTACCGCGAGATCCGGGCCAGCGTGCCGATGCTGGAGTCGTGCCGCCGCCCCGAGCTGGTCACCGAGATCACCCTCCAGCCGGTCCGCCGGCACGGGGTGGACGCGGCGATCCTGTTCAGCGACATCGTGGTGCCGGTGGCGGCGGCCGGGATCGACCTGGACATCGTGCCCGGAACCGGGCCGGTGGTGGCCGAACCGGTGCGCACCGCCGCCGACGTGGAGCGGATCACCCCGATCGGCCGCGACGAGGTGTCCTACGTGGACGAGGCGGTCCGGCTGCTCGTCGCCGAGCTGGGCGACACCCCGCTGATCGGCTTCGCCGGCGCGCCGTTCACGCTGGCCAGCTACCTGGTCGAGGGCGGGCCGTCGCGGACCCACGCGAAGACCAAGGCGCTGATGTACGGCGACCCCGACCTGTGGCACACGCTCTGCGGTCGGCTGGCCGACGTGACGCTGTCGTTCCTGCGGGTGCAGATCGAGGCGGGCGTCTCCGCGGTGCAGCTCTTCGACTCGTGGGCCGGCGCGCTCTCCGAGGCCGACTACCGCCGTTTCGTGCTGCCCCACTCGGCGTACGTGCTGGGCGGTCTGGAAGGCGCCGGTGTGCCGCGCATCCACTTCGGGGTGGGCACCGGCGAGCTGCTCGCCGCGATGGGCGAGGCCGGCGCCGACGTGGTCGGCGTCGACTGGCGTACGCCGCTGGACGTCGCCACCGGCCGGATCGGGCCGGACAAGGCGGTGCAGGGCAACCTCGACCCGACCGTGCTGCTCGCCCCCTGGCCAGTGGTCGAGGCCGAGGTGCGGCGCATCGTCGAGCAGGGCCGCGCCGCGCCCGGCCACGTGTTCAACCTCGGTCACGGCGTCCTGCCGGAGACCGACCCCGACGTGCTGACCCGGGTGGTCGCGCTGGTGCACGAGCTGTCCGCGCGACCGGCCCACCAGGGGTAGCCGTGTCGCGGCCGTGGCGGGTGGCGATCGTCGGTGGCGGGATCACCGGGCTGGCCGCCGCCGTCCGGTTGCGCGACCGCGCCCCCGCCGGCACCGGGATCACCGTGTACGAGCAGTCCGGCCGCCTCGGCGGCAAGCTGCGCACCGGTGAGCTGGCCGGTGGGCCGGTCGAGTTCGGGGCCGAGTCGTTCCTGATGCGCGACCCGGCCGGCGGGGAGTCGGCAGCGGTGACCCTCGCGCGCCGCCTCGACCTGGCCGCGCAGCTCGTGCACCCGACCGTCGGGCAGGCCGCCCTGCTCGTCGACGGGGGGTTGCGCCCGGTGCCGGGCGGCACGCTCGTCGGCGTACCCGGGGATCTGGCGACGGTGGCGGCGGTGGCCCGGCCGGCGGCGGACGCCGACCGCGACGCGGGCCGCCCGCTGCTGGCCCCCGGCGAGGACCTGGCGGTCGGCCGGCTGGTCCGGGAGCGGCTCGGCGACGCCGTGGTGGACCGGCTCGTCGACCCGATGCTCGGCGGCGTGTACGCCGGCCGCGCCGACGACCTCTCCCTGGTCACCACCATGCCGGCGTTGGCCCGCGCGGCCCGTCGGGAGCACACGCTCGTCGGTGCGGTACGCGCCGCGCAGGCCGCCGCGCCGCGCGCGCCCGGCGCCCCGGTCTTCGGCACCCTGGCCGGCGGGCTGAGCACGCTGGTCGAGGCGGCGGCGCGGGCCAGCGGGGCGACGATCCGCCGGGACGCGGCGGTGCGGGAGCTGCGGCGCACCCCGACCGGCTGGCGACTCACCGTCGGCCCGACCCGGGATCCCGAGCTGGTGGACGCCGACGCGGTGCTGCTGGCGGTGCCGGCCCGGCCGGCGGCCCGGCTGCTGGCCGGCGAGGCGCCCGAGGTGGCGGCGACCGTCGGCGCGCTCGACTACGCCAGCGTCGCGCTGGTCACGCTCGCGCTGCCCGCGCCGGAGCTGCCGGAGCTGTCCGGGTTCCTGGTGCCGGCCGGCGAGGGCCTGCTGATCAAGGCGGCCACGTTCTTCACCACCAAGTGGGGGCACCTGCGCCGGCCCGACGGGTTGGCGCTGGTGCGCGCCTCGGTCGGCCGCTACGGCGACGAGACCTCGCTCCAGCTCACCGACGACGACCTGGCCGCCACCGTACGCCGGGAGCTGTCGACGGCGCTGGGCACGACGCTGCCCGACCCGGTGGCCCGGCACGTGCAGCGGTGGGGCGGCGCGCTGCCGCAGTACCCGCCCGGGCACACCGACCGGGTGGCCGGGGCGCGGGTGGCGTTGCGCGCCGCGCACCCGACGCTGACGCTGGCCGGGGCCGGCTACGACGGGGTCGGCATTCCGGTCTGCGTCCGCTCCGGCGAGACGGCGGCCGAAGAGATCATCACAGCACTGGGAGGATCGGCGACATGACCGAGCAGACCAACGCGGCCCGGCTGCGGGAGCTGAACGAGACCATCCGCTACACCATGTGGTCGGTGTACCGGGCGTCGAGCCCGCTGCCGTCGCTGCGGGAGAACGTCGTCGACGAGGTCGAGTCGCTCTTCACGGAGCTGGCCGGCAAGGACGTCACGGTCCGGGGCACGTACGACGTGGCCGGGTTGCGCGCCGACGCCGACCTGATGATCTGGTGGCACTCGTCGTCGAGCGACGCGCTCCAGGACGCGTACCTGCGGTTCCGCCGCACCACGCTGGGCCGGGCGCTCACCCCGGTCTGGTCGCAGATGGCGCTGCACCGGCCGGCCGAGTTCAACCGCAGCCACATCCCGGCGTTCCTGGCCGACGAGCAGCCGCGCGCCTACCTCTGCGTCTACCCGTTCGTCCGCTCGTACGAGTGGTACCTGCTGCCCGAGGGGGAGCGGCGGGAGCTGCTGGCCGAGCACGGGAAGATGGCCCGCGGCTACCCGGACGTGCGGGCCAACACGGTCGCCTCGTTCGCGCTCGGTGACTACGAGTGGATGCTGGCGTTCGAGGCCGACGAGCTGCACCGCATCGTCGACCTGATGCGCGACCTGCGGGCGTCCCGGGCCCGGCGCCACGTCCGCGAGGAGATCCCGTTCTACACCGGCCGCCGCCGCCCCATCGCCGACATCGTCACCTGCCTGGTGTGAAAGGAGGGGCCCCCGGTTAACGCCTGCGGTAGAGAAGGGGCCCCCTCTCACACCGGAGTGTTAAAAGGGGGCCCCTCCTTGCCGGCGGGCTGGCGGTCAGGCGGTCGTCGTGCAGGAGAGGATCCCGGGCACCGGGTTGGTCCCGCTCGACGAGCCGGTGAAGCCGAACGAGGTGCTGGCCCCCGGGGCGAGCGCGCCGTTGTAGGCCACGTTGCGTGCGGTGACGAGCGTTCCGCTCGTGGTGACCGTGGCGTTCCACGCCGAGGTCACCTGCTGGCCGTTCTGGTAGTTCCAGCTCACCGACCAGCCGCGGATCGCACCGCCGCCGTTTGTCACCTTGACCTCGGCCTGGAAGCCGCCGCCCCACTGACCGGTGACCTGGTAGGTCGCGGTGCAGCCCCCGGCCGGGTTCGGCGTCGTCGGTCCACCGGTCGGGGTGGCCGTCGGCGACGTGGTCGGGCTGGTCGTCGGCGACGCGGTCGGCGAGGTGGTGGGGGAGGCGGTCGGCGACGGGCCGCTGCCGCCGAAGTCGACGTCGCTGCACAGGTAGTAGGACTGGTCCAGGTGGCTGGCCTGCCAGATGGTGTAGACGATGTGCCGGCCGGTCCGGCCCGGCGCGTTCGCCGGCACCTGGATCGACACGCCCGAGGTCTCGGGCGTCCACTGGCTGGCGGGGGTGTTGCCGATCTGGCCGACCTGCTCCAGGTCGCTCCAGCGCAGCGGCGAGGTCAACGCGTTGAAGCCCTGCTTGGTCACGTACACCCGGATGTAGTCGGCGCCGTGGCTGGCCTGGTCGTACAGCTTGATCCGGAAGTTGTTGGAGATCGGCGTGGTCTTCCAGGCGCCGACCGTGTCGAGCGCGTTGTAGCGGCCGTTGGAGGTGCGCCCGCCGCTGCACAGCTGGCCGTCCGGGATGGCGCCCTGGTGGTTGCCGGCGACGCCCTCGCGGAACAGGCCGTTCCAGTTCCACATGGCGGCCGGGTCGGCCTGCCAGGCCTGCCAGCACATCGGGTCCTGGGTGGCCATCGCCGGGTTCTGGAAGTCGCTGCCCCAGCGCTGCCAGCAGCCGTAGTTCCGTGAGGCCGGGTCGACCACCGACCCGTGCGCCGAGGCCGGGCCGGAGAACGCGGTGGTGAGCAGCGCGGCGACGACCGCGCAGACGCCGAGGATCGCCGCGCCGAGCGGTATGCGGCGACGGTACGGAGTGGACATGGGAAGCCTCCGGGGGTGGGGTGTCGGTGCACGACGCCCGGACTGTCGGGAGTTGCCCTCTCCCGCGTGGCGGCTCGATCCGCACGCTGCCACAGAAAACGACACGCGTCAATTAGTTGGGATTCCGGCGCATCGGCGTGTGCGGGATGCCGTCCTCGACGTAGCCGGGCCCGCTCACCGTGAAGCCGTGGCCGGCGTAGAGACCCACCAGGTGCGTCTGCGCCTCCAGCACGCACGGCCGGTCACCCACCACGGCCAGCGCCTCGGTCAGCAGCGCGCCGGCCAGGCCCGCGCCGCGGGCGGCCGGCGCCACCACCACCCGGCCGATCCGTGCCACGCCGTCGGGGTCGGCCAGGATCCGCAGGTACGCCACGACGGCGCCGTCGCGGGCCAGCCAGAGATGGCGCGTGCCGGGCTCGACGTCCCGACCGTCCAGCTCCGGGTACGCGCAGGACTGCTCCACCACGAACACGTCGATGCGCAGCCGGAGCAGGTCGTGGAACGTGCGGTTGTCCAGCTCGGCGAAGCCGGCCTGGTGGAACTCGACGGACATCCCGCCAGGTTAGGCCGCGGTCCGCGGGTGAGCCACGCCGGTCCGACAGGCCGGGCGGCCGGTCAGTCCGCCGCCGCCCCCAGGCCGGCGCCGGTGGCGACGGCGGCCCGGTCGAACCAGGTCGCGGTGGCGGCGGTCGAGCGGGTCCACACCCCCACGCACTGGGTGACCCGCCCCCGGTGCAGACAGCCGTAGCGGTGCGGGAAACGGGTGCCGTCGGGCAGCGTCATGGTGGCGGCGACCGCGCGGCCCGACACGCGCACCCCGGCGGGCAGGTCGACGACTGAGTGCCCGGCGGTCACCTGCCCGTCCTCCTCGTCGCGGTCGCACGCCGCCAGCACCTCGAAGATCCGGCGTACGGCGTCGGCGGCCACCGTCGCGTCCGGGTAGACCACGGTCTCCTGGGTCAGCTCGACGAACTCCTCCGCCGGAGCGCCCTTCGGGGTGCCGAAGACCCGGGTGGAGGCCACCAGCCTCCGGTCGAGCAGGGGCAGCGGACGGCCGCAGGCGATCCCGTCCGAGTCGAGCCGCTCGCTGGCGTGCTCGGGCTTCTCGGCCAGGCCGGCGAGGCTGCCGGTGGCGGCATGCCGGTCCCGCAGCGCGAGGGCGACGCCGCCGTCGGTGGGTGCCGGTGCGGCGAGAGCCGGCGCGGCGCCGGTCGGCCCGCTCGGAGCGGGGGTCGGGTCGGCGGTCGGGGCGCAGCCTCCCAGCGTGGCGAGGACCGCCGTCGCGGCGATCATCAGTCGGTTCACCGGAGGATGCTAGCCGTCGATGGGCGCGGGCCGCCGCACCGGACAGCCGGCGGTGTGGGCCGCTCGCGGGTGGCTGTTTCCCCGGCGCGAGCCGGCCCGCCGGCGTGGCGGACGCCCGGCTCCCGGACCGGGTCGTCCGGTCAGGCGGGGCGGGCGCCGACCGCGTCGCGGATCTCGGCGCCCTGGTCGCCCTCGACCGCGCGGGCGCAGTGGGCGCAGCAGAAGAAGCGGCCGGAGACCTCGACGCCGTGTCCGACGATCTTGATCTGACAGTGTTCGCAGATCGGTGCCATCTTGTGCACCGCGCACTCGAAGCAGTCGAACGTGTGCCGGGCCCCGTCGACCGTGCGCACCTCGAACGCCATCCAGTAGTCGTTGCCGCAGACCTCACAGGCAGCCATACGAAACCCCCGAAAACGGACTTGTGATCCCAGGGTCGGGCAACGGACGCCCTGGAGCGGCCGGAACGGCGAACCCGGGCCGGCCCCGACGGCGTGTCGCTGCCGGCGTGTCGCGCGTTGACCGAGGTGGACGGCGAGAATCAGGAGGAAGCGTGATCAAACGCAACAAGCTCTTCGGCAACCAGACCCGGGTGACGTTCTCCCTGCCCCGCGACGCGCCGGCCGGCACGGTGAGCGTGGTCGGCTGCTTCAACGGATGGGAGCCCGGCCGGCACGAGCTGGTGCCGCGCCGGGACGGCACCCGGACCGTGACCGTACGGCTCGGCCCGGGTGAGTACCGCTTCCGCTATCTCGCCACCGGTGGCGTGTGGCTGGACGACGAGAACGCCGACCGGGTCGACGAGGCCGGCAGCCTGCTGCGCCTGTAGGGCCGCGCGGTCAGCCGCCGCTCGGCTCCAGCCGTACCGAGATCGAGTTGACGCAGTGCCGGGTGTCCTTCGGGGTGAAGCCCTCGCCCTCGAAGACGTGCCCCAGGTGGCTGTCGCAGCGCGCGCAGCGGATCTCCACCCGCCGCATGCCGAGCGTGTTGTCCGGGATCTCCTTGACCGCGCCGGGAATGGCGTCGTCGAAGCTGGGCCAGCCGCAGTGCGAATCGAACTTGTCGTCGCTGCGGAACAACTCGGCCCCGCAGGCCCGGCAGTGGTAGACGCCGGGGGTCTTGGTGTCGACGTACTCACCGGTCCAGGGCGCCTCGGTGCCGGCCTCGCGGAGCACCCGGAACTCCGCCGGGCTCAACCGGACCCGCCACTCGTCCTCGGTGCGGGGCAGTTCATTGTCGGAAAGACTCACCGCTCCACGGTACGTCGGCTGTCGGTGGCATCGCATATGGTCGCCTGATGGCGGGCAGCAGAAGCGCGGTCGAGGAGATCGAGGTCGCCGGCCGGGCCGTGCGGCTGAGCAGTCCGGGTCGGGTGATCTTCCCGCAGCGCGGCTTCACCAAGGCGGACGTCTTCCACTACTACCTCGCGGTGGGCGAGGGCATCACCCGGGCCCTGCGGGACCGGCCCACCACCCTGCAACGCTTCCCCGAGGGCATCGAGGGGGAGATGTTCTTCCAGAAGCGGGTGCCCGCCCGTGGCGTGCCCCCGTGGGTCCGCACCGCGGAGATCAGCTTCCCCAGCGGCCGGACGGCCCAGGAGCTGTGCCCGGCCGACCTGGCCCATGTGGCCTGGGCGGCGCAGATGGGCACCGTGGTGTTCCATCCCTGGCCGGTGCGCGCCGCCGACACCGACCGTCCCGACGAGCTGCGCATCGACCTCGACCCGCAGCCCGGCACCGACTTCGCCGACGCGGCGACCGCCGCCGGTGAGCTGCGCGGGCTGCTGGACGAGCTGGGCGTGCCGGGCTGGCCGAAGACCTCCGGCGGCCGGGGCGTGCACGTCTACCTGCGCATCCAGCCACGCTGGACGTTCGTCGAGGTGCGCCGGGCCACCATCGCGCTGGCCCGGGAGCTGGAACGGCGCCGGCCCGAGCTGGTCACCACCGCCTGGTGGAAGGAGGAGCGGGGCCGCCGGGTCTTCGTCGACTTCAACCAGATGGCGCGGGACCGCACCATCGCGTGCGCGTACTCACTGCGGGCCAACGGGCGGGCCACCGTCTCCACCCCGGTCGACTGGGACGAGCTGCCCGAGGTCGACCCGGACGACTTCCACCTGGGCACGGTGCCGGCCCGGTTCGCCGAGCGGGGCGACCCGCACGCCGGCATCGACGACGCCCCGTGGGACATCACGCCGCTGCTGGAGTGGGCCGAGCGGGACGCCGCCGACGGTCTCGGTGACCTGCCGTACCCGCCGGAATACCCGAAGATGCCCGGCGAGCCGAAGCGGGTCCAGCCCTCCAAGGACCGCGACCGCCCGAAACCGTCCTGACCACCCCGTCCCCGTCCAGCGTTCAGAGGAGCGCCCGGACGCACCTCCGGATGTGGTTCGGGCGGCGGTAGAGATCTGTGGCGGTGTAGATCCGGATCCGCCAGCCGTGCTCGGCCAACCAGTTCAGCCGGGAGCGGTCGTGGTGCAGGCGGTCGGGGTCGAGATGGGAGCGGCCGTCGTACTCCACGCCGACGCGCTGCCGGCGGTAACCCAGGTCGAGCCGGTACACCGGCACGCCCTCCTCGTCCGGCACCCAGAGCTGCGGCTCCGGCGCGGGTAACCCGGCGTCGATCAGCAGCAGGCGTAGCTGGCTCTCCTGCCGGCACTCCGCACGCGGGTCGGCCAGCTCGGCCAGCCGGCCGGCCTGGCGTACCCCGCGCAGCCCGGCGTGCCGGGTCACCTCCGCCAAGAGGTCCGCCCGGCGGCACGCGCCCACCCGTAGGCACAGGTCCAGCACCGGTAGCGCGTCCGGCCGACGGAGCACCCGGGCCAGGTCGACGGCGCAGCGGGCGGCCGGCGCGCACGGCACCCCGGCGACCTCCACCACGTCCCTGACCGGCAGGACGCTCTGATGAACGGCCACGCCCCGGATGCTCGGCACCTGGCCACCGGCCGGAACGACCACGTGCACCTTGTCGCCGGACACGGCACCGAAGCGGTGCAGTCGGGCACCGGTGTGGAAACCCGCCACGGCGTCGGGCGGCAACCGGCGGAAGAGCGCCCGCAGCCGCCCCGTCTCGTCGTCCGCACGTCCGTAGACACCCCGCGACAGCCGGCCCAGACGTCCTGCCTCCACGCGGTGCCGCACCGCCCCGCGGCTCACCCCGCCGGCCCGCAACTCGTCGTACCGCCACACCCCGCCACCCTCCCGCGCCTCCCGTCCCCCCGTCCGCCCCTGTGGACAACCCCGCCCCCGCCTCGTCGATCTAGGAGTTGTGGCACCTCACAAAAGCCACATGAAACGCGTTTCATGGCACCACAACTCCAAGATCCGACCCGCGGGTGCGGACGTTGATCGCCGCGATCCGGGCCACCGAGACCGACGAACTGGCCACCATGCGCCGGTGGCTGCGCGAGGCCGGCCCGTCGGCCGCGGCCGCCGCCACGCGGCACGACCA
>NZ_PYPS01000027.1 GCF_003027925.1 Micromonospora sp. RP3T
AGCGGGCCAGGGCCAGGGTGACAAGGTGGAGCGCCCTACCGGACGTACGACCTTGTCACCCTGGCCCTGGTCTGCTCGGCTTGCCTGGGTCGGTGGCTGGCGGGATGGCATCCCACCTCAACCACCCACGACCGGAACCGTTCGGCAACTCCATCCTGGAGTCGTCTGGCCCCCGCCGGAGGCACAGCTCTAAGCCCGCCCCTCCCTCACCCACCACCGCCACACCCACCTCCACCCCTTCCCCACCCTGGGCCTGAGCGATCGTGCGGAACCGTTCGGCAACTTCGCCTCGCCGCGGTTGACCTGCCGGACCTCGTGCTGCTTCGGGATCGTCGCATCGAGTGGAAGCGTGTGCGCCTGGCCCTGGTCGTCCTTCGGGATTCGTCACCGGGTCACTTCACTGACCCAGGTGTGACGCGCGGGGCGGGGCGTGGGGTTCGGGCCGGTTGATTTTCCGCCCCGGCGCCGTAGGCGGCCGGGGCGGCGGCTCCGCAGGAGCCGTTTGCCGCGCCCCGGCCCGCGCCGCGCGGAGCGCGCTTGATCTAGTACAGGCCAATTCGGCAACAGATCACGGACAGCGCGCCGAGTCGACCTCAGCACGGCACGATAGCAACGCCACCCGGCAGCCGTAATCCTGTGCGGCCTCGTGAAACGTGGGGCTCATCCTCGCGTGACGCTAGCTGCCTCTACCCGCTCCGCTCGTGGTCGTCTTCCGTCCTCCTCCTCATCGGCTCCACGGTTCCCCTCTCGGCCCCTGCCTAGGATGCCTCCTGACCCCTTCACCCACGCCAACTCCCACGTCATGGAAGATGGCCAACATGCTTCGGTCGCCGGGTGCGCTCCTACTGGACTTCGGTGGTGTCCTGGTTGATGCCCCGTCCGCACACCTGGCGCCGCTGGACTTGGTCGACCGGCTCTCCTACCTTGTCGCGGGTACGGTGCCCGGCCAGCAGATCGCCACTGATCTCCGTGAAGGCGCTCGGGCGTATGCGCGGTGGCGTGATGACATCGGCAGAGCTGGCCATCCGGTCGAGCTGCCGCACTCTCGGGTGTGGGCCGACTTTGTCACCCGCACCTGGCCTCAGTCGGCCCGTGACGCCGTCGAGCGGGAAGCTACCTCTCTGGCGTACGCGTGGACCTGGCGCGCCGAATGGGAGGTGAGACCCGGAATTCGGGAAGCGCTACGGGCATCCTCCGACGCTGGCCTACCTCTCGCCGTCGTCAGCAACACTCTCTGCGGTGCGGCACACCGTGACTTCCTCGCCAGCGTCGGATTGTCGGCTCTCTTCGCCGCCGAGTTCTACAGCGATGAAGCCGGCCCCCGTAAGCCGAACCCGCAACTCGCGCTCCTCGCGGCCGACGCCATCGGCGTACCGATCGGCGCCTGTTGGTTCATCGGTGACACTCTCGGTCGCGACGTTGCCTGCGCTCGGCGTGCCGGCGCCCAGGCGGCGATCCTTATGCGCTCATCCCGCACGGACCGGGAGCCACCGCACGATGACCTGAGACCGGACGCCCGGGTTGAGGACGGCTACGAGTTGCTTGCACTGCTACGCCGGTCCTGGGGAGCTTCCGCAGCATCATCGGCCAGGACGTGACGGTGTATCCGCTCGGCGGCCTCGCGGGGAGACAACTCGGCCGTATTCAGATTCAGGTCGGCCTCGGGTAGCGGCTCGGTCGCATCCCACGCCCGCAGGCGCGCCTCGGTGTCTCCGGTCCGACGGGCAATGATCCGCTGCTCCGCTACCTCTCGTGGGCACCAGAGGTAGACCAGGCACCATCGAGCACCGGCGACAGCCGCGGTGACAGAGTCAACGGCCCGTCGCTGACCCAGATGCACGACGGGTATACCCGCCGACAGACTCGTCAACAACGACGGGCGGTCAACTACGTACCGGGCGCCGTACCGCTGGTTTTCCCACACCACATCGCCACTGCGGCGCAGCCCTTCAAGGGTCGACTCGTCGGACATCCGGTAGCCGCTCGTCCGTCCCGGTCCGACCTTCAACCGCGAGTAGAGCTGGTACCGCTCGTCGAGGTCGCGCAGAGCGGCAGTGATCGTGTCTTTGCCCGCCGCTGGCGGACCGTAGAGAATCATGCCCCGCATCACTGGTCCTCGTCCGCGACGATTCCTTTCACCAGTTCCTTGGCCTGCTCCTGCAATGGCGAACTCGACGCGCAGTTGTCGACTACGAGATGTGCGTCCACTGGACGGAAGTCGAGGTTGATGGCACCGAGATAGCCGTCCCAGTCAGCGAGCTTGTACGCATCCCGCGCAGCACCTCGTCGACGTACGTAGGTCAACATCGTGGCGGCGTCGCAGTAGACCCAGACCACGGTCACCACCGCCCTCGCCGCCTCGTAGAACGCCCGGGTTCGGGCCAGCCAAGCTGGGTCGCTGAACTCCCGGATGAAAGGGGCAGTGACGATCACGCTGTTACCGCACTGAACGTTCTCGCTGGCTGCATCCTGAAGCGCCTCGTACTCGCGCGGACGGACTTTACTCAGGTAGGCCTGCGACTCGCGATCGTGCGGCGACAGGCCCAGCGTCTCCAACGCAGCCTCGACTACCGGACGGGTAAGCGTGTCCTTGTCGAGCATCGGCCACCCGGTCTCGCGCGCAAGGATGCGACCCAACTCGGTCTTGCCGCTGCCTGGGTACCCACCCACCAGGATCACCCGGGGCCGCTGAGGACGGACCTCGCTCCGTCGCAGGTGTTCAGGGGCGTTCACGACTCGCTTGGAACGGGATTCGTTGATCACCAAGCCTTCCTCAGCCAGCACCTTCATTGCCTCGGTGATGGTGAAGACGCTGACGCCCCACTCCTCCGCCAGCTTCCTCGTGGAAGACAACGGAGTGCCATGCGCCAGGCGACCTGCCTCAATGTCGTTGCGGATGTTGCGCGCCACCTGCTGATGCCGGGCCTCCGGCCGCTCGGTACGGCCCTGGGGAGAGGTCATGTTGCTCCCTGCTGGTTGGGCTTGCGCTACTCCGGCTGTCCTAGCGGTTAGGACTGGTCGAAGGTTACCAGGGCCTAACAGATGAAAGGTGTTCTGCCTGCTCAGTGACTCAGTGCGAGAACTTCGTTCCTAACAGTTGACTGGAGTCCATATCAGTTGTTAGGTTACTTGCATCACAGAGACCGGGTCGCCGGTCAACTCGCAGCAGCGAAGGAGCAGGTCATGGCCCTCAGAGGTGGTACGCGGTTCTCGGTTCCGTTCGAGGCGGTCTTTCCGCATGGCGCGGTGTTCGTGCCGGACTCGATCGCGGAGGCGCAGGACTTCAACGAGGTGACTCGTCAGCGGACGCCGGCGAAGGACAAGGTGACCGGGCAACGGGTCTGGCAGTGCCGGGTGATGGACATGGACCCGGAGTTGGGGTCGCGGTCGCGTGAGGTGGCGATCAAGATCCTGGCCGATCACCAGCCGGTGCCGCCGGTGGGTCCGTTCGAGCGGGTGGAGTTCGAGGGCCTGAACGTGACGCCTTACGTCGGTTCGAATGGCCGGCTGGCGTTCTCCTACCGGGCCACCGCGCTGGTGGCGCCGAAGACCCTGGCTGAGACGCGCGGGAAGGCCGCCTGATGGCCGCCGGGAACTCTGGCCCGGTGCGGCGGGAGCAGGTGGCGAAGCTGATCCGTCTGGCCCGTGCGGAAGACCGGGCCGCCGACCGCGACATCTTGAGCGCGGAGTTCGAGCAGGCACGCGCCGCAACGTATGCGGCGTTGCGGGAGTCGTCGCCGGAGGAGAAGTACCAGGCTCGGCGGGCTCGCAGGTCCGCCAACAACTGACTGAACGTGGCGCGGGGCGGCCCATGCCCTAGGAAAGCCGGCCGCCCCGCTGCCCTCCACAACCCATCTCGGCCTGGAAGGGCAGGTTCATCAGGCCTGTTGTCCTGGACTGGACGCGTACTGCGGGTGCCGGCGAGCCGGCCCCGTGTGTCATCTGCGCTAAGCCCGCCATCTGTCGCAGCCCGGCGGGCAAGCCGGTGCACAAGGTCTGCGCAGAGGCGTGGATCGAGCAGCGCAACACCAACGGTCGCCGGACGGTGGCGTGATGGTGCGGGCGCCGCTGGTCAACTTCCGCCGGTTCCAGATCAGCGCTCCGTGGCCCCTGGTCTGGACCGTCACCGCTCTGTTCCTGCTGTTCCGGCTCACTGCCGCCGTGGTGCGACTCGGTGTGTTCGTAGTGCGTCACTGGCGGGCCTGGCCGCTCGTCGCCCTGGTCCTCGTCGCGGTTGACACCTACCGCGCTCACGGGTGGTGGCCTCACGCCCTGGTCGCCGTCGTCCTCGCCGCTGCCGCCGGCTGCTGGTGGTGGCGTGGCCGGGACTCGTTCCATCGCCACGTCGTCCTGCGGGCCGTCTCGGTGTGGCGGCGGCTGTGGGTGTATCGGCGGCAGTGGCACGAGGTGATGTCGCTGTGTGGGCTGGTGAAGAAGTACGACGGCGGTGAGGTGCTGCCGCGGCTGTTGTCGGTGCGCTGCTCCTACGCCACGGACGAGTTGGTCCTGCGGATGCCGAAGGGCCAGAACCCGGAGGTGTACCACAAGGCCGCCCGCGACCTGGCGTACTCGTTCGGCACCCGCCACTGCCGGGTCTTCTCCACCCGCCGCCACCCGACCCCGCACCGCACCGGCCGTCTCGCCGTCGTGCTGCGGCTGATCGACCGGGTGCGCCTGCGGGACCGGCCCCGGCAGGTGTGGCTGGTGTTCATCCGCCGCGACCCGCTCACCCGCATCGTCGCTCCACTGCCGGTGCCGGCCCGCCCGGACTTCACCGCACTGCCGCTCGGTCTGCGGGAGGACCTCGCCGCGTACTGCTTCCGGCTCCTCGCCACTCACGTGCTCATCGGCGGCGCTACCCGGATGGGCAAGGGCTCCGTCATCTGGTCCCTACTCCGGGCACTCGCCGCCGGCATCCGGTCAGGGCTGGTGCGGGTGTGGGCGATCGACCCGAAGGGCGGCATGGAACTGGCGATCGGCCGGCCGCTGTTCTCCCGCTACGTCGACGACGACTGGCACCGCATGGCGGACCTGCTCGAAGACGCCGTGGCCCGGATGCGCGCCCGTCAGCAGATCCTGCGCGGCAAAGCCCGCGTCCACACCCCGACCGTTGACGAGCCGCTGATCGTCGTCGTCATCGACGAAATCGCCGCGCTCCTGGCGTACCTGCCTGACTCCGACATCCGTACCCGCATCGCTCAGGCGCTCGGGTTGCTGCTATCGCAGGGTGCCGGCCTCGGCGTCCTCGTCGTCGCCGCCACCCAGGACCCGCGCAAGGAAGTCGTCTCGGTGCGCGACCTGTTCCCCACCCGCATCGCCCTCGGCCTCACCGAACGCGGCCACGTCGACCTGCTCCTCGGAGACGGCGCCCGCGACCGTGGAGCACTCGCGGATCAGATCCCGCTGTCCGGCAAGGGCGTCGCGTACGTCCTGCTCGACGGCCAGCCCGAACCCGCCCGCGTCCGGTTCTCCTACATCTCCGACGACGTGATCCGCGACATGACCGCCACCTTCCCCGCTCCGCCGGAGATCCAGCCGGAACCCGTCGTCCAGCCCGCGCCCAAACCGCGCACCAGCAACGGCAACGGCCGGCACACCTACCGGCCGACCCCGCCGAAGCAGGCCGCGCCGCTGCTGCCGCCGTCGCTGCTCAACGCCCTGGACCTCAACGCCACGAACGGGAGTGACCCCCGATGACCCACGACATGACCGAGGGCACTGCGGTGCGGATGCCCTACGCCGACGAACCCGACCAGCAGACCGCGGAGCCGCGCCGCTTCTACCGGCTGCGCGCCCCGCACATCGACAAAGCATCCGTGCCGGTGACGGTCCGGGTCACCCCGGACGCCGACCTCTACATCGCCGTGGGTGCCGGCCGGCGCCGCATGTACCTGACCTCGTCGGAGGCGTGGGCGCTGTGGCGCTGCCTGTCCGAAGCCGTCGCGTCGACCGGTGAGCCGCCGGAGTGGATTCGCGTGCACGTCAACCCCACCACCCGCTGACCCGCCTGCCTGCTTGGAGATCCTGATGGCTACCCGTCGTCTCGCACGCCGACCGATCCGCCGGACCTGCCTCGACCTGCTCCACGTCGACCCCGACCAGTCCTGCCCCTACTGCGCCCCCGACCCCGACGCCACCGACGTGATCGCCGCCGCGCTGCGCCAGCACGCCGAGATTGCCGCCGAAGACGCCGAAGCGTGGGGGTGGGCGGCATGAACCCGCAGATCTGGTCCTGGCTGCTCATGACCGTCGGTGTCACCGGCCTGTGGCTGGCTGGCAAGCGCTCCTGGACCGGCTGGGCCGTCGGCCTCGCTGGCCAAGGACTGTGGCTGGCCTACGCCATCGCGACCCGCCAGTGGGGATTCCTGGCCTCCTGCTTCGTCTACGGCGCGGTCTACCTGCGCAACCTGCACGCCTGGCTCCGCCCCACCCCGCAGATGCCGGCTGTCCCACCGGCCCCGGCTCACGTGGAGCACAATCTCCCGGCTGCGGCGCCGAGACCCCGCCGCCAGCACACCGGCCCGGCCCGCTGCCTCACCCCGTACTGCCTGCTGCGTGCCACGCACTGGCACGACGGTGCACCTCGCTGCCTGCCCTGCGCCAACGCCTGCATCCGGGAAGAAGGGCTCACCGGGGTCGAGCCGGTTCCCGGTAGTGATGCCGACTTCGCCGCCTACTACCTGCACCGCGACCTGAACCCGGCCCTGCGCACGGACGGTGCCCGCTGATGCGCCGCTACCTCACCACCGACGGCCTCGAAGCCGTCGCCCTGGTCCTCATCCTCCTCGTCGTCGCCGGCACCGCCGGGTGGGCGTCGTTCTCCCACGTCCACGACTGGACCATGCGCCACGTCCCCGACGGCACCCCCGACGCCTTCGGCTGGGCCAACGCCGTCCTGTCCGACCTCGTACCGGTCGCCTGCCTGCTCGACATCCGCCGCCGTCGACGCCGCCGGGACCCGATCGGCTACCCGGTGTTCCTCATGCTGGCCTTCGCCGCGTTCTCCCTCGCCGCCCAGCTCGCTGTCGCCGATGCCAGCCCGTCCGGGTGGCTGCTGTCCGCGCTGCCGGCGCTGGCGTTCATGGCCCTCACGAAGCTCGTCTTCACCGGCACCCCCACCCCGGCACCCACCCGACCGGCCCCGACCCCCGCCCCTCGTCCGGCTCCGGTGCGGGAGCCCGTCGACGCCGACCCCGTCAACGTCCCCACCACCCCGGCACCCACCTTCACCGCACCGCCCCCGTCGTCCGCGGCTGTCGGCCCGGTCCGGTCGGCGCTCGTGTCCTCGGTCGTCCAGACCCCGCGTAACGGCCACATCGTCTCGGAGGTGACCCGATGACCCGCTCTCTCACCCACCGCACCCCCACCCCGCCGCGCACCCTGACCCGCCGCGTCGTCGGCACCCCCGCCGAAGTCGCCGCTGCCCTCGCCGTCCTGCGCGAGTCGGGCCGGCTGATGTTCGCCGACCGCCCCCGACACCACCCCGACGGCCGGGTCACCGTCACCGTGCGGTTCCTCGACACCGCTCGCACCGCCCCGCCGTCTGTGGTGCGTCGGCTGCGCCGCGGCCGGGTCATCGCCGCCACCGCCATCACCGCCGCGGCTGTCGGTGCTCTGGCCGGAATCGGCTACCTCGCCGTCCGGGTCGCCCACACCGTCCAGCAGACGGCACCCGCCGCCGTCGGCGTGGTCCTGGTCCTCATCGTCCTCGCCGTATTGCTGCTGCGCCGTAAGGCCACCTGCGGCGGGCTGCACTGCTCGGGATGCCGGCACTGACCGCCATGCGTCGGCCCACCTACTGCGCGCGCTGCCGTAGGTGGGCCACCGCCCTCATCGAAGCCGGCCACCCCGGCACCGGCCACTACCGCGCCGAAACCGCCTGCCCCCGCCACGAACCCGCCGCCCGCCGCTGGGCCAGCCACGCCGGTTCACCCCGCACCACCCCGATCGGCGCTACGCCCGCTGTCTTATTCGAGCTTCCGGAGGTGACCCGATGACCGCCCCGACCCTGCCCGGCCTCGCCCCCGACCCGGTGCCGCCCGCCGACCCGGTGACCATCCCGGCCGACGTCGCACCGGCGCCCGGTACTCGTGCCGCTCGCCTCGCCCTGCCGATGTCGCGCAAGGTGCTCACGGAGATGGCCGCCGAGTACGGCGTCTGCCTCCACCCCGTCACCCTGCGCCGCACCGACCTACACAGCGGCCTGACCGAAGTCGTCGACCTGCCCTGCGGGTCCACCCGCGAAGACAAGTGCGAGCCCTGCGCCAAACGCGCCCGCCGGCTGCGCCAGACGCAGATCCGGGAGGGCTGGCACCGTGCCGACGAACCCGCCCCCGGCCCGCAGGCGGCCACCGACGCGCAACGCGAGTTGATCCTGCTGCGCGCGCATCTGGAATTCGCCCGCGACGAAGCCCAACGCGCCGCCCAGTTCGACCAGCTCCCCGACATCGACGATGCCATCGGCGAAGTAGAGGAAGCCATCGCCGCCGAAGGACTCCGCGGCGCCGTGGCCCCCTCCCACGACCAGGACGACGACGACAGCCACGGCCGGCGCAAGCGCTCCACCCGCCGCCGCCAAGACGCACCCGACCTACCCCGCAAGAAGGTCGAGCCGCGCACCGTCGGGAAGGTCTACACCGCCCCGGACGGCACCGAACACCGGCCGTCCATGTGGCTGTCCCTGACCCTCGACACCTACGGGCGGGTCCTGCCCGACGGCACCCCCGTCAACCCGAGCACGTACGACTACCGCCGGGCCGCGTGGGATGCGGTGCACTTCGCCCGGCTGTTGGACCGGTTCTGGCAGAACCTGCGCCGCTGCGCCGGCTGGAACGTCCAATACGCAGGCTGCGTCGAGCCCCAACGACGCCTCGCCCCCCACGCCCACTTCGCTATCCGAGGCACGATCCCGCGTGCGGTGCTGCGCCAGGTCGCCGCCGCCACCTACCACCAAGTGTGGTGGCCACCCGCCGACGAACCCGCCTACACCCTCGACCGGCCCCCGGTCTGGGACACCGACCGCGCGCAGTGGATCGACCCGGACAGCAGGGAACCGCTGCGCTCATGGGCTGACGCCCTGGACCTCATCGACACCAACCCCGACGCGCAACCCGCCCACGTCGTCCGCTTCGGCCCACAGGTCCACGCCGAAGGTGTCACCCCCGGCACCGTGCACGCGAACCGCACGATCGGCTACATCACGAAGTACATCACCAAGTCCGCGGCTGACTGCCACAAGCCCGAGACTGACCGGCAGCGGGACCACCTCGACCGGCTCTGGCATCAACTCCGGGTCACGCCCTGCAATGAGCGGTGCGCGAACTGGCTGCTCTACGGCATCCAACCGAAGAAGGCACACGGGCGCCTGCAAGCCGGCCGCTGCAAAGGCAAAGTCCACCAGCGGGCCACCCTCGGCATCGGCGGCCGACGCATCCTCGTCTCCCGCGACTGGTCCGGAAAGACCCTCGCCGACCACCGCGCCGACGCCCGCGCCTGGGTCCGCAACCTCCTCGGCGTCACCACCGGCGCCACCGACGCCGACACCGTCGGCCAAGACGACCCACCCGCCTACGCCTGGGAGATGGCCCGGCCGGAAGACCCCGACATTCCGCCCCTGCAACACCGACTCCTCAAAGCCCTGTCCCAACGCGCCCAATGGAAAGCCGCGCTCCTGGCCGCGAGAGACAGAGCAGCGACTACCGATCCGACCGCCGACCGTCCCGCCACCCACTGATCACCGGAGGAACGATGCAGCGCCCCGCCGTCTCCCTGCCCGCTCAGCCGCCCACCGTCGCACCCGACGCGCCCCGTCGGATCGTGCGCATGAACGACAACCGGGCCGTCTACTCGGTCCGCGAGGTTGCCCGCCTTCTCTCGCTGTCTCTGGGCAGTACCTATGCCCTGGTGCGTGAGGGCGAGATCCCCGCCCGCAAGCTCGGCGGACGTTGGGTCATCCCCAAGAAGCGTTTCCATGCCTGGCTGGATGAGTGCACCGAACCCGCGAATGATCCGGAGGGCTGGGCCTGATGGGACACATCGTCAAGACGCCGGCCGGCAGCTTCCGCGCCAACTGGCGAGACGCCACGGGCCGTCAGAAGGCCAAGACGTTTCCGACCCGTCGACAGGCAGCGTCCTTCCTGGCCGAGACGGAAACTTCGATCGCCCGCGGCGGCTACGTCGATCCGCACGCCGGTCGGCTGCTCTTCGGAAAGTACGCGCAGCGGTGGCGTGAATCGCGTAATGACGAACTGACCACCCGCGCCCGAGACGCCTCGATCCTGCGTACGCACGTGCTTCCGCGTTGGTCGGACGTGCCGCTGTCCCGCATCGATCACCTGGCGGTGCAGGCGTGGGTGACCGAGCTGGGCAGCCGACGCGCGCCGGCCACTGTGGCGGAGTGCTTCCGCCTGCTCTCCTCGATCCTCCGGGCTGCCGTCCGTGATCGGCTGATCGGCACCAATCCGTGTGAGGGCGTCAAGGTTCCTTCCCGGCGGAAGAAGGACACCGACGGGCACGTCCTGACCCGTGCTGACCTGACCGGCCGACTCCTGCCGGCGGTCCCGGATCGGTACCGCGCCCTGGTCGCGCTCGCCGGTGGCACCGGCCTCCGCTGGGGCGAGTGCACCGGGCTCCGATGGGAATCACTCGACCTGGACGCGAAGGCGGTCCACGTGGTCCGGGTCGCCGTCGAGGTCGCCGGCACCGTGACGGTCAAGCCGTACCCGAAGTCACGGGCGGGCCGGCGAACGGTTCCGGTGCCAGACTTCGCGGTCGACCTGTTGGCGGCCCACCGTGACGCCTTCCCGCCCGGTCCCCGCGGTGAGGTCTTCACCAACTCGTCCGCCGGTCCACTGCGCCGGACCCTGTTCCGTGCACGCGTCTGGCGGCCCTCACTGGTCCGGGCCGGGCTACTCGGTGACGTGAGTCGGGTCGGCCACTTCACATGGCGCGGGTCCTGGGTCGACACGGAAGGCGCCAAGCAGTCGCTGGATTTCCCCACCGAGCGGGAAGCGGTCGCGCACGTGGCAAAGATGGCGCCGGGCGGACTGCGGTTCCACGACCTACGGCATTCCTACGCCACCGAGCTGGTGTCACGCGGGGTTCCGGTCAACGACGTCCAGGCGGTGATGGGTCACGAGAAGCCGTCGACCACGCTGAACCTCTACACCCATCGGTCCGACGGGCGCGATCAACGCATCCGGGAAGCGTTCGCTGACGATCCGCTGACGCCCAACGACAACTGACGATGGAATCAGCAAGAGCCACCCTCTCGCGAGGGTGGCTCTTCTGCGTATATCTGTGGTGGGCGATACTGGGATCGAACCAGTGACCTCTTCGGTGTGAACGAAGCGCTCTCCCGCTGAGCTAATCGCCCTCAGCGCGCATGACTCTACCCGATCGACGGCCCGGACCAAAAACCGGGCCTCAGTGCGTCGCGAGGTAGTGCAGCGCCCGCGCGACCACGTCGATGCCGAGGCTGTACTTCAGCGACAGCCACACCACCACCGACACGAAGACCAGCCCGACCAGCCCGAGCACGAAGCGCACCGCCAGCGACCGGCTGGTCACCCAGCGCGTCCAGGCGTTGACGTGCCGGCGGGTGAACGCGAGCAGCCGGCGGGCCCAGTGGAACTCGACCGCCCAGACGCCGAGGCCGGCGATGACCAGCAGCCAGCCGGGGCCGGGCAGCGGGATCAGCGCGATGCCGACGGTGACCACGAGGGCGCCGAGGATGCCGATGAAGATCCGCAGCGCGATGCGGCCGGTGGGGTTGGCGCGGATCAGGTCGAGCGTGGTGTGCAGGCGGCCTCGCCAGCCCCGCCGACGCGGCGTGGTGGGAGCGGCCTGGGAACGCCCGTCGACCGGCACTTCGTACCCCCGATTTCTGGCCGTTCGGGCCGCATCCTCCGGCGGATCGCCCGGGGCCCGCGATGCCACCGGGGTTTCCCTCGTGACCATTTCCACCCCCAGTGTCGCGCGGGACCGTCACCCCTGCTGAGGACTGGACGTTACCGGAGTAAGTCGACGACTGAACCACCCGTTGCCGGGCGGGACGACGGAGTGGGCGGAACCGGAAATCCTACTCGGGGTCTCCCGGCCCCGAAGGCTTTCCGACCCCCTTCCCACCACTGGGTGAAGTCAGCGTATGGCGGAGCGTAGCCAGGAGCAGCACCTGAGTATGGGAAAAGCGGGACACGCGCGTTCCGCAGCGGTGCCGGGGGGAGAACGTCCATGAGTGTCATCCGACCGACGACCGTAGAGGTCGAGACGTCGCTAAGGCTCGTCGCGCCTGACGCCACCGCCTTGCCGGTGCGTGCCAGTCTGCGTTACGACCCTGCTGACCCGTATGCGGTCCATGTCCTGTTCCATGCCGAGTCCGCCGGCGGCGAGGCGGTGAGTTGGTCGTTCGCGCGCGAACTGCTGGTCACCGGGCTCGACGAGCCGGCCGGCATCGGTGATGTGCGGGTCTGGCCGTGGGCCACCCCGCGCGGCGACTTCGTCGCGCTGGCGCTGTCGTCCCCGGACGGCAACGCCCTGTTCGAGGTTCCGCGCAGCGTGCTGGTGCGCTTCCTGCGCCGGACCTACGTCGTCGTCCCGCGCGGCCGGGAGGCCGAGCACCTGGACGTCGACACCGCGGTGAACCGGCTGCTCGCCGGTCGCTGAGCACGACCACACCCGGGGCCGCGCGGATCTGCCGAGTCCGCGCGGCCCCGGGCCGTCTCACCCCGGGGTACGCGGTCAGCCGCGTGTGGTGATCCCGCCGTCGACCGGGATGACCGCCCCGGTCAGGTACGCGCCGGCACGTGACGCGAGGTAGATCGCGGTGCCGGCCATGTCGTCGGGGCGGCCGATGCGGCCGAGCGGCACCTGCTGTTCGATGGCGGCGCGCGACTCGGGGTCGTCGAGCGCGAACGCCATCATCTTGCTCTCGAACGGCCCGGGCGCGATCGCGTTGACGGTGATCGCCTCGCCGGCGAGCTGGTGGGCGAGGCCACGGGTGAGCATGTGCACGGCGGCCTTGGTGGCGGAGTAGGCGTACACCTCCATCCACGGCACCCGGAGTCCGTCGATCGAGCCGATGTTGATCACGCGGGCCGGGTCGTCGGGGCCGGCGGCGGCGCGCAGCGCCGGCAGCAGCGCGGTGGTGAGTCGGAACACGGCCTTGACGTTGACGGCCCAGAGCTTGTCGAACGCGCTCTCCGGATACTCCTCCAGCGGCGCGCCCCAGGTGGCGCCCGCGTTGTTGACCAGCACGTGCAGCCGGTCGTGGCGGTGCCGGACGGCTTCGGCGAGCGCCAGCGCGCCGGCGTCGCTGCCGAGGTCCGCCGGGATCGCCTCGCAGTGTCCCTCGGCGGAGAGTTCCTCGGCCACCGCCTGGCACACGTCGGCCTTGCGCGAGGAGATGATCACTCGGGCGCCGGCCCGGACGAAGCCGCGCGCGATCATCAGCCCGATTCCCCGGGAGCCGCCGGTGACCAGGACCGTCTTGCCGTCGACCGAGAACAGATCCGTCATGCCCATCCCATCGCCGTCGCCGCCGGGCCGCGGGCCGGTCTCCCGACCCGAGCCTTACCGACCGGTAACCTAACCGTCCGTGGCGCGCCCCGACAAGGCGTGCGAGCGGGGTGAAACTGTCGAGATGCAACGTGCGGCCGGGCCGGTTACCGTCGGGATGATGGTCACTACCGGTCAGCCCTCCCCGGCCACCCGCATCGGCCTCTCGGACACCCGCCTCGACACCGACGAGATCGTCACCGGAGCGCTCGACGACCTCACCGCCGCACCCGGCTGGGCCCGGCCGGTCCTGCTCGACCGTGACCTGCTGGTCCTGGTCACTCACGGTCATGGCACCGCCGAGCTGGACTTCCAGGCGGTGCCCTGCCGACCCGGCACGTTGCTGCGCGCCCGCCCCGGTCAGGCGCTGCGCTGCCTCGGTCAGCAGCTCGACGCCACGGTGGTGAGCTGGGGGCCGGGCGCGCTGCGCGGCCTCGACGTCGACCCGGACGCGGTGCCCGCCCACCGCCAGCTCACCGGCGAGGACGCCGACGCGGTGATCAGCGAGGTGAGTCAGCTCGCCGTGGACGCCGACCGGCACGCGCTGGTGCCCGCCGCCGCGGCGTTGCTGCGTCACCAGCTCGCCGTGCTGCTGCTGCGGCTGAGCCTGCTGCCGGGTGGCGAGGAGGGACCCCCGCCGGGCGCCGAGGCGGTGACGTTCCGGCGGCTGTGCCGCGAGGTGGAACGCGGCTACCGGCACACCCGCCGGGTGGAGGACTACGCCGCCCAGCTGGGCTGCTCCGTGCGTACCCTGACCCGGGCCTGCCTGGCGGTGACCGGTCGCAGCGCCAAGCAGGTCATCGACGAGCGGGTGGCGTTGCAGGCCTGTCGGCTGCTGGCCGCCACCGACGACCCGATCGCCCGGATCGGCCGGCTGCTCGGTTTTCCCGAGCCGACCAACTTCGGCCGCTTCTTCACCCGGGAGGTCGGGGTGAGCCCGGGGGCGTTCCGGGCCGCCCGGGAGCAGCCGCTGCCCGTCCGTCTGGTGCGTCCGCGCCCGCCCGCCGACTCCCCCGCCCCGGCCCGCCGGGCATGATGGCAGTGTGCAGATCTCCGCGCGCGGCGACTACGCGGTCCGGGCAGCCCTGAGCCTGGCCACCGCGTACCCCACCCTGCTGTCCACCCAGGCCATCGCGGCGGAGCAGGACATGCCCCGCAAGTTCCTCGAAGCGGTCCTGGCCGATCTGCGCCGGTCCGGGATCGTCCGGGCCCAGCGCGGCGCCGAGGGCGGTTACACGCTGTCCCGACCGCCGCGCGACGTCACCATCGGGCAGGTGTTGCGCGCCGTCGACGGCCCGCTCGCCGGGGTACGCGGGCTGCGTCCCGAGGAGACCCGCTACGAGGGCGCGGCGGAGAACCTCCCCCGGCTCTGGGTGGCGGTGCGCGCCTCGGTGCGGCGGGTGGTCGACGAGGTGAGCCTGGACGAGCTGGTCAGCGGCCGGCTGCCGGCGCACGTGCGCAAGCTCACCACCCAGCCGGACGCGTGGGAGCCGCGCTGATCACAGCGTGGTGACGACCTCCTCGTACGGCAGCCGGGGCAGCCGTTCCCGCCAGGCGTCCGGGGCCGGGCGGCCGATGTTCATCAGCAGCAGCGCCCGGTGCCGCCCGTCGGGGAAGAACTCGCGTTCCACGCCGGTCGCGTCGAACCCGGCCATCGGGCCGGCGGCCAGCCCGGCGGCGCGTACCCCGACCACCAGGTAGCCGATCTGGAGCGCGGCGTTGAAGCGGGCCTGCGCCTCCCGGCCGGCCGGGTCGCCGGTGAACCAGTCCCGCGCGCCGGGGCGGTGCGGGAACAGCTCGGGCAGCCGGTCGTGCCAGTCCACGTCGGCGGCGAGCACCGCGGTCAGCGGCGCGCCGGCCGTCTTGTCCCGGTTGCCGGCGCTGACGTACGGCAGCAGTCGCGCCCGGGCCGCCGGCGAGCGCAGCAGCAGTACCCGCAGCGGCTGCGCGTTCAGCGCGGTGGGGCCGTTGCGGACCAGGTCGTGCACGGCCCGGACCTGCGCCTCGTCGACCGGCTCGGTGGTGAACGCGTTGGCCGTGCGGGCCGCCCGGAACAGCAGGTCCTGGGCGGCCCGGTCGAGCGCGAGCAGCTCGTCGGCGGGCGCGGTCACCACGGCTCGGACCAGTCCTCGAGGGTGGTGGTGTAGCGGCCCCGGTGGTGCAGCAGCGGGTCGCCGTCCTCGCCGGCGCCGAGCGCGAGCGGCTCACCGAGCACGATGGTGTGGTCGCCGGCCTCGATCCGGCGGACCACCCGGCACAGCAGCACCGCCAGCGCGTCGCCGATCAGCGGCACCCCGAACGGGCCGGTGGTCCAGCCGGGGTGGGCGGTGAACCGGTCGATGCCGCTGGTGGCGAAGATCTGCGCGATCTCCTGCTGGCCGGAGGCGAGCAGGTGCACCGCCACGTGCTCGGCGTGCGCGACGGTCGGCCAGCTCGACGACGCGCGGCCGAGGCAGACCGAGACCAGCGGCGGGTCCAGTGACACCGAGGTGAACGAGGTGGCGGTGAACCCGGACGGCGGCAGCGTCGGCAGGAGCCGGTCGCCGCGCAGGCCGGGGGTGGTGACCACGGTGACCGTGGACGCCTGGCGGCGCAGCAGGCCGCGGAACGAGTCGACGTCGACCGGGCGCAGCTCGACGGTGCCGGTGCCGGGCCGGTCCACGGTGGTCACGACGCCACCAGCTCTCGGGCGGCGTGGACGCTGGCCGGCCGGGGCAGGCCGTAGTGTTCGCGCAGGGTGCGCCCGGTGTACTCGGACCGGAACAGCCCGCGCCGGCGCAGCAGGGGTACGACGTGGTCCACGAAGGCCTCCAGTCCGTGGGGTAGCAGTGGTGGCATGACGTTGAAGCCGTCGGCGGCGCCCCGGGTGAACCAGAGCTCGATCTGGTCGGCGATCTGCTCCGGGGTGCCGACCACGACGCGGTGCCCGCGCCCGCCGCCGAGCCGGCCGATGAGCTGCCGGAGGGTGAGCCGTTCCCGCCGGGCCAGGTCGACGACGAGTCGGTAGCGGCTCTGGTGGGACTGGACGGTGGTGGCGTCGGGCAGGTCCGGCAGCGGTCCGTCCAGCGGTCGACCGGTGAGGTCCAGCCCGGTCATGCCGGAGAGCTGGGCGAGCGCGTGCTCGGGCACGATCAGCGCCTCCAGTTCGTCGGCGAGGGCACGGGCCTCCCTCTCGGTACCCCCGATGACAGGTGCGATACCGGGCAGCACCTTGACCAGTTCCGGGTCGCGGCCGGCCTCGGCGGTGGCCCGCTTGAGCGCGGCGTAGAACGCCTGGCCGTCGGCGAGTGTCTGCTGGGCGGTGAAGACGGCCTCGGCGTAGCGGGCGGCGAACGCGATGCCGTCGGCGGACGAGCCGGCCTGCACCAGCAGCGGGCGGCCCTGCGGCGGGCGGGGCGTGTTGAGCGGCCCGGCCACCCGGAACCGTTCGCCGGTGTGCGCGATCTCGTGCACCCGGTCGGTGTCGGCGAAGACGCCGCCGGCGGTGTCGAGCACCAGCGCGTCGTCCTCCCAGCTGTCCCAGAGCTTGATCGCCACGTCGACGTGTTCGGCGGCGCGGCGGTACCGGTCGGCGTGCGCGGGGTGGTCGTCGAGGTTGAAGTTGCGGGCCTCGCGGGCCTGGGCGGAGGTGACGATGTTCCAGCCGGCCCGGCCGCCGCTGAGGTGGTCGAGCGAGGCGAACGCGCGGGCCAGGTTGAACGGTTCGGTGTAGGTGGTCGAGGCGGTGGCGATCAGGCCGATGCGCTCGGTGACGGTGGCCAGCGCGGCGAGCAGCGTGAGCGGCTCGAAGACGGCCTGGATGTTGTGCCGGACGGCCGGGCCGACGGCCAGCCCGTCGGCCAGGAAGACCGAGTCGAGGGTGCCCCGCTCGGCGATGCGGGCCAGTTCCTGGAAGTGGCGTACGTCGGCGAGGCGGCCGGGGTCGGTGCGTGGGTGCCGCCAGGCGGCCTCGTGGTGGCCGACGCCCATCAGGAAGGCGTTCAGGTGCAGGGTGCGGGTCATGGCGGTTCCTCTCAGGCGGTGGTGACGTCGACGCGCCAGGTGGAGAAGCGACGTTCCCCGGCGACGAGGAGCTGGTTGACCACCAGCCCGATGGCGGAGATGGTGATGATCCCGGCGTACATGTCGGGGATCGCGAAGTTGTACTGCGCGTAGTTGACGAGGTAGCCGAGCCCGGCCTTCGCGCCGACCATCTCGGCGGCGACCAGCACGAGGATCGAGTACGCCCCGGCCAGCCGGACGCCGGTGAAGACGGTCGGCACGGACGCCGGCAGGATCACCTTCTGGAACAGCCGTAGGTGGTTGAGGCCCATCGAGCGGGCCGAGCGCACCAGCAGCGGGTCGACGCCCTTCACGCCGGCGATGGTGTTCAGCAGGATCGGCCAGGAGCAGGCGTAGACCACCAGGGCGATCTTGGAGGTCTCGCCGAGGCCGAGGATGAGCACGAAGACCGGCAGCAGTGCCAGCGCGGCGGTGTTGCGGAAGACCTCCAGCAGCGGGCTGAGCAGGTCCGCGAGGGGGCGGTACCAGCCGATCAGCAGGCCGAGCGGGATGGCGGTGGCCACCGCGAGGGCCAGCCCGGTGAGCGAGCGGGTGAGACTGGCGCCGACGTGGTCGGCGAGCTGCCCGCTGCGCAGCAGCTCCCACCAGGCGACGAGCACCTCGGAGAGCGGGGGTAGGAAGACCCGGTCGACCAGGCCGGTGCGGGGCACCAGCTCCCAGATCGCGGCCAGCGCCAGCAGCGCGACGCTGCGGTGCAGGGCCCGGCCGCCGAGCGTGAGCAGCCGGCCGGTCCGGGCGGGGGCGACGGCCGCCGGGGGCACGGCGGGCCGGGCCGCCGTGGCGGCGGGTCGTTCGGCGATGTCAACCAACGCGGGCCTCCTCGCGGACGGCGGACTGCGCGGCGCGTACCTCGTCGCGCAGCAGCGTCCAGATCTGGTGCCGGTGGTGCCGGAACGCGTCGGTGGAGCGGACGTCCTCGGCCGCCTCCCGGTCCCCCAGTTCGATGTCGATGACCTGCTTGATCCGACCGGGGCGCGACGTCATCACGGCGACCCGCTGGCCCAGGTGCACGGCTTCGTCGATGCCGTGCGTGATGAACACGATGGTCTTGCCGGTGGCCTGCCAGATCCGGACCAGCTCGTCCTGGAGCAGGTCGCGGGTCTGGGCGTCCAGCGCGGCGAACGGCTCGTCCATGAGCAGCACGTCGGGGTCGTACGCGAGGCTGCGGGCGATCGCGACGCGTTGCTTCATGCCGCCGGACAGTTCGTGCGGGTAGCGGTCGGCGAAGCCGGTGAGGCCGACTAGGTCGAGGTGGTACGCGACCAGGTCGGCGCGCTCGGCACGGGGAAGGCCCTTGGCCTCCAGTCCGAACGCGACGTTGCCGGCGGCGGTGCGCCAGGGCAGCAGCGCGTACTGCTGGAAGACGATGCCCCGGTCCAGGCCGGGCCCGGTGACCGGGCGGCCGTCGACGAGCACCTGCCCGGAGGTGGGGGTGGCCAGCCCGCCGAGCAGGTCGAGCAGGGTGGACTTGCCGCAGCCGCTGGGGCCGACGACGACCAGGAACTCGCCGGGGCGTACGCCGAGGGTCACCTCGTCGAGCGCGGTGACCGCGCCGCCGCGACCACGCCGGCCCGGGAAGACCTTGCGCACCCGGTCGAAGCGGATCTTGTCGGTGCTCATGCGCCACCGCCGGGGTTGGCGAACGCGTTGAACCGGTTGGTGTAGAGGTCGGCGGGCTTGGGCTTGGCACCCTTCAGCTCGCCGGCGTCGGCCAGCCAGTCGATCCAGGTGGCGAACTCCCGGTCGGTGATGACACCGCCGGTTTCGGCGACACCGCTGGACTTCCAGTAGTCGACCAGGGTGGCGTCCTCGTTGCGGCCCCGCTTGCCGATGATCTCCTTGAGTCGGGCCACCACGGTCTCCCGGGGCTGGGTGCGCGCCCACTCGATGGCCTTGCCCACACCGGTGACGAACGCGCGGACGGTGTCCGGGTTGCGGGCGATGAAGTCGTCGCGGAAGACGTAGCTGCCGGCGCTGAACGCCCCGAGCAGTTCGTAGTCGGTGAACACGGTGCGGATGCCACCGTTCGCGACCGCCTTGTCGCGGATCACGCCGCCGAGCACCGCCACGTCGATCTGCTTGGCGCGCAGCGACTGTTCGGTGTTGACCGGCGGCAGCGCGACCAGTTCGACGCGACCGATCTCGTCGGCGCTCAGGCCGCCCCGGGCCAGCCAGGTGCGCAGCACGGCCTCGGCGTGCGCGCCGAGCGTGTTCATGCCGACCCGCTTGCCGATCAGGTCGCGCGGGCCGCGGATCGGGCTGTCGTCGCGCACGTAGTAGCCCTGGAAGGTCTGCGCGTCGGAGCCGTAGTAGCTGACCACGGCCGTGATCGGCGCGTTGGCGGTCTGGAGTTTGACGATGGCGCCGTTGAACGCGCCGCCGAAGTCGCTCTGGCCGGTGGCGGTGGCCTGGATGTCGGCCGGGCCGCCGGTGACGTTGCCGATCCAGTCGAGTGTCACGTCGCCGAGGTAGCCGAGGTCGGCGGCGAGTTCGGGGAGCGTCACCTGACCGACCGAGCCCTGGTAGCGCAGTTCCTTGGTCTGGGTGCCGGCGGCGCCGGCGTCGGTGCCGCAGCCGGTGGCGGCGGTGAGGGCGAGCAGGGCGACGGCGGCGGCGAGGGCGCGCCGGGGTGATCGGGTCGAGGGCATGGCGGTGTCTCCTGATCTGTCCACGATGCGGTGGAGGGGGCCCACGTGGGGGCGGAGCGCACGCCGTACCGCGCCGGGCCACGATGCGCCGGCGACGGGAACGGACGGGCGGAGGAGGGGGAACGACGAGCGTTCGGCTCAACAGAGCGCGCTCGCGTGCCGGACCAGGTCGACGTGCACGCGAGCGGTGAGGAGAAGCTCGTCCCGCTGCGACATGCCCTCATGCTGCCGACCGTTGTCCCCGCCGGTCAACGCTCTTCCAGTCAGTGAGACTTTCATCGCTGGCTTTGTTACGACCCGTCTCCACCAGCATTTACCACCCCTTAACACCTACCCGTTGGATAGAGATTGTGCCGGGCGCGACGCCCACCGTCCAGACCGGACCGCACCGGGTTTCGCGTTTCGTCGATCCGGGCATGTTCTTCCTCGCAGAGGCAGGGAGATCGAAGGAGGCACCCCCGATGGGCGTTCAGTTCCGCAAGCGCAAGAAGTACGGGCCGCTGATCCTCCACTTCACCCAGAACGGGTTCTCCTCGTGGAGCATCAAGATCGGCCGCTGGTCCTGGAACTCGAACACCCGCGCCCACCGCGTGGACCTTCCGGGGCCGCTCTCCTGGAAGCAGGACAAGGCCTGACCCCGGGCGAGGAAATCCGGGGAAATCCGGTGCCGACGGTTCGTCGGCACCGGATTTTGTCGTCCGGTGCGGTGTTCCGCCGCCGCGGCCCGACCCAGGGCGGACAATCGCGACATGATGGACCTGAGCCTGCGGCGGATGCGGCGGCGGGCCGCGGCGGCCTGCGTGCTGATGCTGGTCGGCTACTTCCTGGTGCCGGTCGAGGCGGACCCGAACGGGTTGCGGCTGGCGCTACGCTCCGTCGTCACGGTGCTGCTGGTGGCGGCGGTCGCGTTCCTGGTCACCGGCCAGGTCCGTCGCCAACTCACCCGCGACCAACCGACCGGTGAGGCGGAGGACCGCGCGCTCACCCGGCTCGCCGTCGCGCTGATCGCCGGGCTGCTGGTCTTCGCGCTCGCCGACTACGTGGTGGCGAACACACGCCCCGGTGAGTTCGTCGGGCTGCACACCCGCATCGACGCGCTCTACTTCGCGTTGGCCACGCTCACCACGATCGGCTACGGCGACGTGCACGCGCAGGGCCAGATCGCCCGGGTGGCGGTCTGCGCCCAGATGGTGTTCAGCATCGGCGTGGTGGCCACCGGCGCGTCGGTGGTGGTCAGGCAGATGACCGGGCGGTCTCCACGGCGCTGATCACCACGTCGCCACCGAGCCGGCCGGGCTCCGGGTCACGCGTCACCGCGCCGGCGGTGAGCAGCGAGGTGAGCGCGCGGTTGGCGTCGGCGGCCCGGTAGACCGTGGCGGTGGCCGCGAACCGGCGCAGCTCGGTCACCGTACGCGGGCCGGACCGGGCCAGCTCGGCCAGCAGCTCGCGGCGCAGCGGGCCGGGCTCCGGGTCGAGCGTGATGTCCAGCAGCCGCCCCGCCGGGTCGGCCGGGTCGCGGTAGCGCACGCCGGCGTACTCGTCGACGGCCCAGAGCGCGTCCTTCATCGTCTCCAGGCCTCGGTCGGAGCCGGTGGCGTAGCCGAGCAGTCGGCCCGGCCCGTCCTCGGGCACCAGCTCGACCTCGGTGACCAGCGGGAAACCGGCAGCGGTGAGCGCCGGCCGCAGCGACCGGCCCGGCGCGGTGACCAGCAGCAGCTCGGCCGGGCGGCCGGACGCCACGGCGGTCAGCAGCGCCGGGTCGGGCGCGCCGCCGTCGACCACGGCCAGCAGCGGCGCGCCGGCCGCACCGGCCGCCTTGAGCGCCACCGGCAGCCGGTCCGGCCGGCCGGGCACCAGGTGCACGGCGACGTCGGCCGGCAGGGTGGCCTCGACCGCGCCGAGCCGCGCCGGCAGCTCCGCGTCGCCGTCGGCGAGCACCAGCACGGTCAGCCGCCGCCCGCGCAGCCGGTCGGCGAACTCGGCCACCACGCGCAGCGCCGCCTCCGCGCCACCGGCCTCTCCCCCGGCGTACGCCAGGGCGAGCGTGGCCCGCCGCGCCCGGTGCAGCGCGGCGGGGAGCCAGTGGTCGAGCTGACGGACGAGCAGCTCGCGCAGGACGGCTTCGGTCGACATGGTGCCGTTTCTACCGCACCCGGCCACGCGCGCGGCCGGGAACCCCGGTCAGGCCGGGACGGAGACGCCCACGCCGCCCCGGGTCTGGCCGCCGTAGCGCTGCCGCTCGCGGTCGAGGTCGAGCCGACCGATCCGCTTGCGGGCGGCGAGCGCGGCGTCGTCCAGCAGGTTCGCCGGGACGATCCAGACGATCTCGAACTCCAGCCCGTCCGGGTCGCGGCCGTAGAGGCTCTTGGTGGTGCCGTGGTCGGAGGCGCCGCCCAGCGCGCCGGCGGCGGCCAGCCGCTCGGCGGTGGCGGCCAGCTCGTCGAGCGTGTCCAGCTCCCAGGCGAGGTGGTAGAGGCCGACGGTGCCCCGGCCGGCCGGGGACGGTCCGGCCGCCGCGCCGACCTCGAACAGCCCGAGGTCGTGGTCGTTGGTGGAGTCGGGCGCCTGGAGGAAGGCGGCGCCGCGGAAGCCGTCCGGCGTCATCGGGACCCGGCGGAAGCCCAGCACGTCGCGGTAGAAGGCGACGCTGCGCTCCAGGTCACTGACGTAGAGGACGGCGTGGTTGAGCCGGTGGATTCCCATGCCCTCGACGGTACCCCGTTTTGATTGAGCGTTCAACCATTGGCGCTATGATGGGCGTCATGACCCGGTGGCTGGACCCCGACGAGCAGCGGACCTGGCGCGCCTTCCTCGCCGCCTCCCGCGCGCTGATGGACACGCTCGACCGCGAACTGCAACGCGACGCCGGCATGCCGCACGCGTACTACGAGATCCTGGTCCGACTCTCCGAGGCACCCGACCGGCGGCTGCGGATGAGCGAGCTGGCCGACGCCACCGGCTCCTCGCGCAGCCGGCTCTCGCACGCCGCCGCCCGACTGGAGGCCGCCGGCTGGATCCGCCGGGAGGACTGCCCCACCGACCGGCGCGGCCAGCTCGCCGTGCTCACCGACAACGGCTTCGCCACGCTGACCGCCGCCGCGCCCGGCCACGTCGAAGGCGTACGCCGGCACCTGTTCGACGCGCTCAGCCCGGCCCAGGTCGACCAGCTCCGCCGGATCAGCGAGACGCTCGCCGACCACTTGACCCAATCGGCACCAAACTGATCCACTCCGGGGGTTGTACTTACCGTCGCCGGATGAGCACGATGGGGCGTGTCCTCCGGCTTCGCTGACCTGACCCTCCAGGCGCACCATCTGGTGTCCGAAGGCGACCTCACCGGCGCGCAACGGCTGCTCGCCGACGCGCTCAGCGACGCCGACCCGCGCCCCGGCAACGCCTCCCCCGAGCTGGCCGAGGCGGCCGGCCTCCAGGCGCGGCTGCTCGTCGCGCTCGGCGAACCGCACTCCGCGCGCGGCTGGGCCGCGTTCGCGTACGCCGCGGCCACCCGCCTGTTCGGCCGCTCCGACGAGCGCACCGTCACCGCCGCCGCGACGCTGGCCGCGGTGCTGCACCGGGTCGGCAGCGACGCCCGCGCCGCGCGGCTCTACTCCGACGTCATCATCGAGCTGACCGCCCGCGACGGGCCCGAGTCCCAGCGGGTGCTGGCCGCGCACGCCGACCTGGCCACCGTGGAGTACGCGCGCGGCCAGTGCGAGGTGGCCCGCGACCGCCTCGCCGACGCCTGGGAGCTGCACCGCGAGGTCTACGGCGACGACCACCCCAGCGGCATCAAGATGCTGGCCAAGCTCGGTGCGATGGAACGCGACTGCGGCCGGTACGCCGAGGCGCACGAGCACCTGGCGCTCGCCGAGGACCTGTGCCGCCAGCACCTCGCCGTGGACGACCCGCTCGCCGTCCAGGTGGCCGGTCTGGCCCGGGCCGCCGCCGACCCGGACCACGTCTGCGCCGCGCCCGAACCACAGGCACCCCCGACGCCGGTGGTGCCCGCCGCCCGGGTAGCCCCGCCCGTCGAGGGTCCGCCCGACCTGCCGCCCTACACTCCGCCCGCGCTCGACGAGCCGGTGCGCACACCGCTCTACCACCCGCCGGGCCGGACCACCGACGCCGGGCACGTGCCCACGCCCCGCACCGCGCCCGAGGCCGACGCCGAGACGTTCGACGACTACCCGTGGCCGCACGAGCACGAGCAGCCCTGGCGACCGGACGAGCCGGCCGACCCGCGCCGGCAGCCGGCCGACCAGTCCTGGCGGGCCGGCGAGCCGGCGGAGCAACCCTGGCGGGTCGGCGAGCCGGCCGAGCAACCCTGGCGAGCCGGCGAGCCGGCCGAGCAACCCTGGCCGCCGGCCGAGGACGCGGTGCCGCCGACCGTGGTCGGGCTCACCGCCGACGCGCCGCCCGGCGTACGCCGGGTGCCGTCGGCCCCCGCGCCGTCGTCGCGCTACCTGCCGGTGCACGTGCCCCGGCCACCCGCCACCCCCCGGCGCGAACGGCAGTGGCTGCCGCTGGCGGTGCTCGGCGTGGTGGTGGCGCTGCTGCTGGGCACCATCGCGGTGATCGCCGGCGTGTCCCGGGTGGACGGTGACCGCGACACCCCGGCCGCCCCGTCCGGCGGGCCACCGTCGAGCGGGCCGCCGCCGGCCTCCGCACGGCCCACCGCCAGCGCCCGGCCGGCCGCCTCCCCGGGCACCCCACCGGGCCGGTTCGCGCTCACCGACCGACGCGACAGCATCGTGCTGAGCTGGACGTACCCGGCCGGCGCGGAAGGGCCGGTGGTGGTCGCCGGGGGTCGCGCCGGCCAGCCGCAGCACACCTTCGCGACGCTGCCCGCCGGCTCCGGCGACTACATCGCCTACGGGCTCGACCGCACCACCGACTACTGCTTCACCGTGGCGCTGGTCTGGTCCACCGACACGGTCGCCCGCGCCGCCCCGGTCTGCACCAAGCGACGCCGCTGACCGGTCACTCCGGGTCCGGCTCGGCCAGTGCGGGCAGCCGTACCGTCGCCCGCAGCCCCGGCGCGGCGGCACCCGGCGTCGCGTCCGCCAGCTCCACCGTGCCGCCGGCCCGGCGCACCAGCTCCCGCACGATGGCCAGGCCGAGGCCCGCGCCGCCGGCGTCGCGGGCCCGCGCGTCGTCCAGCCGGGTGAACCGGGCGAACACCCGCTCCCGGTCCGCCGCCGGGACGCCCGGCCCGTCGTCGGTCACCGTGACCAGGTGGTACGCGCCCTCCGGCCCGGCGACGGCCAGCCGCACCTCGGCGGACGCGTGCCGGATCGCGTTCTCCACCAGGTTGACCAGCACCCGGCGCAGCTCCCCCGGGTCCCCCTCGGTCCACCACGCCCCGGCCGGCACCGCCAGCCGCACCGGCGGCGACGGGTAGCGGGCCGCCACGGCGCGCAGCAGCTCACCCAGCTCCACCGGGCCCACCGCCGCCGGCCGGGCCGGGCGCACGTCGTCCTCGTCGAGGCGGGCCAGCAGCAGCAGGTCGTCGACGAGACGGCTCAGCCGCTCGGTGTCGGCGAGCAGGTCGTCGGCGACCGCCGGCCAGTCGGTGCCGTCCCCGAGACGTCGGGCCACCTCCAGCTCGGTACGCATGTTCGTCAGCGGGCTGCGCAGCTCGTGCGCGGCGTCGGCCACGAACGCCCGCTGCCGGTCCCGGGACGCGGCCAGCCGGTCCAGCATGTCGTTGAGCGTGACCGCGAGCCGGTGGATCTCGTCCTGCCCGGCCGGCACCGGCAGCCGCTCCGCCCCGGCCCGCCCGGTGATCTCGGCGGCGCCGCTGCGCAGCTCCTCCACCGGGCGCAGCGTCGCGCCCACCACCCGCCAGGCCACCACCGCCAGGCCCGCCACCAGCAGCGGGAAGCCGACCAGCAGCAGGTTGCGTACCACGTGCAGGCTGTGCCGCACGTCGGACAGCGACTTGGCCACCAGCACCGTCCGCGGCTCGGCCGGGGTGCCGGCCGGCACCGTCACCACCCGGACCGGCCCGGACAGGCCGACCCGCTGCCCGTCCACCACCAGCCGCTGCCGCTGCCCGGCCCGCAGCTCGTCGGGGCCGAGCATCGGCACCAACCGGTCCGCGTCGATCGAGGCGGCCCGGATCCGGCTCTGCGCGTCCACCACCTGCACGCGCAACTGGCCGCCGGCCACCGGCAGCGGGTCCGGCAGCGCGTCCTCGGCGGTGAGCAACGCGACCGCGTCCGCGGTCCGCAACGCCTCCGCGTCGGCCGAGCGTTGCAGCGTCCAGCCGAGCGCGCCGAGCAGCAGCGCGCCGCCGAGCGCGAACCCGAGCGCCAGGCCGAGCACGCCCACCACGAGCAGCCGGGCCCGCAGGCCGAGACGGGGTCGCCGGCCGCTCACGTGGCCAACCGGTAGCCGGCGCCGCGGACCGTCTCCAACCGCTCCCGGCCGATCTTGCGGCGCAGATAGCCGACGTAGACCTCCACCGCGTTCGGGGCGGTGTCCACCGAGGCGTCCCAGACGTGGTCCAGCAGCTCGGTCTTGGACACCACCTCGCCGGGTCGGCGCATCAGGTAGTCGAGCAGCGCGTACTCGCGGCTGGTCAGCGCCACCTCGGCGTCGGCCCGGGTGACCCGCCGCCGGGCCGGGTCCAGCCGCAGGTCACCGACCGTGAGCACGGCCGGCCGCCGGGGCGCGCCCCGGCGCAGCAGCGCCCGCAGCCGGGCCAGCAGCACCACGTACGAGAAGGGCTTGGTCAGGTAGTCGTCGGCGCCGCAGTCCAGGCCGTCGGCCTGGTCGTACTCGCCGTCCTTGGCGGACAGCATCAGCACCGGCAGCCAGCGCTGCTCGGCACGCAACCGGCGCACCACCTCGTAGCCGGAGAGGCCGGGCAGCATCACGTCGAGGATCATCGCGTCGTAGTCGCCGTGCCGGGCCGCGTCCAGCCCGGCCGGGCCGGTGGCCGCCACGTCCACCACGAAGCCCTCCGCCGACAGGCCCCGACGCAACGCCGCGGCGAGCCGCGTCTCGTCCTCCACCACCAGCAACCGCACCGGTCCAGGGTGCCACCACCGGGTCACCCGTAGGGGATCGGCTCAGCGTCCTCACAGCGACGATCCCGCAGCATGGAGCGCAAGGAGGTGCACACTGATGTCTGTGATGAAGAACCGCGCCGTGCTGCGCTGGCTGGTCCCGGTGACCGCGGGGGTCGCCGTGATCGGGGGCGGCGCCGCGATCGGCACGTTCGCCGCCGCCGACCCGGCCCTGCCCCCGCGCAGCGCCGCCCAACTGCTCGACGACCTGCGGACGTCCCGCCTGGACGGGCTCTCCGGCACCGTCGTGCAGCGCGCCGACCTGGGCCTGCCGCCGATCGCCGCGCTCGCCGGCCAGGCCAGCGGCAACCAGCTCGCCGGGCTGGTCTCCGGCACGCACACGCTGCGCGTCTGGTACGGCGGCGAGGACCGGCAGCGGCTCGCCCTGGTCGACACGCTCGGCGAGCAGGACGTGCTGCGCGACGGCCGCGACGTCTGGACCTGGAGCAGTCGGGAGAACACCGCCGTCCACCGGAAGCTCCCGGCCGACGGCAAGGACCTGCCGTCCGCGCCGGCCACCCCGGCCGACGCCGCCCAGCAGGCGCTGGCCGCGATCGACCCGACCACCGCGGTGACCGTCGGCCGGTCCGCCACCGTGGCCGGGCGGGACGTGTACGAGCTGGTGCTCACGCCGCGCGACAAGGCGTCGCTGGTGCACCAGGTGCGCATCGCGCTGGACGCGAAGGAGCACGTGCCGCTGCGCTTCGAGGTGCTCGCCGACGGTCAGGACGAGCCGGCGTTCGAGGTGGCGTTCACCCAGGTCGACTTCCGGACCCCGGACGCCGACCAGTTCCGGTTCAACCCGCCGCCCGGGGTGAAGGTCACCGAGGAGACGACCGAGACGCGTCCCGGCCCGGCCGCCGACCGGAAGCCCGGCGCGGCGGACGCCGAGCGGCCGGACGTGCGTACCGTCGGCACCGGCTGGACCACGGTGGTGGTCGCCAAGCTCGGCGACCCGGCCGGGCTCGACGGCGCGGCCAAGGCCGGCGGCACGGGCGCGCCGGACGCCGACATGCTGGCGAAGGTGCTCGGCGACCTGCCGAAGGTCAGCGGCGACTGGGGCAGCGGGCGGCTGCTGAGCGGCAAGCTGTTCAGCGTGCTGCTCACCGACGACGGCCGGGTGGTGGCCGGTCTGGTCACGCCGGAGCGGCTCTACCAGGCCGCGAAGGGCTGATCGAACGTCGGGCCCGGGGCCCGGTCGGCGCGCGCCGGCCGGGCCCCGAGCCGTGTCCGGGCTTGGTGCAATGGCGGGCGACGCGCTATCTTTCTCAGTTCAGGCACAAAAAAGGAATGGCTTATGAATGCCATTCCTGCGGCAATTTTAGTCAATGAGGAGCCCGCTTGTCAACGCACTCCGACGTGTCGGGTGAGCTGCACCAGGACGACGACGAAATCGGTCGCGAGCAGGAGTACGTCTCGATGCTCTACGACCGGCTGGACGGGCTGCGCGAGCAGGCCGCCCGCCGGCTCGACGAGGAGTTGCGCCACACCGGCGGCACCCAGCAGGCCCGCTCGCAGCGCGACTCCACCGTGGCGATGTACGCCGACCAGGTCGAGCAGTACTCCGCCGTCGAGTCCGGCCTCTGCTTCGGCCGCCTCGACGGGGACGACGGCGCCGCCCGCTACATCGGCCGGATCGGCATCTTCGACACCTCGGGCGAGTACGACCCGTTGCTGATGGACTGGCGTGCCCCGGCCGCCCGCCCGTTCTACCTGGCCACCGCCGCCAACCCGCAGGGCGTACGCCGGCGTCGGCACCTGCGCACCCGCGACCGGAAGGTCACCGGCCTCAACGACGAGGTGCTGGACATCACCGCCGCCTCCCCCACCGCGCACGAGGAGGTCACCGGCGAGGCGTCGCTGCTCGCCGCGCTCAACGCCGGACGCACCGGCCGGATGCGCGACATCGTCGAGACGATCCAGGTCGAGCAGGACCGCATCATCCGCGCCGACCTGCCGGGCGTGATGGTGGTGCAGGGCGGGCCCGGCACCGGCAAGACCGCGGTGGCGCTGCACCGGGCCGCGTACCTGCTCTACACCCACCGCCAGCAGCTCTCCACCCGGGGCGTGCTGCTGGTCGGCCCGAATGCCACGTTCCTGCGCTACATCTCCCAGGTGCTGCCGGCGCTGGCCGAGACCGGCGTGCTGCTGCGCACCCAGGCCGACCTGTTCCCGGGTGTGCACGCCCGGCGCACCGAGCCGGCCACCACCGCGGCGCTGAAGGGCCGCGCGGTGCTGACCGAGGTGCTCGCCGGCGCGGTCCGGGACCGGCAGTGGGTGCCGGCCGAGCCGATCACCGTCGAGCTGCCCCAGCGCGAGGTGCTCACGCTCGACCCGGAGACGGTCCGCCAGGCCCGCGACCGGGTCCGGCGCACCGGCCGGCCGCACAACCTGGCCCGCGCGCTGTTCGACGTGGAGATCGTGCACGCGCTCGCCGACCAGGTGGCCGAGCGCATCGGCGCCGACCCGCTCGGCGGGGAGAACCTGCTCTCCGAGGCGGACCGGGCGGAGATCCGCCGCGAGCTGCGCGAGGAGCCGGAGATCGTGGCCGCGCTCGACGAGCTGTGGCCGGTCCTCACCCCGCAGCGGCTGCTCGCCGACCTGTTCGCGTCGCCGGAGCGGATCGCCACCGCCGCGCCGATGCTCACCGACGCCGAGCGGGCCGCGCTGCACCGGGAGCCCGGCGGCTGGACCCCGGCCGACGTGCCGCTGCTCGACGAGGCCGCCGAGCTGCTCGGCGAGGACGAACGCGCCGCCGCCGCCCGCCGGGACCGGATCCGCGCGATGGAACGCGAGTACGCCGAGGGCGTGCTGGAGATCTGGCGGGGCTCCCGCTCGATCGACGTGGAGGACGAGGCCGACGGCGGTGAGATCCTCGGCGTGACCGACCTGATCGACGCCGCCCGGCTCTCCGAACGGCAGGAGGAGTCCGACCGGCTCACCACCGCCCAGCGGGCCGCCGCGGACCGCACCTGGGCGTTCGGGCACGTCATCGTGGACGAGGCGCAGGAACTCTCGCCGATGGCCTGGCGGCTGCTGATGCGCCGCTGCCCGAGCCGGTCGATGACCATCGTCGGGGACGTGGCGCAGACCGGCGCGCTGGCCGGCACGCCGTCCTGGGGCGAGGCGCTGAGCCCGTACGTGGCGGACCGGTGGCGGCTGGAGGAGCTGACCGTCAGCTACCGCACCCCGGCCGAGATCATGGCGGTCGCCGCCGGCGTGCTCGCCGAGATCGACCCGGCGCTGCGCCCACCCCGCTCGGTACGCGCCGCCGGCGTACCGCCGCAGGACCGGACCGTTCCGGCGGACCGGCTCGCCGTCGAGCTGGTCGAGGCGAGCGCCCGCGAGGCCGCCGACCTGGGCGACGGCCGGCTCGGCGTGATCGTGCCGGCCGGGCGGGTGGCCGACCTGGGCGCCGCAGTGGTCGCGGCGCTGCCCGAGGCGGCCGTCGGCGAGCAGCCGGAGCTGGCGAACCGGGTGGTGGTACTGACCACCGAGCAGGCCAAGGGGCTGGAGTTCGACTCGGTGCTGGTGGTGGACCCGGACCGGATCGTCGCCGAGTCCCCCCGAGGCCACAGCGACCTGTACGTCGCCCTCACCCGCGCCACCCAGCGCCTCACCATCCTCCGGACGTAAGGAGGGGGCCCTGCTTAACGTTTTCGGTAGAGGCGGGGCCCCCTTTTAACACCGCTCAGCCGGGGTTGGCGCCCTCGTCGGTGACGTTGCCGACCTGGGCGCCGGGGGCCGAGGCGTCACTCGTCGACCCGCCGGCCGGGGTGCTCAGCCCGCCGGTGGTGGCGTCCCCGGTGGTGGTCGGCGCCACCTTGCCCGGATGCCGCTCCGGTTGCCGGGCCACTCGGCGCACGCTGGCCGGGCCGGCCGTGCCGCCGGTCGTGGTCACCGCGCCCTGGCCGCGGGTCGGCCCGCCGTCGCGCAGCACGTCCGGGTCGATCGCCACGTGCGCCGGGTCGTCCGGATCCGACTCCTGGACCACCCGCTGTTCGTCGGTCGGCGGCACGGTGACCTCGTCCAGCGCGCCCTCGCCGTACACGCCACCGGCGACCCGCTGTTCGGCCTGCCGGGCGGCGTCCTGCCGGATGTCGTCCTCACGCACGTCAACCACCTCGCAGCTCGTGGTGTGGGTATCCGTGCTGCGTGCCCGGGGTCGGAAGGCTGAAACCGGCCAGGAGGCGCGTCGGTTGACTCCCCGCAGCGCCGTTGACTCCCCGCAGCGCCGGATGTCCGGTTCGGGGCGCGGCCCGGCACACCGTCGTCACCCGCCGGTTAGCTTGTCTCGGGGGGCGGGTAGTCGGAGGGTGCCCCCGCCACAGAGTGCGAACCGTGCCGTGGCCGAACTGCGGCAGCGGGGCGAGGGGTGCCGTACGACTCATCAAATCCTGAGGAGGACCAGATGAGCACGCAGGCCGCATCCACCAGGCCGATGAACCGGCCCATGTCGGACGTCCAGAACCGGTCGAGCATGATGGAGTCGCCGACCCGTCCGATGCCGTCGATGCACGACGGCCACCGGGAGGAGATGCCCGCCCCCGGCACCGAGACGAAGCAGGCGTTCCTCACCACCGAGTTCTGGGTGTACGCCGCAGCCGCCGCGGTCGTCGTGATCGCCGCGTTCTGGAAGGGCACCACCGCCAACGGCCTGAACATCAACAACCCGAACCAGGCCTGGTGGTACCTGACCGCGCTGACCGGCGCGTACCTGATCAGCCGTGGTCTGTCGAAGGCGGGCAGCGCGCGCCGCTCCGGCAAGGAGCGTCGCGGTCGGCACTGACCCGCGCCGCGTGACCGGCGACGCCCCCGGGATCCGTCCCGGGGGCGTCGTCGCTTGCCGTCACTCCTCGCCGAAGTCCCCGCCGTCGTCGCCCTCGAAGGCGTCCTCCAGCATCTCGCCGGCCACCAGCCCGCCGGCGACGCCCAGCGCCGCGCCCGCCACCATGCCGCCCATGCCGCCGCCACGACGACCGTGGTGGCCCTGCGGACCGTAGTGACCGGGGGCGCCGTAGTGGCCCTGCGGGGCGCCGAAGCCCTGGGCGCGCAGGCCGCCGTACCGGGACGTGGTCTCCCGCAGCCAGCCGTCGACCACCTGCGGCCAGTCGGTCCGCGCGGCGTCGCTGTGCGGGACGGAGTATCGCCCGTAGACGTCGTGCCCGGCGCTGAGGAAGCCGCCGCGCTTGTCGCACTCCAGGATCACCTCGACGCCCTGCTGGCTGGTCACGAACGTCAGCTCGACCTCGGTGACGGTCTGCGCGTACTGCGGCGCGGCGTAGAACTCGATCTCCTGGTAGAACGGCAGCGTCTGCGGCACGCCGTAGATGTGGCCGCGCTCCAGGTCCGCGTGCTTGAACCGGAAACCCAGCGCCTGGAACGCGTCGAGGATCCGCTCGTGGACCGGCAGCGGGTGCACCGACACCTGGTCCAGGTCGGACTTGTCGACCGCCCGCGCCACCGCCAGCTCGGTGCGCAGGCCCATGGTCATGCCGTGCAGTCGCTGGCCGAAGACGTCGGTGACCGGGGTCTCCCACGGCACCGGCATCTGGAACGGGATGGCGAGCTGCTGCTTCGGGGCCAGCTCGAACGCGTCGCTGACCGGCATCCGGTGGAACTCCATGACGCCGGCGTACTCGGTGTCGCCGCCCTCGATCTCGACCCGGGTGACCAGGCCGACGGTGATCCGCTCGATGCGCGCCGGCGCGTCGCCGCCGACCAGGTTGACGTGCCCGTCCAGGGCCAGCCCGGGCCGGGTGTTCGGGTTGGTCAGCACGGTGTCGACGCTGGGGCCGCCCACGCCGAACGCGCTCAACATCTTCTTGAAGACCATCGCCACTCCGCCTCCGCCATCCGCGGGCTCCACCGTGGAGCCCGCGGGCCGTGCAGGGCACCCTAACCGCAATGGCTGGGAAATGCCTGAAAGGTCAGGCCACCGGCATGACGATCAGCTCGCCCACCTGCTCGCCGAGTTCCCGGCGGGCCGCCGCGGGCAGGCCCGCGTCGGTGATCAGCACGTCGGCCTCGTCCAGCGGCGCGATGGTGGCGATGCCGATCGTCTCCCACTTGGTGTGGTCGGCGAGCACGACCAGCCGGCGGGCGGCGCCGATCAGCCGCCGGTTCACCGCCGCCTCCAGCAGGTTGGGGGTGGTGAAGCCGGTACGCCGGCTCATCCCGTGCACGCCGAGGAAGAGCAGGTCCACGTTGAGCGCGGCGATGGCCGCCTCGGCGACCGGGCCGGTCAACGCGTCCGACGGGGTACGGATGCCGCCGGTGAGCACCACGCTCTGGTCGGCGCGGGGGTTCTGGTAGAGCGCGTCGGCGACCGGGATCGAGTTGGTGACCACGGTCAGTCCGCGTACCCCGGCGAGCCGGGCGGCCAACGCGGCGGTGGTGGTGCCGGCGGAGAGCGCCACCGCCATGCCCGGCTCGACCAGCCCGGCGGCCCGCTCGACGATCGCCTGCTTCTCGGCCCGCTGCCGCACCGACTTGGCCGCGAAGCCGGGTTCCTCGGTGGAGCCGGGGCCGGCCAGCGTCGCGCCGCCGTGCACCTTGTCGATCAGCCCGCGCTCGGCCAGCGCCTCCAGGTCACGCCGGATGGTCATGTCGGACACGCCGAACCGGTCGACCAGGTGGCTGACCCGGACGCCGCCGCGCTGGCGGATCAGCTCCAGGATGGCGCTCTGCCGTTGCTGGGCGAGCATCAGACCGGTTCCTCGCGCACCACCGCCACCTCCCCCGCCGGCACCACCAGGTCGCCGTCGCACCGTTCGCCGGTGAGCAGTTCGACACCGGTGACCGGCAGCCGGGCCGCGTCGTCGGTGTGGTTGACCACGAACAGCCAGCTCCGCTCCGCCGAGCGACGCCGGACCACCTCCACGCCGGCCGGCGCGGGCACCGGCGGGCGCACGCCGGCCTCGGTGAGCAGTCGGGCCACCAGCCGGTCGGTCGCCGCGTCGTCGAGCCGGGTGCCGACGTACCAGGCGGCGCCCGCGCCGACCGCGTTGCGGGTCAGCGCCGGCACGCCGGGCAGCGGCCCGTCGGCGTACGCGGCGCGCACCTCGGCGCCCTCGGCGTGCAGCCACTCGGTCCACACGTCGGCGTGGGCGCCGTCGTCGAGGCGGACCGTCTCGTCGGCGCGCAGCGGGAAGAACTCCTCCACGCGTACGCCGAGCAGGTCCCGGAACGCGCCCGGGTAGCCGCCGAGCCGGATGTGGTCGTGCTCGTCGACGATGCCGCTGAAGTAGGTGACCAGCGCGGTGCCGCCGGCGTCGACGAAGCGGCGTAGCGCGGCGGTGTCCGCGTCGCGGGTCAGGTAGAGCGTGGGCACCAGGACCAGCCGGTAGCGGGACAGGTCCGTCGACGGGTGCACCACGTCGGCGGTGACGCCGGCCCGCCAGAGCGCGGCGTGCAGCGCGGTCAACCGGTCGGGGTAGGTGACGTCGACGCTGGGGTGGGAGTCGAGTTCCGCGCCCCACCACGCCTCGTAGTCGAACAGCACGGCGACGTCGGCGTCGACCCGGCTGCCGCGTACCTCGGCCAGCGCGCGCAGGTCGGCGCCGAGCTGGCTGACCTCGCGGAACACCTTGGTCTCCGGGCCGGCGTGCGGCACCAGCGCGGAGTGGAACTTCTCCGCGCCGGCCCGGGACGCCCGCCACTGGAAGAAGAGCACCCCGTCGGCGCCGCGCGCCACGTGCGCCAGGCTGTTGCGGCGTAGTTGGCCGGGCGTCTTGGCCACGTTGCGGGGCTGCCAGTTGACCGCGCTGGTGGAGTGCTCCATGAGCAGCCAGGGCGCGCCGCCGGCCACGCCGCGCGTCTGGTCGGCGGCGAGCGCGAGGTTCACCTGCGGTCGCGGGTCGGCGGCGGTGAGGTAGTGGTCGTTGGCGACCACGTCCACGTCGGCGGCCCAGGAGTGGTAGTCCAGGTACTTGATGCCGGTGCCGATCATGAAGTTGGTGGTGACCGGCTGGGTGACGAGCCGGTTCAGCAGCTCCCGTTCGGCGCGGAGCTGGGCGCGCTGCTCGTCGGAGGAGAAGCGCAGGAAGTCGAGCTGCTGGGTGGGGTTGGCGAACGTCGGCGCGGCGCGCGGCGGATTCACCTCGGCCCAGTCGTGGTAGCGCTGGCTCCAGAACGCGGTGCCCCAGGCGGCGTTGAGCGCGTCCAGGTCGCCGTAGCGCTCGCGTAGCCAGCGGCGGTACGCCTCGGCGCTGACGTCGCAGTAGCAGTGCACGTTGTGGCAGCCCAGCTCGTTGGAGACGTGCCAGAGCACCACCGCCGGGTGGGCGGCGTACCGCGTCGCGACCGCCTCGACCAGGGCGAGCGAGCGGTCCCGGAAGATCGGCGAGCTGGGGCAGTACGCCTGCCGGCCGCCGGGCCACAGCACGGTGCCGTCGGCGCGGCGGGGCAGTGTCTCCGGGTGCCGGTGGGCCAGCCACGGCGGCGGGCTGGCGGTGGCGGTGGCCAGGTCGACGCGGATGCCGCCGTCGTGCAGCAGGTCGAGCGCGCGGTCGAGCCAGCCGAACTCGTACCGGCCGGGGGCCGGCTCCAGCAGGGCCCAGGAGAAGATGCCGACCGAGACCAGGTTGACCCCGGCGCGGCGCATCAGCGTGACGTCCTCGGGCCACACGTCCTCGGGCCACTGCTCCGGGTTGTAGTCGGCGCCGTACCAGATGCCCTCGCCGTGCCAGTTCCGCATGAGAGCTGAGGGTGCCCGCGAACGACAGCCAAGTCAACACTTTCCAACATCGACAGTGATTACAACGTTTACCATGGCTTTCCCCTGCCACAGCACGGTTATCGCCGCCCTTTCGCCCTCTTGACAGCGCTGAACCAACGGGTAGCTTCAACCGCCACCGGCTATTTCTGTTCGGACGTGTGGATTCTCGGTGGATCTCGTAGCCACCTCGTCCCCGCAGGAGGCACCATGTCCCGTCCCCGCTCACAGGCCGAGTACCTCGCCCGGCTCGTCCCCCCGTCCGTCGCCGGCCTGCGCCGACGCTCGCTGCTGGCCGGCGCGGCCGGCGCGGGCGCGTTGCTCGGCACCGGCGCGCTCGCCGGCTGCGGCGACTCCGACTCCGGATCCGGCGGCGACGCGAAGAGCGTCACGCTCGGCTCGAACCAGTCGGACCCGAAACCCAAGGACGTCGTCGCCAAGGTGGTGGACGGCTTCAAGACATCGTCCGGGGTGACCGTCAACGTCAACACGGTCGACCACAACACGTTCCAGGAGAACATCAACAACTACCTGCAGGGCAAGCCGGACGACGTGTTCACCTGGTTCGCCGGCTACCGGATGCGGTTCTTCGCGGCCAAGGGCCTGGCCGGTGACCTCAGCGACGTGTGGGGCAAGCTCGACGGCTACTCCGACGCGTTCAAGAAGGCGTCCACCGGCGACGACGGCAAGCAGTACTTCGTGCCGGCGTCGTACTACCCGTGGGCGGTCTTCTACCGCAAGTCGGTCTGGCAGCAGCGCGGCTACCAGGTGCCGACCACGCTGGACCAGCTCACCACGCTCGGCGCGCAGATGAAGAAGGACGGCCTCACCCCGATCGCCTTCGCCGACAAGGACGGCTGGCCGGCGATGGGCACGTTCGACATCCTCAACCTGCGGATCAACGGCTACCAGTTCCACGTCGACCTGATGGCCGGCAAGGAGGCGTGGACCTCCGACAAGGTGAAGAAGGTGTTCGACACCTGGGCCGGGCTGCTCCCCCTGCACCAGCCGGACGCGCTGGGCCGCACCTGGCAGGAGGCCGCCCAGTCGTTGCAGCAGAAGAAGAGCGGCATGTACCTGCTCGGCCTCTTCGTCGGCCAGCAGTTCAGCGGCGCCGACCTGGAGGACCTGGACTTCTTCACGTTCCCCGAGATCGACTCCACGATCGGCGCGAAGGCCCTGGACGCGCCGATCGACGGGTACATGATGGCCCGCAAGCCGAAGTCCAAGGACGCCGCCACCAAGCTGCTGACGTACCTGGGCTCGAAGGACGCCGCGAACGTCACGGTCAAGAACGACCCGAGCACGCTTGTCGCGAACAGCGGCGCGGACACCGCCGGCTACACCGCGCTCCAGAAGAAGGCCGCCGAACTGGTCGGCTCCGCCACCGAGATCGCGCAGTTCCTGGACCGGGACACCCGGCCGGACTTCGCCTCCACCGTGATGATCCCGGCCCTCCAGCAGTTCATCAAGAACCCGAAGGACATCAGCGGGATGCTCACCAGCGTCGAGAACCAGAAGAAGTCGATCTTCACAAGCTGACGGCGGAAGGGGGAAGGACACCATGTCCGACCTGCCCCTGATCCAAGCGGATCGCGCCGTGCCGCCGCCGGCCGCGACCACCGCCACCGGTGGTCGCGGTCGCCGGCTACGGCTCCTGTCCGGCACCGACCGCGTGGTGATCACGCTGATGGTGCTGGTACCCCTGCTGCTCGTCCTCGCGCTGGTCTGGCTGCCGGCGGCGGCGACCGTGCTGCTCTCCGGCACGGACTGGGACGGCATCGGCCCGCTCGGCGAGATCGACTGGGTCGGGCTGAAGAACTACGACGACGTGGTGAACAACTACCCGCCGTTCGTCCCCGCGGTGCAGAACAACCTGCTCTGGCTGGCCGCGCTCTTCGTGGTGGCCACCCCGATCGGGATGTTCCTCGCCGTGCTGCTGGACAAGGAGCTGCGCGGCAGCCGGTTCTACCAGACCGCGCTCTACCTGCCGGTGGTGCTCTCGCTGGCGCTCGTCGGCTTCATCTGGCAGCTCATCTACAGCCGGGACCAGGGCCTGCTCAACGGCGTGTTCGGCGGCGACACCGACTGGTACGGCGACCCGAACGTGAACATCTGGGCGGTGCTGGTCGCCGCCGGTTGGCGGCACGTCGGCTACATCATGCTGCTCTACCTGGCCGGCCTCAAGGGCGTCGACCCGTCGCTGCGGGAGGCCGCCGCCGTGGACGGCTCCTCGGAGACCAGCACGTTCTTCCGGGTCGTCTTCCCGGTGATGCGCCCGATCAACATCATCGTGCTGGTGGTCACCGTGATCGAGTCGCTGCGCGCGTTCGACCTGGTCTGGGTGATCAACAAGGGCCGCAACGGGTTGGAGCTGATCTCGGCGCTGGTCACCCAGAACGTGGTCGGCGAGGCGAGCCGGATCGGCTTCGGCTCGGCGCTGGCCACCATCATGCTGGCCGTCTCCCTGATCTTCATCACCGTCTACCTCTGGACCGTCATGCGGGAGGACAAGCGATGACCGCCGCCGTCTCCCCCGGCCGCCGCCGGCCGCTGCGGCCGGCCCGGGTGGTGCTGCACCTCTTCCTGGGTACGATCGCCGTCGGCTGGCTGTTCCCGCTGTTCTGGGCGGTGCTCACCTCGTTCCGCTCGTACCAGTACACCGCCGTGCACGGCTACGTCTCGTTCGGTGGCTGGACGATCGACAACTACGTCACCGCGTGGCGGACCGCCGAATTCGGCAAGCACTTCCTCAACTCGCTCTACATCACCGTGCCGGCGGTGCTGCTCACGCTCTTCCTCGCGTCCTGTGTGGCGTTCGTGATCGCCCGGTTCAGCTGGAAGCTCAACATCGCGTTGCTGGGTCTGTTCACCGCCGCGAACCTGCTGCCGCAGCAGGCCCTGCTGATCCCGCTGTTCCGGATGTTCACGCAGATCCCGCTGCCGGCCTGGATGAGCGACTCGGAGCTGCTCTACGACAGCTACTGGGGGCTGATCCTGGTCAACGTCGCGTTCCAGTGCGGCTTCTGCGTCTTCGTGCTGAGCAACTACATGAAGGCGCTGCCGCACGAGCTGTACGAGGCCGCGATGGTCGACGGGGCGAGCGTGTGGCGGCAGTACTGGCAGGTGACCCTGCCGCTGTGCCGACCGGCGCTGGCCGCGTTGGCCACGCTGGAGGTGACCTGGATCTACAACGAGTTCTTCTGGGCGACGGTGCTGATGCGTACCGGCGACAAGTTCCCGGTGACCAGCTCGCTGAACAACCTGCGCGGCCAGTTCTTCACCGACAACAACCTCGTCTCGGCCGGCTCGGTGCTGGTCGCGATCCCCACCCTGGTGATCTTCTTCCTGCTCCAGAAGCAGTTCGTCCGGGGCCTGACGCTGGGAGCCTCCAAGGGCTGACGGCGCCGGGCTCCGGACCAGGGCTCCGGGCGATTATCCCCAAAGAGCGATATGACCAGGAGGAATAATTATGCCTCCTAGTCATAGCGCTCATGACTCTTGCCCCCTCCGCTCGCGTCGCTCTGCGTGACGAGCGCGGGGGCACCAGCGAGAATCGAGCGGTCATGACGCCTTCGGTCATCGTTCATCTGCGCCGGGCGGGGACCAGCCTGGTGCTCGACGCGCGCGGCCCGGGGCTGCCCCGAGTCGTGCACTGGGGTGCCGACCTCGGGCAGCTGTCGACCGCGGACCTCTCCGGGCTGGTCGACGCCACCGTCGCGCCGGTGGTACCGAGCAGCTTCGACGAACCCACCATGCTGTCGCTGCTGCCCGAGGGGAGCGCGGGCTGGAGTGGCCGGCCCGGGCTTGCCGGCCACCGCGACGGCCGGGACTGGTCCACGGCCTTTCGCCTGGTCGGTCTCGACGTGATCGACCCGCCGAGCGACGACGGACCCGGGGCCAGGGCCGCGCGGGTCACCGTGCGGGCGGCGGACCCGGGCGCGGAGTTGAGCCTGACGATCGAGATCACGCTGGACCCGGCGGGGGTGCTGACGCTGCGGCACCGGCTGCGCAACGACGGCGACGGCCGCTACGAGCTGCGCGAGCTGACCCCCGTGCTGCCGGTGCCGGCGGTCGCCACCGAGCTGCTCGACCTGACCGGGCGCTGGTGCCGGGAACGCGAGCCGCAGCGGCACCCGTGGCCGATGGGCGCCTGGGTCCGCGAGGGGCGGCACGGCCGCACCGGACACGACGCCACGTTGCTGCTGGTGGCCGGCACGCCCGGCTTCGGCTTCGGGCACGGCGAGGTGTGGGCGGTGCACACCGCGTGGAGCGGCGACCACGTCACGGTGGCCGAGCGTCGCCCCACCGGCGAGGCCACGCTGGGTGGCGGGGAGCTGCTCGCGCCCGGCGAGATCGTGCTCGGGCCCGGCGAGGAGTACGCCACGCCGCTGCTGTACGCGGTCCGGTCGGCGGACGGGCTGGACGGGCTCAGCCACGCGCTGCACACCCACCTGCGGGCCCGGCCGGGTCATCCGCGCACGCCGCGCCCGGTGACGCTGAACGTGTGGGAGGCGGTCTACTTCGACCACGACCTGGACCGGCTGCGGGCGCTCGCCGACCGGGCCGCCGAGGTGGGCGTGGAACGCTTCGTGCTCGACGACGGCTGGTTCCGCGGCCGGCGGCACGACCTGGCCGGGCTCGGCGACTGGTGGGTCGACGAGCAGGTCTGGCCGGGCGGGCTGCAACCCCTCGTCGACCACGTACGCGGGCACGGCATGCAGTTCGGGCTCTGGGTCGAACCGGAGATGGTCAATCCCGACTCCGACCTGTTCCGCGCCCACCCCGACTGGGTGCTCCAGGCGCCGGGCCGGCTGCCGCCGTCGTGGCGGCACCAGCAGGTGCTCGACCTGGCCCACCCGGACGCGTACGCGTACCTGCGCGACCGGCTCGACGCGGTGTTGAGCGGGCACGACGGCATCGCGTACCTCAAGTGGGACCACAACCGTGACCTCACCGAGGCCGGGCACGGCGGCCGTCCCGGCGTGCACGGGCAGACCGTGGCGGTCTACCGCCTGCTGGACGAGCTGCGCGCCCGGCACCCCGGCCTGGAGATCGAGAGCTGCTCGTCCGGCGGCGCCCGGGTCGACCTGGAGATCCTGCGCCACACCGACCGGGTCTGGGCCAGCGACTGCAACGACGCGCTGGAACGGCTGACCGTGCAGCGCTGGACCGGGCTGCTGCTGCCGCCGGAGCTGATCGGCACGCACATCGGGCCGGAGCGCTCGCACACCACGCACCGCGTGCACGACCTGGGCTTCCGGGCGGTCACCGCGCTCTTCGGCCACCACGGCATCGAGTGGGACATCGCCGCGATCGACGCGTCCACGCGGGCCGAACTGGCCGCCTGGGTGGCACTGCACAAGCGGCTGCGCCCGCTGCTGCACGGCGGGCGGGTGGTCCGGGTCGACCACCCGGACCCGGCCGTGCAGGCCCACGGCGTGGTCGCCCACGACCGCTCCCGGGCGGTGTACGCGGTCAGCCGCGTCGCCACCTCCGTCGCCCAGGTGCCCGGCGCGGTGCGGCTGCCGGGGCTGGACCCGACGCGGCGCTATCTGGTGCGCCCGCCGGCCGGGGTGCCGGAGCCGGCGCTGTTGGAGCTGGCCCCGCCGGGTTGGCTGGCGTCCGGCGCCGGGGTGACGCTGCCCGGGTCGGTGCTCGGGACGGTCGGCCTGCACCTGCCGGCCCTGCACCCGGAGCAGGCGCTGCTGTGGGAGGTCACCGCCGCCTGACCGTCACTCCCCCGCGGCGTCGAACGCCCGCCGGGCCTGCTCGATCCGGGGCATCTGCGCGTCGGCCCATTCGAGGAGCACGTCGATCGGCGCGCGCAACGTCTTGCCCAACGGGGTGATCCGGTACTCCACCGCGACCGGGCGGGTCGCCACGACGAGGCGTTCGACGATGCCGTTGCGTTCCAGCCGTCGCAGCGTCGCGGTCAGCGACTTCTGCGTCACCGCCGGGATCGCCCGGCGCAGCTCGTTGAAGCGGCACGGCCGCTCGCACAGCTCGTTGAGGACGCTGAGCGACCACTTGTCCAGCACCTGGTCGAGCAGCTCGCGGTGCGGCGCGTCGATCCGCAGCTCACCGGTCCGCGGGGTGGTGGTATCGCGCATGAAACCAGGTCTCCTTGAAGTGTCCTCCGTCAACTAGGTATCAATAGTAAACCGGAGTTCGCACACCGAGGAGCAACCATGTCTGTCACCCGCTTCAGCCCCGACGGCCTTCAGCCGCACACGCCCTACCACCACGTGGCGGTGGCCACCGGGGCTCGACACATCCACGTCAGCGGGCAGATCGCCCGACTGGGCGACGGCACGCCCGTCGCACCGGGCGACCTCAGCGGGCAGGTCGCGCAGGTGCTGCGGAACACCGGCCGCGCCCTCACCGGCGCCGACGCCTCCTTCGACGACGTGGTCCGGTTGACCTTCTACGTCACCGGATGGCAGCCCGAGCTGATCGGCCCGTTCATGGCCGGGATCGAGTCGGTCGCCGAGGAGCTCGGCCTGCCCCGCCCCCTGCCGCCCGCGTCGCTGATCGGGGTGGACCGCCTCTTCGAGCCCGACGTGCTCGTCGAACTGGAGACGACCGCGGTCGCGCGGTGAAACTCTTCACCGGAGACCGGCGACGGATGTCGAGAACCGGGGTGGTGGCTTCTACCCGAGCGTGGAAGCACCGACAATCGGTGCTCGGCGTGAGGAGCGAATCGTGAAGTACATGCTGCTGATGCAGTTCAGCGCCGCCGGGACCGACTTCCCGCCGGTCGACACCTGGACCCCGGAGGAGTTCCGGGCGCACCTCGACTTCATGGGGGAGGTCAACGCCAAGCTCGTGGCCGACGGCGAGTTCGTGCAGGGCGAAGGGCTGGGCGGCCCGCAGCAGGCCCGGATCGTGCGGGCCGGCGGGAACGGCGCGCCGGTGATCACCGAAGGGCCGTTCGCGGAGACGAAGGAGTTCCTGGCCGGCTTCTGGATCGTCGACTGCGAGACGCCGCAGCGGGCGATCGAGATCGCCGCGTTCATCTCCACCGCACCCGGCCCGGGCGGGCGACCGCTGCGCATGCCGATCGAGGTGCACCCGGTGATGTCCGGCCCGCCGCAGGAGATGTGACACTGGCCGACCACACCGTCGAGGACCTGCTGCGCGAGCTGGCGCCGCAGGTCCTCGGCGTGCTCGCCCGCCGGTTCGGTGACTTCGCCACCGCCGAGGACGCGGTCCAGGAGGCGCTGCTCGCGGCGAGCCGGCAGTGGCCGGTCGAGGGGCTGCCGGAGCATCCGCGCGGCTGGCTCACGCGGGTCGCGTACCGGCGGATGATCGAGTTGGTGCGGGCCGAGACGGCGCGACGGGACCGGGAGGACCGCGCGGCCCGGCGCTCCGGCGACGACCGGCGGACCGCACCGGCGGCCGACGAGCCGTTGACCGGCGACCGGGACGACACGCTGGTGCTGCTCTTCCTCTGCTGCCACCCTTCACTGACCACGCCGTCGGCGATCGCGCTGACGCTCCGCGCGGTGGGTGGCCTGAGCACCGCCGAGATCGCCCGCGCGTTCCTGGTGCCCGAGGCCACCATGGCGCAGCGGATCAGCCGGGCCAAGCAGCGCATCCGCGATTCCGGCCTGCCGTTCCGGCTGCCTGAGCCGGCCGATCGGCAGGCCCGGCTCGCCGCCGTGCTGCACATGCTCTACCTGATCTTCACCGAGGGGCACACCGCGAGCCTCGGCGACGACCTGCGGCGGGTCGACCTCTGCGAGGAGGCGATCCGGTTGGCCCGGGAGATGCATCGGCTGCTGCCCGGCGACAGCGAGGTGACCGGGCTGCTCGCCCTGATGCTGCTCACCGACGCCCGCGCCGCCGCCCGGACCGGCCCGGCCGGGGAGCTGATCCCGCTGGCCGAGCAGGACCGGTCCCGCTGGGACGCCGCCGCCATCGCCGAGGGCACCGCGCTGGTCACCGACGCGATGACCCGGGGGCCGGTCGGGCCGTACCAGCTCCAGGCCGCCGTCGCCGCGCTGCACGACGAGGCGCCGACCGCGACGGCCACCGACTGGCCGCAGGTCCTCGCGCTCTATCGCGTGCTGGAACGGCTCACCGGCAGCCCGGTGGTGGCGTTGAACCGCGCGGTGGCGACCGCCATGGTGCACGGCCCGACCGCCGGACTGGCGGCGCTCGCCGACCTGGCCGGCGATCCCCGGCTGGCCGGCTCACACCGGCTCGACGCGGCCCGCGCCCACCTGCACGAGATGGCCGGCGACCACGACGCCGCGGCAACCCACTACCGCGCCGCCGCCGCGAGAACCACCAGCCGCCCCGAACAGGAGTACCTGCTGACCCGCGCCGCCCGCCTGCTCCACCCTCGTTGACCCCCACCGCCGGCCCGCCTTCGTTGATCAAGGAGTTTGCGTCGGCATCCGCCCGGTTCGTGACGCGAACTCCTTGGTCAACTCGTGTGCGCGGTGGTGTCGCGGAGGGCGAGGGCGACGGTGGCGAACAGGGCGGCGCCGCAGCCGACGCCGGAGATCAGGCCGACCGTGGCGGCGGTGGCGCCGAGGGCGTGGGCGAGGAAGCCGGCCACGCCCAGTGCGGTCATCACCGCGCCGAGCCAGTGGTAGCGCGGCATCCGCCACACCGCCGCCAGGCCGAAGAAGTGCACGCCCACCACCACCGCGACCCAGGCCACCGACACGGCGGGCCGGTCGAACACGTTGTTGATCACGGCGAGGCCGCCGAAGAGCGCGACCGCCTCCACCGCCACCACGATCCAGTAGCGGCGGTCCATGAACCCCGCCGCCTCCGGTCCCTGCGCGCCGGACGGGGCCTGCCGGGCCACCCGGAACAGGCCGACCAGGAGCAGCGCGGCCACCAGCAGGCCGGCGATCCGCAGCACCAGCGGCCAGGGCGCGGGCAGGCCGCCGCTGTTCACCATGACGAAGACGGTCCCGAACGAGATCGCCACGAGTGAGCCGATCACCAGCCCCGACGGTCGTCCCCTGGTCCCCGGCGTGCTCATCGCGTCCCCTCCCGACGGTCGCGCGCCGCCCGGTCGGCCCGACGCGCGCCAGATCGTACGGCAGGCCGGCCGGCTCGGTCAGATCGAGCGGCGAGCGACGCGTGGGCTGGTGGACGGCCGAAGGTGCTTCTCCTTGTGCTGCCGCACCATCTCGTCCCACACCTCCTGTGGGAAGTCCGGATCCGGCGGTATCCATCGGTGCGAGTTGTCCGAGTAGTGGAACTTCTCGTCTCCGCGCTCGATCCGGCTCATCGCAGCCAGCCGAGAAAGCGACGATGGAGGGCGGTCGGCGAGGCGCTGGCCATGTCCTGTGTGGCGGACACCAGGCGCGAGGCCAGGTAGAGGGCGAGGGACAACGGCGCCTGGTCGTACTCGGCCCGCAGCTCCTGACGACGGATGGGGCAGGGCCACGGGCGCTGGCATCCGGAGCAGTGCCAGCGGGGCATGACCGGGTCGTGTGCGGTCACCTCTCCTCCCCTGGCCAGTGCGCGCGCTTGATCGGGAGGTGATGTCTTGCCCGGCACGGCAGGTCGGATCCACAGCGGCAGACCCTGCACCACCTGGTCCACGACCACACCGGCCGATGTCGTCGGGCGAAGGTCAGCGCCGCCGCGATCACGTATTGGTCGTAGGTGACGTGCCCACGCATGTCGCGCTCCTCCGTCAGCAAACCGCAAGTGACTTCACTCTAAGTGCTGTATTGATGTAAACACAACAGCCTGACAGCATGAAGTCACCTAGCGTGCGGGCGTGAGCGATGAGAGCGGCTTCGATCCCGATGTCGCCACCTGGAAGCAACTCGCGGACCGGCTTCGGCAGGCCATCCGTTCAGGCCGGCTTGCTCCTGGTCAGCGAGTTCCAACCGAACTGAGCCTCACCCAGGAATACCAACTCAGCCGACTCACGGTCCGCCGCGCGCTCCAGCAACTGCGAAGCGAGGGCCTGATCGTGGTCGTACAGAGTCGAGGAACATTCGTCCGGGGCGAGCGGGAGCGCACCACCGTCACCGTGGGCAAGGGCGACCAGGTGCAGGCGCGGATGCCCGATCCGGAAGAACGACGCCGGTACGCCCTCCACGAGGGCGAGCCCGTCATCGTGGTGACGAGAACGAACGGCAACGTCGAGGCGTACGGGGCGCACAGCGTGACCGTCGTGGGAGCCTGACGACCTCACCCGGTCCGCCTGTTGCCGGTTGATGACAGTGGGTACGGTGCGGTGGTGTCCGTGCATCGGGGACGGTGGCTGCGGCGAGGGCTGCTGGTCGTGGTGGTCGGAGCGACGGCGGCGCTGATCGGCTGGTCGCTGGTCGCCGACGGGAAGACGCCGGTGGCGGTCGTCTCCGGCGCGCTGGCCGCACTGGCGACGATGTTCGTGCCACCCCTCCTGGCTGCGCTCAGGCCCGCCCGGACAGCACATAAGGGCGGCCCCGACTCGTCGCGGGTGTTCGGCGCGGTGCCCCGCGTGGCGTGGCACTTCCAGAACCGACCGGCGGAAGTCCGGGCGTTGCGGCGGGCGCTGAAGGGCCAGGGCCGCGCCGCCCTGGTGGCGCTCGCCGGGCAGCGCGGCGTAGGCAAGTCGCAGTTGGCCGCCGCGTACGCGCGGCAGTGCGCCGAGGACGGCTACGACCTGGTGGCGTGGCTCAACGCCGAGGGTGGACCGACCGCCGAGCTGGCCCTGTTGGCCGAACATGTCGGACTCCGGAGCGGGGCCGACCAGATGCCACACGAGCTGGCGACGGCGGTGACCCGGTGGCTCAGCGAAGGCCGACGGGGCCGGCAGTTGGTGGTGTTCGACAACGTGGACGACCCGGACGACGTGGCGCCGTACCTACCCGGCCCCGGCGGCGCGACGGTGCTGATCACCAGCAACCGGCAGGAGTTCGCGGCCATGCCCGGCGTCGCCGTCGTACCGGTGGGCCTGTTCAGCTCGGAGCAGGGGCGGCGGTTCCTACGGGAGGCGACCGGGCTGGCTGACAGCCCGGATGCCGGCGAGGTCGGCGAACAGTTGGGCTGGTTGCCGTTGGGGCTGGCACAGGCCGCCGCGTACATCGTGCGCAACAAGCTGGCATATCGTCGCTACCTGGAGGCGTTGGACGGGCAGAGTCTGGACGCGACCCTGCGCCGGCAGGCAGGCACCGATCATCCCGGGGTGCTCAAGGCCACCCAACTGAGCGTGGCGGGTCTCGTCGCGGACGATCCGAGCGGGGACTCGGTACGCCTGTTGACGGTGTTGGCCCTGCTGTCGGCGGACGGTATCAGTCGGGAGCTGCTCGTCGCCGGGGCGGACGCGCTGGGCCTTGCCGGCGGGGTGGGGCGGGCGCTGGACCTGCTCGCCGGAGCGTCACTCGTCACGCTCGGCGGCGCGGTGGAGGATGAGCGCGGCCGGGACCGCGTCGTCGTGGCGGTGCACCGGTTGACCGCCCGGGTGATCCGCCACCTCGCCACCGGAGCGGACACCACACCACCGCTGGCCGACGCGGTCGCCGCCGCGACCGAGATGCTGGACCGACTCACCGACCACCTGCCGTACGCGCAGGTCGCCCAACGCCGAGCCGAGGTCGACGAGCTCGTGGCCCACATCCTCACGTTGCACGGACACGTCGCCGAACCATCACCGCTGCTGCTGATCCAGCTCCTCTGGGCGGCGCGCGCCCTGCGTAGTGCCGGCGACGTCGCCCGTGCCCTCGCCTTGTCGGAGCGGCTCCTCACCGATCGGGAACGGGTGCTGGGAGCCGACCACCCGGACACCCTGATCGCCCGCAGCGATCTCGCCCTCACCTACGAGACGACGGGTCGCGTCGAGCTGGCCGTAGTCCTGCTTGAGCAGGTCCTCGCCGACAGCGAACGAGCACTGGGACCCGATCACCCGGACACGCTCACCTCCCGAAACGACCTCGCCACTGCCTACGTGTCAGTGGGTCGCACCGCGGAGGCCATCCCCCTGCACGAGCAGACCCTCGCTGACCGCGAACGCGTCCTCGGCCCCGATCACAGGGGCACGCTCACCTCCCGCAACAACCTCGCCCATGCCTACGCGTCGGCAGGACGCATGACGGAAGCCCTCACCCTGCACGAACAAGTTCTCGCCGACAGCGAACGGATCCTGGGACCCGATCACCCGGACACGCTGATCTCCCGCAGCAATGTCGCCTACGTCTACGTGGCGACGGGACGCGCCGCGCAGGTCATCCCCCTGCACGAGCAGACTCTCGCCGAGCGCGAACGCATCCTCGGGAACGACCACCCGGACACGCTCACCTCCCGCAACAACCTCGCCCACGCCTACATGTCGGCAGGACGCATCACGGATGCCATCGCCCTGCACGAGCACACTCTCGCCGAGCGCGAACGCATCCTCGGGAACGACCACCCGGACACGCTCACCTCCCGCAACAACCTCGCCCACGCCTACACGTCAGCAGGACGTACCGCACAGGGCATCACCCTTTACGAGCAGACCCTGGCTGAGTGTGAACGAACCCTGGGGCCCGAACATTCGGCGACCAGGACCGTGCGCGCCAATCTCGCTGCCGCGCGGGCGACAACCCGGGGCTGACCGCGTACGCGAAGAAAGGTGGCCGGGTCCGTGCGGACCCGGCCACCCGGTGCGCGGTCGGTCAGCTCGCGGAGCAGGTCACCGCCGGCGTGCCGGCGCTGCCGTTGCCGATGAAGCCGAACGTGGTGCTGGCGCCGGCGCCGAGCCGGCCGTTGTAGTCGACGTTGCGGGCGGTCCAGGTCGATCCGCTGCCGCTGACCGTGGCGTTCCACGCCTGGCTGACGGTCTGGCCGTTGGCGAACGTCCACGTCGCCGTCCAGCCGCTGATCGCGGCGGAACCGGCGGTCACCTTGACGTCGCCCTGGAAACCGCCCTGCCACGAGTTGACGACGGTGAGGGCAGCGGTGCAGCCACCGGCCGGCGGGGGCGTGGTGGTCGGCGGCGTGCTCGGGGTCGGGCTGGTGGTCGGGCTGGGGCTCGTCGTCGGGCTGGTGGTCGGGCTCGGCGAGCTGCCGGCGTAGACCGAGGCCTCACGCGAGGTGGCGGTGATGCCGTTGGCGCCGTTGAAGATGCGCTGGCCCCAGCTGGTGAGCTGGGCCGGGTTGAAGCCGGTGGTCATGTCCAGGTATTCCACGCCGCCGCCGTTGCCGCTCCAGGACCAGCCGAGGTAGCCGATCCGGTTGGTCTGGGCGTAGGACATGATGGCGTCCTCGTCGGGGTTGCCGTCGGAGTGGTTGAAGCCGAACTCACCGACCACGATCGGCAGCCCGGCGGTGCGGAACCGGCCCAGGTAGTCGCTGATCTCGGCGGCGGTGTCGAACACGCCGTACATGTGGATGGAGAAGACGGTGTTGCGCTGCGGGTCGGCGTTGAAGACGGTGCCGGCGTTGTCGCGCATGGTGAACGACCAGTCCTGGCCCCAGTTCGGCGCGTCCACCATGATGGTGTGGGTGAGGCCGCCGGCGCGCAGCCGCTTGATCGCGTTCGAGGTGTCGGTGGTCCAGGCGCTGTAGCCCTGGTTGCCGAACGGCTCGTTGCCGATGTTGACGATGACGTACTTCTCCTGGCCCTTGAGCACGTCGGCGATGCTCAGCCAGTAGTCGGTCGCCTTGGCCAGCGTGGTGGCGGCGCCGTCCTCGCCGTAACCGGTGGTGTCGTGCACCTCCAGCACGCAGATCAGCCGGTTGGCCTTGCACAGTGAGATCACGTTGGCCACGTCGGCGGCGCTGTTCTTGGTCCAGCGGTCACCGCTGGCCAGCACCACCCGGACGGTGTTGGCGCCGAGCGCCTTGATGTTGGCGAACGAGCTGGTCTGCTGCGGGTACCAGGTGTGCGCGTGGTTGACGCCGCGCATCACGAACTCGGTGCCGTTGGCGTCGTAGAGCCGACCGTTCGAGACGGAGAACCCGGTCGCGGCCTGCGCCGGCTGCCCGAAGGCGAAGACGGCGGTGAGCGCCGTCAGCAGGGCGACGCCCGCGGCGGAGAGCATTTTCTTCATGGCTGTCCTCTGAAGGGAGATCTCCCCCGTGCCCGTGTGGGGGTGCGGTGATGGTGATGACGGTCCCGGACGCCGGCATCAGCGTAGGCCGATGGACCCTCTGAAGGCAACCGGTTAAGTCCTGTGGCGGCCCGCGTCGTCACGGGCCGCCACAGGGGCGGTCATCCCCACCACAGGATGGTGCGCCTCCCCGGTCTGAACCGGTTAAGCGGACTGTAGGCAGCATCAAACCACGCGTCAAGGTTGACGCGCGCCCGTTGGGGTATCCGGGGACGATCCACCCCGGGAGGAGAGGCGCCATGGTCAACGTCGGCTACACCCTGATGTGCGAGCAGGCCGGTCCGAAGGAGTTGGTCGACCACGCGGTGCGCGCCGAAGCCGCCGGGTTCGACCACCTGGTCATGTCCGACCACTACTACCCGTGGCTGGAGTCGCAGGGCCACTCGCCGTACGCCTGGTCGGTGCTCGGCGCGGTCGCCCACGCCACCACCCGGCCGGAGCTGCTGTCGTTCGTCACCTGCCCGATCCGCCGCTACCACCCGGCGGTGGTGGCGCAGAAGGCCAGCACCATCGGGGTGCTGTCCGACGGGCGGTTCACGCTCGGCCTCGGCGCCGGGGAGAACCTCAACGAACACGTGGTCGGCGGCTGGCCGCACGTGCAGCAGCGGCACGAGATGTTCGAAGAGGCGTTGCAGATCATCCGGCCGCTGCTCAACGGCGAGACGCTGACGTTCTCCGGCAACCACTTCGACGTGCCCGACGCGTACGTGTGGGACCGGCCCGAACGGCCGGTGCCGATGGCGGTGGCGGCGTCCGGCCGGCAGTCCGCCACGCTCGCCGCCGAGTACGCGGACGCCATGATCGCCACCGACCCGCTGTCCCACCTCGTCGACATGTACGAGGAGGCCGGCGGCGCGGGTCGTCCCCGCTACGGCCAGGTGGCCATCTGCTACGGCCCCGACGAGGACGAGTGCCGCAAGATCGTGCACGACCAGTTCCGCTGGTTCGGCATGGGCTGGAAGGTCAACGCGGACCTGCCCAACCCGGACGCGTTCGACGCGGCCACCCAGTTCGTCCGCGAGGAGGACGTGGCCGAGGGCGTCTCCTGCGGCCCGGACGTCGAACGGCACGTCGAGGCGTTCAAGAAGTTCGTCGACGCCGGCTTCACCCACGTGGCGCTGCTCCAGGTCGGTGGCGACCGGCAGCCGATGTTCCTCGACTGGGCCCAGGAGGAGCTGCTGCCCCGGCTGCGCGAGCTGTGACCGGGGGCTGACGTCATGCGCATCGGAAACACCGAGATCCGGCCCGCCGGCGGCGGGTTCGGCTGCCTCCTGATGATCCTCTTCTCGATCGTGGCCTCGGTGGTGCTGACCGTGCTGCTCAACCTGATCCTCTAGAACCGGCCGCGACCCCGATCGGGCGGCAACAGAATGAGGGCATGAACCTGCTGACCGTGCTGCCGCTGGCGTTCGTGATGGTCGCCGGGCCACAGCTGGTCAGCGCGATCTTCCTGGCCGCCAGCCGCGACCCGCGACGCAGCTCGGTGGCGTACCTGGCGGGCGCGGCGCTGGGCACGCTGGTGCCGCTGGCGATCTGGTACGCCGTGTTCCGGCTGGTCCGACACTCCGCCGGCAACGGCACGAAGGACAGCGGCAGCCGGCACCTGATCGACTGGATCGTGCTGGCGCTGCTGCTCGTGCTCATGCTGGTCACGTTCCTGCGCCGGAAGCGGAACCAGCCTCCGGGTTGGATGCGCAGGCTGGAGGACCCGAAGCCCGCGTTCGCGTTCGGCCTGGGCCTGCTGCTGTTCCTCGCCATGCCCAGCGACGAGGTCACCATGGCGTCGGTCGCCGGCAGCCTGGCCGGGCACGACAGGCCGTGGTGGCACCTGCTGCCGTTCCTGGTCCTCACCGTGCTGCTGCTGGCGCTGCCGCTGCTCGGGCTCGTGCTGCTGGGTGCGCGCGCCGGGCGGCTGCTGCCGAAGATCCGCGACTGGTCCAACGCCCACTCCTGGATCATCAGCGAGCTGGTGATCCTGATCTTCGTAGCCATCGTCCTGTCCGACCTCGCCTGACCCGGACGCCCGGGGGCGAATTCCGGGAAAGCCGCTCTACGCGGGCGTGAGGTCCAGCTCGGCCAGGACGGGGTAGTGGTCGGAGGCGGTGTCGGCCTCCGCGTCGCGGATCACCCGGACCGCGACCAACCGGTCGGCCAGGGCCGGCGTGGCGAGCAGGTAGTCCAGCCGCATCCCGGCGAACTCCGCGCCGCCGTGGCCGGTCGGCACCGTCAGCCCGCCCGGCCCGTCCCCACCGGCCCGCGGCCACAGGTCGACCAGGCCGGCATCGAGCAGCCGGGCCACCGCGCGGGTGTCCACGGTTCGGCCGTCGCGGCGCAGGTGCCGACGCCGGTACGCGGCGGCGAGCCCGGCCAGCCGGGCGGTGTGGTCGACGGCCGGCTCCAGCGTGTTCAGGTCCCCGGCGAGCACTGCCAGCTCTCCCCCGGCCCGCCGCACGGCCGCCGCCAGCCAGCCCGCCTCCATCCGCCGCCGCCCGCCCGACCAAGGGTTCAGGTGGGTGCTGAACACGGTCAGCGGCCCCGCGCCGGTGGCCACCCGCACCAGGGCGGCGGCGTGGTGGAACGGCCGGCGGACCCGCCCGGCGCGCATTACCCGCAGCGGCGGACGGACCAGCACCGCCACCGGCTGGCCGAAGCAGGACCGGGCCAGGTGCGGCACCAGACCCGTCCGCTCCGCCAACCCGCCCAGCGTGCGGTCCAGCCCGCGCAGTTCCTGGAGGGCCAGCACGTCCGGGCGCTGCGCGGTGACGACCGAGACGATCCGGTCCCGGCGGTCGGTGCCGTCACGGTCCCGACCGCCGGTGCGGATGTTCCAGGTCATCACCCGCAGCATCGTCGTCAGGCCGGCCGACCGGCCTTGGCCAGCTCGTCGTCCAGCTCGTCCACCTGCTCGGACTCGATCGCCGGCTGGTTGCCCTGGGCGACGTCGGCGTTGGGCCGGATCACCCACCAGAGCAGCGACAGCCAGAGCGTGCCGAGCAGGATCGCGCCCATGAAGTCGGTCGGGTGGTGCATGCCCCGGTACATCCGGGAGGTCGCCACGCCGACCGGCATGATCACGGCCATCGCCACGAACAGCCACCGCCACCAGCGGTCGGTACGCGGGAACACGATGATCGCCATGGCGACCCAGAGGCAGATGGTCGCCGCGATGTGCCCGGACGGGAACGACGAGGTGGGCATCTGGCCGTCCAGGTTCTCCACCGGCGGGCGGGGCCGCTCCACCACCCGGGCGCTGGCCAGGAACAGGCTCAGCTCGCCGAACATGGCCAGCACCACGAACAGCACCGGTCGCCAGCGGCGCCACAGGGCCAGCACGATCGGGCAGAACACCAGCGAGACCAGCGTGATGGCGTGCGTGTCGCCGAACTTGCTCCACCACCAGCTCAGGTCCGTGAGCGCGTCGGTGTGCCGGGCGGCGAACCAGCGCGGGACCTCGGTGTCGAGCGTGTCGAAGAACGTGCCCTTGGCGTGGTAGCTGACGTACATGCCGAAGGCGTACAGCACGCCGAAGGCGATCACCCAGCCGACCAGCAGCTCGGCCACCGCGGAGCGGGGGTGCTCCAGCACCTTCTCCTCGGCTGGGGCGGGCGCGATCTCCTCGCCCGCCTCCGGCTCCAGGCCCTCGCTCAGCGGCGGCACCGGCCGGCCGCGCTCGCGCCGCCACAGCCGGAACGCGTACGCGGTGACGCCCAGCCAGGCCGCGCCGAGCAGCCAGCCGCCGAAGACGTCCGACACGAAGTGCACGCCCAGCGCGATCCGGGTCAGCCCGACCAGGACGACCAGCACGGCGGCGATGGCGATGGCCGGCTTGCGCCAGCGGGGCGCCATGGCCGGCAGGAACACCAGCAGCAGCGCGCCGTACGCGACGAACGAACCGAGCGCGTGACCGCTGGGGAAGCTGTTGCCGGGGGCGCTGGCGATCGGCACGTCCACCACCGGGCGCAGCCGCCCCACCAGCGCCTTGAGCGACGGGTCGAGGATCAGCCCGCCCACGCCGGTGACGATCAGGTAGACCGCCAGCCGGGACTGGCGGCGGATCAGCAGGCCCACCACGGCGATGGTGATCAGCCAGATCAGCACCGGTCGACCGCCCAGGTCGGTGATCGCCTGGAGCACGGTGACCAGCGGGTGGTGCGGGGCCACGAGGTTGTTGAACCACTCGGCCGCCGCGTGGTCGGCGTCCTGGAGCGGGCTCCAGCGGAACCGGACGAGCATGAGCAGCACGCCGAAGGCGACGCCCGCGCCGGCCACCGCGAGCAGCCCGACGAGGCTCCGCTCGGCGAAGTGGCCGAGCGGCCGGCGCCCGGCTTCCTTGACCGCGGTCACACCGCACCTCCCTTTTCTTCCTGCGAGGCGCGCTGTACCCGATCGGCGTGGCTCTCACACGCCGCGTCGGCGCGGCGTCAGAGCGCGGTCATCTCCCCGGTGTCGAACAGCTCCTCGCGCTGCGCCTCCGGCTCCCACAGATCCGGCTGGGCCGGCTCCTCCACCCCGATCCGCATGGCCTCCAACTGGGCGGCGAAGGCCAGCCCGCCGAAGAGCGCCATGCCGGTGAGGTTGGCCCAGAGCAGCAGCGCCATCATGCCGGTCAACGCGCCGTAGGTCTGGCCGAAACCGCCGCTGTACTTGACGTACGCGGCGAGCAGCAGGCTGGCCAGCCACCACAGCGCGATGGCGATGCCGGCGCCGAAGAAGAGCCAGGACAGGCCGGGTTGCTTGCGTCGGGGCGCGTGCCGGAACAGCACCGCCACGGCGAGCACGGTCAGGCCGAGACTCAGCGGCCAGCGGACCACGTCCCAGACGACGGTGGCGACGTCGCCCCACTCGTAGTGCCGGCGCACCGAATCGCCCAGCGCGCCGCCGCCGACCAGGATCAGGAACCCGGTCAGCGCGGGCACGCCGGCGACCACCGCGAGGACGGCGGCGCGGACGTACTTCCACAGCGCCGGGCGGTCCCGCTCCACGCCGTAGATCCGGTTGGCGCCGCGCTCGATCTGCGCCATCGTGGTGGTCAGCGCCACCAGCCCGGTGATCAGACCGAGGGTCAGCGCCAGCTCGCCGGCGTCCTCGGTGCGGTCGGTGTCGGAGAGCAGCTCCTGCACCACCGTCTCGCTCTGGCCCGGCGTGATCGCCAGGACCGTGTCGGCGACGACCTTGCCGCCCTCGTCCGCGCCGAGGTCGGTGATCAGCCCGGTGAGCGCGATCAGGAACGGCACCACGGCGAGGCAGAGCTGCAACGCCAGGGCCCGGGAGTGGCTGAAGCCGTCGCCGTAGCGGAACCGGATGAACGCGTCCCGCAGCAGGGACCAGCCGCCGTGCCGGCGCAGGGTGCGCCAGGCGTCGTCGGCGGACAGCTCGTTCTCGGCCATCAACCGGGTCTCGGGGACGAGCTTGGTGCTACTCACGGCGCGCCTCGTCGATCAGACGCTCGCCGCGCTCTGCGGCGGCCTGGGCGTCCTCCGCCAGGTCGGGGTGGTCCGCCGGACGGGGCACGCAGAGCCAGAGCGACTCGGGCCGGATGGTGGCGGTGAGCGAGCGGCCCGGCTCGATCAGGTCGCCGTCGAGCTGCCGGGGCTGGGCCCGGTTGCTGGCGATCTCGACGGTGCGGGCCCGGAACACCTCCATCCGGGGCACGCTGCCGGTGCGGCGGACCAGCGCCCAGCCCATCGCGACCCAGTGGCCGAGCGTGCGCGGGGTCAGCACCGCCACGTCGAGCCAGCCGTCGTCCGGCTCGGCGTCGGTGAGCAGGCGCACCCCGCCCTGGAGGCGGCCGACGTTGGCCACCAGGACCGAGCGGGCGCGGCGGCGCAGCGGCGGCCGGCCGTCGATGCGGACCGAGACCCGCATCGGGCGGTCCCGCAGGTGGCGGGCGGCGCCGACCAGGTAGGCCGGCCAGCCGATCCGCTTCTTGGTGGTCTCGGAGGTGGAGTCGAGCATCTGGGCGTCGAAGCCCATTCCGGCCATCACCGCGAAACACTGGTCGTCGACCACGCCGACGTCGAGCCGGCGCATTCCGCGCTCGACGGCGACCTCCAGCCCGGCCGCCAGGTCGCCTGAGAGGCCGAGGTTGGCGGCGAGCAGGTTGCCGGTGCCCTGGGGCAGCACGGCCAGCGCCACGTCGGTGCCGGCCAGCGCGGTCACGCAGGCCATCACGGTGCCGTCGCCGCCGCAGGCGAAGACCACCTCAGCGCCGGCCTTCACCGCCTCCTCCGCCTGGCCGCGGCCCGGGTCCTCGACCGTGGTCTCGTACCAGGTCGGGGCCGGCCAGCCGGCCGCGTCGAGCGCGCCGTCCACGATCCGGCGGAACTCGTCGAGGTCGGCCACCTTCACCGGGTTCACCACCACGGCCGAGCGCGGGGTCCGGTTCTCGGCGGTCACCGGAAGCTTGTCGTCTGCACCGTCCACGGCGTCAGTGTGCAGGACACCGGGCGCGGCGGCGACCCGGCGGGCGGGGTCGTTGCGAGGACCGCAATCAGGTTTGGATTCCGGCGGGGGGTCAGGCCGCCTCGCGCAGCGCCGCGTCGACCCGTCGCCGCAGGTCGTCGACGTCGACGCCGGCCTCGGTGAGCACCTGCGCGGCCAGGCCGTCGCCCTCCCGGAGCAGACCGAGCAGGATGTGCTCGGTGCCGATGTGCCGGTGGCGCAGCCGGAGCGCCTCGCGCAGCGACAGCTCCAGCACCTTCTTGGCCCGCGGCGAGAACCGGCCGCTGTCGTGCCGGCGACGCCACCACCGGCGCGGGCGCGGTGTCGCCTCGCGGAACGCGTCCGGGCCGAACGACTCCTCGATCCGGGCCACGATGGCGGCCAGGTCGATGCCGATCTCGCGCAGCGCCGCCGCGTCCGCCGCGCCGAGCCCGTCGACGCCCTGCGCGGTGTGGCGGGCCACCGCCGCGCGCAGGGCGTCGGCGTCGACGCCGTCGGCCGACAGCAGCCGGACCGCCAGGTTGTCGCGGTCGGCGAGCACACCGAGCAGCAGGTGCTCGGTGCCGACCGGCCGCCGGCCCTCGGTCTGTGCCTCGACGAGCGCGTGGTGCACCACGGCCCGGGCCCGGTCGGTGAATCGTTCGAACATCACGCCTCCCAGCTTTCGCGCACCGCCGGCCGTCCGGCGTGCTTCTTGTGGACCGCCTGTCGGCTGACCTCGAGCGCGTCGGCGATCTCCTGCCAGGACCAGCCCTGTCGGCGGGCGTTGTCCACCTGGACCACCTCGAGCCGTTCGAGCAGCCGGCGCAGGGCGAGCACGGCCCGCAGGCCGACCTTGGGGTCGGTGCTGCCGGCGGCCGCCGCGAGTTCCGTTGCCTGACTCATGCTGTCAATGTAGGTTGACAGCACCATGTCGTCAACCCCGGTTGACACCAGACACGCCCCGACCTGCCCGTTCGCCGCCCGTGCCGGTGTTACGGTCCGCTGGTGTTCCACCGCCGCCCACCGGACCGGCCGGTCGAGGCCACCCGCCGACTGACCGCCGGCCGGCTCACGCTGGAGGTCGCCGGCGGCAGCGTGGTCGGGCACCGCTACCCGGCGAACTACGACGTGCTGCACGTCGACGAGGAACTGCCGCTGGCCGTGGTCTGCGACGGCATGGGCGAGGGCGAGGGCAGCCGGGTGGCCGGCACGACCGCGACGCAGACCTTCGTCGGGCGGGTCCGCGCCGGGTGGCCGGTCGTCGACGCCGCCGGGCTGCACGCCGCCGCCGCCGAGACGCAGCGCCGGGTCCGCCGGGCCGGCGCCACGCGCGCCGGGCTGAGCGGGTGCACGCTCACCGCGCTGGTGATCGAGCCGGACGGCGACCGGGGCTGGCTCGTGCACCTCGGCGACTCGCGGGCGTACCGGCTGCGCGACGGGCTGCTGGAACTGGTCACCGTGGACCACACCATGGCCTGGCTGGGGCTGCTGCACGGCTGGTGGCCGGCCGACTCCCCGGAGGCGGCCCGGGCCCGCTACCAACTGCTGCGCTACGTCGGCCACCCGGACCAGCCGGAACCGGACCTGCTCGCCGCCCCGCTGCGTCGCGGGGACACCTGGCTGCTCTGCACCGACGGGATCAGCGACCAGCTCGGCTACCACCGGCTGCGGGACCTGCTGGCGGCCCGCCAGGAGCCGGCGCGGACGGTCCGGGCGCTGCTGGACGCCAGCCTGGCGGCCGGCGGCGCGGACAACGCCACCGCCGTCGTGGTCCGCGTGCACCCCGCCCTGCCCGCCCCCCGCTGACCACCGCGCTCCCGGCGTGACCGGGGACACGGTTGACGTACTGACGTTTTATGCAAGACTTGTCAGCATGTCGAACGACCGGTTGGAGACGATCCTGACCGCCGCGTACGCGTGCTTCACCCGGCACGGGATGCGACGCACCACCATGGACGACATCGCCGCCGCCGCCGGCATGTCCCGGCCGGCGGTCTACCAGTACGTGCGCAACAAGAACGACGCCTACCGACGACTGGCCGAACGGCTCTTCGCCGACACGCTCGACCAGGCCCGGCGGGCCGCCGCCACCGGAGGCGGCGAACTGGCCGACCGGCTGCACGACGTGCTCGCCGCCAAGCTGGAGCTCACGCTCACGCTGCACCGGGACAGCCCGCACGCCACCGAGCTGCTCGACGCCAGCGGCAAGCTCACCGGTGACCTCGTCGAGGCGTACACCGCCGAGATGACCGACCTGGTGGCCGGCACGCTGGCGGACGCCGCGGGGCCCCGGGCCCGCGCGGTGGCCGACGTGCTCGTCGCGCTCACCCGCGGCCTGGAGGCCGACCTCACCGACCCCGACCTGCCCCGGCAGCGGCTGCGCGACGGCGTCGCGCTGCTCGTCGCCGGCCTGACCTCTCCGGGAGACCACGCATGACCACCGTCCTGATCACCGGCACCTCCTCCGGCATCGGCCGGGCCACCGTCGCGCGGCTCGCCCGCCGCTCCGACCTCACCGTGTACGCCACCGCCCGCAAGGTCGACGCGATCGCCGACCTGGCCGACACCGGCGCCCGACTGCTCGCCCTCGACGTGACCGACGAGGCGTCCATGCGCGCCGCAGTCGCCACTGTGGAAGCCGCGCACGGCCAGGTCGACGTGCTGATCAACAACGCCGGTTACGGCGAGTACGGCCCGATCGAGGAGGCCCCGATGGACCGGGTGCGGGCCCAGTTCGAGACCAACGTCTTCGGGCTCGCCCGGCTCACCCAGCTCGTGCTGCCCGGCATGCGCCGGGCCGGCCGGGGCCGGATCGTCAACGTCAGCTCGATGGGTGGCCGGCTGGTCTTCCCCGGCGGCGGCTACTACCACGCCAGCAAGTACGCGGTGGAGGCGATCTCCGACGCGCTGCGCCAGGAGGTGCGGCCGTTCGGGGTGGACGTGGCGGTCATCGAGCCGGGCCTGATCCGCACCGGCTTCGGCGCGGTCGCCGCGTCCACGCTCGGCGCCGGCACCGAGCCGACCGGGCCGTACCGCCGGATGGTGGCCGCGGTCGACGCGTCGATGGCGAAGTCCTACCGGAACCCGGCGCTCGCCGCCCCGCCGGACGCGGTGGCCCGGGTGATCGAGCGGGCCGTGCTGGCCCGCCGCCCCCGCACCCGCTACCTGGTCACCGCCGCCGCCTGGGCGATGGTGCACACCCGCCGGTTGTTCGGCGCCCGGTTCTTCGACGCGGTCAACCGCCTCCAGTTCCGCTGACCCGGTCCGGCCGGCCGGCCGCCCGACTACCGTGGGTGAAGAACCCGGTCGGGAGGTGAGCCGGAATGGCCGCACCCACCCACGGCGCGGTGGTGGTCGGCGTCGGCCGGTCGGCGGAGGCGCTGACGGTGGTCCGCACGGCCGCCGGCGAGGCCGCCGCGCACGACCGGCCGCTGCACCTGCTGCACGCGTTCAACTGGGCCGCGACCGGCGGCCCCGCCCCGGCCGGCGGCAGCCGCATCGACGCCGAACGCCTGCTGGAGCAGGCCGGCCAGCTCGCCGCCGACGCCGCGCCGGGGGTGCCGGTCAGCGGCGAGATCGTCGAGGGCTCGCCGGTCGAGGCTCTGCTGCGGGCCGCCGGCACCGCCTTCCTGGTCGCGCTCGGTGACGGCGGCATCTCCACCTGCCCGGCCTGCGTACCGGCCGACGCGCCCGCCGTCGAGCTGGCCGCCCGCGCCGGCTGCCCGGTCCTGGTCGGCCGGTCCGAGCCGGCCCCGCCGGGGCCGCTGCTGGTCGGCTACGACGGCTCGCCGGGCGCCCGCCACACCCTCGGGTACGCCTTCGACTGCGCCGAACGCCGGGGCGCCCGGCTGCTCGCCGTCCGGGTGGTCGAACCGGAGCGCCGCGACACCGACGACGGCCTGCTGGAAGCGGCGGTCAACCGGCAGGCCGTCCGGCACCCCCGGGTGGCCGCCGACTGCCAGACCGTCCGCGGCGAGCCCGCCGACGTCCTGCTCGACCGCTCCCGATCGGCGCAGCTCGCGGTGGTCGGCGCGCGCGGCGACGGGCCGGTCCGGTCCAGTCTCGGCGAGGTCAGCCAGGCCCTGCTCTACCACTCGCCGGCCCCGCTGATCGTCGTCCGGGGGCTCGACCCGGGCGCCCGGGAGGGGGCATGACGCCCGCCCGACCCGGGACCTACGGCCCTGACCGACGCCCCCGCCCGGACGCGAGGGTGGACGGGCCGGGGACGGAGGATTCCGCCCCGAGTGGCAGCCGACCCCGAGCCGCGAGAGGCCAACGTCGCATGGACACCGCGCTGGACCTGCACAGCCCCCTGACCGACGACGAGTTGCGCCGGCTGGACGCCTACTGGCGGGCCGCGAACTACCTGACCGTGGGGCAGATCTACCTGCTCGACAACCCGCTGCTCCGCGAGCCGCTCAAGCCCGAGCACGTCAAGCCCCGCCTGCTCGGCCACTGGGGCACCAGCCCCGGCCTCAACCTGCTCTACACGCACCTCAACCGCGTCATCGTCGACCGGGACCTCTCCGCCATCTTCGTCACCGGCCCCGGCCACGGCGGCCCGGCACTGGTCGCCAACACCTGGCTGGAGGGCACCTACAGCGAGCTGTACCACCACATCCCGCGCGACGAGGCCGGCATGCAGCGGCTGTTCCGCCAGTTCTCGTTCCCCGGCGGCATCCCCAGCCACGTGGCACCGGAGGTGCCCGGCTCGATCCACGAGGGCGGCGAGCTGGGGTACGCGCTGAGCCACGCGTACGGGGCCGCGTTCGACAACCCGGACCTGCTGGTCGCCTGCGTGATCGGCGACGGCGAGGCGGAGACCGGCCCGCTGGCCGGGAGCTGGCTGTCCAACGTGTTCCTCAACCCGGCGCGGGACGGGGCGGTACTGCCGATCCTGCACCTCAACGGCTACAAGATCGCCAACCCGACGGTGCTGGACCGGATCCCCGCCGACGACCTGCGCGACCTGATGCGCGGCTACGGCTACCAGCCGTACCTGGTCGAGGGCGACGACCCGGCGACGGTGCACCAACTGCTCGCCGCGACGCTGGACCGGGCGGTCGACGAGATCGCCGAGATCCAGCGCCGGGCCCGCTCCGGCGGCGAGGTCGAGCGTCCCCGCTGGCCGATGATCGTGCTGCGCACGCCGAAGGGCTGGACCGGCCCGGCGGACGTGGACGGCAAGCCTGTCGAGGGCACGTTCCGCGCCCACCAGGTGCCGATCGCCGAGGTGCGCGACAACCCGGCGCACCTGGCCGAGCTGGAGCGCTGGCTGCGCAGCTACCGGCCGGAGGAGCTGTTCGACGCCACCGGCGGCCCGGTCGCCGAGCTGGCCGCGCTGCCGCCCACCGGCGACCGGCGGATGAGCGCCAACCCGGTGGCCAACGGCGGCAAGCTGCTGCGCAACCTGGAGCTGCCCGACTTCCGTGACTACGGCGTCGACGTCGAGGAGCCCGGCGGCACGGTCGCCGGGGCGGCCGGCACGCTCGGCCCCTGGGTGCGCGACGTGATCGCCCGCAACCCGCAGACGTTCCGCCTGTTCGGCCCGGACGAGGTCGCCTCGAACCGGCTCGGCGCGGCGTTCGAGGTCACCGACCGGGCGTTCGTCGGCCGCCGGGAGCCCGGCGACGACCACCTCTCCCCCGACGGCCGGGTGATGGAGGTGCTCTCCGAGCACCTCTGCGAGGGCTGGCTGGAGGGCTACCTGCTGACCGGCCGGCACGGCATCTTCACCAGCTACGAGGCGTTCATCCACATCGTCGACTCGATGGTCAACCAGCACGCCAAGTGGCTCAAGGTGACCCGGCACATCCCCTGGCGGGAACCGATCGCCTCGCTGAACTACCTGCTCTCCAGCCACGTCTGGCGGCAGGACCACAACGGCTTCTCGCACCAGGACCCCGGCTTCATCGACCATGTGGTCAACAAGAAGGCCGAGGTGGTCCGCGTCTACCTGCCGCCGGACGCCAACACGCTGCTCTCCACCATGGACCACTGCCTGCGCAGCCGGCACTACATCAACGTGGTGGTGGCCGGGAAGCAGCCGGCGCCGAACTGGCTGACCATGGACGAGGCGGTCCAGCACTGCCGCCGCGGCCTGGGCATCTGGGACTGGGCCAGCACCGACGACGGCGCCGAGCCGGACGTGGTGCTCGCCTGCGCCGGCGACGTGCCGACGCTGGAGACGCTCGCCGCCGCCGACCTGCTGCGCCGGCACCTGCCGGACCTGAAGGTGCGGGTCGTCAACGTGGTCGACCTGATGCGGCTGCAACCGCCCTCGGAGCACCCGCACGGCCTGCCGGACAACGAGTTCGACACCATCTTCACCCGCGACAAGCCGGTCATCTTCGCCTACCACGGCTATCCGTGGCTGATCCACCGGCTCACCTACCGCCGCGCCAACCACGAGAACCTGCACGTGCGCGGCTACAAGGAGGAGGGCACCACCACCACGCCGTTCGACATGGTGATGCTCAACGACCTGGACCGCTTCCACCTGGTCATCGACACCATCGACCGGGTGCCGGGGCTGCGCTCGCGCGCCGCGCACCTGCGCCAGGAGATGGTGGACACGCGCCAGGCCTGCCGCGACCACACCCGCGAGTACGGCGAGGACGACCCCCGGGTCGCCGAGTGGCGCTGGATCCGCGAGACCGACCCGGCCGTGAAAGGTGACGCATGAGTGACGACGAGATCGTGGTCGGCTACGACGGCTCGACCGACGCGTCGGTGGCCCTGAACTGGGCGCTGGACGAGGCGGGCCGGTCGGGCCGGCCGGTGCGGCTGGCGTACGTCTTCGAGTGGTTGACGGTGGCCGGCTGGATCGGCCCCGGCGTGGCCCCGGGCATCTGGCCGGACGAGAACGCCCGCCGGCAGATCGAGGAACTGGTCCGCAAGGCGGCGGCGGACGCCGCCGCCGAGCGGCCCGGCATCACCGTGCACGGCGAGGTGTTCGACGGCCCGCCCGCGCTGGTGTTGCAGGAACGCTCCACCGGGGCCGGGATGCTGGTGCTCGGCAGCCGGGGGCACGGCGGCTTCGGCGGCCTGCTCGCCGGCTCCACCGCGGTCTCGGTCAGCGCGCACGCCCACTGCCCGGTGGTGGTGGTCCGCGACGGCCAGGCCGCCACGTCCGGGCCGGTGGTGGTCGGCTCGGACGGCTCCCCCTCGGCGCTGCGGGCGCTCGGCTTCGCCGTGGAGCGGGCCGCCCAGCGGGACGTGCCGCTGCGGGTGCTGCGGGTGTGGGAGCCGCCGGGTGACCGGTGGGCGCCGCCGGACTTCGACCCGGAGGACGTCGCGGCCGGCGAGCGGACCGCCGCCGAGGCGGAGCTGGCACCGTGGCGGGAGACCTTCCCGAACGTGCCGGTGGAGATCTCCACCGTGCCCGGCAGCGCCGCGTCGCTGCTGGTGGAGGCGAGCCGGGCGGCGCAGCTCGTGGTGGTCGGCAGTCGGGGCCGGGGCGGGCTGCGCGGCATGCTGCTCGGCTCGGTCAGCCAGCAGCTCATCCAGCACGCGCACTGCCCCGTCGCCGTCGTCCGGGAGTAGAAGGAGGGGCCCCTTCTTAACGCATTCTGCATAAGAAGGGGCCCCTCCTAACGCCCCGGCGAGCCGTCGGCGGTGTTGAGCGAGAAGTAGTCCTCCTCCTCCTGGGCCAGGTGCAGGCGCAGCACCGCGTCCAGGCCGTACAGCGCGGCGAGCAGGTCGGGCACCTCCTCGGCGGGCAGTCCGCCGTCCAGCGCCGCCAGGTGCCCGCCGATCCGCTCCACCAGCCGGACGATCTCCACGTGCGCCCGGCTCATCGTCGAGGTTGCCTCGTCGCTGCCGAGCGGGCCGGCCAACGCCGGGTAGAGCTGCCGTTCCTCGGCCGCCTCGTGCGGCAGCACCTCGTCGACCAGGCGCCGGTGCACGTCCCGCACCGCCGGCACGCACCCCGGGTCGTCCGGGTGGGTCGCCACCAGGTCGGCGGTGTCCCGCAACCGGGCCAGCACGTCCCGGACGCCGCCGTGCTCGTGTTCGTACCGGTCGAGCAGCTCCCGGGTGTGCGGGGGCACCTCCCGCTGCCGCAGCCCGCCGCCGAGCGCCCGCAGCGCGTTGAGGATCACCAGCACGTCGATGCCCTCCTGGAGGAACGCGCCGGCGACCGGGGGCAGCCGGCCGGCGGCGGCCACCAGCATCGCCACCACCGCCAGGCCCATGCCGACGGTCGCGCTCTGCACCGCGATGCGGCGGGCGTACCGGGCGATCTCGACGGCGTCGGCGAGCCGGTCCAGCCGGTCCACGGTGAGCACCGCGTCGGCCACGTCGGCGGAGGCGGTCGCCCCGGTGGCGCCCATCGCCACCCCGACGTGCGCCTCGGCCAACGCCGGGGCGTCGTTGACGCCGTCGCCGACCATCACGGTCACCGCCCGCGCCGACTCCGCGCGTACCCGGTCGGCCTTCTCCGCCGGCGCGCAGCGCGCGATCACGTCGTCCACGCCGACCACCTGGGCGACCTGGCGGGCCGTACGGGGACGGTCGCCGGTCACCATGACCAGCCGGGTCAGCCCCGCCTCGCGCAGCCGCCGCACGGTCCGCCGGGCGTCCGGGCGGACCGGGTCCTCCAGCAGGATCGCGCCCAGCGGGCCGTGCTCGTCGCTGACCCAGACCGTGGACCGGCCGGACCGCTCGGCCCGGTCCCGGACCCGGTCCGCCCACGCCGGCGGCTCGCCGTCGAGCTGGCCGACCCGCACCGTCCGGCCGTCGACCCGGCCGGTCACGCCGCGCCCCGGCTCCTCGGTCACGTCGGTGGGCCCGGCCAGCGGCAACCCCCGCTCGCGGGCCTGCCGGACCAGCGCGGCGGCCAGCACGTGCGGCGAGAGCTGCTCGACGGACGCGGCGAGGCGCAGCACCTCGTCCCGGTCGCCGCCCGGCGCGACCACCGTCTCCGCGGCCCGGGGCCGGCCGGCGGTGAGCGTGCCGGTCTTGTCCAGCAGCAGGGTACGGGCGCGGCCGAGCTGCTCCAGCGAACCGCCGTCGCGCACCAGCACGCCCCGGCGGGCCACCCGGGACAGCCCGGAGACCACCGCGATCGGGGTGGCCAGCAGCAGCGGGCACGGGGTGGCCACCACCAGCACCGCCACCGCCCGCACGAACTCGCCGGACAGCAGCCACGCCAGGCCGGCGAGCAGCAGCGTGAACGGCACGAACGCGGCCGCGTACCGGTCGGCCAGCCGCACCATCGGGGCCTTGCGCGCGGTGGCGTCGGCGGCCAGCCGGACGATGCCGGCGTACGTGCTCTCCGCCGCGTTGCGGTCGGCCCGCAGCCCGAAGCCGGCGCCGGCGTTGACGACGCCGCTGGCCACCTGCTCCCCGACGGCGCGGCCGACCAGCCGGGACTCGCCGGTCACCACCGACTCGTCGAGCGTGGCCGCCTCCTCGACCGTGCCGTCCACCGGCACCACGTCACCGGGGCCGACCACCAGCCGGTCACCGGCGACGACCCGGTCCAGCGGCACCACCTCGATCCCGCCGTCCGCGGTGCGCCGCCGCGCCTGCCGGGGCGCGCGTTCCAGCAGCGCCCGCAGGTCGCGGGTGGCCCGGCGCCGGGCGTACTCCTCCAGCGCCCGCCCGGTGGCCACCATCACCGCGATCACGGCGCCGGCCAGGTACTCCCGCACCAGCAACGCGCCGAGCAGCGCCAGCACCGCGATGACGTCCACCCCGAACTGCCGGCGCCACAGTTGGCGCAGCATGGTCCAGGCGGCCGGTGCCAGGGCGGCCACGGTGACCGCCGCCCAGACCAGACCGGCCGCGCCCCGCGCCCCCGCGAACCACAGCGCCGCGCCGGCCAGCACGGCCAGCGTGAGCAGCGCCAACGGGGCCCACTCGGCCACCACGGCCCGCCGGGCGCGGGCCGGCCGTTCGGGTACGCATTCGCGCGGTTCCGTCCCCATGGGCGAATCGTCTCAGTGCCGAAGCGGGACAGGTAGGGCGAACGCGGGTAATCCGAGGGGCCGAAGGACCCCGTGCGGCGGGTCCGGACATGCCCGAGGATGGAGCGGCAACCCCACCCGGGCATCCCGGGCGTGGGGCACGATGGGGAGAAACAGGAAAGGTCGTGACGATGAGCCACGAGACGCCGGCTACCGATCGCCCGCTGACCACCGCGCTCGCGGAGGCCGCCGGCACGGCCGGCCACGCCCCCTCGGTGCACAACACCCAGCCGTGGCACTGGACGGTCCGGCCGGACGCGCTGGAGCTGCGGGTGGTCCGGGAACGGCACCTCAGCGCCATGGACCCGGAGGGCCGGCTGCTGGTGGTGAGCTGCGGCGCCGCGCTGCACCACGCCCGGGTGGCGCTGGCCGCCGAGGGCTGGACGCCGGTGGTGGAGCGCCTACCCGACCCGCACCAACCCGACCTGATGGCCCGGCTCACCGGGCTGCGGCACACCGGCGCCGACCCGGACGCGATGCGCCTGGTGCAGTGCATGCGGATACGGCACACCGACCGGCGCCCGGTCAGCGACGAGCCGATCCCCGCCGCCGTGCTGGACGACATCGACCGGGCCGCCACCCGGGAGGGCGTCAACCTGCAGATCCTCGACGACATGCAGAAGATCGAGCTGGCCGGCGCCGCCCAGCAGGCCGCCGCCGTCGAGGCGGACAGCCCGGAGCTGCGCGAGGAGCTGGCGTACTGGACGAACCGGGCCGGCACCGGCACCGGCCTGCCGCCGGAGGTGCTGCCCGACCAGGCGGCGCAGACCACCGTCCCGGGCCGCGACTTCGGCACCCCCGGCTCGCTGCCGATCGGCCCCGGCCACGACAAGGCCGCCGTCTACGCCATCCTCTGGGGCGCCGAGGACGAGCCGCTGAGCTGGCTGCGCGCCGGCGAGGCGCTCTCCGCCGCCTGGCTCGAAGCCACCCGGCACGGGGTGTCGGTGGTGCCGCTCTCCGGCGTGGTCGAGGTCGACGGCACCCGCGAGGTGCTCCGGCAGACGCTGGCCGGCCTGGGCCACCCTTACCTGAGCATGCGGCTCGGGCTGGCCGACCCGGAGCACGCCGGCCCGCCGCACACCCCGCGGCTGGACGCCGCGCAGACCGTCGACACCTCGGCGGTCCGCGACCAGCCGTCCTGACGGTCTCGTCGGCGGCGGCCACCGGGCGATAGCATCGGCCGGTGGCCGCCGCACCGAACCCCCGGCACGAGCCCGTCACGCCGTCGCTCGGGTTGTCCCCGCTGTCCCGGGTCCGCCTCGACGAGCTGCTCCAGGAGATGCTCGACCGGGTCGGCGAGGTGGTCACCAGCCGGGAACGGCTGCGTGCGCTGCTCGACGCGGTCGTCGGCATCGGCTCCGACCTGGACCTGCGCAGCACGTTGCAGCGGATCGTGCGGTCGGCGTGCGAGCTGGCCGGCGCCCGATACGGCGCGCTCGGGGTGATCGGGCCGGGCCGCATGCTGCACGACTTCATCGTCCACGGCATCGACGCCGAGCTGCACGCGCGCATCGGCGAGCTGCCGCACGGCCGGGGCGTGCTCGGCCTGCTCATCGACGAGCCGAAGCCGCTGCGCATGCCGGACATCACCCGGCATCCCCGGTCGTACGGCTTCCCGCCGCACCACCCGCCGATGCACAGCTTCCTGGGCGTGCCGGTGCGCATCCGCGACCAGGTGTGGGGCAACCTCTACCTGGCCGAGAAGCAGGGCGCCGCCGAGTTCACCGAGGACGACGAGGAGATCGTGGCCGCGCTCGCCGCCGCGGCCGGCGTGGCGATCGAGAACGCCCGCCTCTACGCGCTGGCGCACCGGCGGGAACGCTGGCTCGCCGCCGCCGCGGAGATCACCTCGGTGCTGCTGGGCGAGGTGCGCCGCACCGACGCGCTGTCCCTGGTCGCCCGCCGCGCCCGCGAGGTCGCCGAGGCGGAGCTGGCGCTGGTGCTGCTCTACGACGAGGACGAGGCACAGTTCACCGTCGAGGTGGTCGACGGCGCGGACCCGATCGCCCGGGAACTCGTCGGCGTGGTGCTGCCGGCCGCCGAGACCAGCTTCGCCGGCTCGGCCACCGAGCGCCGACACGAGCAGGTCGACGACCTGGCCGCGGCGGCGCCCTGGCCCCAGCCGGTGGTCGCCGGCCCGGCGGTGGTGTCCCCGCTCGCCGCCGCCGACACGCTGCACGGCGTCCTGGTGATCGCGCACCGGCCCGACCACGGGCCCGCCGCCGACGACGACCTCGCGTTGCTGGCCAGCTTCGCCGGGCAGGCCGCGCTGGCCATGGAGCGGGCGCGCGGCCAGGAGGAACGGGAACTGCTGGTGGTGCTGGAGGACCGCGAACGGATCGCCCGGGACCTGCACGACGTGGTGATCCAGCGGCTCTTCGCCACCGGCCTGCAACTCCAGAGCGGGGCGATGAACGCCCGACCCGAGGTGGCGAAGCGCATCAACCAGGCGGTCGACGACCTGGACGCCACCATCCGCGACATCCGCCGCACCATCTTCGAGCTGCGCACCCCGATGAGCGCGGCGCTGCGCACCGAGATCCGCGAGGCGATCGAGGTGGCCGCCGAGACGCTCGGGCACCGACCCGACCTGGACCTGGTCGGCCCGATCGACAGCGCCGTCCCGGACGAGCTGCGTCCCGAGCTGGTGGCCGTGCTGCGCGAGGCGCTGTCAAACGCGGTCCGCCACGCGCGGGCCGACCGGGTGTCGGTGCGGGTCGCGGTGGACGCCGGCCGGGTCGAGATCACGGTCACCGACGACGGGATCGGCTGCGACCCGACGGCGGCCCGCAGCGGCCTGGTCAACCTGCGGGAGCGGGCCGAACGGCTCGGTGGGGAGTTCACGCTGCGCCGGGTCGAGCCGCACGGCACCGAGCTACGCTGGGGCGTCCCGCTCGACTGACCCGGCCGGGGTCAGTGGGTCTTGCCGAGCAGCCGGGTGGCCAGCACGGCCGCCTGGGTGCGCCGCTCCAGGCCCAGCTTCGCCAGCACGCTGGAGACGTAGTTCTTCACCGTCTTCTCCGCCAGGAACATCTTGCCGGCGATCTCGCGGTTGGTGAGCCCCTCGGCGACGTACTCCAGGATCCGCCGTTCCTGCTCGGTGAGCGACTTCAGCTCCCGCGGCTGTTCCACGCCGCTGCGGATGCGCTCCAGCACCCGGGTGGTGATCGCCGGGTCGAGCAGGGACTGCCCGGCCGCCACCCGACGGACCGCGTCCACCAGGTCGGTGCCGCGGATCTGCTTCAGCACGTAGCCGGCCGCACCGGCCATGATCGCCGCGAACAGCGCCTCGTCGTCCTCGTACGAGGTGAGGATCAAACCCTTGATGGACGAGTCCACGGCGCGTACGTCCCGGCACACGTCGATGCCGTTGCCGTCGGGCAGCCGGGCGTCGAGGATCGCCACGTCGGGGCGGAGCGCGGGAATCCGCCGCGCCGCCTCCTGGGCCAGGCCGGACTCGCCGACGACCTCGATGTCGCCGCTGCTGGTCAGCAGATCGGCCAGGCCACGACGGACGACCTCATGGTCGTCGAGCAGGAACACCCGGATCATCAGTCCTTTCTACCCGCTGCCGGCCACCCCCGCACGGGCCGAAGGTCCCGTCGTCGACGCGCCGCCCCGGGCCGGTCGGACCCGCCCAGGTGGGGACCTCCGGCCCTGCTCAGGGCCGCTTCCGGTGACGCACCGTAGGAACCGGAAGCCCGACGCCGTACGGAGGGAGCACGACCATGACGACCGAATACACCGTCGGGCAGCTGCGGGCCGCGGTCACCGACGCGGTACGCGCGCCGTCGCTGCACAACACCCAGCCGTGGCGGTTCCGACTGCACGACGGCGGCATCGAGGTCGCCGTCGACCCGCTGCGCGGCCTGCCGGCCACCGACCCGACCGGCTGGGGCGCGCGGATCGCGTGCGGGGCGGCGCTGTTCAACCTGCGGCTGGCGCTGGCCGTGGCGGGCACCCCGGCGACGGTCCGCCTGCGCCCGTACCCCGCCGAACCGGACGTGGTGGCCCGGCTGACGCCGGACGTGCCGCGCCGGCCCACCCCGACCGAGCAGAGCCTGTACGGGGCGATCGGCCGCCGCTTCAGCAACCGGGCGCCGTTCTGGCCGGACCCGGTGCCGGCCGAGGCCCGCTGGCGGCTCGGCGAGGCGGCCCGCGCCGAGCAGTGCTGGCTGGAACTGGTCATCGGCACCAGCGCGGTCAACGCGTTCGCCGAGGTCGCCCGCAGCGCCCACCGGGTGCTGGAACGCGACCCCGCGTACGTGGCCGAGCGGGTGGCGTGGATCCGCTCCGAGCCGGCCCCGGACGGCGTACCGGCCACCGCCGGCGGCCCGCAGACCGAACCGCAGGACCTGCTGCCGCAGCGTGGCTTCGGCGGACGCAACCGGGCGCCCGGCCGGGACTTCGAACCGGAGCCGCTGGTCGCCGTGCTCGGCACCCCCGGCAACACCGGCACCGACCAGGTCGTGGCCGGGCAGGCCCTGCAACGGGTGCTGCTCACCGCCACCGACGCCGGGCTCGCCGTGTCGATGCTCTCCCAGCCGATCGAGGTGCCGGCCGCGCGGGAGGCGCTGCGGCTGTCCCTGGGCCGGTTCGGCACGCCGCAGATGGTGATGCGGGTCGGGTACGGCCAACCGGGCCGCGCCACCCCGCGCCGCCCGGTCGACGAGGTGCTCGACCTGCCGGTCGCGCGGGCCTGACCCCGCCACCGCGACCGGAGCGACAGTGGTCGATCCGGTGGTACGGTGTCGCCCGCATGGTCAGTTATCGGATCCTGGGCCCGCTCGAGGTGCTCCGGACCGGGCAGCCGGTCCCGCTGCGCAGCCCCAAGCAGCGGGCGGTGCTGGCCGTCCTGCTGGTGCACGCCGGCCGGGTCGTCTCGCGGGACCTGCTGCTCGCCGCGCTCTGGGGCGACGCACCGCCGGACACGGCCGTCGGTCAGGTGCAGACGCTGATCTGGCGGCTGCGCGGTGTGCTCGGCGACGCCATCGCCACCCGCCCCGGCGGGTACCGGCTCGTCGTCGCCCCCGACGCGCTCGACGCCACCGTCTTCGCCGCCACCACCGCCGAGGCCGCCGAGCTGGCCGCCACCGGGCGGCTGACCGAGGCGTCCCGCCGATACGGCGACGCGCTCGCCGCCTGGCGCGGGCCGGTGCTGGCCGACGTGCGGCTGCCCGGTGACCCGGGCGCCGCCGGGTTCCATGCCGCCGTCGCCGAGCTGACCGAGCAGCGCCTCGCCGCCGAACGGGACCGGATCGACGTCGAGTTCGGCCTCGGCCGGCACGCCGAGCTGATTCCCCGGCTGCACCGGATGGTGCGGGACGAGCCGCTGCGGGAGGAACTGCGCGAGCGGCTGATGCGGGCGCTGCACCGGGCCGGCCGGCGGGCCGAGGCGCTGGAGGTCTACCGGCAGGGCCGGGCCGCCGGCGTCGCCGAGCTGGGCCTGGAGCCCGGCCCGGCGCTCCAGGCCCTGCACGGCCGCATCCTGGCCGGTGATCCGCTGATCGACGACGCCCCCGACCGGGTGCCCGCGCCGGCCGCCGCGCAACTGCCGATGGACGCCCCCGACTTCGTCGACCGGGACGCCGTCGCCGCCGACCTGGTGGCCCGGCTCACCGCCGCCACCGCGACCGCGCCGCGGGTCGTCGCCGTCTCCGGCGTGGCCGGCGGCGGCAAGACCACCCTCGCCGTCCACGTCGGACACCTGGTCCGGGCGGCCTTTCCCGACGGGCAGCTCTTCGTCGACCTACGCGGCGGCGGCGAGCCGCTCGACCCGGGCGCGGTGCTGGGCCGGTTCCTCCAGGCCCTCGGCGAGGACCCGCGCGCGGTGCCCGCCGGGGCGGACGAACGGGCCGCCCTGTTCCGGGCCCGCACCGCCGGCCGGCGGCTGCTGGTCGTGCTGGACAACGCGGCCGGCGAGAACCAGGTCCGCCCGTTGCTGCCCGCCGAGCCGGGATGCGCGGTGCTGGTCACCGCGCGGCGGCGGCTCACCGCCCTGCCCGGGGCGGCCCACGTCGACCTCGGCGTCTTCACCGCCGAGCAGGCCGTCGACCTGCTCCGCCACGCGCTCGGGCCGGCCCGCGTCACCGCCGAACACGCCGACTGCCGCCGGGTGGCCGAACGCTGCGGCCACCTGCCGCTGGCCATCCGCATCGCCGCCGCCCGGCTCGCCGCCCGCCCGCACTGGCCGGTACGGCGGCTCGCCGACCAGCTCGCCGACGAGCGCGCCCGACTGGACGTGCTGCGCACCGGCGACCTGGCGGTCCGCTCCAGCCTGGCGACCAGCTACCAGGAGCTGACCGGCGCGGAACGGCGCCTGCTGCGGCTGCTCGGTGCGGTGGACCTGCCCCGGGTGCCGTCCTGGGCCGCCGCGGCGCTGCTCGACCTGCCGCTGGCCGCCGCCGAGGAACTCACCGAACGGCTGGTCGAGGCGCGGCTGGTGGACGTCGACCCGGCCGGTTACCGGCTGCACGACCTGGTCCGGGCGTACGCCGGGGAACGCGGCGCGGCCGAGGAACCGGCCGACGTCGGACGGGCGGCGCTGGCCCGGCTGGTCGGCGGCTGGCTGACGCTGACCGACGAGGCCTACCGGCGTACCCCCGGTGGTTTCCGGCGCGGCCCGGCCGGCGCGGCGCCGCGCTGGTCCCGGTGGACGGCGGCCGAGCTGGACGTGGTGCTCGCCGACCCGGTGTCGTGGTTCGAGGCGGCCCGTGGCCCGCTCACCGGCGCGGTCCGCCGGGCCGCGTCGGCCGGGCTCGACGAGGCGGCCTGGAACCTGGCGAACACGCTCGGCCGCTTCTTCGAACTGCGCGAGCACCTCGACGACTGGGACGCCACCACCGGGCAGGCGCTGGCCGCGTGCGAGGCGGCCGGCAACGAGACCGGGCAGGCGTGGCTGCTGCGGGCCCGCGGCGAGCGGTACCTCAACCTGGACCGGCTGGACGACGCGCTGCGCTGCCTCGACGCGGCACTGACCCGGTTCGAGCGGCTCGGCGACCGCGCCGGGCAGGCGCTGACGCTGCGGGCCGCCGGCACCGCGCACCGGCTGCGCCGCGACGACGCCGCCGTGATGACCGCGTTGGGGCGGGCCGAGGCGCTCACCGTCGAGCTGGGCGACCCCACCGGGCAGGCGCAGGTGCTGTTCGGGCTCGGCGCGGCGCACCGGGTGGCCGGGCGCACCGACGCGGCGGAGACCGCCTTCCGGGCGGCGTTGACGCTGTTCCGGCAGCTCGACGACCGGTTCGGCGAGGCGTACACCTCGACCAGCCTGGCCCTGGTGCTGGGGCGCGTCGGCGCGGAGGCGGACGCCGGCCGGTTGCTGCGCCGCGCGTTGGCGCTCTGCGAGGAGCTGGGCTACCGGCGGGGCGCCGCCATCAGCCGGGGTCACCTCGGCGACCTGCACCTGCGCACCGGCGAGTACGAGCGGGCGGTGGCGGAGCTGACCGAGGCGGTGGCCGGCAGCCGGGAGGTCGGCGACGGCATCGGCGAGCTGATCGCGTTGCGTCGTCTCGGCGCCGCCCATCTCGCCCTGGGTCGGCTCGCGGCGGCCCGGTCCGCGTTGCGCGGCTGCCTGGCGCTGTGCCGCGTGCACGGCGAGGAGCAGGAACGTGAGCGAGCGCTGCGGCTGCTCGGCGAGGCGCGGACGCGGGCGCGCGCCGCGAGCGGGGTGAGAGCGAGCTGAGAGGACGGCACGGCCGGCGGGCGGCACGGTGAGGGCCGAACCCATCGGACCAGGGGAGGCTCCCGATGACCGACCGCACCACCGTCCCGCCGACGACCGGCGGACCCGGCCTGTCCCGACGCCGGTTCCTCGGCGGGGTCGGCGCGTCCGCCGCCGTGCTGGGCGCGGGCGGCGTGCTCGGCGTTCCCGCGCCGGCGTCCGCCGCGTACTACATGAAGTGGGGCGCGGTGGTCTCGCCCGGCAGCGCCACCAACAACATCGACTTCGCCCGCAAGGTGGACCTGCTGCGCCGGATGCGTCCGCAGACCGCCCGCATCTCGATGTTCTGGGGCGACCCGAACCGGCGGCAGTTCAGCGACGGGCAGCTCGACGAGCTGCGCGGCACCGGACTCACCGAGATGATCATCCAGTCCTCGGAGGACCCGGACCCGGCCCTGGCCCGCCGGCAACTCGACCAACTGCTGCCGTACGTCGACGCGCACCCGAACACGCTGTTCGTCTGGGAGATCGGCAACGAACCCGACTGGCACCAGCCGAACAACCCGTGGCTGGCCCGGTGGAACCGGCTGGCCACCATCCGCGACAACAAGCCGGCCCAGGACCGGGGCAACCTGCTCTGGGCGATCAACATGCCGGCCGGCCGCTGGAACGGCGACGGCTCCGGGTTCACGTTCGGCAACTCCGGGCAGTGGTTCGACGCGTTCGTCCGGGACACCGGCGACGGGCTGGGCGCGATGCTCACCGGCCCGTACCGGCCGGACGTCGCCACCGTGCACTGCTACAGCTCCAGCTACCTGACGCGCGGCGCGGACGGCGGCGGCGAGCGCAACCCGTACAAGATGATCGACTACGTGCGGGGCTGGAACCCGGGCCTCAGCATGAAGATCACCGAGGCCGGGATCGACGGCGCGAAGTCCGACCGCGGCTACCGCTACGTCAGCTTCGGCTCGTCGGTGGCGAACGAGACGGCCGGGCAGGTCGACAGCGTCTGCTTCTACGGGCTGCCCCCGGCCGAGCGGCAGTACGGCATCTGGGAGACCGAGGCCAGCCAGGTCGGCACCCACCCCTGAGTGCCGGACCGGGCGCGCCGCCGGGTGCGACGGCGGCGCGCGGGGAAGCGGCGGGGCCGCCGGGACCCGGCCCCGCCGCACCGCCCCCGTCCGGCCTGCCCCTCGTTGTCGCCCGCGCCGCCAGCGGCCCGCCCCCGTTGTCTGTCGGGCCGGCGCCGGCGGGTCGGCCGCCTGCGCTCCGCGACCGGAGGGCGACCCGCGTCGCGGGTCAGGCCGGCAGGGTGGCCAGCAGCGCCGCCTCCCGCTCCGGAGCCAGGCCCACCGGGGCGCGCGCCGGCCGACCGGCCCGCGCCGGCACCCGACCCACCTTCCGCAGCCACCGCCAGGTGTCCGCGACCGTCTCGGCGACCGGCCGGCAGACCAGACCCGCCGCGTACGCGCGCTCGACGTCGCGCTCCTGCAACCAGCGGTACTCGTGCCCGCGCGGGATCCAGATCGGCAGGTCGTTCCACGGCTCCACCCCGGCGGCGAGGATCGGCGCCGGCGGCGTCCACCGCAGCGTCGCGTCCGACCCGGTCGCCGCCACCACCGCGTCGAGCAGCTCACCCATCGTCGTGTGCCCGCTCCGACTCACCACGTTGTACGCCCCGCCGACGCCCTCGGCGCCCCGGTCCAGCAGCCAGCCCGCCAGGTCGCGGACGTCCACGTACTGCACCGGGAGATCCGGCGGCCCGGGGGCCAGCACGTCCCCGCCCCGGGCGACCCGGTGCAACCACCACGGCAGCCGCCCGATGTCCTCCCCCGGCCCGAGGATCAGGCCGGCCCGCACCAGCAACGCCCGCTCGCCGAACACCTGCACGGCGGCCCGCTCCCCGCCGGCCTTGTTGCTCGCGTAGTCGCTGTCGTCCGCGTCCGGCTCGGCCGCGACGGTCGGCGCCTCCTCCCCCGTGCCCGGCCCGGCCGTCGGCGCGTACACCGAACCGCTGGAGACGTAGACGTAGTGCGGCACCGCACCGGTCAGGGCCCGTGCCGCGTCCCGCACGGCCCGGGGCGCGCCGTCCCAGGTGTCCACCACCAGGTCCCACTCGCCGTCGGCGAGCGCCGCCAGGCCTCCGGGCTCGTCGCGGTCACCCCGCAACCGGTGTACGCCGGCCGGCACCTCGCCGTGCACGCCCCGGTTGAAGACGGTCACCGCCCAGCCACGGCGGACCGCCTCGGCCACCACCGCCCCACCGACGAAACCCGTGCCACCCAGCATCAACAGTCGCATCGCCCCACCCTGCCCCCGGAACCCCGTACCGGGAGGACCTGTTCACGGTGAGCGGATCTGCCAACGGCAGAACTGCCCCTCCCCCGCCCACTCCCCGGCTGATCGCTCCGCCCCGTCGCCCCCGCCCGGCCCTGGCCTTCCCTCGGAACGTCGGTTTCGCACGCAATGACCGGTCCGCAACCGCAAGATCGCCGGACGGGATGCTCGGGGCGTTCCCGCGTGGGGTGTTGTGTCCGGTTTTGGGGTGGTGGGCGGCACGCTGGCGGTGGAATGGGCCGGGGGGTCGCGGCGTTGTACCCCGGTGCACGGCCGAGGAAGGCAAGCGCCCGCCCGCCCCCTGGGAATGACGGTGGGGTCCCGGTCGTTGCACAGTCTTCCGGCGCCGCGTCGAGGCCCCGCCCCGCGAGCAGCCGGAACCCTCCGAGAACTTCTTTGTGCGCCTGACGGTGCCCGCACCCCCCGGTGCGTTGACCCCCGAATGGAGCCTTTCTGATGAACACGATGCTGCGTAAGAGTGTGCTGGGTATTGCTGGTCTGGCGTTCACCGGTGGTGTGTTCGCCGGTCCGATCGCCGCGCACGCCGACGCCTCCGCCCATGTGGCGAAGCCGGTCGTCGCCGTGCAGGGTGAGCAGTCGACGATCAACCTGAACGACGAGCAGACGGCCAACGTCAAGGCGATCATCGCGGCGACGAAGAAGGCCGGGCTGCCGGAGCGGGCGGCGGTGGTCTCGATCGCGACCGCGTTGCAGGAGTCGAAGCTGGAGAACCTGGGCCACCTCGGCGACAAGAATGACCACGACTCGCTGGGCCTGTTCCAGCAGCGCCCCTCCTCGGGTTGGGGCACGCCGGAGCAGATCACCGACCCGGAGTACTCGACGCTTGCGTTCCTGAAGGGTCTGAAGCAGGTCGACGGCTGGCAGGACATGCCGCTGACCAAGGCGGCCCAGACCGTGCAGGTGTCGGCCTACCCGGACGCGTACGCCCAGTGGGAGAAGCAGGCCACCGACCTCGTCGCCAAGCACTGGAACAGCTGAGACAGCACGAAGGCCGGCACCCCTGCCCGGGGTGCCGGCCTTCGCGTGCGTACCGGAAAAACGGGGTCAGGCCGGCGGGAGGACGAACGTCCAGGTGGTGGTGGTCGTGCTCGCCGCCGCTCCCGTCGCGGTCAGCCCGCCGTAGCTGCCCACCGGGACGCTGCTCGCCGAGTCCGCCAGCAGGCCGGTCACCCGGCCCCCTCCGGTCTGCGAGCTGTTGCTGCGGACCGCGACACCGGCCGGCGGGGTGAGTGTGGTGGAGGTGGCGTCGCCGTGCAGCCAGTACGACACGGCCCAGCTCTGCGCGGCGGTCACCGGCGCGAACGGGGTGATCCGCGTGGCGGTGCTGGCCGGGTCGGTGGCCCGGGCGAAGACCGGCGCGCCCGGCGCGACCCCCCGGTACGCGGCCACCACCAGGTTGCCCTTCGCCTGGCTGTCCAGCGCCACCCGCACCGCCGTGCCCGCGTCCCCGGCGGTCGCGGTCTTCCACCAGGCGGTGGTGGTGGCGTAGCCGCCGTCGAACCGGTCGAGGCGCGTCCAGCCGGTCACCCCGGTCGGCTCGCCGGTGCCGGTGTGGGTGTTCTGGCCGAGCAGGAGCAGCAGCGTGTCACCGGGCTGCACGCCGGACGGGACGGTCACCGTGTGGCTGGTCCAGTTGGCGTTCGCGGTGGCCTGGCCGACGAACGAGATCCGTTCCGGCACCGGCGCGACGGTGACGTCGACGGTCGTGGTGCCGGTGGCGCCCCGGTCGTCGGTGACCGTCAGCGTGACCGGGTAGGTGCCGGCCGCGGCGTACGCGTGCGACGTGGTCGGCACGGAGACGGTGTCGGCGTCGGACCCGTCGCCGAAGGTCCAGCGGTGGTCCTGGATCGCGCCGTCCGCGTCGGTGGAACCGGCGCCGGAGAACGTGCACACCAGCCCGGCGCAGGACGGCGTCACGGCGGCCACCGGGGCCTGGTTGGCCGGCCCGCCGGAACCCTTCAGGATCTTCACGTAGTCGATGTCACCGGCGAAGTAGTCGCAGGTCACCTTCGTACCGTCGCACTGGCTCTTGCCGCCGACGGAGAGCTGCCACGAGTTCGCGATGGTGCCTGTCGGCCCGGACAGCCGGCTGGTACGGACGCCGTCGACGTACATCTCCACGTACGCGGCGGTGCGGTTGCAGGTGACGGTGTGCCACTGGCCGTCGGCGATCGGCACGTCGGTGTACCCGGTGCGCGAGGCGCCGTCGCCGCCGCGGAACAGGCACTTCGGCTTGCCGCCCGGCGCCTCGAACTTCCAGTAGCCGCCGGCGGTGTTCCCCTGTCCCTTCTGGAGAATGTTGCCGAACGAGTACGTCGTGCGGTAGCGGATGGACACCGAGAAGTCCCCGGCGTCCGGGTTGAGGTCGGTGCTGTGCGGCACCAGGTCCACGTGGCCGGGCACGTACTCCTGGTCGGTGGGCAGATGGGTGGCGAACCGGTGGCCGGTCGCCCCGGCGTAGATCGCGCCGGTGACCACCTCGTCGCCGACCGCGCCGTGCCGGCCGCTGCCGCTGCTGTCCGTCAGCACGGTCGACGCCGCCGGCTCGTCCATGCTCCAGAACGCCACGGTCCGGGTGGCGGTGGCCTGCGCGGGCGCGCCGCCCACCGTCACCCCGGCCGCCGCGACGACCACCGCCACGCCCGCCCGGGCGACCGTACGCCGCCATCGTCCCTGCCCGATCGTCCGCATGTGACCGCCTCCCTGCGTATCGGGCCTCACCCTGACACGCGTCGAGCCGGCGGCCCATAACCCGCACGGTTGATCTTCACCCGGCCCTCGGGGCGAACGGGTGACCGATGTGGCCGGTGCCGGCCGCCAGTGGGAGATGCCCGCCGGTCAACCGGCGGCAGAGGGGTGATTCTTCGGTGGGCGATACTGGGTTTGAACCAGTGACCTCTTCCGTGTCAAGGAAGCGCGCTCCCACTGCGCCAATCGCCCGGGGCAGTTCGCGAGCGGACGACGGGATTCGAACCCGCGACCCTCACCTTGGCAAGGTGATGCGCTACCAGCTGCGCTACGTCCGCACCGTCGCCGGCTCGCGTCGGCGACGAGGGAAACTCTACCCGATGCCAAGATCGCCCCGCGGCGACCCCCCGGCCCCCGGGGTTGCGCTGCTCGTCGCCGGGGTACAGAGCCGGGCGACAGCACAATCATCCCCCTGAAGGAGGCTGTCGTGGGTATCGGTACGAGCATCTTCCTGATCGCGGTCGGCGCGATCCTCACGTTCGCGCTGAACGCCAACGTCGGCGGTGTCGATCTCGACGTCGTCGGCTGGATCCTGATGGCAGCCGGCGTGCTCGGTCTGATCATGACCACGCTGGTCTGGGGCCGTCGCCGTCAGGTGGTCACCACGGTCGACCAGCCGGTGGAGTACCGCCGGGTCGAGGAGCGCCGGGACGTCGCCCCGCCGATGTGATCCGACCGCACACACCCGGGGGCCGACGGAGCTGATCGGTCCCCGGCCGGGACGGGGGTGCCGCTGGGCGCCCCCGTCCGCGTCCCCGGGTCAGTCCCGCATCAGCGCGTTGAGCGTGCCGTGGTCGAGCCCGCCGGCCAACGAGTCGTACGTCCCGGCGTCGAGCGCCTCGGTCGCCGCCCGCCGGACCACCGCGTACGCCGCCCCGAAGACGGTCGACCCGAGGCTGATCCGGGCCACCCCGAGCCGGGCCAGCTCGGCAACCGCCGGGGCACCCGGCCTGACCAGCACGTTCAGCGGGGCGGGGAGCGCCGCTACCAGCGCCGCGATGGTCTCCGGATCGACCGTCCCCGGCACGAAGACGCCGTCCGCGCCGGCAGCCAGGTACGCCTCGGCCCGCGCCACCGTCTCCGGCACACCGCCGACGCCGCGCAGGAACGTGTCGACGCGCGCGTTGACGTAGAGCGGGATGTCGGCGCGGTCCGCGGCGGCGCGGACCGCGACCAGGCGGGCGCACTGCTCGTCGACCGGGCGCAGGGGCGGGCCGGCGTCGTACCGGGCGTCCTCGATGTTCACGCCCACCGCGCCGGCCGCGAGCACCGCGGCCACCGTTGCGGCCACCTCGTCGGGAGTGTCGCCGTACCCGGATTCGATGTCGGCGGTGACCGGCAGGGGCACCGCGGCGGCGACCCGGTGGATCACGTCGACGGCGGTCTCGCGGGTGAGCGCGTCGCCGTCCGGCGCGCCCCGGCTCCACGCCACACCGGCGCTGGTGGTGGCGACCGCGCGGGCGCCGGCCGCGGCCACGATCCGGGCGCTCGCCGCGTCCCAGGCGTTGACCAGCACCAACGGCTCACCGGGCACGTGCAGGCTGCGGAATTGCTGGGCTCGGGTCTGCTGTTCGTTCACCGGGCCAGTCTCGGCCACGCGGGGCGTTCCCGGTGCCCCGCACCCGACGAGAAAGGCCGTGTCGAGTGATCGACACGGCCTTTCCGATGGTGGGCGATACTGGGTTTGAACCAGTGACCTCTTCCGTGTCAAGGAAGCGCGCTCCCACTGCGCCAATCGCCCTCGTCAACTGCCGAGGTGGAGACGGGATTTGAACCCGTGTACACGGCTTTGCAGGCCGTTGCCTCGCCTCTCGGCCACTCCACCGAGGTTGCCCCCGAACTGCGTGGCGGCATTCTCCGAGCGGACGACGGGATTCGAACCCGCGACCCTCACCTTGGCAAGGTGATGCGCTACCAGCTGCGCTACGTCCGCACGCCCCCGGCGTTTCCCGGTGACGGATGAGAACTTTAGCCGAGCGAGGGAACGTTGCCAAATCGGATCCCCGTTCCCGGCGCGTCCGGGATGAGTGCTGCGCGATCTCCGGCAGGCATCCTAGGAGCCTGGGTGGGAGCCGGTGGGTCGATCACAGGTACGCCCACCTGCGGTTCCTGGCCACCGGCAGAGTGTCTACCTTCCGACTGTCCCATCGCCGACCGGCCGCTCCGGTAACTCCTCGTGGTCATCCGGATGGGCTACCGTAACGGCGTGACGAGACGAGCCGCCGAGATCCGCCTGGACGCGCTGCTGCGCACGGCCTGCGAGGTGATCGCGGAACGAGGGCTCGCCAACACGCGCACCGCCGACGTGGCGGAGGCCGCCGGGGTCAGCCAGGCGCTGGTCTTCTACCACTTCGCCACCAAGGACCGGCTGCTCGCGCAGGCGTTCGCGTACGCGGTCGAGCAGGATCTGGCCCGCCTGGACGCGGTGCTCCGCTCCGCCGCGCCTCCGCTGGCGAAGCTACGCCGGATGCTGCGCCTCTACGCGCCGACCGGCCGCGCCGCCTCCTGGTCGATCTGGATCGACGGCTGGTCCGAGTCGCTGCGGACGCCGGAGTTGGAGAAGCTCTCCCGCCGCCTCGACCTGCGCTGGCGGCAGGACCTGGCGACGGTGATCGCCGACGGGGTCGCCGACGGCACCTTCACCTGCCCCGACCCGGCCGGCGCGGCCTGGCGGATCAGCGCCGTCATGGACGGCCTGGCGGTGCAGCTCTCGGTGCACGAACGGGTGATCACCCGCCGGCAGATCGCCGAGTGGATCCGTCTGGTCGCCGCCCGCGAGCTGAGCCTGGAGCCCGGCCAACTGGACTGATCCGGCACCGGCCCGGCAACAGACCCGGCCGGCTGGACGGCAGCCGGCACCAGGCCCGGCCGGCTGGACGGGAGCCGGCACCGGGCCCGGCCGTCCACCAGGGGGTGCGGGACGGCCGGGCCCGGAGTTCAGCCGGCGGACGGCTCCGCGGCACCGGTCCGGGCCAGGCGGGCCCGCACCCGGTCCCGGGCCGGCGGGTGGACGTTCGCGGCGGACAGGTCGCCCCGGTAGTGGGCCAGCACGCGGTGGTCCATCACCCGCCGCCAGACCGGCGGCACCAGCGCGGCGACCACCATGGTGGCGTAGCCGGCCGGCAGTTGCGGCGAGGCGTCGAAGCTGCGCAGCGCCTGGTACCGGCGCAGCGGATTGGCGTGGTGGTCGCTGTGCCGCTGGAGCTGGAACAGGAACACGTTGGTCACGACCCGGTCGCTGTTCCAGCTGTGCCGGGGATCGACCTTCTCGTAGCGGCCGGCGGCGGTGCGCTGCCGGGCCAGGCCGTAGTGTTCCAGGTAGTTGACGGCCTCCAGCAGGGAGAAGCCGACCACCGCCTGGAGCACGAGGAAGACCAGCACGCCGGGCCCGAACACCGTCGCCAGCACGGCGAAGAGCAGCACGGTCAGGACCCAGGCGTTGAGCACGTCGTTGCGCCAGGTCCACGGGCTGCGCCCGCGCAGCCGGAAGCGGCCGGCCTCCAACCGCCAGGCCGAGCGCAGGCTGCCGGCGACGGTACGCGGCCAGAACGCCCAGAACGACTCGCCGAGGCGCGAGCTGGCCGGGTCCTCGGGCGTGGCGACGCGGGTGTGGTGGCCCCGGTTGTGCTCGACGTGGAAGTGCCCGTACCCGGTCGGCGCCAGCGCGATCTTCGACAGCCGGCGTTCCGTCCGCTCCCGCTTGTGCCCCAGCTCGTGGGCGGTGTTGATGGCGATGCCGTCGACCACCCCGACGGTGGCGACCAGGCCGGCGGCGGCCGGCCAGGAGAGCCGGCCGCCGGCCCACACCGCGCAGCACAGCACCAGGGCCGCGTACTGGGCGGGCAGGTAGAGGTAGGTGAGCCAGCGGTAGTAGCCGTCGGCCTGCAACGCCGGCACCGCCGCCTCGGGCGGGTTCGCCCGGTCGTCGCCGATCATCAGGTCGACGAGCGGGATGGCGACGAAGACCACCGCCGGGGTGAGCCACCAGGCCCAGCCGGACCCGGTGGCGTGCCAGAGCGACCAGGCCAGGAACGGCAGCGCCGGCACGAGCAGCGCGAGCGGCCAGAGCGGCCTGCGGGGGTCCCGCCACGGAACGGTGTCGGTACGCATCGTCGGACTCCGATCGGTTGCTCCTGACCCGACTGTGTCAGCCGCCAGCGTGTTTTACAAGAGAAAAGTTTTTGTAAAGCGAGCCACCCCTACCAACCCCTGCCTTCAGTGACTGCCACCTATGCGCACGGTTATCGTGAATCATCCTCATCACAGCGTTCTCCGGCCTCCACCCCCGGCCGGCCCCCTCCCGCACGCCCGCGCCGGCGGTCCGCAACGAACCCGCCGCGCCGGTGGCCCCGGTGGCGCACGTCCGCCACGGAACGACGAACGGAGATCACGCGCATGTCGTCGCAGACCCCCGGCTCCCCCGAGCTGACCGTGGTGATGCCGACCTACCAGGATCCGCACTGCCTGGAACTGACCCTGCGGGCGCTGGCCCGCCAGACGCTGTCACCGGACCGCTTCGAGGTCGTCGTGGTGCGCGACGGCGGATCGTCCGACGGCTACCCGGAGGCGCTGGCCGCCGGCGCCGGCCTGCGCCTGCGACTGATCGAGCTGGCCGAGCGCCGGGGCCGCTCCGGCGTGCGCAACGAGGGCGTACGACACGCCGCCACGGACCTGATCGTCTTCCTCGACGCCGACTCCTGGTCGATGCCCGACCTGCTGGAGCGGCACCTGACCCACCACCGCACGCCGGGTGCCGCCCCGGTGCTGATCGGCCGCCGGGACGACATCGGCCTGGCCCACCTGCCCGCCGTGCTGCGCGACGAACCGGCGGCGATCCCCCGCCTCTCGCCGTACGCCGGCGACATGCGCTTTCCCCCCGACGGCGTGCCGGACGAGCGCCGGGACTGGCTGGCGGTCGGCTGGACCGTCGCCTACACGCACAACATCTCGCTGCCCCGTGAGCTGTTCGACCGGGTCGGCGGCTTCCGCGAGGAGTTCGCGCTCAGCTACGGCATGGAGGACATCGAGCTGTTCTACCGGGTCGACCAGGCCGGGGCGACGTTCGGGTACGACGACGACGCCCGCGTCGTCCACCTGCCGCACCACCGCAACATGGGCCGCAACTGGGCCGAGATGATGGCCAACACCCGGTCGATCATGGCGCTCTACCCCTGCCTGGAGTGGGAGTTCCTCAGCGTCATCGTGGGCCCGGAGGCGGTCAAGCGGATCCTGTTCTTCCGCTCCCTGGTCCGCGCGTCCGTCACGGCCGCGACGTGTGCCATCGGCCCCGCCGTGACGAGGCTCGCCGACCGGCTGCCCGGCCCGCGGGTGCTCTGGGTGGGCAGCGGCAGCGCCGACGCCGGGCTGCCCCCGGAGGCGTTGACGTTCGACCACGCTGCGCCGGTCGGGCCGACCAACTTCCACCTGATCGGCCTCGCCCCGCCGCTGCCGCCGGGCAGCCTCGACGCGGTGGTCAGCGTGGACTTCTGGCGCTACCTGCTCTGGCCGGAGCTGTGCCAGTTCGTCAACGCGTCGCTGCTGCTGTCCGGCGAGGTGCACCTGGTCGCCACCGACGAGAGCGCGCCGGAGATGTGCGCCGTCGACCCGGAGTCGCTGGCGTACCTGCACCGGTCACTGGCGGCCGAGTTCACCGTCGACCGGCAGGACGTGCCGGGCCTCGGCACGGTGCTGTCGCTGCGCCTCCGGTCCGCCGGCGCCGCGCCCGCGTACGCGCAGGCCGCAGCCGCCGGCTGAGGCCGGTCAGCGCCGGCGTCACCGCCACCGTCGCGGGGTCCGTCGCCGTTCGAACGACGGCGCCGGGCCCCCGGCCGGACCACCGGTCGGCTCGCCGGCGGGGCCCAGCAGGCGTCGCATCCGCAGCAACAGCCCGGCCCCGAGGAAGAGCAGCAGGCCACCGAGCCCGAAGGCGGCCTGCACCACCCCGAAGCCGCCGGTCTCGGCGACCGGCCGCCCGGCCGCGCCCGGCAGCGGCGGCTCGACCACCGCCGCGTCGGTCGGCTCGTCCGCCGTCGGCTCCTCGGTGGGCGGCTCCTCGCTGGTCGGGTCGGTCGGCTCGGCGCTGGTCGGCGTCGGCTCCGGCGTCGGCTCGACCGCCTCGCCCACCACCTGGCGCGAGGCCGTCCGCCGGGCCAGCAGCCGCAACTGCGGGTCGTACGCCTCGGCGGCGATGCTGACCCGGCCGCGCCCCACGTCCTCGGCGAAGGCCACCCGGTAGCGCGCGGTCACCGTGCGCCCCGGGCAGAGCACCCCCGGGTCCAGCTCCCGGTCGGTCAGTCGCGCGGTGTCCCCCTCGGTGCGGATCTCCAGCGGAAACGAGCCGGTCTCCTCCACCCGGTCCACCTTCACCTGGTCCAGCCGCAGGCCCTGCACCTGCAGCAGCATCGACCAGCGCACCTTGACGCAGTCGGAGCGCGCGCCCCGGTCGGACCGGGACACCACCGCCGAGAGCGTCTCCACCCGGTTGCCGCCGGTGAACTCGTCCGGCAGGCCGCTCAGCTCCGTGGAGAAGGCCGCCGCCGCCCCGGCCGGCGCGGCCCCGGCGAACCCGGAACCCGCCAGGCAGGTCAGCACCAGCCCGATCCGCAGCGCGTGCCGCCACCCGCTCACCAGGCCTCCTCACCTCGGTCGGTCGTGTCCACCCGCAACGCTAGGAGCGGTCCCGGCCGGCCGGTAGACGGGCGTGTTCGCACCCAACGTCAACATCGGGGGGTCGTTTCACTGACAGTGGTGAACCGGTCACGACCGCCCGCCGACACGCCCGGGACCGGCCGTGCGACACAATCTCCGGGTGTCCGAGCTGTCCGCCGCCTTCGTCCGGCTGCACGCGCGTCTCGCCCCGGTCGCCTTCGTCCCCGAGGTGCGACTGCACCAGGCCGACGAGCCGATCGGCCTCTGGGAGCTGACCGAGGGCGAGTTCCGCAGCAGCCAGCCGCCGCCGTTCTGGGCCTTCGCCTGGGCCGGCGGGCAGGCGCTCGCCCGGTACGTGACCGACCATCCGGAGCTGGTCGCCGGCCGCCGGGTGCTCGACCTCGCCGCCGGCTCCGGCCTGGTCGCCATCGCCGCCGCCCGGGCCGGCGCCGCCGCTGTCCGGGCGGTCGAGGTGGACGAGCGGGCCGTCGCCGCCGTCGCGCTCAACGCCGAGGCCAACGGGGTACGCGTCGACGCCGAACTCGGCGACGTGCTCGACTCCGACGCCGGGGACGCCGAGGTGGTGCTGGCCGGCGACGTGTTCTACAGCGAGGCGATGGCCCGGCGGATGCTGCGCTTCCTGCTCCGGGCCGCCCGGTCCGGCGCGCGGGTGCTGGTGGGCGACCCGGACCGGGCGTTCCTGCCCCGCGAGCGCTTCCACCGGTTGGCCGGGTACGACGTGCCGGTGTCCGAGGCGCTGGAGAGCGTCCGGGTCAAGCACACCACCGTGTGGGAGCTGGACCCGAACCCGCCCGGCGCCCGCCGCTGACGCCCCTGCCGCCAGCCGCCCCTGCCGCCAGCCGCCCCTGCCGCCAGCCACCCCTGTTAAGCGGGGCCCGCCTCTACCGGAGGCGTTAAGAAGGGGCCCCGCCTTACCAAAGTGGGGGTGGGTGGGTGCCGTTCGGCGGCGGTGGGAGGTGCCTGCCGGCGCCTAGCGTCGGCGCATGATCACACTTCGTGGGTTGACGAAACGGTTCGGCGGGGTGACCGCCGTCGACGACCTGACCGTCGAGATCCGCCCCGGCCAGGTGACCGGATTCCTCGGCCCGAACGGCGCCGGCAAGTCCACCACCATGCGGATGGTGCTCGGCCTGGACCGGCCCACTTCCGGAGCGGCCCTGGTCAACGGGCGCGCGTACCGCACCCTGCGGCACCCGCTGTACGAGGTCGGCGCGCTGCTCGACGCCACCGGCGTGCACCCGGCCCGCTCCGGCGTGGCGCACCTGCGGGCGATGGCGCGCAGCAACGGCGTACCGGCCCGGCGGGTCGCCGAGGTGCTCGACCTGGTCGGTCTGGACACCCGGGCCGCCGGCAAGCCGGGTCGGGCGTTGTCGCTGGGGATGGGACAGCGGCTCGGCATCGCCGGCGCGCTGCTCGGTGACCCGCCGGTGCTGCTGCTCGACGAGCCGGTCAACGGCCTCGACCCGGACGGCGTGCGGTGGATCCGCGGGTTCACCCGCCGACTCGCCGACGAGGGACGCACCGTGCTGATCTCCAGCCATCTGATGAGCGAGATGCAGCAGACCGCCGACCGGGTGGTGGTGCTCGGCCGCGGCCGGCTGGTCGCCGACGCGCCGCTGGCCGAGCTGATCGCCACCCGGCCCGCCGCCTCGATCCGGGTACGTGGGCCGGAACCGGCCGCACTCGCCGCGCTCGGCGACCGGCTGGCCGCCGAGGGCGCGACCGTCACCGCCGGGCACGGCGGCCTCTCCGTCGCCGGCAGCACCGCCGACCGGGTCGGTGACCTGGCGTACGAGCTGGGGGTGCGGCTGCACGAGCTGACCGCCGTCGCGCCCTCACTGGAAGAGGCGTTCCTGGAACTCACCGCCGCCAGCGTCGAGTACGTCGCCGGCCCGACCGGAGGCGAAACCCGATGACCGCGCTGCCCACCCTCGACCCGACCCGGCCGACGTCCCGGCCCGCCCCGGCCGGCCATCCGCTCGTCGGCGCGGTGGCCGCCGAGTGGACCAAGCTCTGGTCGGTCCGCTCCACCTGGTGGACGCTGGTCGCGGCGCTCGTCACCATGGCGGCCACCGCCGCCCAGCTCGCCATCTACGCGGTGAACGCGAACACCGACGACGACCCGACCGTGGACCCGGGCGTGCTGCCGGTCGGGGACGTGGTGGCCGGCTCGCTGGAGCTGACCCACTTCGTCGTGCTGGCGCTCGGCCTGTTCGCGATCACCAGCGAGTTCGCCACCGGCACCATCCGCACCACGCTGCGCTGCACCCCGTCCCGGGGGCGGGTGCTGGCGGCCAAGGCGCTCGTGGTCGGCGCGGTGACGTTCGGCGTCGGGCTGCTGCTCGGCGGCGTCGGCGCGGCGGTGGCCCGGCCGGTGCTGGGCGAGTGGGGACGGGCGCCGCTGGGCGGCACGGTGGCCGACATCGTCGCCTGCGCCGGATACCTGGCGCTGGTGAGCGTGCTGGCGCTCGGGCTCGCCGCGGCGCTGCGCGGCCCGGTGCTGACGCTGACCGTGCTCCTGGCGCTGCTGTACATCGTGCCGCTGTCGTTGCAGGAGCCGGACCTCACGGTGCTCACCCGGATCGCCGACGCGTTCCCCGGCGTCGCCGGCGGCCACTTCCTGGCCGGCGACACCGAGCCGTACCCGGCGGCCGTCGGGCTGCTGCTGCTCGCCGGCTGGGCCGCCGCCGCGCTGGCGGGCGGCCGGTGGGCGCTGGCCCGGCGCGACGCCTGACCGCGCCGGCACGGGCGGGGCTGGTCAGCCGGTGGGCGGGACCAGCCCCGCCTCGTACGCGAGGATCGCCGCCTGCACCCGGTTACGCACGTCCAGTCGGGTGAAGACGCTGGTCAGGTAGCTCTTCACGGTGCCCTCGACCAGGTGCAGCCGGCGGGCGATCTCGGCGTTGGACAGCCCCGCCCCGACCAGCGCGAGCACCTCCCGCTCCCGGTCGGTCAGCCCGGCCAGCCGATCCCGCGCGGACGGGCCACGGGCGAGCCGTCCCCCACTCAGCTCGATCACCCGGCGGGCCACCCGGGGCGACAGGTACGCCCCGCCGTCGGCCACCGCGCGCACCCCGGCCAGCAGTTCCCTCGGGTCGCCGGACTTCAGCAGGAAGCCGGCGGCGCCGAGGCCGAGCGCGCGGGCGATCAGGTCGTCGTCGCCGAACGTGGTGAGCATGACCGGCGCGGTCTCCGGCACCAGGCGGCGGATCTGCGCCACCGCGTCGAGCCCGTCGCAGCGGGGCATCCGGATGTCGAGCAGCGCCACCCGGGGCCGGTGCGCACGCACCAGCTCCACCGCCGCGTGGCCGTCGCCCGCCTCGCCGACCACCTCGACGCCCGGGTCGGCGGCGAGGATCGCCCGCACCCCGGCGCGCACCATCGCCTCGTCGTCGGCGAGCACCACCCGCAGCGGCCGCCCGTGGTCGTCGGTCATGACGCGATCCGCTCCTTGCTGATCAGCTTCCCGTCGCTGAAGCAGAGCCGCCAGGTCGGCTCCGCGAACGGGAAGTTGCCGTCGGTGTAGAACTCGCAGCCGGGGGCCGCACCGGTGGCGGGTGACTCGGCCTGCCGCCGGGGCAGCCCGAGCGCGTCCCGCTGCTCACCCAGCCTCAGCCGGTCGAAGCCGGGCCGGTCGAGCACCGCCCCGGCGGTGGCGAGCGGGTAGTAGACCAGCGCGAGCACCAGCGCCAGCCCGGCCGGCGCACCGAACGCGACGAGCAGGCTGCGGCGGACCCGCCGGCGGGCCTCGCGCAGCCGCCGAGCCTCCACGCGGGGCCGCCCGCCGTCGTGCGGGTCACCGTCGTGCGGCCCGCCGTCGTGCAGATCGCCGTCGTGCAGATCGCTGCCGTACGGATCGCCGCCGTACGGATCGCCGCCGTACGGATCGCCGCCGTACGGATCGCCGCCGTCGTGCGAGTCACCGCCGCCGGGCCGCCAACCGACGCGCGGGGGGCCGAGGCTGGCGACGGGCACCGGGGCGCCGCCGGGTCGCACGTCCGGCCGACGGCCGTCGGTCGGGGCGGACAACCCGCCCCTGGACAACGGAAGGCGGGCGGTGACCGCCCAACCGCCGTCGCACCGGCCGGCGTCCAGGGCGCCGCCGGCGAGGCGTACCCGCTCGCGCAGCGCCAGCAGGCCGGAGCCGTGCGACGCCGACCCGGGCAGCGGACCGGCCGGCGCCTGCGGGTTGACCACCGCGACCGTGACCGCGTCGGCGGCACGCGCCACGGTGACCGTGACCGGAGCGTCCGGCGCGTACCGGGCGGCGTTGGTCAGCGCCTCCCGGACCACCCGGTGCACGGCATGCGCGACCAGCGGCGGCAGGCCCACGTCGGCGGCCGCCTCGCCGGGCAGGTGCACGGTCATGCCGGCGTCGCGGGCACCGTCGACCAGGTCGGCGACCGACTCGCCGGGCAGGCGCCGGGGGCGCTCCTCGCGCAGCACCCCGATGATCTCGTGCAGCCGCTCGGTGGCGGCGGCGACGCTGGCCCGCAGCTCCCCCGCCGCCGCACGGTGCGCCGGCGACAGTCCGGTCGCCAGCTCCAGCGCGCCCGCCCGCAACGCGATGAGGCTCAGGTCGTGGCCGAGCGAGTCGTGCATGTCCTGGGCGATGCGGGCCCGCTCGCGCAGGCGCACCCGTTCCGCCTCGCTCCGCCGCTCCTGCGCGGCGTGCCGTCGCCCGGCCGTGGCAAGCGCCCGGTGCTGGCGCCGCAGCCGGCCCAGCAGCCAGGGGAACACGCCGGCGAAGAGCAGCACCGAGGCGAGCTGGAACCAGGCGGCCGGCTCGGTGCCGAGCAGGCCGAGGTTGAGCACGGTGCCGGTCACCGCGATGGCGGCGAACACCGCCGCCGCCGGGGCGGCGCGGGCGCTGCGCAGCCCGGCCAGGTAGCCGAGGACCGGGATGGCGAACACCACGTTGCCGTCGACGAGCGAGCCGGCCACCACCGCCGACACCGCCACGAGCGGCCACCGGCGGCTCACCGCCACAGCCACGCCGAGCAGCGCCAACACGCCGACCAGCAGGGCCACCTCGTGCGACCGCCACGGCGGGGTGAGCCGGGCGTACGTCACCGGTGTCGCGAGCACGGCCCAGAGCAACAGGTCACCGGCCCGGCGACGGGCCGTCGGGGACAGCGGGCGCAGTTCCACGGCGGTCACGCTACCCACGCCGGCCGGGGCCGGACACCGACGAAGGTCAGGTGAGCCGGGGGTGGCGTTAAAAGGGGCCCCCGCCTATACCGAATGCGTTAAGAAGGGGCCCCGCCTTACCGCTCAGCCGCTCTCCTCGGCCCAGGCGCGCCAGTCGTCGAGGACGCCGTAGAGCGCGGGGGTGAGCCAACCCGGCGCCGAGCGGCGGAACACGCCCGGGTCCATCCCGCCGGCGCCGGCGGGCACCGCGCCGAGCAGGTTCGGCACCAGCTCGGACAGGTTCAGCCAGTGCACCAGCTCCGGCTCGGTCGGCCAGGCGCCGATCACGACGCCGGCCGGCACGGCCCGCCGCTCCAACGCCTCCAGCGTCAATGCGGTGTGGTTGAGCGTGCCGAGCCCGGCCCGCGCCACCACCAGCGCCGGGGCGCCCAGCGACACCGCCAGGTCGGCCACCGTCCAGGGCTCGCCGGACGGCCGCACCCCCATCGGTACGAGCAGCCCGCCGGCCCCCTCGATCAGCACCAGGTCGTGCTTGTCGACCTCCTCGCGGACCGCGTCGACCGCGTTGTACAGCTCCAGCGGCGGCAGCTCGGCGACCCGGGCCGCGGCCAGCGGGGCGAGCGGGTCCGGGTAACTGGCCAGCGTCCGGCCGGTGAGCGGGGCGGCCAGCCGGGTCACCGAGTCGACGTCACCGGGCTCGCCGGTGGCGGTGCCGGTCTGGCCGGGCTTGACCACCGCCACCCGCAGCCCGGCCGCCTGAGCGGCGGCGGTGACGGCCGCGGTCACCACGGTCTTGCCGATCCCGGTGTCGGTGCCGGTCACCAGTACCGCGCCGGTCCAGCCGTCGCTCATGAGTCCTCCGTTCGCGACTGCGGGGCGCACGCCACGATCACGTCCAGGGCCCGTTCGAAGTCCGCCCGGTCCACCCCGGCGCCGATGGTCAGGCGCAGCCGGGGGCGGCTGTCCGGCGTGGACGGCGGACGGAAGCAGCCGACCGCCACGCCCCGGTCGCGGCAGGCCGCTGCCCACGCGGTCGCCGCCTCCGGGCCGGGCGCGGTCACCGAGACCACCGCCGCGTCGGGGGCGGACACCGGCAGCCCCGCCGCGCCCAGCCGGCGCACCGCCAGCGCGACCCGGTCGGCCAGCTCGGCGCGGAGCGCGTCGCCGTCCCGGGCCAGCCGCACCGCGGCCCGCACCCCGGCCACCACCGCCGGTGGTGGCGCGGTGTCGAAGATGAACGTGCGGCCGGTCTCCACCAGGTGGCGGACGAACTCCGCCGGCCCGGCGACCACGCCGCCGGCCCCACCGAGCGCCTTGGACAGGGTCGCGGTGACCACCACGTCGGGCGCGCCGGCCAGCCCGGCCGCGGCCACCCCGCCGGCGCCGGCCGGGCCGGTGACGCCGAGCGCGTGCGCGTCGTCGACGAGCAGCAACGCGCCGTGCCGGCGGGCCACCGCGTGCAGCTCCGCGAGCGGCGCCACGTCCCCGTCGACCGAGAAGACCGACTCGGTCACCACCACGGCCGGCCGGCCCGGCGCGGCGGCCAGCGCGTCGGCCACCGCGGCCACGTCCCGGTGCGGCGTCACCAGCGTCTCGGCGCGGGAGATCCGGCAGCCGTCGATCAGCGAGGCGTGGTTGTGCGCGTCGGAGACGAGCAGCGTACGCGGCTGGCTCAGGCCCCGGACGGCGGCGAGGTTGGCCAGGTAGCCGGAGGAGAAGACCAGCGCCCGGTCGACGCCGAGCCAGGCGGCCAGGTCGTCCTCGAGCGCGTGGTGCAGGTCGGTGGAGCCGCGCACCAGGCGCGACCCGGTGGCGCCCAGCCCGTACCGGGACAGGGCCGTCGCGGCGGCGGCGGTGACCTCCGGGTGGGTGGCCAGGCCGAGGTAGTCGTTGCCGGCCAGGTCGACGACGTCGTCGTCGGCCGCGCGTGGACGCAGCGTGCGGGTCAGGCCCGCCTCGGCCCGCTGTTCGGCGCCGCGGTCGAGAGCCGCCAGCCAGTCCGCCACCGCACCGTCCCCTCCCGCCGACCGCTCGCCCCGCCGGGCGCTTCCGCCGGGCGAAGTTACCACCCGGGCGGGCGACCCCGGCGTGGCGTGGTCCCGGCTCGCCGGGCCGCTCACGACGGTTTCCCGCGCTTCCGGCGGCCTGTTAGGTTACGAGCCATGCCAGAGATCCTCGACCAGGCCCGGACCCGGGTGCTGGAGAACGGCGTCGGCCTCGACGAGGCCGGCATCCTCGCCGTGCTGAACCTGCCCGACGAGCACCTGCCGGCCGCGCTCCAACTCGCCCACGAGGTCCGGATGCGGTGGTGCGGCCCGGAGGTCGAGGTCGAGGGCATCGTCTCGCTGAAGACCGGCGGCTGCCCGGAGGACTGCCACTTCTGCTCCCAGTCCGGCCTGTTCACCTCGCCGGTCCGGTCGGTCTGGCTGGACATCCCGGCGCTGGTCGAGGCCGCGAAGCAGACCGCCGCGACCGGGGCCACCGAGTTCTGCATCGTGGCCGCCGTCCGTGGCCCGGACGCCCGGCTGATGACGCAGATGCGCGCGGGCGTGGCCGCGATCCGCGAAGCGGTCGACATCCAGGTCGCCGCCTCGCTCGGCATGCTCACCCAGGAGCAGGTCGACGAGCTGGCCGCGATGGGCGTGCACCGCTACAACCACAACCTGGAGACCTGCCGCTCCTACTTCCCGAACGTGGTCACCACGCACTCCTGGGAGGAGCGCTGGGAGACGCTGCGGATGGTCCGCGAGTCCGGCATGGAGGTCTGCTGCGGCGGCATCCTCGGTCTCGGCGAGACGGTGGAGCAGCGGGCCGAGTTCGCCGCTCAGCTCGCCGAGCTGGACCCGCACGAGGTGCCGCTGAACTTCCTCAACCCGCGTCCCGGCACGCCGCTGGGTGACCGGCCGGTGGTCGAGGGCAAGGACGCGCTGCGGGCCATCGCCGCGTTCCGGCTGGCCATGCCGCGCACCATCCTCCGGTACGCGGGCGGTCGCGAGCTCACCCTGGGAGACCTCGGCACCCGCGACGGCCTGCTCGGTGGCATCAACGCGGTCATCGTCGGCAACTACCTGACCACGCTGGGTCGGCCGGCCACCGACGACCTGCAACTCCTGACCGACCTGAAGATGCCGGTGAAGGCGCTCTCGGCGACCCTGTGAGGCGACGGTGACGAAGCTGGTCCGACCCGACGCGCCGGCCGGTGACGCCGACGTGGGCAACCGCGCCGGCACGGCCGACGACGCCGGTGCGGTGACGCGCTGGTGCGACAGGTGCGGCGAGTCGGTGGCAGCCGGCCCGCACCCGGCCTGCGCGGCGGCGCGGGTGTGGGAGCCGCCGCGCTGGTGCGCGTCCTGCCGCCGACGGATGAAGGTGCAGGTCGTGCCGGCCGGATGGTCGGCGGTCTGTGTCGAGCACGGCGAGCGGCGGGGCTGACGCGATGCTGCGCGGGCGGACGGTGACGCTGCGGCCGGCGACGGACGCCGATGTGGCCGCGCTGGCCGCGATCCGTGCCACCCCGGAGGTGCGTCGCTGGTGGCGGGGCGGCGACGACCTGGCCGAGGCGGTCCGCGCCGACCTGGCCGACGACGCGCTGGCCGTCTTCGTGATCGAGCACGAGGGCCGGCTGGTCGGCGCGATCCAGTGGTACGCGGAGACCGACCCCGACTACCGCCACGCCAGCCTGGACATCTTCCTCGACCCGGAGGTACGCGGCTCCGGGCTGGGCGGGGACGCGATCCGGACGCTGGCCCGGCACCTGGCCGACGAGTACGGCCACCACCGGTTCACCATCGACCCGGCGGCGGCGAACACGGCCGCGATCCGGGCGTACGCGAAGGTGGGTTTCCGGCCGGTGGGCATCATGCGGCGCTACGAGCGGGGCGCCGACGGGCGCTGGCACGACGCCCTGCTGATGGACCTGCTCGCCGACGACCTGGCCGACTGAGTCGGCGACGCCACACCGACGGCGCCACCACCGACGGGCGTGCCCGGCACCGCACGGTGCCGGGCACGTCCCGGTGGTCAGCGATCCGTCAGCGTTGCAGGGTCAGCACACCCGGCCGCCACGGCAGCAGGTTGTAGTCGCCGCCCGCGCTGGGGTTCTTGCCCTGGTACAGCATCTGGAGGTTGCACGCGTCGACGGTCTTGGTCTGGTCGGGGTTGTTGCGGACCAGGTCACCGTGGCTGATGTCGTTGGTCCACGTCGCGCCGCTGTTGGCCTTGCCCGCGAACGGGTTGCTCTCGGTGGCCGCGTTCGGGGTCCAGGTGCCGCCCAGGCTGGTGGCGGTGAAGGAGCGGAAGTACCGCCCCTGGCTCCCGATCGCCTCGACGAGCATGAGGTACTGGTTCTGGCCCTGCACCTTGTAGACCTCGACGCCCTCGAACAGGTTGTTGGTCGAGTCGGTCATGATCGTCGTGTAGCTCGAGCCGAAGCTGCCCGGGAAGTTCCCGAGCGGCATGCTCGACCGGTAGATCTTGCCGTTGTCCCCGGCGAAGAAGAGGTACATGTTCTGGTCGTCGCCGATGAGCGTCTGGTCGATGACGCCGTACGGGGCGTCGGGGAGGCTCGCGGTGGAGAGCGTCTGCGCCGCGGACCAGCCGTTGGCGTTGGTCGGGTCGCTTGACGTCTTGTAGCTGAACGACGTCGGCCCCCACTGGTACGCCAGCACCCAGATGTTCTTCGGGGCGAAGTAGAGCAGCGTGGGCGCCACGGTGCCCTGGCTCATCCCGGTCTGACTGGCCGAGGCCATGTCGGACCAGTTCGTGAACAGGCCGAAGTTCATCGAGCCGTACTGTCCGCTGCTGTTCACGTTCGACGCGTAGACCAGGTGCTTGCCGTTGTAGACCACGTTGGTGAAGTCCTTGACCGAGACCCAGCCGTTCGCCGGGTTCGCCAGCGCGCCGGTCGACGACCAGCGGTAGGTCGACGGCAGCGCGCAGCCGCTCGGCGGCGGCGTGGTCGTCGGCGGCGGCGTGGTCGGCGGCGTGGTTCCGCCGAAGTCGGTCCGCCACTGCTGGTTGGCCTGGCCGTTGCAGTCGTAGAGCTGGATCTGCTGGCCGTTGGCGCTGCCCCAGACGTCCAGGCAGCGGCCGGACTGCACGCCGGTGATGGAGCCGTTTGCGTTGACGTTCCACTGCTGGTTCGGCTGCCCGTTGCAGTCGTAGATGATGATCGCGGTGCCGTTCGCGGTGCCCTTGGCGTTCGCGTCGAGGCACTTGCTGCCGTACACCATCAACTGCTTGTTGCTGGTGTACGTCCACTGCTGGTTCGACTGGCCGTTGCAGTCCCAGAGCTGGACCCGGGTGCCGTTGGTCTGTGTCGAGTTGGGCACGTCGACGCAGCGGCCCGACTGCGCCCCGATGATCCGGCCGGCGCCGCCGGACGGCGGCGGTGTGGTCGGCCCGGAGGTCGGTCCCGAGGTCGGGGCGGCGGCGTTCAGCGCGTTCAGCACCGAGGTGTACGCGGCCTTCTTGTTGCCGCCGCCGTCGAACAGCAGCGGGCTCTCGCCGGAGCGCCACGAGTCGCTGTCGCGCACGCCCCACACGGTGATGCCGATGCAGCGCGGCACGTTCACGCACGCCTGGGTCAGGCCGGCGTACTGGCTGGTGGAGGCGTTGGTGACGTCGGCCTCGGTGAGTGCCACGTCCACGCCGAGCGCGGCGAAGCTGGACAGCGTGGTCTGGAAGTTGCTCGGCAGCGAGCTGCCGCCGGTGAAGTGGGTCTGCAGACCGACGCAGTCGATCGGCACGCCCCGGGACTTGAAGTCCTGGATCATCCGGTAGACACCCTGCGTCTTTCCGTACGACCAGTTCTCGATGTTGTAGTCGTTGTAGCAGAGCTTGACCGACGGGTCGGCCGCCCGCGCGGTGCGGAACGCCACCTCGATCCAGTCGTTACCGGTGCCCTGCAGGTTCGAGTTGCGGCGGCTGCCGTCCTCGTTGAACGCCTCGTTCACCACGTCCCACGCGGCGAGCTTGCCCTTGTAGTGGGCCATCACCCCGTTGATGTGGTTGATCATCGCGTTGCGCAGCGTGCTGCCCTGCATGTTCTGCATCCAGCCGGGCTGCTGGGCGTGCCACGCCAGGGTGTGACCGCGCACCTTCAGGCCACGCTGGGTGGCCCAGTTGTAGATCTGGTCACCGGAGTTGAAGTTGAACTGGTTCTGGTTCGGCTCCGTCGCGTCCGGCTTCATCTCGTTCTCGGCCGTGATCATGTTGAACTCACGCGCCGCGATGGTGCTGTACGTCGAGTCGTTCAGCCGGCTCGCCGCGATGGCGGTGCCGAAGTAGCGGCCCGACTGCGCGGCCGCCGCGCCCAGCGTGCTCGCCGCGGCGTTCGCCGACGGCATCATCACCGCGACCGCGGCCACTGTCACGACGCTGACCGCGCCGGCGAGCAACGCTCGGACGGCGGGCGATCGCCGCCGCGAGTGCCCGCCACGATGAACGGATGGACTCACTGTCACCTTGGCCTCCTTGGTGGGCCAACACCCGGGTCGTCTGGGCGGGGACGACCGGACGTCTCAGTTGAGGGATTTAATGCCATCGATGCTTTCATCGACCGTTCGAATGGACAACAAGTTTCGGAAAAGTTTCGGAAGTAAATTTCCCCGCTCGGCAACCCGGCGTGGCCGGTCACGCACATCCGGTGACCGACCACGCCCGTTGCGGGTGACGGTCAGGAGACCGTGCAGGCCGCCCCGTTGAGGGTGAAGGCGGTGGGCTTCGGGTTCGTGCCGGTGTGGGTGCCGTTGAAGCCGAAGCTCGTCGACGCCCCCGCCGCCAGCGTCCCGTTGTAGGCGAGGTTCGAGGCGGTCACCGCCGTGCCGGTCTGGGTGACGTTCGCCGACCAGCCCTGCCCGACCTTCTGCCCGGTGCTCGGGAACGTGAAGGCGAGCGTCCAACCGTTGATCGCGCTGGTGCCGGTGTTGGTGACCGTGACGTTCGCGGTGAACCCGGTGTCCCAGGTGTTCGCCGTCCAGGTCACCGCGCAGCCGCCGCCGGTCGGCGCGGTCGTGGTGGTGACCGTGACGCCGGGCGAGGCCGGCGAGACGTTGCCGGCCGCGTCCACCGCGACCACGGTGAACGTGTACGCGGTGGAGGCGGTCAACCCGGTCACCGCCAGCGTGGTGCCGGTGGTGGAACCGACCAGCACGGTCCCGCCCCGGTAGACGCGGTACCCGGTCACCCCGACCGCGTCGGTGGCCGGACCCCAGGTCAGGGTGAGCCCGGTCGGGCCGACCGCCGACGCGGTGGGCGTACCGGGCGCGGTCGGCGGCGTGGTGTCCGGCGCCGGGGCGGCCGGCGTGGTGACGGCCAGCGCCGCCGAGGCCGCCGACCGGTTGCCCGCGCCGTCGACCGCGCGCACGGTGAACTGGTACGTCCGCTCCGGCGTCAACCCGGTCACCGCGAGCGTGTTCGTGGTGGCCGGACGCAGCACCAGCGCGTCGCTGCCGGTCTGCGCCTGGGTCACCTCGTAGCCGGCCAGGCCGCTGCCGCCGGTGTCGGTGGCGGCGGCCCAGCTCAGCGTCAGGCCGGTGGCCGTGACGCCGGAGGCGACCGGGGTGCCGGGGGCGGTCGGCGCGGTGGTGTCCGGAGTGGCCGGGCCGGGCTCGTCGCCCCACACCCGCACGCCGCCGGAGTAGAGCGGCACCTTCCGGTTCGGCCCGGCGGTGGCCTGGTACGACGGGTCGTTCGTCGGGTCCCAGGTGCCGCCCTCCGGCACGCCGATCTTGAACTGCACCTCCATCCGGTGCTGCGACTGCCCGGCCGGTGCGATGGTGTAGCCGGTGCAGTCGACCTCGACGTACCAGATGTCGCCGGAGAACTGCTTCGCCGTCGACGGCGACGGGCAGCCCTGGGTGTAGCCGGGCGTGACGGTCACCGGGCCGGTGCCGTCGGGCCGGAAGTAGTACCGGAACTTTCCGGTGGTCAGCGCCCGGGCCGGGAACGCCGACTTGTTGTAGATGACCGCCTTGAGCCCGGTGGCCCGCGGCTCGGCCTGCATCACCGTGGTCTCCACGGTCAGCTCGTCCATGTCCGGCGTCTCGGCGGTCGGGAAGCCGGCGCGCGGGCTGCCGCCGTACTCGCCGGTCAGCCGGGCCAGCGCGGAGGTGAAGCCGGCGTTGTAGTCGGTGGCCACCTCGTTCATCACGTAGTCCGACCGGCTGTCGCTGTACGCGTCGTTGGCCGCCGACGGGCCGCCGACCAGCGCGCCGTAGAGCACGTGCCGGGTCTCGACCGGCACGGTCTGGCTGTCCCACCAGGAACCGTGCGCGGTGCGGTGGTGCGGGTTCTTCGGGGAGTTGGTCCCGAACCCGATCAGGTAGCTGGAGTTGCGCGGGTTGTCGCCGAGCGCGTAGTTGACCTGCCGGACCGCGAAGTCGTGGTAGCGCGCCTTACGCGTCGCGTCGGTGGTCTTGTCGCTGTAGACCAGCGCGGCGAACGCGGTGTTGGCGGCATAGCGCAGCGCGCCCCAGGAGTCGAGCACCGCCATCCCGCCCGGCGAGTAGGGCACCCGCTGCCCGTTGACGCCCACGGTCCAGTAGTCCAGCCAGCGGTTCGCGTCGTCGACGTACTTCTGCTTGCCGGTCAGGTTGGCCAGCAGCACGTACGCGCCGAACTGCTTGTTGTCCCAGGCCAGCGTCCACTTGTAGGAGCGGGTGGTGGACTGCGGCTCGGTGCCGAGCTTGTCGTACTCGCTCTCCGCCTTGGTCAGGTAGGCCGCGTCGCCGGTGGCCCGGTACAGCCACGTCGCGCCCCAGACCAACTCGTCCTGGTAGCCGCTCCAGGACTTGTAGAACGACGCCGCGTCGGTGATGCACTCGCTGTACGACTTCCGCACCGTGTCGGCGAACGTGTAGAGCTGCTTGGCGTGGCCGAGCAGCTTGTCCGCGTAGGCGGCGTCGGTGGGACGGAACACCATCGACGAGGCGGCCATCGCCGCCGCCGTCTCGCCGGCCAGGTCCGCGCCGCCACAGCTCGCATCGATCTTGTACGCGGGCCGCGCCATCGGCAGCACCTCGGCCGGCCCCCACCACTTGTGGTCGTCGTCGCCCTTGCCGACCTGGCCGTAGAGGACGTTCGGCGCGGGGTGCGCCTTGACGAAGTAGTCGTTGACGAAGCGCAGGTTGTTCAGCAGGTGGGTGAGCTGGCCGGAGGCGACGTAACCGTCCCGGTACTCGACCGCGCCCCAGGCCAGCATGGTGGTGCTGAACGCCATCGGGAAACCGAACTTCACGTGGTCGCCGGCGTCGTACCAGCCGCCGGTCAGGTCGACGCCGACGTCGGCGCCGTCGGTCAACGCCGAGTCGCCCCGCCAGGAGACCCGGTTCCAGGACGGCTTACGGCCGGACTGCTGCGCCTCGTAGAAGAACAGCGACTTCTGCAACGCCTCGGCGTAGTTGTACGCGGGCGCGGCCTGCGCGGCCGGGGCGGACGCGGTGGCCGGCGCGGCGGCGGCCGGCAGCGGCACGGTGGTCGCCAACGCGGCCACCAGCGCGGCGCCGGCGGCGAGCAGCCGGCGGGACGGGCGACCGCGCGGCGGCGGGGTCGGTCGGGGCATGGCGAGCTCCTGTGGAGGGAGCCGCACGGCGGCACGACGCGGCGGGGAACGCTGCCGGTCGGCCGCCGTGCGGCGGTGGTGGTGGGGTGGACCGCGGAGGCGCGGGAGCGCTCCCATGGATGGTTGACAATGTAATCTCGCGATCACCCGTTTGGGAAGACGGCGATGGGGCCGCCACGACGTCCTAGCGACGTCGCGACGGCCCCACGCCGTCCCGCCTCAGAACTCGACGCCTCGCAGATACACCTGCCGGGTGGGACCCGAATCGGTCATCTCGACTGTCAACTCCGTGCCGGACACCGGACGGACCCGACCGCGCAGGTACGACTGCCCGCCGTCGTACCAACCCCACTCCCGGCGCCGGTCGTCCCGATTGTCCGCCAGCACCGAGCCGGCCAGCGGGGTCAGCTCGGCGAACCCGTTGGCCTCCCGGAACGCGTCCACGCAACCGGCGTCGGCGCGAAAGGCGAGATAGAAGTCATCGTCGATGCCGTCGCTGGACCAGTACCGCAGGCCGTCGGTCGGGCAGTCGGGCAGCCGCACGTGGAACTGGTCGAGCAACTGCGCCAACGACCTGTCCCAGCGGCTCGAGGGGTAGGCGCGGTCGTCGAACGGCGCGCGGTCGCGGTGCTGCACCACGAAGACCACCGCACCGACGACCACCACCGCGACGGCGACGAGCAGCCACCGGAGCGTGCGCCTACCCACCCGCACCCCGCTCACCCGATGTTCTGGGTGCTGCTCGACCCGCGGACCGCGAACTCCTGAGCCACGCCGTAGGTGTGCATCGCGGCGTAGTCGTCGAAGGAGATGCCCCAGATCTCCTCGCCGGCATCGAAGTTCCAGTCCTTGTACACGTCCACCCCGTAGGAGCCCTTGGGGACCGGTTTCCCGTCCACGATGCTAACCGTCACGGTGCCCTTGACCCGGTACTGGACGCCACGCACCCCGAGCCGGTAATCCAGGTTGTTCGTCATGCTGACCCCGAGCCACATGCTGTCGATCGCGTACGTGCAACTGGACCGGCCGCTGCTCAGGCACCTGCTGCCGGCCGAGCCGAGCATCTCCGCCAGGCTCCCGTTGACCGCGGACTTGAACTGGTTGTCCTTGAGGTACTGGTCGACGCTGACGATGAAGTCGTCACCGGTGGCGCCGTAGTAGTGCTTCCACAACTGGCAGGCCTGGTTCGTGATCGCGCACACGCCCTGCATGGTGGTCCAGAGCTGGGCCCGCATCTCCAGCAGCGCGGTCGGCTCGTTCCACGGCGGCGTCTTGGACCCGTACGCCCCGTTGTCGCCCGGCGTGGTGGGGTCGTAGTCGCCGTCCTGCGTGACGATCAGCTCCTTGGCCAGCCGGGCCAGTTCCTCCTCCCGCTGCTTCTGCACGGCGATCTGCAGGGCCTCGATCGCCGCCTGCGCGGCGAGCACCGCGTCCTTGCCGGCGTCGATCGCCGAGTTCCGGGCCTGCACCGCGGACGCCTGGGCGGCGGCGGCGTAACCCCGGGCCCGGGCCGCCGAGGCGTTGGCCCACGAGGCCGAACGCTGCGCCGACTGCGCGGCCTGGTGCGCGGAAAGGGCGGCCTGCCGGGCCCGCGTCGCGGCGGCGTTCGCCTGGTCCGCCGACGCCTTGGCCTGCTGCGCCGCCTGCAACGCCTGGTTGGCGTAGGTGGCGGCCTCACTGGCCGAGGCGCTCGCGGCCCGCGCGTACGCCTCCGCCTCGGCCTGGGCGGCACGGGCGATGGCGGCGGCGTAGCCCGCGTCGGCGGCGTCCTTCTGCGCGTTGGCCGCGTACTGGGCGGTCTCGGCCACCAGCCGGCTGACCGTGGCGGCGTGGGTGGCCGCCTCGTGGTCCCGCTGCCGCGCCTTGTACTGCTCGGTGTCGATGAAGTACCGGAGGTAGCCGCGCGGCCCCTCGAGCGCGATCCGGCCCGCCGCCTTCACCTCCGGCCCGCCCGCGGTGATGAGCTGCCCGACCGTGATCCGGTCGTCCACCTCGGCCGCCTCCCAGCGCCCCACCCGCAGGAACCGGTCGATGTCCGCGGCGGTGCCGTTCAGCGCGGCCTGACCCGCCTGCTTGGTGGTGCTGCCACCGGCGTTCATGATCTGCCCGACCTTGATCCGGTCATCGGTCTCCTTGCCCGGATAGGCGCGATCGGCGAGGAACCGGCGCACGGTGGCGATGTCGCCGTTGAGCGCCGTCTTCGCCGCGTCCTTGAACGCCGGCTTCGCGGTGCCCTCGGCCAGGTGCAGCACCCGGGCCCGGTCGTCCTGCTCGCCGGCCAGCAGCCGACCGGTGCGCAGGAACTCCCGCAGGTCCGCCTCGGTGCCGGTGAGCGCGTCCTCGGCGGCGGCCCGGGTCCACGGCCCGGCCACGTCCCGCAGCCGGAGCGCGGCCTTCCGGCCGCTGGTCAGCACCGTCGCGCTCGACGCGCCCGGCGCGGCGGCCTCGTCCAGGAGCCGCTTCGTCTCGGCGTCGACCCGGTCGAGTTCGGCCCGGTCGTACGGAATCTCGACCGGCCGGTCCAGGTCCGCCACCCGGGCCTTCTGCGCGGCCTGCACGGCCGCCTCGGTGTCGAGTTCCAGGCGCAGCACGTCGGCCTGCCGGGAGGTCTGCTCGACGGCCGCCGCCTGGGCGGACGCCTGGGTGGCGAGGTCGGCCGCCAACTTGGCCGACACCGCGTGCCGGGTCGCCTCCGCGGCCGCGTCCGCGGCCTCACCCGCGTGGTCGGCGGCGGCATCCGCCGCCGTCGCCGCGGCCCGGGCGTGTGCCGCCGAGTTCATCGCGTACTGGTACGCCTGCCGCGCGGCGGTGCCCGCCTGGCGGGCCAGCGACTCGGCGGCGTCGGCGGCGCGGTCGGCGTTCTGCGCCTGCCGGCGTGCCTCGGCGGCGGCCCGGCGGGCCCGCTCCGCCTCGGAGCCGGCCGCCTGCGAGTAGTTGCTCGCCTCCTCCGCGGCGGCGGCCGCGGCGTTGGCGTTGGTCACCGCGTTGCGGGCCGCGGCGGCGGCGTTGCCGGAGGCCTCGGCGGCATCCCCGGCGGCCTTGGTCGCCGCGGCGGCCTTCTCCGCCGCGGCGGCGGCGGCCCGGGCCTGCTGCGCGGCGTACTCCCCGATCGCGTGCACCAGCAGCTCCCGCAGCGAGACCGTCCGGTCACCCCGGTGACCCCTGCCCTCCAGGTTCG
>NZ_PYPS01000028.1 GCF_003027925.1 Micromonospora sp. RP3T
TCTCCCCCGACCCCGGCCCACCCCCCTCGGCGAGGGGCGGGGTCAGGACAGGGAGGGGGCGGCGAGGGGGTTGGGGACGGGGGTGCCGGCGGTGCCGGGAGCGGCGGTGGAGGGGTCGGCGGTCAGGTCGACGATGCGGTTGTCGGCGTCCACGTGCACCACCCGGGGCTGCCAGGTGCGGGCCTCGGCGTCGTCCATCTGCCCGTACGAGATGAGGATGACCAGGTCACCGGGGTGCACAAGGTGCGCGGCGGCACCGTTGATGCCGATCACGCCGCTGCCCCGGCGACCCGGGATCACGTACGTCTCCAGCCGCGCCCCGTTGGTGATGTCGACGATCGCGACCTGCTCGCCGGGGAGCAGGTCCGCGGCGTCCAGCAGATCCTCGTCCACCGTCACCGAGCCGACGTAGTGCAGGTCGGCCTGGGTCACCGTGGCCCGGTGGATCTTCGACTTGAGCATGGTCCGGAGCATCGGGTTGCCTTTCCGCGATTCGTGGAGGGGTCAGGAACGCGGCGCGAGGTGGATCGCCGTGTTGTCGATCAGGCGGGTGGCGCCCACCCAGGCGGCGATCAGCAGCCGGGCCGCGCCGGAGACCGGGCCGGGCTCCAGATCGGTGTCGGTGAGCACCAGATAGTCGAGGCGGGCCTCCGGCGCGTCGAACGCCCGGTGGGCGGCGGCCAGCACCGCGCCCGCGTCGTCACCCCGCTCCGCCGCCGCCGCACCGGCGCGCAGCGCGGCGGAGAGGCTCAGCGCGGCCCGCCGCTCCGACGCGGAGAGGTAACGGTTGCGGCTGGACAGCGCCAGGCCGTCCGGCTCGCGTACGGTCGGCACGCCGACTATCTCGGTCGGCACGTCGAGGTCGCGGACCATCCGGCGGACCAGGGTGAGCTGCTGGTAGTCCTTCTCGCCGAAGAGGGCCAGGTCCGGACGGGTGAGCTGAAGCAGCTTCAGCACCACGGTGAGCACGCCGTGGAAGAAGCCGGGCCGGCTCAGGCCCTCCAGGTCCGCGCCGAGCGGGCCCGGGTCGAGCCGCACCGTCGGCGGTCCCTCCGGATACATCTCGTTCACCGAAGGCGCGAAGACCAGGTCCACCCCGACCCGGCGGCAGATCTCCAGGTCCGCGTCGAGCGTGCGCGGATAGCGGTCGAAGTCCTCGTCCGGGCCGAACTGGAGCGGATTCACGAAGATCGTCACCAGCACGCGGTCGGCCCGCTCCCGGGCGGCCCGCAGCAGCGTCTCGTGCCCTTCGTGCAGCGCACCCATGGTCATCACCACACCGACCGTGCCGGCCAGCCCGTCCCGGGCCGCCGCCAACTCCTTCCGCGTGTGCACCACGTTCACCACGAGGAGGCCACCTCCATCCCGTCCAGCACGTCCCGCAGCGGCGCCGCGTCCGCCGGGTGCAGGCGACCCGCCGCGACGGCGCGGTCCGCCGTCCGTCGGGCCAACGCCAGGTAGGCCGGCACCGATTCCGGCGCGGTCGCGGCCAGCCGGTCCAGGTGCCGGCGTACGGTGCCCGCGTCGCCCCGGGAGACCGGGCCGGTCAGCGCGTCGTCGCCGAGCCGCAACGCGTTCTCCAGGGCGGCCCGCAACAGCGGGGCCAGCACCTTCTCCGGCCGGTCCACCCCGGCGTCGCGCAGCCGGTCGGCCGCGTCGTTGACCACTGTCACCAGGTGGTTCGCGCCGTGCGCGAGCGCCGCGTGGTAGAGCGGCCGATCGGCCTCGCCCACCCACTCCGGCACCCCGCCCAGATCGGCCACCAGCCGGGCCGCGAACGGGCGCAGCTCGGCCGGGGCGGTCACCCCGTAGGAGCTGCCGGCCAGGCGGGACAGGTCGTCCGGCGTACCGGTGAAGGTCATCGCCGGGTGCAGCGCGAGCGGCCGGGCGCCGGCCGCGGCGGCCGGGGCCAGCACGGCCAGCCCGTGCGCGCCGGAGGTGTGCGCCACGACCTGCCCGGGGCGCAGCGCGCCGGTGGCGGCCAGGTCGGCGATCACAGCGGCCAGGGCGTCGTCGGGGACCGCCACGAGCAGGAGGTCGGTGGCGGCGCGGGCCACGGCGGGAGCGGGCCGGTGCGGGGTCTGCGGCAGCAGCAGCGCCAACCGGGCCCGCGAGGCGCCGGACGCGCCGGACGCGGCGACCACCAGGTGACCGGCGGCGGCGAGGGCCGCGCCGAGCACGGCGCCGACCCGGCCGGTGCCGAGCACACCGACGGTGAGGGTACGGGGAAAGGCGAGCGGGGCGCGGTGGACCCGCGGGCGCAGCGGTGCGCTCATGGCAGCGATCCAGTCCTCGAAGGGGGTACCGGTCGATGGCAAGTATGCGCCGTGGTCACGGAGCCGGGACAAGAAGGTGTGAAAACCTTCACCGGCGCGGGAGGGCTGGCGCACCGTAGCGGTCCGCCTCGTGTCCGGTCACCGTAGGGTCGGCACGGTGACGTGCCTGGAACGAGGAATGAATTGACGGTGCTGCGCTGGCGTGACGCGATGGAGACCGCGCTCTACGGGCCGGACGGCTTCTTCGTCTCCGGTCCGGGGCCGGCCGCCCACTTCCGCACCAGCGTGCACGCGTCCCCGGTGTTCGCCTCCTGCCTGCGGCACGTCCTCACCGCGCTCGACCTCGCACTCGGCCACCCCGCCCGGCTGGACGTGGTCGATGTGGGCGCCGGGCGGGCCGAGCTGCTCCGCGCGCTGCTCGGCGCCGTCGTGGCGACGCCCACCGAGCCGTCGCTGGCGGAGCGGATCCGACTCGTCGCGGTGGAGAAGGCCGCCCGCCCGGCCGGCCTGCCCGCCGAGATCGAATGGCGGTCCGACCTCCCGCCGGAGATCACCGGTCTGCTGCTGGCCACCGAGTGGCTCGACAACGTCCCCCTGGACGTCGCCACCCACACCGCCGACGGCTGGCGTCACCTCCTGGTCGACCCCACCACCGGCGCGGAGTCCCCCGGCCCGCCACTCTCCCCCGCCGACACCGCCTGGCTGACCCGCTGGTGGCCCCGCACCCCGACCCCCACCTCGTTGATCAAGGAGTTTGCGTCGGGCGGAGACCCCGACCAGGACGCAAACTCCTTGATCGACGAGGGCGGGTGGGGGCGGGTGGAGATCGGACGGGGGCGGGACGAGGCGTGGGCGGAGGCCGTGGGGCGGGTACGGCGGGGGGCGGCGCTGGCCGTCGACTACGGGCACCTGCGCGACGCCCGGCCCGTGGACGGGACGTTGACCGGGTACCGGAACGGGCGGCAGGTGCCGCCGGTGCCGGACGGGTCGTGCGACGTGACCGCGCACGTCGCCATCGACTCGGTCGCCTCCGCCGGTGAGCGGGTCGCGCGGTGCGCGTACACCCTGGTGTCGCAGCGGGCGGCGGTGCGGGCGCTCGGGGCCGACGGCGGGCGACCGCCGTTGAGCCTGGCCTCGGAGGACCCGGCCGGCTACCTGCGGGCGCTGGCCACCGCGTCGGCGGTGGCCGAGCTGACCGACCCGACCGGCCTCGGCGGGCACTGGTGGCTGTGGCAGCCGGTCGGCGTCGACCTCGCTCCGCTTCTGGCACGATGACGGGCATGACCACGGACGCCGGCGACCTCCGCGAACTGACCGTCGGGACCGGCGCCGGCGGTGAGCAACTCGGCACCGACATGGTGCTCAACATCGGGCCGCAGCACCCGTCGACGCACGGCGTGCTCCGGCTGCGCCTGGTGCTCGACGGGGAGCGGGTGGTCGCCGCCGAGCCGATCGTCGGCTACATGCACCGGGGCGCAGAGAAACTCTTCGAGGTACGCGACTACCGGCAGATCATCGTGCTCGCCAACCGGCACGACTGGCTCTCCGCGTTCTCCAACGAGCTGGGCGTGGTGCTCGCGGTGGAACGGCTGATGGGCATGGAGGTGCCGGAGCGCGCCACCTGGCTGCGGATGGCGCTGGCCGAGCTGAACCGGGTGCTCAACCACCTGATGTTCCTCGGCTCGTACCCGCTGGAGATCGGCGCGATCACGCCGATGTTCTACGCGTTCCGGGAACGGGAGACCATCCAGGCGGTGATGGAGGAGGTCTCCGGCGGCCGGATCCACTACATGTTCAACCGGGTCGGCGGCCTGAAGGAGGAGGTGCCGGCCGGCTGGACCGGTCGCGCCCGCGCCGCCATCGGCGAGGTCCGCCGCCGGATGCCGGACCTGGACAACCTGATCCGACGCAACGAGATCTTCCTGGCCCGTACCGTCGGCGTCGGCGTGCTCTCGGCGGCCGACGCCGCCGCGTTCGGCGCGTCCGGGCCGGTCGGCCGGGCCTCCGGCCTCGACCTCGACCTGCGCCGCGACGAGCCCTACCTGGCGTACGACCAGCTCGACGTGCCGGTGGTGACGAAGACCGCCGGGGACTGCCACGCCCGGTTCGAGGTGCTGCTCGACCAGGTGTACGCGTCGCTCGACCTCGCCGAGCAGTGCCTGGACCGGGTGGACCGGATCAGCGGGCCGGTGAACACCCGACTGCCCAAGGTCGTCAAGGCGCCCGAGGGGCACACCTACGCCTGGACCGAGAACCCGCTCGGCATCAACGGGTACTACCTGGTGTCGCGGGGCGAGAAGACGCCGTGGCGGTTGAAGTTGCGCACCGCCTCGTACGCGAACGTGCAGGCGCTGTCGACGCTGCTGCCCGGTTGTCTGGTGCCGGACCTGATCGCCATCCTCGGCTCGATGTTCTTCGTGGTGGGCGACATCGACAAGTGAGCTGCGGCGCGGCGACGCCGCCCCGCGCGTCGGTGTGTCGGTGCTGTCGGCGTGGGCGTCGTGTCAGCGCCAGCGGTCGGCGGTGTCCCCGGGCGGAGGGCCGTAGCCGTCCGGCTCCGGGCGACGCCACTCCGGCCCGGGCTGCCGTTCCGGCCCGGGTTGCCGCCACTCGGGCTGGGGCTGCCGCCACTCCGGTTGGCCGCTGCGTTGGGTCGGCGGTCGCCACGCGTCCGGCATCGGCACCCCACCGGCCGGTAGCGCCGGCTGGCCCTCCCCCGACCAGCCGCCGCCCGGCGACGGCTCCCGCTCGTACCGCGACGCCCCGACGTCGTGGTACGCCGCCTCGCGGTCGTGGTGCGCCGGCTCGCGGACGTGGCGGGTCGGGCCGGTACCGTCGTGGCCGGGTGGCGTGGGCGTGCCGCGGACGGAGGCCCACCGGTCCTCGATCCGGTACCCGGTGCCACCGCCGTCGGCGTGCACCGCGGCCCGCCGCTCCCCGACCCGGACCTCCCGTCCCTGACCGTCGTCGCGGACCTCGGCCCAGCGGTTGCCAGCCCGCAACTCGGACCAGTGGCCACCGTCCGGCTCGCCGACCGCCGCGCGGCCGTACGGTTCGGGCGACGCCGTCCGCTCGGGCGTGCCGGTCGGCGGCCAACCGGCCTCCGCGAGGGACGGCCGACCGGCCCGGTCGTCGGTCGACCCGGACCAGGGGCGTTGCTCGTCCGCCGGCCGGCCCGGCCGCGAGCCGGTCGACCAACCGTCCTCCGCCGGCCGCGCCGGCCACCCCCGGGCACCGCCCGCGGCACGGCCGACGCCGGCCCAGGGGTGCTCCCGCCCGTCGCCGGTGCCGGTGCCGGTGCCGGTGCCGGTGCCGGTGCCGGTGCCGGTGCCGAATTGTCCGTCGCCCGGTGGGTCCGGCCGGAAGCCGCCAGCCCGTCCGCCCTCGTCCCGCGAACCGGGCCACGCCCCGCCGTCCCGCGCGCCGTAGTCCCGCGCGCCGTCGTCTCGTGCACCCGGCCATGCGCTGTCGTCCCGGGCAGCGGGCCAGGCACCGCCGTGAGCCCGCGAACCCGGCCACACGCCGCCGTCCGGTCCGCCGTCGTCCCGACTGTCGGGCCACGCCCGCTCCGGGCCGGACGACGGCGATCCGGGCCAGGCGTCCGGCCCGGCACCCGGCCAACCGGCGCGCGCGTGGTCGTCCCCGGCCGGCTCACGGTGGCCGGCACCGCGCCGGGCGGCCGGTTCCATGCCGGGCGGCCGGTCCTCCGCCGACGGGGACCAGCGGCCGGGGTACCCCCCGTACCGGGTACCGGCCGGGTCGGCGCCGCCGTCCACGACGGTGTGCCGCGTGGTGACGTGCACGGTCTCGGTGTGGTGGACCACCCCGACCGGACGGGATTCCGGCCGGGCAGCCGGTCCGGGTACCCGCGCCACGCCGTACCCACCGGCGGCGGCCCGTTCCGCGTCCCGCCCGGTGGGCGGCGGCTCCGTGCCGTAGCTGCCGAACTCCGCGCGCGGCCGGGCCGGGCCCGCCGCGTGGCCGCCGGACTCGGCGTGCTCGCCGGCCGGGCGGTCGCGATCGACACCGGGCGGCTCGGGGCGTGCCCGGCCCGCCGGGGCGTACGCGTCGGAAGCGGATCGCTCGGCCCGGTCGTCGCCGTGGCGGCCGGTGGCGTCCGAACGGCCGGCCCACGGCGACTCGACCTGCTGGTCGGTGCCGAAGCGACCCCCCGTCGCCGGGTTCGGCTCGTCCTCGTCGGGGCCGGCCGGATGCGCCGCTCCCGCGTCGTACGCCCCGGCGACCGGGACCCGGGCCCGTCCGCCCGGGCGGTCCTCGGCGGATGGGGCGGCCAGGCCCGCAGCCGCCGCGTCGAGCCGTCGGCGCACCGCGCCGGCCGCTTCCTCCGCCCGTCGCGCCTGGTCGAGCGCCTGGTTCCCACGCTGGGCGGCGGCCACGATCTCGGCCCGCAACTCCCGGCGGAGCTGCTCCAGCTCATCGCGCAAGCCCTCGGACACGGCCCCGTCGCCGCCGTTGTCGGCCCGCAGCGCGATGGAGAGGCCGATCAGCACGACGGCGAGGATCGCGAGCACGGCACCGAACCGGAGCGTGCCGTTGCCGTCGGCGACCAACAGGATCAGCGCCGCCAGGGGGGCCAACCCCACACCGGTCCAGAACAGGATCGTCAGTGGCGTGGGGGTGCGCTTGTCGGCGGGGGCGACCGAGGCGGGCATGGGTGAGCAGACTACCGAGAGTTCCATCGGAGTGGAACGGGTCGGCACAGTCGGATGCCCGCACCGTCGGCCGGGTCGCCGGTTCCGCCGCGCCGCCGACCGGCCACACCGGCCGGCGGCAACGGCGAGCGGTCAGCTGGTGGCGAGCGCGGCGTCGGAGGAGAAGACCAGACCGACGCTTGCGGAACCGGTCTTCAGCGCGTTCTTGGTCTGCGGGCCGCCCGCGTCCAGCGAGCTGAACGAGCCAGCCTTGAAGTCGTAGACCTCGACGAGCCCGGCCTGGCACTTCGGCCGCTGCGGGCACTCCGGCGGGCCGGCCAGCACGGTGGCCTGACCGGAGCACTTCGCGGCCAGGTCGGAGAGCGTGGAGACGCCGTACTTGTCGGCGAAGGCCTTGGTGACCGCGAAGGCGTTCTGGTCCTGCGCCTGGGACGGCTGGCCGAACACCAGGCCGGACTTGTCGCCCTCGGTCTTCAGCGCGGCGACCGTCTTCTCCAGCTCGGGCGAGGAGATCGGCTGGGCGTCCTTGCCGTTGGCCTTGGTGTTGAGGAACTCCGCCATGGTGGCGGCGTACTCCGGGACGACCTGGATCTGGCCCTTCTCCAGGGCCGGCGCGTAGAGCTCCCGGTTGCCGATGGTCTGCACCTTGACCTGGTATCCGGCCGCGGTGAGCGCGATCTTGTAGAGCTCGGCGACGGTCTGGCTCTCGCTGAAGTTGCCGGCGCCGACCGTGACCTGGCCGCCCGGCCCCTTCTCGATCCCGTCGGTCACGCCGTTGGCGCCGGCGAACTCCTGCGCCGCCACCTGGGGCGTCTTCCGGTCGACGTCGACCGCCCGGTTGAGCTGGATCAGCTTCGGGGTGTCGAGCTTCGCGGAGACCTTGTCCAGCGCGGCGACCAACTGCGGGGTGGCCGCCTTCTTGTTGATCGCGGGAAGGACGTTGTCGGTGTTCTGGAGCTTCTTGTCGTCGGTGAGGACGACGAGCTGGTCACCCGCCACCGGGGCGCAACCGGCGCCCGAGGCGCCCGCCTCGGGCGCGTCGGTGCCGGACGAGCCGGCGTCGCCGCAGCCGGTGAGAAGACCCGCCGCGACGAGGGCGCCGAAGGCCCCCGCGACCAGCCGTGAACGTGCGCGCATCAGATGCCCGCCTTCCGTGTCCCGGCGCGGCCCCTTCGGGCCGGCCGCGTGTCCGACGGGCGATCCGTGCGCCGCCCGTGAGTTCACCCAACATCCTCACGGACCGGACCGACAAATTCGGAGCGGTTTTCGTCATCGGATCGTCACCAGAGGGCCGCGCGACGGTGACCGCCGTCTCGTCACCCGCCCGGCGGCCGGATGTCACCCGCCCGGCGGCCGGGCGTCAGCCGCCGGCCGTGGCCGCCGACGCGCGGCGGTTCGCCCGCCGCCGGGCCCGCCGCAGCGGGCGCGGCGTGACCAGCCGCTCCACCACCGCGAGGACGCCCTCGACCAGCAGCGCCAGGCCGGCCACCAGGACGCCGCCGGCGATGATCTGGCCGCCGCCGGCGGCGATGTCGAGACCGAAGCCGGCGCGGATGATCTGGCCCAGCCCGCCGCCGTTGACGAAGGACGCCAGCGCGGCGGTGGCCACCACCTGCACGGCCGCGGTCCGGAACCCGGCCGCCAGGTAGGGCACCGCGAGCGGCAGCTCGACCCGGCGCAGCACCTGCCCGCCGGACAGCCCCATGCCGCGCGCGGCGTCCCGGGCCTCCGCGTCGGCCTGCCGGACCCCGGTGTACGCGTTCGCCAGCAGCGGCGGCACCGCGAAGACGGCGAGCGCCACCACCACTGAGGCGCGGCCGAACCCGAGGAAGGTCAGCGGCAGGATGGTCAGCAGCGCCAGCGTGGGGATCGCCAGCGTGACGTTGGAGACCAGCAGCACCATGCCGCCGCCCCGACCGCTGTGCCCGAGCCAGAGGCCGATCGGCCAGGCCACCAGGCAGCCGAGCAGCACCGCCAGCGCGGACATGCTCAGGTGCTCGCCCAGCCGGTCCAGCACGCCGCCGGGGTTGGTCCAGTTCAGCGGGTCGTTCAGCCAGGTCACCGCCGCCTCGACCGGGTTCATCGAGCCGACCTTCCGTTCGCGACCGCGGGGCTCCGCCGGGCTGCGCTCCGCGCGCTCACGACTGCCGTCCCCGCAGCCAGGGGGTGAGCAGCCGGCCCACGCCGGCCAGGACCAGGTCGAGCACCAGCGCCAGCAGCACGCAGAGCACCGTGCCGGTCATGATCTGCGCCTTGTAGAAGTTGTTCTGGAACCCGGCGAAGATGAGCTGGCCGAGCCCGCCCCGGCCCACCACCACCCCGACCGTGACCAGCGCGACCGTGGAGACGGTGGCCAGGCGTACGCCGGTGAGGATGCCGGGCAGCGCCAGCGGCAGTTCGATCCGGAACAGCCGGCCCCAGCGGCCGTACCCCATGCCCTCGGCGGCCTCCCGCACCTCGGGTGGCACCTGGTTCAGACCGGCCAGTGTGTTGCGCACGATCACCAGCAGCGCGTACAGGGCCACCACGGTGAGCACGGTCACCGCGCCGATGCCGAGGTAGGGGGCGAGGAACGCGAACAGCGCCAGCGACGGGATCGTGTAGAGCACCCCGGTCAGCGCCAGGATGGACGCGGCCAGCGACCGGAACCAGTACGCTGCCACCGCGAGCGGCAGCGCCACCAGCGCGGCGATCACCACGGCCCGGGCGGTCAGCCAGGTGTGCTCGCGCAGCGCGGCGAGGATGCTGTCAGAGTTGTCCCGCACGTACCGCCAGGAGAACCACGGATTACCCGGGGCGGCCCGGTAGCTCAGGTGGAGGAACACACGTGGACGTTACCCCGGAGACCCCCGCCGGTCACGGCGCCGCCTCGATCACGCTGGAGCGCATCCGCAAGCGCTACCCGGACGGCACCGAGGCGGTCCGCGAGCTGAGCCTGGAGGTCAAGGCCGGCGAGCTGGTGGTGCTGATCGGCCCGTCCGGCTGCGGCAAGTCCACCGTGCTGCGGATGATCAACCGGCTGATCGAGCCGACCGACGGGCGGATCCGGCTCGGCGACGACGACGTCACCCGGGTCGACCCGGTGACGCTGCGCCGCCGCATCGGCTACGTGATCCAGAACGTCGGTCTCTTCCCGCACCAGACCGTGGCCGCCAACGTGGCCACCGTGCCGGGGCTGCTGGGCTGGTCCCGGGACCGCACCCGGGCCCGGGTCGGTGAGCTGCTGGAACTGGTCGGGCTCGACCCGGCGCAGTTCGGCAAGCGCTACCCGCACGAACTCTCCGGTGGCCAGCGGCAACGGGTGGGGGTGGCGCGCGCGCTCGCCGCCGACCCGGTGGTGCTGCTGATGGACGAGCCGTTCTCGGCCGTCGACCCGATCGTCCGGACCCGGTTGCAGGAGGAGTTCCTCCGGTTGCAGGCCGAGGTCCGCAAGACCATCGTGCTGGTCACCCACGACCTCGACGAGGCGGTCCGGCTGGGCGACCGGATCGCGGTGCTGTCCGAGGGCGGCGTGTTGGAACAGTACGACCGGCCGGCCGCGCTGCTCGGCTCGCCCGCCTCGGCGTTCGTCCGCGAGTTCGTCGGCGCCGACCGGGGCATCCGGCAGCTCGCGGTCACCCCGGTGACCCGCGCGGTGCTCGACCCGCTCCCGGCCGGCGACACCGAGGGGCTGCCCACGGTGGCGCTGGGCAGCTCGGCCTACGACGCGCTGGGCACGCTGCTCACCGCCGGCGCCGACCGGGCCGTGGTCACCGAGGACGGTCGTCCACTCGGGCTGCTCGCCCGCACCCGGGTGCTGACCCTGGGCGCGGTGGACTGAGCCGGCCCGACCGCACCCTCGCCCCGGCCAGGCCGACGATCCCCGGCTCAGGTCAGGCCCGGCCGCCCCGGCCGGCCCGACCTGGTCAGGCCGACGATCCCCGGCTCAGGTCAGGCCCGGCCGCCCCGGCCGGCCCGACCTGGCCAGGCCGACGATCCCCGGCTCAGGTCAGGCCCGGCCGCCCAGGCTGGCCAGGCCGACGATCCAGCCGGCGAAGAAGCCGTACGCGGCGCCGGTGCTGGCGGCCTGGAACGCGGCGTAGAGCGTGCCGTGCGGCCCGAGCAGCGTGGCGAGCAACGCGCTGAGCCCGGCGGCCAGGGCGTACGCGCCCCAACCGGAGAGGAACTGGCTGCCGAAGGCCGCCACCCGGTCGACCTGCGGACCGGGCAGCAGGTAGAGCAGCGCCGCGGCCAGCACGATCAACAGGATCGCCCGCAGGTTGGTGGCGAGCATCCCCTCGTCCGCGTGCCAGCGCCAGGCCGGCCAGGCCAGCAGCCGCAGGAACCAGCCACCGGCGCCGGTCGGGTCGGTGTGCTGCTGCGCCCAGCCGACGTACATCGGGCTGCCGCCGACCGCGACGAGCAGGAACGCGGCGAGCGTGCCGGTGCCGGCGGCCGTGCCGTACCGGCTGACGGTGCGGGGGCGGTTGGTGAGGGCCATGGCACGGCCAGTTCCCGGGGCACCGCGGCGGGCAAACCTGCCCGGTCGTCGGACCGCCGCCGGCCGGCGTACGGCCATCGGGTCAGTGCTTCATCAGGTAGTCGATGAAGGCGGCCCGCAGCAGCGGCGCGGACTCCTCGTAGCCGTGCCCGGTCAGCTCGCGCCACAGCGCGTTGGCCTCGTCGATGGTCGGCCCGACGGAGTTGGGCGCGCCGTCCAGGGCCGCGGCCTCGTCGGCGTTCGGCAGGTGCCGCAGCACCGACCAGAAGAACCTGACGTCGCGACGCTCCCGGGCCAGGTGGAACGCCTGCTCGCGCAGCTCCTCGGTGGAGAGCTTGTCGAGCTCGTCGAAGGTACGGCCGCCGGGGGCAGGAGTCTCCGTCATGCCGCCGAGCCTAACCGGCGAGATCAGCTCCGGCCCGCCGGACGCCACGCCACCGGCCGAGCCCCGGCCGACGCCCGCGGCGACCAGACGGCCGGCCAACCGGGCGGTGACCGTCAGCGACCGTCGGTGTCCCAGCGTCGCGGCTCGTTCTCCCAGCGCGGCGCCTCCCAGGCGTCGACCGGGGTGTCGGTGTCCCGTACCGGCAGCACCGACGGCCAGGTGTCGGTCGGCTCGGGCCTCGGCGGCATCACCCAACCGCCGCTGATCGTGCCGTCGCCGGGCGGCCGGATCGGCGCGGGCGCGCCCGCGGCGGGCCCGGCCGGGCGGGGCCGGCCGAACGTCTCCACCAGGCGGGTGACCACCAGCCCGGCGCCGAGGACGGCGCCGCCCACCGCCCACCGGCTGACCGTCCAGCCGTGCGAGTCGGCCCAGATCTGGAACACCACCACCAGGCAGACCGCCAGCAGGGCGCCGAAGATGCCACCGCGCCGGCCGTACGCGCTGGTGCCGCCGAGCAGCACGGTGCCGACCGCCAGCACGGACCAGTCCAGCCCGGTGCCGGGCGGGACCGGGCCGTGCCCGTTCGCGGCGATGAGCACGCCGCCGAGCATGGCCAGCACGGTGGAGCCGACGAGCGCCAGCGCGGTCACCGTGGCGGCCACCGCGCCCCGCCGCCGCGCCGGGTCGGCGACCGGACGGAACCGGCCGAGCAGTCGGCGTACCGGTTTGATGGCGCCGAACAGACCGCCGAGGACGGCCACCGCGGCGAAGCCGACGAAGAGGTAGAGCGCGGTGCGGCGGGGGTCGTAGTCGCCCTGGACCGCGACCGGGGCGGTCCGGCGCTCCAGCCAGACGATCACGCCGGCCGCGGCGGCCAGGCTCGCCGCCCAGCCTGGCACGTGCAGCACCACGACGGCCAGGGCGAGCGCCAGCCCACCGACCGCCGCCACCGCCAGCGCCGGCAGCAGCGCGTCGCGGAGACCCCGGTCGCCCTGCTCGGCGAAGTGCACCGCGGCGGCCAGCGCGACCGGGCCGACCGCGAGGTTCACCGCGGCGGCCCGCAGGCTCAGTCCGGCGGCCAACGTGAGCAGGCCCAGCCCGGCCACGTCGACGAGCAGCATCTTCAGGGTGCCGCCGCGCAACGCGTCCGAATCCTCGCGCCAGAGCAGCCAGGTCACCGTGATCAGGCCAGCCAGCAGCAGGAACTCCCAGACCACGTGCACCGCGATCCGGTCCCGGCCCGGCTCGCCGTGGGAGGGGTCGTCGAAGACGTTCTCCAGCACCGCGGCGGGCACGCCGGACGGCGTGTCCGGTGGCGCCGTCCGGCCCGACTCGTCGTACCCCATTGGCCCGTGCCTCCCAGGTGGCCGCGTCCGGCCCACTCGGCGGGCGGACCGGCGGCGGCCGTCGCTCTCCGGTCGCCAGGGACGGTACCTGCGGGCGGAGACGGGGGAAACCCTCTGCTCAGCGGCGCCCGCGCGGCGTCTCCCGATCGCCCGGTTCCCGGTCCTCGTCGTCCTCCTGCTCGGGCACCCGGCACGAGCGCTCCAGCCAGAGCGCGGCGGCGACCAGGGCCAGCGCGGCGACCAGGCCGGACACCGCGGCCGGACGGTCACCGACGGCGGCGTTGGTCCGCTCCACGAAGAGCCAGCCGACCAGCCCGGCGTAGAAGCCGGCGAAGATGGCCCCGGCCAGCGCGGACGCCTTGGCGAGCACCACGAACCGGGCGACCAGGAGCGGGTTCACCGGCTCCCGGCCGGGCCGGCGCTCGACCCGGGCGCGGGTGTTGGCCGCCGCGTAGCCCTCCAGCACGGCCAGCCCGGCCAGCGTGATCACCGGCAGCCACGGCAGATCGGGGGCGAAGTCGTAGTAGAAACCGCTGATCAGCAGCCAGGCCACCGCGGCGGCGGCCAGACCGGCCACCACCAGCGTGGAGACCCGGGTCGGCCCCATCCGGAAGCGGTCGGGGTCCTGCGGGGGCCGGGCCGTACTCATGCGTCCGACTCTAGCGTCAGATCGGGCCGTGGGCTCAGTTCCAGCGCGTCGGCGGCCAGCGGCTCGGCGTTGAGCAGGTCGGTCAGCCAGCCGTGCCCGGGCAGCCGGCCGTGCGGCTCGATGTCGATCCACGGCCGCAGCACGAACGCGCGCAGGTGCGCCCGAGGGTGCGGCAGGGTCAGCTCGGGATCGTCGCTGAGCACCGGCTGCCCGGCGGCGTCCCAGACCGCGACGACGTCCACGTCGAGCGTCCGCGGCCCGTACCGGCGGGCCGGGTCGCGGGCCCGGCCGGCCGCCGCCTCCGCGGCCCGGGCCCGGGCCAGCCAGTCCGCCGGCGTCGCCGCCGGGTCCGCGACCATCACCGCCGCGTTCAGGTACGCGGGCTGGTCGGCGTCCCCCCACGGTGGAGTCTCGTAGACGCCGGAGACCAGCAGCACGTCGCCGCCGAGCGTGGCCACCGCGCCGCGCAGGTGGTCGAGGCGGTCGCCGAGGTTGCTGCCGATCGACAGCACGGCCCGGGTCACCGGGTACGCCGCATGGTGACGGCCACGTCGTGGAAGGCGTGCGGGATCGGGGCCTCCGGCTTGTGCACGGTCACCGTCGCGGCGGCGACCAGCGGCTCGGCCAGGCAGACCGCGAGGAGCCGGTCGGCGAGCGTCTCGATCAGGTTCACCGGCTCGCCGGTGAGCACCGCGACCAGCCGCTCGGCCAGCTCGCCGTAGTGCACGGTGTCGGTCACCTCGTCCGAGCGGGCGGCCGGGGCCAGGTCGAGTTCGAGCACCGCGTCGACCACGAACTCCTGCCCCTGGGCCCGCTCGAAGTCGTAGACCCCGTGCCGCCCGTGGGCCCGCAGGCCGGTCAGCTCGATCCGGTCGGTCATCGATGTCCTTCCCCGGTCGTGCCGGCGCTCGTGGTGGCCAGTCGGGGGCGGCCGGTGGCCTGCCAGACCGCGAGCGCGTCGACGGTGCCGCGGACGTCGTGCACGCGTACCCCCCAGGCGCCGGCGGCGACGGCGAGCACGCTGGTCGCGATGGTCGCGGCCGCCCGCCCGGCGGTGGGGCGCGGCTCGCCGGCCGGATCGGCGAGCAGCCGGCCCAGGTAGGACTTGCGGCTGGCCCCGAAGAGCAGCGGGAAGCCGAGGTCGACCAGCTCGGGCAGGCGGGCGCTGAGTTCCCAGTTGTGCGCGGCGGTCTTCGCGAAGCCGAGCCCGGGGTCGACGATGATCCGGTCGGCGGCGACGCCGGCGGCGAGCGCCGCGTCGACCCGCTGGCCCAGCTCGGCCCGGACGTCGGCCACCACGTCGGGGTAGGTGGCCAGGTCGCGCATGCCGCGCGAGTGGCCCCGCCAGTGCATGAGCACCCAGGGACAGCCGGCGTCCCGGACCACCCGGGCCATGTCCGGGTCGGCGAGCCCGCCGGAGACGTCGTTCACCACGTCCGCGCCGGCCGCGAGCACCGCCTCGGCGACGCGGGCCCGGCTGGTGTCGATGCTGACCGGGATGCCGGCGGCGCTCAGTTCGCGGATCACCGGCAGCACCCGGGCGGTCTCGGTCTCCGCGTCGACCCGGTCGGCGCCGGGCCGGGTGGACTCGCCGCCGACGTCGACCAGGTCCGCGCCGGCCTCGCGGAGTCGCACCCCGTGTGCGACGGCGGCGTCCAGATCGGCGTATCTGCCGCCGTCGGAGAAGGAGTCGGGGGTGACGTTGAGGACGCCCATCACCACCGGGGCGTCCGCTCGTACCAGATCGGTCACGGACCCGACAGTACCGTTCGCCAGCAGGGCTTCCGGCGACCGGGCGCGACCCGGATACGACGCCCCTGACGTGCACATTGGAACAGGCGTACGATCGGTCGTCCGGGTCGAAGCGGGTCCACTCTTCGCGGCTTGTCGCAAAGGTGGCCGGCCCGTACGCTTTGGAATTGCCCAGCATCGAGATGGCGAAGCCCGGAGGGGAGGGCCGAAGCGGGAAGAATCCGCCCAAAGCTCACCACTCTTCGTGGTGGGTGACGGACGCAGCGTCGACGGCGCTGTTCCCGTCGAGCACCATCCCGCCAGGCTTGTCCAACTGCACCATCGCGGCGCCGCCGGCCGCGACCTTTGGGGAGGTTTCCAGTGATCGCCATCGAGCTCATGGCAACGGCGTCCACCGCCGTCGACCACGCGCTCCACACCCTGGCGTCGACTCCACTCGCCGAGCCGGCTCCGAAGGGCATCGACACCGACAACGTCGTCACATTCTTCGCCAGCAAGGTCGCGCCGATCCTGCTCGCCGTGCTCGGCGTGATCTTCATCGGGCGGGCCAGCCGGGGTGAGATCTCCAAGGTGCTGACCAGCTCCGCCATCGCCATCATCGGGCTGGCCTTCATCGCCGGCGCGGCCACACTCTTCTTCGTCGGCGACTACCTGATCAACCTCATCTTCGAGTAGGGCGTTGGGCGACGATGCGGCTGCGCACCGACGACGACATCTACCGGGCTCGCCTCGTCTACCTGGGGCCGCCCGGCTACACCCTGCCCGTCCATCTGCCGTACGCCCAGTACGGCCTGTTCATGCTGCTCGTACCCCTCTACGTGTTCATCCACTGGTTGTTCACGCTCCAGGTCGAGCTCTTCCCCGCCTGGGAGATCTCGCTCGCCATCGTGACGACCTCGTTCATCTTCCGGTACGTCGACCCGGACCGGCCGGCGCGCATGGTCATCCGGACCGCGCTGACCGACTGGCGACGCACCCGGGAGCCGGCCGCCGAGCTGCGCGATCCGCGCCTCGTCGCGAGCCGGATCAGGATCCGGGAGGAACTGGCATGACCGGGCGCAGGCCGACGACGCAGACGAACGACGCGGGTGAGGCGGTCGCATGAGTCGCTCCTCCACGCCGGGTTCCCCGGCCGGACGCCCGGCCGACACGCCTGGTAACCGTGCGCGATCATTCGACTACCCACCGGACGAGGATCTGGACGAGGTCGTACTGGACCCGGCGCTCGTCACCAGCCCCGGCCACGGCCGCGTCGGCGTGTTCCAGCCGCCACGCCCGCTCGGCCCGCGCGGTGGGGACGCGCGCGAGGCGGTCCGTCCCGACGGCGACATCGACTCGCCGTTCCTCGACCTGTTCGGCGGCGCGCAGCCCCGGGTCCGCCGCCCCGCCGCCACCCCGCCGGCCCTGCCGGTCGAACCGGTGGTGGCCCCACCCCGACGCGGCGTCGGCGGCGTCGGGCGCGACGCGCTGCCGATCCCGCACCAGCCCGCCGCACCGGCCGAACCAGCGCCGCCGGTCCGGCCCGAACCGCCGGCCCGGGAGCCCGCCCCCGGCGTACGCGCGATGGAGCGACAGCGGCCGGAGCACGCGCTCGCCGCGCCCGCCGAGCCGCCCGCGCTCGACCCGCCGCCGGCGACCCGCAGCCGGGTGCCGCTGCAGGCGGGCGACCGGCTCGCGCTGCGCCCCACCACCGAGCCGGCGCCGGCAGCCGAACCCGTGCTCCCGCCGCCCGCGCACGCCGAGCTCGGAGCCGCCGCGAACCGCACCGACCCGCGGGAGCCGGCACCCGACCTGCCGGACCGGCCGACGCCGTCCCGGGAGGTCGGCCGGCCCGCGCACCGTGAGGTGACGCCGCCCCGGCAACGCTCGGCCGACCGCCGCAACAAGCCGGCCAAGCCGGCCCGAGTCCGCGCCCCGAAGATCAAGTTCGGCGATCGGGACCCGGCCGTCGAGCTGGCCATCACCGAGATCGCCGGCCACCTCACCTTCACCCCCAACACGGTCACCGCCTGGTACTGGCTGCCCGAGGTGCGCTGGGCGTTCCGCCCCGACGCGGAACGCGAGGCGTTGCTCTCGGCGATCTCCGAGCAGTACGCCGGCCTGGCCGGGTTCCGGCTGCACCTACGCCGCACCACCCGGCCCTTCCCGGCCGACGAGTGGGCGCGCACCATCGACGCGCACACCGCCACCCCGCTGCCCGACGTGGCCGGCACCGCCGGCTGGGCCGACCACCTGGTCTCCGCCCAGCGGCACCTCATGTCCGTCAACCACGCCGAGGGCCAGACCTACCTCGGGGTCACCTTCGCCCGCCGGTCGCTCGGCGACTCGCTCACCGAACGCCTGCTGCGCACGTTCGGCCGGGGCACCGCCGACGGCGAACGGCGCCGGCTGGGCCGCACCGTCGAGCAGTTCGACGAGGTGCTCGGCGCGTTCGGCATGCGCGGTCGCCGGGTCACCGCGCCCGAGCTGGAATGGCTGCTCTACCGCTCGGTGGCGCTCTGCATGGCGCCGCCCGGCGTGCTCTCCCCGATCACCAACGGCCGGTGGGAACGCGGCGACCTGCTGGCCCTCACCGAGCAGGTCGAGCGCTACCGCACCCCGTACGGCTCCACCGTGAAGCTGGTCAACCGGATGACCGGCGAGGAACGGCACGTGGCCGTGCTCGCGGTCGGCCGGATGGAACCGCTGGAGATCCCCGAGCGGCACGAGCCCTGGCTGCACTTCCACGAGCGGCTGCCGTGGCCGATGGAGCTGTCCACCCGGGTCGACCTCCTCGGCCCCAACGACTCCTTCCGGAACCTCGAACACCGGCTCCGGATGATCCGCTCCCAGCAGCTCGACTACGCCGAGCACGGCATCGACGCCCCACCCGAGCTGGAGCGGCTGGCCAAACGGGCGCTGGTGATCGGTGACGAGATGACCACCGGGCTGCCGGTCGACTCGGCCCGGGCGCACGGCTGGCACCGGATCGCGGTCGGCGGTCGCACCCGGGAGGAATGCCTGGAGCGGGCCCGCCGCCTCATCCAGCTCTACTCCCGCGAGCTGCGCATCTCGCTCCAGCATCCGAAGAACCAGGACTGGCTGGCCCGTGAGTTCATCCCCGGCGAGCCCATCGCCAACACCGGATACGTCAGACGGATGCCGGTCCAACTGCTCGCCGCCGCGCTGCCCCAGGCCGCGTCCACGGTCGGCGACCGGCGCGGCGACCTGATCGGCCGGACCGCCGGCACCTGCCGCCGCCCGGTCTTCCTCGACCTGCACTTCCCGATGGAGGTACGCGAACGCTCCGGGCTCGCCGTCTTCGTCGCCGAACCGGGCGGTGGCAAGTCCACGCTGCTCGGGGCGCTCGGCTACCTGGCCGCGCGGCGCGGCGTGCAGGTGACGCTGCTCGACCCGTCCGGCCCGCTGGCCCGGCTCTGCGCCATGCCCGAGCTGGCGCCCTACTCGCGGGTGCTCAACCTGACCGGCTCGGAACAGGGCACGCTGGCCCCGTACGCGCTGATCCCCACGCCGCTGCGCAGCGAGTTCGGCACCGGGGCGGCCGGCGACCGGGAGTTCGAGATCGCCGTCTCCAACGCCCGCGCCGAACGCCGGATGCTGGTGCAGGACATCTGCATGATGCTGGTGCCACCGCAGGTGGCCCGGGAGGCGTCCACCGCCACCCTGTTCCGACACGCCGTACGCCAGGTGCCGGCCGAGGAAACCTCCACCCTGGACGACGTGGTCGCCTGCCTCCAGGGGCTCGACGACGACGCCGGCCGCGAACTGGCGAACCTGCTGCTCGACACCGCCGAGATGCCGCTGGCGATGCTCTTCTTCGGCCGCCCGCCGGAAGGACTGCTCGGCGCCGACGCCGCGCTCACCGTGATCACCATGGCCGGCCTCCGGCTGCCCGACCTCAAGATCGAGCGGGAGTACTGGTCGGCCGAGGAAGCCCTGGCCCTGCCGATGCTGCACACCGCGCACCGGCTGGCGGTCCGCCGCTGCTACGGCGGGTCGATGGGTTCCCGGAAGCTCGTCGGCTTGGACGAGGCGCACTTCATGGAGGGCTGGCGCTCCGGACGGTCGTTCCTGGTCCGGCTCGCCCGGGACTCCCGGAAGTGGAACCTCGCCGCGCTGGTCGCCTCGCAGAACCCGAAGGACATCCTCGGCCTCGACGTGCAGAACCTCGTCTCCACCGTCTTCGTCGGCCGGATCGCCGAGGACAGCGAGATCGCCTCCGAGGCACTGCGGCTGCTCCGGGTGCCGGTCGACGACGGTTACGAGGCGACTCTCGCCTCGCTCTCCCAGGCCGACAGCGGTTCCGCCAACCGGCTCGGGTTCCGTGAGTTCGTCATGCGCGACGTCGACGGACGCGTGCAGAAGGTCCGGGTCGACGTGTCGTACGTCGACGGGCTGCTGAAGCACCTGGACACCACCCCCGCCGCGGTCGCCCAGGCCGCCGGCCAACTGCCGACCGTGCTGGCTGATCTGGAGGCGTGACATGGCGAGGGCCCGGGCACGGATCACGGCGCTCCTCATCGCCCTCGGCGTACTCGCCGGGGCCACGATCTCCTGGCCGCTGATCGGGGGCACACCCGCGTACGCGGCCGGCCCGGCCGCCCAGGCGCGGGCCGAACTGTGCAGCACCAAGGAGTGGCAGGCCGACTTCCGCGCCTGCGTGGGCAAGCTCAAGGCGGTCAGCGAGGACCAGGTCGAGTGCCGTAACGCGCCGGTGCCCGGTGCACCGGACTCCGGCCTCGCCGGCTGGTTCGCGGCCCGCCCCGACTCCGCCAAGCAGCCCGGCCCCAAGGGCCTCTACAGCGACTACGGGTACGCCGGCTACAGCTACACCACGTACGACGTGGACGGCGGCTGCGCCTCGTCCGTGCTGCACCCGGACTACCGCTTCACCACGATGGTGGCGAACGGCGAGTTCATGTTCGCCAACGCGGTGATCGGCGCGTCGAACGCGTTGCGGGAGCGCGCGTGGGACCCACGGACCATGTGGCGCTGGGCGGACCCGCTGGTGGAGCAGGCCACCAAGGCCGTCTACCAGAAGGTGTTCAGCGTCTTCGGCATCATCACCATCTGCGTGGTCGGCCTCTACCTGCTCTGGCGCTCCCGCCAGTCGGACATGAGCAACGCGATGACCACTGCCGGCTGGGCGATCCTGGTGATGGTGGCGGTGACCGCCCTGGCCGCCTGGCCGGTGAAGTCCGCGAACATCGCCGACAACACACTGATCACCACCCTCGGCGTGGTGCACGACGCGGTCGGCCCATCCGCGAAGGACACCCCTGCCGGTCAGTGCGATGACCCGAACCCCGAGTCGTGCAAGGACCATCGCCCGCCGGCCGTACGGGCCAGCGACACCGCGACCGAGACCATGCTCTACCGCAACTGGCTGCGGGGTGTGCTCGGCTCCGCGGACAGCGAGACCGCCAAGAAGTACGGCCAGGCACTCTACGACGCGAAATCGCTGACCTGGGACGAAGCAGCATCGATCCGAAGCAACCCGGCGACGCGCGACGTTGTGATCAAGGCCAAGCAACAGCAGTGGGCCCGGGTCGCCGAGCAGATCAAGTCGGAGGATCCGGAGGCGTACGAGTACCTCCAGGGCACCAAGGACATGGACCGGATCGGTGCCGGCTTCATCGCGGTGCTTGCCTCGCTGCTGTTCGCCATGTTCGACCTCACCGCGTCGGTGCTGGTGCTGCTCGGCTTCCTGATCTTCCGGTGGGCGGTGATCGCCGCGCCCATCCTCGGCACGGTCGGGTTGATGCGCCCAGCCAGCGCCGGGCTCCGCCGGCTGGCGAACGCTGTGGTGGCCGCCGTGTTCAACATCGCCATCTTCGGCACCGGTGCGGCCATCTACCTCTTCGCCGTCGACCTGATCATGAACACGGCCACCCTGCCGGGTTGGCTCCAGGTGGTCCTGGTCTGGCTCTGCGGTGTGGTGGGCTGGCTGTTGCTGCGGCCGTACCGACGGATCACCCAGCTCGGCGGTAAGGACAGCAGCGAGGCGGTCAGCTCGGCCGGCTCGTGGCACCGCCGGTTCTTCCGGGACATGCGGGTCGCCGCCCGGCTGGACGTCGCCGAGCCCGGCGGCACCAACGAGCCGGCGTTCGGCCGGCGTCGCGGCGTCGTCGCCGACCAGCGCAGCCTCCGACCGGAGGCCCGGCACGAGGATCCGGCGCACGCCGCCACACCCGTCGAGCGGGAGCGGCCGGACGGACGGGAACGGCCGGACGAGGCACCCGCGCCCGAGCGCACCGGTGGACGGCCCACCACGGCACCCCGGCCGCGCCGCGCACCGTCCACCTGGACCGAGCCGGACGTGCCCGAGGAGGTTCCCTCCTACGCCGTCTATCGGCCCGACTCGGCGGACCGGGCGACCGCACCGGCCACCCGGCCGGCGCCGCGGATCCGCTCCGAGGCCAGGTGACCTCCGATGCGACGGGCGCTGGAGTTCCTCTTCACCCGGGTCCTCCGGTCCCGGCTCGGCATCGCGCTGGCGATCGCGGTTCTCGTCTTCGGGGTGATCGGCACGGCCCGGCTGGTCTCCGGATCCGGCGACGGGGGCGCCGGCGTGGCCGTCCGTCCCACCCAGCCGATCAGCACCGTGGACCCCGAGGCAGGTGAGGACGGGGTGCTGTCCAGCCCGCCGGCGGCGGTCGCCCCGAAGACGCGCCCGGGCGAGCCCACCCCCGAGCAGGTGGCCGGACGCTTCACCACCGCCTGGCTGGCCGGCCCGGGCAGCACCGGCGACGCCTGGCAGGCCCGGCTGCGTCCGCTCTCCACCCCCGCGCTGGTGGAGAAGATGGCCGGGGCCGACCCGGAGACCGTGCCGGCCCGGCGGACCACCGGCCCGCCGACGCTCCGCCCCCGCACCGAGACCTTCGTGGAGGCGCTGATTCCGCTGGACGACGGCACACTCCGGCTCGAACTGGTCGCCCCGGACGGGCCGTGGTTGGTGGACGCGGTCGACTGGGAGCGGTCGTGAGCGCCGGAGCGGCCGCCGTGGGGCAGGTCCGGCGGAAGGTCCGGGTCGGCGTGCTGGCCACCGCGGTCACCGGCGTACTCGCCCTGCTCTGCTGCGTGGGCGGCGCCGCCGCCTTCTTCCTCACCGAGCTGGGCGGTGATCGGGAGGACCCGAAGCTCGCGGGCCTGACCTGCGACCCCACCTATCAGGTGACGCTGACCGGGGACATGCCGCGCTTCGCCGAGTACGGCGACGGCCAGCTGCGTAACGCCGCCGCCATCATCAAGACGGGCCAGGACATGAAGGTGCCGGCCCGGGGGTGGGTGATCGCGTTGGCCACCGCGATGCAGGAGTCGGCGCTGCGCAACCTGGCCAACAGTCGCGTGCCGGCGTCGCTGGCACTGCCGCACGAGGGGGTCGGCGCCGACCACGACTCGGTGGGCCTGTTCCAGCAGCGGCCGGGCTGGGGCAGCGTCGAACAGCGGATGACGCCGTCGTACGCGGCGCGCAAGTTCTACCAGAAGATGGTGAAGGTGCCGAACTGGCAGCAACGGCCGCTGTCCGTGGTGGCGCAGCGGGTTCAGGTCAGCGCATTCCCGGATGCCTATGCCAAACACGAGGAACTTGCGGGGCGGATCGTCGACGCGCTGGCCGGCGGGGCGGCCCGGACCGTGGAGATCGCCGGCAAGGCGGTCTGCGACGCCGCCGCCGGGGCCCGGATCGCCGCCTCCGGCTGGACCGCACCGCTGCCCGGCGGCGTGGTCTCCGGTTTCCGGACCGACGCCCGCCCGAGCCACGACGGCGTGGACCTGGCCGCGGACAAGCGCACCGAGATCCACGCCGCGTCGGCCGGCCGGGTGCTGGTTGCCAGGTGCGACCCCGACCACTCCGGCCGGCGGGACTGCGACCGGGACGGCTGGCCGGACAAGGGTGGTTGCGGGTGGTTCGTCGACATCCTGCACGCTGGCGGCTTCATCACCCGCTACTGCCACATGATCGAACGACCCCGGGTCCGTCCCGGCCAGACGGTCGCGGCCGGTGAGGTGATCGGGCTCTCCGGCACCAGCGGCAACTCCTCCGGCCCGCACCTGCACTTCGAGGTGCACCACGACAGCGACCGGTCCAGCCGCGGTGCGGAGAATCCGGTGCCGTTCATGCGCGAGCGCGGTGCGCCCCTCACCGGGACCGGATGAGTTCGCCGCCCATGAGCAATCCGCTGCCCGACCCGTTCGCGGACCGCCCCGACTGGGCCCCGCTGCCACCCCGCCCGATCGAGATCGTGCCCGCCACCGGCGGAACCGAGCTGCGCGGCCGCCGGGTGCTGGTCGGCCTGCCCGGCCTGGGCTGGCGCGGTGACCTGCGCGCCGACGAACGGGTGGTGCAGGGCAGCCGCACCTACGTGCCGGTCATCCCGGAACACGAGTGGTACCGGGCCGAGTCCGAGCAGGTGGAGGTGTTCGCGCCGCTGGTGCCGGTGGAACGCGTCTGGGTGGAGACGGTCGGCGGACGGAGACCGCCGGCTGGTCCGGCCGAGTCGGGCATCCGGCTGGTCTCGTTGGACGCGCCCACCCGCCGACCACCCACCCCGGTCTTCGAGACCGACGCGGTGACCGGACGACGCGTGGTGCACGTCGACGACGGCGCGGAGCGGCGTGACCTGCGGGCCGTCACCGAGACCTACTCCGGCGCCGACGGCGACATCTGCGTCCGGGTGGCACTTGAGCTGGAGTGGTACCGCTGGGCCTGGCGCGGACAGGCACCGACCACCCTGGAGGTACCGGTCCACCTGCTCTGGCTGGAGTAGCCACCGCTAACCGATCTTGTTGGCTCCGCAAACACGCCAGCCGTCCTTGTTGTTCAGCAGATCAAACCGCCAAGCCTCACGACGGCTACTCCGCGACTGACCGTCTTGCGAGCTAGAGATAGCGAGTGTTGTCGTAACGGACTCCCCTCGCCCGTTGTTGACTTGAACGAGAGGTCCCCAGCTCACCTTAATTTCCACCCCAAAGTTGGCCTCACGCTGCTCTAGTTCCGCTCGCAAGGCACGCATTCCGTCAAGATCATCGCTGTCTCTACAGGCGAACTCCTGAGCCTTGGTGTCATTGCGATCGATGAGATAAGTCTGAACGTAGTTGGCCACCACGACGTCCGGGGCGCTGCGGTCCGGGGCGGTGGCCCGGTCGTACAGCACGAAGCCGACCACCGCGCCGCCCGCGCAGAGCAACGCCACCACTCCCGCGACGACCGCGAGCACGGTGCGTAGCGGACGCTTGGGGTGGGCCGGAACCGGTGCCGGCGCGGGGGGCGCCAACTGCTCCGGCGGGGTCCGCTGCGCCGGCACTCGGGAGACCTGGGAACCGGCGGGGGGCTGCACTGATTCCACCTCCTGAGGTTATCGGCTGCGGGCCGCGTACCCAATGCCTCAGAACTGGCGGATCGTGGCGAACCGCCGGGCGGACATCGCCCGGCGACGGGGTGAGTCTGCTCACCGCCGCGCAGCTCACCGCGCCGACCGACATCCCGGTGGACGGCTCCCGACTGGGTTACCGTCACAGCTCGGGGGGAAGATGTCGGCCTCGGGAAGAGAGGTGGACGCGGTGGCGACTCCGAAGGCGCGTGCCGGCCGGGCCGCCGCGCTGCACCGTAGGGCCGAGGCCGCGGCGACCGCGGCGGCCGGCATCCTCGACGAGATCCGACCCGCGCCCGCCGACCACCACCGGCAGTACGAGCTGGCCGAGCGTCTGCGCGCGGCGGCCGAACGGGTGGCGCCCGGCTGGGCCGGCGCTGCGTGGGAGGCCCTGACCCCGGCCACCCCGCCCGGCGACGGTCCGCCGGCTCGGGTGCGGGTTGGCAGCGCCGCGCCGCTCGACGACGCCCGCTTCCCGGCGCTGGTGCCGCTGCTCGGCAGTGGCCACCTGAGCGTCGACGCCGACGCCTCCGACCCGCGGGTGGCGGGGCTGCTCCGGGCACTGCTGCTACGTCTGTTCGCGGCGACGCCGGCGGGCGCGTTGCTGACCCGGGTGGTCGACGGCGGTCCGGGTGACACGTTCGCGGGTTTCGCGGCGCTGGCCGACGCCGGTCTGCTGCCGCCGCCCGTCACCGATCTGGCCGGGCTGCATGCGGTGCTGGCCGAGGCGGAGCAGTGGGTGGCCGCCGGCACCGCCCGGCAGCGTGGCCACGACCGGACGCTGCTGCTCGTGGTGGCCGCCGCGCCGGACGGCACCGCTCCGGCCGACGTGGACCGGCTCGCCGACCTGGCCGAGCGTGGTCCCCGGGCCGGGTTGCACCTGGTGGTCGCCGGCTGGCCGGCCGGCGACCCGCTGCCCCGGGCCACGCCGCTCGCGGTGCGCACCGCGTACGCGCTTGTCGGTGACCCGCCGGCGGCCGGGTTCAGCGGCCCGGGCGTCGAGGCGCCCGGCGGGTTGAACTCGCCGGTGTTCCTGGACGACGATCCGCCGGCCGAGCTGGTCGCCGAGGTGTGCCGGCGGCTGGCCCGGCAGATCGAGGACGGGTCGCGGCTGGCGTTGGCCGATCTGCTGCCGGCCGACGGGTTCTGGGCCGACGGTTCGGCCGACGGCCTCAGCACCACGGTCGGTGACGCGGCCGGGCGCCCGGTGAGTCTCGGGTTCACCGAGCTGACCCCGCACTGGCTGGTGAGCGGCCGGTCGCAGGCCGGTCGTTCGGCGTTCCTCACCGACACGCTGTTCGGGCTCGCAGCCCGGTACGGCCCGGACGAGCTGGAGCTCTACCTGGCCGACCTGGGCGACGGGGAGTCCTTCGTGGAGTTCCTCCAGACCGAGCGGGACCGTTCCTGGGTGCCGCAGGTCCGCGCGGCCGGGATGGCCGCCGACCGGGAGTACGTCGTGGACCTGCTCGGCGAGCTGGAGGCGGAGGCGCGTCGCCGCGAGGAGGCGTCCCGGCGGGCCGGTGGGCAGCGGTACGCCGAGCTGCGCCAGCACCAACCGCTGCCCCGGATCGTCTGTGTGATCGACAACTTCCCGCTGGTGCTGCGCGACCGGGACCGGCTCGCCACCGACCTGCTGGCCCGCTTGGACGCGCTGGCGCGGGTCGCCCGCGCGTACGGGATCCATCTGGTCCTGGCCGGCGAGGGTGACCTGGGCATCGGTGGTCCGCGCGATCCGCTGCTCGGCCAGTTCCCGGTGCGGGTGGCGCTGCCCGGCGGCTCGGCGGTGCTGGAGCCGGCGAACGACTCGGCGGCCGGCCTGCCGGTGGGCAGTGCGGTGGTGAACACGGCCGGAGGGCTGGGTGGCCCGCGTGGCGCGACCCGCGGCCACGAGCGGATGATCCGCTTCCCGGATCCGTACGGGGATCCGGACGTCCTCGCCGAGCTGCGCCGGCGGCTGTGGTCGGCGCGGCCGGAGTCGGCGGTTCCGCCGGTGGTGTTCGCCGGCTACGCCCGTCCGCTGCTCGCCAACGATCCGCGGCACCGGGCCGCGCTGGCCGGGCGGGTGCATGCGCCGGCCGCGCTGCTGGGCCGCGCGGTGGATGTCCGGCGCACCACTGTGGCGGTGCCGCTCGGGCCGGTCGCGGGCCGGAACCTGGCGGTGCTGGGCGGGGACGAGGAGGCCGAGCGGCTGCTGGTCACCGCCGTACGCAGTGCGGCGGCGGCGCACCCGGACGCCGGGCGGTTCGTGCTGGCGCCGCTGGCGAACGGGTCGGCCGAGCCGGCCGGCGTGCTGGCGGCCGAGCTGGCCGGCCGGCACCGGGTGGAGACGGTCGACGCCGGCGGGTTGCGGGCGGCCATCGAGGCGGACGAGCCGGGTTACCTGGTGGTGTTCGGGCTGGACGTGCCGGACGCCGCCGAGTTGCCGCCGGAGCTGCTGCGGTCGTTGCTGTTGGAGGGTCCGCCGGCCGGCCGGCACCTGCTCGGCTGGTGGCGTACCCCGGCGCCGCTGGCCGGGCTGCTCGGGCCCGGCGGCGAGGTGGACAAGCTGACCGCCGTGGCGGTCACCGACGTGCCGGGTGGGCGGCTGGAGCGGCTCTTCGACCGGCCGGTGTGGTGGCATCCCCGGCCCGGTCGCGCGGTGCTGTGGGACGGCCCGGAGGAGCAGGGCACGGTCTTCGTGCCGTTCGGCACCGGGGAGGCGGCCCGATGAGCGGGGCTCCGACGGCGGTGCCCGGGCCCCGCGTGGGTGATCCGACGGTGACGGTGGACCCGGCCGAGTCGGCCTGGGCGGAGTACGTCGCGGCGGCGCGGCAGCTCGACGGCGTACGCCGGGCGGCGGCGACCGCCGCCGGGGAGCAGGCCCGGTCGGTGACGGCGGCCCGCGAGGAGCTGACCGGGGTACGCGAGCGGCTGGCCGCGCAGCAGTCCCGGCTGCGTGAGCTGGGCGTACCGGCGATCTCGCTGGCCCCGACGCCGCCGGAGGTGAGCGAGGCGGCCCGGTCGATGGCGGGTGGGCCGTCCGCCGTGCTGGCGGCGCTGCGCGCTGCCGGTGGCTGGGCGGACGACGCGGACGCCGTGTTGGCCGCGCACGGCCTGCCCCGGTTGGCCCGCTGGCCGGCCCGTCCGCGCAACCTGCTGGTGTACGGGCCGTTGGCGCTGGTGGTGCCGCTGCTGCAGCTCGTCCTCTACGCGGTCGCGGGTGCCGGGCCGGTGACCGTGTTGGCGCTGCTGGTGGGGCTGCCGCTGCCGGCGGTGGCGTTCATGCTGGGTTGGCTGGCGGTCGGGCGGGTGTTCCGTCCGCGCCCGACCGACCGGGTGGACCGGACGCCCCGGTTCGGCGCGCTGGTCTGCCTGGTCCCGGCCGTGCTCACCGCCGCCGGTCTGCTGCTGGCCATGCTGCCCGGCTGACCCGTCCCCGGGGACGACCGCGGCCGCACCGGGGAGAGGGCGGGTCAGCGGTGCATGATCAGCGCCATCGCCTCGGCCCGCGACTTGGCGTCGTTCTGGAGGCCGCCCCGGACCGCCGAGGTGATGGTCTTGGCGCCGGACTTCTGGATGCCGCGCATCGCCATGCACATGTGCTCGCACTCGAGCACCACGATGACGCCGCGCGGGGCGAGGCTGGACATCAGCAGGTCGGCGATCTGCGACGTGAGCCGCTCCTGGACCTGCGGCCGGCGGGCGAACACCTCGACCAGTCGGGCCAGCTTGGACAGGCCGGTGATCCGGCCGTCCGGCCCGGGGATGTAGCCGATGTGGGCGCTGCCCCGGAACGGCAGCAGGTGGTGCTCGCACAGGCTCATCACGTCGATGTCCCGGACGAGCACCAGCTCCTCGTGGTTGGCCTCGAAGGTGGTGCGGAGCACCTGCGCCGGGTCGACGCGCAGGCCGGCGAAGAGTTCGGCGTACGCGCGGGCGACCCGGGCCGGTGTCTGCTGGAGGCCGTCCCGGTCCGGGTCCTCACCGACCGCGATGAGGATCTCCCGGACCGCCTTCTCGATCCGGCCCAGGTCGACGCTGTCCTCGACCGGGCCGCCGGTGAGCTTGCCGCTGATCAGGCGCGCGGCCACGTAGTCGAGCGCGTCGTCCCCGTCGGGCTCGGTCGCGGAAACGGCCGGCTCCCGGTGGGGGGAGCCGGCCGTCGGGTCGGTGCTCAGTGCGAACCGTCCGAGTTGTTGCTGGCGCCGCCGACCGAGATGCCGTCGGCGGTGGCCTGCTTCTGCAGCGCGTCCTTCTCGGCCGGGGTGAGCACCGGCGGCTCGGTGGAGGGCAGGCGCTTGCCGAAGCCGTGGTAGGGCGCCATCGGCGGGCGCTTGACCACCCGGGCGGCGATCCGCGCCATGTCGGCGGTGGAGAGCGTTTCCTTCTCCATCAGCTCCAGGACCATGGTGTCCAGGACGTCCCGGTATTCCACCAGGATCTCCCAGGCCTCGTCGTGCGCCAGCTCGATCAGCGCGCGCATCTCGCTGTCGATCTCGGCGGCCACCGCGTCCGAGTAGTCCCGCTCGTGGCCCATGTTGCGGCCGAGGAACGGCTCGTCGCCGCTGGTGCCGTACTTGATCGCACCGAGCTTGGAGCTCATGCCGTACTGGGTGATCATCGCGCGGGCCAGTTGGGTGGCCTTCTCGATGTCGTTGCCGGCGCCGGTGGTCGGCTCGTGGAACACGAGTTCCTCGGCCGCCCGGCCGCCCAGCGCGTACGCCAGGGTGTCGATCATCTCGGCCCGGGTCTGGGTGTACTTGTCCTCGGTGGGGAGGACCAGCGTGTGCCCCAGCGACCGGCCCCGGGACAGGATCGTCACCTTGTGCACCGGCGCGGCGTGCGGCAGCGCCCAGGCGACCAGCGCGTGCCCACCCTCGTGGTACGCGGTGATCTTCTTTTCCTGGTCGCTCATCACCCGGGTGCGACGCTGCGGGCCGGCGATCACCCGGTCGATCGACTCCTCGAGCGAGTCGTTGGAGATCGCCCGCTGCTCCTTGCGCGCGGTGAGCAGCGCGGACTCGTTGATCACGTTGGCCAGGTCGGCGCCGGAGAAGCCCGGGGTACGCCGGGCCACCGCGTCGAGGTCGACGTCGGGCGTGAACGGCTTGCCCTTGGCGTGCACCCGCAGGATGGCCTTGCGGCCCTCCATGTCGGGGGCGTCGACCGGGATCTGCCGGTCGAACCGGCCCGGGCGCAGCAGCGCCGGGTCGAGGATGTCCGGCCGGTTGGTGGCGGCGATCAGGATGACGCCGCCCTTGGTGTCGAAGCCGTCCATCTCGACCAGGAGCTGGTTGAGCGTCTGCTCCCGCTCGTCGTGGCCGCCGCCCATGCCGGCGCCACGGTGGCGGCCGACCGCGTCGATCTCGTCGACGAAGACGATCGCCGGCGCGTTCGACTTGGCCTGCTCGAACAGGTCACGGACCCGGCTGGCACCGACACCGACGAACATCTCGACGAAGTCGGAGCCGGAGATGGAGTAGAAGGGCACGCCGGCCTCGCCGGCCACGGCGCGGGCCAGCAGCGTCTTACCGGTACCGGGCGGGCCGAAGAGCAGCACGCCCTTCGGGATCTTGGCACCCAGGGCCTGGTACTTCGCCGGGTTCTGCAGGAAGTCCTTGATCTCGTGCAGTTCCTCGACGGCCTCTTCCGCCCCGGCCACGTCCGCGAAGGTCGTCTTCGGCGTGTCCTTGGTGATCATCTTCGCCTTGGACTTGCCGAAGTTGAGCACCCGCGAGCCGCCACCCTGCATCTGCGACATGAAGAACAGCAGCAGGAGCACGAGCAGCGCGATGGGGAGAAGATTGACCAGCAGGCTGACCCAGATGCTGTCCGACGACACCTTGGTGTCGACCGGGCCGGTGATCCGGTCCGCCGCCTCGGCCTCGCGGACCTGGTTCCAGACCTGGCCGCCGACCTCGTACGGGAACTGCGCCTCGATCTTGTCGGTGGTGGTGTCGTCGAACTTGGCCTTGTCCTTCAGGTCGAGCTGGAGCGTCTGCTCCTTGTCCTGGAAGACGACCTTCTCGATACCGCCCTTGTTGAGCTGGTCGAGCGCGACGGACGTGTCCACCCGGTGGTAGCTCGGACCAGCGGTGAACAGTTGACTGAGCACAACGGCGCCGAGGATGACCAGGATGATCCAGACCACCGGTCGGCGGAAGAAACGCGTACGTTCCATGCTGTCGTCGGGCACCGAGGCGCCCGCATCCTCCTGATCGACGTCCTGACCGTCTGAATGGTGTCGCCGCCTCGGGCGGCGGCCGGGGCCGCCGTGCGGGCCGGCCCGGACCCCCGGGGCGCGCGAACTGCCGCACCACGGTCACTCGACGGTACACCGTTCGTGCCGGATGTGAGCTTGCGAGCCCGGCACTTACGCGTACGGCGAACCAGGGTTTGAGCCGGCGTGGCGGGGAGCTCCGCACCCGACCGGCCCATGCCGCACGGTCACGCGGCTCGGAGGGTCGGGCGTGGAGAGTGCCTCCACGTCACCGACCCCTACCGTAGACCGAAAGGCTGAGAGCCCGCTGAACGTCCGCTGACGAGCGGCTCGGCGGCGGCGCTCAGGCCCGCGCGTAGACCTCCGGCTTGAGCACCCCGACGTACGGCACCTCGCGGTAGCGCTCACCGAAGTCGAGCCCGTAGCCGACCACGAACTCGGTCGGGATGTCGAAGCCGACGTACTTCACCGGCACCTGCACCTTGACCGCGTCCGGCTTGCGGAACAGGGCGACCACCTCGACGCTGGCCGCGGAGCGCGACTCCAGGTACCGCAGCAGCCAGGACAGGGTGAGGCCGGAGTCGACGATGTCCTCGACCACCACCACGTGCCGGCCGGCGATGTCCCGGTCCAGGTCCTTGAGGATGCGGACCACCCCGGACGAGGTGGTGCCCTGGCCGTACGACGAGACGGCCATGAACTCCAGCTCGGCGGGCGGACCCTGGCGGCCCAACGCGCGGGCGAAGTCGGCCATGAACATGACCGCGCCCTTGAGCACGCAGACGAGCAGGAGACCGTCCTCGACGTGCGCGTAGTCCGCCGAGACCTGCTTGGCGAGGTCCGCGGTCTTCTCGCGGATCTGCGCCTCGGAGATGATCACGTGGTCGATGTCGGCGTCGTACCAGGAGCCGTCAGCCATGCTCCTAGCCTGCCGTACGCCGGATGGTCGCCGTCGGCGGGGCCGCCCCTTTTGGCGCGGTCCCGCCGGGGATCTTCGGCGCGAACAGGACAATTCACCTCAGCAGGTACGGGAGCGCCAGCGTCGCCCGTCGTCGGTCGGCTTCCAGTCGGCCGAGTCGCGGGTGTCGGCGGTGAACCCGAGGGCGCTGGCGCCGGCCAGCAGGAGCAGGAACAGCAGGAGCAGCAGAACGGTCATGGCGGCGCTCGCTTTCGCATGGTTGGTTCGTTTTTCGCCGCCGGTGCGCACCGGACACCACCAAGTCTGCGATCCGCCGTCCGACCCGGACAGTGGCAGAAATGCCCACGAGCATCGATTTCCTGCCACCCACCGGGTTACCCTCGTCACATGTTGCGCTCGGTGGCGGTGCTGGCGATGGACCGGGTGGCCACGTTCGAGTTGGGCGTGTTCGCCGAGGTGTTCGGCACCGACCGCACCGACGACGGCTTCCCCGCCTACCGGTTCCAGGTCTGCTCGCCCGACGGCGGGGCGGTGCGCACCTCGTCCGGGTTCCACCTCCAGCCGCACGCCGACCTGGCCCCGCTCGACGACGCCGACCTCGTCGCGGTCCCCGCGCACTTCAGCGGCGTCGCCGTGCCCGGCGAGGACGACCTGCGGGCCATCCCGCCAGCCGTGCCGGCGGCACTGCGCCGGGCCGCCGCCCGCGGGGCGTACGTGCTGAGCGTCTGCTCGGGCGCGTTCGTGCTCGGCGCGGCCGGCCTGCTGGACGACCGGGAGTGCACCACCCACTGGCTCTACGTCGACGAGTTGCAGCGTCGCAATCCCCGGGCCCGGGTCCGGTGCAACTCGCTCTACGTCCAGGACGGCCGGCTGCTCACCAGCGCCGGCACGGCCGCCGGGATCGACGCCTGCCTGCACCTGGTCCGCCAGGAGCACGGCTCGGCGACCGCCACCCGGCTGGCCCGGCGGATGGTGGTCCCGCCGCACCGCGACGGCGGTCAGGCGCAGTACGTCGAGGCGCCGATCCCGAAGGCGCCGGAGGCGCCCACGCTCGAACCGGTGCTGGAGTGGCTGATGGGCCACCTCGACCGCGGCGTGACAGTGGACGAGCTGGCCGCCCGGGCCGGGATGGCCCCGCGTACGTTCGCCCGCCGGTTCCGCGCCGAGACCGGCACCACGCCGCACGACTGGCTGACCAACCAGCGGGTGCTGCTGGCCCGGCGGCTGCTGGAGGACACCCGGCTCAGCGTGGAGAGCGTCGCCGACCGGGCCGGCTTCGGTGACGCGGCGGCGCTGCGGCACCACTTCACCCGCCGGGTCGGCACCACGCCGCACGCCTACCGGACCACGTTCCGCGAGCGCGCCGACGCCTGAGCCCCCGGTGTTAAGCGGGGGCCCCGCCTATACCGGAGGCGTTAAGCGGGGGCCCCTCCTTGCACCAGGCGGGCGGCGTGACGGTGCACCTGGTGGTTGCCGGGGAGGTGGACCGGGCCCTGGCCACGCCAGGCGGTGACCAGCGCGTCCAGCGCCGCCACGTGCCGGTGGGACAGCGCGGCCGGTGCCGCGCCCAACTCCCGCGCCCAGGCGTGCAGCACCCGGGTACGGACCGCCGCCGGCAACGCGGCCAGCCCGTCGACCGCCAGCCCGCCACCGGCGGCCCGGACCTCGGCGAGCGCGTCCCCGGCCAGCGCGTCGAGCGCGGCGGTGTCCGCCGCGAGCAGGCGCGCGGTCCGGGCCAGGTTCGCCACCACGCCCGGACCGAGCGCGTCGACGAGCGCCGGCAACGCCTCGGCCCGGACCCGGGCCCGGGCGTACGCGGGATCGCTGTTGTGCGGGTCGGTCCACGCCGCCAGCCCGAGCGCGGCGCAGGCCGCCCGGGTGTCGGACCGGGGCACGTCGAGCAGCGGACGCAGCAGCGGCACCCCGTCCCGCTCGCGCCGCTCCGGCATGCCGGACAGTCCACGAGGCCCGGCGCCCCGGGCCAACGCGAGCAGCACGGTCTCCGCCTGGTCGTCCCGGGTGTGCCCGAGCAGCACCCCGGCCGCGTCGTGCCGCCGGGCGGCGGCGACGAGCGCCTCGTAGCGGGCCTCCCGGGCGGCTGCCTCGGGGCCGCCGTCGCGCCCGGCCACCCGTACCGGAACCACCTCGACCGGGTCGAACCCGGCCGCGCGGGCCCAGCCGGCGACCGCGTCGGCCCGCTCGGGCGAACCGGGCTGCAGGCCGTGGTCGACGGTCACCAGGCCGGCCGCGCGGCCGAGCCGGGGCGCCACGAACGCGGTGGCCGCGGCGAGCGCCAGCGAGTCGGCCCCGCCGGAGCAGGCCACCAGCACCGGTCCGGGCCCGGGCAGGCCGGTGAGCAGCCGGCGTACGGCGAGCCGCACGGCGGCCACCGACGGCGCCGGCGCGGGCGCCTGCGGCGTCACCGGTGCCGTCGGTGTGCCCGGTTCGGTCGACGCGGCCGGTCCCGCCGACGTGGGCGGCCCGGTCCGGGCGGCCGGTTCAGCCGGCGGTCGGGGTGGCACCGGCCGGCCCGTGCACCCGGGACACCCAGGCGTCCGGGTCACCCAGCTCGTCGAGCCGGGGCAGCGTGAGCGGGGAGGAGAAGATCTTGTTGAAGCCGGCCATGCCGACCCGGTCCACCACGCCGTGCACGAACTTCCGGCCCTCGGCGTACTGGCGCATCTTGACCTCGACGCCGAGCAGCCGGCGGATCGCCTTCTCCAGCGGGTTGCCGGACTCGCGGCGGCGGTTGAACGACGCCCGGATCGACTCGACGCTGGGAATGACCTGCGGGCCGACGCCGTCCATCACGAACTCGGCGTGCCCCTCCAGCAGCGTCATCAACGCGGTCAGCCGGTCCAGCACGGCACGCTGCGCCGGGGTCTGCACGATGTCGAGCACGCTGGCCCGGCTCTCCGGGTCCTTGACCGCGTCGGAGAGCGTGGCGACGCCACGGCGCAGGCGCTCCAGCAGGTGCTCGCCGCCCTGCGAGGCGTCCACGAACGCCTGCACCTCGCCCAGGAAGTAGGCGCGCATCCACGGCACGGCGGTGAACTGGGTGCGGTGGGTGACCTCGTGCAGGCACACCCACAGCCGGAAGTCCCGCGGGTCGGCGCCGAGCTTCCGCTCCACCTCGACGATGTTCGGCGCCACCAGCAGCAACTGGCCGGGGTCGCCGGCGAAGACCTCGTACTGGCCGAGCACCCGGCCGGAGAGGTACGCCAGCACGGTGCCGGCCTGCACGCCTGTCACCCGGGAGCCGATCGCCTCGGTGAGCGCGCCCGGTCGCTTGTCCCCGGAGAGCCGTTCCACAAGCGGCGAGACGACCTCACGCAGCCCGGCGATGTTGGCCGCCGCCCAGTCGCGGCGGTCGACCACGCGGACCGGCGGGTGCGCCACCTGGGCCCGCAGGCCGGTGTAGTCGGCGACGTGCCCGGCGGCCTCCTCGGTCAGCCGCCGCAGGTCGCCGACCACGTCGGTGGCCTCGGCGTACGACACCCGGGGGCCCGACTTGCTCAGCGCCCCCGCGGTAGCGGCGGCCAGATCCCAGTCCACGAACTGCGCCATGAACCCACCGTACCCGCGCCGGCACACCGCCACCCGGGCTCGGACCGGCGGATCGACGCCGGTCGGTCAGCGGCAGCCGCAGCCGGCCAGCGCGGAGGTGATCCGGTCGAGCGCCTGCCGGGTCTCGTCGAGCGAGCCCTGCGTGCGGTCGGTGAGCACGGCGAACGTCAGCAGCCGGCCATCGACCGTGGTGACCGTGCCGGCGATGGCGTTCACCCCGGACAGCGTGCCGGTCTTGGCGCGCACCACGCCGGCGCCGGCCCGGGTCACGGCCACCTGGTAGCGCTCGTCGAGCGTGCCGGACCAGCCGCCGACCGGCAGGCCGCCGAAGATCGCGGCCAGCTCGGGGTGGCTCCCGTTACCGGCGAGCGTGATCAGGTCGGTGAGCAGCGACGGGCTGATCCGGTTGGTGCGGGACAGCCCGCTGCCGTCGGCCAGGCTGATCTCAGCGGCCGGCAGGCCGAGACCGCCGAGCACCTCGTCGGTGGCGGCCGCGCCGCCGACGAAGGACCCTGGCTTGCCCTTGGCCAGCGCCACCTGGCGGGCCATCGCCTCGGCGATCACGTTGTCGCTGTCGCTGATCATGATGTCGACCAGCCGGATCATCGGCAGGGACTCGACACTGCCCAGCTCGGCGCCGGGCGCGGTGCCGGAGCCGCCGGCGGGCGGCGCGGTGCCCCGGGTCACCTGCGCGGCGTTCCCGGTGAGCCCGAGCAGCTTGGCGAACTGCCGGCCGGCGGTCAGGTCCGGCTGGGGCACCCGCTCGGCGGCGTGGTTGGTCTCCTCCGCGGTACGCCGGGCCTGCGCCGGGTCCTTCCGGGCGCCGTCGGTCATCAGCGCGGTGATCGCCGCGCCGAACCCGCCGGTGGGGATGTCGGCGTCCCAGCCGGGTTCGAAGACCGGGCCGCTGAACAGCGTCGCGTCCACGACGACCTTGGTGGGGGCGGTGCCACCGAGCGCGGTGCGCACCTGGGCGGCCAGGTCGTCCAGCCGGGCCGCGCCCGGGTAGAAGGCGTTCTTCCGGTCCACCGCGAGGGTCGGGTCACCGCCGCCGACCAGGACCACCTCGCCCGGGTTCGGGCCGGCCACCGCGCGGGTGGGGATCCGGTACGCGGGGCCGCGCGCGGCGAGCACCGCGACGCCGGTGGCGAGCTTGGTCACCGAGGCGGGCACCGTCGGCGCGTCCGCTCCCCTGCCGTAGAGCGCCTGGCCGGTGGTCACGTCCGCCACCGAGACGTTCACCCGGTCCCCGAGTGCGGCGGCGCGCACCAGCGGGTCCAGCGCGGCACGGAGCCCGGCCACGGTGGGCAGCGGGGCGTTGCCGTCCGGCCCGGCCAGCACCACCGGCGGGTCGGGCTCGGGTGGTGCGGCGGTCGCGCCGGACGAGGTGCCCCCGCTGCCCAGCCAGCCGGCCACCGGGCCGGGGCGGAGCACCGCCAGCCCGGCCACGGCCAGGGCCAGCACCAGCACGCCGGCCAGCGCCGCGACCAGCCGGCCGCGGCGACGCGGCGGGGCCGGAGGCGGGGGCGGCGCGGTGCCGGCCGGCGGGACCGGTGGGCTCACCGGCACCGGGGCCGGCCAGTTCCCGGCCGCCCGGCCGTCGGGGTGGGCCGCGCCGGTCGGCGGAGACGCACGGTGGGTGAGGTTGGCGCCCGGCACGGACACCCGGCCGGTGGCGCCGGCCGGGCCGGAATCGGATCCGACGGACCGCCGCCCGTCAACCCCTCCGGGGCGGTAGTGTGAGTCTTCCCTCCCCACGGCCCCCTCCTCCCCGCTCGAAATCACCTTGGGTGACACTACTTCGGTCCGAACACTATGCGGCGGCCGGAGCCGGCGGGGGCGTTCTCCCGTGCGGGCGGCGAGCCGGTGGTTCCGTTAGCCAGCGTGGGCAAACGAGGGAGCGTGGGAAATGGATTTCGACGTCACGGTTGAGATCCCCAAGGGTCACCGCAACAAGTACGAGGTGGACCACGCGACCGGCCGGATCCGGCTGGACCGCACCCTCTTCACCTCCACGCAGTACCCCGCCGACTACGGCTTCATCGAGGGCACCCTGGGTGAGGACGGCGACCCGCTGGACGCGCTCGTGCTGGTGCCCGAGCCCACCTTCCCGGGCTGCCTGATCCGCTGCCGCACCATCGGCATGTTCCGGATGACGGACGAGAAGGGCGGCGACGACAAGGTCCTCTGCGTGCCCTACGAGGACCCGCGCCAGGAGCACCTGCGCGACATCCACCACCTGGGCGAGTTCGACCGGCTGGAGATCCAGCACTTCTTCGAGGTCTACAAGGACCTGGAGCCGGGCAAGTCGGTCGAGGGCGCGACCTGGGTGGGCCGGGTCGAGGCGGAGGCGGAGATCGTCAACTCGTACCGCCGGGCCAAGGAGGCCGCGGAGCGCGGCGAGACGCTGCACTGACGGCGAGACTTCGAGGGCCCGGGTCGCATCGGCGACCCGGGCCCTTCGCTGTTCAGGCGAGCAGGCCGCGGGCCCGGTCGTAGAGGTCGAGCACCGCGCAGGCCACCGGCACCACGGCCACCACCAGCGCGGTGTCGGTCAGGTCGGCCAGCCGACCGAGGTACGGCGAGACGGGCCGACGGGCGTACGTGGCGCCGGCGGTGACCGCGACAAGGGCCAGGGTGAGCCCGCCGACGGTCAGCGCGAGGCGGCCCCCGGGCCCGGCCCGGTCCGCCAGCGCCGCGCCGAGCAGCGCGTACCCGGCCAGGCCGGCGGCGACGGCCGGCACCCGGTGCCGCACCGCCACGAAGAGCCGGGAGCGCAGCAGCAGCACGCCGGCGGCGACGGCGACCAGCAGCCGCCCGGCGGTCCCCCCGGCGGCGACGAGCACCGCGGCGGCGCCCACGGCCAGCATCGCGTGCCCGAGCAGCATTCCGGTCAACGCCTCCTCGGCGCGGGCCACGGCCGCGTGCACCCGTCCCCGGTCGGGCAGGTCGCGGGTGCCGGCGGGGGCGGGCAGGGTGAGCGGCGGCAGCGGCAGCTTGCCGACCCGGATGGCCAGCAGCGGCAGCCCGCCGAGCGCGAAGACCAGCACGGCGAGCAGCACGGCCGCGGTGCCGGCCGGGTCGAGCAGCAGCGCGCCGAGCGCGGCCACCGCGCCGACCGTGCCGACCGTCACGCCGGCCACCGGGACCCGGGACCGGTGCGCCACGCCGAGCAGGCCGAGCACCGCCACCAGCAGCACCGCCACCGAGCCGACCAGCAGTTCGGGGGCGCCGACCCAGCGCAGGCCGGGGATCGGGCCGACCGGGTCGCCGGAGCCGACCGCGAGCGCGCCGGCCGCCGCCGCCCAGGGCAGCGCGTACCCGCCGAGCGTGACGCCGACCGGGCCGTCGCCGTAGGCACGGGAGGCCGCGGTGGCGGCGAGCACCAGGATCAGGGCGCCCACCGCGGCGACCGTCCAGCCGGGCCCGCCCGGACCGGCGGACAGCACCGCGACCAGCCCGACCGCCAGCGGCACGGCGGCACCGGCCAGCGCGGCGGCCCGGGTCGCCCCGGCCGACCAGGCGGCGCCCCGGCGGCGGGCGCCGTCCACGATCGCCTCGACCACGTCGTCGTACTCCAGCTCGGGCCACTCGGCGCGGGCCGGCACGAGATGCAGCACCTCGCCGTCGCGGACACCCTGCGGCAGCAGCGCCTGGGCGGTGGCCAGCACCGCGCCGTCGGTGCGTCGCAGCACCCAGCCGCCGTGCCGTTCGCCGTCGTCGGCGAGCCCCTCCCCGGCGTGCCGGAGCACCTCGGGCAGCAGCTCGGCCAGGGGAACCTGCTCCGGCAGGGCCACGTCGACCCGTCGCCGGGGCGCGCTGATCGTGACCCGGGCGAGCCCGCTTGTCATCGACGTATCTCCATCATCGAGCCGGAACGGTGGGCTGACGGACGGAAGGACTTTACCTACTATGAGCCAGGCTCGGGTTACCGAGAGCCATGGGAGGCCGAGTGTCCACTGTCGTCATCAAGCGACCGCCGCGCCGGCCGGCTCCGGAGATCCCGGTCGGTGAGCTGCCCGTCGAGGCGCCGCCGGAGATCCCGGTGGCGACCGGCGGGCGCTGGCAGCAGGCACTGATGGTGCTGCCGATGCTCGGCGGGACGGTGGCCATGGCGATGATGTTCGGCCGGGGCGGCGGCGCCTACTCGTACGTGGTGGGCGGCATGTTCGGGCTCTCCTCGCTGGCCATGCTGGTGACCACCTGGGGCAGCGCCGGCCCGAAGAAGTCCGAGCTGATGGCCGCCCGTCGGGAGTACCTGCGCCACCTGGCCACGCTGCGTCGCCGGGTCCGGGAGACGGCCGGCGCCCAGCGCGCCGGGCTCGCCTACCGCCACCCGGAGCCGGGGCGGCTCTGGTCCACCGTCGACAGCCACCGGGTCTGGGAACGCCGACCGGGTGACCCGGACTTCGCGGTGGTCCGGGTCGGCGTCGGGCCGCAGACGCTGGCCACCCCGCTGGTCCCGCCGGTCACCCGGCCGCTGGAGGAACTGGAGCCGATGACCGCCGGGGCGCTGCGGCGCTTCCTGGACGCGTACTCGGTGGTGCCGGACCTGCCGGTGGCGCTGTCGCTGCGCAGCTTCGCCCGGGTCTTCGTGCGCGGCCCGGCCGGCGAGGTACGCGGCACCGGCTCGCCGGCCGCCCAGGCGCTGGCCCGGGCGGTGCTCACCCAGCTCGCCGTCTTCCACGCCCCCGACGAGCTGCTGATCGCGGTCTGCGCCGGCCCGGAGCGCCGGGACCGGTGGGAGTGGGTGAAGTGGCTGCCGCACGCCCACCACCCGGCGCGCACCGACGCGCTCGGTCCGGTGCGGCTGGTCACCAGCGCCGCCGCCGACCTGGAACGACTCCTCGACGACGTGCTCGGCAGCCGGTCCCGGTTCAGCCCGCACGGTCCGGCCACCGACGGGCCGCACGTCGTGGTGGTGCTCGACGGCGGCGACCTGACCGGGGCCGCCGACCTGGCCGGCGACGGCGGCATCGACGCGGTCACCGTGCTCGACCTGGACACGCCGCCGCCCCGGCTGCTCGACCGGTACGCGCTGCTGCTCGACCTGGTCGACGGCCGGCTGCACTCGCACTCGGCGGAGGGGCCCGCCGAGGTGGGCGCCGCCGACGCGTTGCCGACGGCCGACGCGGAGGCGGTCGCGCGGCGGCTCGCGCCGCTGCGGCTGGCCGGCGCGGTACGCGGGTCGGACGCGCCACCCGGCGCCGAGCCGGGCCTGCCGGAGCTGCTCGGTCTCGGCGACCCGGACGGTTTCACCGCCGAGCAGGGCTGGGCGCCCCGCGCCGCCCGGGACCGGCTGCGGGTGCCGATCGGGGTGGGCGCCGACGGCGGGGCCATCGACCTCGACCTCAAGGAGTCGGCGCTGGACGGCATGGGTCCGCACGGGCTGCTGATCGGCGCCACCGGTTCCGGCAAGTCGGAGCTGCTGCGCACGCTGGTGCTCGGCCTGGCCGCGACACACAGCTCGGAGCAGCTCAACTTCGTGCTCGTCGACTTCAAGGGCGGTGCCACGTTCGCGCCGTTCGAGCGCCTGCCGCACACCGCGGCCGTGATCACCAACCTGGCGGACGCGCTGCCGCTCGTCGACCGGATGGTCGACGCGATCAACGGGGAGCTGATGCGCCGCCAGGAGCTGCTGCGCCGGGCCGGCAACTTCGCCGGCGTGCGTGACTACGAGCGGGCGCGCGCGGCCGGCAGTCCGCTCGCCCCGCTGCCGTCGCTGCTCCTCATCTGCGACGAGTTCTCCGAGCTGCTCTCCGCCAAGCCCGACTTCATCGACCTGTTCGTGCAGATCGGCCGGCTGGGCCGGTCGCTCGGCGTGCACCTGCTGCTGGCCAGTCAACGGCTGGAGGAGGGCCGGCTGCGAGGGTTGGACACCCACCTGTCGTACCGGATCGGGTTGCGCACGTTCTCCACGTTGGAGTCCCGGACGGTGCTCGGCGTGCCGGACGCGTACGAGCTGCCCCGCAGCCCGGGGCACGGGTACCTGCGCTCCGGCACCGAGCCGCTGGTCCGGTTCAAGGCGGCGTACGTCTCCGGCACGGTCCGTCGGCGCATCGGCCCGGCGGGCGCGGCCGGCGTCGGCGCCGCGCGGGTGCTCGCGTTCTCCACCCACCTCGCGCCGGTGCCCGCGCCGGCCGCGCCGCCGGCCGAGGAGGAGAGCGGCGAGACGCTGCTCGACCTGCTGGTCGACCGGCTGGCCGGACAGGGCCCGCCGGCGCACCGGGTGTGGCTGCCGCCGTTGGACGCCTCCCCCACGCTCGACGAGCTGCTCGGCCCGGTCGGCGTCGACCCGGTGCGCGGGCTCACCGTGGCCAATCCCGAGCTGCACGGCGCGTTGCAGGTGCCGGTGGCGGTGGTGGACAAGCCGTTCGAGCAACGGCGGGACCTGTGCTGGCTGGCGTTGGACGGCGCGGCTGGGCACGTCGCGGTGGTCGGCACCACCCGCAGCGGCCGGTCCGCCGCGCTGCGCACGCTGGTCTGCGCGCTGGCGCTCACCCACACCCCGGCCGAGGTCCAGGTCTACTGCCTCGACTTCGGTGGCGGCACGCTCGGCGCGCTGCGGGACCTGCCGCACGTCGGCGGCGTGAGCGGGCGCACCGACGGCACCGCGGTGCGCCGTACCGTCGGGGAGGTCGCCGGCCTGCTCGCCGAGCGGGAGCGGCGCTTCACCGAGTCCGGGGTGGAGTCGATGGCGGCGTGGCGCCGGCGGCGGGCCGCGACCCCGGCGGCCGGTGCCGACCCGTTCGGGGACGTGTTCCTCGTCGTCGACGGCTGGAACACGCTGCGCGGCGAGTACGAGGACCTGGAACCGCTGGTCACCGAGCTGGCCACCCGGGGGCTGGCGTACGGGGTGCACGTGGTGGCGAGCGCGCTGCGCTGGTCGGACTTCCGACCGGCGATCCGTGACCTGTTCGGCTCCCGGCTGGAGTTGCGCCTCGGCGACCCGGCCGACTCGGTGGTGGTCAAGCGCGCGCTGGCGGCCAGCGTGCCGGAGGAACGGCCGGGGCGCGGGATCACCGCCGGCGGGCTGCACTTCCTCACCGCCGAGCCCCGCTCGGCCGCGCTGGGGGACGGGACCGCCGACCTGGTGAAGGCCGTCGCCGACGGGTGGTCCGGGCCGGTGGCGCCCCGGGTGCGGCTGCTCCCGCCGGTGCTGCCGTACGCCGAGCTGGACCAGACCGCGACGACCGGGCTGGCGTTCCCGGTCGGGGTGGCGGAGGCGGATCTGGCGCCGGTGGTGCTGGATTTCGCCACCGAGCCGAACTTCGTGGTCTTCGGCGACGCCGAGTGCGGCAAGTCCTCGTTCCTGCGCGCGCTGGCCACCTCGATCGTCCGCCGGTTCACCCCGGAGCAGGCCCGGGTGATCCTGGTCGACTACCGGCGCAGCCTGATGGGCGCCATCGAGAGCGCGCACCTGATCGGGTACGGCACGGCCGCGCCGCACACCACCGAGCTGATCGAGTCGGCGGCCGGTTACCTCCAGGGGCGGCAGCCCGGCCCGGAGGTGACCCCGGCCGAGTTGCGTGCCCGCACGTGGTGGACCGGGCCGGAGCTGTTCGTGCTGGTGGACGACTACGACCTGGTGGCCGGCGGGCCGACGAACCCGCTGCGCGCGCTGGAGGAGCACCTGCCGCACGCCCGGGATGTCGGGCTGCACCTGGTGCTGGCGCGGCGCTCCGGCGGCGCCGGCCGGACCGCGTACGAGCCGATCATCCAGCGGCTGCGGGAGCTGTCCACGGCCGGGCTGGTGATGTCCGGCGGCCCGGAGGAGGGGCCGCTCGTCGGCCAGGTGAAGGCCGGGCCGCTGCCGCCCGGTCGGGCCCGCCTGGTCACCCGGCGTGAGGGCGTCCGTCTGGTGCAGTTGGCTCATCTCCCGCCCGGCTGAGCCGGGTGCGCCGAGTTGCCCCGGGACGGCTGGGACTACCGGTAATCTCCGAGCAGCATGTGTCGGACGCGACGGAACGGCTGGGGAATGTGACAGGGGATCGGCAGGGGCTTCCCGGCGGGCCGTCCCGGCGTCTCGCCGGGCGGGCGCTGCTGGCCGGCGCGGCGGCGTTGGCCGTCACGGCCGGCCCGCTGGCCCCGCCGGCACACGCCGCGCCGACCACCGTCCGGGTGCCGGCCTGGTCCGCGCCGGAGCGCGTGTTCCGGGCCGACCAGGTCCGCGACGAGCAGTGGCAGTTGGCGGAGCTGCGGGCGAAGACCGCCTGGCGGACGTCGACCGGGCGCGGCGTGGTGGTCGCGGTGATCGACTCGGGGGTGGACGCGTCGCACCCCGACCTGGCCGGTCAGGTGCTGCCCGGCCTCGACCTGGTCGAGCCGGGCGGCACGGACGAGCCGGACCCGGTGGGGCACGGCACCACGGTGGCCGGGCTGATCGCCGGGCGGGCCGACGACGACCGCGGCGTGGTGGGGCTGGCGCCGGACGCCCGGATCCTGCCGGTCCGGGTGCTGGACGCGGAGAACCGGTACGACGACGCGCTGATCATCGCGAAGGCGGTGCGCTGGGCGGTCGACAACGGCGCCCGGGTGGTGAACCTGTCGCTCGGTGGCGGCGGCGACAGCCCGGCGCTGGCCGCGGCGCTCGACTACGCGTTCGCCCGGGACGTGGTGGTGGTCGCCTGCACCGGCAACCTGGCCACCTCGACCACCACCAAGGTCTGGTACCCGGCCCGTGAGCCGGGCGTGCTGGCGGTCACCGGCCTGGACCGCGACAGCGAGAACCTCTGGTCCGGTTCGATCACCGGTCACGAGACCACACTCAGCGCCCCCGCCACCGCGCTCTACGGCGCCCGCTCCCGGGGCGGCTACTGGCGGGTGCAGGGGACGAGCTTCGCCGCGCCACTGGTCGCCGCGACGGCCGCCCTGGTCCGGGCCCGCTACCCGCGGATGCCGGCCGGGGACGTGGTCAACCGGCTGATCAGCACCGCCCGGGACCTCGGCCCGACCGGCCGGGACGACCGGTTCGGGTACGGCATGGTGGACCCGGTGGCGGCGCTCACCGCCGACGTGGCGCCGGTGGGCCGCAACCCGCTCGACGACAACGCCGCCCCGGGCGTGGTGGGTTTCGGTCCCGCCCCGGGCGAGGGCCCGGGCACCCGGGCCGCGGCGGCGGGGCAGGGCGGCGACCCGTTCGGTCGCCCGCAGCCGGCCGGTTGGTCGGCCGGCGCGGCGGGTCAGACCGACGAACCCGGCCCGGGACGCCTCTGGATCGGCTTGGCCCTGCTCGTCGCCCTGGTCACCGGCTCCGCGCTGGTGGTGCGCCGGTTCCGGCAGGCCCGCCGCTGACCGGCGAGTCTGACCGCGCCCTTCCCTGGGTAGTGAACGGCGCATGAACAGCACCGGCCCGACGTCCACGCGCGACCGGTCGTGGCGGACCCGCCGCCTCGACCCCGACCACTCGCTGGGGCTGCGCCTCAGCCTGGCCGCCGCCGCGGCGGTCCTGGTGCTGGTGCCGTTCGCCCTGCTCGCGCTGCTGGTGCTGGGCGCCTGGCCGCCGCTGCTCCGGCTGGACGCCTCGGTCACCGACGCGTTCCACGGATATGCGGTGCACCATCCGCTGTGGGTCCGGGTGATGACGGTCTGGACGCACGCGTTCGGGCCGGGTCCGCTGCGGGTGGCCGCCGCGGTGGCGGTGGTCTGGCTGCTGCGGCGCGGGGCGCCGCGGCTGGCGGTCTGGGTGGTCACCACCATGCTTGTCGGCGGCCTGCTCGGCGCGCTGCTCAAGCTGCTCGTCGGCCGGGACCGGCCGGACCTGCTCGAACCGGTGGCCCGGGCCGCCGGCTACTCCTTCCCGTCCGGTCACGCGCTGAACGCGGCGCTGGCCGCCGGGGTGCTGCTGCTGCTCTTCCTGCCGTTCGCCCGTGACAACCGCGCCGGCCGCATCGCGCTCTGGACGGCGGCGACGCTGCTCACGGTGGTGACCGGGTTGAGCCGGATCGCGTTGGGCGTGCACTGGACCAGTGACGTGGTGGGCGGCTGGGTGCTGGGGGTGGCCACGGTCGCCGCCACCACTGCCGCGTTCGCCACCTGGCGCACCGGGGCCGGCCGGCGGCCGGCCCGCCCGCTGCGCGAGGGGGTCGAGCCGGAACTGGCCGACCCGGAGGATCGACACGCGTAACAAGACGGCCACCGGGGTAAAGGGCGGCTCATGTCCGATGTCGCGGTCCAGATCGCCCGGCGCGTCCTGCTGCCGGTGGCCCTGCTCTTCGCCGTGATGGTGGGGCTGGGCCTGCTGGTCACCCGGGTGCTCACGCACACCTGGCCGTTCACCGTGGAGGACGCGGTGAACCGCGAGTTCGCCGGTGACCGGTCGTCCGGCTGGAACGACGTGTCGCTGGTCTTCAGCACGCTGGCCAGCACCCAGATGATCGTCGTGGTGACGGTGCTGGCCGCGCTGGTGCTGCGGCTGGTGCTGCACCGCTGGCGGGAGCCGATCTTCCTGTGCGCGGCGGTCAGCGCGCAGGCGTTGATCTTCCTGTTCACCACCATGGTCATCGACCGGAACCGGCCGGCCGTGGAGCACATGGACGCCTCTCCCCCGACGTCCAGCTTCCCGTCCGGGCACACCTCGGCGGCGACCGCGCTCTACGTCGGCCTCGCGGTGCTGCTGGCGCTGCGGGCGCGCAGCACCCCGGCCAAGGTCACCTGGTGGACGCTGCTGGTGCTGGTGCCGGTCGGCGTGGCGCTCACCCGGATGTACCGGGGCATGCACCACCCCAGTGACGTGGTGGCCTCGTTCGTCAACGGCGGCACCTGTGTCGCGATCATGGCGCGGGCGGTGCTCGACCGCACGCTCACCTGGGGCCGCGCAAAACTGTCGATGAGCCGGCCGGGCGACGACGTGACGCCGGCCGGGGCCCCGGCCGGCGGCTGACCGGCACGCCCGCCGGACCGACCGCCGCGCCGGCCGGCTCGGGCACCGGCCGCCGGTGCCGGGTTCAGGTGCAGTCGCCGGTGGCCACGCCCCGGGTTCGTTCCGCGCCGGTCAGCGCCACCGACCGCGCCTCGGCGGCGGTCACCGCGAAGCCGGTGTTCGGGTCGTCCGCCGCCGCCGCGAAGATCACGCCGAGCACCAGCCCGTTCGAGGAGACCAGCGGGCCGCCGGAGTTGCCGCTGCGCACCAGCGCCCGGATGGTGTAGATCTCCCGCGTCACGTCCCCGGAGGAGTAGATGTCCGGCCCGGTGATCCGGTCGACGTCCCGCACCCGGGCCGGCCGGGCGTCGTACGGGCCGTCCAGGGGGAAGCCGAGCACGATCGCGTCCGCCCCGCTGGCCGCCGCACCGGCGGCGAAGCGCAGCGACGGCCCGGGCAGCCCGGGCACGTAGAGCACGGCCAGGTCCCGATCCGGGTCGTAGACCACCACCTCGCCGTCGTACCGCTCGCCGCGCAGTTCCACCGCCACCGACCGGGTGCCGGCCACCACGTGCGCGTTGGTCATCACCCGGTCGTCGGCGTAGACGAAGCCGGAGCCCTCGATCCGGCGGGAGCAGCTCGGCGCGGAGCCGAGCACCTTCACCACGGACCGCTTGCTGTTCTGCACCACCTGGGAGTTGGCCAGCGCCGGGTCGGGCGGCGAGACCTGCCGGGCGTTGGTGCTGCCGAGGCCGTTGAACACGTCGGGGAAGCCGTTGGTGTCGACGGTGTCCCGCAGGGCGGTGGAGAGTTCCTGGGCCCGGTCGGGCAGCACCCGGTCCACCACGGTGAGCAACGCGCTGTCCTTGACCGAGGCGGCCAGCCAGGGCACCGACGAGGAGCCCAGCGGCACCGCGACCAGCCAGGCCACCAGCATGACCGCGATGACCGAGATGAACGCGCCGCCGACGTCGTCGACCTTCTTTCCGGCCGGCCCGGTGATGGCCGCGCGCAGGTTGGAGCCGAGCCAGCCGGCCAGCGCCTGCCCCAGTACGGCAAGCCCGAAGATCGCCACCAGGGAGATCAACACCCGGGTGCCGCTGGACGCGAACTGCCGGGCGATCAGCGGGCCGACCTGGAGGCCGAGCAACGCGCCCAGGAAGAAGCCCGAGAACGACAGCGCTCCGACGACGAAGCCCTGGCGGTATCCGCTGATCGCGAACACGAGCATGAGCAGGAGCAGGACGAGATCCACGGCGGACACGCCCCAAGGGTACGGGCACCGGGCCCGTGGCCCGCTCAGCGCTCGCTGAACGTGACCTGAGGATCCGTGCGGGTGATCAGCGCACCGGGCTCTCGTCGGCCGCCTCGGTGCCGGCCGAGGGGGCCGGGGTGGCGCCGACCGGCGGCAGCTCCCACACCCGCGAGCGGGGCCAGGGCCGGGCCCAGCCGCCCATCTCCAACAGTCGGTCGATGACGCCGCCGGTGAAGCCCCAGACCAGCATGCCGCGGACCGAGAACGCGGGGCCGATCCAGCCGCTGGGGTGGCGTACCCGCATGCGGTTGTCCGGGTCGACCAGCTCGGCGACCGGCAGTCGGGCGACGTGCGCGACCTCGGCCGGCTCGCGCGGGTGGACCGGGTGCGGGTCGTGCCACCAGGCGAGCACCGGGGTCACCACGAAGTCGCTGACCGGGATCCACAGCCGGGGCAGTTCGGCCAGCACGGTGACGCTGGCCGGGTCGAGGTCGACCTCCTCGTTCGCCTCGCGCAGCGCGGTGGCGCGGGCGTCGGCGTCCTCCGGGTCGGCCGCGCCGCCGGGGAAGGCCGGCTGCCCGGCGTGGTTGCGCAGCGTGGCGGCGCGCTGGAGGACCAGCATGTCCGGCCCGGCGCCGGGTTCCTCGCCGAGCAGCACCAGCACGGCGCTCTCCCGGCCGCCGGTCTCCGGCGTGGCGAGCTGGGTGAAGTCCTCGGCCCGGGCGCTGCCGAGCCGGCCCAGCAGCGGGTCCAGCCATCCGGGCGGCGTCCGGGTCACACCCGCACCCCGAGATGCGTACGGACGAGCGCGGCGAGGCGGGCGTCGTCGAGCGCGCCGGTGCCGTCGATGTGCCGGATCCGGCCGTCCGCGTCGACCAGGACGGTCAACGGGAACGCGCTGCGTTCGAGCGCGCGCTCGAACGCGTCGCCCTGGTCGAGCAGCATCGGGAAGTCGATGCCGAAGTCCTCGCCGAGGGACTGCGCGCCGCGGCGGCTGTCCCGGCTGTTCACGCCGATCACCTGGAACCGGCCGTCGGCCCGGTCGCTGAGCCGCTGGAACGCGGGCAGCTCCTTGCGGCAGGGCGGACACCAGGACGCCCACACGTTGATCACGGCGGGGCCCTTCACGTCGCGCAGCTGCACCGGCGCGCCGCCGGTGAAGCAGTTGAGCGCCAGGTCGGGCAGCGGATCACCGGGCCTGCCGGCCGGCGCCGGCGCGGCCGAGGCCGGCACGGCGGTCAGCGGGGCGCAGTCGGCGAACGGCGAGGGGCGCTCCGCGCGGTGGGCCGACGCCGGGTTGGCCGGCTCCTCGGCCGTGGCGGTGCAGCCCGCCGCCAGCAGCAGCGGGACGAGCAGGACCGCGAGCCGGCGGATCATGGCACGTCCGCCACGGTCGCCTGCTGCGGCACCAGGTCCGGGTCGAGGCCGACGGCTGCCGCGAGGTCCCGCGCGCGGGGGCCCTTCAGCAGCTTGGCCGCGGCGGCCGGCTCGGTCGGCCCGGTGCCGTACGCGGGGCAGAGCTTCGCCAGCGTGCACGCGCCGCAGGCCGGCTTGCGGGCGTGGCAGACCCGACGGCCGTGGAAGATGATCCGGTGCGACAGCATGGTCCAGTCGCGCTTGGGGTACAGCGCGCCGATCGCGTGTTCGATCTTGACCGGGTCGGTCTCGGTGGTCAGCTCCCACCGCTGCACCAGCCGCTGGAAGTGGGTGTCGACGGTGATGCCCGGGACGTCGAACGCGTTGCCGAGGATCACGTTCGCGGTCTTGCGCCCGATCCCCGGCAGGGTGACCAGGTCGGCGAGCCGGCCGGGCACCTCGCCGTCGTACCGCTCGCAGAGCGCGCGGCCCAGGTTGATCAGCGAGCTGGTCTTGTTGCGGTAGAAACCGGTGGGCCTGATCAGCTCCTCCAGCTCGACGCGGTCCGCCCCGGCGTAGTCGGCGGCGGTGCGGTAGCGGGCGAACAGCTTCGGCGTGACCTCGTTGACCTTCTTGTCGGTGCACTGGGCGGACAGGATCGTGGCGACGGCCAGCTCCAGCGCGTTGCCGTGGTCGAGTTCACAGTGCGCGTCGGGGTGGGTCTCGGTCAGCACCCGCCCGATGCGGCGGGCCCGACGCGTACGGCCGAGGTCGGTCTCGGGAGAGCGCGTGGTCACGCCGGCCAGCCTACGTCGCGGGGACGACGCCCCGGTGGGTCGACGCGGGTGGCGTGCGCTCAGCCACCCGTCGGTGCGCTGATCCTGCCGTTCGCGTCGAGCTTCGCGCCGGTGTCCGGGAAGTCCGCCCGGGTCACCTCGCGCACCAGCCCGAGGCCGCGGTCCTGCCGGTCGACGGAGGGTCGGCCGACGCCGTTCATCACGGTGGAGGTGAACGTGCCGCCGACGAAGCGGCCCTCGGCGGTGAGCGACACCTTGAGCACGCCGCCGTAGCCGAGCCGACCGGTGCTCTGCAACGACTTCCCGCCGCCGGCGAAGTTGCCCAGGCTGTAGGCGATCAGCTTGCCCTGGTAGAACTCCAGGCCCCGCAGCACGTGCGGGCCGTGCCCGATCACCAGGTCCGCGCCAGCGTCGATCACGGTACGGGCGAAACGCATCGGGTCGCCCCGGTTCTCCCCGACGTACATCTCGGTGCCGGGCTTGACCCGGGTCTTGTCCGCACCCTCGGCGCCCATGTGCACCTGCACCACCACGAGCTTGGCCATCCCCTTGGCCATCTCGATGACCTGCTTGGCGGCGTCCAGGTCGATCAGGCTGTTCGACCAGGGGTACGACGAGAAGCCGACCACTGCCACCTTGACGCCCTTGACGTCCACGACGGTGATCTCGCCGGGCGCGCCGGTGTGCTTGAGGCCGTGCGCCTCCAGCGCCGACTGGGTGTTCTCGTAGCCCTGCTGGCCGTAGTCGTTGCCGTGGTTGTTGGCCTGGTTGAGCAGTTGGAAGCCGGCCGAGCGCAGGTGCGCGGCGTAGCCGGGCGGCGCCCGGAACTGGTAGCAGTTCTGCGGGTTCGGGCCGCACTTGCCGGCGCCGGTGTCGTCGGTGAGCGGCTCCTCCAGGTTGCCCATCACCAGGTCGCCCTTGAGCGCGGACTTCACGTCGTCGAAGAAGCCCTTGCCGCCGTTGGGCGGCAGCCGGTTCGGCGCGTTCCCCATGATCACGTCGCCGGTCGCGGTCAGCGAGATCGACGGCTCCGTCGACTCGCCGGAGGCGGCCGGCTGGTCGCCGGACGCGGGGCCGGCCGACCCGGTCGAGCCGCCGCCCTGCCCGGTCTGCCAGAGCGGGCCGTCGCCGTCGCCGGAGTCCGAGCAGCCGGCGACGAGCAGGACCGCGAAGAGCGCGGCGAGCGCGGCGAGGCGCGGTCGGGGGACGGCACGGCGCGGCACGGGACCGACGGGGTGGGGGCCGGTGGTGCGGCGGGAACGGGGCACAGAGTGGGCGGAAGCGTACATCGTCGGCGACGCTACCGCCCCGGGGACGCCGCGACGAGGGCCGAATGGTCGGAATACCGGTCTGCGCACGTCAGCCGGCCCGCCGGTCGGACCAGGGCACGACCGGGCCGGCGCCGCCGGCGCGCACGGCGGCGTGCACGGCCCGGGCCAGCGGGGCGCCCCAGGTCGAGCGCGGGCCGCCGTACTCAGCCGGCGTGCCGTCGGCCGGGCAGAGCACGGTGACCGCGTCGGTGGGGGTGCCGGTGGCCGGCAGTCCCAGCTCCCAGATCGCCTGCGCCTTCGCCTCGGTGGCGGTGGCCACCGCGTTGACCAGCGCGGCGTCCCCGAGCCGGACCGGCACGTGCACCACGATGTTGACGGTGCCGACCGGGTGGGCCGGCGCGGGCCCGGCCGCCGTGGCCGGGGCGTCGGTGGTCTCCCGGCCGCCGTCGACCGGCGCGGCGGCCCAGACCGGGGTGCCCAGGCCGACCGTCGCCCAGACCCGGACGCCGTCGTCGCCGCGGTGCACCACCTCGGTCACGTCGACGCCGGTGAGCAGCCCGACCCCGGGCCCGCCCAGGTCCAGGTCGCGGGCGAGTTCGGCCAGGTGGGCGGCCGGGTCGTCCCGGTCGTACGTCATCGGCACGGTCGCGTTGACCACCCACCGGCGGACGCCGATCCCCCCGCCCAGCGGGGCGGAACCGACCGCCAACAGCGGCGTCTCGGCCCGCCAGACGAGCAGCGGGATGTCCCACCCGGCTTCGGACCGGCTGGTCAGGATCGGCTCGCACAGCACGCCGGTCACCTTACGATCGGGTGGGGACCGGTGGCGCCCGGCCCGGCGTCGCGGGGCCGGATCCAGGGGTGCACCTCCGATTCCTGCTCATGTGCGCCTAGACTGGCGGCGCGCGAGGGATCAGCGGACGGCGGACCCGGGCCGACGGACGGCACGCGCAGGCGGAGGTGCGCGATGGACGAGGTACTGGCCCGCAGCGGGATCTTCCAGGGTGTCGACCCGGAGGCTGCCGAGGCGCTCGCCAAGGAGATGGAGACGATCGAGGTCCGCAAGGGCGAGGTCGTCTTCAACGAGGGCGAGCCCGGTGACAGTCTCTACATCCTCCTGTCCGGCAAGATCAAGGTGGGTCGCCGCGCGGCGGACGGCCGGCAGAACCTGATCGCCGTGATGGGCCCGTCGGACATGGTCGGCGAGTTGTCGCTGTTCGACCCCGGCCCGCGGACGGCGACCGCCACGGCGGTCACCGACACCCGGCTGGTCCGGCTGCGCAAGCAGGCCCTGCGGCCGTGGCTCAACAACCGGCCCGAGATCGCCGAGCAGCTGCTGCGGGTGCTGGCCCGCCGGCTGCGCCGGACGAACGACTCGCTCGCCGACCTGATCTTCACGGACGTGCCCGGTCGGGTCGCCAAGAACCTGCTCCAGATGGCCGGTCGGTTCGGCACCCGCGACGGCGGCGTGCTGCGGGTGACCCACGACCTCACCCAGGAGGAGATCGCCCAGCTCGTCGGCGCGTCCCGGGAGACCGTCAACAAGGCGCTCGCCGACTTCGCCTCGCGCGGCTGGCTGCGGCTGGACGGCAAGAGCATCATCATCCTCGACCCGGAGCGCCTGGCCCGCCGCGCGCGGGTCTGACCTTCCGCACCTCCGCCCCGGCCCGGCCCGCCCCACGCGGTCCGGGCCGGCGCGTCTCTGCCCGGCGCAGAATTCCTGGACGTCCCCGGCGGCCGGCGTCCAGGCTGGGGCGATGATCGATCGTGTCGCCGTACTCTCCGACATCCACGGTGTGCTGCCGGCGCTGGAGGCTGTCCTGGCCGAGCCGGACGTGGCCGCCGCCGACCTGATCGTGCTCACCGGGGACATCGCGTCCGGCCCGCAGCCGGTGGAGGTGCTGGACCGGCTCGCCGCGCTCGGCGACCGGGCCCGCTGGGTCGGCGGGAACGGCGAACGGGAGCTGGTCGAGGCGCGGGCCGGGAAGCCGTCGGAGATCGAGGTCGCCAACTGGGCCGCCGCGCAGCTCCGGGACGACCAGGTGGCCCGGCTGGCCGCGCTGCCGCCGTACGTCACGCTGTCGGTGGCCGGGCTCGGCGACGTGCTGTTCTGCCACGCGACGCCCCGCGACGACGAGGAGGTCGTGCTCGTCGACTCGCGGCCGGAACGCTGGGCCGAGGTCTTCGCCGGCCTGCCGGCCGAGGTCGGCACCGTGGTCTGCGGGCACACCCACATGCCGTACACCCGGTTGGTCGACCGTCGCCTGGTGGTCAACCCGGGCAGTGTCGGCATGCCGTACGGGGGCGCGGGCGCCTGGTGGGCGCTGCTCGGTCCGGGGGTGCAGTTGCGCCGCACCCGGTTCGACGTGGACGCCGCCTGCGCCGAGGTGGTCGCCGGGTCCGCCTTCCCGGAGGCGGCGCAGTGGGCCGACGAGTACCTGCGCGGCGGATACTCCGACCTGGACGCGCTCACCGCCTTCGGGCCCCGGGACGGTCGCTGACGGGTACCCGACGTCCACGCTGGACGGGGGCGTCCTGAGTCGCGACTCTGCGATAGCGTGGCCTGATGGGACGGCGGTACCGGGTGCTCCTCGTCTCCAGCAGCGGTGGCGTCCTGCTGGACCTGCTGGCGCTCCGCCCCTGGTGGGCCCGACACGATCCGGTGTGGGTCGCGGTCCGGGCCCCCGACACCGAGGTGGCGTTGGCCGGGCAGCGGGTGCACTGGCAGCCCGAGTTGTCGACCCGCACCCGGCTGCGGGTGCTGCCGGCGACCTGGCGGGCGCTGCGGCTGCTGCGCCGCGAGCGACCCGACGTGGTGGTGTCGGCCGGCACCGGCGTGGCCGTCGGCGTCTTCCTCGCCGCCCGCCTGCTCCGGGTGCCGTCGCTGTGGTTGGAGACGTTCAACATGACCGGGCCCGCCGGCTCCGCCGCCCGGCTCTGCTCCCGGCTCGCCGCCGCGGTGCTGGTGCAGCGCCCCGCCCTGCTGGCGTCCCGCCCCCGCGCGGTGCTCATCGGGGAGCTGTACTGACCATGGCCCGCATCCTGGTCACCGTCGGCATGGGTCCGTGGCCGTTCGACCGCCTGATCCAGGGCGTCGCGCCGCTCTGCGCCGCGCACGAGGTGTTCGTCCAGACCGGCACGTCGACCGTGACGCCGCCGTGCCCGCACGAGGCGTTCCTGCCCCTGGACGACCTACGCGAGCGGCTGGCCGCCGCCGACGTGGTGATCACCCATGCGGGGAACACCGTGCGCCTGGTCCAGCGGCTCGGCCGGGTGCCGGTGGCGGTGGCCCGGGAGGCCGCGCGGGGCGAGATGGGCAACGACCACCAGGTCGCCTACCTGCGCGACGAGGAGCGTTCCGGCCGGGTGATCGCGGTGTGGGACGCGGCCGACCTGCCGGCCGTGGTGGCCGCACACCCGGAGCGGCAGCGGCGGTTGCTGGCCGAGCGGCCACTGCCCGGCGCGGTCGACGGCGCCCGGTTGGCCGCCACGTTGGACGCGCTCTGCGCCCGGCTGGTCCGATGAGCCGGGCCGACGAGCGCCCGGCCGGCCCGATGAACCGGGGCGACGCGGCGACCCGCCGAGCGGGCCGGCAGCCCTTCGCCACCCACCCGCTGCGCCGGTACGCGTTCGCCTGGTCCGCGCTGGCCGGTCGCACCGGCCGACACCTCGACCTGGGCTGCGGCCCCGGGGACTTCCTCGCCGCGCTGCACGAACACGGCACCGTGACCTGCGAGGGCGCCGACCCGCACCCCGACTACCTCGCCGGGCTGGCCGCCCGCCACCCCGGCCTGCCGCTGCACCGGCTGCGGGTCGGTCGGCCGCTGCCGTTCACCGACTGCTGCTTCGACTCGGTCAGCCTGCTCGACGTGCTGGAGCACGTGCCCGACGAGGCCGCGCTGCTCGCCGAGACGCACCGGGTGCTCGCCCCCGGTGGGCTGCTGGTGCTCACCGTGCCGCGCCGGCACGTGTTCAGCTTTCTCGACCCCGACAACGCGAAGTTCGACTTCCCCCGGCTGCACCGTCGCGTCTACTCGTGGCGGTTCGGGCCGCAGGTGTGGCACAGCCGGTTCGCGGACCTCTCGAACGACCTGCGCGGGGACATGTCGGTCGGCCGGGACCGGCACACCAACTACCGCACCGCCGACCTGCTGGACCTGCTGCGCGCGGCCGGCTTCACGCCGACCACGGTGACCGGCGCCAACCTGTTCTGGCGGTGGTTGCAGATCCCGGCGCTGCTCACCGGCGGGCCGGTCCGCCGCCTGCTGGAGCGCGGCATCCACCTCGACGGCCGGCTGTTCCGCGCGGCCAACCTCTTCGTCGTCGCCCGGAGGCAGCCGTGAGCATCACCCGTCCCGCCCGGAGGCAGCCGTGAGCGTGGCCGACACCGCGCGGCTGGCCTGGTTCTTCGGCCGGCTCGCCATCAAGGAGCGGGTCGCACCCCGGCTGCACGTCCGGCCGCTGGTCGCCGAGCTGTTCCTCACCGACAACTGCAACCTGCGCTGCACGAGCTGCGGCTGCTGGACCACGAACACCAAGGGTGAGCTGTCCACCGAGGAGTGGCGGGACGTCCTGCGCCAACTCGTCGCGATGCGCATCCACAAGGTGAACTTCACCGGCGGTGAGCCGTTGATCCGGCCGGACGCGGTGCCCCTGATGGCGTACGCCCGCGAGGTGGGCGTCCGCCACCTGCACCTGAACACCAACGGCGTCCGGCTCACCCCGCCCGTCCTCGACGAGGTGCTCGCCGCCGGCGTACGCAGCTTCAACGTCTCGGTCGACGGCCCGACGGCGCTGGTGCACGACCGGATCCGGGGCCGGCTCGGCGCGTTCGAGACGACCACCCGGCACCTGCGGAACCTGATCGCGGAGCGCGACCGGCTCGGCCTGAAGGTGCGGATGAACTTCACCGTCATGCGGGACAACGTGGACAGCCTGCCCGGCATCGCGGCGCTGGCCCAGGAGCTGGGCGTGGCGCTCTACCTCAACCTGGTCACCGACCGGACGTTCCTGTTCCGCACCGACGCGGTCACCGGGCAGACCGACGTGGCCGGCGACCGGCTCGACGCGGCGCTGGCCGAGTTGGAGGCGATGGCCCGGACGGACCAGCGGTGGTTGCCGCGCTACTCGGAGCTGCGCTACCTGCGCGGGCACTTCGACGATCTCGTGCAACGGGACCTGCCCTGCGCCGAGTCGCAGCTCAAGCTGATGGTGCACTCCCGGGGCGAGATCGGCGGCTGCTGGGCGCACGACCCGACTGCCTCGGTCCGGCAGCGCCCGATCGCCGAGATCGTCGACGCCCCGGAGTACCGCGCCGAGCACGCGCGACTGTTCCGCAAGGAGTGCGTCGGCTGCGGCAGCAACTACAGCCTCAACCTGCGCTGGCGGCCGGGCACCTACCTGGCCGACCGGCAGTGGCGACGCGGGCGGCGCAGCCTTGTCTGAGCCGATGCGCCCGAGCCAGCCGCTGTACGACGCGCTGGCGCCCGGCTACGAGGAGCACTTCGCGGTGCCGCACCGGCGCGCGTACGACGATCTGGCGTGGGAGCGGGTCAGCGCGCTGCTGCCGCCCGACGGCCCGGTGGTGGACGCCGGCTGCGGCGTGGGCCGCTGGGCGCGACGCCTGCTCGACCTGGGCCATCCGGTGACCGGTGTGGAGCAGGCGCCGGGGATGGTCGCCGAGCTGCGTCGCCACCCGCCCGGTCCCGGCTTCACGCTCGTCGAGGGCTCGATGACGGAGGTGACGCTGCCCGCCACGGCCGGCGCGGTGCTGGCGATGGGTTCACTTCAGTACACAGCCGATCCCGAGCGGGCGGTCCGGCACCTGGCCGGCTGGCTGCGTCCGGGCGGGGTGCTGGCGGTGCTCGTCGACTCGCTGGTGGGCCTGGTGCTGGAGCTGGTCGGCGCCGGCCGGGACGACGAGGCGGTGGACCGGTTGGCCCGGCGCCGGGGCGTCTGGCGGGCCGACGGGCACGCCGCCGACCTGCACCTGCTGGACCGCGCCCGGTTGGCGGCCGCGTTCACCGCCGCCGGCCTGGTCGAGGTCCGCGGCGTCGGGTTGCTGGTCAGCGCCGGGCCGTTGGGCCGGGCGGGGCTGGCCGGGCGGCTCGCCGCGGACCGGGACGCGCTGCTGGCGTTGGAGCGCCGGCTCGGCGACGACCCGGTCCTCGCCGACGCCGGCAAGCAACTGCTGGTCACCGGCCGCCTTCCGGCCTGACCGCCCGGCCCGCCACCCGCTGCCGGCGAGGTTCAGCCCAGGCAGCGGCGCAGCGCGGCGACGACCCGTTCCGCCTGCTCCACGGTGAGTTCCGACGACATCGGCAGCGCGAGCGCCTCGGCGTCCAGCCGGTCGGTCACCGGCAGCCGTTCGCCCCCGCCGAGCGGGCCGCGGTGGATCGCCGCGAAGTAGGGCTTGGTCTGCACGCCGAGCGCGGCCAGCGCGTCCGCCACCCGGTCCCGGTCGGCGATCCGGGCCACCCAGTGCACCCAGCAGTGCCGGTCCCCCGGGCGGACCTGCTGGAACTCCACCGGCAGGGTGCGGGCGGCGGCGGCGTACACCTCGGCCACCTCGCCCCGCCGGCGGACCAGCGTGTCCAGCTCCGCGAGCTGGTCGACCGCGACGACGGCGTGCAGCTCGTTCATCAGCTCGGAGCGGGTCCAGCCGGCCGGCGCGGCGAGCACCGCCTCGGCGGCGTCGGCGGGCAGCACCAGGGCGCCGCCGGCCCCACCGGCGGAGACCACCTTGGCGAAGCTCATCGAGTACGAGTGGGCCAGCGCCTGCTGTGCCACCGGGCGGCCCCGGTGCAGGCTGCCGAGGGCGGCGGCGGAGTCGGCCAGCAGCGCCACGCCGGCGGGGTCGCAGACCGCCCGCAGGGCCGGGTAGTCGCACGGATTGCCGAACGTGTCCACGCCGAGCACCAGGCGTACGCCACCCCGCGCGACGGCGCTGGCGACGGCCGCCGGGTCGAGCGTCCACGTCGCGGCGTCCACGTCGACGAAGCGCAGCGCGTACCCGAGTTGGACCAGGATCTCCGCCGTCGCGGGGAACGTGTACGACGGCAGCACCGCCACGTCGCCGGGGCGGGCCGGGCCGACGGTGGCGGCCACCATGATCCGTAGTGCGGCGGTGCCGGACGCGGTGACCAGCACCCGGTGGTCGTCGTCGAGTTCCAGCTCCTTGCCCAGTCGTTCGGTCAGCTCCCGCGTCCACCGGTTGCCGTGTTTGACCTCGCCGCTGGCGAGCGCCGCCTGCTGGCGGTCGGCCACCAGGTCGGGGTGGGCGGGCGGCGGCGGCACGACGACCGGCAGCGGCGGCCGGAACACGGGTGCCCGGTCGGCGTCCACCGCGGCGACCAGTTCCGCCAGGCGCGGGCGGAGCGGCGGCACGCGGTGGCCGGCGGCGGTCAGCTTGTCGGTGACCACCAGACCGGAGCTGTCCGGCGTACGCCGGGGTGTGGTCAGCAGCGGCGCCGACGACCCGCACAGGTCACGGATCCAGGTGGCGAGGTCGGCCAGGGACACCGGCTCCCCGCCGACGTTCCAGACGCCGGGGCCGATCCCGTCGAGCAGCATCCGGGCGAGGGCGTCGGCGGGCAGGAAGCTGCGTACGGCGTCCGCGGTGACCGGCAGCGGCAGCCCCTGGCGGGCCCGGCGGACCAGCCGGGTGGCGACCCGGTGCTGTCCCGCGCCGAAGGCGTTCGCGAGCCGGAGCACGGTCAGCCGGTCGGGGTCGACCGCGCCGGCGACGAGCCGTTCCTGGGCGAGCTTCGCCATCGCGTACGTCCACCGGCCGGTCGGGTCGGCGTCGGCCATGGCCCGGGCCAGCGGGGCGGCCCGCCAGGGCGGGCAGGGCGTCCTGGCCAGGTCGCGGGCGGCGGCGCACCAGCCGTCGATCTCCTCGACGGACCACGGCAGGTCGGGTGCGGTCTCCTCGGTGAGCGGACCGGCGGCGGCGCCGTACACCTCGACGGAGGAGGTGAGCATCACCTGGCGTCCGGCCAGCCGGGGCAGCAGCCGGGCGGTGCTGATCGCGTTGTCGAGCGGCAGCGTCCAGGGCCGGCGGGGGCGCGGCTCGCTGGCGCCGAGCAGCACCACGACGGGGCCGGGCGGCAGCTCGGGCGGGTCGTCGACAAGCAGGTCGACGCGGATCCAGTCGGGTGCGCCGGTGTTCGTGCCGGCCGGCGGATGCCGGTCCACGACTGTCACCCGCGCGCCGGCGGCCAGCAGTGCCTCGGCGGTCGCGGCGCCCAGGAAACCGGAGCCGCCGACCAGCACGAATTCATCCATCGTCGTGCCTCCCCGTGAACCGAGCACAGTATCGCGGAACGGACCGTCTGAGGGGTGTCGGATAGCGGCGGCAGAAAAAGTCAGGCTTGACTGTTTGTTTCCCGGGCGGGACGCTGTCCCCGTGCCCACCGCACCGACCCGCGTCCCGCAGCAGGAACGCAGCCGCGCCACCCAGGCCCGGCTGCTGGAGGCGACCGTCGAGTGCCTGGTCGAACACGGCTGGTCCGGCACCACGACCACTGTGGTGGCCGCCCGGGCCGGCGTCTCCCGGGGCGCCCAGCTGCACCACTACCCCACCAAGGCCGCCCTGGTCACCGCCGCCGTCGCCCACCTCGCCGAACGCCGGGCGGTGGAGCTGCGCACCGAGGCGGACGCGCTGCCGGCCGGCCCGCGACGGCTGGACCGGGTGATCGACCTGCTCGGCGCCGCCTTCACCGGGCCGCTCTTCGTCGCCGCCCTCGAACTCTGGGTCGCCGCCCGCACCGACGCCGAGCTGCGCGACGCGCTGGTGCCGCTGGAGGCCACGGTGGGCCGGGAGATGCACCGGCTCACCGTCGAACTGCTCGGCGTGGACGAACGCCGCCCCGGCATCCGCGAGGCCGTGCAGGCCACCCTCGACCTGCTCCGCGGGCTGGGCGTGGCCAACCTGCTCAGCGACGACTCACCCCGCCGCACCGCCCTGCTGCGGATGTGGAAGCGCCAACTCGCCACCCTGCTCACCCCCGACGCCCCCTGACCGGCCCACCCGCCCGGAGGCACCATGGTCGACGCGACCGCACTGCTCGCGGATCTCACCGCCGAGTCCGACCAGCTCGACGCGCTCGTCAGCGGGCTGCCACCGGAGGACTGGGCCCGGCCCACCCCGGCCGCCGGCTGGACCGTCGCCCACCAGATCGCCCACCTGGCCTGGACCGACCACGTGGCCGGGCTCGCCGCGACCGACCCCGACGCGTTCTACGCCTCGGTGCTGTCCGCGCCCGACCCGGCCCGGCTGGTCGACGACGGGGCCGATTCCTTCCTCGCCTCGCCGGCCGCGCTGCTGGCCCGCTGGCGGGACGGCCGCACCGCGCTCGCGGCGGCCCTGGCCGCCACCCCGGCCGGCGAGAAGCTGCCCTGGTACGGCACCCGGATGTCGCCCGCCTCGATGGCCACCGCCCGGCTGATGGAGACCTGGGCGCACGGCGAGGACGTCGCCGACGCGCTCGGTGTCACCCGCGCCCCGACCGCCCGGCTGCGGCACGTCGCGCACCTCGGCTTCCGTACCCTCGGGCACGGCTTCGCCGCGCACGGCCGCCCGGTGCCGGCGGACCCGGTCCGGGTCGAACTCACCGCACCGGCGGGCGACGAGGTCTGGGCCTTCGGGCCGGCCGCGGCGACCGACCGGTTGACCGGGCCGGCGCTCGACTTCTGCCTGCTGGTCACGCAGCGCCGGCACCGCGCCGACCTGTCCCTGGTCGCGACCGGGCCGGTCGCCGACGAGTGGCTGGACGTGGCCCAGGCGTTCGCCGGGCCACCCGGCGCCGGCCGGGCGGCGGAGGCCCGCCCATGAGCGGGGTGCTGCGGGTCGGCAACGCGTCCGGCTTCTACGGTGACCGGTTCGCCGCCTGGCGGGAGATGCTCGACGGCGGTGAGCTGGACGTGCTGACCGGCGACTACCTGGCCGAGCTGACCATGCTGATCCTCGGTCGGGACCGGATGCGCGACCCGTCGCTGGGCTACGCGAAGACGTTCCTGCGGCAGGCGGAGGGCGTGCTCGGCACCGCGTCGGAGCGCGGGGTCACGCTGGTCACCAACGCCGGCGGCCTCAACCCGGCCGGGCTGGCCGACGCGATCCGGTCGCTCGCCACGCGACTCGGCCTCGACGTGCGCGTCGGGTACGTCGAGGGCGACGCGCTCCAGCGGCCGGACGCGCTGACCGCGAACGCGTACCTGGGCGCGTTCGGGATCGCGGCCTGCCTCGACGCGGGCGCGAACGTGGTGGTGACCGGGCGAGTCACCGACGCGTCGCTGGCGGTCGGCCCGGCGATCGCCCGGTTCGGCTGGACCCGGGACGACCTCGACGCGCTGGCCGGGGCGACCGTGGCCGGGCACCTGATCGAGTGCGGGGCGCAGGTCACCGGCGGCAACTTCAGCTTCTTCACCGAGCTGCCGGACGGCGGCCGGCGCCCCGGCTTCCCGATCGCCGAGCTGCACCCGGACGGCACGTCGGTGCTCACCAAGCACCCCGGCACCGGCGGCGCGGTCACCGTCGAGACGGTCACCGCGCAACTGCTGTACGAGGTGGCCGGGCCGGACTATCTCGGGCCGGACGTGGTGACCCGGCTGGACACGGTCCGGCTGGGGCAGGCGGGGCCGGACCGGGTACGCGTCTCCGGCGTACGCGGCACGCCCCCGCCGGACACGCTCAAGGTGGGCGTCAACAACCTGGGCGGCTTCCGCAACTCGATGACGTTCGTGCTGTGCGGGCTGGACATCCCGGCCAAGGCGGACCTGGTCCGGGGTCAGGTGACGGACGCGGTGGGCCCGGACGGGCTGGAGTTCACGCTGGCCCGCACCGACCACCCGGACGCGGCCGACACCGAGGCGGCGAGCGCGCTGCTGCACGTACACCTGCGCGACGTCGACAAGGCGCGGGCCGGGCGGGCGTTCTCGGCGGCCGCGGTGGAGCTGGCGCTGGCCTCCTACCCGGGTTGCACGCTGACCACGTTGCCCGGCGACGCCACCCCGTACGGCATCTTCACCTCGGACACCGTGCCCCAGGACGCGGTGGCGCACGTCGCGGTGCTCCCCTCCGGCGAGCGCGTGTCGATCCCCCCGCCGCTCACGACCAAGCGATTGGCGGGGCCCCCGCCTATACCGAATGCGTTAAGCGGGGCCCCCTCCTTGCACCTCACCCGGCGAGGGGCGCTGGGGGAGCTGGTGGGGGCGCGGTCGGGGGACAAGGGTGGGGACGCCAACCTCGGCGTCTGGGCCCGGACGGACGCCACCTGGTCCTGGCTGCGCGGCTGGCTGACCGTGGAGCGGCTGGCCGAGCTGCTGCCGGAGACCGCCCCGCTGACCGTGGAGCGGTACGAGTTGCCGAACCTGCGCGCGGTCAACTTCGTGATCCGCGGGCTGCTGGGGCAGGGGGTGGCCGCGTCCACCCGGTTCGACCCGCAGGCCAAGGCGCTCGGTGAGCTGCTCCGGGCCCGGGTGGTCGACCTGCCGGCGGAGGTGCCGGCATGACCATCGTGGACACCCCGGAGCGTCGCCAACTTCGCGAGCTGACCCGCGCCTTCGTCACCCGGGAGGTGCTGCCGCACCTGGCCGACTGGGAGCGGGCCGGTGTGGTGCCCCGCTCCCTGCACGAGACAGCCGCGCGGGTCGGGCTGCTCGGCATCGGCTTCCCGGAGTCGGTCGGTGGCAGCGGCGGCGACCTGCTCGACTCGATCGTGGTCACCGAGGAGATCATCCGCTCCGGCGGCTCGTCCGGGCTGATCGCCGCGTTGTTCACGCACGGCATCGCGCTCCCGCACATCGTCGCGGCGCAGGACGAGCACCTGATCGACACGTACGTCCGGCCCACGCTGGGTGGCACGATGATCGGCGCGTTGGCGATCACCGAACCGGACGGCGGCTCGGACGTGGCCGCCATCCGCACCTGCGCGGTCCGCGACGGCGACCACTACGTGGTGAACGGCGCGAAGACGTACATCACCAGCGGCGTCCGGGCGGACTTCGTGACCACCGCGGTCTGCACCGACTTTCCCGGCTCCGGTTCGCTCAGCCTGCTGGTGATCGACAAGGGCACGCCCGGGTTCACCGTGGGCCGGCGGCTGGAGAAGCTCGGCTGGCACTGCTCGGACACCGCCGAGCTGTCCTTCGTCGACGTGCGGGTGCCGGTGGCGAACCGGGTCGGCCCGGAGGACACCGCCTTCCTGGCCGTCATGCAGCAGTTCGCCGCCGAGCGGCTGTCGCTGGCCACGAGTGCGTACGCGACCGCGCAGCGCTGCGTGGACCTGGCGGTGCGGTGGTGCCGGGACCGTTCCACGTTCGGTCGTCCGCTCGCCAGTCGGCAGCTCGTCCGGCACCGGCTGGCCGAGATGCACACCCGCGCCGAGGCGGCCCGCGCGTACGTGCACGAGGTGGCCGAGCGGGTGGCTCGACCACTCCAGCTCGGCGCGTCCGGCGCCGCGCCGCGAGCTGGAGCAGTCGGCGGGCAGCCGGTGGTGACCGAGGTGGCGATGGCGAAGAACGTGGCGGTGGCCGCCTGCGACCACGTGGTGGACGCCGCGCTGCAACTGCACGGCGGCTTCGGCTACCTGCGCGACGCGGAGGTGGAGCGGCACTACCGGGACGCCCGCATCCTCGGCATCGGCGGCGGCACCACCGAGATCATGAACGAGATCATCGCGAAGGGCATGGGCCTGTGACCGTTCTCCAGACTGCGATCGACACCTCCGCACCCGCCTTCGTGGCCAACCGGGAGGCGCTGCTGGAGCGCCTCGCCGAGTTGGAGACCGCGCTGGACCAGGCGCGGGCCGGCGGTGGCGAGAAGTACGTGACCCGGCACCACAAGCGCGGCAAGCTGCTCCCCCGGGAACGCGTCGAGCTGCTGATCGACCCGGACAGCCCGTTCCTGGAGCTGTCGCCGGTGGCCGCGTACGGCACGGACTTCCCGGTCGGCGCCAGCACCGTGACCGGGATCGGCGTGGTCGAGGGCGTGGAGTGCCTGATCGTGGCGAACGACCCGACGGTACGCGGCGGCGCGATCAACCCGTGGTCGTTGGCGAAGACGCGTCGGGCGGGTGAGATCGCGTTGGCCAACCGGCTGCCGATGGTGAACCTGGTCGAGTCGGCCGGCGCGGACCTGCCCTCCCAGGCGGAGATCTTCATTCCCGGCGGGCGGGTGTTCCGCGACCTGACCCGGCTCTCCGCGGCGAAGATCCCCACGGTCAGCGTGGTGTTCGGCAACGCGACCGCCGGCGGTGCGTACGTGCCGGGCATGTCGGACTTCAACATCATGATCCGGGACCGGTCGCAGGTCTACCTGGCCGGGCCGCCGCTGGTGAAGATGGCCACCGGCGAGGTCACCGACGACGAGTCGCTGGGCGGCGCGAAGATGCACGCCGCCACGTCCGGCCTGGCCGACTTCCTCGCCGAGGACGAGCGGGACGGCATCCGGCTGGCCCGGCAGTGCGTCCGCCGGCTCAACTGGCGCAAGGCCGGCCCGCCGCCGCGCACCCCGTCCCCGCGACCACCCCGGTACGACCCGGAGGAGTTGCTCGGCATCGCCAGCGCCGACCTGAAGGTGCCGTTCGACCCGCGCGAGGTGCTGGCCCGGGTGCTCGACGACAGCGCGTTCGACGAGTTCAAGCCCGGCTACGGCACGGCGTTGGTGACCGGCTGGGGCGAGCTGCACGGCTGGCCGGTCGGCGTGCTGGCGAACGCCCGGGGCGTGCTGTTCAGCGAGGAGGCGCAGAAGGCGGCCCAGTTCATCCAGCTCGCCAACGCGGCCGACACCCCGCTGGTCTTCCTCCAGAACACCACCGGCTACATGGTCGGCACCGAGTACGAACAGCGCGGCATCATCAAGCACGGCGCGCTGATGATCAACGCGGTGTCGAACTCGACGGTGCCGCACCTGACGGTCAACCTGGGCGCCTCCTACGGCGCCGGCAACTACGGCATGTGCGGCCGGGCGTACGAGCCGAGGTTCCTGTTCACCTGGCCGAACGCGAAGTCGGCGGTGATGGGCCCGGCGCAGTTGGCCGGCGTGCTGTCGATCGTGGCCCGGCAGGCCGCCGCGGCCCGGGGGCGCGACTACGACGAGGACTCCGACACCGCCATGCGGATGATGGTCGAGCAGCAGATCGAGTCGCAGTCCGGCGCGTTGTTCCTCTCCGGCCGGCTCTACGACGACGGGGTGATCGACCCCCGGGACACCCGTACCGTCCTCGGGCTCTGCCTGTCGGCGATCCACAACGGACCGGTGAAGGGCGCCGACGGTTTCGGCGTCTTCCGGATGTAGGGGGCTGACTGATGATCACTCGACTTCTGGTGGCCAACCGGGGGGAGATCGCCCGCCGGGTCTTCGCCACCTGCCGGGCGCTCGGCGTGGCCACGGTCGCCGTGCACTCCGACGCGGACGCCGACGCGCCGTTCGTCGCCGAGGCCGACCTCGCGGTCCGGCTGCCGGGGAACACGCCGGCCGAGACGTACCTGCGGATCGACCTCATCCTGGACGCGGCCCGGCGCTCCGGCGCGGACGCGGTCCACCCCGGCTACGGCTTCCTCGCCGAGAACGCGGAGTTCGCGGCGGCGGTGACCGACGCGGGCCTGACCTGGGTCGGCCCGTCCGCCAAGGCGATCGCCGCGATGGGCGACAAGATGGCGGCCAAGGCGCTGCTCGCCGACGCGGGCGTGCCGATGCTGCCCACCTGGACCGACCCCGACCAGGTCACCGCGTTCCCGGTGCTGGTCAAGGCCAGTGCCGGCGGCGGCGGCCGGGGCATGCGGATCGTCCGCGACGCGGCCGGGCTCGCCGAGGCCGTCGCGGGCGCGCGCCGCGAGGCGGCGGCGGCGTTCGGCGACGGCACGGTCTTCATCGAGCGGTACGTCGAGCGTGGCCGGCACGTCGAGGTGCAGATCTTCGGCGACACCCACGGCACGATCGTGGCGCTCGGGGTACGCGACTGTTCGATCCAACGTCGGCACCAGAAGATCGTCGAGGAGGCGCCCGGGGTGCTGCCCGACGAGGTGCGCGAGCGGCTGCACTCGGCGGCGGTGGCGGCCGGCCGGGCGGTCGACTACGTCGGCGCGGGCACGGTGGAGTTCCTGCTGGCGCCGGACGGGCAGGTGCACTTCCTGGAGGTGAACACCCGGCTCCAGGTCGAGCACCCGGTCACCGAGCTGACCACCGGCCTGGATCTGGTGCGGCTGCAACTGCTGGTCGCCGACGGCGAGCCGCTGCCGGTCCCGGCCACACCCGCCCCGCAGGGCCACGCCATCGAGGTGCGGCTCTGCGCCGAGGAGCCGGCCGAGGGGTTCCGCCCGGCCACCGGCACGCTGCACCGGTTCGCGATCCCCGGCGTCGACGCCGAGTTCGGGCCCACCCGGGGCCTGCGCCTGGACTCCGGCGTGGTGGACGGCTCGACGGTGAGCGTGCACTACGACTCGATGCTGGCCAAGCTGGTCGCCTGGGCACCCACCCGCACCGAGGCGGCCCGCGCCCTGGCCGGCGCGCTGGCCCGGGCCGAGCTGCACGGCGTGGCCACCAACCGGGACCTGTTGGTCCGGGTGCTGCGCAGCGGCGAGTTCGCCGCCGCCGACGTGGACACCGGCTTCCTGGACCGGCACCCCGAGGTCTTCGCGCCGCTGCTGCCGGCCGACCAGCTCCCGTTGGCCGCGTTGGCGGCGGCGCTGTCCGGGGCCGCCGCGCGCCGGGCCGCCGCACCGGTGCTGGCCGGGCTGCCGTCGGGCTGGCGCAACGTGCCGGCTCAGCCGCAGCTGACCCGCTTCAGCGACATCGAGATCCACTACCGCCTCACCCGCACCGGCACCCTCGCCGAGTGGGAAAGGCGGGGGCCCCGCTTAACGGATTCGGTAGAGGCGGGGGCCCCGCCTAACACCCCAACGGTGGAGCTGGTGACGGCCACGCCGGAGCGCGTGGTGCTCGACGTGGGCGGGGTGCGGCGGGCTTTCCGCGTACACCGGGTGGGGTCGTCGGTCTTCGTGGACGGCCCGGACGGGGCGACGAGCCTCACCGAACTGCCGCGGCTGCCCCGGCCCACCGCGGCGCTGGCGGCCGGATCGCTGCTCGCCCCGCTGCCCGGCGCGGTGACCCGGGTGCACGTCGAGGTCGGTCAGCGGGTCGCCGCCGGTGACCTGCTGCTGACGCTGGAAGCGATGAAGCTCGAACACCCCGTGCTCGCCCCGGCCGACGGCGTGGTGGCGGAGCTGCCGGTCGCGCCCGGCGGCCAGGTGGAGACGGGTGCCGTGCTGGCCGTGGTCGACCCCGAGGAGGACCCGCAGTGAACTTCGACCTCACCCCCGAACAGGACCAGCTCCGCGACGCGGTACGCGCGCTGGGCCGCCGGTACGGCCACCCCTACTTCGTGGCCAAGGCCAAGTCGGCAGAACACACCACCGAGCTGTGGCACGAGGCCGGACGGCTCGGCTACCTCGGCGTCAACATCCCCACCGAGTACGGCGGCGGGGGCGGCGGCATCACCGAACTGGCGCTGGTCTGCGAGGAGCTGGCCGCGGCGGGATGCCCGCTGCTGCTGCTCGTGGTCTCCCCCGCCATCGCCGCCACCGTGATCAACAAGCACGGCACGGAGGAGCAGCGCAAGAAGCACCTGCCCGGCCTCGCCGACGGCTCCCAGAAGATCGTCTTCGCGATCACCGAGCCGGACGCCGGGTCGAACTTCCACCGCCTCGGCACGGTGGCCCGCCGCGACGGCGACGACTGGCTGCTCACCGGCCGCAAGGTCTACATCTCCGGGGTCGACGAGGCCGACCACGTGCTGGTGGTGGCCAGGACCGAGGATGCCTCCTCCGGCAAGCTGAAGCCGGCGTTGTTCATCGTGCCGACCGACGCGCCCGGCCTGGAGAAGTCCAAGCTGGACATGGAGATCCTCTCCCCGGAGAACCAGTTCCAGCTCTTCCTGGACGACGTCCGGCTGCCCGCCGACGCGCTCATCGGTGAGTCGCTGGACGCCGGCCTGCCCGCGTTGTTCGCCGGGCTGAACCCGGAACGGATCACGGTCGCCGCGATGGGCGCCGGCACTGGCCGCTACGCCGTCGAGAAGGCGTCCGAGTACACCGCCACCCGCAAGGTCTGGGGCGGGCGCTCGATCGGCTCGCACCAGGGCGTCGCGCACCCGCTCGCGCACGCCGCCGTCCAGGTGGAGCTGGCCCGACTCATGATCTACAAGGCGGCCAGCCTCTACGACGCCGGTCGCGACCTGGAGGCCGGCGTCTCCGGCAACATGGCCAAGTACGCGGCCGGCGAGGCCGCCGCGCTCGCCGTGGACACCGCCGTCCAGGCGCTCGGCGGGGCCGGCATGACCACCGAGTACGGCGTGGCGACGCTGCTCGGCGCCGTACGCGCCGGCCGGATCGCCCCGGTCAGCCGCGAGATGATCCTCAACTTCGTCGCCCAGCACGTCCTGGGCCAGGACAAGTCCTACTGACCGTGGGTGTCGCCAACGCTGTCTCCGGCCTTGTTTGACAGCCGTGGCGTTCCACCCGAGCGGTCGGCGAGACTGGCGGGGTGGGAGCGGGCGACGTGGAGCGGGCGGGTGAACGGCTGTACGCCGTGTTCGCCCAGCACCCGATGCCGGGCGACATGGCGGCGTGCGAGCACTGCGTGGACCCGGCCGACGTCGACCGGTTCCGGCGGACGCCGCTGCGCGCGTTGACCCCGGACCAGCTCGGCAGCTACCTCGCCAATCCGGGCACCTGGGGCGACGGGAGCGAGCTGCCGCACCTGGTGCCCCGGCTGCTGACCGCGTACGCCGCCGGCGAGATGGTCGACCAGTCGTGGCCGGACACGCTGGCCCGCCGGATCGCCGGGTACTGGGCGGACTGGACGCCCGTCGAGCGGGGCGCGGTGGAGGACTTCCTCCGCGCCTGGTGGCGGTCGACGCTGACCTCGTGGCCGTCCGAGCATCCGGCGGAGGACATCCTGGACGCGGTGGCCGCGCTGGAGCTGGACCTCGGCCCGTACCTGGCGGCCTTCGCCGAGCTGCCCGGTCCGGCGTCCAGCCGCCACCTCGCGGAGGTCGTGCGGTGGTCGGCACCCGACGAACGGGCGAGACGCGCGCTGGACCGCTGGCTGGCCTCCGACACCCCGGCCGAACTGTTGTGGACCGGAGCGGTCGCCGACGCGGGAACCCCGCTCGGCGACGAGCTGGTCGAGGCGGCCACCCTGGCCGACCTGCTCCGCCAGGCACGCTGACCCGGGTTCGGGGCAGATCTTGGAAGCAAACGGCCCTCGGAGGGGCCCTCATCTTCCAAGATCTGCGTGCGGAGGGCCGTCAGGCGTCGAACGTGCCGGACCTGACCGCGTGGACGAAGCCGGTCCACCGGTCAGCGGTGAACGTCAACGTCGGACCCTGCCGCCTTGCTGTCGCGAACCATCACAGCCTCGGGCGGAGTGGCGACCTCGACGCAGTTTCCCTCGTTGCTGCGGGTGCTCTTCTTCCCGATGAGCGTGGTCATGTCTGGTCCTCCGCGATCGATGCGATGAGTTTGCGGGACTGCGCTTCGTTCAGCGCGAGCTTTTCGGTGGCCGCCCATGCCTCTCCATACGCGCCCATCTCGGCGGGCTTGTCGAGGTAGAGCGCACCCGTCAGGCTGTCGGAGTACACGAGCGAGGGGCGCCCCCGTACCAAGATTCCTCGCTAGCCGGTTACGTGTGGACGCGGGCGCGTCAGCGGACCGTGCGGCAGGCGGCGTCGATGCGGTGGACCGGGCGGACCCGGCGACCCAGCCCTTCCAGCAGTGAATCCTCCACGTGGAAGTCGCGCACCCGGAGCTGCCGCCGGGGCAGCTCGTCCTCGCTCGGGCAGAGCACCTGTGCGCGTACCTGGCCGACCGGCAGGTAGCGGACGCCGCCACGTTCCTGGAGCAGCACCACGTCGACGTCGTCCACGGTGACCACGTGGCCGCGGACGTCCTCGGTGACGCCGGGCGACGTCTCGACGGTGGTGACGGTCAGCGGCAGCACCGGCGTGCTGATCACCGGCAGCGCGGCCCAGACCAGCATGGCCAGCACCGCCGCCTCGGTGACCGAGGCGAGCGGCCGGATCACCGCCGCCGGCAGCGGACCGGTCACGAACAACGCCAGCACCGGGGGTACGACAAGCAGCGCCAGCGCCAGCGCCTCCCCCTGCCGGGCGGCGTCGAGCAGGGTGGGTCCGAGCAGCCAGAGGTATCCGGCGAACCCGGCGGCGAGCAGCAGCAGGCGCGGCACCCGCTGCTCGTGCAGCCGTTCCGGGCCGAGCTGGAACGCGGCCACGAACGCGGGCAGCAGCAGCGGCAGGTAGAGCAGCGGCCAGGTGACCAGCGCGAGCAGGAAGCTGGCCACCGCGAACCAGGCCGGCGTGCTGTCCACCCAGCGGGCGAAGAGCGGCCGACGGATTCCGGGCGGCATCCGGTCCACGCTGACCCGCAGCACCGCGCCGAGCGCGAACACCGCGACCAGGGCGGTGGAGAGCAGCGCGGCGGCGGTGGTGAGGAAGCCGGCCAGCAGGTTCACCGTGCCGACGTTGGCGACCAGCAGCAGCGTGGTCTGCAACTCGCCGCCCGCCTCGACGCCGAGCCGCAGCACCGAGAAGACGGCCGGCACCCCGACGACCGCGGTCCAGAACGACTGGGTGGCCCGCGCGCGACGCTCGGCCGGGTCGGCCGGCGGGGGCCCGGCCCGGCCCGGCGCGGCGGCACCCGGGCCGGCGGCCCCGGCAGCGACGACCCCGGGACCGGCGGTGCCAGCGCCCGGACCGGCGGTGCCCGCCGGGACGGCGTCCGGCGGGGCGGTCATCGCCGGGGCGCCTTGTCGTCGAAGTCGACGAGCTTCGGCACGTTCAGCGGCTGCGGCTGGGACTTGTCCGCCTTGAGCCACGGCCCGAGCGTGCGGTTGTACGCGGTCAGCCACGGGCTGCTGATCCCGTCCCGCCCTTCCAGGTAGCTCTTCTGGAGCGCGAACGCGACCAGGTCACGCAGCGCCGGGTCGCCGATCGGCACACCGATGCCGAGCAGCTCGCTGGTGCCGAACGGCATGTCGACGATCTCGAACTCGGTGGGGTACTGGGACAGGAAGCCGGCCAGGATCGTCTCGTCGGAGCTGACCACGTCGTACCGCTTCTCCCGGATGCCTCGTACGCAGTCGCCGACGGTCTTCACGACGTATGCCCGGACCTGGTGTTTCTCCAGTTCCGCCTCGGTGGTGGAGCCGCCGCTGGTGCAGACGCGCAGCCCCGGCCGGCGCAGGTCCTCGATGGTGCGGACCCGGTCCCGCAGCCGCGTCGGCACCATCACCTCCTGGGTGGTGACGAAGTACGGCCCGGCGAAGCTGATCAGTTTCTGGCGTTCCTCGGTCATCGAGAAGCTCGACACGATCAGGTCGACGGTGCCGCCCTGGAGCGCGGGAATGCGGTCCTCGGTGGCCAGCGCCACCCACTGGATGCGCTGCTCACCCTGGAAGCCGAGAAACGCGGCGATGTAGCGGGCGATCTCCACGTCGAAGCCGATGTGCGCGCCGTTGCGCAGTTCGCCCATCAGCGGCTCGGTCTCGGACACCCCGATCTTGATCTTCGCCTGGCCGTCGATGTGCGACTCGTGCAGCTTGTCGAGCACCGAGGGCAGCGGGGGTTCACGGCGGTTGTCGCAGCCGGCGGCGGCGGCCAGGGTGAGGGTCAGCGCCACGGCCAGCGTGGTGGCGAGGGAACGGAGCCGGCGGGAAGAGATCTCGGGCATCGGACACCTCGATCGCGGGACACGACGACGGAGAACTCAGCGTAGCGACCACCACACAATGCGCTGTGCCCCGCGGCCCGGGGTACGGCGGACGCCCGATCGCCCGCCGCACCCCGGGGGTCCGTCAGCGGACGGTCAGCGTGCCGACCGCCGGCCGCGGCGTGCTCACCGGCGGCAGCCGCTTCGGCTCACCCCGACCGGGTGCGCCGGCGCGCGCCAGCTCGCTCTTGGACGCGGCCACCCGGCCGGTCGGCGGGTCCTCCTGGAACGGCTGGGCGTCACCGACACAGCGCGCGCCCTTGGCCGGCGGCTTGCCGGTCAGCAGGTACGCGTCGATCTTCCCGGTCACGCACGTCGAGGTGCCGTACGCGGTGTGCCCCCAGCTGTCGCTGCTCAGCAGCCGGCTGTTCGGCAGCAGCGCGGCCGAGCTGACCGCACCCTGGTAGCTGGTCGCCGGGTCCCAGTAGTTGCCGACCACGAGCACCGGGGCGGCGGTGGTGCGGTTGAACGGGCCGGTGTAGGCGTCCTCGTCACGCACCGTCCAGGTGTTGCGGGCGCAGGGCGCGGTGCCCCACGCCCATGCCCGCCCGAAGTACGGGGCCCGCTGGTCCTCCCTGGCCGCCAGCGCCGGCCAGGCGTCCGCGTTCCGCGGGTGGTACGCGTCGGTGCAGTCGACGGTCAGGAACGTCTCCAGCCCGTTGTTGTAGGGGAAGTCGTACCCCCGCTGCTGCCGGGCCTGCGCGGCCCGGGCGGCGAGCGCCCGGCGGGCCTTCGTGGCGGCGGCCCTGCCGGTGGCCGGGTCGGTCGCGGCCAGCAGTTGCAGGGTGATGTCCACGACCGACTGCCAGCCGTACGGGTCGTAGAGCGCGTTGAGCGTGGCGCCGACGAAGTCGGCGTAGCTGACGGTGAACGAGCCGTACTCCGGGTCGTCGATCACGGCCGGCTTCTTGCGAAGCCGTTTCGCCACCGTGTCGTACCTGGCGACCGGGTCACCGCCGGCGGCCAGCGCACACTGCTCCGCGCCGACCTTGCCGCACCGCACCAGGATCTCGTGCAGCGCCCGGTACGCGCCGTCGGCGCTGCGCAGCCGCGTCTCCTGGAGCTGGTTGCGGGCCGGGCCCTGGCCGACCCAGGCGTTCGGGTTGAGCACGCCGTCGACGACGAGCGCGCGGAACCGGTCCGGGAACATGTTGGCGTAGTACTGGCCCAGCGCGGTGCCGTAGCTGAAGCCCAGGTAGCTGAGCTTCTGGTCGCCGACCGCCCGGCGCAGCACGTCCATGTCGCGGGCCACCTCGGCGGTGGACGCCGCGCCGGTCAGCGGCTTGCCGGTGGTCGAGCACGCCGTGCCGACCGCCTTCGAGGCGGCGACGAACGCCTTCTCCTCCGCCTTCGTCCACGGGAACGCGACGTTCAGCCCGGCGTACGCCCGGGTCTGCTCCTTGACGGTGCGGAAGCACCGGATGTTGTCGCTGGCCTCGACGCCGCGCGGGTCGACGCCGACCACGTCGAAGCGGTCGAGCAGGTCGTCGCCGAGGAAGTAGGGCGCGGCGAGCGCGATGCTGGTGCCGGAGCCGCCCGGGCCACCCGGGTTGAGGAACAGGCTGCCGATCTTGTGCTGCTGGTCGCGGGCCTTGACCCGGAGCAGCGCGACCTCGGTGGTGGCGCCCTTCGGGTTGTCGTAGTCCAGCGGGAGCCGGACCGTGGCGCACTCGGCGTAGTCGTAGCAGGCGTACCAGTCCAGCTTCGGGGTCGGTACGCGGTCCACCCGACGGGCCTCGGCCGCGCTGGTGCGGTCGTACGGCGGCGGTTGCGGTGTCGGCGCGGCCACGGCGGGCGAGACGGCCGATCCGGCGAGGAGGATCCCGGCGATCCCGGTTGCGGCGAGGGACCGGATTACACGGGGCATGTGACTGCCTTCCGGTGGGGAACAGATCCGTCGAGGAGCACCTCGACCCCGTCACTTTAGGATTCCCCCACGACCGGATGTGGCCCCCAAAAATGGACCAATGCCGCAAAGCGCCGAGTTATGTAACGATTTTTTCTCGATCGACGCTTTTCGCGATCCGATGTGGAGCCAGGAGTGACGGGAAGCCGTCCCGGGTCGACGGTTGACAGGTCGACGCGCTGGGCCATGCTTGTCGGGTGAGTTCGTTCCCGAGGTCCGATGCGCGGGTGAAGGCCGTCGCCGCGTCCGCGGCGACGGTGGCGGCGCTGGTGACGCTGGCGGTGTGGCGACCGCCCGGCATCCTGTCGGTGGTGTTGGCCCTGGTCTGCGTCGTGCTGGGCATGGTCGCCGGCGTCACGGTCACCGCCGCCCGGCAGTCGCCCGGCGGCGTCGCCGCACCGTCGGCCGAGGGCTGGCCGGCCCCCGACCGGGGGTACGGCGTGGACGCCGACACGCTGGAGGCGATCGACCCGCGCGCGGTGCGGAACCTGCGCACCCCGGGCGGCGCTCCGGTCGACGCGGACACGCTGGAGGCGCTCGACCCCCGGGCGGTCCGCGGGCTGCGCGCGGCCGGCGCGCTCGACGCCGACACGCTGGAGGCGCTCGACCCGAGGTCGGTGCGACAGCAGCGGACGGTGAACGGGCTCAGCGACCGGTGAGCGCGTCGATCGGTGCTCCGCGACCGGTGAGCGCGGCGATCGGGCTCAGCGACCGGTGAGCGTGGGGCGGGCCAGCGCGTTCACGCCCTGCCCGGCCAGGCAGCGGTAGGTGCGGTCGGCTTCGCTCTCGGCCGGCGGCAGCACCTCCAGGTTCCACCCGGCACCCGACTTGACGCCGCTGACCAGCCGGAACGTGCCCGCGTTACAGACCTTGCGGACGGCCGGATCGGCGGCGACCGCGTCGTGGCCGGCCCCGGTCAGACCGGTCGGCAGGTCACCGGCGGCGTAGGTCTCCCAGGTGTGCTGGCCGTCGCACGGCACCCGGCTCGCCTCGGCGCGTTCGCGGCGTAGGCGCACCGGGCCGTAGCACTCCAACTCGGGCGCACAACGCGCACCGGCCGGCAGGCGGACGTCGGCGGACGCGCAGCCGGGCAGCGGCGTCATCCCGGCCGCGCCGCTGGCCACCGGGGTCGGCGACACCACCGGCGGGGTGCCGCCGGCCAGCCAGGCGCCACCGGCGGCCGAGGCGGCCAACGCCAGCACCCCGGCTCCGCCGAGGAACCAGCGCCTCGGCCAGCGCCGGCTCCGCGCCGGCACGGTCGGGTGGTCGTCCCGGGCCGGCTGCCGCGGGCTCGGCCCGCCGCTCCGGTCGTACGGGCCGCCGGTGCGGTCGTACCGGCCGCCGACGATCGGGGGCGCCGGGGTGCCGGGATCGAGCGGGAGCGCGGCGAGCAGGCCGCGCAGTTCCACGGCGGAGGGCCGCTCGCCCGGGTCGTTGGACATGCCCAGGCGCAGCACGTCGATCAGCTCGTCGGGCACCCCGGGCAGGCCGGGGATCGGGTGCTGGAACATCTCCAGCACGGTGACCAGGCTCGGGTTGCGCTCGGACTGCCAGCGCGGCGGCCGGCCGTGCATCACCGCGTAGAGCGTGGCGCAGAGCGCGTAGACGTCGACGGCCGGGCTGGGCGGGCTGTGGTTGAACATCTCCGGCGGCGCGTACGCCGGGGTGAGCACCTCCAGCGTCACCGAGGCGTCGCGCACCTCGGCCAGCACCGCCAGACCGAAGTCGGCGAGCACCGCCGAGTTGAACTCGGAGTGCAGGATGTTGGCCGGCTTGACGTCGCGGTGCAGCACGCCGGCCGCGTGCGAGTGGGCCAGCGCGTCGGCGATCTTCACGCCGAGGTCTCGGGTCTCCGACGCGTCCAGCGGCGAGGTGCGCATCCGTTCCGCGTACGAGCCGTCGCACAGCTCCATGATGAGGTAGGGGTGCTGGTCGACGGTGACCCCGACGTCGAAGAGGTCGACCACGTGCGGGTGCGACGACATCCGCCCGGCGGCGCGGGCCTCGCGCAGGAAGCGGGCCTGGTCGCGCTCGCTGTTCAGCGTCCGGTTCTCGACCTTGACGGCCACCTCGCGCCCCACCGAGATCTGGGTGGCCCGGTAGACGGTGGCGTACCCACCACGGGCAAACACTGACAGGTCGGTCAGACCGGGCACGATGGGCAGCCGCATGGCGCCGGGCGGGGTCTCGGTCACGGCTCGAAAATACCCAACGGTCCCGGTCGGTCAGCGCGCCGCGTCGGGGGCGGGCGCCGGCGCGGAGTCGTCCGACCGGGTCGGGACCGCCGCAGCGGCGGCTCCCCGACGGGCGTCCCACCACAGGCCGGCGGCGGTCGCGAGCGCGCCCAGCCCCTCCCACGCGGCCACCCCGAAGAACCGGTCCGGCGCGACGTCGGAGAGCACCGCGATGGTGAACACGGTGAACGTGACCAGCCGGAACCAGACCGTGAAGCGGTAGAACGGCCGCCACTCGGTGGCCACCGCGAGCAGGTAGTAGACCCCCATGTTGAACGAGGCCATCGAGGACGCGGTGAGGAACGTGCCGGTGTAGTCACCGGGGGCACGCTCGGCCGGCACCTCGAAGCCGAGCAGGCGCAGCTGCGTCTCCGGCCAGAGCAGACCCAACGCGCCGAGCAGCAGCGCCAGGAGCCCGAAGACCGCGATCGTCCAGCCGGCGCCGGAGCGCGGCAGCCTCATCGTCCCTCCCCACGGACTCCTCCGACGGCACTCGCCGGCCGCCCCACGCTAACCGGCCGCACCGACGAGCACATCCCCGGAACCGGCAGAACAGGGGTGCTCAGCCGGCGAGGCGCGACCGCAGCGCGCCCGCGGCGGCCCGCTCGCTGAGCTGCTCGGTGGCGTACGCCAGGCGGACCGCCTCCTCGGCGCTGGCCAGCGCCTCCGCCGGGCGGCCGGCGGCGTCCAGCGCCTCGGCCAGCGCCAGTCCGGCCACCACCTGGCTGCGGACGTCCTCGGCGGGGGCGGCGACCGCCCGCTGCGCCCAGTCCAACGCCTGCTCCCGCTGGCCGTGGGCGAGCAGCGCGGCAGAATACCGGGCCATCGTCTGCCGCCGGGAGATGAGCAGCGAGGGGGCGTTCGCCGCCACGCTGGCCACCGGGGCGAGCAGTCCCACCGCGGTTCCCGGGTCACCGGCCGCGACCCGGGCCATCGCGAGCAGCACCCGCGGCGCGACCTGGGCCGGCGCCTGCGGGTTGTGCGGCTCCACACTGGTCAGCACCGACCGCGCGTCCCGCTCGGCGGTCTCGCAGTCGCCCATGTCCAGCGCGACGAAGCCGCGCAGCGTGCCGGCCATGCCGGTGAGCAGCGGATGGGTGGTGCGGGCGGCGTACTCCAACGCGTCGGAGAACAGGTCGGCGGCGTGCTCCGGCTCGCCCAGCCCGCGCGCCACCACCCCGCGCACCACGAGCGCGAACCCCTGCCCCCAGTCGTCGCCCACCTCGGCGAAGTCCCGGTACGCGCGCCGCGCCGCGCGGTCCGCCTCGGCGAGGTCGCCCAGCTCGGCGGTGGCGTACGCCTCGACCGCCCGCAGCGTGCCCACCGCCCACGCCTCGCCGACCCGCTCCCCGAACGGCAGGAACACCTGTGCCAGCCGGCACGCCTCGCGCAGCCGGCCGGCGAGCAGCCGGGCGAACGCGGTGGTGCCGCGCAACCAGGCCCGCCCGTACGGGTCCTTCAGCTCGGCGAACAGTCGGGCGGCCCGGCCGAGCACCGCGTCGGTGCCGGCGAAGTCGCCCCGGGTGGTGGTCACCCAGGCCAGGTTCTGCAACGACCAGGCCTGCCCGCGCGGATCCTTCGCGGCGAGGCTGACCTGGTAGGAGGCGGCCAGCCGGCTGCTCGCCTGCCCCAGCCGGCCGGCGATGAAGTCGGCCATGCCGAGCCGGCGCATCGCCGAGGCCCGCAGCGTCGGCAGGTCGGCGGCGGTGGCCACCTGCAACGCCTCGGAGTAGCTGCGTTCGGCGCGCTCGGCGTCACCAAGCGTCTGCTGGGCCTGCCCGGCCAGCAGCAGCGCCGCGGCCCGGGTGGCGGCCTCGCCGGCGTTCGCGGCGATCTTCTCGGCCGAGGCGAGCGCGTCGGTCGGGCGGCCGATCTGCAACAACGCGCGGGCGTGCACCACCCGGTCGGCCGGGGGCACCGCGCCACGGGCCAGCTCGGCCGCGCGTTCGGCGTACTCGACGGCAAGCGCCGGCTCCCCGACGCGCAGCGACCGGCGGGCGGCCCGGCCCAGCGCGGCCACGCCCAGGCCGGCGACCGCGCGGGCCGGCGCGTCCGGGCGGAGCTTGACCGCGTCGGCGAGCGCGGTGGCCCGCTCGACGTGCTCGGCGACGAAGTCGTCGCGGGCCGCCTCGGTGAACCCGCCCGCCGGGGTGCCCGCCTCGGTCACGCTCTCCGGGGCGGCCCAGCGGGCCAGCGCGGCGTGCCGCTCGGCCAGTTCCGCCTTGCTCACCCCGGTGTACGCGGCCTCCCGCATCAGCGGGGTGGCGAACGCGAACCCGGTCCGGGTGCGGTGCAGCATGCGACGTTGCAGCAGCTCCTCGACGGCGCGGTCCAGCTCGACCGCGGCCACCGCGGCGGGCCGCCCGTCCCGTCCGACCCGCTGCTCGCGCAGCGCCTCCAGCGCGCCGGCGGCCACCGTGTCGCCGACCACCGCGGCGTCGCGCAGCACCGAGCGGGCGTCCGGCGGCAGCGCGTCGATGCGCGCCGCGAGCACGGCGGCCAGGTCCCGGGAGAGCAGCCGGCTGCCCAGCGAGCCGGGGGCCAGCCGCCAGGACACGTCCGCGCCCCGCCCCGCGCCGGCGGTCAGCGCGCCGCGTTCCATCAGCAGCGTGACCAGTTCGGCCAGGTAGAACGGGTTGCCCTGGGCGGTGGCGAGCAGCCGGTCCGCGTCGGCCTGGGGCAGCCGCCCCCCGGCCAGGTAGCTGGTCAGCAGCCGGGCCGCGTCCGCACCGCGCAACGGCGGCAACGCGTGCACCTCGGCGTCCGCGAGCCGGGTGAGCGCGCCGGCGGTACGCACCAGCTCGGGACGGCCGAGCAGCAGCACCAGCACCGGCCCGGTGAGCCGGTTGAGCGTTAACGCGAGCGCCTTGACCGTCTCGGCGGTGGCGTCGTGCAGGTCGTCCACCACGATCACCAGCGGGGCCTCGCCGGCCAGCGCGCTGAGCAGGTCCGCGACCGCGTTCGGCACCACCTCGGCGTCCGCCGGTCCGGTGGCGGCGTTCCACTCGACGCTCTCCGTCGCGGGTGGCAGCTCGGCGTACCCGAGCAGGGCCAGAAGCTGGTCCACGGCGATCGGCGGCGGGTCGCCGGGAAGCCGGGCGAGGCGCTGGCCGAGCCGGCGCAGGCGTTCCTCGACGGCCGGTCGGGTCACCGCGGTCGCCGCGTCGTTGGGCAGGCCGACCGCGGCGCGGACCAGGTCGGCCAGCGGCGCCAGCCGGCGTCGTTCGCCGAACGCGGCGCAGCGGACCGACAGCACCCGGGCGCCGGTGTGCGCCGCGTACCGGCCGGCGCCGACGTCGTAGCCGGCGGCGAGGCGCTCCACCTCGGCGGCGAACCGGGACTTGCCGATGCCCGCCTCGGCGGTCATCAGCAGCACCCGGGGCTCACCCCGGTCGATCACCTCGGCGAGCCGGCCGGCCATCCGGCCGATCTCGGTCTCCCGGCCCACGTAGGGCGCCTCGTCACCGAGGCCGGACCGGGTGCCCGGCGCGTCCAGCAGGCCCAGCAGCTCGTACGCCTCCACGGGTTCGCGCTTGCCCTTGAGCCGCAGCGGGCGCAGCGCCCGCCAGGAGGCGACGTGCCGGGTGGCGGTGGAGGTCCGCGCGCCGGCGTAGATCGCGCCGACCGCGGCGGCGTCGGCGAGGCGCGCGGCGGTGTTCACCGTGTCGCCGATGACGGTGTACTCGATGGCGGCCTGGATGCCGGCGATGACGTCCCCGGTGTTGAGCCCGACCCGCAGGCCGAGCGGCGCGCCGCCGCCCCGCTCGTCGTCGAGCACCCGGCGGACGGCCCGCTGCATGGACAGCGCCGCGCGGACCGCCCGCTCGGCGTCGTCCTCGTGCGCGACCGGCGCACCGAAGACCGCCATGATCCCGTCGCCGGTGAGCTTGTCGACGTGCCCGCCGAACGTCTTGACCGCGCCGGCCAGCGCGGCGAGCACCCGGTCGGTGACCGCGCCGACCCGCTCCGGGTCCAGGTCCTCCGACCAGGAGGTGAATTCGGAGAGGTCACCGAAGAGCACGGTGACCACCCGGCGCTCGGCGGCCGGCAGCGTGGCGGCGGCCGGCAGCGCCGCCCCGCAGTTGTGGCAGAACCGCGCGCCGGGCACGGCGACGGTCCCGCACACCGGGCAGGTCACGGCTGCTCCACCCCGAGGTGTTCGAGCTGGGCGCGGACCGACCACTCGGCGGCCCACCACAGCGACCGGTCGACGTCGGCGTAGACCACGGCGACCACCTCCGGCGCGGTGCGGGCGCCCGCGGCCACCGCGGCGCGTACCTGGTCGAGCCGGGCCCGCCGGTGGGCCAGGTAGAACTCGGCCGCCGCGCCGCAGTCGGCGAGCGCCGGGCCGTGGCCCGGCAGCGCCGGGATCCCCCGGTACGCCGAGAGCAGTTCCAGGCTGGCGAGGTAGTCCCCGAGGTGCCCGTCCGGGTGGGCGACCACGGTGGTGCCCCGGCCGAGGATGGTGTCGCCGGTCAGCACCACCCGCTCACCGGCGTGCTCGACCAGCAGGCAGACCGAGTCGGCGGTGTGCCCGGGGGTGGGCAGCAGTCGGAGGCCGAGGCCGGCGTCGGGCGTGGTCGCGGTGGTCAGCGGCGCACCCCCGGCGGTGTGCGCCGGGTCGGCGGCCAGCACCGGCACGCCGCCGAGCAGCTCACGCAGTCGGGGCGCGCCCTCGGTGTGGTCCGGGTGCCCGTGCGTGATCAGCACCCAGCCGACCGGCCCGTGCGCCGCGATCGCGGCCAGGTGCCCCTCGTCGGCCGGGCCCGGGTCGACCACCACTGCCGGCGCGTCCGGCCCGGCCCGCAGCACCCAGGTGTTCGTCCCGTCGAGCGTCATCGGCCCCGGGTTGGGCGCCCGCAGCAGCGAAACCCATCCCGGCAACTCTTCCGCGAGAGCCCCTGCGGCCCCCGTCACACGCCCACCCATGGCAGCGATCGTACGACCCCGACCGCCCTCCTCCGCGATCTTGCACTTCCGGCCCGGAGTTTGTCCTCGTTCGAGGCTTCCGCCGGGGCGGAAACTGCAAGATCGCGGGGGACGGGGCGTTACGCGACCTCGACGATGACCTCGACCTCGACCGGGGCGTCGAGGGGGAGTTCCGCCACGCCGACCGCGCTGCGGGCGTGCCGGCCGGCCTCGCCGAAGACGGCGCCGAACAGGTCGGAGGCGCCGTTGATGACGCCGGGCTGGCCGGTGAAGCCGGGCGCGCTGGCCACGAAGCCGGAGAGCTTCACGATCTTGACGACGTTCTCCAACCCGACCAGCGCGTCGATCGCGGCGAGCGCGTTCAACGCGCACCGCTCCGCCAGGTCCTTCGCTTGCTCGGCGGAGACACCGTTGCCGACCTTGCCGGTGGCGAGCAGCTTGCCGTCGGCCATCGGGAGCTGACCGGAGACGTAGACGTGCTGCCCAGACTGGACGGCCGGCACGTAGCTGGCCACCGGCGGCACCACCTCGGGCAGCGCCAGACCGAGTTCGGCGAGTTTCGCGTGCGGTCCGTTGCTCATTGGTCAGCCCTTCGGACGCTTCAGGTACGCGACGAGCTGCTCCGGGTTCGGTCCGGGCACCACGGAGACCAGCTCCCAGCCGTCCTCACCCCAGTTGTCGAGGATCTGCTTGGTCGCGTGGACCAGCAGCGGGACCGTGGCGTATTCCCACTTCTGCATCGGAGGAAGGCTCCCTTGCCTGACTTGGACTTCGGTCAGGCACAGCCTACGGTCCGACCGCCTCAGCCAGACGCGGGACGCTGCTCCGGCGCGGGCGACTCGCCGCAGGGGCCCTCGTGCTCGTAGCGCTGCGGGCAGCGACTGCGGTCGGGCAGCAGCAGGTCACAGAAGACGCGGTGCCGGTTGTTCTGGTCGTCGGCGGTGGAGACGGTGGTCTCGCCGGCGTCCAGCTCGGCCAGGAAGCCGAGCGAGGTGGCCACGATGCCGGCGAGCGCGGTCGCGGCAGCCAGGTCGGGCACCCGCACCGGCAGGTGGATGACGTAGCCCGGCTCATCCTCGTCCCGCCGGCGGCCGGCCGGCCGGAGCAGCGTGCGGACCACCTCGACCGGGGGCCGGTACGAGCGCTCGTTGAACGGTGTGCCCGCGCCGGGGCCGTCGGCGTCCCCGGGCCGGGCGGCCCGGTCACCGGGGGGAAACTGGGCTCGGGGAACGTTCTCCGCGTCGCGCATCCGCTGCCTCCGGACGTCATACCTGTTCATGGGCACCACTGCGCGGCTCGGAATCCCCCGGTCCGGCCGCCGTGTCGCGACGAACGTAGGACGTGGCCGGCCGCCCCGACAACGGGACGCGCATGAATGATCACGTCGAGTCACATATGCGACACAAGGCTGGTCCGGAACGCGACGGCGCTCTCGCGTCCGGGACGCCATGACGCGGGGCTGGCAAGCGGCCCGCCGACCGCTACCCTTCCGGACTGGGCGCGCGCGGTCGCGCACCCACCACCTCGACCCCGTGCCCGTCGCCTGGGGCGGCGACGGGCGCGCCGCAACCCGGGGGAGACCGATGACCCAACCGCCCGCCGGTGGCACCACCGGCACGCCCGGCGACCCGATTCCGCAGCCCGCATCCGGCGGGGCCCTCCCGCCGACCGGGCCCGGTCAACCGCCGCCCGGCGCCGGCCCGCCGCCGGGGCTCGGCCACCCGCCGTACCCGCCGCTCGCGCCGCCGCGCAAACGCCCGACCCTGCTGATCGTCTCGCTCGTGCTGGCCGCGGCGGTCCTGCTGTGCGGCGGCGGTGGCACCGCCGCGTTCCTCGCTCTCCGCGACGGCGCGGACGGCCAGGGCGCGCCGGAGCCGCAGGTGGCGGTGGACGGCTTCCTCAAGGCCGTCTACCAGGAGCGGGACGCCGACAAGGCGGCCACGTTCGTCTGCTCCGCGGCCCGCGACGACGAGAAGATCGCCGCCAAGGTCGCCGAGGTGCAGAAGTACGCCGGGCAGTACCAGAACCCCCGGTTCCGCTGGACCAACCCGACGGTCGACAACCAGACCGGGGACCGGGCCACGGTCTCCACCAAGGTCACCATGACCACCGCCGACGAGAAGGTCGCCGATCAGGACCTGCGCTTCACCGTGGTGCGGAAGACGGGTTGGTGGGTCTGCGAGGTCGGCTGATCCCGGCGGCTGGTTAGGCTCGACGGATGGCAGCGAGTGAGCAGCCGGCCGAGTCCGCCGGCAGATGGCCGGGCCGCCTGCACGTGGTGACCGGCAAGGGTGGCACCGGGAAGACCAGCGTGGCCGCCGCGCTGGCCCTCGGGCTGGCCGCCGGGGGCCGGCGCACGCTGCTGGTCGAGGTCGAGGGGCGGCAGGGCATCGCCCAGCTCTTCGGCACCGACCCGCTGCCGTACGAGGAGCGGCACCTCACCGACGCGCCCGGCGGCGGTGAGGTGCGGGCGCTGGCGGTCGACGCCGAGGAGGCGCTCCTCGAATACCTGGACATGTTCTACAAGCTCGGCGCCGCCGGCCGGGCGCTGCGCAAGCTCGGAGCGATCGACTTCGCCACCACGATCGCCCCCGGGCTGCGTGACGTGCTGCTCACCGGCAAGGTGAAGGAGGCCACCACCCGCACCAGCGGGTCCCGCCGGGCGTACGACGCGGTGGTGCTCGACGCGCCGCCGACCGGGCGGATCGGCCGCTTCCTCAACGTCACCGCGGAAACCGCCCGGCTGGCCAAGGTGGGCCCGATCAAGACCCAGAGCGAGGGTGTCTCCGCGCTGCTCCGTTCCCCGATGACCGCGGTGCACGTGGTCACGCTGCTGGAGGAGATGCCGGTCCAGGAGACGCTCGACGCGGTGGCCGACCTGACCCAGTTCGGCTTCCCGGTGGGCCAGGTGATCGTCAACGGCGTCCGTCCGCCGGTGCCGGCCGGTCGCGCGGTGACCGCGGCCGAGCTGAAGCGGGGGTTGGCCGCCGCTGGCCTGCCGACCGACGCCCGGACCGTGGCCGGCCTCGCCGAGGAGGCCCGCGACCAGCGGGTACGCCGCGAGCTGGAGGATTCGCTCCGCGGTGACCTGGTGGAGTTGGGGCTGCCCCTGATCGAGCTGCCGCTGCTGCCCGACGGGGTCGACCGGGTCGGGCTGGAGACGCTGGCCGGGACGCTCGTCCGGGCGGATTGACTCACACCTGGGGCCGGCTGCGGAGCAGAGAGCCCCTCGGGACCGATACGCTCGATTGGTGCCTTCCGAAGACGCGGCGCCTCCGCTGGACGTCGACCAGATCCTCGCCGACCCCGGCGTGCGGATCGTGGTCTGCTGCGGGGCGGGCGGCGTGGGCAAGACGACCACCGCCGCGGCCCTGGCGCTGCGGGCGGCCGAGCGGCACGGCCGGCGGACGGTGGTGCTCACCATCGACCCGGCCCGCCGGCTGGCCCAGTCGCTCGGCCTGACCGAGCTGGACAACACCCCCCGGCAGGTCAAGGGCCTCGACGTCGAGACCAGCGGCGGCGAGCTGCACGCCATGATGCTCGACATGAAGCGCACGTTCGACGACGTGGTGCTCCAGCACACCGACCCGGCGAAGGCGGCGGAGATCTTCGCCAACCCCTTCTACCAGGCGATGAGTTCCACCTTCGCCGGCACGCAGGAATACATGGCGATGGAGAAGCTGGGCCAGCTCCACGCCCGCGGCGACTGGGACCTGATCGTGGTGGACACGCCGCCGTCGCGCTCCGCGCTCGACTTCCTCGACGCGCCGGCCCGGTTGTCCCGGTTCCTCGACGGCCGGATGCTGCGGCTGCTGCTGGCCCCGGCGCGCAGCGGTGGGCGGAGCATGTTCAGCCTGGTGACGGCGAGCTTCGGGATGTTCTCCAAGGTGGTGCAGAAGGTGCTCGGCGCACAACTGCTCACCGATCTGTCCGGTTTCGTCGCCGCGCTCGACTCGATGTTCGGCGGGTTCCGGCAGCGGGCCGAGCAGACGTACCGCATCCTCCAGGCCGACGAGACCGCGTTCCTGCTGGTCGCGGCGCCGGAGTCGGACGCGGTCCGGGAGGCCGCCTACTTCGCGGGCCGGTTGCGGGACGAGCGGATGCCGCTGGCGGGGCTGGTGCTCAACCGGGTGCACCAGCCCGCCGCGCCGGGGCTGTCCGCGGAGCGGAGCCTGGCCGCGGCGGAGCGGCTGGCCGACGTCGGCGGGCACGAGGGCACCGTCGAAGTGTTGCGGGCGCATGCCGCGCTGGCCCAGCAGTCGGTCCGGGAGCAGCGGGTGGCGGCCCGGTTCACCGAGGCGTTCCCGGCGGTGCCGGCGGTGTCGGTGCCGGCGCAGCCCGCCGACGTGCACGACGTCGACGGGCTGCGGACGATCGGCGAGGCGATCAGCCGGCGGTGAACCCGCCGGCCGGGCCCCGTCAGGAGGTGGCGGTGGTGACCAGGATCTTGTCCTTGCCGGCCTTCTCCTTGGCGTTCTTCCTCATGGCCGCCTCGAACATCTTGCGCCAACTCGTCACCTGCGGGTGACGGCGGAGCAGCGCGCGGCGCTCGCGTTCGGTCATGCCGCCCCACACGCCGAACTCGATCCGGTTGTCGAGCGCGTCGGCCAGGCACTCGTACCGAACTGGGCAGCTCCGGCAGATCCTCTTCGCCACGTTCTGTTCGGCGCCCTGTACGAACAACGCGTCCGGGTCCCCGTTCTGACACGCCGCCAGTGACGGCCAGTCAGTGATCATGCCCATCTGTACACGTCCCCCCTTGCAGTACATACCGACGTCGCGCGAGCAGCCGCGAACTTCCCCCGGTCGTCCGGCCGGCCTCCCCAGGGCGGCACGGACGACGTGTGGCTGCGATCGCCGTCACCATCATGCTGTGTAGTCACCCGATTACGCAACGTTGTCGGCGAAATCCCTAATTTCTGGACACTCCCGGCGAGCCGGGCCTTCGCCGGCCGTCTACCCGGCTCCGGTACGGAAAAACGCCGCGCCGATCCCCCGATCGGCGGAGACTTCTGCGGATCTCACGCAACCCTGTGCCAGGGTTCGTGCGTTTAGCACAACGAGGCCGGCGCGGGATGGAAATGGGGAAAGTTCCCCGTGCGGCGGCCGATCCCTGCTCGCGTACCCTGTCGAGGTGACCTGGATGCGGAAACGTGACCACAATGTCTTCACCAACGCCGCATCGCTGCTGATCTGCGGCCTGCTGGCCGGCGTGGTGGTCGCCGCGGCGGCCTTCCCCGCGGTGGCGATGACCGGGCTGGCCGCGAAGGCCGGCTCGGAGACGTTCGGCGCGCTGCCCAAGGAGTTGACGGTGGCCCGGGCCCCGCAGATCACCTATCTGCTCGCCTCCGACGGCAAGACGCCGCTCGCCACCATGTACGACGAGAACCGCAAGGACGTCAAGCTCAAGGACATCTCGCCGTACATGGTGAAGGCCATCATCGCGGCCGAGGACCACGACTTCTACAAGCACAACGGCGTGGACCTCAACGGCGTCGCCCGGGCGTTCGTCAACAACCAGTCCACCGGCTCGTCCCGGCAGGGCGCGTCCACGCTCACCATGCAGTACGTCCGGCTGGCCATCTCCTACTCGGCCACCCACCCGGCCGACGTGGTCGCCGCCACCGAGGACACCAGCACCCGCAAGCTGCGCGAGATGAGCCTGGCGCTCCAGGTCGACAAGGAGCTCTCCAAGGACGAGATCCTGGAGCGCTACCTGAACATCGCCGCGTTCGGCAACGGCGCGTACGGCGTCTACGCCGCCAGCCAGGTCTACTTCGGCAAGCCGCCGAGCAAGCTCGACATCCAGGAGTCGGCGATGCTCGCCGGCATGGTGAAGGCGCCGACCGCGTTCGACCCAACCACCAAGGCCGGCTACCCGGAGGCGGTCGGTCGGCGCGACTACGTCATCCAGAACATGGTGCAGACCGGCGCGATCACCCAGCCCGAGGCGGACGCCGCCAAGAAGATCAAGCTCCAGGTGCGGGACAAGCGCACGCCGAACGGCTGCGTGCAGACCAACACCAACTCCTGGGGCTTCTTCTGCGACTACTTCTACCGCTGGTGGCTCCAGCAGGAGACGTTCGGCGGCACCTCGTACGACCGGGAGCGGCGGCTCAAGAGCGGCGGCTACACCATCGTCACCAGCATGGACGTGCAGGCGCAGAAGGCCGCCGACAAGGCGGTCCGTAACCACCTGAGCGAGAGCAGCAAGGCGGCCCGGATGGTGGCCGCGATCGAGCCGGGCACCGGCCGGGTCCGGGCGGTGGCGGTGAACCGGAAGTTCAAAATCGACGACCCGAAGAACCCGCAGAACAAGCTCTCCAGCGACCCGCGCAAGGCGAAGAAGAAGATCCGGGGCAACTACCCGAACACGGTGAACCCGCTGGTCACCGGCGGCCCCGGCATCTCCGGCTACCAGGCCGGCTCGACCTTCAAGATCTTCACACTGGTGGCCGCGCTGGAGAAGGGCTACCCGCTCAGCTACAGCATCAACGCGCAGAAGGTCTTCAAGTCCGACTACCCGGTCGAGTTCAACTCCCCGGCCGCCTGCCCGGGCACCAACAAGTACTGCCCGCAGAACGCCAGCGAGTCGATGGCCGGCATGCACAACATGTGGAGCGGCTTCGGCTTCTCGGTGAACACGTTCTTCATCGACCTCCAGCAGCGGGTCGGCGCGGAGAACGTGGTCAAGGCGGCGCAGAAGCTCGGCATCAGTTTCCGCTCGTCGGAGGACGCCAAGCTCGCGGCCAACCCGCACCAGTGGGGCGCGTTCAGCCTCGGCGTCTCGCAGACCACCCCGCTGGAGCTGGCCAACGCGTACGCCACGCTGGCCGCCGACGGGAAATACTGCGAGCCGATCCCGGTGCAGGAGATCCGCGGCCCGGACGGCGACAAGCTCGACATCGCCAACCCGCGCTGCGAGCAGCGGGTCAGCACCGAGGTGGCCCGCGCCGCCGTGGACGCCGCCCGTTGCCCGGTCGGTGACCGCTCCGCCACGTCGAAGTGCGGCACCGCCACCGCCGGCAACGTCCGCGGCATCGTCAAGGCGCCGGTGGCCGGCAAGTCCGGCACCACCGACTCGGAGAAGACGTCCGCCCTGGTCGCGATGACCAAGCAGTACGCGGTGGCCGGCATCATGGCCGACCCGGACTGGGCGCAGACCAACCAGCAGATGGGCCACGACGTGCCCAACGGCATCAACCCGGCGGTCTACGAGACGCTGCGGGACGCCATGAAGGGCAAGGAACGGAAGAACTTCACCCCGCCGGACGGCAAGATCGTGATGGGTGACCAGCGCTCGATCCCCGGCGTGAAGTGTGAGTCCGTCGACACCGCCAAGTCGCGGATCAAGGGCGCCGGCTTCGAGCCGGTGGTGTCCAGCAACAAGGTGCCGTCGGAGTGCCCGGCCGGCACCGCGGCCGGCACCAGCCCGGACGGGCGCACCATCAAGGGCGGCGTGGTGCTGATCGAGGTCAGCTCCGGCCAGGGCGCGCCGAAGCCGGGCGATTCCACCGGGCCGGGCGGGCCGGCGAACCCGCCGGGCAACGGCAACGGCCGGCCGGGACGCCCTGGCCGCGGCTGACCGGCGAACGACGACGACGGGCGGGCACCCCAGCGGGGGCCCGCCCGTTCCGTTGCGGTCGGCGCGTCTACAGGCCGAGCTGGCGGCGTACCTCGGCGGCGACCCGGCCCCCCTCGGCCCGGCCGGCCACCGCCGCCTGGGCCGCCTTCATGGCCGGGCCCATCTGCGCCTTGCCGGTGAAGCCGCCCGCGGCGAGCGCCCCCGCGACCAGCTCGGCCAGCTCGTCGTCGGGGAGCTGCTTCGGCAGGTAGCGCTCCAGCACCTCGCCCTCGGCGGTCTCCTTGCCGGCCTGCTCCGCGCGCCCGGCATCGGCGAACGCGGTGGCCGCCTCGCGCCGCTTCTTCGCCTCCTTGGTCAGCACCGCGAGCACCTCGTCGTCGCTGAGCTCGCGCTTCTCGCGGCCGGCGACCTCGGCGTTGCCGACGGCCGCGAGGGCCATCCGCAGCGTGGAGGTGGTCAGCTCGTCGCGCGCCTTCAACGCGGCGCGCATATCGGTGGTGAGACGGTCCTTCAGCGTGCTCATGGTCGGTGAAACTACCCTGAACAGCATGCGAAAGCGCACACTATTCCGGCTCGCGGCCGGAACCGCCGCCGCCGGCGCGGCCACGCTGGCCTACGCGTCGCTCGTCGAGCGCAACCTGTTCACCCTCCGCCGGTACGACGTGCCGGTGCTCCCGACCGACGCCGAACCGCTGCGCGTGCTCCACCTGTCGGACCTGCACATGATGCCCAACCAGCGGCGCAAGCAGGACTGGGTGGCCTCGCTGGCCGCGCTCGACCCGGACCTGGTGGTGGTCACCGGCGACAACATGGCCGACCCGGAGGCGGTGCCCGGGGTGCTGCGCGCGCTCCAGCCGCTGCTCGACCTGCCCGGCGCGTTCGTGTTCGGCTCCAACGACTACACCGGGCCGGTGCTGAAGAACCCGTTCTCCTACTTCCTGCCCGACCGGGAGTACACCGACGGCGTGTCGCTGCCGTACGAGGAACTGCGCGGCATCCTCACCGGCGCCGGCTGGGCGGACCTGAACAACGCCCGCACCACACTCAAGGCCGGCGGGCGGGCGATCGAGGTCGTCGGCGTGGACGATCCGCACATCGAGCGGGACGACTACGACGCGGTGGCCGGGCCGGTCGGTGCCGAGGTCGCGTTGTCGATCGCGCTGGCCCACTCGCCGGAGCCGGCCGTGCTGGACCGGATGGCCGCCGACGGCTTCGGGCTGCTGCTGGCCGGGCACACCCACGGCGGGCAGGTCTGCGTACCCGGGTACGGCGCGCTGGTGACCAACTGCGGGCTGCCCCGGTCGATGGCGCGCGGGCTGCACCGCTGGCCCGGCTCGGACTCCTGGCTGCACGTCTCCGCCGGCCTGGGCACCCACCCGACCGCCCCGGTGCGCTTCGCCTGCCCACCCGAGGCGAGCATCCTGACCCTGATCCCCCGCTGACGCTCGCCTCTGGCGATCTTGGTACGGATCGGCCCTCGGCGGGGCTGAATCCGTGCCAAGATCCAGGTGCCGCGTGGGGTGGGGGTACCGAGTTGGACCCCGGAGACGGGTGGGCTACTATTTGTCGGCACGCCTCGGGGTGTGGCGCAGCTTGGTAGCGCGCTTCGTTCGGGACGAAGAGGTCGTCGGTTCGAATCCGGCCACCCCGACCAGAGGTAAGAGGGCACGTCCAGTTTCTGGATGTGCCCTCTGGCGTTTCCCGGGGCAGACGTCGAACGGCCCCACGATCCCGGTCGTGAGTCGAGTGCCTGAAGCCTTACTCACGTACTGGGGGGATTGTGATGCCGCGCAGCCATACCTGACGCGAAGTGGCGCTCCGCTTCGTGTCGGTGCTGGTCGACGCCGGCTTGGTCGACCGCAGTCACGTCCTCCTCCGACGAGAGCCGATTCCGGTCTCGCCAGCTCACGAGGACAGCGACCACTAGCCCCAACACCACGAGCACCGCGAGCGATACCACCACCTTCGCCATGTCTGCGACGCTACGGCATCAGCGCCAGACCCAGGCGCGTCATGCCCGCAGGATCAGCGGCGGTGATAGCCAGCAGAACTCCCCACGGCCAGAGCAACGTGGCGTTACGTAGCGTGGCGCTGAGGTGTACCGTCCGATGCGCGAAGGCTCCGACGTCCGGGACGGCCCGCCACCTCGATGAGGTTCTTCAGGCTGACGGCGCACTCGTGCGATTGGTCGGGCAGCCTGTCGACCACGACGCCCGGCCGGCCGGCCAAGTCGAGGGCTACAACTTCCGGTCAGTGATGGCCGCCTCTATGCGCAGCCCGATGCCAGTCAGGATGAGGAAAAACGCAACGAGATACGGCTTCACGCCGTCATAGCCCGAAGACATGGTGAGCAGCGAGGCCAGGAAGCCAGCGACCAGCAACAGCGTGCCGAGTACCCGTCTGGCATCCGCTCGTTTAGATCGAGGATCCACAATGCGACCGTAACGGAGTCGGTGTAAGGGAGCGAGGCCCTGGCCTGGGTCGGGTGACTAATTGGGTGACGATCGGCACGCGCGGCGGCGGACCACCACGGATGACGGTGGACACCTGCCGCCGCTGGAGGAGCGGAGACTGCCAGGTTGGGAGAAGCGTGTCGGTTGCCTGAGGGTCAAGGAGTAGGAGCTGCCGGAGCGTTGTTGGTCCTTATTTGCTGGGATATGCCGCTTGCAGCACTTCTCGAACCAGCTCACTCGGTCGACGGTTTGTCAGCTCCGCCACCTTCTGAATCATTTGGAAGGTCTGGTCGTCAACCCGCACGCTGAGTCTGTGAGAGGCCCCGCCCTGGGCGGACAGGGATGGTCGACCGACTCGCCGTGGAGTGAGCTTGTCAAGGTCGAAACCCGCTTCTGCTTCGGCTGTCAGGGCAGCCTCCATCTGCGGAGTCAGCCGTACTCCGCCCTTGGTCTGCCGCCCGCCGGTCCGGGGTGTCATCGCCTCGCCCCTCTGAGTAGGTATGACCCTTTCAGTCTCCGCCGCACGCTTGCGCTTGACGGCTCGACCCTGCGCCTTGGTCCTGTCAGGAGTGGGCGTGGTGACTTCGCCCTCCGTTGCTCGTGTCGTCACACCCGCCATGGCTTCGCCTCCCTGTATGGCCGGTTGTACTTGGGTCGCATCTCCATCGAGTGGATCACTCGCAGAGTCCCGTCCAGCAACTCGATGCCGAGGACCTCAAGGGGAACGCCGCCCTTGTCGTCACCCAGGAACAGCAGCCGTTCGGGTCGCTCGGGAGGTTCCGGCGCCAGCACGTACGGCTGACCGCAATGCTCGATCACGTACTGCGACCGAGATCGAGAAATGCCGTGTTTGGTTGCGGCCTGCGCCCACGAGTACCCGTTGTACCTTGCCACCCCTGCATTTTGTCCGACGAAACTCTTCGTCGCTAGCCTGACACGTCTTCGCGAGACCGGCAAGGATTCTGCGATGTGCGTCCCGCCGACTCATGTCCGATGCGGTAGCACCAACGCCGACAGGCCTGCACGCTCGCTGCGGGCGGCCGGCCGGTTCACCTGGCAAGGTAGACGCATGCCAGCGATGATCCGATCCCGCCTGACCGATTGGACCACCGTCGTACCCGTGCTCGCCGTGCTCCTGCTCGTCTTCACCTGGGGGCGGGAGCTACCTGGCGCGCTGATCTTCGTGGTGGCGGCCCTGCTCGCCGTCGCCGTGCTGGCCGCCGTCCACCACGCCGAGGTCGTGGCGCACAAGGTGGGCGAGCCGTACGGCTCGCTGGTGCTGGCGGTCGCGGTCACCGTGATCGAGGTCGGCCTGATCGTCACGCTGATGATCAGCGGTGGGGACAAGACGCAGGCGCTGGCCCGGGACACCGTCTTCGCCGCCGTGATGATCACCTGTAACGGCATCCTCGGCCTGTCGTTGCTGCTCGGCGCGCTACGCCGGCAGGTGGCGGTGTTCAACCCGGAAGGCACCGGCGGGGCGCTGGCCACCGTGGCGACGCTCGCCACGCTCAGCATGGTGGTGCCCACGTTCACCACCAGCCGGCCCGGCCCGGAGTTCTCCCCCGGTCAACTCGCCTTCGCGGCGGTCGCCTCGCTCGCGCTCTACCTGCTGTTCGTGATGGTGCAGACCGGCCGGCACCGCGACTACTTCCTCCCGGTCACCCAGGAGGGCAGCATCCTGGCGGAGGACACCGACGGCGACGGGCACGCCGAGCCGCCGTCCACGCGTACCGCGCTGGCCAGCCTGGCGCTGCTGGTGGTGGCGCTGGTCGCGGTGGTCGGCGACGCGAAGACCATCTCCCCGGCGATCGAGTCGGCCGTGCAGGCGGCCAACCTGCCGCAGGCGTTCGTCGGCGTGGTCATCGCGCTGCTGGTGCTGGCGCCGGAGACGCTGGCCGCCGCCCGGGCCGCCCGCCGGGACCGCGTACAGATCAGTCTGAACCTGGCGCTCGGCTCGGCGATGGCCAGTATCGGCCTGACCATCCCGGCCATCGCGATCGCCTCGATCTGGCTGGACGGCCCGCTGCTGCTGGGGCTGGGCGGCACCCAGATGACGCTGCTGGCGCTGACCGCGGTGACCGCCGTGCTCACCGTGGTGCCGGGGCGGGCCACCGTGCTCCAGGGCGGGGTGCACCTGGTGCTGCTCGCCGCGTTCGTCTTCCTGGCCGCGAGCCCGTGACCGGGGCGGAAGTCCGCCTCCCGCGCGGCCGGTGATCGGCCGAAAGGCCATTGCCCGCCCCGAACGGGAAACGGTTTGATGCTCGTAACTGTCCGGGCGGGTGCCCGGACGGTAACGGGAGGACATCCACTGTGTTCAGTGTCAGGCCACGTCGTGGCCTCATCGGCCTGCTCGGGTTGACCTTGGGGGTCACCGGGCTGACGGTCGTCACCACCGACGGCGCCGCTGTGGCGGCGCCGCACTACACCACCCCACCCCAGGTGCAGGGCGGCTGGGTCGACTCGGCCACCCCCGCCAAGGCGTACAACTGGGCCGAGGGCGTCAACATGCCGCTCGGCACCCGGGTCGACGACGCCGGGAAGTCGCACACCTCGCGGATCTACGCGACCTTCGACCTGTCCCAGTTCGAGGGCGGTCGGAAGATCTACGGCGGAAAGGTCTTCATCCAGGAGCAGACCGCCGCCGACTGCACGAAGCGGGCGATCGAGATCTGGCGTACGAAGCAGGTGGGCTCCACCCCCACCTGGAACCGGCAGCCGGAGCCGATCGGCAAGCTCGACGAGATCGTGACGCCGGAGTACTGCCCCCGGGCCACCATCTCCTTCGACGTGGGCGCCGCCGTCCAGGAGGCGGTGGCGCAGAAGCAGCGGCGGATCACCTTCCTGCTCCGGGTGCCGGAGCAGTACGAGTCGGACCCGACGTACGCGCGTGAGCTGAACTGGTACAAGCAGGTCCAGCTCAGCGTGCAGTACAACTCGCTGCCCACGGTCGACAACACGCGCCTCTACAACGGCGGCTTCGCCTGCACCCAGTTGCGGCCGTACCCGAAGATCGGCTCCTTCGCCCACGTGCTCCAGGCGGTCGGCTCCGACGCCGACGAGTGGGACCAGCGCAGCCTGCGTACCGATGTGGCGTTCTGGCCGGTCGGTCACCCGGAGCAGCGGCGGGAGCTGAGTGGCGAGCACGGCAGCTCGGGCCGGGCGAACACGGTCCAACTGCCCGCCGACGCGCTGGCCGACGGCACCTCGTACGTCTGGCAGGCCCGCGTCGGTGACGGCGCGGACACGTCCGCCTGGTCGAAGAAGTGCTACTTCAGCTACGACGCCACCGCACCGGCAGCGCCGACGGTGACCTCGTCGAACTACCCCTCGTCGGAGACCGGTCAGTGGGTGCCGGCCGGCGAGCCGGGTGTCTTCACGTTCTCCGGCAACGGCAAGAAGGACGTGGCGGGCTTCCAGTACTCGTGGTCCCAGCTCGGCGTGGGCGGCTGCGAGTCCGGCGGTGACGTCGGCCAGTTGGTCTGCACCGACCCGCTGAGTCATCCCGGCACCATCCGTGCCGACGCGCCGGGGGGCACGGCGACGGTGACGATGAGCCCGCCGAACGCCGGTCCGCAGCGGCTCACCGTACGCTCGGTCGACCTGGCCGGCAACGCCTCCGGGCAGGTGGTCTACGAGGTGAACGTGCCCTGGTCCGCGCCGCAGGTGGAGGTGCAGGGCGGTCCGCCGGAGTGGAACCAGGACGTGCTGCTGAAGATCACCCCGGCGCCGGGGCTCACCGGCGTCGAGGAGTACGAGATCACCCTCGACAACGAGCCGACGGACACCCGGCGGCCCGAGGAGGACGGCGTCGCCTGGTTCAGCTTCCGGGCGAGCAACCCCAACGGTCACCGGGTGACGATCCGCAGCCGCAGCGCCAACGGGTTCGTCTCCGAGGAGACCAACTGGTACGCCACGTTCAACCCGTGGCCGGGTGTCCGGTCGGACGTCTACCAGCGACCGGCCGACGGCAGCCCGGTGGGCGGGGTCGGGGTGCCCGGCACCTTCACCTTCTCGCCGCCGCCCGGGTGGACCGACGTGGCGACCTACCGGTACGCGTTCGGCGACGACGGCGAGTTCACCGACGTGACCGCCGACGGTGACGGTCGGGCGACCGTGACGTGGACGCCGCAGACCAGCGGGTGGATCACCCTGACGGTCTTCGCGGTCAAGGCCGACGGCACGTTCAGCGAGTACGCCAACTGGTACTCGTTCGAGGTCGCCGGCACCGCCTGATCGGTGGGAGCGGGGCGGGGTGGACGGGGACCGTCCGCCCCGCCCCGTCAGTCGTGCAGCTCGGTGCGGGCCACCTCGGCGAACGCCGCGCTCAGGTAGTCGGCGAACGGGCGTCCGGTGACCGCCAGCAGGTCGGCCACGAGCAGCGGGGCGTGCCGGGCGACCGCCGCCGGGTCGGGCGGGTTCTCGTCGTCGCCCGGGTCGTAGACGCCGAGCGCGCCGGCCAGCAGCACCAGCAGCACGTGCGGGTCGACGTCGGGCCACCACGTCGCAGCCGACCGGGCGCAGCGCTCCAGCACCTGGCGTACGTCGTCGCCGTCCAGCCCGTCCGGATGCCCCTCCTCCAGCAGCAGCCGCACCGCGCCGCCGAGCACCAGCCCGGCCCGGTCGGCGGCGGCGAGCCGCTCCACCGCCGGCCGGTACGCCTCGGCGTCCCGCTCCCGAGCCGCGTCGACCGCGTCCGTGGCGGCCACGGCGATCTCGCGGGCCGGGGCGGGCAGATGACGCCAGGTCATGGTCACCGGGCCAGCATGGCAGACCGGGTGGGCTTGCTCACCTTCCGGCTCCGCGCCCGTCCGGGGCGAGGGTAAACGGGTCGCGGCCGTCGTACCCGCCGCCCAGAATCCCAGCCATGCTGCGCCGCTCCCTGCCCGCTCGTCCCGAAGCCCGGCGGATCCTCCTGGGCACCCTGCTCTCCGCCGTCGGCCGCGGCCTCACCCTGCCGTTCCTGTTCATCTACCTCACCGACGTACGCGGCCTCACCGACGCCCGCGCCGGTCTGGTGATCGGCTGGTTCGGCGCGGTGACACTGGCGCTGTCGCCGCTGGGCGGCACGCTGATCGACCGGTTCGGCGCTCGGCGGGTGGTGCTGCCGTGCCTGGTCGTCGAGGCCGTCGGCACCGGCTCGCTGGCCCTGGTCGACTCCACCGCCTCGGCGTTCGGGGTGATGACCCTGGTCGCCGTGGGCAGCTCGGCGATCTGGGCCGGGCAGAACACCATCCTCGCGTCGCTCACCGGCGACGGTGAGCGGCAGCGGGTCTTCGGGTTGAACTTCGCCCTGCTCAACCTCGGCATCGGCGTCGGCGGCCTGATCTCCGGGGCGGTGGTCGACGTGGCCCGTCCGGTCACGTTCCAGGCGATCTACCTGCTCGACGCGGCGAGTTACCTGACCCCGGCCCTGATCCTGCTCACGCTGCCGCACGTGGGGCGCCGGCCGGCCACGGTCGCGGACGGGGGCGATGCCGCGCCGGCGGCCGGCGGCTATCTGACGGTGCTGCGGGACCGGCCGTTCCGCCGGCTCGTCGTCTTCGGGCTGGTGCTCACCACCTGCGGGTACGCGCAGATCGAGGTGGGCTTCGCGGCGTACTCGGTGCGGGTGGTGGAGGTGACGCCGCGGGTGGTGGCCTGGGCGCTCGCCGCGAACACCGTGATGATCGTGCTCTCCCAACTGCTGGTGCTCCGGCGGCTGGAGGGACGCAGCCGCACCGGCGCGCTGGCGTTGGTCGGCGCGGTCTTCGCGGGCGCCTGGCTGGTGCTCGGTGCGGCCGGTGTGGTCGGTGGCGGCAACGCGCTGCTCGCGGCGCTCGGCGTGGTGGCCTGCTCGGCGATCTTCGGGTTCGGCGAGACGATGCTGTCGCCGGTCATGCCCGCCCTGACCAACGCGTTGGCCACCGACGAGCTGCGCGGCCGTTACAACGCGATGAGTTCGATGATCTTCGGGATCAGTGGTGTCGTCGGTCCGGTCACCGCCGGGCCGCTGATCGGCGCGGCGGACGGACGGGTCTGGGTGGCGGTCGTGGTGGGTGGCTGCCTGGCCGCCTCGCTGCTCGCCCTGTCCCTGCGCCCTCTGCTCAGCGCGGCTCAGGACGGCCGCCCGGCCCTCACCCGCACCCCGGACCCCCACCCCGCCTCCACGGCCTGACCGCCCCCGACCGTCGATCAAGGAGTTCGTGCCACCCTTCCGTGCTCCGCCGGACGCGAACTCCTTGATCGCCGAGCGGGGAGGCGCGGGCGAGGACGGGGACGGGCCCCGGAGCGTCGCTCCGGGGCCCGTTCTCGGTGTCGGTCACCGTCAGGCGGCGGGGACCTCCGCGGTGGTCTGGATCCGGTCCAGCGCCGGCGCGGACACCGGCGACTTCTCGGTCAGGTACGCGGTGAAGGCGTCCAGGTCGATCTGGCCGGTCACCGCGTTGGTGCCGCCGGTCAGGACGCTGAAGCCGTCGCCGCCACCGGCGAGGAAGTTGTTCACCGTGACCCGGTAGGTCGCGGTGTCGGTCACCGGGGTGCCGTTGATGGTGAGGCTGCCCCGGACCACCCGGCTGCCGGCACACGGCGTGCCGGCCGGCGCGGTGGTGCCGTTGACGTCCACCACGTAGTGCACGGACGAGGACGCGTAGAGCACCCGCGCCACGGTGAACTGCTGCTCCAGCATGCAGTAGAGCTGCGCGCCGGTCAGGTCCAGCGTCACCAGGTTGTTGGCGAACGGCTGGACGGTGAACGCCTCGGCGTAGGTGACCGGGCCGGCGTCGAGGTCGGCGCGGACGCCGCCAGGGTTCATGAACGCGGCGACCGCGTTCTGCTCGGTGTCGGTGGCGGCGAGCTGGGCGTCGGCGATCACGTTGCCCAGCGGCGACTCACCGGTCTGGTACGTCGGCTTGCCGTTGGCGTCGACCCCGGTCTGGTACAGGTTCTCCTGGGTCTTGGTGATCGCGGTGGTGGTCTCACCGACCACCCGGTCGGCCACCGGGCCGAGCGCGGTCTTGTACCGGCTGATCAGCTCGGTCGAGGCCGGGTCCTTGGCGACGTCCCGGGTGACCACCACGTTGTTCGCCGACGCGCTGACCACGTCCCGGGTACGCGGGTCGATCTTCAGGTTGATGTCGGTGACGAGGCGGCCGAACGAGCTGGCGCTGGTCACCAGCTTGCCGTTGATGTTGCAGTTGTACGCGGCGTGGGTGTGGCCGCTGACGATCACGTCGATCGCCGGGTCCATCCGGTTGGCGATGTCGACGATCGGGCCGCTGAAGCCGGTGCAGTCGTTGATGCCGCCGCCGTTCTGCACGCCACCCTCGTGCAGCAGCACGACGATGCTCTTGACGCCGAGCAGGCGCAGGATCTTGGCGTACTTGTTGGCGGTGTCGGCCTCGTCGGTGAAGCGCAGCCCGGCCACGCCCTGCTGGCTGACGATGTTCGGGGTGCCCTCCAGGGTCATGCCGATGAAGCCGATCGGCACACCCTTGACGATCTTGATGCCGAACGGCTGCATCAGCGGCAGGCCGGTGGAGGTCTTGAACGCGTTGGCGGAGAGGTACTTGAACTTGGCGCCCTCGAACGGCGTGCCGTCGGCGCAGCCGTCCACCGGGTGGCAGCCGCCGCGCTGCATCCGCAGCAGCTCCTTGGCGCCCTCGTCGAACTCGTGGTTGCCGACGCTGGCGAACTCGAGCCCGGCGAGGTTCATCTCCTCGATGGTGGGCTCGTCGTGGAACGCGGCGGAGAGCAGCGGCGAGGCGCCGATCAGGTCGCCCGCGGCGACCGTGACGGTGCCCTTGCCCTGCGCCTGCGCCGCGGCGCGCATGGCCTTCAGGTGGCTGGCCAGGTATTCGGCGCCACCGGCGGCCTGCCCGTCGATGGTGCCGCTGGAGCCGGTCGGCGGCTCCAGGTTGCCGTGGAAGTCGTTGATCGCGAGCAGTTGGACGTCGACCGGCTTCGAGTGGGCCTCAGCCTGGTCGGGGGTGACGGCGACGGCGGTGAACGCGGTCGCGGCGAGTGCGGCCAGGCCGACGGCGGCCCGGCGGCGCATCCCGGGGACGGACATGGAACTCCTCGTGAGATACCGGCGCGTGGTTGCCCGGACGATGGTTCGCCCGGCGACCCTGACGCGTGCCGTGACAGGGGTCGATCGCGGAAGGCGGCACTCGGGGGAACGCCGCCCCGCCCGGGGTAGCTTCTCATCCACCGGGCCGCAGGTCGACCGGGGTGGCATCCGGAATGTTCACCGCACCAGGCGACCCGTGCCGGTCTGCCCGACGAGTCCGACATGACCGTCGGGTGAATTCCCGCACGGCGCACGCCGGTCACGAAAGGGCGCCGGCCCCCAGGGACCAGGGAGCCGGCGCCGTCGCTCATGTCACGCCGAAAACGTTGCCGTGGCAACCTTCCTGACCGGAAAAACTCCCGGCGGGCCATCCGTCGCCGGCCGAACGGCCGTTCATGTCCACCGGTCCGGCGGTCGGAGCGGACTGTCCGAACTCGACCTGGACACCGGAGGGCGGGTCGGTGACCGCGACGTGGGCGGCACCGACCAGCCTCCGGAGCGCCGCCCGGCTCCACCGCCCGGCGACACCCGGCCGGCCGGACAGATAGTCGACGGTGTGCGCCACACCCCAGCCGTGCGCCTCCCGCAGCCCCCGGGCCAGCATGCCGAGATAGACCGGGGCGGGCCGGGTCCAGGGCACCGCCACCGCGCGGTGCGGGGCGGTGAACGTGAGCATCGGCCGGCCGTCGCGCTCCCCGACCCGCAGCAGCGTCTCGTACCGGCCCGGACCGAGCGTGGCCCTACCGGTCGCGACCGCCGCGCGGATCCCGGCCAGATCCGCGCCGGGCGGCCGGTACATCTCCTGGGCGGCGATGTCGGCGAACTGCTCGGCCGTGACCAGGTAGCCGCGGACCGCCGCCCGGCCGGGCAACTCCGGGTCGTAGAACGCCATGCCGCCGGTCCAGGCGCGGGACTCGCCGGCGAAGTAGACGCCGCCGGGGATCAGCGCCGGGACCATCCGGCGCGGCGGTCGGCAGTCCCGGCAGCCCGGGTACGTGCGCAGCCCGCCCGCCGGGCGCCCGCCGCGCAGGTACCGGTCGAGCCGCGCGGCGTGCAGGTTCGACCCGTACGCGACGTACCAGAGCAGGGACACCGGAGCGTTCAGAACCCGCACGTCCGGCCGGCGGCGTGACTGACCTGGACGGTGTGCGTGACGCAGCCACCGTCGGCGACCCGGTGCAGCAGGAACCCGGTCGGCTCGGCGACCCAGCCGATCTCGTCCCCGTCGGCCATGGTCAGGCTGGCCTGGATCCAGGTGCTCGGCGCGCAGGTCAGCACCGTACCGGCGAACGCGCTGGTCACCGGGCGGTGCAGGTGGCCCGCGGCGACGCGTACGACGTGGGGGTGTCGGGCGATCACGGCGGCGAGCGCGTCGGCGTCGGCGAGCCGGATGGCGTCGGCGGCCGGGAGGCCCACCGCGACCGGCGGATGGTGCAGGCACACGACGGCGGGCACCTCCGGCCGGCCGGCGAGCACCCCGTCGAGCCAGTCGAGCTGCTCGTCGCCGAGGCGACCGCCGGAGCCGCCCGGGGTGAGCGAGTCGAGCACCACGAGCGTCGCCTCCGGGTGGTCGACGTGGTAGTGCGCGGAGAAACCGCCGGCCAGGTGGGGGGTGCCGCCGAACGTGTCGAGCAGCGACTCGCGGTCGTCGTGGTTGCCGGCGGCCAGGTGGACCGGCAGCGGGAACCGCCCGACGATCTCGCGGAGGGCGAGGTATTCGTCCGGCCGGCCGTGGCCGGTGAGATCGCCGGTGATCACCACGCAGTCGGGCCGGGGGCGCAGGGCGAGCACCGTGCCGAGCGCCCGGTGCAGGCCGGCCGCCGGCTCGGCGGCGAGCGGGCCGGTGGTCACGTGCGGATCGCTGAGCTGGGCGATGAGCATCGGCGCCTCCTCGGGCCGGGACTCCTCACGCTACCGCCGCCCCGGCCCACGCGTTGCCCACAGGCCGCGTCCACAGCCTGTGGATAGCACATGTGTACGAAGGTCGACGGCGGTCCCGCTGAGTACGCTTGATCGCGAACCCACCCCCTCCGAGCAGGAACGACGTGGATCACGAGCGAGTCCTCCGCGACGTCACGGTGCGCCTTCCCACGGCGTCGACCGTGCCGGAGGCGTGCCAGTGGACCGTCGCCGCGCTCGCCCGCCACACCCCGGCGACCGCCTCCGTCCTGCTCCGCGTCCACGACCGCCTCCGGTGCGTCGCGGCCACCGGCGCCTGGCAGGTCTTCTCCCACGTCCCGGCGACCGCCGACGATGCCGGGCCGGCCCGGCACCGGCCCGAACCGTCGGTGGTGCGGCGGGTCTACGCCTCCGGCGAGACCGCCGCCGTGCCCGACGTCGCCGCCGACCCCGACTACCTCCCGATCCGCCCGGACGTCACCACGGAACTCTGCGTGCCGGTACGCGACCCGGCCGGCCGCCCGATCGGCGTGCTCGACCTCCAGTGGAGCGAACCGATCACGTTGGCGCCCTGGCAGGAGACCGCCGAGCGGCTGGCCGACCGGCTCGGCACCCGGATCGCGGCGCTCGGCGGCCCACCCGCCGAGAGCCGCAGCGAGAAGCTGCTCCGGCACGCCGCCGCGTTCACCGCCGCCGGAACCGACTGGGACCTGATGACCGCCGCCATCGCCGCGGCCCGGGACGTGTCCGCGCTCTCCGCCGCCGTGCTGGTGCTCACCGGTCGCGGCGGCCCCCGGCTGGGCGCGCCCACCGACACCCCGGGGGCCTTGGAGGCGCGGATCCGGGCCGAGCTGGCCGAGGCCGGCCCCGCCACGCTGGACCGGATCATCGACCGCGCCCACCGCTACGGGTCGGCGTACACGCTGGGCGAGGCGGGGCACCCGCCGACCGAGGAGTACCTGCCGCTGACCCGGGCCGGCGCGCGCACACTGGTGGCGGTGCCGGTCGGCACGCCGTCGAGCGGCGGTGTGCTGCTGGTCGCCGACGGACGGTCACTGCGGCCCGACCCGACCACTGTCAACCTGATCGAGTTGCTGGCCGGGCAGGCGTGGACCTGTCTGGACCGGCTACGGACGCTGGCGCGGCTGCGCGAGCAGGCCAGTTCGGACCCGCTCACCGGGCTGCGGCACACCGGCCCGTTCGGGCAGCGGATCGCCACCGCCACGCCGGGGCGTACCGCGCTGCTGGCCATCGACGTGGACGGGTTCAAGCACGTCAACGACACGTACGGCCACCAGGCCGGCGACCGGCTCCTGGTGGGGCTGGCCCGGGCGCTGGAGGGCGCGCTACGGCAGGGCGACGAGCTGTACCGGACCGGCGGCGACGAGTTCTTCGCGGTGATCGAGGTGAGCCATCCGCAGGAGGCGGTCCGGATCGCCGAGCGGCTCACCGAGGCGGCCCGCCGCACCGGCCGGACGATCAGCGTCGGCATCGCGCTGCCCCGCCCCGACGAGCCCCCGGAGCGCACCCTGCACCGCGCCGACCAGGCCCTCTACGCGGTGAAGCGGCACGGCCGAGACGGCGTCCACCTGTCCGCCGCCTGACCCACCCGCCCTCACCCTCACCCCGCGCCCTGTTTCACGGAAAGAGTGGCTATCCGGGCCCGCATAGCCACTCTTTCCGTGAATCTGGGCATGCGCAACGGGCGCGGGGCGCGCGGGGTTAGGGGGTTAGTCCTTGTCGCCTCTGGCGAGGTGGCCCGTTCCGGGCTGAAAATCGTGTCGGTCGCTCGCTGACGTCGTCGCTCCTTGGTCCGTGTGAGGTCGTGGGTTAGTCGGACGCTGGTAGCCGCGT
>NZ_PYPS01000029.1 GCF_003027925.1 Micromonospora sp. RP3T
CGGCCCGAGCCCGCCGGCGCCGTCGTGCCGCGCGCACCCCCGTGGCGCGCGGCACGACGGCCGTCCGAGCGGCGGCCCGAGTGACCGCCGCCGCTTCCGGGCGCTTCCCGGCAGCCGCTCACGGCTCGACCGGGCCGCTGCCGTGTCACGGCTCGACCGGGCCGCCTCCGTTTCGCGGCGTCACCGGGCCGCTGCCGTTCAGGGCTCGACCGGGCCGGCGGCGGCGTCGGCGCGCAACCCGTGCGCGGCCAGGTCGTCGGCCACCTCCAGGCCGAGGCGCACCCCGCCGATGTTCTGCCCGAGGTCGACCCGGCCGTCGTCGTCGAGCGCGAACGCGTCGAACGACCAGTGCACGCCCAGATAGACGCGGCTCAGGCCGTTCTCCTCGATCATCTGCCACAACCCGTCCGGGAAGCGGCGGGCCCAGCGCGGCCGGACCGTGCCGGTGTTGTCCACGCTGACGCCGTTCAGCTCGTCGGAGACGAACTCCAGCCCGTCGGCGAGGTCGTCCGGGCCGCGCCCGCCGCGCCCGTGGAACTGGCGCACCGTCTGCAACGCCGCCGCGCCGAACGTGGCGTGGCCGGAGGGGTACGCCGGGAAGTTCGGCGTCCGGTTCTTCTGCCCGACGCTGTTGGTGTTCGGCGCGCCCAACGGCAGCCAGCCGATGTCGCCGGCCGGGTCGAGCGCGGCGTCACCGGTGCCGGTCGGCCCCAGCGAGCTGTCGTGCTCCCGGATGCCGAGCACCGGTCGCCACAGGTCGTGGCGGTACTTCTCCGCCCAGCAGAGGATGCCGGCGTCGGCCATCGCGGCGTTGACGAGCGCGAAGAGTCGCGCGTTGCGGGCCGTGTCGTGGCCCTGAGCCCGGGCCACGGCCCGGACGATCTGGTTGTAGAACCGGGGCGGGGTGCCGACGCCACGCGCGCCGTCGTAGGCCCAGAACAGCCCGACGGCGGTCTCGGCGGCGGTCCGGCGCGGCAGCCGGTCCGGCAGCGTGCCGGCCAGGTGCGGCGCGACGCCCTTGCCCCGCACCTGGCGCAGCGCCCGCTCGTACGCCCGGTCGCCCGGGCGCGGCGGTGCGTCGAGCTGGTGCCGGGTGGTCACCGCGAAGCAGCGTGACCGCGCGCCGTAGAACGGCGCGTGGTAGCCCTGCCCCGGGTTGTCCGGGTCGACGCGGTGGTGCGGGCGCGCCAGGGACGGCACGTAGCCGTCGTCACCGAGACCGGGGTCGCCGGCCCGCAGCCGCAGCACCTCCTCGGCGACCCGCCGGCCGTAGGCGTGCCCGGCCGCGTCGTGCTTGCCGGCGACCAGGCCCGCGGCGAGGTGTCGGGCCTCGAAGAACGCCCGCTGTGCCGGGTGCAGGACGGCCAGCGTGGTCCGGGCCGCGGCCGCCACGGCGCTGTCCGGGTCCGCGTCGGCGGGTGGCTCCGGCAGCCGGTCGCCCAACCACGGCTCGTACGCCCCGGTGAGACCGACGTACGCGTCGTGCATGGCCAGGTGGACGACGGCCAGCGCGCGGGCGCTGCCCACCGGCCCCTGCGACTGCGCCTCGGTGACGTCGCCGGTGGTGTGGGTGACCCGGTTCGCCTCCAGGGCCACCTCGTTCCAGTACAGGATCTGATCCACGATTTCCCCCGTCGTGATCCGCTGTCGAATGGCGGCGGCAATGCCGTTTCCGCAACGGATCACGGGTGCGGGAAAATGGGCGCGCGCCAGCACGTCCGGAATGCCGTCCGGATCGGTGAGGTGCGGAAAGCCGTTTCCCCGTCGAGCCCCCGTTGCGAACCGGCGCCCCACTGCTCAGGTGGTCCGCCGCGCCGTCGTCGAAATGCGAATCGACGTCGGCTCATCCATGGTTGCGGCGGCCGAGGCGAGGGGTCAAGGTGAGGCGCGGGTAAATGTGGCGACTGTCGGGGAGTAAGCAGTCGAGCGATTCGTGCAACCGAATGGCGGGTTCACGTCGTCGCAGGTCACGACGACGCCCGGGCGGTCGGGCCACCCGGGCGTCGTCGGCGGAGGTCAGCTCCGGCCGCGCTCGGCGCGGTAACGGCGGATCAGCTCCGCGGTCGAGGTGTCCACCTCGGCCAGATCCGGCGCCGATCCGGTGAGCTTCGGGGCGAGCTGGTTGGCCATCACCTTGCCCAGCTCCACGCCCCACTGGTCGAAGGCGTTGATGTCCCAGACCGCGGCCTCGGTGAAGACGATGTGCTCGTAGAGCGCGATGAGCTGGCCCAGGGTCGCCGGGGTGAGCTTCGGGGCCAGGATCGAGGTGGTCGGGTGGTTGCCCGCCATCACCCGGTGCGGCACCACGTCGGCCGCGGTGCCCTCGGCCTCCACCTGCTCCCGGGTGCGCCCGAACGCCAGCGCGGCGGTCTGCGCGAAGAAGTTCGACATGAACAGGTCGTGCATGTCGCCCAGGTCGTGGTTGGGCCGGCTGAACGCGATGAAGTCCGCCGGGATCAGCCGGGTGCCCTGGTGGATGAGCTGGTAGAAGGCGTGCTGACCGTTGGTGCCGGGCTCGCCCCAGAAGATCTCCCCGGTCGGGTACGTCACCGGGGAGCCGTCGACGCGTACCGACTTGCCGTTGCTCTCCATGGTGAGCTGCTGGAGGTAGGCCGGGAACCGGTGCAGGTACTGCGCGTAGGGGAGCACGGCGTGGGTCTCCGCGCCGAGGAAGTCCGAGTACCACACGTTGAGCAGCCCGAGCAGCGCCGGAACGTTGCGCTCCACCGGAGTCGAGCGGAAGTGCTCGTCGACGGCGTGGTAGCCGGCCAGCATCTCGCGGAACCGGTCCGGGCCGATCGCCAGCATCACCGACAGCCCGACCGCCGAGGGCAGCGAGTACCGTCCGCCCACCCAGTCCCAGAAGCCGAACATGTTCTCCGGATCGATGCCGAAGTCGCGCACCCGCTGCTCGTTGGTGCTGACCGCGACGAAGTGCCGGGCGACCGCGTCGTCGTCCGCGTCCAGCCCGGCGAGCAGCCAGCGCCGTGCCTGGTCGGCGTTGGCCAGCGTCTCCTGGGTGGAGAACGTCTTCGAGACCACCACGAACAGCGTGCGCGCCGGATCCAGGTCGGCGGTCTTGTCGTGGATGTCGGTCGGGTCGATGTTGGACACGAACCGGCAGGAGATCCCCGCGTCCCGGTACGCCTTCAACGCCTCGTACGCCATCACCGGACCCAGGTCGGAGCCGCCGATGCCGATGTTGACCACGGTGGTGATCCGCTCACCGGTGTGGCCGCGCCACCCGCCGGAGCGCACCCGGTCGGCGAACGCCGACATCCGGTCCAGGACGGCGTGCACGTCGGCGACGACGTCCTGGCCGTCCACGTGCAGCGTGGCGTCGGAGGGCAGGCGCAGCGCGGTGTGCAGCACGGCGCGGTCCTCGGTGACGTTGATGTGCCGGCCGGCGAACATGGCCGCGATCTTCTCGGCGAGGCCGACCCGCTCGGCGAGCGCGGTGAGCAGCGCGACCGTCTCGTCGGTGACCAGGTTCTTGCTGTAGTCCACGTGCAGGTCGGCGACCTCGCCGGTGAGCCGCTCGCCCCGCTGCCCGTCGGCGGCGAAGAGGTCGCGCAGGTGGGTGGCGCGCATCGCCTCGGCGTGCTTGCGCAGCGCCTGCCATTCGTCGGTGGTGGTGACGTCCACAGCCATCGGGTCGATCTTCTCCTTCACGACGGGGCGGTCGGCGGGCCTTCGCCGGCGACCCCACCAGCCTGCCATCCGGGGCCGGTCACCGCGACGCGACCCGGTATCGCCCCACCTGGTGGGCGCGTCCCACCCGGCGTCGAGCCCGACACGAGCCTGGCGCGTTCGTTCGACACGCCGGTCACCGGCTGACACCTGTCGATTGCCGAACGTAATATCCTGCTGCCCGGTCCCCGTGTGGGAGGTGCCATGCCCGGAGTGGTCCACCCTCGTCCCCCGTCCGACCCGGACGAGCCGGCCGACGAGTCGGCGCTGCCGGAGCTGGTCGATCCGCACTGGATGCACCGGGCCACCGAACTGGCCCACACCGGCTTCTGGTCGGTGGCCCGCCGGCTGCCCGCGCTGGTCCGCGAGGCGGTCGGTCTGGCGTGGGCGACCAGCCGCCGGGACACCGCGGCCTCGCTCGGCCTCAACGTGGCCGCCGGGGTGCTCACCACGCTCGGCCTGCTCGCCACCACCGGTGTGCTCCAGCAGCTCTTCGCGGCCGGTCCGACGCCGGCGCGGATCCGGGCTGCGCTGCCCGCCCTGGTGCTGGCCGCGGCGGCCGTCACCGCGCGCGGCGCGCTGACCGTCGCGGCCGGATGGGCGCAGGCCCGACTCATCCCGCAGATCAACTACGCGGTGGAGCGCCGGCTGTTCGAGACCACCTCGGCGGTCGAGCTGGCCGCCTTCGACGACCCGGGATTCGCCGAGGAGATGGACCGGGCCCGCGACCGAGGGCTGGCCGAGGCCGGGTCCCTGGTCGACGACACGGTCAACCTGGTCACCGGCGTGGTGGGGGTGGTGGCCACCGCCGTCGCGGTGGCCGTCATCCACCCGCTGCTGCTGCCCTGTCTGCTCGTCGCCGCCGTGCCGGAGGCGGTGACGGCGGTGCGGATGGCCCGCCGGCAGCACGTCGACTGGCTCGCCCGGATCACCCGGCGCCGCCGCAAGTGGATGCTGGGCGACCTGATGGCCAACCGGCACACGGCGGCCGAGATCCGCGCCTACCAGATGCGCGCCTTCCTGCTCTCGGAGTACCGCCTGATGACACGTCTGGAGACCCGGGCCGAGCTGCGCCTGGCCCGGGCCCAGACGATCACCCGGGGGCTCGGTCTGTCGGTGACCGGGATCGCCACGTTCGGGCTCTACCTGGTGCTGGGAGGCCTGCTCATGGAGGGCGTGGTCGCGCTCGCGGCGGCGGCCACCGCGCTGCTCGCCCTCCAGTCCGCGCGCGGCAGCCTGCACACCGCGATCTTCGCCACCAACTCGCTCTACGAGGACGCCCTCTACTACCAGGACTACCGAAACTTCCTCGACCGCGCCGACCGGCGGATCCCGGCCGGTGGCGACCGGCCGGTCGACGGGTTCGACCGGCTGGAGCTGGACCGGGTCAGCCTGCGGTACCCGGACACCGAGGCCGCCGCCGTCGACGAGGTGAGTCTCTCGTTCCGGCGCGGCGAGGTGGTCGCGCTGGTGGGGGAGAACGGCTCCGGCAAGACCACGCTGGCCAAGCTGATCGCCGGCCTCTACCGGCCCACCGACGGCACGATCCGCTGGGACGGCGTGGACGTCGCCGAACTGGACCCGCGTCAGGTCGCCGCCCAGGTCGCGGTGATGAGCCAGGACTGGTGGAAGTTCCCGTTCACCGCCCGGCAGAACATCCGGGTCGGCCGTCACGACCGGGCCGGCCGGCCCGGTCCCACCGTGGAGGCCGCCGCCCGGGCCGCCGCCGCGCACGACATGCTCAGCGAGTTGCCGTTCGGGTACGACACGCTGCTGGACCGGCAGTTCAAGGACGGTCAGGACCTGTCGGGCGGGCAGTGGCAGCGGCTGGTGGCCGCCCGCAGCCTCTACCGCGACGCCCGGCTGCTCATCTGCGACGAGCCCTCCGCCGCGCTGGACGCGCGCGCCGAGCATGCCCTCTTCGCGCACCTGCGGCGGCACCCCGACCGGGCCGTCGTGCTGATCACCCACCGGCTGGCCAACGTGCGGCACGCCGACCGGATCTTCGTGCTGGACCACGGTCGCCTCGTCCAGCAGGGCGACCACGGCACGCTGATGGCCGCCGACGGCCCCTACCGGCAGCTGTTCGAACTACAGGCGGCCGGTTACCTGGCCGGCACCGGCGAGCCGGCTCGCGACCGTTGACATCCAGCGCACTCGAACTCCGGCCGGCCCTGGCGATTGACGGCCCCGTCCGCGAGCCATCCTTAACCGAGTGCGGGTGCCAGAGCAGTGATGCTGCCTGCATGAATGGACTGCTGGTGGAGGCATCTTCCGGCGCACGGTTCACGCGAAGCGTCCAGCCAGGACACCCGCACGATTACGAACTTCGATGTTGACAGGCATCGGCGGAACTGACTACTTTGAGTACGTCCGAGGTTACAGCTCGGCACGGGGGAAAGTCGGCACCAATCTCACGCATGGCTTGGCGTGTGCGTCGTGGCCTGCCTATTCCTTCGTGTCGACCTAATTAGTTAGGTGCGGATATGAAGTTGAAGCTGGTCCTGGTGAGCGCCTTGCTCGCGATTCCTGGGGCGGCCCTCACGGGCATGGCCGCCTACGCGGACCCATCCGGCTGCTCGGCGAGCACCACCGATTTCGGGCTCGATTCCGGCAAGAAGCTGCAGGCGACGGGTGAGGGGCTCTGCAGCACGAGCGCGAGCCGAAACCTGCAGGTGGAGATCAAGCAGGACCTGAGCCTGCAGCCCGATCCGGTGGTGGCGCACGGCAACGATTCCCGAACCGCCAAGTCCTACGCCTCGACGGTCGTGAGCTGTGACAACGGCAACACTGCCACGTACTACGGTCGCACTTTCTTCACCACCAACACCACCTACCACGACTCGACTCACCGTCGGTACACGGTCTGCTGATCGAAGAACAAGCCTGCCGAGATCGTGCGCAACGCGGTCGTGTAGCCAGACGATTGGAGAAAGATTTGCGAATCAAGATTGTTCTTGCCGGAGCCCTGCTAGCTCTTCCGACGGCGGCCATCGCCGGCTCGGCCGCATTCGCGGACCCTGCCGGTTGCTCGGCTGCGACCACCTCCTTCGGCTTGAGCAGTGGCGAACTCAGAGCACTCGGCGAAGGGCGCTGCAGCACCAGTGCCAACCGGAACCTGCAGGTGGAGGTCAAGCAAGATCTCAGTCTGCAGCCTGATCCGGTCGTGACCCACACCAATGACAACGGATCGAAGACGTACTACAGCGGAGTCGCCCAGAGTTGCGACAGCGGCAACACGTCGACCTACTACGGCCGAACCTTCTTCACGACGAACACCACCTACCACGACAGCTCGCACAAGAAGTTGACGGTGTGCTGACAGGGTAGTGCTTGACGCGGGATGACGTGCGAGAATCGTCTCCTGTGTACGCCGGCAGCCCCCCACCTCGCGGGCCAAGCCCTCGCGTGCGAGGTAGGGGGCTTGCCGGTGGCCTTGCGCATCGGCTAGGAGTAGGGAAGAGTGTTGAGCGTCATAGTCGAAGGTGAGCGGCTTGGGCAGCGGTACGGAAAGAGCTGGGTAATTAGAGAACTGAATTTCTCCGTGCCGAGTGGTGTCTCCGTTCTGCTGGGACCGAACGGTGCGGGCAAGACGACGCTTCTTGAGATGATTGCTACGATCAGGAAGCCGGCGGCTGGATCGTTGTCGGTTGTGGGGGTGCCGGCCACGCGTGCCGCAGAAATTCGTGATATTCGGCGCCGGACTGGATACCTGCCGCAGTTCTTCGGTTTCTTCCCTGGATTTACCGCACAGGAGTTCGTCGAGTACTGCGCCTGGTTGAAAGCCGTTCCCAACAAGAACATCGCGAAGCTCTCCCGTGAGGCGCTCAGTCGAGTAGGTATGGAGGATCGTGCCTCGCAGACCATGCGGACCCTGTCCGGCGGAATGCTCCGGCGCGTCGGTATCGCCCAGGCGGTGGTCCACTCGCCCGAACTGGTCATCCTCGACGAACCAACCGTTGGTCTCGACCCTCAGCAACGCATCGAGTTCAGGTCGCTCATCCGCATGCTGAGCGATCAGACGAGCTTCCTGGTCAGTACGCATCTGGTGGACGAGGTCCAGCACGTTGCCGACCGGGTGCTGGTACTCAGTGACGGGCGGATCTCCTTCGACGGCTCCGCCGATGAATTGAGCGCCAGGTCGCACGACGACGCGATCGGCGACACCGTCCTGGAACGCGGCTACAGCGCGGTGCTGAGCGCGGGCGGGCGGTCGATGCCATGACCGCCTTCCGTCATGAGCTACGGCACAGCGTCGCCCTGCTGGCGTTCCCCTTTATTCTTTTCGCCCACTGCGCGCTTGCCGTTCAATGGCTGTGGCCGTCAACCGACATATGGCTGAACATGACCTCGGCGGTGGTCGGGGCATCGATGCTGTCCGGTCCCCTGATCGCCGGGCTGGCAGCCTGGATTGCGACTCGCGAGCACCGCAGGCGTGCGGCGTACCTGCGCATGGGCGCGGCCCGGGGCGTGCTGGCTGCGCCGGCACTGGAATGGGTAACCGTCGTACTCGTCGTCACCGTCTCCTACCTCACGGTAGCGGTGGTTCTCGGCGTGAAGACCGCCTTGGGCGCGACTGCGGGCGCGCCGGACCTTGTCTGGCTTTCGGTCGGGCTGATCGCGCTCGTTCTCATCGCGACGGTCGGTTACCTGTGTGGTCGGCTGCTCCCCAGAGTGTGGACGCCGCCGACGGTCGCCCTGATCTCCTATCTGTACTTCGCCTGGAATCTTCGGCACGGTGGAACATCCTGGTCGTACCTGTCGCCGGTCACCATGCAGCAGGTCAGCATCTTTCGTCCGATGAACGACCTGCTCATCGCCGGACAGGGGCTCTGGTATATCGCGCTCATCGCGCTCGCTGCGGGAACACTGGCCATCGTGCTCAAGGGGAGACTGGAAGCGGCGCCCCTGCTGACGGTCGTTGCGGCTGTGATTGTCGCCTCGGTATCCGTCGGTGTGGTGCTGAGTCAGCGTGGGCGCATTCTGGGTGAGCCTGAAAATGTTGCCTACCGCTGTTCCCGAGGCGCACCCCAGGTTTGCGTTCACCCGGCTTTCGCCAAGGGGCTTCCGCGGCTGACGACGATATTCGTCGAGCTGCACGAAAAGGTTCAGGGAACCCCAGCCGACTTCGTTCGGATTGAGCAACTTCCGCGAGACATGGCGATGCAGCCTCGGCCGGACGCGAATCGCTTCGCCCTCGACAGCCTCTCCGAGGCGGACATGCGCGGCGCGGTTTCCGAATATCTCGACGGTGTCGGAATTGGGGGCTTCGCGTGCGCGGACCAGCGGGCCGCCGGTGGCAGCTCTGCCAACATCGGAATCGTTCGCGCATGGCTGAGCAACGATATGAGGCAGTTCTTTGGTGATGACGCCGCAGCTGCCCGCCTCACCTGGTTCACCAAGATCGGTGAGCCCGGTCGGCGGAGTTGGTTTGCCAAGAACTACGCTTCGATCCATGCTTGCCGGCTGAGCGACGACGTTTTTACCGGTGAGGGTTTCCAGTGATCGGAATACGGCTTTTTCTTCGCAGCCGGCGAGTGCTGGCCGCCGCAGCGGTGGTGGTGATGGCCCAAGCCGCCGGCCTCGTCGTCGGCGCATCGGAATTCCGGACGAGCTCCTACACCGAGCTTGCGGTGCCCTGGGTCGTCTTTCTGCCGCTCATCTCCTCGGTGGCTGTGGGCGTGTCGTTGCGCACGCCTTCCCCTGAGGTCGACGGGTCCGCCGTTCGCGCACTGGCCTGGTACAGGACAGCACAAGCCGCTGCTCTCGGGTCAATCGCGCTACTCGGAACGATCGGCATGACCCAGCATCTGAACGGCCCGATCGGCATGACGGCAGCGGTCCGCAACCTCGCCGGGTTCACCGGGCTGGCCCTGGTCTCGGCAGCGCTCGTGGGGGCTCGCCTCTCCTGGCTGCTTCCCGTCGCGTCGGCGATGACGGCCATGACCATCGGCAGCCCCGTCAACACCGGTTTCGCATGGGACTGGCCGGTGCGGGTGGACCATGACTACTCAGCTTCCGTCACGGCACTTCTCCTGCTGGTGGTCGGCGCGATTGCCATTTTTCGAGGAGGACCGCGGGAGGTCAACCGGGACCGGTAGGCCGATCTCTCATTGATCGACCCACCTCAGGACACCGGCGGAACGGCTCCAGCGCTCGATCGACCTCTCCCGCTGTCCCGGCAGCCCCGCCGAATCCGGTCGACGCGGCGTGGCCGGGCGCCCACACTGTCCGGATGGAACACCGTGACCTGGTCCGGGTGAGCAGACGGATGTCGCTGGCGTTGCGGCACCGTCCCGACCGGTTCGGCCTGACGCTCGACCGGGCCGGCTGGGTGCCGGTCACCGACCTGCTCGCCGCGATGCGGATCAGCCGCGTCGAGCTGGACGCCGTGGTCGCCGGCAACGACAAGCAACGCTTCGCGGTGGAGCCCGGCCCGGACGGGGTCGACCGGATCCGCGCGAACCAGGGCCACTCGGTCCCGGTCGACCTCGGTCTGACGCCGGCGTCGCCGCCCGGCCGGCTCTACCACGGCACCGCCGACGAGGTGCTGGCGGCGATCCGGGCCGAGGGGCTGCGGCGGGGACGCCGACACCACGTACACCTCTCGCCGGACGTGGCGACGGCCCGGCGGGTCGGCGCGCGGCGCTCCGGCGCGGTGGTCGTGCTCGCGGTCGACGCCGCCGCCATGGCCGACCACGGCTACCTGTTCTACCGGTCGGCGAACGGGGTGTGGCTGACCGACACCGTCCCGCCGGGCTACCTGACCGTCAGCACGCCGTGACCGGGTGCGCCACCACGGCGTCGAATACGTAGGCCAGCGTGTTCGGCTCGGCCCGGTCGGGCTGGCCGGCGCCGGTGCGGTCGGTGGCGCGGGCGCGCAGCGTGTACCGGCCGGCGACCGGTGGGCGCCAGCGCGCCGTCCAGCGCTGCCAGGGACCGCCCCGGTCGGCGGCCACCAGGTCGGCCGCGCGCCACCCGTCGCCGGTGTCCACCTCGACCCGTTCGATCGGCCCGGTGCCGGACCAGGACCGGCCGCGCAGCAACAGCTCCTCGCCGGCCGGCACCCGGGCGTCCCAGGCCAGCTCGAACGCGCTCTTCACCGGCTGCGCGCCGAGCACCGTGCCGCCCTCCGGGTGACCGGGGCCGAACAGCCGGTAGAACCGGGTGTTCCAGGGTGAGAACAGCGGCGTGGTGGAGACCTCCACCGGACCCACCCACTTGATCGAGGAGATGCCGATCCAGCCGGGCACCACCACCCGCACCGGGAAGCCGTGGTCGGCCGGCAGCGGTGCGCCGTTCATCTCGTACGCCAGCAGCACGTCGTCGAGCGCCTTGGCGACCGGCAGCGGCCGGCGGACCCGGCCCAGGTCGATCCCGCCGGTGACGTAGTGCGGGTCCAGGCCCTCGGGCATCACGTCGACCGCGTCGTCGCGTAGGCCGGCCCGGCGCAGCACGGCGCCGAGCCGGACGCCGCGCCAGCGGGCCACGCCCACACCGCCCAGCCCCCAGGGCACACCCGGGGCCGACTCGCCCTGCTGGGAGGCGAAGAACCGCCGCCCGTTGCCGGCGCACTCGACCAGCGCGGTGCTCTCCTCGGCCGGCAGCCGGCGCAGCTCGTCGAGGCTGAACTCCACCGGCGCGGTCCGGGGCGGCGCGCCGTGCAGCCCGTCGCCGAACAACGACAGTCGCCAGGTGGCCGGGTCGAGTCGCGGGGTGACGGTGTGGTTGCGGACGAAGAACCGGTCGGTCGGGACCACGTATCCCTGACCGGCCATCGCCGACCAGTGCATCTCGGCGTTGGTGTCCAACCGCCGCAGCAGCTCCGGCGGCAGCGGCTTGGCGATCGGCGGGTCGACGCCGACCGGGACGGCGGTCACCGCGACCGGCTCGCGTTCCGCGGCGGCGGCGGCGACCGCGGCCATGGCGGTGCCCAGCTCCCGCAGCGCGTCACGGTCGACGCCGTCGCCGCGCGCCGCACCGGCGAGCCACTGCCGGCTCCGTTCGGCGTCGTGGGCGGCTTCGGTGGGGGACAGGCTCACGGGGACCTCCGGGCTCGGCGACACTGCCTTTCCTATTGAATCAGTAGGAGTTGACTGTCGTCGACGTGGGCCTGCCCCGCCCCGCGGTGCCTATCCCTGACAGGGAGTGGTTGGCGCAGGGCGGGCTGGCGATACTTCGAGTCATGAACGCGAGAGGACAGCTCGGCGACTTCCTCCGGGCCCGGCGCTCCCAGCTACGGCCGGAAGACACCGGCGTGGCGACGTACGGCGAGCGGCGCCGGGTCCGCGGCCTGCGCCGCGAGGAACTCGCCCTGCTGGCCGGGGTGAGCGTGTCGTACTACTCCCGGTTGGAGCAGGGGCAGGCCGGGAACGCCTCACCCGAGGTGCTCGACGCGCTCGCCCGGGCACTGCGGCTGGACGACGCGGAACGCCGCCACCTGACCGAGCTGGCGGCCGGGACCCGCCGGCGGCCCGCCGTGCGCCGCCCGGCCCCGGAGCGGGTGAGCCCGGCGGTCCGTCAGCTCGTCGCGGCGCTCGGCGACGTGCCGGTGGTGGTGCTCGGTCGTCGCGCCGACGTGCTGGCGTGGAACAGCGCGGGGCACGCGCTGTTCGCCGGTCACCTGACTCCGGAGATCCCGGAGCGGCCGGACCGGTCCCCGAACATGGCCCGGCTGGTGTTCCTGGACGCGCACACCCGCGACCTGTACACCGACTGGCCCACCAAGGCCCGCGCGGTGGTGGCGACGTTGCGGATGGCCTCCGGGCAGGATCCGGACGACCCGCTGATGGCCGCGCTGGTCGGCGAGTTGACCCTGCGGAGCCCGGAGTTCGCCGCCATGTGGGCCGACCACCGGGTGAAGGCCGGTGGCGGCACCGTCCACCGGATGTGTCACCCGCTGGTCGGTGCGATGGACGTGACGCAGCAGGCCCTGCGGACCGAGGACGGTCAGACCGTCGTCGTCGCCACCACCGAACCCGGCTCGGCATCGCACGCGGCGATGACGTTGCTCGTGCACAGCGTCGCCACCGCCCGTGCCGGCGCTGCGCGCCCGCCTGTTCGGCGCGAATAGCACCACTCCATCGTGCGACGCGAGGTGCTCCGCGAGGAGCGCCGGACCCGTCGCGCCCGTTCCCGCCCACCAATCAACCCGTCAGTAAGGAACAAGAATGCGCAAGAGAATGATGACTCTCGCCGTCGCGCTCGCCGCGGCGGGGATCGGCGTCGTGACCGCCGTGCCGCCGAACGCCGCACCGGCCGCCACCGTACGACCCCTGACCGTCGGGTCGGACCGACCGTCCGACTCGCCGGTGACCTCGCGGATCGCGGTCCACTTCGACCTGACGAAGGGGCAGCTGCCGGAGAACGTCGCGATGGGCCCGGACGGCACGGCCTACGTCACGTTCGCGGCCGCCCGGCAGGTCGCCGCAGTCACCCCCTCCGGTGGGACGCGGATCCTGGCGACCCTGCCGGCCCCCGCCGACGGGGGCGTCCACACGCCGGTGCTCTCGTTCGCGCTGACCACGGGCATCGTCCGAACGGCGGACGGCACGCTCTTCTTCCTGTACGCCAGCGGCGACGCCGCCTCGACCGGGCTGTACCGGCTACGCCCCGGCCAGGTCGTCCCGCGCCGCATCGCCGCCCTGCCGGCCGACGGGCTGCCCAACGGCCTGGCGTTCGACGCGACGGCGAAGCGGTTCTACCTCACCGACTCGGTGCGCGGCACGATCTCGACAGTCGCCCTGGACGGCGGCCCTGTCGAGGTCTGGTCCTCGGCGCCCGAACTCGCCGCGACCGGTTTCCTCGGCGCCAACGGCATCAAGGTGCGCGCCGGCGCGGTGTGGGCGACCAACCTCGACCAGGGCACGCTCCTGCGCATTCCGGTGCGGCACGGCCGGCCCGGCCCGGTCCGGGTGGCGGCCACCGGTCTGGTCGGCATCGACGACTTCGCCTTCGTCGGTGCCGGTGACCGGCAGGTCGTCGCCGCGTTGAACGGGCCGAACACGGTGGTGGGCATCGACGTGGCCGGCCGGTCACGCACGCTGCTGACCGCCGCCGACGGGCTGCAGAACCCGACCTCGGTGGCCGTGCGGGGTCGCACCGTCGCGGTGCTCAGCGCCGCGTACACCACCGGTGTCGACCCCAACCTGGTGCTGGCCACCCTGCCGGCCCGCTGACCCCTCCCGGGGCTGCAGACGCGGACCGCCCGCCGCCGTCGGATGACGGCGACGGGCGGTCCGCCCTCGGCGTTCAGGTGGCGCCGAGCAGGGTCACCACACCGGCGGCCACCAGCACGCCGGCCCACAGCCGGTCGACGTTGAACCAGGCCCGGCGCAGCACGCCGACGCCGAGTACCTCGTACACCAGCAGCGCGACCGCCAGCGCGACACCGAGCATGGCCCCGGTGTGCACGGCCGCCGCGGCGAGCCCGGTCAGCGCACCGGCCGGCGCGGCGGCCAGGTGCCCGGCATGCGGGCCGGCGCCCACCGCCGGCTCGGCGAGCAGCACCGGCAGCAGCATCAGCCCCGCGCCGTGCGCCGCCGACATCAGGAACGACCAGGCGGTGAGCTGGGCCGCCGACAGCCGCATCCCGGCCCAGCGGAAGTGCCGGTCGGACAGCAGCCGCCACAGCCCGAACCCGACCAGCAGCACCCCGCCGCCGACCGCGACCGCCGTGCCGGCCGTCACCGAGCGGGTGGCGCTGACCAGCGCGGCGACCACCGCCACCGACGCCAGGTGCCCGGCCGCGATCGGCGGCAGCGCGGCCAGCAGCGCGGCCCGACGGCGTTCCTGGAGACCCCGGGCCACCGCGAACAGCCAGCCCATCGCCGGGTTCAGGCCGTGGAACGCGCCGAGGCCGACAAGCGCCGCCCAGGTCGCGCCGGTCACGGGAAGCAGTACGAGTCGGACGAGGCGTCGCCGCCCTGCAACCGGGTCTGGTGCACCCGCCGGCCGCGGAACTCGTGCCCGCGCGGGAAGAAGCGCGGGTCCGGCACGAGGCCACCGTGCTCCTCGTCGACGTCCAGCTTCGCCACCCAGGCGCCCACACCGTCGGGATAGAACTGGTCGTCCCACGCGCCGTAGAGCGAGTTGCTGACGTAGACGCGGCGGCCGTCGCGGCTGATCTCCACCATCTGCGGGCCGCCGGCGAGGGGCTCGTCGGGGTACGCCGGGTGCGGGGTGCGGGCGACGATGCCGCCCAGGCGCACCGAGCCGACCCGCACCGGGTGGAACGGGTCGCTGACGTCGTAGCGGATCAGCTCGCCGGTGCCCCAGCAGGAGACGTGCAGGAACCTGTCGTCCACCGACAGGTCGATGTCGGTGACCAGCGGCGGCACCGCCCCGAACGGTGTGAGCAGCTCGGGCAGGTCCGCCGCGTCGGCCGGCTCGGCCGGGATGTCGATCACCTTGGTCACCGCCCAGGCGTCGCCGTCGCGGTGCCACAGCCAGACCGAGGCGGACAGGTCCTCGACGCTGATCACCACGCCGACGAAGCCGTACGACTTCGTCGGGTCGTGCGCGGGGCGCAGCTCCAGCGCCATCTGGTACGCGTCGCCGAGGTCGACGCGTTGCACGTGTCGACGCTTCGCCAGGTCCCAGAAGTGCAGCGCGTGCCCGTAGCGGCGACCCAGCAGCAGCTCGCCGACGATGCCGTCCTCGATCATCGACGGGGTGCCCCACTCGCTGGTGACCAGCACGTCCTGCGTGTAGTGCCACCAGAAGTCGTACGCCAGGAACTGCGGTCCCCGGTCGGCCTCCCACGCGCCGCGTACCTCGAACGTGGTGTGGTCGAGCACCGCGATGCCGCCCGGCCCCTCCTCGCCGTCGGCGCCGCCGAGCGCGGAGACATAGATGCCGTCCGGCCCGCAGTGCACGGTGTGCGGGCGGGAGTACCCGGCGCGCTCGCCCAGCTCCTTCGCCTCGATCACCTTCACCAGCTCGGGCCGGCGCGGGTCCGGTTTGGTGTCCAGCACGTGGATGCGGGACGAGCGCAGGCCGGGCACGATCAGGTAGCGGCGTTCCACGTGCGGGTGCGGCGCGGTCGGGCAGAGCGCGCTGCTGCACGCGTTCCAGCCGAAGTGGTGCAGCTCGTCGCCGGTGTGCGGCAGCTCGGTCCAGCCCACCACCCGGCCGTACGTGTCGGAGGCCGGGTCGGTGTCCAGCACCGCGATGGCGTCCGGTTGCCGCCCGGCGCGGTCGAACGCGGCCACGTACGCCAGCTTCTCGGCCGGCGCGGCGGCGGCCAGCGTGGGGGAGGGGTAGAACGTCGGGTCCGGGGTCCAACGGGTCATCGGTGCTCCATCATGGTCACGAGGTGGGTACGCCGAGGCGGTCGAGCAGCCGGCGGCGCAGCGCGCCGAGGGCCGGGTCGTCGGGGCTCGGGGCGGGGCCGAGGCCCACCGGGACCTCCTCGGCGATGACGCCCCCGTCGAGCAGCAGGACGCGGTCGGCGAGCAGCAGCGCCTCCTCCACGTCGTGGGTGACCAGCAGCGCGGCGAAGCCGTGCTGGGCGCGCAGCCGGCGCAGCAGTCCCTGCATGCGCAGCCGGGTCAGCGCGTCCAACGCGCCGAACGGCTCGTCGAGCAGCAGCAGGTCCGGCTCCCGGACCAGCGCCCGGGCCACCGCGACGCGCTGCGCCTGCCCGCCGGACAGCTCGGCCGGCCAGGCCCGGCCCCGGTCGGCGAGCCCGACCTCGGCCAGCGCGCGGTCGACCCGGTCGCCCACGCCCGGCCCGGTGAGGCCGAGCGCCACGTTGTCGGCCACCCGTTTCCAGGGCAGCAGCCGGTGCTCCTGGAACACCACCGCGGCGGCGCCGTGCACCCGGTGCGTGCCGCCGGCGTCGTCGTCCAGCCCGGCGAGCACCCGCAGCAGTGTGCTCTTGCCGGAGCCGCTGCCGCCGAGCAGCGCCACCGTCTCCCCGGCGGCGACGGTGAGGTCGACGCCGGCCAGCACCACGGCGGGGCCGAAGGACCGGGTCACCGCGCGGGCGGTGAGCACCGGCCCGGTCAGGTCGCCCGCAGCCCGCGTCGCCACGTCAGCGTCCTCCGTTCCGCGTACCGGATGAGCAGGTCCGAGGCCAGGCCCAGCAGCGCGTAGACGAGCAGGCCGAGCACCACCACGTCGGTCTGGCTGAACTCGCGGGCCTCCATCATCAGGAAACCGACGCCGGTCTGGGCGTTTACCTGTTCGCCGACGACCAGGCTCAGCCAGGCCGCGCCGATGGCCAGCCGTAGCCCGAGGAAGAGCGCGGGCAGCGCGCCGGGCAGCACCACGTGCCGCAGCCGGGCCGCCGCGCCGAGTCCGCAGGTGCGGGCCGCCTCAACGAGACGTTCGTCGATGTCCCGGATGCCGGCGTACAGGTTGAAGTAGATCGGGAAGAACGCGCCGAGCGCGACGAGCGTGACCTTCAGCGACTCGCCGATGCCGACCCAGATGATGAGCAGCGGGACCAGGCCCAGGTGCGGCAGCATCCGGGCCATCTGCACCGGTGGGTCGACCAGGTCGTCGCCGAGGCGCAGCAGCCCGGCCGCGGCGCCGAGCGCCAGCGCCAGGCCGCCGCCGATGAGCAGGCCGAGCGCGGCGCGGGTGAGCGAGTCGAGCAGGTGCGTGCCGAGCGTGCCGTCGGCGGCCAGCCGCGCGCCGGTGGCCAGCACCGTGCTCGGCGCCGGCAGTTTCTCCGCGGCGAGCAGGCCGGAGCGCGCGGCGGCCTCCCAGGCGACCACCAGCGCGACCGGGCTGGCCAGCCGCCACCACCGCCGGCCGGTGCGGGCCCGCGGTCGTCGCGGCGCCGGCGACGGTACGACCGGGGCGGGCGCCTCGGCCAGCGCCGGGCCGGTCACCGGAACGCCTCGGTGAACCGGTCGTCCACCCGGCCGGCGATGTCCACCGGTCCCGGCACCAGTTTCAGCGCCACGAAGCTGTCCGCGATGGCCTGCAACTCGCGGCCGATGTCCGGGGTGACCGGGGCGAGCGGCTTGGCGCTGCGGGCCAGTGCCCGGGTGGTCACGTCCAGCGGGATCTTCAGCTCCGGGGCGAGCACGGCGGCCCGCTCCGCCGGGTGGGCGATGCCCCAGTCGGTGGTCTCGCGGTAGGTGTCCAGGAAGGCCCGCACGTCGTCGGTGCGGTTCTTCACCGCGCCGGGCGCGGCCAGCACGTACTCCCGGTTGCCGGCCAGGCCGGCCGCGTCGGCGAGCACCCGCACGCCGGGCCGCTCGGCCAGCGCGAAGTAGGGGTCCCAGATGATCCACGCGTCGACCTGCCCGTTGTCGAACGCGGGTCGTCCCTCGGCCGGCTTGAGGTACTTCACGTTGAGGTCGGCGAGCGTCATCTTGTTCGCCTCCAGCAGCTTCACCAGCAGCCAGTGCACGTTGGAGCCCTTGTTCAGCGCGACCGTCCGCCCGCGCAGGTCGGCGAAGCTCCGGTACGGGCTGTCCGCCCTGACCAGCACCGCCTCGCCCTGCGGGATGGGCTCGGACGTGCCGATCACGGAGAACGGGATCTTCCCGGCGGCGGCGAAGACCGGTGGGGCCTCACCCACCTGCCCGATGTCGATGGAGCCGGCCTTGAGCGCCTCGGTGAGCGCCGGACCGCTCTCGAACAGCGACCAGGTGACGTTCTTCGCGGTGCCGCGCGCCTTGACCAGACTGAGCCCGCCGAAGCGTTGGTAGCCGATCCGCAGCGGTCCGCCGTCGCGGGCGTCGGTGGCCTCGCCGCCACAGCCGGTCAGCGTCGCGGCGGCGAGCAGCACGAGCGTGGTGAGCAGCGCGGTCACCCGGCGGCGGGGTCTCGACGGGGTACGCATGACGACTCCTCGGAAGGGGTGGGGCCCGGCAGCTCGGCGGGCGTCAGCAACCTACCAACCCGATAGGTTTTATGGGTAGTCTGTCGGCGCGGTCGTCCCACCCCTCAGGAGGCGGCCCGCCCGACCCGCGCCGGAGGCACCCATGTCGCTCACCTTCCACTGGTTCCTGCCGACGTACGGCGACAGTCGGGACATCGTGGGCGGCGGGCACGGTGTGCCGGTGGGCACCGCCGGGGGCGCCCGCCCGGCCGACGTGGCCTACCTCGGCCAGATCGCCCGCAGCGCCGAACAGCTCGGCTTCGTCGGCGCGCTGACCCCCACCGGCGCCTGGTGCGAGGACGCCTGGCTGACCACCGCCATGCTCACCCAGGTGACCGAGCGGCTGAAGTTCCTCGTGGCGTTCCGACCCGGCCTGCTCTCACCCACGCTCGCCGCGCAGATGGCCTCCACCTTCCAGCGGCTCTCCGGCAGCCGGCTGCTGCTCAACGTGGTCACCGGCGGCGAGTCCACCGAGCAGCGGGCGTACGGCGACTTCCTCGACAAGGACGCCCGGTACGCGCGTACCGACGAGTTCCTGCACGTGGTGCGTGCGTTGTGGCGCGGCGAGACGGTCGACCACGACGGCGCCCACCTCCGCGTCTCCGGCGCCCGGCTGGGCCGGCTGCCCGACCCGGTGCCGCCGGTCTACTTCGGCGGGTCGTCCGCTGCCGCCTTGCCGGTGGCGGCCCGGCACAGCGACGTCTACCTGACCTGGGGCGAGCCGCCCGCGCAGGTGGCCGACAAGCTGGACCGGATCCGTGGCCTGGCCACCGCCGCCGGCCGCGAGCTGCGCTACGGCATCCGGCTGCACGTGATCAGCCGGGACATCGCCGACGAGGCGTGGGCGCAGGCCCGCCGGCTGCTCGACGGCATCGCCGAGGACGACATCCGGGCCGTGCAGGAGGGGCTGCGGCGCAGCGAGTCCGAGGGTCAGCGGCGGATGCTGGACCTGCACGGCGGCTCCCGCGACCGGCTGGAGATCGCGCCCAACCTGTGGGCCGGGGTGGGGCTGGTCCGGGGCGGCGCGGGCACCGCACTGGTCGGCAGCCACACCGAGGTCGCCGACCGGATCGCTGACTACCACGCGCTCGGCATCGACGAGTTCATCCTCTCCGGCCACCCGCACCTGGAGGAGGCGTACTGGTTCGGCGAGGGCGTGCTGCCGATCCTGCGCCGACGTGGCCTGTGGCGGCACCCGGCCGGTGAGCCGGCCGTCGAGGCGTCGGTCGGCGTGCCGTTCGCACCCCGGCCGGTGCCGGCCCGGGGCTGAGACGCCCCCGCGGTCAGCGCTGGCGCCGGCCGGCCAGGAAGTCGGCGAGCACCCGGGTGTGCGTGGAGAACGCCAGCTCGACCGGCTCGGTGAGCACCAGCCACTCGGTGGCCTCCTCGGTCGGCGCGGACGGCGGCAGGTCGCCGACCGGCCGCTCGGGCAGCACGCCGAAGACCATCATGGTGCCACCGGCCGGCGTGCCGTGCACCGCGAACAGCCGCGCCTCGCCGGCCTCGGCGAGCAGCCCGGTCTCCTCGCGCAGCTCCCGCACCAGCGCCTCGTCCCACTCCTCGCCGAACTCGATGTAGCCGCCGGGCAGCGCGAGCTGGCCGCGGGCCGGCTCGATGTCCCGGCGGACGACCACCACGCCGAGCCCGTCGGGCGTGCGGACCGGCAGCACCGCCACCGCCACCGGCAGCGGGTTGCGCCACACCGTCTCGCCGCAGGCCGGGCAGACGCGGGGCCAGCCGGCGTCCGCCGGGTAGGCCGCGCCGCAGAAGGAGCAGTGCGAGTACGGGGTCACGTCGCGCACGTTACCCGGCCCACCGGCCGCCGGGTTGCCCCGTCGGATGGCGCACCCGGCGCGGATCCCGGTGCCGGAACCGGGCCGGCCGCCGTCACGCCCGGCCGGCCAACTGCTCGCGCGCCGCCATGAGCGCGAAACCGAGCAGGTTCTCGCCCCGCCACGTCGCCGGGTCGGCGGCGCGTGGATCGTCGGCGGTCAGGCCGATGCCCCAGACGCGATCCGTCGGGCTCGCCTCGACCAGCACCCGGTCACCGGTGCCGAGCAGGAACCGCCGCAACGGCTCGTGCTGGCCGAACTTGGCCACGTTGCCGGCCACGACGACCTCCCGGCGGCGGGCCACCCAGACGGCCTCGTCGAAGCCGCGCACCTGCCGGCCGAGCGCCTTGGCCCGGTGCGGGTGCGTGGCGGCGAGCACCCGCTCGGCGGTCGCGTGGTCGTCGAAGAGGGTGGCCTTGTGCCACATCATCCAGTGTTCGGCGGTGGCGAACTCCCGACCGTCCACGGTGAACGCCGCCGGCCACCACTGGCTCAGGCAGCCGGCGCCGACGCTGCCGTCCCGTTGCGGCCGGTGCCCCCAGAAGTGCAGATATCGCACCGACCGGCCGGCGTCGAGCGCGGCGGTCAGGTCGGCGACGGATCGGATCGGCATGCCCCGCATCCTGCCCGCCCCCACCGACGTTCCGCACGTCGCTTTCCGGGCCGGCGGCCCGTCGAGTCGAGCGGGGGCCCTTCCTCTACCGAATACGTCAAGAAGGGGCCCCGCCTTGCCTCAGGCGCCGGTGTAGAAGGCGGCGACCCGCTCACCGGCGGCGCGCGCCTGGTCGGCCGGGGTGCCGGCGTCCACACTGGCCGCCGTCCACCGGGCGCCGGACTCGGTGACGAACCGGCGGCCCTCGTCGGAGGCCATCCACCCGGCCGCCGCCGCCGGGTCGACGCCGGCGCCGGCCGGCACGTGCGCGGTGCCGAGGTGGGAGGCGAGGCCGACCAGCCCGAGGTCCCAGCCGATGCCGACCGCGCCCGGGCCGTACTCGGCCCACCGCTGGTCGTCGACGTGGGCGACGTGCTCCAGCTCGAACCGGGTCCGGCCGTCGCCGGCGTCGCGCAGGCGCACCTCGATCCAGCTGACCTCCCCGCCGAACTCCCAGGTCGCGGCGAAGCCGTGCGGCGGATCGCACCGCTGCACGGTGCCCTCGGCGTTGCCCTCCAGCCGGTAGCGGCCACCGACGCCCAGGTCGCCGGAGACCGGCAGGAACCAGCGCGGGATGCGTTCCGGGTTGGTGCAGGCGTCGAAGACGTCGGCCAGCGGAGCGTCGTACGTCTGGCTGATGGTGAGCACCCGCGCCTGCCCGGCGGGGAGCGTACGGTCGCCGATCCGGCGCTCGACGGCGCTGATCTGCCCGGTCACGTCGATCATGGAGTGGTCCTCTCGTCGTCGGGATCGTCCTCGCGCAGCCGCCGTTCGCGGCGGCCCCGGGCCAGCTCGGTGGCGAGCGCCGCCAGCGGCGGCGCCCAGAAGCGGCGGAATCCGGCCAGCCAGGCGTCGATCTCGCGCAGCGGGCCGGGGTCGACCGCGTAGAGCCGGCGGGCGCCCTCGGCGCGCACGGTGGTGAAGCCGTGTTCGCGGAGCACCTTGAGGTGCTGGGAGACCGCCGGCTGGCTGATGCCGAACTCGCGCCGCACCGTCTCGCCGAGCGTGCCGGCCGGCTGTTCGCCGTCGGCGAGCAGCTCCAGGATGCGGCGGCGCACCGGATCACCGAGGACGTCGAAAGCGTGCACGACCTCTTTATATCAGATCAGGCTTATATAAGCGGGGGCTGTATTCTCATCGAACTCTCATCGACCTGTGCTCTGCTGGTCCCGATGGGTACGACGGTCCTGGTGGTCGACGACGAGCCGAACATCGTCGACATGGTGGCGACGGTGCTGCGGTTCCACGGCTTCGAGGTGGTGACCGCCGGCACCGCGCGGGACGCCGAGCGGCTGTCCGGCGAACGGCCACCGCACCTGCTGGTACTGGACGTGCTGCTGCCCGACGGCGACGGGTTCGCGCTCTGCCGCCGCCTGCGCGCCGCCGGGCACCGCTTCGGCATCGTCTTCCTCACCGCCCGCGACGCGCCACGCGACAAGATCGCGGGCTTGACCTGGGGTGGCGACGACTACGTGACCAAGCCGTTCTCGGTCGACGAACTGGTCGCCCGGGTCCGGGCGGTGCTGCGCCGGATCGGTCCCGACGCCGACGCCGGCGCGGGCCTGCTCCGCTACGCCGACCTGGAGTTGGACGAGGAGACCTGCCAGGCACGTCGCGCCGGCCACCCGCTCGCGCTCTCGCCGACGGAGTTCAAACTGCTGCGCTACCTGATGCTCAACCCCGGGCGGGTCCTCAGCCGCACCCAGATCCTCGAGGCGGTGTGGAGCTACGACTTCGGCGGCGCGTCGAACGTGGTCGACACCTACATCGGTTACCTGCGCCGCAAGCTCGACCCGCTCGGGCCGCCGCTGATCGTCACCCAGCGCGGGTTCGGGTACGCGCTGCGGGCCGGCGGATGAGCCGCCTGCCACTGCGGCGCAGCCTGCTCACCGGCATGGTGACGCTCACCGCCCTGGCCCTGCTGGTGGCCGGCGTGGTCAGCGTCGCGGGGCTGCGGGCGTACCTGCTGGAACGGACCGACGACCAGCTCCGCGCCGGCGCGGCGCTGGCCACCCAGCGGGTCGGGGTGCTGCTGCGCGAGCCCGGCGGGGTGGCCCGCGCGGTCGTCGCGCCCTCCGACTACCTGGTGGAGATCCGGCACCCGGACGGCACGCTCACCCGGCTCGGCGGGTCGCCGCCGGCCGACCCGCTGCTGGCCCGGGCGCCCGCGCCGCCCGCCGACGGCGCTCCCGGCCCGGCCACCACGCTCGCCGACGGGGCCTGGCGGGCGGTCACCGTGCGGGCCGGCGAGGCGGTCGTGCTCATCGCGCTCCCGCTCGCCCCGGTACGCGAGACGGTGCGCCGCCTGGTCCTGGTCGAGGCGGCCGGTGGTCTGACCGTGCTGGTGCTGCTGGCCGGCTTCGCCCGGCTGCTGCTGGTACGCGGCCTGCGGCCACTGGACCGGATCACCGACACGGCGACCGCGATCGCCGGCGGCGACCTGGACCGCCGGGTGCCGGTCGAGGGCAGCGACCGGACCGAGGTGGGACGGTTGACCCGCGCGGTCGACGGGATGCTCACCCGGCTCCAGTCGGCGATCGCCGCCCGGTCCCGCTCCGAGGACCGGCTGCGCACGTTCGTGGCCGACGCCTCGCACGAGCTGCGGACGCCGCTGACGTCCATCCGCGGCTACCTGCACCTGTTGCGCCGGGACATGGTCGAGCCGGCGCGCCGCCCGGAGGTGCTGCGCCGGGGCGACGAGGAGGCGACCCGGATGAGCCGGATCCTCGACGATTTGCTCTACCTGGCCCGGCTCGACGCCGAACCCCGGCTCGACCGCGACCCCGTCGACCTGGCCGAGGTGGCCCGGGAGTCAGTCGCCGACGCGCTCGCGGTGCAGCCCGGCCGTCCGCTGCGGGTCGCCGCGCCGGACGCCGCCCCGGTACGCGGGGACGCCGACGCGCTGCGCCAGGTGCTGGCGAACCTGCTCGCCAACGTCCGCGCGCACACCCCGGCGGGCACGTCGGCGGTGGTCGAGGTGGAACGAAGCGACGGACGGGTCGAGGTACGCGTCCGCGACACCGGGCCGGGGATGACGCCCGAGCTGGCCGCCCGCGCGTTCGACAGGTTCAGCCACGGCGGCGCCGGTGGCAGTGGACTGGGCCTGGCCATCGTCGCCGAGATCGTCGCCGCGCACGACGGCGAGCTGGGACTGGACACCGCACCGGGCGCGGGTACCACGGTCTGGTTCCGGCTGCCTGGCGTCGACTCTTGACGTTCTCTCATCCGACTCCGGTCGGACGCCCAGCCGGGCCTGGTGTGCTCGGCGCATGCGCAAACTCACCCGCCGCCGGCTGCTCGCCGGGACGGCGGTCCTGTTCCTCGTCGTGGCGGCGGTGGTCGCCGACCGGGTGACGGCCCGGCTGGTCGCCGGGCGGCTCGCCGACCGGGTCGCCTGCGCGGCCGGGGTGGCCCGGCCCTCGGTCGAGCTGGCCGGCTTCCCGGTGCTGCCCCAGGTGCTCGGCGGCCGGCTGGACCGGCTCCGGGTCGCCGTGGCCGGCGCCCGGGTCAGCGGCCTGCGGGTGGCCCGCGCCGACGCGGACCTGCGGAACGTCCGGACCGGCGACGGGCCGGCGCGGATCGGCGACGTGGCGGTGGCGGTGCTCGTCGGCTACGAGGCGCTGCCCGCCGAGGTGGCCGGACGGACGCTGCGCTACCGCTACGTCGACGGGCTGCTCGGCATCGAGACGCAGCTGTCCGCCGTCCCGGTCACCCTGCTGACCCGCCCGACGCTGACCGGCGGACGGCTCACCCTCATGCCGACCGAGGTGGAGGTGTTCGGCATCCGGCGGCCGGCCGGCAAGTTGCTCGACCGGCTCGGCGGGGGCCCTGACCTCGGGCGGGACCTGCCGGCGCTGCCGGCCGGCCTGTCGTACCGGGCGGTGACGGCGACCGCCGACGGGCTCCTGGTCCGGGTCGGCGGGCACGATCTCACCCTGCCGGCGGCCGGTGGCCGGGCCGGCGCGCGCTGTGGAGGGGCCTGATGCGGGTCGATGACGCGAGCCCGGTGCACCGGATGCTGGGCGGCCTGGGCCGGTTCTGCGCCCGCCGTCCCCGTACGGTGCTGGCGACCTGGCTGCTCCTGGCCGTCACGCTGGTCGGCGCCGCGGCGGTGCTGGGCCGGCCGGTCGACAACGACGTGGCACTGCCCGGCAGCGACGCCCAACAGGCCCGGGACCTGCTCGACCGGACCGGGCCGGGCGGCGGCACGGGCGGGCAACTGGTGCTGCGCGTCGACGACGGACGGCTCGACGACCCGGCCCGCCGGGACGCGCTCGCCCGGGTCACCCGCGAGGTCGCCGAGGTGCGCCACGTGACAGGCGTCGACGGGGTGAGCGCCGCGGCCGGCACGCTCAGCCCGGACGGGCGGACCGGCTGGGTGACCGTGCGGCTCGACGTGTCGCCGCGTCAGGTGGACCGGGCGTTCGCCCGCGCGGTCACCGACGCGGCGGCGCCCGCCGGGGCCGCCGGCATCGAGGTCACCCCCGGCGGGGTGCTCGCCTCGGCCGCGGAACGCGGCGGTTCGCGGGACAGCGAGCTGGTCGGCCTGGCCGTCGCCGCGCTGGTGCTGCTGCTCGCCTTCGGTGGCCTGGTCGCCGCCGCGGTGCCACTGGTGACCGCGTTGATCACGCTGGCCTGCGCGGTCAGCGCGGTGGGCCTGGCCGGGCACCTGGTGGCGGTTCCGTCGGTGGCCGGCACGCTGGCCACCATGGTCGGCCTCGGCGTCGGCATCGACTACGCGTTGTTCCTGGTCACCCGGCACCGCCGGCTGCTCGCCGAGGGCGTGCCGCCGGCCGAGGCGGTCGCTCGCAGCGTCGCCGGCTCCGGCAGCGCGGTCGTGTTCGCCGGCGGGACGGTGGTGGTCGCGCTCGGTGGACTGGCGGTGGCCGGGGTGCCGATCCTCGGCACGCTCGGCTGGACCACCGGCCTGGTGGTGGTCGTCGCGGTGGCCGGCGCGGTGACGCTGCTGCCGGCGCTGTTGGCGCTGCTCGGGCACCGGATCGACCGGCTGCGCATCCGCCGCCGGCGTCCGGCCCCGCCACCCGCCTCGGGCGCCGGCCCCGACGTCGACCCCGATGCCGGCCTCGTCGCCGGGACCGACAGTCGGACCGGCGCCGGCCCCGACGGTGACCCCGGTGCCGGGGCGGGCCGGGCGACCGGGTGGGCCCGACAGGCGGACCGGGTGACCCGCCGGCCGTGGCGGTGGGCGCTGCTCGCGGTGCTGCTGCTCGGCGCGCTCGCCGCGCCCGCACTCGGCCTGCGGCTGGGTCAGGTGGACGCGGGGGACGAGCCGGTCGGCACCGCCGGGCGGACCAGCTACGACCGCCTCGCGGCCGGCTTCGGGCCGGGCGTGAACGGCCCGTTGACGGTGGTCGCCGAGTTGACGCCGCCGGCCGGTTCCGGCGCCGACCCCCGGGTCACCGGGCTGACCGCCCGGGTGGCCGGCACCGCCGGCGTCGCCCGGGTCACCCCGGTCCGGCTCGCCGACGACGGGCGGACCGTGGCGCTGACCGCGTACCCGCGCACGGCGCCGAGCGATCCGGCCACCGCGGCGTTGGTGCGGACGCTGCGGACCGCGGACGTGCCGGGCGTGGCCGTGCACGTGGGCGGCGCGACCGCCACCCGGGTCGACCTCGCCGACCGGGTGGGGGCGCGGATGCCGTGGGTCATCGCGCTGGTGGTCGGGCTCTCCACCGTGCTGCTGTACGCGGCCTTCCGGGCGCCCGTCGTCGCGGTCAAGGCGGCGGTGATGAACCTGGTCTCGATCGGGGCCGCGTACGGGGTGCTGACCGCGGTCTTCGCCTGGGGCTGGGGCGTCGGGTTGACCGGCCTGTCCGGTCCGGTGCCGGTGGAGAGCTACCTGCCGATGATGCTGTTCGCGCTGCTCTTCGGGCTCTCCATGGACTACGAGGTGTTCCTGCTGACCGCCGTGCAGGAGTCCTGGCGGGCCACCGGCGACAACCGGGTGGCGGTCCGCGAGGGGCTGGCCGGCACCGGCCGGGTGATCACCTCGGCCGCGCTGATCATGGTGACCGTCTTCGCCGGCTTCGTGCTCCAGGACGATCCGGTGATCAAGATGTTCGGTCTCGGCATGGCGGTGGCCGTCGCGGTCGACGCCACCGTGGTGCGGGGCCTGCTGGTGCCGGCCACCATGGCCCTGCTCGGCCGGGCGAACTGGTGGCGACCCGGCCGGCGGAGCCGAGTGGGCGAGCGCCTGGCGGGTCCGTCGAGTTAAGCGGGGCCCCTTCCTCTACCGAATGCGTTAAGAAGGGCCCCCGCCTTACATCTCAGGCGCCGAGTCGGCCGGCGACGGTACGCCGCAGCTCGGGCAGCCGGTCGTGCAGCAGGCCGGGACACTGCGTGGAGTTGAAGTCCTTGTGCCCGTAGATCTCGGTGGGCGCGATGCCGTACTGCTGGCAGGTGAACGCGCAGAACCAGACCAGGCTGTCCCAGAGCGCCTGCGGCGGCTGCACGTCGAGGTAGATGCCGTCGTTCTCGATGCCGATGGCCTGGCTGTTCTGCCCGACGCAGTGGGCGCCCTGCACCATGCTCTGCCCGTGCAGCAGCCCGTACAGGCTGCCGTGCCGGCCCTCGGTCAGGTAGCCGCCCCGGCTGTTGGTGAAGTGCTGCCCGGAGTCGAGCCAGCCGTTGCTGTCCATGTGCAGGTTCTGGATGTCGCGCGAGTTCCGGTACGCCTGGGCGAGGCTGTAGTCGGTGGTGTTCGGGAACGCGGTGTGATGAATGATGATCTTGTTGGGTCGGCTCTGCACCACGCTCACCGGCGACGACGGGGGACGGGCGCCCCAGGTCGCGCAGTTGGCGATGGTCGGCTGGTCGACCCGGGTGGCGGCGGCCCGGGCGTCGCGGCCCGCGCCGACCTGGGTCAGCGCGCCGGCGCCGGCGGCGGCGCCGAGCAGGACCGCGCCGCGCAGCACGGCCCGCCGGGGGAGAGGAACGGACATCGGGGCCTCCTCGTCGGGTTCGGACACGGCGGCGGGGCGGGCCGCAGCGACCCGCCCCGCCGGTGGGGTCAGCAGGTGCCGTTGCAGGCCAGCACGCGGAGCCGGTCCAGCGTGCCGTTCCAGACGTTCTGGTCACCCGGGAACACGCCGGAGGAGGACCACTGCCAGAACGAGTACGTGCCCCAGCCGGCCGGCAGCGTGCCGACGCTGCTGGAGTACCGCGCGATCCACAGCGGATTGTTGGCCGCGAACTGCGACGTGTTGCCGGTGCAGGTGCTCCACCAGTCGGTGGTGGTGTAGATGGTGGCCCACCGGCCGGTGCGGGCGTAGTACTGGTTGACGAACGAGGCGATCCAGCTCCGCATCGACGCCTGGCTCAGCCCGTAGCAGGTGGCGCCGTACGGGTTGTACTCGATGTCGAGCGCGCCGGGCAGCGTCCGGCCGTCCCGCGACCAGCCGCCGCCGTGGTCGACGAAGTAGTTGGCCTGGGTCGCGCCGGTGGTGGTGTCCGGGCGGGCGAAGTGGTAGGCCCCGCGGATCATCCCGACGTTGTAGGAGCCGTTGTACTGCTGGGCGAAGTAGGCGTTGGTGTAGTACGTGCCCTCGGTCGCCTTGACGTACGCGAACCGGGCGCCGTTGGCCCAGGCGCCGGACCAGTTCACGTTGCCCTGGTAGCTGGAGACGTCCATGCCGGGCAGTCCGGCCGGGGCGGCCTGGGCGGGCGCGGCGCCGGCCAGGGCCGCGGCGGCGGCGGTGACGGTGGCGAGCAGGGCGGCGCCGGCCGCGCGCAGCGCCGATCGCAGGTGACTGTGCATCTTTCCTCCCTGGGGGTTGCCGCCTCGCGGCGGCGGGAGTATGCCGAAAGGAACTGTCAACATTAGGTCACATGACGGAGAAACTTTTCAATAGACGCATCGAAGATTTTCTCTGAATCTCGAGGCTCAGCCGAGGGCGTGGAGGGCCTCGGCGGCGGCGCGCTCGCCGGCGGTCACCGCGCCCTCCAGGTAGCCGCTCCACCGGGTCGCGGTCTCCGTCCCGGCCCAGTGCACCCGGCCCACCGGCGCGCGTAGCTCCGGGCCGTAGTCGCACCAGGAGCCGGGCGTCACCATGCCGCAGAAGCAGCCCCGGGTCCACGGGTCGGCCGACCAGTCGTACTCGACGAGGTCCACCGGGTCGGCGGCGGCCGGGCCGAACAACGTGACCAGCGCGTCCCGCAACGCGGCCCGGCGCGCCCCGTCCGACAGCCGGCGCAGCGCCCGGGCCTGCGCGCCGTAGCTGAACGCGGTGAGCACCCCGCCCGGCGCGCCGGGCAGCGAGTTGTCCACCGTCTCGGTGAGTGGCCCGGTGTCCGTGGTGGCCACCCCGGAACGGCCGTCGGCCCGCCAGAACGGCTCCGGATAGCGCGCGTGCACCTTGACCGCCGCGCCCATCGGCATCCGCTGGGTCAGCCCGTCGCGCAGCGCCGGCAGCGGCGGGTCGTACCGGATCCGGCCGGCCAGCGCCGGGGCCACCGCGACCACCACCGCGTCGCCGTGGTGCACCTGACCGCCGGCACGGACCCGCACGCCGGCGGCGTCCTGGGCGATCGCGTCCACCGGCGCGTCGAGGCGCAGCCGACCCGGCGGCAGCGCGCCGGCCATCCGCTGCGCCAGCGCCGCCGGCCCGCCGACGATCCGGTCCTGCTGGGCGCCGCCGGCCATGCCGAGCAGCGATCCGACGCCGCCGCCGCTGCGCAGGTAGAACAGCATCTGCAACAGCGACACCTCGGCCGGCGAGGCGGCCAGCAGCCCACCGGCCAGCAGCCGGCCGGCGTACCGGGCGGTGACCGGGTCGGGCGCGGTGGCGGCGAGCCACCCGCCGAGCGTGGTCCGGTCCCACTCCGCCGCCCCGGCGGCCCGCCACGGCGCGACCGGGTCGACGCCGGCCGCCAGCGCGTCCAGCGTGTCGAGCAGCCCGGCCAGCCCGGCCGGCGGCCCGGCCACCGGCGCACCGTCGAGCACCAGCGTCGGCGCGCCCCGGGCCGGCGACGGGAACGTCTCCAAGCCGTACGCGGCGACCAGCGCGTACATCCGGTCCTGGGCGGGGCCGATCCACTGCGCGCCGAGGTCGAGCCAGCCACCGCCGGGCAGCGGTCGGCTCAGCGTCCGGCCGCCCACCCGGTCCCGGGCCTCCAGCAGCAGCGACCGCGCGCCGGCCGCCTCGACCGCGAGCGCGCAGGCCAACCCGGAGAACCCCGCCCCCACCACGATCACCCGGCCGTCGCCCACGGCCGGGCATACCCGGATCCCGGCGGGAATCTCGCCCGCCCGGCGTGTCGAGACCGGCGTCCGCCGTTCGTGTGAAGGGTGGAGGGCGGCAGGGGCCGCCCGTGGTGCCGAGGAGGAACCGTGAAGCAGTACCTGATCAGCATGTACCAGCCGGCCGGCGCGCAGCGGCCGGACCCGGCGTTCCTGGCCGGGGTGATGCGCGAGGTGGAGGCCATCGGCCGGGAGCTGCGGGAGGCCGACTGCTGGGTGTTCGGCGACGGCCTGCACGCGCCGGAGACCGCGACCGTGCTGCGGGCGGCCGGCGACGACGTGCTGGTCACCGACGGGCCGTTCGTCGAGGGCAAGGAGTACCTGGGCGGCGTCACCATCATCCGCGCGCCCGACCTGGACGCGGCGCTGGAGTGGGGCCGCCGCTATGCCCGCGCCACGACGCTGCCGATCGAGGTCCGGCCGTTCCAGGGCGAGGGATGACCGCTGTCGAACGCGTCTTCCGGGCCGAGTACGGCCGCGTGGTGGCCATCCTGGTCCGCCTCCTCGGCGACATCGACCTCGCCGAGGAGGCGGTCCAGGAGGCGTTCGCCGTCGCGGTGCGCCGCTGGGCCGTCGACGGGCCGCCGTCGAGCCCGGCCGGCTGGATCGTCACCACCGCCCGCAACCGGGCGATCGACCGGCTACGTCGCGAGTCCACCCGCGCCGCCCGGCACGCCCAGGCCGCCCTGCTGTACGCCGCCGACCCGCCCGCCGAGGAGGGGCCCGTGACCGACGACCGGCTGCGTCTGATCTTCACCTGCTGCCACCCGGCGCTCGGCCCGGCCGCCCGGGTGGCGTTGACGTTGCGCCTGCTCGGCGGCCTGCGCACCGCCGAGATCGCGCGGGCCTTCCTGGTGCCGGAGTCGACCATGGCGGCGCGCCTGGTCCGGGCCAAGGCCAAGATCCGGGACGCCGGGATCCCGTACCGGGTGCCCCGCGACGCCGACCTGCCGGACCGGCTGCGCGCGGTGCTGGCCGTGGTCTACCTGATCTTCAACGAGGGGCACACGGCCAGTGCGGGGGAGCACCTGGGCCGCGTCGAGCTGAGCGCCGAGGCGATCCGGCTGGGCCGGCTGCTGGTGACGCTCATGCCGGACGAGCCGGAGGCGCTCGGACTGCTCGCGCTGATGCTGCTCACCGAGGCGCGGCGGGCGGCCCGGACCGGCCCGGACGGGATGCCGGTGACGCTGCCGGAACAGGACCGGAGCCGGTGGGACCGGACGCTTGTCGTCGAGGGTCAGGACCTGGTGCGAAGCTGCCTGCGGCGGGACCGGCCCGGCCCGTACCAGATCCAGGCCGCGATCAACGCGGTGCACGCGGACGCGGCCACCGCCGCCGCCACCGACTGGGGGCAGATCCTCGCGCTCTACGACCGGCTGGCAGCCTGCGCGCCGGGGCCGGTGGTGGCGCTCAACCGGGCGGTCGCGCTGGCCGAGGTACGCGGACCGGCCGTCGCCCTGGCCGAGGTGGACCGGCTCGACCTGGCCCGCTACCACGTGTGGCACGTGGTCCGGGCCGACCTGCTGCGCCGCCTCGACCGGCCGGCCGAGGCGCGGGCCGCGTACGACGCGGCGATCGCCGGCACCGGCAACGAGGCGGAACAGGCGTTCCTGCGCCGCCGCCGCGACCGACTGGCCGGCTAGCGCGACGGCCGGGGCGGGCCCTGTGGGCGTCGCGGTCGGTCGACTCCGGTGGTGGCGCTACTCGTCGCGCAGTCGGCGCAGGATCCGGGTCAGCTCCGCCCGGTCGCCCGGGTCGAGCGCGCCGAAGAACCGTTCCGCCTCGGTGGCCCGGGCCGCCCGGATGGCGGCGCCGACCCGTTCGCCCTCGGCGGTGGGCGCGACGAGCGTGGCCCGCCGGTCGCCCGGGTCGGGCCGCCGCTCGACCAGGCCGCGCTCCTGGAGGCCGTCGACCACCTCGGTGGCCGAGCGGGGCGCGATGTGCAGGTGCTCGGCGAGCGTGCCGGGGCGTAACGCGCCGTGCCGCAGCAGGACGCCGAGTGCCCGCGCCTGCCCCGGGCTGACCTCCCACGGCTCCAGCGCGCGCTTGGTCTGGTGGCGCAGCCGTCGGGCCACCGCCCAGAACGTCTCGGCCGGGCTCTCCTCGTCGCTGCCGCTCACCCGGAATACGGTAGCAGCCGATCCTGTTGTTCCCTCATGATGAGGTAACCTCAGCATTACCCCGACGAAGGAGCACCCCCTTGGATCGCATCCCCGACGGCCGCGGAGCCGGCCGAACCGTGTCCCCCACCGAGAAGGCCCAGGCCCGCGACGTGTCGCTACGCCGCATCGGTGGCCTCTTCACCGCCCACCGCGGCCCGCTCGCCGCCGTGGTGGCGATCATCGTGGTGTCGTCGATCATCGCGATGGCCTCGCCGTTCCTGCTGCGTGCCGTGATCGACCGGGCCCTGCCCGACCGCGACCTGACGTTGCTGGCCTGGCTGGTCGCGGCCATGATCGCGGTGGCCGCCGTCACCGCCGTGCTCGGCGTCGTGCAGACCTGGATCTCCACCCGCGTCGGCCAGGAGGTCATGCACCGGCTGCGCACCGACGTCTTCGCCCACCTCCAGCGGCAGTCGATCGGCTTCTTCGTGCGCACCCGCACCGGTGAGGTGCAGTCGCGCATCACCAACGACATCGGCGGCATGCAGTCGGTGGTCACCTCCACCGCCACCTCCATCGCCGCCAACCTCACCACGGTGGTCGCCACCACCGTGGCCATGGTGGCGCTGAGCTGGCGACTCACGCTCGTCTCGGTGATCGTGCTGCCGCCCGCGCTCTGGCTCACCCGCCGCGTCGCCCGGCTGCGCCGGGAGATCACCGCCCGGCGCCAGCGCGAGCTGGCCGACCTCACCGTCACCATCGAGGAAGGGCTGTCGGTCAGCGGCGTCCGGCTGGCCAAGACGCTCGGCACCGGTGCGGCGCTGGTCGACCGGTTCACCGCCTCCTCGGCCCGCCTGGTCGACCTGGAACTGCGCTCCGAACTGGCCGGCCGCTGGCGGATGGCCGCCATGACCGTGGTCTTCGCCGCCATCCCCGCCGTGATCTATCTCGGCGCCGGCCTGCCCGGCACCGCCGGCACGCTCACCATCGGCACGCTCGTCGCGTTCACCGCCTTGCAGGGCAACCTGTTCCGCCCGCTGATGGGCCTGCTCAACGTCGGCGTCACGCTGACCGCCTCGCTCGCGCTGTTCGCCCGCATCTTCGAGTACCTCGACCTGCCGGTCGAGGTCGCCGAGCCGGCCCGCCCGACGCCGCTGGACCCGGCCACGGTCCGCGGCCACCTGCGCGTCGAGGACGTCACGTTCAGCTATCCGGGCAGTGACACCGCCGCGCTGGCCGGCGTCACGCTGGACGTGCCGGCCGGCACCAGTCTGGCCCTGGTCGGCGAGACCGGCTCCGGCAAGAGCACGCTCGCCGCCCTGATCAGCCGCTTGCACGACCCGGACGCCGGCCGGATCACCATCGACGGCGTCGACCTGCGCGATCTGCGCCTGGCCGACCTGGCCGCCGTCGTCGGCGTGGTCAGCCAGGAGACGTACCTGCTGCACGCCACCGTGCGCGACAACCTGCGGTACGCCCGGCCGGACGCCACCGACGCCGACCTCGAGGCCGCCGCCCGCGCCGCCCGGATCCACGACCTGATCGCCGCGCTGCCCGACGGGTACGACACCATGGTCGGCTCCCGTGGCCACCGCTTCTCCGGCGGCGAGCAGCAGCGCCTGGCCATCGCCCGGACGCTGCTGCGCGACCCGCGGATCCTGGTGCTCGACGAGGCGACCAGCGCGTTGGACACCGAGACCGAACGCGCGGTGCAGCGGGCCCTGGACGAGCTGGCCCGGGGCCGGACCGTGGTGACCATCGCGCACCGCCTCTCCACCGTGCGCGACGCCGACCGGATCGCCGTGCTCGACCACGGCCGCATCGTCGAGTCCGGCACCCACCAGTCCCTCCTCACCCGCCAGGGCCGCTACGCCACCCTGGTCGGCTGACCCCCGTCCCGTCCCGTCCCCGCCCCTGGCCCTCGTCGATCTTGCAGATACGGCCCTTCCACATCAGATCAGATCCGACTTTCCCGGGGCCGCAAGTGCAAGATCGCGGGGGTGAGGTCACGGGTCAGGGGTCGGGGGTGGGTTCTCGGGGTGGGGTGGGTGGGAGCGTTGACCCGGGGCCGGGCGTGGGGTGGGCGGGGGCAGCAGGGGGTTCAGCGGCATGAACATCTCCGCCGGGACGCCCGGCCGCGGGCCGCGTCGGGGCGGCGCGGGTCGGGCCGCGGCGCGCCCCGTGCCGCCGGGCGGTCGCTCCGGCTCCGTCGTGTCGGATGGGGGCGGGTCGCGCCGGTGGCGTTCCTCGGCGTACTCGGCGCGTCGGCGGACCAGGTCGCGCTCGCACTCCAGCGCGATGCGTTGCTCCCAGTACGGCAGGAGCAGCCGGCGGACCCGTTCGTCCAGGTGCACCGTCACGTCGGGCTCGCAGCTGAACGTCACGTCGCCCCGCGCGTACGCCCAGGGTGGTGGATCGTGCTCGGCGAGCGCCGCGGTCAGCGCGGCGAGCAGGTCGCGCGGACGGTGCGGCGGCACCTCCGCCGCGCAGCGGACCGCCAGCCGGTGCAGCCGCTGCGTCGCCTGCGGCTGAAAATAGTCGACGTACCAGCCGAACAGTTCCGGCCGGGCGGTCTCCGACGACCAGGTGTAGGTGGCCCGGACCCCGAACACGTAGACCTGGCCCTGGGCCGGCACCACCAGCGGCTCCGGTTGCCGCCGGTCGACGGTGGTCACCGGTGTCGCCTGCTCCTCGGTCCACCACAGGCCCCGCAGCGTGGGCTGCGCGCCGGCCCAGAACCGCCGGGCACGCCGGCGCGCCGCGTCACCGAGCGCCCGGGCCCGTCCGGCCCAGCGTCGTCGCCGGCCGTCGACAGGTGCGCCGGGCCCCGGTCGGCGGCCGGCCGGGCCGGGCTCCGGTGGCATCGCCGTCATCGCACCCCTCTCCGTCGGACGGCAGCCGGCCGCCCGGCCGTCGTGCGGCGGCGGGTCGGTCGGGTGAGGGGTGTCTCGGAGTCAACCTAACAACCGGGTACGGCCGGAGCGGGCAGCCGCGCGGACGGGTCGAGGCTCGCGTCCGCCCGATCGGACGACGTGTCGGGTAGTCCGATCGACGGGACTTGCCGCCGAGTCTGTTAACGTGCTCAATGCGGTCGGTCCCGTTGACGGGACCGACCGTCCAGACCGGACACTCATCTCACTGTGATGTCTTGATTCCGCTACGTCGCGCTTCGTAGCGTGAGGCTTCCGCAAACCCCTCGGGTGGTGGGGCGCCACCGACGGCCGCGGTCATTTCCGTGGGGGGCGAACGCTGATCGCCGGAGCCGTGCCGGTCACCACCGTCGCGGCGTGGTTGCGTGCCGACAAGCCGACGCCCGCCGGGCCGGGCGCGGAAGGGACTGAACGCATGGGCGTGGAAGCTCGCCGGGCCGCCGGACGGACCATCGAATTCCTCAGGTCGCTCGCGGAGCGGCAGTACGGCCGGGTGTGGACCCCGGACTTCCTCACCCTCACCCCCGACGTGCAGGGTTTCGTGGTGTACCACCACGGTGGGCTGGTCCTGGTCTACGGCGCGGTGGTCCAGGGCGACCCGACCCGCTGGTTCTTCCAGATGGCGTGCGCGCCCGGCGCGGACGTCGCCGATATCTCCGGCGCGATGACCTGGGCGAACATCCGCAACCGGCTGGCCGATACCGGGCGCTACTACTGCGTGGTGAAGGCCGACCAGAGCGCCTGCCACGTGGTGTTCACGCTCGACGTGTGGAGCCCGCTGCTGGAGGACGTGACCGCGCCCGAGGCGCAGGCCGTCCGCGACCTGCTCGACGGCGCGCTCGCGGTGTGCGTCCACAACGCCGCGGCCGACTTCCGGGACCTGTCCGCGTACCTCCCGGCGGCCCGGCCGCTCAACCCGACCGAGGTCGACGCCTGGACCCTGTTCGCCTGCACGCAGGACTGACCGGGTCGTGAACGCTCCTCGGCCCCGCGCAGGCCGACGAGTTGGACGAAGATCTCCCGCTTCGCGGTGGCGAGGACACGACGGTCGATGACGTAGCCGGCCAACCAGATCCAGCCGAGGTGAGTCAGCTCGGAGTCGACCGACACGACCCGGAACGTCAGGGCGCGGTCGCCGCCGAACTGCACCGAGGCGCGGCCGTCGATCCGCAGCAGGTCACCCGGTTGCGGACGCACCGCTACCAGCGACCGTCGCTCGGCGGCGGCACCGGCGGGCGTGCATGGCCTGCCAGTCGCGCACGGCCCGCTTCAGTCGCTCGTTCTGCACGGTCAGCCGGCGGATCTGCCGGTGCAGGTCGGTCAGCTCGTCGGCGGCCTCGGCCTGCAACGCGCGCACCTGATCGCCGTCGACGCCCCGGCGGCGCGGATCGAACGCGCGGGTCCGCGCCTCGGGCGGGGTCATCCGGGCCGGCAGGCCGGTGCCGTAGAGCTGGCCGGAGCGACACACCCCGGTCACGTCGGTCCTTTCCCGGTTGCGTCTGCACCTCTGGGTGCACTTCTGGTCGCCCTGGCGACAACAACTGCACCCGCCGGGCAGGGGTGATCGGAGACAGGGCGGTCCAGTGGGTCGGGACGGGCACGCGCACCCGCCCCGACCGGGGGAATGAGCCGAACTCGTTGCCACGCGAGGACCGACCCTGACCGGCTTCAGTCCAGCAGGGCCTTCAACCACTGGTCGGTGTGGCGCTCGGTGTAGTCGGCGTCCGCGCGCCACGACTCGCCGTGCCCGATCCGCCAGTGCGTCGTCCAGGGCTCGACCCCGAGTGCGGCCTGGTCCCGCAGGAAGTCGTGCATCGCCCGGGTCCGGGCGGGCAGCAACGGCACCAGGTCGCGGCGCTGCCGCTCGTCCAGCCCGTACCCGTCCACGAGGGCGCGTAGCCGCCGTCCCGCGTCCGCGCGCTGCCAGCCCTGATGCGCCGACAGAGGGACGAATCCGTGCGCCGCGTAGGCGAGATCCCACAGGCGTGATCCCGGCCCGGCATTGTCCCAGTCGATGACGATCCAGCGTTCACCGATGACGAGGTTCCACGGCGCGAGGTCGTGGTGGACGATCAGCTCGTCCCGGTCAGCCGGGATCAGGGCGTTCCACCGCGCGTCGGGCGGCGGTGTGAACGTCGCGAGCGCGTCGTGCAACTCCCGCGCCAGCCGGCCCATCCGGGCGAGCCGGCCCAGTGGTTCCAGCAGGTCGAAGCGGTGCGGCCACGGCACCTCACCTGCCGCGTAGGTGAGCACCTCCCGGCCCTTCTCGTCGACCCCGAGCGGCCGGGGCACGCCCCGGAAGCCGACCGACCAGAGGTGGTCGAGCAACGCGTGCACCGTCGGGGTCCAGGGGCCGGCCTGCCGGCGTACGGTGTCGCCGACCCGCACCACGCCCGCCGTGACGTTCCCGCCGGCGAGCGGGATCTCCTCGGCGCTCATCCGCCCAACGTGCCACATCGACCGTCGCGCCGCAGGTCCCCACGGCCGGCATGCGGATCGCCATACTGTCGCGATGACCGCAGACGTGCGTACCGAAGACGGTTGTCGCCTGTGGGCCGACCAGTCCGGCGCCGGATCGCCGCTGGTGCTCTGCCACGGCGGCCCGGGCATGTGGGACTACCTCGGCCCGGTCGCCCGGCTGCTCGACGATCACGCCCACGTCGTCCGGTGGGACCAGCGAGGCTGCGGACGCTCGCAGCGGCGCGGGCCCTACACGGTCGCCCGCTTCGTCGCCGATCTCGACGCGGTACGCGAGCACCTGGCCGGGCCGCGGACGGCGCTGCTGGGGCACTCGTGGGGTGCCCACCTGGCGCTGCGGTACGCGATCGAGTACCCCGATCGGGTCAGTCACCTGGTCTACGTCTCCGGCACCGGCATCGACCCCGATCGCGGCTGGCATCCGCACTACGAACGGAACCTGCGGCGGCGCCTCGAACCGTACCGGGAACGATGGGCGGCGCTCGGCGACCCACCGCGCGCCGCTGCCGAGGAGCGCGAAGGGGCGATCCTGCAGTGGTCGGCCGACTTCGCCGACCCCGACGCCGCCCTGCGCCACGCCGAGGAGATGGCCACGCCGTGGCTCGGCATCAACCGGGAGTGCAACCAGGCTCTCAACGCCGAGGTGAAGCGGGAACTCCGCGAGTCCGGGTTGGCCGCCCGGTGCCGTACGCTCGACGTGCCCGTGCTGATCGTCGACGGCGCCGAGGACATCCGCCCTCGCTGGGGCGTCGACTCGCTGCACCGGTCGTTGCCGCGCGTCACACGCGTCAGCCTGGACGGAGCCGGTCACCTGCCCTGGGTCGAGCGCCCGGACGCCTTCCGCCGCGCGCTGACCACGTTCCTGACCGATGATCCTCAGGCGCCCGCCGCACCCCGGCCTGCGATAGCGTGGCCGGCCAGATGAATCAGCGGGCGGGGGATCGATGAGCGTGCTGGGAAACCTCGGGACGCAACTGCCGGCTCTGCTCGGTGTCCTGATCGGTACGGCGGGCACGATGCTCGCCACCGGCCTGAACGAGCGGACCCGGTGGCGCCGGAGCCAGACCGTCCGGTGGGACGAACGGCGACTCGACGCGTACGTGGAGTTGACGAAGGCGGTCAAGGAGATCCACGCCGTGGCGACCCAGATGCTCGGCGAGCACCGTCCCGGGGCGAGGCGGCCGGCACTCGACCACAGCGAGGGAGTGGCCCGACTGGCCGAGGCGGACGTCCGGCACACGTTGGCGTGGGAGTCGGTGCTGCTGCTCGGTGACGAGGCAACGGTCAGTGCCGCTGCCGAGTGGCGGCATGCGGTCCGCGACATCGAATCGGCGGCACGTGACCTGCCTCGTCCGCCGACGGACGTGACCGGGATGATCCACCGGGCCGATCTGGGGCGTGACCGGTTCTACCGGGCCGCCCGGGACAGTCTGGGCGTTCGCGGGGGCTCGGTGGAGCAGGTGCGGCACCTGCTCCCGAAGCCTGGTCGGCCGGAGCCTGCGCCATTGGCGCGCCGGCGGTCGTCGGATCGAATCGATGGCCGTCCGGCGGAGTAGGACGGGTCAACACCGTCCGTCCGCCGGGGGCCGTGGTCCAGCCGGTGGTGCACCCGGGCACGTCGTCAGGTCCGCCTGATCGGGCGGACCGACTCGTTGGCGGCTGCGCGGGCCCGGGGTTGCGGCCCGAGCCGGGATCGCCACACTGTAGCGGTGAACATGGGCAGGTATCTGGGTACGACGACGGCCCGCTTCGACGAGGTGACCCCGCTGCTGTGGGGCGCGGCCGACGAGGAGGATCCCCCGGACGCCGACGACCGCCGTAAGGTGGTGCTGGAGCAGTACAAGATCTATGTGGAGATGGCCGACCGGGTGAGTGCCCGGCGCGGCCTCACCAACACGTTCTTCCTGAGTTTGAACACGCTGATCGCCACCGCCGCCGGTGTGGTCTGGCGCAGTCGCGACGGCGTCGAGCCGAGCTACCTGGCCGTCCCGGTGGCGGCACTGCTGTTGCAGTGTGCGGCCTGGTTCTGGTTGTTGCGCTCCTATCGTCAGCTCAACTCCGCCAAGTACGTCGTGATCGGCGCGCTGGAGGAGCGGCTGCCGGCTTCGCCGTACTGGCGGGCGGAGTGGAAGGCGCTGGGCGAGGGTCGGGACCCGTCGCGATACTGGCCGTTGACCCACCTCGAACAGTGGATTCCGGTCTCGTTCGCCATCGTCTACGCGGCCGGTTTCGTCCTGGTGCTGCTGGCCTGAGCAGCCGATTCACCGAACTGTCGGCAAGTCGACGATTGCCGCGCCGTCACTGTCTCGTTCAGACTGACCCCCGGTCGTCGGCGAGGGTGTGCAGGGGATGTCGTTTCTTTTCTTTCTCAGCTATTGCGGTGAGGACGGGCGCAGTGGTTTCGTCTCCGATTTCTTCACCGATCTGTCGGACGAGATCCGTCGGAGCACCAACCTGCCGGAGGACCGCATCGGCTTCGAGTACGGGAGGATGGACGACGGGACACAGTGGCGTCCCACCGTCGCGAAGGCGCTCGGCACCTGCAGCGTGTTCGTGCCGCTCTACTCGCCGCGATACTTCGAGGCGCGCTTCTGCGGGCAGGAGTGGGGGATCTTCGCCGACCGGCTGCGGTCGTACGAGCAGGAGCACGGCGTCACGCCGGAGCTGATAGTGCCGGTGCTGTGGGAGGACGTCTTCGGCGAGGACCACCTCGGCATCCCACGGCTCGCCCAGGACATCTGGGCCCGAAGCGGCGTGTTGGGAACCCAGCAGCCGCCGATCGCCCTCCGAAAAATGGTGCAGCAAAAGGCCCGGCACCGCCACCGTTACGACGACTTCCTGGACCTGTTGGTCACCCGGATCCGCACCGTCGCCGCGCAGTACGCGCTCCCGGCGTACGACGGGGCGATCGACTTCGACACCGCGCCGGACGTCTTCCGGCCCGTGGTCGGTGACGACGGCGACAGTCCCGTCCCCCGGCCGAGGGCGGGGGAGTCCGGCACGAGCGGCCCGCGGCACGTGCACCTCGTGGTGGCGGCGCCGACCGCGACCGAGGCCGCCGAGAAACGCGCCGAGGTGCACCGCTACGGGACGCGTTCGGAGGACTGGATGCCCTACCTGCCGGAGGCGGTCAAGCCCGTGGTGCGTTACGCGATGACGGTCGCCGACGAACAGGACCTCACCTCGCATCCGGTCGGCGCGTCCGAGAAACTGCCCGAACTGCTCACCGACGCGGAGTCGGCGAACGAACTGGTGGTCCTGCTGGTGGACGCCTGGGCCACGCTCATCCCGGCGTACGTCGAGGCGCTGGAACCCTACGACGACCACTTCTACGGCAACTGCGCCGTGCTGGTGCCGTGGAACCCGGCGGACGCCGAGTCGACGGCGAACGTGACGAGGTTGCAGGAATCCGTCTCGACGCTGTTCGCGAAGAACATGCGCGTTCCACATCCCAATTTCCACCACGCGCTTCGCACCGTGGACGAGTTCCAGCAGAGGTTGCGGGAGGCGCTCATCCGGACCCAGAAGTTCGTCTTCGAGCGACACCCGGTGCCGGAGTTCGCGGACGCCGCCCCGACCGTCGACCGCCCGATCCTGGACGGACCGGGGGCGGCCTGATGGGTGCCGACGAGACGCCGGGACGCATCGTCACCTTCTACTCGTACAAGGGTGGCACCGGCCGTTCGATGGCGCTGGCCAACATGGCCTGGATCCTGGCCAGCAACGGCCACCGCGTGCTCACGGTGGACTGGGATCTGGAAGCGCCCGGTCTGCACCGCTACTTCCATCCGTTCCTCCTGGACAAGGAGTTGACGTCCACGCCGGGTCTGATGGACATGCTGTGGAGCTACGCGGCCGGCATGGTCGATCCGTCGGTCGACGACCGCGAGCAGTGGCGGAAGAAGCACGCCGACGTGCTGGAGTACGCGGTGTCACTGCGCCACAAGTTCCCCCACGGTGGGTTCGTCGACCTGCTGCCCGCCGGCCGGCAGGACCGGTCGTACGCGAGTCGCGCCATGTCGTTCGACTGGGACAACTTCTACGACCGGCTGCACGGCGGCTCCTTCATCGACGAGATGAGGAGCAGCATGCGCGGGCACTACGACTACGTCCTGATCGACAGCCGGACCGGCCTCAACGACACGTCGGGCATCTGCACGGTGCAGCTTCCCGATGTCCTGGTCATCTGCTTCACGCTCAACAACCAGAGCGTCACCGGTGCGCTGGCCGTCGCGGATTCGGTACGCCGTCAGCGCGGCGACCACGACCTGCGCATCCTCCCGGTGCCGTCACGGGTGGAGGACGGCGAGAAGGCCCGGCTGGAGGCGGCCCGCAGCTACGTGCGGCACGGCTTCCGACGTTTCCTCAGCGTGCAGAGCCGGGAGGACCGGGACCGCTACTGGGGTGACGTCGAGATCCCTTACAAGATCTTCTACGCCTACGAGGAGATCCTGGCGTCGGTCGGTGACCGCCCGCACCAGGAAGGCTCACTGCTGGCCGCATACGAGCGGCTGACCACCCACGTCACGGACGGTCGGGTGACCGAGGCCGAACCGCTGCCGGAGTCGGAGCGGGAGGCACTGGTCAGACGCTTCTGGCGGCGGACCGTCGGCGTCAGCCTCTATGACTTCTTCATCAGCCATTCGGACGCCGACCGGCGATGGGCCGAATGGATCGCCGCCGAGCTGGAACAGGCCGGCTACCGGGTCTGGGCCCGGTCGCGGAACCTCCGCCCCGGCGCGCGACTGTCGGAGGAGATCGAGAGGGTCATGTTGTCCAGCGACGTGACGCTCGCGTTGCTGTCCCCCGCGGCGCTCCGGTCGGTGGGTCTGCACCGCGAGTGGGGGCTCGCCCGCGACGTCGACCCGGGCGGTGAGTCGGCGCGCCTCATCCCCGTGCAGGTCGTCGAGTGCCGGACGCCGGCGGGGCTGCGGGACCTCAACGGCATCCAGTTGGCCGGGGAGGACGAGAAGACGGCTCGCCAACGGCTACTCGCGGCGATCCGGTTGGTGCAGCCGGCCACCGGTGGTTCCCGTCCCCGCGACGCGGGCGTCGGCTCACGCGACTTCCCCGGCCGGCTGCCGAAGATCGCCCGGATGCCACCGGCACGACTGCCGGACCTGGTCGGCCGCGAGGAGGAGATTTTCGACCTCTGGGCCGGCTTCCGCGACCGTCGTGGCGGCACGCAGGTGATCTGCGGGTCCGCCGGCGTCGGCAAGACGGCGTTGGCGGCCGAGTTCGTGCACCGGTTCGCCCCCACGTACGACGCCGTGTGGTGGGTCTCCGCCCGGTCCCGCGACGACGTCGTTCTCGGGGTGGTGGAGCTTGTCGTGGCGCTCGGCGGGGCGGAGGGGGGACAACTGACCGACGAGCCGGCCCGCGAACTGCGGTACCTGCTCGGCGATCGGCGGTGTCTGCTGATCCTCGACGGGATGGAGGACGCTCGCGACTGGCGACCGGTGGCGCCGTCGCCGTTGGTGGACGTCCTGATCACCTCTCGGCTTCAGGCCTGGGGCGCGGACGTGGTCCGGCACGAGCTGTCCGTCCTGTCCGAGGCGGAGTCCGTCGAGCTGCTCCGCCGGATCGAGCCCGACCTGGGCGACGGCCCGGCACGGGAGATCGCCGGGCGGGCGGGCGGGCTGCCGCTGGCGCTGGCGCTGGCCGCCACCAGTCCCGCGGTGGCGGGGAACCTCCGGGGCGACACGCACACCCGGTCGTCCGGCTTCATCCTGGCCCCCTTCTGGGCCTGGGCGCGGGAGCGGCTGTGGACCGAGGCGCCGGCCGCCGTGGAGTTGCTGCGCATCGTGGCGTTCTTCGCGCCCGACCCGATCCCGGTCAGCCTCTTCGTCGACACCCCGGCCGCCGCGGACCATCCGGGCCTGCGCAACGCGATGACGCGGGACTCGAACTTCGACGAACTGCTGGCCACGTTGCACGACTACAGCCTGGTGGAGCGGGACGAGGACTCGTTCCGGGTGCACCCGCTGGTGCAGGAGGCCGTGCGGGAGGAGCTCACCATCATCGCCCAGGAGTCGTACCGGCGTCAGGGCGAGCGGCTCCTCGTCTCGGCCCGGCTCGGCGATCCGGTCGACGTGCGCAGTGGGCCCCGCTACCGGCGGCTGCTCCCGCACGTGGTGGCCGCCGACTGGGCCCAGGGACGGTCGCTGCGCGCACTCGTGCTCCTCCTGTGCGGTCACCTCTCCGCCGCCGGTGAGATCGATCGGGCGCGGAGTCTCTGCGAGGACGTGGTGGCGCGCTTCACCGTGCTGCTCGGCGCGAACCATCGCGACACCGTCGCGGCCATGCACACCTTCGCCGCGGTGGCCTGGCAGGCCGGTGACGCCGACGTGGCGCTCGCTCTGGCCGAGCGCGTCTGGGCGCGACGGAGTGAGCTGCTCGGCCCGGACCACGGCGACACCCTCGCCGCGTTGAACAACCTCGCCGTGATGCTGGAGAGCCAGGGCCGGCGCGAGGAGGCGTTGGGTCAGAACGCGAGGGTCCTGGCCCTGCGGCAGACCACGCTCGGTTCCGATCATCCCGACACGTTGGTGGCCCTGGGCAACCGGGCGACGATGCTCTTCCGGGCAGGTCGGCTCGCGGAGGCGCTCGACTGCGAGCGGAGCGTGTACGCCGGACGGTACCGGCGGCTCGGCCCGCAGCATCCGACCACCCTGGCATCGATGGAGAACATCGCCGCGATCCGGCTCGAGATGGGGGAGAAGAACGCCGCCGCGGAGACCTACGAGTTGTTGGTCGCGCGCCACAGCGAGCTGCTGGGCGCCGACCATCCGGACACTTTGCGCGCGATGATCCTGCTGGCCCGGGCGAGACAGCGACTGGGCGACGTGTCGGGCGCCCGGCGCCTGCTCGCCGAGGCGAGTGACCGACAGCGTCGGCTGCTGCCCGAGGAGCACCCGCAGCACGCGGCGATCGGTGCGGTGCTGAGTGAGATGTGGGGGCCCGAGGACGACCAGGAGCGGGGAGACACCTGATGGACCCGATGGTGATGTCGCTGGCCCGGCAGGCCGGCCAGGCGGTCGTGGCCGCGATGGCCTCGGAGATGTGGCCGATCGTGCGCGACCGGCTGACGAGGCTCTACGCCCGGACGAGCGAGGGTCGGGCCTCGGAGGTCGCGGACGCGCTGGAGGACTCCCGCCGGGCCGTGCTGGGCGGCAACTCCTCGCCCGACTTCGTGGCCACCCGCTGGCAGGGCCGGTTCGAGGCGATGCTGGAGGTGCACCCGGACCAACTCGAACCGCTGCGGGAGGTCGTCGTCGGGGCGACCGCCGAGGCGGAGACCGATCCGGGCCAGGTGTTCCGGGTCGGCAGCGGCACGGTGCTCGGCCACGGCCAGATCGTCGCCCACAACCTCGGCGGCGGCATGGTCTGGCCCTAAGGCATCGACGCAATGCCATTAATGGATGTTCGGCGGGTGTCGGCCCGTCGATCATCCTGGTCGGATGGCGGCACGGACATCGCCGTTCGACGATGACAGGAGGGACCGTGCGCACACCATCCCGTGCGTTGACGGGGACCACCGCGCTGCTCATGGCAGCCGGTATGGTCCTGACCGCCGGAGCCGGCGGTCAGGCCGCACCCCGGGACCAGGCCCGCACCGGGGCCGTACCCGATCACCTGCCGGGGGACCGGCACGACACCCGGGCCAAGGACAACCGCAAGGGCCGCGTCGCCGCCACCGCGCGGCAGCGGGACCGGGTCGCCGCGCTGGGCGCGCGGGTCCGCTGGACCGACTTCGGTACGCCGGCCACGCTCACCTCGACCGGGAAGCCGCTCGCCACCGGGCTGCCCGCCGACCCGGCCGCCGCCGCGCGCGCCTACGTGACGGCGAACTCCGACGTGCTCGGGCTGACCGCCGAGGGCGCCGCCGCGCTGGAGCAGTTGACCGTGGCGCCGATGGGACCGGGCGCGACGGTGCTGTTCCGGCAGCGCTTCGGGGACCTGCCGGCCGCCGTCGACGGCATGCTGGCGGTCGGCGTACGCGACAGGGCGGTCTGGCACGTCAGCTCGTCACTGGCCCGGGACGCCGGCACGCCGGCCCCGGCCACGATCGACGCCGCGCAGGCCCGCAGGGCCGCTGTCGCCGACGCCGGCCGTGCCGACGCGCAGGTCCTGCGTACCTCGTTGGTCGCGGTGCCCACCGCGGACCGGGGGCCGCGCGCGGCCTGGGAGGTGGTGCTGGGCGCGGACACCACCGGCGCGGACCCGGCCGCCTACTCCACGTACGTGGACGCCCGCGACGGCGGTGTGCTGGTCCGCGAGGACCTGATCGACCACGCGGAGGACAATCCGTCCTGGGACGTGTTCCCGAACTCGCCGCGCGTCGACAGGTCCTCGGTCGACACGCGGGTGCGCTGGTGCGCCGCGCCGGCGGCCGGCTGCCGCGAGGTGGTCGGCGTGCCGGGGCACCCGGCGTGGGACGTGGACCCGGCCACCGGGGCGTCCACCGCCACGACGAAGGGCAACAACGCGATCGCGGTGCAGAACTGGTTCAGCAACGACCCGTTCAGCGTCGGCACCGAGACCGCCACGCCGCGTCCGGACCGCACCTACGCCTACCCGTGGACGAACCAGTGGCAGGAGCGGCGCTGCGACCCGGAGGTGTTCACCTCGCCGCAGGCGAACGACATCGACGCGGCCCGCGCGAACCTGTTCGGGATGCACAATCGGATGCACGACTGGACCTACCACCTGGGCTTCACCGAGGAGACCTGGAACCTGCAACAGGACAACCTCGGTCGGGGCGGTCTCGGCGGCGACGCCGAGCAGGGCAACGCGCAGGCCGGCGGCGTCAGCGGCGGGCCGCCGACGTTCCCGGCCCGCAACAACGCCAACCAGATCACCCCGCCGGACGGCGTCGCGCCGACCACCAACATGTACCTGTGGCAGCCGGTCGCCGGCTCGTTCTACGCGCCCTGCGTGGACGGCGACTTCGACATGTCGGTGATCGCCCACGAGTACGGCCACGCGGTCACCAACCGCATGATCGCCGGCCCGAGCGCGGGCGTCAGCTCCCCGCAGGGCATGAGCGAGAGCTGGTCCGACCAGCTCGCCATGGAATACCTGTTCGAGCACGGCTACGCCGCGCCCGGCCGACGTGGCTTCACCATCGGCGAGTACACCACCCAGGACCCGAACGCGGGCATCCGCAACTACAACATGAGCGCCAGTCCGTTGAACTACTCGTCGGTCGACTACGACGTGACCGGCCTTCAGGTGCACGCGTCCGGCGAGGTGTGGAGCGCCACCAACACCGACATCCGGGCGGCCATGATGCGTCGCTGGGGGGCGGGCACGCCGGCCGTGCAGAAGGCGTGCGCGACCGGGGCCCGCGAGGTGACGGCGTGCCCGGGCAACCGGCGCTGGATCCAGCTCGTCGTCGACTCGTTCCTGCTGATGGCGGTCAGCCAGGTCAGCATGGTCGACGCCCGGGACGCGATGCTCGCCGCCGACCGGATCCGCTTCGGCGGGGCCAACCAGGACCTGCTCTGGAACGCGTTCGCCGCGCGGGGCCTCGGCGAGACCGCGGCCAGCGTCGGCAACGCCGACCCCGATCCGACGCCGGGCTTCACCTCCCCGTACGCGCAGGAGGGCTCGCTGCGGCTGCTGCCGCTCGGCGACCGCGGGCCCGTGGCCGGCGCGCAGCTGTTCGTCGGGCGCTACCAGGCGCGGGCGGTGCCGGTCGCGGACACCGACGCGGCCACCCCGCTCACCGACCGGGTGGACCTGGTGCCCGGCACGTACGAGTTCGTGGTCCGGGCGCCCGGGTACGGGCACACCCGGATCGGCCCGGTGACCGTGCGGGCCGGCCAGAACCGGACGCTGCCGGTGGTGCTGCGGCCCAACCTGGCCTCGACGACGGCGGGCGCGACGGTCGCCGGCGACGGCATCAACCTGGCGTCGGTCGCGGACGACGACGAGGCCACCAACTGGGCCTCGCTCGGCGCGCCGGTGGCCGGGCGGCAGGTCACCGTCGACCTGGCCGGCGGCCTCCAGCAGGTACGCCGGGTGCAGGTCAGCGCGATGCTGCGCCCGCCGGTGACCGGGGACCCGGACGCCGGCACCCAGAGCCGGTACTCCGCGGTGCGGCAGTTCCGGGTCCTGGCGTGCACCGCCGCCGGCGCGGTGAGCTGCGCCGACGCGGCCGACTTCCGGCCGGTGTTCACGAGCCGGCCGGACGCGTTCCCGGCGGTGGCGCCGCGGCCCCGGGCGCCGGAGCTGATCCTGCGCTCGTTCGACATCCCCCGCACCCGGGCCACCCACCTGCGCGTCGAGGTGCTGACCAACCAGTGCACCGGCGCGCCGGACTACGCCGGTGAGCAGGACGCCGACCCGCGCGCGGCGACCGACTGCGCGACGGCCAGCCCGCAGGCGCAGAACGTGCGGATCGCCGAGTTCCAGGCGTTCGCGCGCTGAGCACGCGGCGGGTGCGGGCGGCTCGGTCCGTCCGCACCCGCCACCGCCTGTTCACCCGGGATTCGGGGCCCGGTCGCCGGGTGAGGGCTGTACGCCGGGCAGGATCCTGGGCAGACTGAGCGCCGACCAGCCAACGATGCTGGCCGATGTTCTGTCGGCTCGCTCAAGGAGGATCCCTTGACCCCGTTCCGCGCCGCCGTCACCCGCGTACGCCGCGCTCTGGCCGCGTCCGCCCTGGTCACCGCCGTGGCCGCCGCCGCGCTCGTGGCCCCCGCCACGGTCTCCACCCGACTCGCCGAGCCCGCCGGGGCCGCCGTCTACAGCTCCTGCACGCTGTCGCGCTGCGCGGACGCCCGGACCGCCCGCTCCGGCTGGTCGGCGAAGAGCTTCCCGACCAGCCGGGGCTGGTACTCGTGGAGCGGTGGCCAGTGCAACTTCGCCGGCGGGCAGTTCTACAACCGCGAGGGCCAACTGCCCACCAACGCCACCTACTACGAGTACGACGTCTACCCGCGCGCCTGCAACGCCGCCCGGGACGCGTACCGGATCGTGGTGAACCGGAGCACCGGGGCGACCTGGTTCTCGCCCGACCACTACGCCAACTTCTACCGGCTCTGAGTGTCCGTCGGCGCCGGCCTCCCCGGCCGGCGCCGACGGTCGGAAAGGACAGCTTCCATGGGCGCAGCGTCCCCGCAGCCGCCGGCCTGGCTGACGCTCGACGCCGGGTCGGCGCCCGAGCCGGCCGGTGTGCCGCTCCCCGGCCCGGCCACCCGGACCCGGGCGGCCCTGCACGAGACGCTTGCCGCGGCGCTGCCGCTGCCCGACTGGTACGGCCGCAACTGGGACGCCCTGGCCGACGCCCTGGCCGACCGGATCGACTCCGGGCCGCTCACCCTCGTCGTCCGGGACGCGGCGAACCTGCTCGCCGACGAGCCGCCCGCCCAGCTCGGCACGCTGCTCGACGTGCTCGGCGCGGCAGCCGCCGGCGGACACGCCACCCTGCGGGTGGTGCTGCGCGAGCACCCGGAGCGGCTGCCGGCCCTGCGCGCCCGAGTCGCCGCCGCCCTGGGCGCCCCCACCCCCGACTGAACACCCGCCGGCCCTTCCCCGGCGAGAGTCGCGTCGATCATGAGGTTGACCGGGTGGGGAAGCGCTCTCCCGGCGGTCAACCTCATGATCAACGGAACTGCCCGGTGGGTCAGGGCCGGGGGTCGAGGATGGCGCTGAAGCGCTCCTCGGCCAGGTCGAGCTGGGCGAAGATGTGTCGCTTGACCGGCATGGACAGGGGCGTGTCCGGGCGGGCGACCAGCTCGCGGAAGACCGGCACCAGCGGGCGGTACTTGGTGGCCGCGCGGGCCACCTTCGGGCCCACCGTGTGGATCACGCCGACGCCGTTGTCGGTGAAGTCGGACACCTTGATCACCCGTGCCCAGGGCTCCCGGTCCAGGCTGGTCGCCACGTGCTCCCGGTACTGCGCGTCCCGGTCCCGGTCCGGGTCGTACTCCGGGTTGGTGACCGCCGCGACCAGTCGCGCCACCCGCGCGCCGAAGCGCGCGGCGAGCGTGGCCAGCGCCGCCGTCGTCACGTCCCCGTCCACAGTTGGTCCGGCCAGCTCGGCCGGGTGGTCCTCGACCGCGTCGTGCAGCAGCCCCGCGACGATCACGTCCACGTCCCGCACCTGGTAGTGGTGCATCAGCCGGATCGCCACCCGCAGCAGGTGGTTCAGGTACGGCTCCCGGACCCGCCGGTCGTCGCGGTGCAGTTCGGCGGCGAGGTCCAGCGCCTCGGTCAACCGGTCGCGGGCCGCGTCGTCGAACGCGGCGACCTCCAGCCGGAAACGGGCCAGCAGGCCGGGCTCACCGTGGATCTCGGTGATCGCGTGCATCGGCATGGTGGCGAGGTACGCGGGGAACTCCATACGTCCCTTATAGCTGATCTTCGCTCGCCGTGGATGTCGGCTGGCCGACGCGTACCGCCGTCACCGGCGCCAACCCGGCAACTGCCGTTCGGCCATCTGTCGCCAGAACCGTCGCAGCGACCGCCGGTCACCGTTCTGCCACGGGGCCCGCGCCTGGGTGATGTACCGCAGCGTGGCCAGGTCGCTCTGTCGGGCGCAGAAGTTCTGGTCCAGCTCGTGCGGCAGATGCTCGCCCCGGCTGGGCAGCGGGCAGAGCCGGAACGCGCAGTCGTCCAGGCAGGTCGCGCCGGGATCGGTCCGTTGGTCCTCGCGCGCGGTCCGCATGGGCTGCATCGCCGAGCGGTCATTGGTCAGGCACGGCGGCAGGTCGCAGCGGTCCGCCCGGCCCAGCCGCTCTTCCCGTTCGGCCGACGTCTCGCCCCGGTCGGCGAGGTTGAGCAGCAGCATGATGTCGGCGAGCAGCCGCTGGGCGCGGCGGTCGAGGATGCTCCACCCCATCGAGTCGGGAATCCACAGCCGCTGCTCCCGGCGCACCAGGGCGGAGGCGCTGCACGAGCCCACCCGGCTCGCGGTCTCCCGCTCGTCCACCCAGCAGAACCGCTCGGGTCGCCGGGTGAGCAGGGTGAGCACGCAGAGCCGGCCGACCTCCAGCACGAACGGGTGCGCCGTGCACCGCTCGCGTCCGTGCACCGCGGCACCCGCGCTGGAGATCCAGTGCTGCACCATGCCGTACGGGTTGGCGCCTCGGCCACGGCGCGGCACCGGGGTGGTCGGGTCATCGGGGAGGGAGAGCAGCGTGAGCGCCTGGATCAGGACCAGGTGGCTGTACCAGAAACGGGAGTGGCGCAGCGCGTGCTCGGCCTTCTCCACCAGGAAACTGCGATCCCACTGCTGGCGGCCGACGGGTAGCCGGCGCGTGTTCGCGGCCAGTCGGAAACCCTGGGCGAGCGCCATCTCCGCGGTGATCGGCAACGCGGCACCGCCCGGACCGGATCCGCGCAAGGCGGCCAGCCACGGCTGCAGGGCGGCGCCACTGCGCTGTCGCCTGGCTTCCTCGGACGCGTCGGACTCGGTGTCGTTGACGGTGGACAGATGCAGCAGCGGCAGGAGCCATCCCCGCAGTTGTTGCTCCTGACGGACCTTTGCCTCGTCCGCGGGGTCCGAGCGGACGGCTGCCGGCCGCAGCAGGTCCGCGCCGGTGAGGGCCAGCGTGGAGTCCAGCCCGCCGAAGCCCAGCTCGCGCGCGGCGGCCAGCCGCACCCGGTAGGACTTTTCCTGACTTGCGATTCGGAACAGGTCCGCGTACGCCGTTGGCTCGGCCGACGAGCGGCGGGTCGCGGTGGCGTGCCGTCGCTGATCGGTGATCAGCCGGGCGGTCTCCCCGATCCGGCGCACCAGGTCGAGCTTGGCTTCGTCGAGTGGCCGGTCCGGCGTGTCGTGCTGGTAGTCCGACCAGCGTCCGGCCACCTCGCGCACCAGCTCGGCGTGGCACGGGCGGGTGCTGGCGATGTCCACCTCCAGGGCAGCCGCATAGATCTCCAGTTGCCAGCAGTGGTTCGGCTGTCGGGGCACCCAGGCCCGCAACCGTCGCACCAGGTCCGCGGCGACGTCCGTCTCCGGGCGATTGCCCGTCACCGCGTCGCACCAGGTCGACGGCGTAGTCCAGCCCGACCTGCGCACCGTGCGTCCGCCGTCGGGTACCCCAGCCAGGTGGCGGGAGAGCAGCCGCAGCGCGTCGAGCAGCTCGCGACTCGGACGGGCCGCGAAGAGATGGGGCAGCAGCGCGTCGCGCAACGCGACGTCCGTGAGCATCCAGGCGCCCAGGTACGCCTGGATGTCGCCGTGGTGGAACCGGACGCCGTCGTTCTGGGCGTCGACGACGCCCAGCTCGCTGCCCTCGGTCACCGCGTGGGTGAGGACGTCGCGGTCTCGTGGGTCCCGGTCCCGGCCGAGCAGACGGACGAGGGCGTCGAAGATCGGTCGGTTCGTCGACGTCGCCTCCGTCCACCTGCGGTCGTCGGTGAGGTCGCGATAGGTGACCTGCAGGGAGTCGCGGAACAGCCCGACGCAGGCGAACGCGCCGAGCACCTGGAGGGTGTGCTCCCGCTGGGCGGAGTTCGAGGCGAAGTCCGCCCGCAGGTCCCCGGCCTGCAACGCCTCGCGCCAGTCCTCCAGCACCGGCCACCGGGCGGCGTACCGGTCGGTGGCCCGCGCGGCCACCCCCCGCTCGGACTGGTAGCCCGGCCGGGGGTGCAACCGCCCCCGGCGGTGAAGATCCCGGATGATCCGCAGGAAGACCGGTGACTCGGTGACGTCGGCGGCGACCACCAGGTCGATGACCGGCGCCCAGGTGGCCGAACCGGGACGATCCTCACCGCCGAGCGCATACTCGAGCGCGGCCCCCTCACCGAGCGATTCGAGAGCGACGACGATCGCCGGCATCCCCCGCAGCGGGTCGTACGGCCGGGAGGCGATCACCAGCGGCAGATGGTCGTTGGCCGCCTTTGCGATGGCCGCGCGGATGACGCTCTCCCCGCTGTGCTCCTTGTCCTCCCGGGCCGCCTCCTCCAAGCCGTCGGCAAGCACCGCCACATGGTTGCCCCAGCGCAACGTGCGCCACAGACGATTGCCCTGCGCGTCGCTGTACAGCCGGGCGTTGATCTCCTCCAGGAACCGGTCCCGCGCCAGCTTCTCGAAGTCGACGTTGTTCCTGTCCTGGGCGTCGTGCAGCCGGACGGGCACCGGCACGATGCCCCGCCGGGCGAGTTCGCGGGTCAACGCCACCAGGGTGGCGGTCTTGCCGCTGCCGACGCCACCCACGATCACGGTGGGACAGCGGACCCGGTCGTCGCGGATGCGTTCGATCAGGACCTCGCACAACTCCTCCCGCCCGACCACCTGATCGATGTCGTCGCTGGCGGTGCGCACCAGCTCACACGGCTGACGCAGGGCCCGTTTGCGGTACCAGCCGCGCACGTGCACCCGGGTGAACACGTAGAACACGAAGAATCCGAGCGCCGCGCCGGTGACCGGGCTGAGGAAGCCGGTGATCGTGGCGCAGGATTCCTTCGGGGTGTCCCCGACCTGCCCGGCCACGTTGCCGCCGCAGGGATGCCGCAGCCGGCCGAGCAGGCCCACCGGATGGTCGACGTCGAGGTGGTAGGTAAGTAGGTGGGCCAGCGGCACGATCAGCTGGGTGATGGTGAGGAGCGCGACGATCGTCACCGCCATGGCGAACAGGACCAGCCACGACCAGGGGTAGTGCCACCAGCGGGCCCGGGTTGGGAAGATCGCGGCCTGTTGCTCCTGGTAGCCGCGGAGACCACCGCCGAACGTGGTCTGGCCCCGGCGGGACAGCCGCGCCCACCAGATCCGTGGGGTCCAGAGCCAGCCCCGCCACAACGGACCGCGCATACCTGGCACCCCTCCCGGGACAGCGCCGACGCGAGCGATGCTCACGGCGCTTCTCGGCCGAGGCTAACCCGCCCCTGAGCGGCGACGACGGGGTTTGCGTCAGCCGGCCGGGGTGAGCCGCTTGACCAGGCGTACGCAGGTGCCCTCCGGCGTGCCGACGATCGTCGCCTCGTCCATCACCCGCGCCATGATCAGCCGCCCCCGGCCGCGGTCGCTCTCGTCGTCGCCGTCGGCCGGCCGCCAGGCGCCGTGGTCGCGCACCTCGATCTCCAGCCGGTCGTCGCGCAGTTCGACCCGGAGCGTGGTGATCCCGTCGGGGGCGAAGCGGTAGCCGTGCTCGATCGCGTTGGCGCAGGCCTCCCCGGTGGCGATCAGCACCGTCTCGACGTCCCACTCGCCGATGCCGTGCGCGTGCAGCCAGCCGCGCAGCCGCTCCCGGGTGGGCGCGAGCCGGCCGGGGTCGGCCGGCAGGTCGATGGTGAGGACCCGGCCGGATGTCCCACCCGTCACGTCCGGCCTCCGTCCCGTGCCCGTCTCCGGGCCTGGGCATCCACTCGCGCTGTCACCACCCGCTTCTCACCCTCTTGTCCCCGGTGACCGCCGTTTCATGCCACCGAGGGTGAGGTCCGGCAAAGGTGATCATCGCGCATCGGGGCCGGCGTGTCAGCCGACACCCCGACGGAAGCCGCCGGGCCGGCGTCCGTCGGGTGCGGACGCCGGCCCGGAGCGCGGGTGGCGAGCGGTCAGAGCGGGAGCCGGCCGGCGCCCGCCCAGGCGCCGACGACCAGCGGGACCAGCGGCGTCGGCAGCGGTGGCGCGGCGCGCAGCGTCGGCGTCCAGCCGGCGTCGCCGCCGAGGTCCGGGTCGTGCGCGGCGTTGTACGCGGCCAGCAGGTCCACCGGCCGGGCCCGGCCGTCGCCCTGCCGCACCCAGCTCCCGCGCTCGGTGAGCGCGGTGCCGCCCCAGTCGCGGATGAGGTCCGCCGGGTCGACGTCGTCGGCGAGCGTGAAGAAGTTGTGCTCCGCGACGATGGCGGACCGGACGCCGACGCCGAGCGCGTACTCGAAGCCGGGGCCGCCGAGCCGGTAGTGGTTCTCGTGCACGTCCACCTGGCCGAACCGCACCCGGGGCAGCCGCTGGAGGTCCCCGTCGAACAGGTTGTGGTGCACGCTGACCTTCAGCCGGTCGACGTCCGGGCCGACCGTGTTGGAGGAGCCGATCAGCATCAGTTTGTCCCGCCCGACGAACCGGTTCCAGGACGCGGTGACCAGGCTGGCGGTGTGCGTGACGTCGAGCGAGCCGTCGTGCACCTGGTAGGGCCGGCCGAAGTAGCTCGGCTGCGCGCGGTCCGGGTTGTCGCCGTCGGTGAACGTGTTGTGGTCCACCCAGACGTGCTCGCTGCGCCGCACCGAGATCTGGTCGTACTGCGAGTTCCAGTTGCCGGCGTCGCCGTCGGTGGGGGACCAGGCCGGGAAGCAGTCCCGGGCGTCGGCCAGCTCCAGGTTGCGCACGATCACGTTGGCGACCCGGTCGATCATCACGGTCAGCCCGGTGAGCCGGGCGCCGCGCAGCCCGACGATCGTGGTGTTGGACCCGACGTTGAGCTGCGTCTGCCGGGTCTGGGCGGCCACCGACCGGACCCGGGCCGCCTCCAGCGGGCCGCTCGGGTCCACCCGGCCCCAGACCGCCGGGTCGTACGCGGTTAGGTAGGCCGGCAGCGAGTACTCCGGGTCGGCCAGGTCGGCGCAGCCCAGCGGCGTGCCGTCGGGCCCTTCGAAGCCGTCGATCGGGCCGGCCACGTACACGATCTTGGGCGTGGCGTCGGCCGCGTTCGTGGCGTTGTCGCCGCCGAGCGCGGCGACCAGCTCGGCGCGGGTCCGCACCACGCGGACCCGGTCGGCGGTGGCGGCCCCGCCGCCGGTGGTGCCGGCGCCCTCGGCGGCCCAGCCGTCGTTCGCCGGCAGCGCCTGGCGGCCGAGCAGCTGCGCCGCCGGCGCCTGGCGGCCGATCGGCTCAGCCGCGCGGGACGACCGCTGTCCGGCCGGCGCGGCCGACGCCGGTGCGGCGGTGGTGGCCGCGAGCGCGGCGGCGAGGATCGCGGCGATGACCGTTCGTCTACGCATGATGTGTTCCGTCCTGTCTGTCGGGGATGTCGACGCCGAGGTCCACCAGGTGCGGCCGGACCGCCCACGGCACGCCCGCCTCGGACGGCAGCACGCCGGTCTCCGCCGCGTCCCGCAGCACCGCGTTGACGCCCCGGAGCACCCGGACCCGCTCCGGTCCGTCGCCCACGGCGCGCACCAGGTCGCCGTCGAGCAGTGTCGGCTCGGGCGCGTCCCGCAACGCGTCCAGCACCTCGGTGAACGGCCCGGTACGCGCCAGCGGCGCGATCAGCGGCACGCCGGCGGCGCGGTGGTCCAGCAGGTTCGCCAGCAGCCCGACCCGGCCGGGCACGGCGCGCGGGCGGGCGTCGCCGGGCAGGCGCAGCCGGTCGGTCGGGTACTCCAGCACCGCCCGGCCCCGCTCGCCGGTGACCAGCACGTCGCCGGCGACGTGCTCCTCGGCGGCCAGCGTGAGCGCGGCCAGCACCGGCGGCCCGACGTCCGGGGTCAGCCGCAGCACCGTGGTGTCGTCCACCTCGATCGGGCGGACCCGGTAGCGCTCCACCTCGATCCGGGCCGGTCGCACCGGCTCACCGGCCACCGCCCCGGCCACCGCCAGGCACTGCATCAGCGCGTGCGCGAGCGGATTGGCCAGCGCGCCGTCCAGCGCCGGCCGGCCGTCCACCGACCGCCGACCGGCCCACGGGGAGCGGGCGTAGTAGGCGTCGGGGCGCTGCCAGGCCGCGACGCCGGCGACGCCGGTGACCGGGCCGAGCCGTCCGGCGGCCAGCGCGCCGCTCAGCTCGGCCAGCGCCGCCGAGCCGAGCGCCTGGAAGTTGACCTGCACCGCCCGCCCGGCGGCGGTGGCGGCGTCGACGAGCGCCCGGTGCTCGGCCAGGTCGAGCACGGGCGGCTTCTCCAGCAGCAGGTCCGCGCCGGCGGCGAGCACGTCGCGCGCGATCGGCAGGTGGGTGTGCGGCGGCGTGCACACCACCACCACGTCCGGTCGGGATGCGGCCAGCATCGTCAGGTGATCGGTGAAGATCCCGGTCCCGGGCGGCGTCGGCGCGTCCGGTTCCTCCTCCGGGGGCCGCACGTCGACCAGCGCGACCAGCCGCAGCCGGCCGGCGCCGTGCAGTGCGGCGATCACCCGCCGGTGCCAGCGGCCGTGCCCGTTCGCGCCGACCAGCGCCACCCGCGGCGGCGCGCCGCCGCTCATCGGTCCACCCCCGGCGCGTCGTCGCTGTCGGGCCGCGCGCCGTTGCCATCGCCGGGGCGCGGGTCGTCGCCGTCGCCGGGCCGCGCGCCGTTGCCGTCGTCGGGCCGCCCGCCGTTGCCGTCGCCGGATGGTGCCGGCGTGCCGCCGGTCACCGGGCACCGGCCAGGGTGGCCCGGACGCCGTGCCGGTCCAGTGCGGTCAGCCAGCCGGTCACGGCCGTCCGGAACTCCTCGTCGGCGGCCAGCTCGGCGGGGAAGACCTCGCGGACCGCGAAAACCGCGTCGACCACGCCGGCCGGGGTGTGCCGGCCGGCGGCCAGCGCCGCGCGCAGCCGGTCGGCGAGCGGGTCGTCGAGCGGCAGCGGCCGGCCGTCGTCGGTGTGCCCGTGCAGGAACCGCAGCCAGGCGGCCACCACCAGCGCGCTCCACCGCGCCGACCGGCCGGCCGCGCGCAGGTCGACGGCCGTGTGCAGCACCCGCTGCGGCAGCTTCTGCGAGCCGTCCGAGGCGACCTGCGCGGTGCGGTAGCGGATCGCCGGGTTGGCGAATCGGGCGAGCACCTGCTCCCCGTACTCCGGCACGGAGACGCCGGGCGGCGGGGTGAAGCTCGGCGCGATCTCCTCGGCGACCAGCCGGCGCAGCACCGCGTCCAGGTGCGGCAGCGCCAGCGCGTCGACCACCGTCTCCGCGCCCGCGAGCGCGCCGAGGTACGCGGTGGCGGAGTGCACGCCGTTGAGCGCGCGCAGCTTCAGCCGTTCCCACGGGCCGGCGTCGTCGGTGAGGACCGCGCCGGCCCGCTCCCAGGCGGGTCGGCCGCCCGGGAAGTCGTCCTCGATCACCCACTGCGACCACGGTTCGGCCGCTACCGCCGCCAGGTCGGTCACGCCGAGCGCGCGCCGGGCGGTCTCCCGGGTCTCGTCGGTGCTGGCCGGCACGATCCGGTCGACCATGGTGCCGGGGCAGGTGACCTGCGCCGCCACCCGGTCCAGCGTCGCGTCGGGCACCCGGGCCAGCGCCAGGCACTGGTCGACCAGGCTGCGCAGCCGGCGCCCGTTGGCCGGCAGGTTGTCGCAGCTCACCAGCGCCAGCGGCCCGGCGTCGGCGGCGACCCGGGCGAGCAGGCCGCGGACCAGCAGCCCGGGCACGGTGCGCGGCGGCCGGTCGGTGGTCAGGTCGGCGGTCAGTTCCGCGTCGGCGGTCAGCGCGCCGGTCACCGGGTCGAGCTGGTACGCCTTCTCGGTGACGGTCAACGTGACCACCCGGATCGCCGGGTCGGCGAGCAGGCGCACCACCGCGTCCGGGTCGGCGGCGGCGTGCCGCACCCCGGCCAGCGCGCCGACGACCCGGGTCGACGCGCCGTCGGCGGCGAGCGTGGTGACGCTGAACAGCGCGTCCTGCGCGGCCAGCGCCTCGACCACGTCGGTGCTGCGCGGCGCGACCCCGACGATGCCCCAGTCGCCGCCGGCCGCGCCGACCGCCGCCTCGGTGTGCACGGCCTGGTGGGCGCGGTGGAACGCGCCGAGCCCCAGGTGGACGATGCCGGCCGGCACGGTGCCGGGGCGCACCAGCGGCCGGCTCTCCTCGGGCAGCCGGCGCAGCGTGGCCAGGCCGAGCCGGTCGGTGTCGACGGTCAGCGCCATGCCGGTCCCTCCGGGAAGCGGAACTCCGCGATCGACTCCGGCCGCATGGCGGCGCTGTAGCCGGGCGCGGTGGGCAGCAGGTAGCGTCCGCCGCGGGTGCGGACCGGGTCGACGAAGTGCTCGTGCAGGTGGTCCACGTACTCGACCATCCGGCCGTCCAGGCCGGTGCTCACCCGCAGGTGGTCGAAGACCGCGAGGTGCTGCACGTATTCGCAGAGCCCGACGCCGCCGGCGTGCGGGCAGACCGGCACCCCGAACTTCGCCGCCAGCAGCAGCTCGGCGAGTACCTCGTCGACGCCGCCGACCCGGCACGCGTCGACCTGCATCACGCCGATCGCCTCGGCTTGGAGCAACTGCTTGAAGATGACCCGGTTGGCCGCGACCTCACCGGTGGCGACCCGGCACCGGCCGCCGGACAGCTCGGTCACCGCGCGGGCGATCCGGGCGTGGCCGAGCACGTCGTCGGCGTGCGTGGGCTCCTCGATCCAGTACGGGTCGACCTCGACCAGCACGCTCATCGCGGCGATCGCCTCGTCCACGTCCCAGACCTGGTTGGCGTCCATCATCAGCAACGCGTCCGGGCCGATCTCGGCCCGGATGATCCTCCCCCGCCGCAGGTCGTCGTCGAGCCGGCCGCCGACCTTCATCTTCATCGCCCGCCACCCCGCCGCGTACGCGTCGCGGGTCAGCGCGCGCACCTGCTCGTCCGGGTAGCCGAGCCAGCCCACCGACGTGGTGTACGACGGGAAGCCGTCACGTTCCAGCCCGGCCAGCCGCTCGCCGAGCCCGTCGCGGCCCTTGTCCAGGATGGCCGCCGCCTCGTCCGGGGTGAGCGCATCGGTGATGTGGTGGAAGTCGACGGTGGCCACCAGGTCGTCGGTGGGCAGCTCGGCGAGGAACCGCCACATCGGCTTGCCGGCGAGCTTGGCGCGCAGGTCCCAGACCGCGTTGACGAGCGCGCCGGTGGCCATGTGGATGACCCCCTTCTCCGGGCCGAGCCAGCGCAGTTGCACGTCGGCGGTGAGCGAGCGCCAGAACGCCACCGGCTCGGCGGCGATCTCGGCGACCGTGCGCCCGCGTACGTGGTGGGCGAGCGCGCGGACCGCCGCGCAGGTGATCTCGTTGCCCCGGCCGTTGGTGAACGTGAACCCGGTGCCGGTCGGCCCGCCGTCGGTGGTCAGCTCCACGTAGGTGGCCGAGTAGTCGCCCCGGTTGATCGCGTCCGAGCCGTCGCCGCTGGCGGCGGTGGGGAAGCGCACGTCGTGCACCTCGACGTCGACGATCCTGGTCATGAGCGCCCTCCGGAGAACTTGAAGACCTGCTTGGGCAGCCGGTACGCCAGGTCGACGATGGTCTCGGCGGCCTCGTCGGCGTCGAGGCGGTGCTCGGCGACCAGGCGGGCCAGGAAGCCGGCGTCGACCCGGCGGGCCACGTCGTGGCGGACCGGGATGGAGCAGAACGCGCGGGTGTCGTCGACGAACCCGGCGGTGTTGTAGAAGCCGGCGGTCTCGGTGACCGCCTCCCGGAACCGGCGCAGCACCTCCGGCGAGTCGAGGAACCACCACGGCGCGCCGAGCCGCAGCGCCGCGTAGCCGCCGGCGAGCGGCGCCAGTTCCCGGGTGAAGGTGTCCTCGTCGAGCGTGTAGAGCACCACTGTCAGCCGCCTATCGTTGCCGTGCGCGTCCAGCAGCGGGGCGAGGCCGTGCACGTAGTCGGTGGCCTGCGGCACGTCGCCGCCGACGTCGCGGCCGTGCCGGGCGTGCAGCCAGCGGTTGTGGTTGCGCACCGCGCCCGGGTGCAGCTGCATCACCAGGCCGTCGTCGAGCGACATCCGGGCGAACTCCAGCAGCATGTGCGCCCGGAACGCCTCCGCGTCGCCCGCGTCGGCGAGGCCGCGCCGGCCCTTGTCGTACAGCGCCGCCGCCTGCGCCGGGTCGAGATCGAGGGTACGGGCGGTGGGGTGCCCGTGGTCGGTGGAGGTCGCGCCGGCCGCGACGAACGCCGCCCGGCGCTGCCGCAGCGCGGCCAGGTACCCGGCGTACGTGCCGGTGTCCTCGCCGGAGACGTCGGCGAGCCGGTCCACGTTGGCCGCCCAGCCGTCGAACTCCATGTCCACCACGTCGTCCGGGCGGAACGTGGTGACCACCCGTCCGCCCGGCCCGCCCCAGCCGTCGGCGGCGAGCTTGGCGTGCCGGCCCAGGTCGTCCAGGGGCGACTCGGTGGTGGCGAGCACCTCGATGCCGAAGCGCTCGAACAGTGCCCGGGGCCGGAATCCTGGTTCGGCCAGCCGGGCGGCCAGTTCGTCGTAGACCGCGTCTGCGGTGGCCGGGGAGAGCGCGTTGTCCACCCCGAACACGTTCCGGAACGTCTGCTCCAGCCACAGCCGCGACGGCGTGCCCCGGAACAGGTGCCAGTGCGCGACGAAGCGCCGCCAGATGGTCCGCCCGTCGGTCTCGACCGGGCTGCCGTCGACGCTCGGCACGCCCAGGTCGGCCGGCGGCACGCCCTGGCTGAGCAGCATCCGGGTCAGGTAGTGGTCGGGCACGATCAGCAGCCGGGCCGGGTCCGGGAACGGGCGGTCCTCGGCCAGCAGCGCCGGGTCGACGTGCCCGTGCGGGGAGATGATCGGCTGCGTGGCCGCCAGGGCGTACAGCTCGCGGGCCAGCGCGCGTTGGCCGGGCTCGGCGGGCAGCAGCAGATCGCTGGGGGAGACGATCGACACAGCGGGGCTCCTCGGTCAGGGCAGGGTGAGCAGGTCGGCGACCCGGACGGGCGCGCCGGTCTCCAGCGAACGGTTGGCGGCCAGGCCGGTGAGCAGCGCGAGCGCGCCGTCGTACGCGGTGGCGGCGCGGCCGAGCGGGTCGGGTTCGCCGCCCAGCAGCACCCGGGTCATCCGGGCGTCCGCACCGCCGTGCCCGCGCCGGGTCCAGCCCTCCACCGGAATCTCCACCGGCGGCGCCCAGAACGGGCGCAGCGTGAGCCGGGCCGCGCCGCGTTCCACCGCGGCCTCGTCGCCGTGCAGCGCGGCGCCCTTGAGCGCGGACGCGCCGCCCGGGCTGACGTGGTCGCTCTCGGTGACCTCCAGTTCGAGGCGGCCCCGGCTGCCGTTCACCATCACCCGGTAGCCCTCCCAGGGCGCGTACGCGGTGAGGTGGTAGGTCATGGTCGCGCCGGTGGAGTAGCGGGCCAGCACCGCGAGGTCGTCCTCGATGGTCACACCGGGGGCGAACACGTTGCGGTCCCGGTGGTAGCCGTCCTCGGCCTCGGCGTCGAGGTACAGCTCGCGCAGCCGGGGGTGCTCGGCCAGCCGCAGCGCGAACGGGTCGTCGGCGGCGGCGGGGGCGCCGTGCGCCCGGTCGTAGTCGCGGGCGTAGCCGTGCCGGCGGCCGGTCTCGCCGTAGAAGAACAGCCGGCCGGCCGCGTACACCTCGACCGGTCGGGCGTCCAGCCACCAGTTGACCAGATCGAAGTGGTGGCTGGCCTTGTGCACGAGCAGGCCGCCGGAGGTGGCCTTGTCCCGGTGCCAGCGCCGGAAGTAGTCGGCGCCGTGCCGCACGTCCAGCAGCCACTCGAAGTGCACCGAGCCGATCTCGCCCACCGCGCCGTCGGCGAGCAGCCGGCGGAGCTGCTCGTGCAGGGGGTTGTAGCGGTAGTTGAACGCGACGGTGACCTGCCGGCCGGTCTCCGCGACCGCGTCCAGGACGCGCCGGCAGCGGGGCGCGTCGACGGTCATCGGCTTCTCGGTGACCACGTCGCAGCCGGCCCGCAGCGCGGCGGTCACGTACTCGTCGTGGGTGACGTCGACGCTTGTCACCAGCACCACGTCGACCCGCTCCTTCGCCAGCATGGTGGCGAAGTCGGCGGCGGCGTAGGTGGGCACCGGCGGGTGGCCGAGGTCGGCGAGCCAGCGGTTGTGCGCGTCCATCCTGCTCTGGTTGACGTCGGCCAGGGCGACCAGCTCGGCGGTGTCGGCGTGGTCGAGCGCGAGCGCGCGGACGAACATCTCGGCGCGCGCCCCGGCGCCGACCAGGGCGTGGCGGACCCGTTTCCGGGCCGGTGGTGACATGACGTCGGCCTCCCGCGGTTATGCAAAGGTTTGCAGCCGAAGAAACCACGTCGGGCAAGACGTCGTCAACGGTCGATGAACATCCCGCCCTATAAATCCGCATTGGTACGTTTTTGTGCGCCCACCGGGAGCGGTACCGCAATCGAGACGTAACAATGGACCGTTGACACCGGCGCAACCGTTTGCATTAATTGGCCACACCCCGTGACCCCCACCACATCGGACGAGGGAGCCCACCGTGCCAGCCACCATCCGGGACGTCGCCCGGGCCTCCGGCGTGCACATCTCCACCGTCTCCCGCACGTTCTCGGCCCCGCACCTGGTCAACCCGGAGACCCGGGTCCGGGTGCTGGCCTGTGCGGAGGACCTCGGCTACCGGCCCAACCGGGCCGCCCGGGCCCTGATCACCGGCCGGACCCACAACATCGGCCTGATCGTCGCCGACATCGCCAACCCGTTCTTCCCGCCGCTGATCAAGGCCGCGGAGGGTCAGGCCAGGCACCGCGACTACCACGTGTTCGTGGCCGACACCAACGAGGACGTGGCCGCCGAGGAGGACCTGGTCCACGCGCTCGCCAAACAGGTCGACGGTGTGCTGCTGTGCAGCCCCCGGATGAGCAACAGCCTGATCGAGCAGGTCAGCCGCGAGGTCCCGGTGGTGGTGATAAACCGCCAGGTCGCCGGCCTGCCCTGCGTGATGATGGACGTCGGGCAGGGCGCCCGGTCCGCGATCGAGCACCTGCTCGGCCTCGGTCACCGGCGGATCGCGTTGCTCGGCGGCCCGCGCGGCTCCTGGACCGCCCGGGAGATGCGCCGGGCCGCGTCGGCGGCGGCCCGGGCCGGCGGCGCCGAGCTGAGCCTGCTCGGGCCCAACCAACCCACCGAGACCGGCGGCGGCGCGCTCGCCGACCAGGTACGCCGCAGCGGCGTCACCGCCGTGCTCGCCTACAACGACCTGATGGCGATCGGCCTCATCGAGGGGCTCGACGCACTCGGGCTGCGGGTGCCGCAGGACGTCAGCGTGGTCGGCGTCGACGACATCGCGCTGAGCCGGCTCACCCGCCCCAAGTTGACGACGGTGGCCACGCCGACCGCGGCCGCCGGCCGGACGGCCGTCGACATGCTGCTGCAACTCGACTCCGACGCGCCGCGCGGTGCCCGGGGTCGGGGCGCGGCAGCCGGCGACCGTCGCACCACCGCACAGGTAATGCTCCAGACCGTACTGGTCGTCCGCGACTCGACCGGGCCCGTCCCCGTGCCCGGTCGGGACTGCACCGGGGCCTGAGCAGGTGGCCCGGGCCCGCATAGCGGTGCGGACCCGGGCGACCCGTGGACGGCCGCCGGTGACGTCGTCGCCTCCCACAGCCGAGGAGTGAGCGCAGATGCACCCCGCAACGCCCCCCACCGCCGGCGCACCCGCCGGGCGGGATCACCGTACCCCCCTGTCCCGACGTCGATTCGTTCGCGGCCTGGCCGTCGTCGCGTTGGCCGCGCCGCTCGCCCTGGGCGCGGCCGGCTGCGGCGACGACGACGCCGCCGGCGACGGCGGCCCGGTCAAGCTCTCCGTCTTCTGGTGGGGCGGCGAGGCCCGGGCCAAGCTCACCGAGGACGCCCTGGCCCTCTACACGAAGAAGCACCCCGACGTGACGTTCGAGAAGACCTGGCAGGCCAACCAGGGCTACTTCGACAAGCTCGCCACGCTGACCGCCGGCGGCAACCCGCCCGACCTGTTCCAGATCGACGACAACTACCTGGCCGAGTACGCCGGCCGCAGCACCACGCTCGACCTGGGCAGCTACCGCGACTCGGGCAAGCTCGACGTGTCGAAGTTCCCGAAGAGCCTGCTGGAGTACGGCGTCGTCGACGGCAAGCTCGCCGGGGTGGCCGCCGGGGAGAACACCCAGGGCCTGGTCTACAACAAGACGCTGCTGACGAGGAACGGGCTGCCGGAGCCGACCACCGGGATGAGCTGGGAGGAGCACATCGCCTGGGCCGAGCAGGTGGCGAAGAAGACCAAGGTGCCCGGCACCCAGGACCCGAGCGCCGACTACAAGGCGCTCTGGGTCTGGCTGCGCCAGCAGGGCAAGGACCTGTACCAGGGCAAGGAACTCGGCTTCACGGTCGAGGACGTGACGACGTGGTTCGAGCTGTGGAAGGGCGCGCGCGACCGGGGCGCCACCCCGAAGCCGGACGTGATCCACGAGGGCAACTCCAGCGACGTCACCAAGCAGCTCGTGGTCACCGGCAAGGCGGCCACCTCCTGGGTGTGGGTCAACCAGATGCCGGACCTGAAGAAGAACACCAAGGACGAGTTGGGCGTGGTGGCGTACCCCGGTGACCCGAGCGCCCAGTGGGCCCGCGCCTCGATGTACTGGTCGGTGTTCAAGGGCAGCAAGCACCGCGACACCGCGGTCGACGTGATCAACTTCCTGAACAACGACCCGGAGGCGGTCGCGCTGCTCGGCACCGACCGGGGGCTGCCGTCCAACATGGACCTGCGGGCCAAGGTCAGCGAGACCGTCACCGACCCGGCCATGAAGCAGTCCATCCAGGTCGAGTCCGAGCTGGCGCAGAAGTTCGGCCCGTCCCCGCAGGTCCCGATCAAGGGACACAGCAAGGTCAAGTCGGAGCTGACCAAGGCCGCCGAGAACGCCCAGTACGGCCGGGCCACCCCGGCCCAGGCGGCGGAGCAGTTCGTCACCGCCTGCAAAGCCGCGATCGCCTGACCCCTCGACGGAAAGGAACCGGACCCGTGGCCCTCACCACGGCGCCCGGCCGGAGCCCGCGAACCGGACCGGTCGGCCCCCGCCCCACGCGGCGCGGGGCCGGCCGGGCCCGGCTCGGCGAGGGCCTGGCGGGGTACGTCTTCCTCTCGCCCTGGCTCATCGGACTGATGGGCGTCACGGCGATCCCCATGCTGCTCTCGCTCTGGCTGAGCTTCACCGACTACGACATCCTCACCCCGCTGTCCGAGGTGCGCTGGGTGGGGCTGGCCAACTACGAGCGGATGTTCACCGCCGACCCGTCGTACTGGCACGCGGTGCGGGTGACGCTGACGTTCGCGCTGGTCGCCGTGCCGCTGAAACTCGCCGCCGCGCTGGGCGTGGCGCTGCTGCTCAACCGCACCTGGCGCGGCGTCGGGCTGTTCCGCGGCCTGTTCTACCTGCCGTCGCTGCTCGGCGGCAGCGTCGCGCTGGCCATCGTCTGGGTGAACATGTTCAACCGCGACGGCGCGTTCAACTCGTTCCTCGCGCTGTTCGGCGTCGAGGGGCTGCCCTGGGTCGCCGACCCGGACTGGGCGCTCCAGACGCTGATGGTGCTGGCGATCTGGCAGTTCGGCGCGCCCATGGTGATCTTCCTGGCCGGGCTCAAGCAGGTCCCGGTCGAGCTGTACGAGGCGGCCTCGGTCGACGGCGCCGGCACCTGGCGCAAGTTCCGCGCGGTCACCCTACCCATGCTCTCCCCGGTGATCTTCTTCAACCTGGTGCTGGAGACCATCCACGGCTTCCAGGGCTTCACCGCCGCGTTCGTGCTCAGCAACGGCACCGGCGGCCCGGTCGACTCCACCCTGATGTACACGCTCAAGCTCTACATCTCCGGCTTCACCGACCTGGAGATGGGCTACGCCTCGGCGATGGCCTGGGTGTTCCTGCTGGCCATCGCGCTCATCACGGCTGTCTTCTTCAGCACCGGCCGGTTCTGGGTGCACTACTCGGACGGAGGGGACGACTCATGACCGCGGTGACCGCCGTCGCCGGCCGCCGCCGCCCACGCAACCGGCAGGCGTTGCGCCTGGTGGTGCTCGTGGCGATCGTGGCGGTGGTGCTCTACCCGCTGATCTGGATGCTCGGCACCTCGGTCAAGTCGCCGACCGAGATCGTCAACAACATCGGCCTGCTGCCGGAGGAGTTCACCCCCGGCAACTACGCCGAGGGCTGGACGAACTTCGACGTCAGCTTCGGCCGGTTCTTCCTCAACAGCGCCATGGTCAGCCTGCTCACCGTGGTCGGCAACGCGCTGTCCTGCCTGCTGGCCGCGTACGCCCTGGGGCGGTTACGGTTCCGGTTCCGCAAGGCGTGGTTCACCGTCATGATCGGCACCCTGCTGCTGCCCGGGCACGTGCTGATCGTGCCGCAGTACATCCTGTTCCGCAGCCTCGACCTGGTCGGCGGCGACTGGCCGTACCTCCCGCTGCTCATCCCGCACTTCCTGGCCACCGAGGCGTTCTTCGTCTTCCTCATGGTGCAGTTCATGCGCGGCATCCCCCGCGAACTGGACGAAGCCGCCAAGATCGACGGCGCGTCGCCGTACGGCGTCTTCCGGCACGTGATCCTGCCGCTGAGCCGCCCCGCGCTGGTCACCACCGCGATCTTCTCGTTCATCTGGACCTGGAACGACTTCTTCCGCCAACTGGTCTTCCTGTCCACGCTGGAGGACTACACGGTCCCGGTGGCGCTGACGCTGTTCATCGACTCGACCAGTCAGAGCGCGGTCGGCCCGATGTTCGCCATGTCGGTGCTGTCGCTGCTGCCGGTGTTCCTGTTCTTCCTCGCCTTCCAACGGATGCTGGTCGAGGGCATCAACACCAGCGGGCTGAAGGGATGAGCGCCGAGGCCCCCCGCCGGGACTGGCGGGACACCGTGGCGGAGGCGGCCGACCTGGCGCTGCTCGGCCTGGTCGTGGCGGCGGCGTCGCTGCCGCTGCTCACGCTCGCCCCGGCCGTCGCCACCGCCTCCGCCGCGCTGCACGACCGGTCCGCCACCGGGAGTTGGCCGCCGGCCCGGACCAGCTTGACCCGGTTCGCCCGCGCGGTGCCCGCCGGCACGGCGGTCAGCGCCGTCGCGCTCGCGGTCGCCGCGCTGCTCGCCGTCGACCTGCTGGCGCTGGCCACCGGCCGGGTGCCCGGCGGCGGCCCCGCCCTGGCGGTCACCGCCGTCGTGGTCGCGGCAGTGCTCGGGTACGCCGGTCTGGTCGCCGTCGCGGTCGGGCGCACCGGCGGCCGGGGGTGGCGCCGCGCCGCCCGCGAGGTGGCCCGCGTCTGCGCCCGACACCCCGGCGGCTGGGCCGCCGCGGCCGGCATCGGCGGGCTCGCCGCGCTGCTCGCCGCGCTGGTCACCCCGGTGGCGGTGCCGATCCTCGGCGGGTACGCCCTCGCCGCGCTGCACGCGGTCGACGCCCGACGCCGGGCGCGCGCCCCGGAACCGGCGGACGCCCACCCCGTCGCACTCGGACCGGAGGCGTCGTGACCGCCGAACCCGACGAGGAGCGGCTGGTCGTGGCCGGCGTCGAGGTGGCGCGCTACCTGGTCCGCCCCGACCTCGACCCGCGCCACGGCCCGCGGCCCTACCTGCACCCGGTGCGCACCCGCGCCGGTACCCCGGTCACCGACGCGCTCCCGGCCGACCACGTCTGGCACCTCGGCGCGTCCCTCACCGTGCCGGACGTGGCCGGCGCCAACTTCTGGGGCGGCCGGACGTACGTGCGCGGCACCGGCTACACCTGGCGGGACGACCACGGCGTCATCGCGCACACCGGCTGGCGGGAACGGGCCGCCGACCGGCTCGACCACGACCTCGACTGGCGGGACGCCGACGGCCGGACGTTGCTGCGCGAGCACCGCCGGCTCACCGCCGCGCCGGCCGGGGACGACGCCTGGTGGCTCGACCTGTCCGCCACGTTCACGTCCGCCACCGGCGCCGACGTCCACCTGGGCAGCCCGGCCACCAACGGCCGCCCCGGCGGCGCCGGCTACGGCGGCTTCTTCTGGCGGGCCGTCGCCGGCCCGGAACCCCGGGTGTGCACCGTGGGCGCGGTCGGCGAGGAGGAGGTCAACGGCTCGGCCGCGCCCTGGTTGGCGCTGTCCGGCACCGCGCCCGGCGGCGCCGCGTACACGCTGGTGTTCAGTGGGCTGGGGCCGGGCGACAGGTGGTTCGTCCGCACCGCGATGTACCCGGGCGTCTGCGTCGCGTACGCGTTCGACCGCCCGGCGGTGGTCGCCGCCGACCGGCCGCGCCGCAACCGGCACCGGGTGCTCGTCGTCGACGGCCACCTGGCCCGGGCCGAGATCGCGGACCGGATGGCGGCTGCCCCGTGAGCGCGAGGAGTGAGCCGGGGTTGCGAGCCCCGCAGTCGCGCCCGAAGGACACACCTTGACCGGCCCGGAGGTCGCCTGCGTGGGGGAGACCATGGTGGTGCTCGCGCCCGACGACGGCGGGCCGCTGGAGCACGCCGACCGGCTGGCGGTCGGTGTCGGCGGCGCGGAGTCCAACGTGGCCATGGGGTTGGCCCGGCTCGGCCACCGCGCCGCCTGGGTCAGCCGGGTCGGGGACGACCCGTTCGGCCGCCGGGTGGTCGCCGAGATCGCCGCCGCCGGGGTGGACGTCCGCACGGTCACGGTCGACCCGGCCGCGCCGACGGGCGTCTACCTCAAGGACCCCGGCCCGGCCGGCACCCGGGTGCACTACCACCGTGCCGGGTCCGCGGCGAGCCGGCTCGGCGCGTCGGACCTGGCCGACCCGCGGCTGGCCGGGGTGCGGCTGCTGCACCTGTCCGGGATCACCGCCGCGCTCTCCGACTCCTGCCGGGAGCTTCTCGCGTCCGCGCTGGCCGGGCGGGCGCTGCCCGGGGCCCGGACCACGTTCGACGTGAACCACCGTCCGGCGCTCTGGCCCACCGACCGGGCCGCACCGGCGCTGCGCGACCTGGCCGACCGCGCCGACGTGGTGCTCGTCGGGCTGGACGAGGCGGCGACGCTGTGGGGCAGCGCCGACCCGGCCGCGGTCCGCGACCTGCTGCCCGGGCCGGAGCTGGTGGTGGTCAAGGACGGGCCGGTCGGTGCGACCGCGTTGCCGCGTACCGGGCCGGCGGTCTTCGTGCCGACACCCCCGGTGGACGTGGTGGAGCCGGTCGGCGCCGGGGACGCCTTCGCCGCCGGCTTCCTCGCCGGGCTGCTGCGCGACCTCGACCTGCGCGCCTGCCTGCGGATGGGTCACCTCACCGCCGCGCCGGTGCTGGCCACGCCGGGCGACACCGCGCCGCCGCCCGATCCGGCCGGGATCGCCCGGGCGTTGGCGCTGACGGACCGGGAATGGGCGGCGCCGGCGAGGCGCCGCGACGAGGGGAGCGGCACATGACCGAGCACGACTTCGCACCGCTGTTCGGCGACGGGCGGGTCATGGTGATCCTGCGCGACCTGCCGCCGGAGAAGACGGTCCGGCTCGCGGAGCTGGCCTGGGATCTCGGCATCGGCGTGGTGGAGGTCCCGATCCGTACCCCCGCGGCGGTGCCCGCGCTGCGCGCCGCGGTCACCGCCGGACGGCGCCGGGACCGGCTCGTCGGCGCCGGCACGGTCCGCACTTCGGCGCAGGTCCGCCAGGCGATGAGCGCCGGCGCGGCGTTCACCGTCGCCCCCGGCCTGGACCTGGCCGTCGCGGACACGGCGCGCGGCTACGGCATTCCGCACCTGCCCGGCGTGGCCACCCCGACCGAGGCGCAGCGGGCGCTCGACCACGGCCTGGTCTGGCTCAAGGCGTTCCCGGCGGTCAGTCTCGGCCCCGCCTGGTTCCGGGCGGTCGCCGGGCCGCTGCCGGAGGCACGCTTCGTGGCCACCGGCGGCATCGACGCCGGCAACGCGGGCGACTTCCTGGCCGCCGGCGTACGCGTGGTGGCGGTCGGCTCGGCGCTCACCGACCCGGCGCAGCTTCCGCGCCTGGCCGCGCTCGCCACCGGCGACCCGGTCAGCTGACGGTGCGGCCGGACGTCGTCGCGGTGGTCCGCACCGCCTTGACGATCGCCGGGATCGAGCCGACCAGCAGCACCAGCGCCCAGATGATCGCCACCACCGCGAAGACCACCGCGCCCAGGTCGTCGACGACGCTGACCAGGATCACCGGCACCAGGCCGTGCAGGAACTGCAACACCACGGTGCACAACAGCGTTGTCGACGCCAGCAGCACCAGCCCCTTGTTACGCAGGAAGCGCGGCTGGGCGGCCAGCAGCAGCCCGGCCCAGACCAGCTTGAGCAGCAGGACCAGCCCGAGCAGCACGGCCGCGTCGCCGACCGGGAAGAACCCCCACACCGCGAGGTACGCCAGCGTGCCGAACGGGACCGCCAGGAACAGCGAGACCATCACCGTCAGCTCGACGAACGCGACGACCAGCAGGACCAGCGACACCACCAGCAGCACCACCGAGAAGACCAGCGTGGCCGCGCCCTGCACCCGGCCCTGGACCCGGTCGGGCAGCACCAGGCTCAGCGCGAACAGCCCGGTCGTCCAGAGCGCCACCACGTCGATCAGCGCCAGGTAGCCGGTGCCCCGACCGGACGGCTCGGCCACCTCGCCGACGTCGCCCAGTTCGACGCCGAGCCCGCCGGCGCTGTCCCGCAGCGCGGCGCCCGCGTCCCCGCCGCCGGTCAGCGCCGCCGCGCCCAGCTCCACGCCCACCACCAGCGCCACCGCCAGCAGCGCCAGCAGCAGGAACGGCTTCCGCAGCTCACCCATGGCGCGCCTCCCCGCGGTCGGGCCCGGTCAGGACCGGGCGAGCGTGACCGTGCATCCGCCACCTCCCGGGCACCGCAGGAGCACCTCGGTCTCCCGGTCCACCGCCACCGTCGCCACCGTCGCCCCGTCCGGCCCCGGCGTGACCTCGTCGGTGACCGTGACGTCCGCGTCGCCGGGCGCGCGGGCGGTCACCTCGAACCGCGTCGCGCCGCGCAGCACCAGCGTGCGCAGCGCGCCCGGGTCGGCGACACGCAGCCGGCAGGTGGCGCCGAACGCGACCACCACGCCGTCGGCGGTGGCGGTCGGGGCGGTGGCCGGCGGCACGCACGCCACGCCCACCGTCGCCGGGTCCACCGCGCCGGCGCCGCGTCCCAGCCGGGCCAGTGGTCCCGGCCCGGCGGCCGGGTCGCCGGGGCCGTCGTGCCGCCCGGCGACCGCCACCACGTAGAGCACCACCAGCAGCCCGGCCAGCGCGACCACCAGCAGCTTCTGCCGACCACTCACGGCTGGCCGACCGGGGCGAACCGGATCTGGTCGACGCCGGCGAAGTAGCGGTCGGTGCCCTGGGTCCGGCTCACCACCACCAGCGTCAGCTGGTGCGTGCCCCGGGTCAGCTCCAGCGTGCCCACCGCCACGTCGTCGGTGCGCACCACGGTCGGCGAGAAGCCGAGGAACGTGTCGCCCACCTGCCGGCCGTCGACCAGCCAGATGGTGTTCGCGTAGTCGAACGAGGTGGTACGCACCGTGGAGAACCGCCAGGCGCCGTCCGCCGGCAGGTCCACCGGCACGGTCACCCGGTCACCGACCGCCCGGCCCAGGAAGAACAGTTGCGCGTCGCCGGACCACGTCACGTCGCAGCAGTTGTCCTGCGCCACCACCTCGGCCTTCGCGGCCGTGGCGGACCGGACCTCGGCGGCGGCCACCAGCGTCTCCGCCTCCACGGTCACCGCCGCCGGCCGCGGCGGCGACGTCTGCTCCGGGCGGGTCACCAGCCAGACCGCCACGCCGGTCACCACCAGCAGCAGCACCGCCGCGGCGGCCAACCACGGCCACGGCGTCCGCTTCGGCGGCGCGACCGCCCGCACGTCGTACGTCACCCGGCCGCTGGAGCGGGAACTCTCCTCCGGGGCGGTGTTCGCCGAGTACGCGAACCCGGTCATGTCGTACCGCCGGGGCGGGGTGCCGGCCGGCACGGCGAGCCGGACCAGCACCGACACCGAGCCCTGACCGGGCACCACCCGCTGCGGCTCGGTGACCGTGAACCAGGCCCGCTGGCTGCCCTCGCCGGGCGCCACGTCGAACACCACGGTGTCCGGCGCCGGGCCGGGATTGGACACCGTGAAGGTCAGCTCCCCGGCGTTGCGGGCGTCCAGGGTGAACTGTTCGGCGGCGGCGACGACGGTCCATTCGGTGGTCATGACGGCTCCTCCGGCGGCTCGTGGGGCGGGGGTGGGGGCACGGACGCCCGGCCGACCGCGCGTACCGGCCCGGGCGGGGACGGGTCGCCGGCCGGACCGGCGGGTGGGTCGTGGGGCGGGCCGGCCGGGGCGGCGACCACCTCGACGGTGACCGCCGCCGGTTTCTCCGCCTCGACGATCCGGCCGATCAGCGCCAGCCGGTCCGCGGCCGCCGGCGGCACGCGCACCACCAGGTGGAACGGCCGGTCGGCCGGTTCGTCCAGCTCGAACCCGGTCACCCCGGTGGCCAGCTCCAGCGCGGTGCGCATCCCGTACGGAGTGCCGCGCCAGCGGGCCAGCAGCGCCCCGTGCGCGACCAGGTCCCGCAGCCGGCCCAGCGGCAGCGGCGGCGGCGCGTCGGCGCGCGGCGCGGCGACCACGTGGTCCATCGCCACCCAGCGGGTCAGGTACGCCACGAACCCGTCCGGCGTCCGGTACGGCCCGAACAGCGCGTCGACGTCGGCGAGCACCGCCTCGTCCGGGGCGTGCAGCGCCTCCATCACGTCCAGCAGCGCGCCCAGCACGCTGCCCGGGCCGGCGGCCCGCTGGTACGCGGCCGGCAGCAGCCGCTCAATCGCGGTTCGGCGCATCCTGCCGCACCACCTCGATGTCGTGCTCGCCGGAGCAGAGCAGCCAGGTGCCGGGGACGGTGACCACGTCGGCGGTGGCCTGGTTGGCGCTGGCCGTCCAGTCCTCGCCGTCGCCGCTGCGGTACACGCCGCGCTCGCCGCCGGCCAGCACCAGCCGACCGGCGCCGGACGGGTCGGTCGGCGCGGTGGCGGCGATGGCGTCCACCGGCGAGAACCGGGTCCGGTCCCGCAGCGGCAGCCCGCAGTTGACCATCACCGGCCGCCACTGCGGCTGCCCGGCGAGGGTGTCCAGCCGGACCACGCCGCCGCTCTGCGTGGCCGCCAGCGCCAGCGGCCCGCTGAACGCCAGGTCCCGGCAGGTGCCGCCGATCCAGCCGGCGGCCATCGACTGCCACTGCACGTCGGACTCGAACAGCCGGGTCCGGTGTGCGCCCTGGCCGGGTTTCTTCGGGTCCGGCTCGCCCGCGCCGCACCACAGCAGCGTGGCCGGTCCGTCGTACTGCACCGCGAGGACGCGGTTGTCCACGTTGGCGAGGCCGACGTGGCTGAACGTGCCGGGGCGGCCGGCCGCGACGGACAGGTAGACGCCGAAGCCGGCCTGCGCGGCGACCGCCACGCCGGGCGCGCCGCGCTCGGAGACGAACGACCGCACCGCGTAGAACCCGCGGTCGGCGTCGGCCGGGTCGACCAGGATCTGCAACGGCACCGCGCCGGGCAGCAGCGGCACCTCGTACAGGCCGGCGTCGGTGGCCAGCAGCAGCGCGCCGGTGCCGTCCCGGTCGATCCACGCCAGGTCCCGCACGCCGGAGTCGAGGTCGGTGAGCAGCGTCCACGTCTCGCCCAGGTCGGTGCTCAGCCGCACCCGGGAGCCGCCGGCGTCGCGGGCGGTCACCACCGCCACCGAACCGGCCCGGGGCACCACGCCGGGGCGGGTCGGGGCGGGCGCGGGCGCGACCCGGACCACCGTCTCGTCGTCGAACCGGCCGGCTGGTTCCCAGCCCGCGCCCGCGTCGGTCGAGCGGAACAGCACCGGCCCGCGCCCGGCGTACCAGGTGTCCGGCTGGTACTGGTCCACCGCGACGGTCCGCACCTGCGCGTCCGGCGCCTCGTCGACCACGAACCGCACCGACTCGACGTACCGCACGCCCGGCTCGGCGTGCTCCAGCATCCGGTAGACGTTCGACGCGCGCAGCGGCTCGCCGAACGCCCAGCCGGTCGGGTTGAGTGTCGTGGGCAGCGGGCTGAGCGTCTGGTGCAGCCGGTCGTGGATGCGCCGGCGGACCGCGTCCACGTCCTCCTCGCGGCGCACCACCACCCGGGCCCGGACCGAGACCGCCTTGTACCGGGCCCAGCCGGCGCGCACCGCCGTGCCCAGCGCGCGGCGGCGTTCCAGGTCGGCCTCGACCCGGCGGCGCGCCTCCTCGACCTCGTGTTCGCGCAGCACCGACACCGGCAGCCGGCCGCCGGGGCGGGCCGCCTCCGGCACGTACGGCACCAGCACCACCTCCACCTCGCCCGGCCGGGCGAAGCTGTAGACGGCGGCCCGGGTGAACGCCCGCGCCCGCGCCACCGCGCCGGAGCCGGTGGCGAGGACCTCGAAGTCGCGGGCGGTGACCGCGCGCTGCTGGGCGAAGAACTCGTACGGCCCGCGGGCCAGCACCGACTCCAGCGACTCCAGCTCCCGGCCGCCGGTGGCCGGCAGCGGGTTCGTCACCCGCAGCCCCGGCAGCGGGTCGCGCAGGCTGGTCAGCACGCCGGCGGCCACGTTCCCGGCCGACCCGCCGCCGCACCGGTACCAGAGCCGCACCTGCCGCCCGGCCGGCGGCACCGCCGCCACCGTGGTCGCCCCGGCCGCCGTCGGCGCCCCGGCCGTTCCCTCGTCGGTCGGGGCGCTCCCGGTGCCGCTCCCGGCGTCCGGCCCGCTCCCGTCGCCGGTGGCCGGGCGCAGGTCCAGCGCGGGCGCGAACGTGACCACTCCGGAGGCGCGGTCGACCAGGTAGACCCTGGCCTGCGGGCCGATGCCGGCGAAGCTGTCCACCGGCTGCCAGATCTCGTACGTGCGTCCCTCGTGCTCCCGGGCCGCGGCGCCCAGCTCCACCGAGCCGGCCGGCACCTCCACGCCGAGCAGCAGGTCCAGCGCCTCGGTGGTGCGGGTCAGCGGCGCGCGGGCGGCCCGGAACGTCTGGCCGGGCTGGCCGGTGCCGGTGCCCAGCAGTTCCGCGTCGACCGGCTCGCAGTGGTGCACGCGTACCGTCGTCTCGGTCTCGCCGGCGGGCAGCACTGCCGGTTCGGTGGTCACGAAGACGACCGGCCGGGGGTCGGCGCCGCGGGCCGCGGCGATCCGGGTGCCGGCCGGCACCCGCACCGGGCCGCGGTCGGGGCCGGTGCGGGTCAGGCGCACGTCCGCCCAGGCCGCCGCCGGCGGGTGCCGGGTCGCGCCGAGCAGGTTCAGGAACGCCACGTACGCCTTCTCCGGCAACTGGTTCAGCCGGTAGATCATCACCTCGGTCAGGTAGGCGAACGCCTCCAGCAACGCCATCCCCGGGTCGTGCGCGGACAGGTCCGTCCAGTCCGGACAGGAGCGGCGGATCCGTTCCCGGGCCTCGGTGACCAGGTCGAGGAAGGCACGGTCGTCCAGGTGCGGCACCGGCAGCGTCATGGCGTGACCCCCTCACCGGGCCGGTCGGCCGAGCCGCCGCCGGGCCGGTCGCCCGGGTCGTCGGGCTCGTCGTCGGGCGGCAGCAGGTCGACGGAGAAGACGAGCTGGCCGGGGGAGAGGCTGGCCCGCACCCGGTAGTCCAGCCGGATCACCAGGCGCCACGGGTCGTCCGGGTCCGGGCCGGCGTCCACGTCGAGCACCTCCACCCGCGGCTCCCAACGCCGGATCGCCTGCCGCACATAGTGGATGGCCAGGCCCGCGGTGGTGTCGTCGTTCGGTGCGAAGACCAACCGGTGCAGCCGCGACCCGTAGCCGGGACGCATCAACCGCTCGCCCGGCGTGGTGGACAGCAGCAGGCACAGCGCCTGGCGTACCGTCTCGTCGCCCTCGGTCATGGCGAGCCCGCCGGCGGCGGTGAGCGCGAGGCCGCCGGCGCGCCCGGCGTCGAAGCCGGCGCCGACGAACCGGAACGCCCTCATCGGTCCGCCCCCAGGAACATCTGCCGCGGGTCGTGGACCCGGTGGTGCACGGTGCCCGGCGGCGTGCCGTCGGTGAGCCCGTCCAGGTGCGACAGCACCACCGGCTGCCGGTCCACCCGCACCCAGGCGCTGTAGCCGACCGTCACTGTCATCGTGTGCAGGCAGGGCTTGACCGTCGGGCCGTAGTTCGGGCAGGCGGTGACGTCCCGCCCCACCGGGTCGGGCCGCACCAGCACCGGCACGCCCCGCACGGTGACCCAGCGCTGCGACGGGCGGTTCGTCACCCGCCCGTCGTGGCCGCAGGTGATCAACGAGTCGCGGTGGATCCAGCGCATCAGCCACCTCCGGAGGAACGGGCGAGCGTACGGGCCTGGGCGGCGGCGGTCTGCGCGTCCTCGGCCGCCGGGGCGTGCAGGAAGTCGACGGTCTTCGCGCGCACCACCATGGCCCGGCCCGGCGCGGAGAGCACCAGGTCACCGGCGGCGTGCACGGTGGTCAGTTCGGGACGCAGCTCGACGAAGCTGCCCGCGTCGGTGGCCAGCCGCAGCGTGCGCCCGTCGTCGTCGATCACGATGGACTGGCCGGTGCCGGTCCGCATCGACCAGCGGCGGGACCGGCCGGAGACGATCCCCGCGTCGTACGGCTCGACGGCGCCGAACAGCGAACCGAGCACCACGCCCGAGGTCGGCTCCCCGCCGGGCAACGCCACCAGCACGGTGTCCTCCGGGTCGGGCAGCGCGACGATCCCCTTGCCCCGGCCCGCGCCCGGACACAGCACGGCGAGCCAGCCGGCGTCCAGGTCCCCGTACGCCGGCAGCGTCACCCGGGCCCGGCCCAGCCCGTCCGGGTCGTCGACGGCGGTCACCGTGCCGAGCGTGACGGTCGCCGCCGGCGGCGCCGCGACCGGCGGCGGCTCGGGCGGGGCGGTGGAGAACCGGGTCAGGTGGCCGTCCGCGTCCAGCGTGTGCACCACCTCGGTCAGCACGTACACGCCGGCCACCGGATCCGGGACGCCGGCCAGCGCGATCCGCCGGCCCGGCCGCAACGCCGGGTCACCCTCGGCCGTGCCCTCGACCGTGACCAGCGCGGCGACCCGCGCGTCCAGCCCGGCCTGGGCCAGCGCGGCCAGCTCGTCGTCGCTGCGCCCCGGCTGGTCCACCGCGGTACGCACCCCGTCCGCGCCGACGTCGCCCGGCTCCGGGCGCAGCGGGATCCGCCGCCCGCTGCGCGCCTCACCGACCCGCTGCCCGAGCGGCTCGGCGCGCTGCGGGTGCCAGCCCAGCGCCGCGCACTCCGCGCCGGCCCGGTCCAGGTTCTCGACGATCCGCAGCGCGTGCACGGTTCCGCCGAGCGTCAACGGCACCGGCTCGCCGTGGCCGTCGAGGGTGAGCAGCCGCAGCCGGTCCCCGTCCACGCCCAGGTGCAGCCCGGCCCGGCCGGCCACCTCGCACAGCAGCTCCAGGTCGGTGTGCCGGTGCTGGAGCAGCCGATCCAGGCGCGGCCCGTCGACCTCGGCGACCACCGCCAGCCCCAGCCCGGCGCACAGCTCCCCGGCGAGCTCGGCGGCCGTCACCGACTCGAACACCCGCAGCTCCTGCCGCTTGCGCAGCCGGTGCAGCGGGTCGTACGCCCGGATCCGCAGCAGCGCGGCGCCGTCGCCCGCGTACTCCACCTCGACGGCGGTCACCTCGCCGGTGAACAACGCGTCCGGGTGGCCGTCGAGGCGGACGTCGAGCGCCGCGCCGGGGCGTACCGGTGGGTCGAGGGCGCCCGGGCCGGGCGCGGTGGCCAGCGCCAGCTCGCACTGCGTCGGCCGGTCCAGCCGGGCGGCGACCCGGACCCCGCGCAGCCGCGTCGGGTCGGCCAGCGGCCGCCCGTCCACGCGTACCGCCGCCGCCCGCTTCACCGCACGCCTCCGGTCGTGGCGTGGCCGGAGTGATCGTGGCCCCCGCGCGCCACCGGCGCGGACGGGTCGGATGCGGTCACGGCGTACCTCCCGTCGTGGTGGCGGCGTCGAGCGGAGGCGTGGCGAGGACGGACGCCGGCACCGCCAGCGCGGTGCCGGCCGGCACCGTGAGCGGGTCGGTGATCCGGTTGTGTTCGGCGAGCAGCCGCCAGCGCAGCGGGGACCCCAACGCGTCGTGGGCGAGCAGGTCGAAGCGCACACCCGACCAGCCCGGTTCGGCCGCGCCGTCCGCGGCGGCCACCACCGCCGAGCCGGGCGTCACGGTCGGGGTGCTCGCCGCGGCCAGCTCCGCCTCGAAGCCGGCCTGGGCCGCCTCGGCGCTCTCCGCCACCCGGACCAGCCGTAGCCGCAGCCAGGAACGCCGGGGCGTGCCGGTGAGCGTGAACGCGTCGAAGCGTTCCGCGATCGCCGCGATCACGCCGGGCACGTTCCAGGTCTTGCCCCAGACCAGCCGGACCAGCGGCGGACGCGGCCAGCCGTGCTCGACGGTGGAGTTCTCGGCGAGCATCCACAGCGGACGGGTCAGCGCGCGGACGTCGTCGGGGCGGGCCGGGGACTCCACGAAGTCGATGTCGAAGAGCAGGTCCAGCACCAGTTCGGTGCGCCCGCCGCCGGTGAAGACCAACGGGTCGTCGGCGAGGCCGGCACCGGTGAGCGACCCGTCCGGTCTGCCGCGCGGGCGTATCCCGGCCAGCCGGGTGACCTGCACGGTCTCCGGATTGAGCAGGCAGTCGACCCGAGTGCCCGACTCGTCCACGAGGAAGGCGACGCGTTCCATCAGCCACCCGCCTGTTCCCGGTCCAGCAGGGCGTCCCGGAACCGGGCGGCGCGCGGGGCCGACGCCAGGGGCGACGGCTCGTCCGGCAACGCCGGCCACGGGTCCCGGTACGCCGTGCCGGCCTCCGCCGCCGCGCTCGGCTGTTGCACCTCGCCCGGTCGCCCGGCGCCGCCGGCCCGGTCCGCGCCGGTCTCGCCGGGCAGGGCCGGCCATGGGTCGACCGGACGGCGCCGACCCGCGTCGTGCGCCGTCGGAGGCGTCGACGGGTACGGTCGCCGCCACGACAGCGGCACCGGGAACTCGCCGCCGCGCTCCGCGCCGGCCCCGTCGACCGATCTCTGCGGCTTGCGAGAGACCGGACGCGTCGCCTCCGTGGGTCCCGCGGTGGCGCCGGCCGGCTCCCGGCCGCCACGACGGGAGTCAGCCGCCGCGTGTCGGCCCGGCGCACGCGACCAGTCCGGCCCGGCCCCACCGGGTACGTCCACCCGGTCCGTGACCCGGTCGGACCATCCCGCACGCCGTGCTCGCCGCCCCGATCGGTCGGCCCCGGCCAACCCGGCCGCGCGGGCCGAGCCGGCTACGGCGCTCGACCCGGGGATGCCGTCGTGACGGGGCGTGCCGTCGTTACTCGATGGGGCGTGTCCCGGTCGGCTGCCCCGTTCCGGTGCGCCGACCGAGCCTGCGGTGCCACCCGGCCATCCGGTGGCGGCCGAGGACGCGGCGGCGTCGCGCCCCGGTGTGCCGGGACGTGTCGGTGCGCCGCCGCCGGTTGCCGCTGAGGCTCCGGAAGCCGCCGCGTCAGGTGCGGCTGGCCCGGTAGCCCGGGATCCGGCAGCGCGGGATCCGACAGCGCGGGATCCGGCAGCGCGGGATCCGGCAGCGCGGGATCCGGCATCCGCCGCGAGGCCGGAGGACACCGCCTGGGACGCGGCCCGGGTCGGATCGGCCCAGGCCGCCGGCACGCCCCGGCCCGCCGGTTCCGTACCGGCCGGATCCCGGTCCGTCGGCACCCGGCCCGTCGGCACCCGGCCCGTCGGCACCCGGCCCGGTTCGGCGTCCGCGTCACTCGGAGCGGGGTACGTCTCCCCGTCGGGCCACGCCGTCTCGCCGTTCGGGTCGGAGCCGATGACCGCCGCCGCGAAAGGGAAGCCGTGGGGCCACCGTCCATCGCTCCCCGTGCTGCCACGGTGCGGGACACTCGTCCCCACCATCGGGAGGCCCTGAAGATCTTGGTAGGAAGCGGCCCCCAGAAGGGCCATTTCGTACCAAGATCTCGGCGAGCCGATCCGCCGGGAGCCGACGCCGGTCGGGCGTGCCCGCCACGCCCGCCACAGCCGTTCCACCCAGCCCCACCCCACGCCGGCTCTCGCGGGCCGCTCGGTGATCAAGGAGTTCGGGTCGGCCACGAGGTCGGAATCGTCGCGAACTCCTTGATCATCGCCGGTGGGTGCGGGGTGGGGGAGGTCGCGGAGGAGGCCGGGGGCGTGGGCGGCCACCAGGCGGAGCCAGTGCTCCGGGGGCTCGCCGGGGCGGCGCGACGGTGGAGCCGTAGACGGTGCGGCCGGCGGCCGGCGGGCGGTGGGCGGCGGGTCCGTGAGACGGTCGGCGGTGGCCCGCAGCGCGCGGGCCAGCCGGTCACGCGGTCGTCGGGGCGGTCGCACTGCCGGACTCCAGCTCCAGCCCCTCGTACGCCAGGGTCAGCGCCTCGATGGCGATCTCCTGGGAGAGGGTGTTCAGGTGGGCGCCCCGCCACCGGGTCGGCCAGGCGTTGATCATGTTCCAGCGCAGCACCTCGGCGGTGCCGGCCGGGTCGAGCAGCACCACCGAGACGTTGCGCCGGTTGACCGTGCCCTTCGCCGCCGCGTTCACCCAGTCCCACAGCTCCCGGGCGTTGGTCAGGCCGAAGTGGAGCGTCACCGGCGCGTACTCGACCTGCCCGGGCACGGCGCGGATGCGCTCGTTGCCGGCCTCCCGGTACGCCAGCGACGGGATCGCCACCTCGAAGCCGCTGACCTCGGTGAAGTGCCCGTTGGTGATGCCGTTGATGAGCAGCTTGAAGTGGTACGCCCGGTACGGGTCGACGGGCGCGCCCGGCTGCGGGGTGGCCGTGGTCGGCATGTCAGCCTCCGATCGTCTCGGTCTCGGTGCCGCCGGCCCACTGGCTCAGCTTGAACACCACGAACTCCGCGGGCTTGACCACCGCGATGCCGATGTGCGCCACCACCATCCCGGCGTCGCGCACGTCGGCCGGGTTGGTCTCCTCGTCGCACTTGACGAAGAACGCCTCCTCCGGCGTACGGCCGAGCAGCGCGCCGTCGCGCCACACCCGGGTCAGGAACGCGCCGATGTCGCGCCGGATCGAGCGCCACAGCGTGAAGTCGTTCGGCTCGAACACCATCCACCGGGTGCCGTTGGCGATGGCCTGCTCGATGGAGATGGCGAGTCGCCGTACGTTCAGGTAGCGCCACTCGCTGGCCTCGGCGGCGAGCGTCCGGGCGCCCCAGAGCCGGATGCCCTCGCCGGCGAAGAACCGGATCACGTTGACGCCCTTGGGGTTGAGCACGTCGTGCTCCGGCCGGGTGACCCGGTACGCCAGGTCGACCGCGCCGCGTACCGGCTCGTTGGCCGGGGCCTTGTGCACGCCGCGCAACGCGTCGGTGCGGGCCCAGATGCCGGCGACGTGCCCGCTCGGCGGGGTCAGCACCAGGTCGCCGCCGAGCGGGTCGCGGACCCGGATCCAGGGGAAGTAGAAGGTGGCGAAGTCGGACTGCCGAGGCCGGTCGCCGCCGGTGCCGGGGGCGTCGTCGTCGCTGTCCTTCGGCGTACCCTCGGCGGGTTTGCCGGTGGTGGGCTTGCCGGGTGTGGCGACCCGGGTGAGCCGGGAGACGTCGGTGACCTCGGGCGGCGGGTCGCAGATCGCCACCATGGTGCGCAGCCGCTCGGCGGTGCTGATCAGCGCCTCGTGCGACACCGGGTCGTGGTAGCCGGGCGCGGCCAGGATGGCGATCTCGTCGATCGCCTCCAGCAGTTGCAGGCCGCCGCGCCGCCCACCGGTGCCGGTGAGTTGGCCGCCCTCGCCGACGTTGACCACCCAGCACCGGGTGCCGCCGTTGTCCAGGAAGCCGAAGACGGCCCGGGCCAGCGGGGTGCTCTCCAGGTGCTCGCCGTCGGCGTAGAGGCGCAGGAACTCGGTCCAGCTGTTGACCGCCATCGGCCGGTCGACGTGGGCGGTGCGGTCCGGCGCGACCCCGACGAAGGCAGCCGTGCTGGTGCCGACCGGGCCGATGGGCCGGGCTCCGGAGGGCACCTCCTCGACGTAGATGCCGGGGGAGAAGTAGGTGGGCATCGGTCCTCCTCGGGAGTCAGTCGGGGGCGGGCACGACGATCAGGTCGTCGGCGGCCGGGTCGAACTCGGCGGTGTGCACGCGCCCCCGACCGACCAGCCGGATCCGTACCGGACGGTCCGGGGCGTCGGGGTCGTGCGGCACGCCGACCAGCCGGAACCGGCCGGCGGCGTCGGTCTCGGTGGCCTGCGCGGTGCCGACCAGTTCCACCCGCATCGCGGCGAGCGGCTGGTCCTGCGGCCCGACCACCCGGCCGTCGAGCGTGCGCATGCCGAGCTGCCGCAGCCGCAGCGGCTGGCGCACCGGCGGCGCGGTCGGCGCCGGCCGGTCGATCCGGGCCGGCACGTCGAGCAGCAGCGCCGGCCGGGGTGGCACGCCGAACGCCCGCCACAGCGCCGGGTCGCCGGCGGCCAGCACCAGCTCCGCCCGGCCGCCCCCGCTGGTGGCGGCGGCGAGCACCCGGTCCAGCGCCGGCACCGCCGCCGGCCCGCCGCTGCTGACCAGCAGCCGGACCACGAAGCGGTACGGCTCGCGCGTCGCGCCGCCGGCCGCGGTCTGCCGGACCGGCCGCAGCTCCAGCGGCCAGACCGTGAGCCCGCCGGCCGGGTCGTCGCGGGGCGGGCCGACCGGGACGGTTTCACCCGCCGCCCCGGTCAGCCAGGTCGCGACGTCCGCGACGGCCGCCTCGATGGCGCCGGTCATCGCGGCGGCGTCCCCTGGATCCGGTACGCGATGGCCTCGTTCCAGACGTGCGGGTAGACGCCGATCTCGAAGTAGCGGGTGAACCTGTTGATCGGCGCGTTGGTGTGGTCGTGCCAGAGCAGCCACACCGGGGCGACGGTGAACAGCACGTAGTTGAGCGCGACCAGCGGCAGGTAGAGCGGGCCGAGCAGCCGGGCCTGGAACACGTGCACGTCCTCGTGCCGTTGGATGCCGGGGCTGGACCCGGCGCAGACCGTGCCGATGGTGGTGGCGTACCGGGGCGAGACGCCCTCGACCAGGTTGACCCGGCCGCTGCCGGCCGAGGCGACCCGGTCGAGCTGGTGGCCGACGACCAGGTGCAGGGCCAGGTAGAGCGCGCCGGCGAACGTGTTGAGCAGGCTCCACGTGTGGTCGACCACGAAGCGGAGGATGCCCTTCGCGTCGGCGCCGTAGGTGCCGGCCGAGGCGGTCGCCCAGCCGAACGGCGCGCCGACGAGCAGCCCGACGACGGCGCCGACCAGCAGGCCGACGGTGCCGGCGGCGGCCTGCCCGAGCACCGCGCCGAAGACGATCTGTGCGGCGGCGCTGAGAATGCCGAAGACCATGGCGGGCACCTCCCTCAGACCCAGGAGCGGACGAAGCGGGGCTCGTGCCCCTGGGCGAGCTGGGTCGGCGACGCCTGCGTCGCCTGCCGGTTGCCCGGGGGCAACTGGTTGATGCCGAGCGCGGCGGAGAAGATGACCAGGCCGTTGAAGAACGCGATGATCCACTTCTCCGGACCGGCGTCGTCGGCGAACGCGGCGGTCAGGTACGACAGCAGGAGCGCGACGCCCAGCGCGATCCACTTGCGCGCCTTGTCGCCGCTCGGCCCGATCAGGCCGCCGATGACGTTGGTGGCGAGCAGGGTGGCGGCGCTGGCGCCGGTCAGGCTGCCCAGGGCGGCCCAGGTGAAGAGATCGTTCACGGCGATCCCCCTTTTCGACGGTGCGGTGGTGCGGTCGGGGTTCGGTGGTGCGGCGGCCCGAGGACGGCGTCCACGGGTGGCGCCCGGTGCGCGGTGGGGGACCGGCGGGTCGCCGCCGGTGCGGCGGGAAAGCTGTGGCCGGGGCGTCAAGGGCGGGTGCGGCCGGTGGGACTCGGTTGGGGCCGGTGGAACTCAGGTCGGCGGGTCGGCCGGGGGCGTCGGCGTGGCCCGGTCGGTCGACGCGGTCGGTGCGGTGGGCGCGAGGGCCGTCGGGGACGCGGGCGGCGCCCCGGCCGCCGGGCCGCCCCGGGAGCGGCGCCGCAGCAGGACGACCACCACCACCGCGGCGACCACCAGCAGCCCGACCACTCCGCCGACGATCGGCAGCCAGGGGAGGGAGCCGCTCCCGGTCACGGCGGCGACCGCGCTGGCGGAGGGCGTCGGTGGCGCCTCGGCGACGGCCCGCAACTCGGCCGGCTTGGGCTGGTTGGCGACGACCTGCCAGCTCACCGAGCGCCCGTTGACCGTCCCGTTGCTGTCGAGCACCCGGCCGGGGAACGTCACGGAGATCTCGAACGCCATCAGGGTCATGAACGCCTGCTGATTCCGGGGATCTTGTTCGGCCACCTTTCCGCCGTATTTCTTCGGGTCCAGCGGAAGGGAGAAGCGATAGAGGTCGCCATCCCGGACAAGATTCACACTTTCGCTGGTGAATTGCGCCAGCGGTGTTTTTCGGTAGGCGATCTGAATGCCGTAGGAGGTGGCGTCCTCGTACCGGCTCTCGGTGCCGGCGGGGAGCGTGGGAATGTTCTGCCGGAGCTCGGCGAAGGCCGCCGCGACGTCCGGGTTGCGCTGCTTGAGCACGGACTTCTGGGCGGTCAGCAGGAGCTGGCCGGAGACCGTGTCGTCGGTGTTCACGGTCAGCCCGAGGTTGAGCTGCATGCAGCCGCTCAGCGTCGCCACAAGGGCGAGACACACCGCGAGGCGGAATGCCCGGCTGCGGCGGAGTCTCGTATTCATGGTCCCAGTGTGCGCGGTCGCGCCGGGGCCGGCAGTCAGCGATCAGCCGCCGCTTTGTCGCCGATCTTACCGGCCGCCTCTCCCATTCGGACGACCCCGGGAACGGACGCGATCGATATCCTGAAAGGTTGTCACCCGGCCTTTCCCGGCGCCGGCTCCGCCGACGTGACCCGGAAGACCGGAATGCCGGCGGCCACCCGCGCGAAGTCGGCGAGCGGGGCGTGCCGGTCCACCGGCACGTGCGGGCGCGCCCCGGGCGCGAGCGCGAGGTGGCGACGCAGGATCGGCGGCCGGTCCGCCACGGCCACCTCGACCAGCCGGACCGGCTCCCGGCCGCTGTGCCGCAGCACCGCCCGCCCGCCGGCGGCCCGGACGTTGGCCACCCAGTTGACCCGGTCGCCGAGCATCGACACCAGGTACCGCTCGCCGTCGTGGTCCGCGACCACCAGCGGCACGGCGACGATCCGGCCGGTGCGCCGGCCGGGCACCTCCAGCGTCACCCAGTTCCGCGGGCCGAGCCCGGCGGCGTGCTGCCGGGCGGCGAGCCCGTTCAACACCCGGGCGAGCCGGTTCGGCCGGCCCTCCCGGTACATCCACCTCACCTGCCGTCGCCACAGTCCCGTACGCATGAGCTGTCCCCTCCCTCTCCGTCCCTGCCTCTCCGTCCATCTCCATTGAGGACCGCCCCGGACGGCGGCGACCAGGGCCGATCGGCACCCGACGCGCGTCGATCTTGCGGTTGCTGCCCCGACGAAGCGGGTGAATGACCCGAGACGCGGGCCGGAACTGCAAGATCGCGCGCGGGGTGCGGGCCGGTCCCGCAGGATAGGGCCGGGTGGAACGGGAGGCGGGGATGAGCGGGGTACGCGAGGGCCGGCGGCGGGTCGGCCCGGCGGTACGGGCGGCGGCCGGGCGGCTGCGGCGGGGCTGGCTGCCGGTGGTCGAGGCGACGCTCGCCGCCACCGTCGCCTGGATGCTCGCCACCCGGCTGGTCGGGCACCCGCAGCCGTTCTTCGCGCCCGCCGCGGCGCTGATCGTGCTCGGTCAGGCGCGGGGCCAGCGGATCCGCCGGGCGGTGGAGGTGGTGCTCGGCGTGGCCGCCGGCGTGCTCGTGGCCGACCTGGTGGTCCAGGCGCTGGGCCCGCGCACCACCTGGACCGTGTTCACCGTCATCCTGCTCACCGTCGCGCTGGCGGTGGCGGTCGGCGCCAGCTCGGTCACCGTGGTGCAGGCCGCGGTCTCCGCGCTCTACCTGGTGGTGGTCTCGCCCCCGACCGAGTCGCTGGTCCCGTTCCGGTTCGTCGACGCGCTGATCGGCGGCGCGGTGGCGGTGGTAGCCAGTCAGCTCGTCGACGCCCGCCGGCCGCTCGCCCCGCTGGTGGCCGAGTTCCGGCACACGTTCACGGAGCTGGCCGGCGTGCTCGACGAGGTCGCCGACGCGCTCGACCACGCCGACGACGAGGCCGCCCTGGCCGCGCTGGACCGGGCCCGGCACGTCGACGCCGGGGTGGAGCGGCTGCGGGACGCGGTCCAGGCCGCCGGCGAGGCGCTCCGGCTCAACGTCCGGCGTCGCCGGCACCTCGGCCGGCTGCGCTCCGTGACCGGTTCGATCCGGCAGATCGACTACGCGGTGCGCAACGTGCGGGTGCTGGCCCGGGCCGCGGTCACTGTCACCCGCGGCGACGCGCCCGTCCCGACCGACCTGGGCGCCGCCGTACGCACGCTGGCCGACGCCGTCCGGGCGGCCGGCGACGCGCTCGCCGCCGACCTCAACGGGCAGGAGGAGACCGCCGACGGGCACGCCGCCCGGGCGGACGCGGCGGCGCTGGCGGCGGTACGGTCGGTCGGCCGCCTCTTCGCCGCCGGCCCGACGCTGCCGCTCGCACTGGTCATCGGGCCGGTCCGGGCCACCGCCATCGACCTGCTGCGCGGCGTGGGCGTGGACGACGACGCGACGGTGCTCAGCCGGGTCGACGCGGCGGTCACCGGGCCGGGGCGCTGAGGGCGCCGCCGGCGGCGGGTGGCCCGGAACAGCGGGACAGGCCGCTGACCGTCGCCGCTCAGGCGCTCTCCCGGGTCACCAGCGTGGACGCGAAAGCGGTGCTCGGCGCGACCGGCGCCCTGGTCAGCACGGCGGTGGCCGCGGCGGTGGCGATCCGGTCGACCGGATGGGTCGCGGTGGTCAGCGCCGGACTGCTCATCGCCGCGTACGGCAGGTCGTCGAAACCGCCGACCGCCACGTCGTGCGGCACCCCCAACCCGTGCCCGCGCAACGCGGCGATCACCCCGAACGCGGTGGCGTCGCTGGCCGCGAAGACCGCGTCCAGGTCCGGCCAGCGGCGCAGCGCCGCCAGCGCCGCCGCGCCGCCCCGCGCCGCGGTGAAGTCGCCGGTCACCAGCCGCTCCGGCGACCCCGCCTCCCGCATCAGCTCCCGGTACGTGGTCACCGACCGCTCCGCGCAGGTCAACCAGCGTGGGCCGGTCACCATGGCGATGCGGCGGCGGCCGGTGGCGTACAGGTGGCGCAGCACCGCGCCGGCGCCGGCCGCGTTGTCCACGTCGAACGACGGCACGGTCGCCGAGCCCTGGCCGATCGAGACGACCCGGCCGCGCAGCCGGCTCGGCACCGCGTCCAGCGCCGCCCGCGTGGTGTTGACCAGGATCACCCCGCAGACGCCCCGGTCGGCGCCGAGCCGGCCCAGGCCGGACGGGTCGTCGAGCGGCAGCCACTCCAGCGCCACCCCGATCCCGTGCGGCGCGCACACCCGCGACGCGGCGCTCACCACCCGGTGCACGTACGGGTCGTCGAAGACCGCGTCGGTCCGGCCCACCACGGCCACCACCAGTCGGACGCCGGCGCCGCGCACCAGCGCCCGGGCGGTGACGTCCGGCACGTAGCCGAGGTGGTCGGCGGCGGCGCCCACCCGGGCCCGCGCCTGCGCCGAGGCGAACCCGTAGCCACCGAGCACCCGCGAGGCGGTGGCCCGGGACACCCCGGCGGCGCGGGCCACGTCGTCGAGCGTGGCGGGTCGTGCGGTCGGCGTACCCATGTGCGCATCATGCCCGGTCCGGACCGGGCACGGTAAGGGGTGGGAGCGCTTGTGGTGGTAGCGCTCTCAGGTGTGCGATGGTCGTCGGGAACCATTCGGGGAAGGGACTACCGCACCGTGAGCAACGCCCTCGACGCGCCGGCCGCGTCACGGCCACCGGCCGCCCGGCCGGTGCTGGCCGCCCGTAACGGCGTCGCCGTCGTCTTCGCCCTCAACGGGCTCGCGATGGCCAGCTGGTTCTCCCGGGTGCCGGCGGTCCGGGAGGCGCTCGGCCTCAGCCCGAGCCGGCTCGGCCTGCTGCTGCTCTGCATGTCGGTGGGCGCGCTGCTGGCCATGCCCGCCGCCGGTCTGGTCACCCAGCGGATCGGTCCGGCCCGCACGGTGGTCGTGGCGACCGTGCTGGTCGCGCTCGGCATGACGGTGGCCGGTCTCGCCACCGGCCTGGCCGGCTGGGCGGTCGGCGTCGGGCTCGGGATCGCCGCGTTCGGCTTTGGCTCCGGCCTGTGCGACGTGGCGATGAACGTCGAGGGCGCGGTCGTGGAGAGGCGGCTCGGCCGGACGATCATGCCCCGCTTTCACGCCGCCTGGAGTCTCGGCTCGGTGGCCGGGGCCGGGCTCGGCGCGGGGGCGGCCCGGCTCGACGTGCCGATCGAGGTGCACCTGCCGGTCCTGGCGGTGCTGATCCTGACCGGCACGCTGCTCGGGGCGCGGGCGTTCCTGTCTGCGCCGGCCGAGTCGACGGGCGCGGGCGAGCCGGCGGCCCGGCGGCGGGCGCTGCTGACCGCCTGGCGGGAGCCGCGCACCCTGCTGGTCGGCCTGCTGGTGCTGGTCATGGCGTTCACCGAGGGCAGCGCCAACGACTGGCTGGCGGTGGCGTTCGTCGACGGGTACGGCGTGGACGAGGCGGTCGGCGCCGCGGTGTTCGGCGTGTTCGTGGTCGGTATGACGCTGGGCCGGACCGTCGGCACGATCGCCATCGACCGCTGGGGACGGGTGCCGGTGCTGTTCGGCACCATCGGGCTCGCCGCCGTCGGCGCCGCCCTGGCCGTGCTGGCCGGCTCCGGCCCGCTGGCCGTGGTCGGGGTGGCGTTGTGGGGGATCGGCGCGTCGCTCGGCTTCCCGGTCGGGATGAGCGCCGCCGCCGACGACGAGGAGAAGGCCCCGGCCCGGGTCAGCGTGGTCGCGGTGATCGGCTACACCGCGTTCCTCGCCGGGCCGCCGCTGCTCGGCTTCCTCGGCGACCACCTCGGCGTGCTGAACGCGCTCGGCCTGGTGCCGCTGCTCCTGCTGCCCACGCTGGCACTGGTGCCGGTGCTGCGCGCGCCGGCCGGAGCGGACCGGCCGGCCCGCTGAGCGGCTCAGCCGACTCCCACGGCGCTCCCAGGCCCCTGCCAGGCGGGCGTGCTGCACTGGACTCCGACGCCGAGGAGAGGAGGCGGGCATGGGCTGGTTCAGCCGACGGGCCGCCGAGCCGACAACGCCGACGAAGCTCGACCGCGAGGCGAACCGGGAGGATCTGGCGCAGCTGGAGGCGTTCGTGACCAGCCGGCACGGGGTCGAGTTCTATCTGGAACCGGAGACCACCGCCACCGACACCACGGTGGTCGCCATCGCCCACGACGGGGAGTGGATCCGCCGCCGCACCGGCTCGCCCCGGGTCGCCGGCAAGATCGCCCAACGGCACGCGGTGCCGCTCTACGAGGCGGCCCGCACCGGCTACCCGGAGCGGATGCGAGCCTGGAACCGGGCGCACCCGGAACGCCACGCACGCTGACCTGCGCACCGGCCCAGGCGGGAGGGGTCCACGCCAGGGCCGGTGCGCTCCGGTCCGGTCCGCGTCGGACGGGTCCAGGCCGGTCCGCGCCGGGTCATCGCGGTCGCCGGGTGTGCCGGCGGCCGTTCACTCGCCGAGCGCGGCGCGGGCCTGGTCCCGGCCCAGCGGCTCGTCGTGCGCGGAGACGTACCACTCGACGTGCTCGGAGAGCAGGCTCCGGGCCAGCGCCAGATCCGGCCCGTCGGTCGGGCCGCGTTCGTGCAGTGGTGGCGGGTACCAGCAGTCGCCCAGCAGCAGCACCCGCGAGTCCGGCACCAGCACCACCGTCGAGTCGGGGGCGTGCCGGCCACCGACGTGGCGCAGTACCACGCCGGTGGGCAGCATCAGCTCGTCGGTGAACGTGTGGGTCGGCGGCAGCACCGCGAAGCCGTCCCAGTCGTCCACCGCGAGCGCCCGCGCCCGGTAGCTGGGCCCGAGCCGTGGCTCGGCGCGGACCCGCTCCCGCAGGTGACGGTGGCTCCACGGGCGGGCCGCCTCGGCGCGCAACGGCGCGACCCCGGCCTCGTGCCCGACGATCTCCACGCCCGGCCAGGCGCAGGCGCCCCAGACGTGGTCCCAGTGGTGATGGGTGTAGACCAGCCAGCGCGGCTCCGGCAGCCGGGCGGCGGCGATCCCGGCACGGATCTCCCGGGCGTGTGCGGGACTGTGGCCGGCGTCGACGAGCACGCTGCCGCGATCGTCGGCGACCACCGCCACGGTGGGCCGCACCGCACCCGGGTCGGGGTCGCCGGGGAACAGCCAGACCCGGTCGGCCAGGTGGCGCAGCTCCATGGCGGGATGCTATCGCCGCCCGCCCCCATCGGCTGTCCCGTCAGCCGGTGAACGCGGCGGCCAACGCGTACCCGACGAAGGCCGCGCCGAGCCCGGCGACCACACTGACCAGCACGTTCGCGTACGCGTGGAGACGTGCGCCGGTGCGGGCCAGCCGCAGCGTCTCGTAGCTGAGCGTGGACCAGGTGGTCAGCGCGCCGCAGAAGCCGGTGCCGACCAGCGCGGTCACCGCGGGATCGGCCGGCACCGCCAGCACCGCGCCGAGCAGCAGCGAGCCGGCCACGTTGACGGTCAGCGTGCCCCACGGGAACGCGGAGTCGTGCCGGGCCTGCACCGCCCGGTCGGTGAGGTAGCGCAGCGGAGCGCCGAGCGCCGCGCCGAGCGCGATCCACAGGACGGTCACCGGGCCTCCCCGCGCCAGGCGGCCAGCAGCCGGCCGGTCACCACGTCTCCGGCGGCGACCGCCAGCAGCGCGGCGAGCACGGTCATGGCCAGGTAGACCAGCGCCGTGCCCGGCGCGCCGGCGGTCACCAGACGTTGCGCGTCGACCGCGTACGCGGAGAACGTGGTGAATCCGCCGAGCACGCCGACGCCGAGGAACGGCCGGACCAGCGGCCCGGCCGGTCGGGCGGTGAGGACCGCCATCAGCACGCCGATCAGCAGGCACCCGGTGACGTTGACGCCGAACGTGGCCCAGGGGAGACCGGTGGGCGGGTGCGGCGCGGCGGCCTGCGCGCCGGCGCGAGCCAGCGCGCCGAGCACGCCGCCGGCGGCGATCACGCCGAGCACCGCCGCCGGGTGCGCGGTCAGCTCCGTCCGGTCGGCGGGTACGCGGAGATCGACGTCCGGATCGACGCGGGACTCGGGCGGTCGTCTCACGGTGCCTCCCACCAGGACGGGCATCACTGGCAGGGACCGTTGGCGTGGTCGCGGTTCTCCCGGCGCCTCCCGGGACGGCGGGCCCCACCGCCGGCTCACCGAGCATAACCCGCCCTGCCCCGCCCTGACCTGACCCCCGCGCCTCCTCGTCGATCTTGCGGTACCGGCCCCGGCGAAGGGCGCGAACCGCCCGTGCGAAGGGCGGTCCCCGCAAGATCGGCGAGGGGAGGACGTTGACCTGGCAGGGTGGGCCGTACGGGCGTACGGTGAGCGGGTTCCCGCCCGGCGCGGCGGCGTCGGGCCCGTCGCGCAGGAGGCAACCGTGCAGGACCGCACCCCTCGTCCGGACGAGCTGGATCCCGCCGAGCGGATCGGCGTCGACGAGCTGCGGGCGCTCCAACTGGACCGGTTGCGCCACTCGCTGCGGCACGCGTACGCGCACGTGCCGCACTACCGGAGCGCGTTCGACGCCGCCGGCGCCCACCCCGACGACGTCCGCGACCTCGCCGACCTGGCCCGCTTTCCGTTCACCGCCAAGGCCGAGCTGCGGGAGAACTACCCGTTCGGCATGTTCGCCGTGCCCCGGGAGCGGGTCGCCCGGCTGCACGCCTCCTCCGGCACCACCGGACGCCCCACCGTGGTCGGCTACACCCGCGCCGACCTGGACACCTGGGCCACGCTGATGGCGCGCTCGATCCGGGCCGCCGGCGGCCGGCGCGGCGACCGGGTGCACGTCGCGTACGGATACGGCCTGTTCACCGGTGGCCTGGGCGCGCACTACGGCGCCGAGGAGCTGGGTTGCACTGTCATCCCGGTCTCCGGCGGCATGACCGAGCGGCAGGTCATGCTGATCCGTGACCTCGAACCGGAGGTCATCATGGTCACCCCCAGCTACATGCTGGCCATCGTGGACGAGATGGAACGCCAGGGCGTCGACCCGCGCGCCACCTCACTGCGGGTGGGCATCTTCGGGGCCGAGCCGTGGACCGAGGACATGCGCCGGGAGTTGGAGCAGCGGCTGGACCTGCACGCGCTGGACATCTACGGCCTGTCCGAGGTGATGGGCCCCGGCGTGGCGGTCGAGTGCGTGGAGACCAAGGACGGCCTGCACCTGTGGGAGGACCACTTCTACCCCGAGATCATCGACCCGGTCACCGGCGCGGTGCTGCCCGACGGCGAACGCGGCGAGCTGGTGCTGACGTCGCTGACCAAGGAGGCGATGCCGGTGGTCCGCTACCGCACCCGGGACCTCACCCGGCTGCTGCCCGGCACGGCACGCCCCATGCGGCGGATCGAGAAGATCGCCGGGCGCACCGACGACATGATGATCGTCCGGGGGGTGAACGTCTTCCCGACCCAGATCGAGGAGCTGATCCTGCGGGCCCCCGCGCTGTCGCCGCACTTCCAGTGCGTACTCGACCGGCAGGGACGGCTGGACACCCTCACCGTCCACGTCGAGCGCCGCGCCGGCGCCGCCGTGGCCGACGCGGAGCGGGCCGGGGCCGCCCTGGTCGAGCAGGTCAAGAACACCATCGGCGTCTCCGTGGCGGTCCGGGTGATCGAGCCGGACGGGGTGGAACGCTCGATGGGCAAGATGCGCCGCATCGTCGACCAGCGGCGGGAGCGCTGAGATGACGGACGACGGCGGGCGTACCGCGGCCCACGACATGTTCGACGCCGACGTCGCCTCGACCGGGCTCGGCATCGAGCTCGTCTCGGCCGGTGACGGCGCGGCAGTGGCCCGGATGCGGGTCACCCCGGCGATGCTCAACGGGCACGCGATCGGCCACGGCGGTTTCGTGTTCCTGCTCGCCGACACCGCGTTCGCGCTGGCCTGCAACAGCCACGGCCCGGCCACCGTGGCCGCCGGGGGCGAGATCACCTTCCTGCGCCCGGTGCGCGCGGGCGACGTGCTGGACGCGTACGCCACCGAGCGGGTCCGGCACGGCCGCAGCGGCATCTACGACGTCACCGTGCGACGTGGCGACGAGGTGGTGGCCGAGTTCCGGGGACGCAGCCGGGTCATCGTCCGCGACTGACCCCGCCCCATTCCAAGATCGACTGAACCGGCGCGCGTGGCGCCACCCGTCGCTTGCCGGGCGCGACTGTTCTCGGCCGCCGCCCGGGCCGGAGTGGCCCCGTGCCCGCTCCGACCCGGACGCGACCGTCAGGCGGCCAGCCCGAGCGCGGCGTCGGGCGGCGTCGGTGTTCGCCGGCCCCGGTCCGCACGTTCGGGCGGGCCGGTCACCCGGCCGACCCGTGCCGAGCCGCCCGGTGTGACCCGCGCCGAGCCGCCCGGCGTGACCTGTGCCGAGCCGCCCGGTGTGACCCGTGCCGAGCCGCCCGGTGTGACCCGCGCCGAGCCGCCCGGCGTGACCTGTGCCGGCCGGTACGAGGCCGGGGAACCCGGTCCGGTCCGCCCGTCGCCGCTGACCGGAGCGTCCGGTCGCCCGATGCTGGCGACGCCGTTCCGTCGTCCGGCGCCGGTCGGAGTGTCCCGTTGCCCGTGGTAGGCCGGCGCGTTCCGCTGCCCGATCTCCCCCCGTGACGAGTCGGCCCCGGTGACGGCCGCGTCGGCGTACCCCGATCGCTCCGTCGCCGACCGGAGCGCGTCGGCCCCGTCCGGTCCGGACGGCGGGACGGGCGCCGGTCGGGCCCCTCCACCCGACCGGCGCGACCGCCCCGCCCCGAGCGGGCAGGTCGCCCGCTCCTCGGCGTCCCACCCGGGGACGCCGGTCCCCACCGACGCAGGCAGGCGCGCGGCGGGAGCCTCACCCGGCCGATCGGCCAGCTGGCGCACCACGCCGACACCAGGACGGCCGCTGACCTGTCTGTCAGCGATGCCGGCACCGGTGCCGATGCCAGGCCCCGTGCGGGCCCCCCGCCCGACGCCGGTTCCCGCCCGGGTCCGGGCTCCCCACCCGACATCGGTTCCCGCCCCGATGCCGGGCCCGGCGTCGATGCGCGCTCCGACGACCGCGCCGGAGCGCGCGTCGGTCGCCGGCCCGGGGGTGGCCCCGGACCGGACGGCGACGGGTACGCCGATGCGGTCCGTGCGGATCGCCGGCACCGGCCCACCGCTGGCCAGCCGGCGGACGAAGTCCGCCCGCACCGCACGCGGCAACCGGTGCGCGGCCACCCGGGCCACCACCGGCTCGACGATCGTCCAGCCGCCCGAGCCGCCCGAGCCGCCCGAGCCGCCGGGGATACCCGAGCCGCCCGGGACGGCGGTGCTGCGTGAGCCGAGACCGGTGCGCCGGACGCCCACGCCCGTTCCGGTGTCCGAATCGGCCCACTCGCGCGCACCGGCCGGCGCGGTCCCGCCCGCGTTGCCTGCTCCCGGAACGGCGCCGGCGTCGGTGCGGCGGAGCAGTCCGGCCGCGGCCAGGGCGCGCAGCACCGGCCCGGCCTGGCCGGCCGGCCAGGCGAGCATCCGCTCGACGGTCGCCGTGGCGACCGGGCCGCCGACCACCGCGCCCGCCATCAGCACCGCGCGCTGCGCGCCGTCCAGCCGGTCCAGCCGGGCGTCCACCAGCCGACGGACCGGTGCGGGCACCCCGGCCGGCTCATCCTTCGCCGCGTCGGCCGCGGCGTACGCGTTCGCGACGGCCGGGTTGCCGCCGACCAGCGGCAGCAGGGCGGCGGCCAGCGCTGCGGGCCGTCCGGCCCGGTCCAGCAGCTGCCGCAGCAGGCGGCCGGTGTCCCGCGCGCCCAGCGGCGGCAGCCAGATCCGCAGCCGCCGGGCA
>NZ_PYPS01000002.1 GCF_003027925.1 Micromonospora sp. RP3T
GGGGGGGGGGGTGGTGGTGGGGCTTGTTCGAGGATGACGTGGGCGTTGGTGCCGGAGATGCCGAAGGCGGAGATCGCGGCGCGGTGGGGGCGGTGGTGGGGCCAGGGGGTGTTGTGGTGCAGGAGTTGGATGGCGCCGGTGTGCCAGTCGACGTGGGGGGTGGGGGTGTCGGCGTGCAGGGTTTTGGGCAGGGTGTGGTGGTGCATGGCCTGGATGATTTTGATCATGCCGGCGATGCCGGCGGCGGCTTGGGTGTGGCCGATGTTGGATTTGATCGAGCCGAGGTGCAGTGGTTGGTCGGTGGGGCGGTGTTGGCCGTAGGTGGCGAGTAGGGCTTGGGCTTCGATGGGGTCGCCGAGGCGGGTGCCGGTGCCGTGGGCTTCGACGATGTCGATGTCGGTGGGGGTGAGTCCGGCGTTGGCGAGGGCTTGGCGGATGACGCGTTGTTGTGACAGTCCGTTCGGGGCGGTGAGTCCGTTGCTGGCGCCGTCGTTGTTGATCGCTGATCCTCGGATGATGGCCAGGATCGGGTGGTTGTTGCGGTGGGCGTCGGAGAGTCGTTCCAGTAGGAGGGTTCCGGCGCCTTCGCTCCAGCCGGTTCCGTCGGCCCCGGCCCCGAACGGTTTGCACCGCCCATCCGGCGCCAACCCCCGCTGGCGGGAAAACTCCACGAACATGCCCGGCAACGACATCACGGTGGCGCCGCCGCTGAGCACGAGGTCGCATTCGCCGCTGCGTAGTGCCTGGCAGGCCTGGTGCAGGGCCACCAGTGACGACGAGCACGCGGTGTCCACGGTGACCGCCGGACCCTCCAGGCCGAGCGTGTACGCCACCCGCCCCGACGCCACACTCGGCGTCTGCCCGGTCAGCAGATACCCGTCGTGGCCGTCCGCCGGCTCGTGCAGCCGCGGCCCGTAGTCCTGGGCGGAGACGCCCACGAAGACCCCGGTGCGGCTGCCGCGCAGGCTGGTGGGGTCGATCCGGGCCCGCTCGATCGCCTCCCACGCCGTCTCCAGCAACAACCGCTGCTGCGGATCCATCGCCGCCGCCTCACGCGGACTGATCCCGAAGAACTGGGGGTCGAACTGGCCGACGTCGTACAGGAAGCCGCCACGCCGCGTGTACGTGGTGCCGGCGCGGTCCCCGTCCGGGTCGTACAGGCGGTCCAGGTCCCACCCGCGGTCGTCCGGGAACTCTCCGGTCGCGTCCACCCCGTCGGCGACCAGTTGCCACAACTGCTCCGGTGACGCGGCGCCGCCGGGGAACCGGCAGGCCATGCCGATCACCACGATCGGCTCGTCGGTCGCTACCCGGGCAGCCGCAGGGCCGGCTTCGTCGGAGGACTCCCCGGCCAGTTCGGCGCTCAGGTGCCGGACCAGTGCCCGGGGCGTCGGATAGTTGAAGATCAACGTGTTCGGCAGCCGCAGGCCGGTGGCCACGGCGAGGCGGTTGCGCAGCTCGATGACCGTCGCCGAGTCGAAGCCCAGGTCCTTGAACGGCAGCTCCATGTCGACGTCGTCCGGCGTGTCGTGACCCAGCGCGATGGCCGAGGTCGTCCGTACCAGGTCGAACAGGTCGGGGTGCCCGGCGGTGCGCGCCGGTGCCGGCTCGTCGGTCAGCGAGGGCTCCGCCGCCGCCACGTCCGGCTCGGCGGCGGTGGTGGTGTCGAACGCGAAACGCCGGCGCTGGAAGGCGTACGCGGGCAGGTCGACGCGGCGGGACGTGGCCGCCCGCACCGCCCACCGCACCCGGCCGCCCTGCACGTGGTACTGGCCGAGCGAGGACCGGAACTGTCGCAGGTCGCCCTGGTCCCGGCTCAGCGTACCGACGACCAGGGAATCGGCCAGCCCGGCGGCCTCCAGGGTCTCGCTGAGGGCGCCGGCGAGCACCGGGTGCGAGCTGCACTCGACAAGCGCCCGGTAGCCGTCCGTGGCCGCGGCGCGCACCGCGGCCTCCAGCTCGACCGGCTGACGCAGATTGCGATACCAGTAGTCGGCGGTCAACTCGGTGGTGTCGAGGCGGCCGCCGGTGACGGTCGAGTAGTAGGCGAGCGCGGACCGGCGCGGCCGGATCTGCGCGAGCGCCTCCAGCAGGCGGTCGCGCAGAGCCTCGACCTGCGGCGAGTGCGACGCGTAGTCGACCGGGATGGTGCGTACCGGGACCCCGTCCGCCCGGTAGCCGGCGAGCAGGTCCCGCAGCGCCCCCAGGTCACCCGAGACGACGGTGCTGGACGGCCCGTTCACGGCCGCCACGCCGAGCCGGTCGGCGACCCCGACGAGCCGGGCCCGGACCTCGTCGGCGGGTGCGGCGATCGACGCCATGCCACCCTGGCCGGGCAGCGCGGTGATCGCTTGGCTGCGCAGCGCGACGACGGCGGCGGCGTCGGCGAGTGACAGGGCCCCGGCGATGTGGGCCGCAGCGATCTCGCCCTGCGAGTGGCCGATGACGGCGCTCGGGCTGACGCCCTCCGCCTCCCACAGCCGGGCGAGCGAGACCATGACGGCGAACAGCAGCGGCTGGACCACGTCGACCCGGTCCAGCGGTGGCGCGTCGGGACGCCCGCGCAGGACGTCGACCGGCGACCAGTCGATGTGCTCGGCGAGCGCCCGCGCGCAGGACCGGAACTGCTCGGCGAACGCCGGGGCGGTGTCCAGCAGGTCAAGCGCCATGCCGGCCCATTGGGAGCCCTGGCCGGGGAAGACGAACACCGTGTCGCCGACCGGCCGGGCGACACCACGGATCAGGTTCGCCGCCTGCCCGTCGCGCTCCAGCGTCTGCAGGCCGGCGACCAGTTCGGTGCGGTCGGCCCCGAGCACCAGGGCGCGGTGCTCGAACGCGGTACGGGTGGTTGCCAGGGAGAAGGCGACGTCCGCGAGGTCGACGTCGGCGTGCGTCTCCGCGTACGCGCGAAGGCGTGCCGCCTGGCCGCGCAGGCCGGCCGGGCTGCGGCCGGAGAGCGGCCAGCCGATCGGGACAGCGCCGTCCGGGCGGGCCGGCCGGAGCGCCGGCTCGTCCGGCGGGCCGGCGCCGGTCGGCTCGGCGAGGACCAGATGACAGTTGGTGCCGCCCATGCCGAACGAGCTGACCCCGGCGATCAGCGGACGCTGCTCGTCCGGCCACGGCGCCAGCGCGCCGTGCACCCGCAGGTTGAGCTCGTCGAACGGGATGGCCGGGTTCGGCGCCTCGAAGTTCAGGCTGGCCGGCAGCAGCCGGTGTCGGATGCTCAGTACGACCTTGAGCAGCCCGGCGATTCCGGACGCCCCCTCCAGGTGACCGACGTTGGTCTTCGCCGATCCGACCGCCAGCGGACGGTCCGCCGGCCGCGCCGCGCCGAGCGCCGCACCGAGGGCCCGCGCCTCGACCGGATCGCCGACCGGGGTGCCGGTGCCGTGCAACTCGACGTACTGGACGGCATCCGGTTCGACGCCGGCTGCCCGGGCGGCCAGCCGGATGACCTCCCGTTGTGCCTCCGGGCTGGGAACGGTCAGGCCGTCGGTGGCGCCGTCGTTGTTGACCGCGCTGCCGAGCACGATGCCGTGGATCCGGTCGCCGTCGGCCCGGGCCTGCGTCACCGTCTTGAGCACCAGCACGCCGCCGCCCTCGCCCCGGACGTAACCGTTGGCGCGGGCGTCGAAGGTGTAGCAGCGGCCGTCCGGCGACAGCGCGCCGAACCGCTCCACCGTGGCGCTGCTCTGCGGATCGAGCATCAGACTGACGCCACCGGCCAGCGCCACCGTCGATTCCCCGTCGCGCAGACTGGTGCAGGCCAGATGGACGGCCAGCAGCGACGACGACTGCGCCGAGTCCACGGTCAGGCTCGGGCCGTGCAGGTCCAGCGCGTACGACACCCGGTTGGCGATGATGCCGCGGTTCAGGCCGGTCATCAGGTGCGGCGAGATCCGGCCGCCGCCGCGCCGGGAGAAGAGGGTCGCGTAGTCGCTCGCGATGGCGCCGATGAACACGCCGGTCCGGCTCCCGGCCAGCTCGGCCGGCACGACTCCGGCATCCTCCAGCGCCTCCCAACAGAGCTCCAGGACCAGGCGCTGCTGCGGGTCCATCGCGGTGGCCTCGCGGGGGGAGATGCCGAAGAACGCCGCGTCGAACCCGTCGACGGCGTCCAGGTAACCGCCGTACCGGGCGGACCCGGGTCGATCGGCCGGAGCCTCGGTGATGGCGTGCCGGCCGTCCCGGAGCAGGCTCCAGTAGCCGGCCGGGTCGGTGGCGCCGGGCAATCGGCACGACATGCCCACGATGGCGATTCCAGCTAGCTCTTCAGTCATCGGTCCCACCCGCAGAGTGACGGTGAAGGAGCGGTGCGGCTCCTCGGCGACCGTGTGCGCGGCCGCTGAAGACGGCCTAAACCCGCCCGCACGGAGCGCGACCTTTAGCCGTGCTTCAGGCCGGCGGCCGACCGTGTCGCCAGGCGCCGGTCCAGCGGCATCGGCGCGCCGAGCAGCGGGAGGTACGCCGGATGGCGGCGCGGGACATACGCCTGGTATCGGCCGGCACAGCCCTTCCGGGCGAGCCCGTCAGCAACGCCCTGCTGGCGAAGGGCCTCGGCATGACCCCGGTCTTCGAGGAGTGGATCGACGCCTTCGTGGGCACCCGGAGCCGCTACCTCTCCATCGACCTCGCCACCGGGGAGGTGCACTGTTCGGTCGCCGACCTCGGCGTGCGGGCGGCCCGGCAGGCGTTGGCCGGGGCCGGAGTCGACGCCGCTCACCTCGACATGATCGTGATGGCGACGTCGATGCCCGACCGGCTGCTGCCCACCACCGCCGGTGAGATCGCCGACCGGCTCGGCGCCGGCCCGGTCCCGGTGCACCAGCTGCAGTCCGGCTGCACCGGGGCGGTGCAGGCGCTCGACCTCGCGTACCAGGCACTCCTTGCCGGCGCGGCCCGGACCGTGCTGGTGGTCGGCGGTGACGTCTGTGCCAAGCACGTCGACCTGCGGCTCGACTACAGCCGGCTGCCGCCCGCGGAGATGGTGAACGCGGTGTTGTTCGGCGACGGCGCGGGCGCGGTGGTGCTGGGCAGCGGCGGGGACTTCCCCGACGCGCCGGTCCTGCACCGGGTGCTGCTCGAACTGACCGGCCTGAACCGGCCTCCCGCACAGATCGTGGAGTGGTTCGGCCCGGGCGATGCCGACCCGGCCAAGCCCGCGGTGTGGGAGGACTTCAAGGCGGTCCAGGAGTACGTGCCGGTCATCGCCGAGGAGATCCTCGCGGATCTTCTCGACAGCCAGGGATGGACGGCGTCGGACGTCGACTACCTCCTGCCGCCCCAGCTGTCCGGCCAGATGACCGCGGCCATCACCAAGCGGCTCGGCATGCCCGCGGCGGTGGAGGTCAGCTGCGTCGCCGACACCGGCAACACCGCCAACGCCCTGCCCTTCACCCAGCTCCAGATGATTCTGCCGGAGCTGGCCAGTGGCGACCGGCTGGTCGCCATCTCAGTCGAGTCCAGCAAGTGGATCAGGGCCGGGTTCGTCCTGGAGAAGCCGTGACGGCCGGCCACAGCGGAGGTGACGCGTCATGACCCGGACCACGCCCGTGCCGCGCGAGCGTCGGCACACCCTGCACTTCCTCAGGTACGCCCGGGTCCATGCTCCGGTCTTCCTGGACACCGAGGTCGACATGTCCGCGGTGCGGCGGGACCGGGAGAGGGCCCGTCCGGACGAGCGGCCGCCGTCCTGGGTGACCTACGTCCTGCACGCCGCCGGCCGGGTGCTCGCCGAGCACCCGGAGGCCAACGCCGCGCTCTGCGGCCGCTTGCGCCCGCGCCTGGTGCGGTACGACACCGTGAACGCCAAGCTCGCCTTCGACAAGTCGCTCAACGGCGTACGGGTGGTGCTGACCGGGCTCATCCCGGACGTGCACACCGCGACCCTGCGCGACATCCAGGAGTGGATCAACCGGGTCCGCGACGGCGATCCGGCGCAGGTGACCGAGTTCGGCGGGGCCCGCCTGATGCACCGGCTGCCCCCGGCCCTGGGCAACCTGCTGTTCCGTGCGGTGGCGCACTCGCCCCGGCAACGGCTGGGTGTCCTCGGCACGCTGGCCGTGACCTCGCTGGGGCACCAGCCGGTGGACGCCTTCCACTCCAACGGCGGCACCACCATCACGCTGGGCGTGGGCCGGGTGACGGACCGGCCGGTGGTCCGCGCCGGTCAGATCGTGGCCGCGCCGGTGATGCGGCTCAGCATGGCTTTCGATCACCGGGTCATCGACGGGGCAGCCGCCGCCGACATTCTCGGCGACCTGGTGGACGCACTGGAGAACTTCGACGGCGACGAACAGCCCTCGACGCCGGACCCGGCCGGTGCCGCGCGCGGTGCGGTCTGACCAAGGAGGACACATGAGCCCTGTGGTGATCGTCGGAGCGGGCCCGACGGGTCTGATGCTGGCCTGCGAGCTGCGGGTCGCGGGCGTGGCGACCGTCCTGCTCGAACGCCTGCCCGAGCCGACCGGCCAGTCCCGGGCGCTGGCCCTGCACGCCCGCTCCGCCGAGGTGCTCGACCAGCGGGGACTGCTCGACCCGTTCCTGGCCGAAGGGGTGGTCTGGCCACACGGGCACTACGCCGGCCTGCGGCTGGACATGGCACGGCTCGACGGCCGCCACCGGTACACCTTGCATGCGCCGCAGTCGCGGGTCGAGGCGTTGCTGGAGAAGGCCGCGGTGGGGCTTGGCGCGGAGATCCGCCGGGGCCACGAGGTGGTCGGGCTCAGCCAGCACGACGACGGGGTCGAGGTGACGGTGCGCGCGAACGGCGACGAGTACCGGCTGTCCGGCTCGTACCTCGTCGGCTGCGACGGCGGGCACAGCGCGGTCCGCAAGCTCGCCGGCATCGGCTTCCCGGGTACGCCGTCCTCGCTGTGGGGGGTGCTCGCCGACGTGGACGCCTTCGACGCGCCCGTGGCGATCCGCGAGGCGATCATCTCGGAGCGGGGCTGGTTCTCGGTCATCCCGCTCGACGAGAAGCTGACCCGGCTGATGTTCATCCAGGACGAGCCGCCCCGCGGCGACGTCGAGAACCTGACCGCCGAGGACCTGCGTGCCATGGTGCGCGAGATGACCGGGATGGACGTGGCGGTCGGTCGGCCGCAGTGGTCGTCCAGGTTCGGCGACGCGACGCGGCTGGCCGAGCGCTACCGGCAGGGACGCGTCTTCCTGGCCGGCGACGCCGCGCACATCCATTTCCCGCTCGCCGCGCAGGGGATGAACACCGGCATCCAGGACGCCGCCAATCTGGGCTGGAAGCTGGCCGCCACCCTGCACGGCTGGGCACCGCCCGGCCTGTTGGACACGTACCACAGCGAGCGGCACCCGGTGGGCGAGTTCGTCTGCACGAACGTCCGCGCCCAGATCGTGCTCACCTTCCCGTCCGATCGGATGGCGCCGGCTCGCGACCTGCTCTCCCGACTGCTGGAGTTCGACGACGTCCACGACTACCTGTCCAGGCGGATGTCCGGCACGGACGTGCGCTACCGGGTCGACGGCCCGCAGGACGATCCGCTGCTCGGGCGCCGGCTCCCGGACGCGGTCCTGGCCACTGCCGACGGGGAGACGACGGTGCTGGCCACGCTGCGCGGCGGCCGTGGGGTCCTGCTCGACCTCTCCGCGGGGGGCGGGACGGATGCCGTCCACGGATGGTCGGACCGGGTCGACCTGGTGCGCGCCGACGCCGTCCCGGACCTGCCGCCGGAGGCTTTCCTGCTCCGGCCGGACGGGCACCTGGTGTGGCACGGGCGCGCCGGGGACGACGGCCTGGCCGAGGCGCTGCGGAACTGGTTCGGCGTGCCCGCGGCGGCCAACCCGTGACCCGGCTGACCGAGGCGGTGCGGCCGGCTGCCGGCACGGAGGCGCGGCGCTGGATGGCGGTCGTCGTGCTGTCCGTCTGTGTGCTCCTGCCGTTCATGGACATCACCATGACCAGCGTCGACCTGCCCAAGATCACCCGGGAGCTCTCGATCACCTGGGTGGACGCACAGTGGGCCGTCGGCGGCTACCTGCTCGTCTGTGGCATCGGCATGCTTGTCGTGCCCGCGATCGGCGGACGCTGGGGATACCGGCGTACCCTGCTCGCCGGGATGGCGCTGTTCGGCGGCGGCGGGGTGCTCGCCGCCTGGGCGCCCGGCCCGGCCGCCTTCCTCGCCGGCCGGGTCGTCATGGGGCTCGGCGCGGCCACCGTGCTGCCGGCCTGGGTGAGCATCACGTCGGCGCTGTTTCCCGCGCAGCGGCGTAAGCGCGCCTTCGCCGTCGGCGCCGCGCTCGTGTCGGCGGCGACCCCGTTCGGACCGATCGCCGGCGGCGCGCTGCTCGACCGGGCCTGGTACGGCTCCCTGTTCGTGCTGGACGCGGTCGTGGCGCTCCTGGTCCTGCCGTGCATCGCCGGGCTGACCCCGGAGGCCCGCACCGGCCGGGGTCCGAGGCCCGACGTGCTCGGCATCGGGCTGGCCGCCGGCGCCTCACTGGCGCTCTTCGGCACGTTGACGGCGGCCCGGGACGGGCGGGAGCTCACCGCCGGGCTGGCCGCCGCGGTGGTCGTGCTGGCCGGTTTCGTCCTCCGGCAGCGGGCGGCCGCTCATCCGCTGATCGACCTGGCGGTCCTCCGCCGACCCGGGTTCGTCTGGTCGCAGCTCACCATCTCGCTTGTCAACTGCGCCTGGACCGGACTGCTGTTCCTGCTGCCGACGTACCTCCTGGTGGTCCGGGGCAGCACCGCGCTCGCCGTGGCGCTGCTGCTGGTGCCGCTGGCCGCGATGGCGAGTGTCGCCTCGATGGTCACCGGGCGGGTGACCCGCCGGCTGGGCGTACGGGGCACGGTGATCACCGGCCTGCTGCTCTTCGCCGCCGGGCTCGCGCTGCTCTCGCTGCTGACCCCCTGGCCGGGGTACGGCCTGGTGGTGTTCGCGCTGGCCCTCAGCGGCCTGGGCGCCGGGCTGCCGCAGGCGCCGGCGCTCGCCACCGCCCTGGCCGCGCTGCCGGAGCGCTCCGCGGCGAACGGTCCGGGCGTCGTCAACGCGCTGCGTCACCTGGGTGGCGCGCTGGGCGTGGCCGTCGCCGGGCTCACCGTCGCCACCGCGTACGGCCGAGGGCTTCCGGATGCGGCCGGCGCGACGGCACCCGCCTCCGTGATCACCCCCGTCGGGGGACTCCGGGAGACCGCCCGTGCCGCCTTCACCGACGGCGTCTCGCTGTCTCTGCGCGGCGGCGTCGTGCTTCTTCTCGCGCTCGCCCTGCTCGCGGCGGTCCTGCCCGATCGGGGACCGGAACCGGGCTAGCGGTCCAGGCAGCGCAACGCGGCGGCGAGGAACTCCGCCCGCGCCGCTGCCGTCAGCGTCCCGTCGCCGGCCCGCACCGCCCAGAACGTGCCCTGTTTGGCCACCGCGAACGCGGCCCAGGCCCGCGTCCAGGCCGCCTCGGTCGGGTCCGGCCCGGCCAGTGCCCGGACGAACGTCTGCACGCTGCCCTCGACGTCGTAGAGGCGGCGCAGCACCGGGGCGATCGAGGGGTCGTTGCTCAGCAGCGCCTGCATGGAGTGGGTCGCCGCGGTCAGGTCGATGAGCGACCCGAGCAGCTGCTCCGCGCTCATCCGTTCGTTGCGGCAGCGGTCGGCGAGGGCGGCGTAGACCGAGACGGGCTCGGTGATCAGGGCGCCGAGGAGCTCATCCTTGGACTTGAAGTGGTAGTACAGCGCGGCCTTGCTGGTGCCCAGCTCGCGGGCGATGTCGGCGATCGACGTGCCGGCATAGCCGCGTTCGGCGAACAGCTCCTGGGCGAGTTCGAGGATCTTCGCCCTGGTGCGAACGCCATCGCGCTCGGCTACGGCCACGACATCTCCCTCCCGGTCGGGGAGTTTACGCTACTTGACGACCGATCGGTAATCCAGCCACATTGGGGTGGTTGGTCGATTACTCTCCGTTTCGACGCCTTGTTCGATCAGCGGGCGTTCGACGACGGGGGGAACTGGCCGATGACCGTGACGTCGCGCGAGGTCGTGGAGCGCATCCTGCGCGCCGGCCGCGAAGCGGACACCGAGTCGTTCGTCGACCTGATGGCGCCCGACGGCTACATCGAGTGGCCGTTCCGGCCACCGGGGGCGCCGGCGCGTGTGCAGGGCCGCTCGGAGATCCGCCGGTTCCTGACCGAGACCGCCGGCGGGCTCGTCGCGTTCGACGAGTACCGCAACGTCATGGTGCACGAGACCACCGACCCGGAAGTGATCATCGTCGAGTACGACGTGCGCGGCAGGGTGCTCGCGTCGGGCGCGCCGTTCCGGCAGCGGGTCATCGCCGTCTTCCGGGTCCGGGACGGCCAGATCGTGTCGTACCGCGACTATCTCGATCCGCTGCCGGTGGCCGAGGCGCTCGCCGACGCCGCCCGCGCCGAGGGGTAGACGCCGTCAAGCCGCCCGACGGGCGACTTGACGGGGTACGCGCGGCGCTTACGCCTCCTTGAACCCGACCACCAGCGTCTCCGCGCCGGCGAGGTCCCGTACCGACGTCCGGGTGAAGCCGGCGGCGGTCAGGTAGCTCTGGCAGTCCGACGCCCGGTAGTCGCTGCCGCCGCCGTCGCTGACCACGTAGAGGTGCAGGCTCTCGATCAGCCGGGACAGGTCGGCTCGGTCCTCGTCGACCATGCGCTCGACCACCAGGATCGTGCCGCCGGGGTTCAGGCTCCGGAACGCCTTGGCGGCCAGCGCGTACCTGGTCTCCGGCGCGAAGTTGTGCAGGATGTGGCCGAAGATGTAGACGTCGGCCGGCGGGAACTCGTCGGTGAAGAAGTTGCCGGGGTGGAAGTCGACCCGGCCTTCCAGCCCTGCGGCGGCGATCTGCTCGAGGGCGAACGGCCGCACCTGCGGCAGGTCGAACACCACCCCCCGCAGGTGCGGGTGCGCCGAGACGATCTCGGTCAGGTGCCGGCCGTCGGCCCCGCCGAGGTCCGCGACCGACTGGCGGCCCGACCAGTCGACCGCCTCGACCAGGGCCGGTCCCGTGGAGCGGTTGACCTCCTTCATCATCGCCAGCAGGTGCCGCGCCTGGTCCGGGTCGTCGAGAATGGCGCTGAAGTTCTCCCGGGCGTTCCCGTCGGTGGCCGCGTCCTCGGTCCTGGTGAGCAGCGCGGCGAGGTTCTGCCACCTGGCGTAGAGGGAATTGTTGTAGAAGGTCAGCGTGCTGCCCAGGTATCCGGGGCTGTCCGGCACCAGGTACCGGTCGGCGGCCGGGCTGTTGGCGAACTCGTCGTCACCGGTCCGCCGCAGGATGCCCAGGGCCACCAGCACGTTGAGGAAGTCGGGTGCGGCCTGTTCGTTCAGGGCCAGCTTGGCGCAGATCTCGCCGGTGCTCAGCGGCCCGGCCTTCAGCAGCCCGAACACGCCCAGCTCGTCAGCCGCCAGCAGGCATCTCGCCTCCGCGAAACGGTTGGCAATGCTGAGGAACGCGGACGAGTCCTCGGCCGGTGCGGCGGGTTGCGACATCCGGAGACCTCCGTTGCGGCTTGGCCGCCGTGGTGCCGGCGGCGGGTCGGCTTTGCGGGCAGCCTGGCCGGGCCGGCCAAAGTCTCGCTAACCCCGCAGCACGTAGGTGACGGCGATCGGCTGATAGGGGTGGCGTCGTCGGCTACGGCGTGTGCCCGCAAGGTCTCTAGGGGTGTCCGCCTATTCCCGCCCTACCTAGGCTGATTTTCTGTGGTCGTGGGCTGAATTGGATATGCGCTCGGTGATGAGCGCGATATTCCTCGCACAACGATTACGACGGGAAGATCGATGATTCAGGAAAATCCTGCACAGAATCCATGGATTCAGCGTTTCCACCCATCTCCGGACAGTCGGATGAGCCTGTTCTGCTTTCCGTACGCCGGAGGATCCGCCACCTACTACTTCCCGCTCTCCCAGGCCTTGGCGCCGGAGTGGGAGGTTTTCGCGGTGCAGTACCCCGGCCGGCAGGAGCGGCACCGGGAGAAGGTCATCGATACGGTGCCGGACCTGGCCGACCGGGTCGCCGAGGCACTGACCGATCGGACCGACCGTCCGTTCGCCTTCTTCGGCCACAGCATGGGCGCCGTGGTGGCCTTCGAAACCGCGCGGCGCCTGCAGGTGGCCGGCCGGAAGAGCCCCGCGTGGCTGTTCGCCTCGGGACGGCGTGCGCCGTCCCGCCGCCGGGCGGCCACCGTCAGCCGGCTCGACGACGCCGGCCTCCTCGCGGAACTGCTCCACCTGGGGGCGACCAGCCCACGACTGCTGGCCGACCCGGAGATCCGGGCGGCGATCGTGTCCACCGTCCGCGCCGACTACCGGGCGATCGAGACGTACGAGGCGGAGCCCGGCGCGTCCGTGTCGTGCCCGGTCACCGTGCTGGTCGGCGACTCCGACCAGCAGACCAGCTACGAGGAGGCCCTGGCCTGGCGCGACCACTGCACCGGACGGTTCGCCATCAAGGTCTTCAGCGGCGGTCATTTCTATCTCGACAACTGCCGTCGGGAGGTCGTCGACACGATCCGAGACAGCCTGGTCCACGAACGGGGGATGTCATGAGGTACGAGATCCTGGGTCGCCTGCAGGTCAACGACGGTCAGCGGGCCGCCACCATCGGCGCACAGAAGGTCGAGACCCTGTTCGCCGTGTTGTTGAGTCAACCGAATCAGATCGTCGCGGCCAGCCAGCTCATGGACGAGATCTGGGGGGAGCGGCTACCGGGACGGGCCGCCGCCGGAATTCATGTGTACGTGTCGCAACTGCGCAAGTTCCTGAGCCGATTCACCGGCCCGGACACCCCTGTCATCACCACCGCGCCGGGATACGTGTTCGATCCCCGCGACGGCGACATCGATTTCCAGCTCTTCGAGCGGCTGACCCGACTGGGCAAGAAGCACGCCCGGGAGAAGCGGCACCGGCAGGCGGTCAGCCATTTCGAGAGCGCCCTGGCGCTGTGGCGCGGGCCGGTGCTGAGCGGGCTCACCCTCGGCTCGCTGCTCAGCGGGTTCGCGGTGCACCTGACCGAGTTCCGCCTGGAGTGCACGGAGGCGCTGATCGAGTCGTACCTCGCGCTCGGCCGGCACCGGGAACTGATCGGCCGGCTGTATTCGCTGATCGCCGAGAACCCGCTGCGCGAGGCGTTCTACCGCCAGCTCATGCTCGCCCTGTACCGCTCCGACCGGCAGGCCGACGCGCTGAAGGCCTACCAGTCCGCGCGTCTGGTCCTCCGCGAGGAACTGGGGCTCGAACCGTGCCGCGCGTTGCAGGACCTGCAGCGGTCGATCTTGTCCGCCGACTACCACCTCGACCGGTTCCGCCAGGTGGCCGGGTAGCGGCCGGGACGAGCGGGATGCGGGCGCCCTCGTCGTCGACCGCCGACCGTTAGCGCGACTTTAGCCCGGCCGCTGAGCATCAGCGCAGGCCTAGTCCACGAGGAGTGAGATGGACGGTTCCGAGGTTCGTCCGAGCGATCCGCCCGCGACGCTGCTGGAGCTGCACCGGTCGGGGCGGCTCGCCGCCGAGTACCCGGCCGTCCGGGGACTGCTCGCCGGCCTCTCCGGCGCGCAGTTGGCGCAGGCCGGCCAGCTGCTCAGCCGGCTCACGCCGGAAGCGGTGCTCCGCGAGCACCCCGGGACCCCCGCGTTGACCGTGGCGATCACCGGACACGGCACCCTCTCCGCGCTGCGCCCGGCGCTGACCGCCGAGATGGCGCGGCACGGGCTGCTGCTGCGGCCGTTCCTGGCCGACTTCGACAGCTACGTCTTCGACCTCGGCGACCCGGGCAGCGCGCTGTACGCGGCCGACCCGGACCTGGTGCTGTGCGTGCTGGATCCGCTCGTCGTCTTCGACGAAACGCCGACGCCGTGGCGACCGGCCGATGTGGAACGCGTCCTGGACGAGAAGATCGGTCTGGTGGAGCGGCTGGCCGCCCGGTTCGCCGGCCGGGCCCGCGGCACGCTGGTGCTGAACACGATGCCCCTGCTACGGCGCTTCACCGCCCAACTCGTCGACCACCGGTCCCGGGCGCGGCTGGGCGCTGTCTGGCGCGAGGCCAACGCCCGGCTGCTGCGTCTCACCGAGACACACCCGGCGGTGCTCACGGTGGATCTGGATCCGTTGCTCACCGAGGACGTCGCGGCCAGCGAGATCCGGATGTCGATCTACGCCAAGGCCCATCTGTCGGCCGGCCTGCTGGCCGCGTACGCCCGCGAGGTCGCCCAGCTGGCCCGGCACCTCGCGGGCCTGACCAGGAAGGCCCTGGTGCTCGACCTGGACGGCACGGTCTGGGGCGGCGTGCTGAGTGAGGACGGCCCCGCCGGCATCGAGGTCGGCGACGGCTACCGCGGCGAGGCGTTCACCGAGTTCCAGCGGGTGATCAAGCAGCTCGGCGCGCAGGGCGTGCTGGTCGCCGCGGTCAGCAAGAACGACCTGGCGCCGGTGCTGGAGGTGCTGCGCGACCACCCGCGGATGCTGCTGGGTGAGGACGACTTCGTCCAGGTGATCGCGAACTGGCGGCCCAAGCACGAGAACCTCGTCGAACTCGCCGCCGCGCTGAACCTGGGCGTGGACAGCTTCGTGTTCGCCGACGACAGCGCGTACGAGTGCGGGCTGGTGCGGTACGCCCTGCCCGGCGTGGGCGTGGTCGCCCTCGACGACGAACCGGCCCAACACGTCGCCCGGCTGCTGCACGAAGGCTGGTTCGACGTGCGCGAGCTGACCGACGAGGACACCGTCCGGCCGGCCCGGTACCGCGAGGACCTGGTCCGCAAGACGTTCCTGGACACCTTCGACTCGATCGAGGAATACCTGCGGGAGCTGGATGTCCGGGTGCGGCTCGTCCCGGCCACCGGGGACGAGGCGGCGCGCGTCTCGCAGCTCACCCTGCGCACCAATCAGTTCAACCTGACCAGCCGCCGGCTCCAGGTGCCGGACATCCGCGACCGCCTCGCCGACCCGGACGCGTCGGTGCTCGCCGTCCACGCGAGTGACCGCTTCGGCGACAACGGCCTGGTCGGCGCCGTGCTGCTCCGTCGCGACGGGACCGACCTGCACATCGACAACTTCCTGCTGAGCTGCCGGGCCTTCTCCCGCGGCATCGAGCAGGCCTGCCTGAGCTCGGTGCTGCGGCATGCGCGCGACACCGGCACGCGATCGGTGTACGCGGCCTACCGGGCGACCCCGAAGAACGGCATGGTACGCGACTTCTACCCGCGCAACGGCTTCGAGCGGCTGACCGACGACGGAGTCACGACGACTTTCCGGCACGACCTGGCGCAGATCGCCGCGCCACCGGCGACGGTCACCCTCACCGACTTCCTGGGAGTGAACGCCTGATGGAGACGATCGACGACTTCCTCCTGCTGGTCGAGACCGAACTGGGGCTCCGGGTGACCTCGCGCGAGGCGGCACGGAGCTTCGACGAGCTCACCGGCTGGGACTCGATGAACCTGCTGGCGCTGATCGCGGCGGTCGAGCGGAACACCGGCCGGTCGGTGTCGCTGGCCCGGGTCCTCGAAGCCGCGAACCTGGAAGAGGTCTACCTGCTGACCGTACGAGGCGCGGAGGCGATCGGATGAAGCGTCTGTTCACGTCCGAGTCGGTCACCGAAGGCCACCCGGACAAGGTCGCTGACCAGATCAGCGACGCGATCCTCGACGCCCTGCTCGCGCAGGACCCGGACAGCCGCGTCGCGGTGGAGACCCTGGTCACCACCGGGCAGGTGCACGTGGCGGGTGAGGTCACCTCGCGGGCGTACGTCGACGTGCCGCACATCGTGCGGGACACCGTCCTGGGGATCGGCTACGACTCGTCCAGCAAGGGCTTCGACGGCGCGTCCTGCGGCGTCAGCGTCTCGATCGGCGCCCAGTCGCCGGACATCGCCCGCGGTGTGGACAACGCCATCGAGGTGCGGGAGGGCGACTCCGACCACCTGCTGGACGCGCAGGGCGCGGGTGACCAGGGCATGATGTTCGGCTTCGCGTGTGCGGAGACGCCGGAGCTGATGCCGTTGCCGATCGCGTTGGCGCACCGGCTGGCCCGGCGGCTCTCCGCCGTGCGCCGGGACTGCACGATTCCGTACCTGCGGCCGGACGGCAAGACCCAGGTCACCGTCGAGTACGACGGGTTGCGCCCGGTGCGGCTGGACACGGTGGTCGTGTCGGCGCAGCACGCGGCGGACGTGTCGCTGGAGACACTGCTGGCCCCCGACGTGCGGGAGCACGTGGTCGGTCCGGAGCTGGCAGGTCTGGGCCTGGACACCGAGGGGTACCGGTTGTTGGTGAACCCGACCGGCCGGTTCGAGATCGGTGGGCCGATGGGTGACGCGGGCCTGACCGGGCGGAAGATCGTCGTGGACACGTACGGCGGGTACGCCCGGCACGGCGGTGGGGCGTTCTCCGGCAAGGACCCGTCCAAGGTGGACCGCTCCGCGGCGTACGCGATGCGCTGGGTGGCCAAGAACGTGGTGGCGGCGGGGCTGGCCGAGCGGTGCGAGACCCAGGTGGCGTACGCGATCGGCAAGGCCAGCCCGGTGTCGCTCTTCGTGGAGACGTTCGGCACCGAGAAGGTGCCGGTCGAGCGGATCGAGAAGGCCGTCCGGGACGTGTTCGACCTGCGCCCGGCCGCGATCATCCGGGACCTGGGGCTGCGGCGCCCGATCTACCGGCAGACCGCGGCGTACGGGCACTTCGGCCGCGAGCTGCCGGAGCTGAGGTGGGAGAGCACCGAGCGCGCGCAGGACCTGAAGAACATCGCGCTGTGATGCCGGCCGTCCCCGTAGTCGGCGCCGGCCGGGTGGCGCGGTGAACCGGATCGTCGTGGTCGGCGCGTCGGCCGCCGGCCTGGCGGCCGCCGAGACCCTGCGCCGGGAGGGCTTCACCGGCCCACTCACCCTGATCGGCGAGGAGATCGACCCCCCGTACGACCGCCCGCCGCTCTCCAAGCAGATCCTGGCGTCCCGGTGGGAGCCCGAGCGGTTGTACCTGCGTACCGAGGCCCACCTCGCCGCGCTGGCCGTCGAGCTCCGTCTCGGTGCGCGCGCCACCGGCCTCGACCTGGCCAGCCGCCGGATCCGACTGGCCGGCGGGGCAGAGGTGCCCTACGACGGGCTGATCATCGCCACCGGGGTACGGCCACGCCGGTTGCCCGGTCCGCCGGCGCACGTGCTGCGTACGGTGGGCGACGCCCTGGACCTGCGGCGGCGACTCGGTCCGGGCCGTCGCCTCGCGGTGGTCGGCGCCGGCTTCCTCGGCGCGGAGGTGGCGGCGGTGGCCCGCGGTCTCGGCTGCGAGGTGGTGCTGCTCGAGCCCGCGCCGGTCCCGCTCGCGCACGCGGTGGGTGAAGCGGTCGGGGGGGTGCTCGCCGACGCGCACCGGGAGCGCGGCGTCGACGTGCGTACCGGTGTCGTGGTCGCCGGGGTCGCCGAGGAGGGCGGCGTTCGCCTGGCGGGTGGCGGTCGGGTGGCGGCCGACGAGGTCCTCGTCGCGGTCGGGTCGCTGCCCAACACCGAGTGGCTCGACGGCAGCGGCCTGACGCTGGCCGACGGTCTCGTGTGCGACCGGTACAGCGCGGCCGCCCCTGGCGTCTACGGTGCGGGGGACGTGGCCCGCTGGCACAACCCCCTGTTCGGGGTGGGTATGCGGATCGAGCATCGCACCAACGCCGCCGAGCAGGGCATGGCCGCCGCCCGTAACCTGCTGCGCCCGCAGGCGCGCCGGCCGTTCGCGCCGGTGCCGTACTTCTGGTCCGAGCAGTACGATCTGAGGATCCACGCGTTCGGATACCTGCGCGGCCACGACGCGGTCGAGATCGTCGACGGTGACCTGGCCGCGCGCCGCTTCCTGGCGGTGTACCGCAGGCAGGGCCGCGTGGTCGGGGCGTTGACGGTCGGCATGCCGCCGGCGGCCGTCCGCCCATGGCGGCAGGCCATCACGGCCGCAGCGGCCCCCGGGCACGGCTGACGGCCGGGCACCGGCGCCGTCGCGCCGACGTCCGGCCGGGGGAGCTGTGCCGGGTGGCCGCGTTACCAGGTGACCGGCAGTGCGGAGACGCCGTCGATCGCGCACACTCCGTTGATCGCCACCGTCTCCTTGTAGGGCAGGTCGGCGACGTCGACGGCCAACCGCAAGGTCGGGATCCGGCGCACCAGCGTGCGGAAGGTGATCTCCAGTTCCGTCCGGGCCAGGTTCTGACCGAGGCACTGGTGGATGCCGTACCCGAAGGACACGTGACGCCGGTCGCCGCGGTGCGGGTCGAACTCGGCCGCGTTGTCGAAGACTTCCTCGTCCCGGTTGGCCGAGGTGAGCGAGAACATCACCCCGTCACCGGCCTTGATGGTGACCCCGCCGATCTCGATGTCCTCCTTGGCGAAGCGCGGCAGGCCGTCGGTGGTGGGCTGATAGCGCAGCATCTCCTCGACCGTCTTGACCACCAGGTCCGGGTCCTTCTGCAGCTCGGCGTACGCGCCCGGCTCACGGAGCAGCGCGATGGTGCCCAGCGCGATCATGTTCGACACCGTCTCGTGTCCCGCCACGAGCAGCAGCATGGCCATTCCGACCAGCTCGGCGTGGGTGAACACCCCGGTCTCCCGGTTGCGGACGATCAGCCGGCCGAGCAGGTCGTCGCCGGGGTCGGCCTCCTTGCCGGTGATCAGGTCCTCCATGAACGCGTTCAGCGCGCCGCTGGCCGCGAACTGGGCCTCCATCGAGCTGCCCGCCTCGAGCAGGACCTCCGTCTGCCGCTGGAAGAACTCGCGCCTGTCGTCGGGCACGCCGAGCAGTTCGCTGATCGTCATGGCCGGCACCTGGGTGGCCAGCTCCGTCCACAGGTCGGCCTCGTTGCCGCCGGCCAGGATCGCGTCGATCCGCTCGTCGACGATCTCCTGGATCCGCGGGCGCAGTTCGTTGACGCGCCGCATGGTGAACTCGTTGACCACCATCCGCCGCGGCGCGGTGTGCTCGGGCAGGTCGAGGCCGATCAGGGCCTTGCTGGCGCCGGCGAATCCCTTGCGCAGCTGTTCCTGCAACTGTCGGTGCTGCGGAAACTGCGGGTCGAAGCGGTCGGAGCTGAGCCGGGGGTCGGTGAGCAGGGCCCGCACGTGATCGTGTCGGGTGACCAGCCAGACCTCCTGGTCGACGCGGGGCAGGCGGGCCCGGGCGATCGGCTCCTCCGCGCGGAGCCGCGCGTACTCCTCCGGCGGGTCGAACGGGCAGCGCCGCGCGATCGGGAATTCCAGTGGTTTCGTCATGTGCGCCACTCTCAGCTCGGTAAGCGGGTCTGTCTCCCCGCGCCAGCGTGGCACCGACCGCTAAAGCGCCGCTAAAAACCACTGCAAGGTTCAGCGGGCAACCAGCGCCCACGGTCCCACCACATGGTCGTGCCCACAGGTGACGTCTTTCTCTTCCCGAGTTGATCGGCACCGCACAGCACCTTGCGGTCAGCCACGGGCGTGCCACCCGGAACCGCTGCCGGCGGGGTGGTCGGGGTGGCAGCAGCGGCCCGATCTCGGCCCAGAGGTCGTCCGAGACGATCCACAGCGGCTGCTCACCCCTCCACACGATCAGACAGAGCGATCTCCACGTCCCGAGGACACACCCGACATCATGAGGTTGGGAGGTGTCAGTGATGTCTCGCCGCGAGGCGGCACGGTACGGCTGGCGCGGAAGGGACCGACGACGGCTGGCAGGCCGCGAGCCACCGATCTGGCGGTATCGGAAAGGAACGCACGCACAAGCGGCGACAGACGCAGTTCGGCGCATCCGCTGGGCGTGTCGCTGAGCATGCCCGCATCAACGAGTTCGTCCACCAGCTCGTCGTCCTCCGGCGGTAGCGGGCTCACCGCATCCGCGGCGACCGGGGCCAACCAGTGCAGCAGTATCTGGGCCGGCTGGCTCAGCGCCAGATAGGCCGACCGGAGGTATTCCCGCATCGACAGATCGCCGATGCGGAGCCAGCTCAGAATGTCTCCACCACGGTGCCAACCGTCCACCACCTGTCGAAGGACCGTGTGTGGACGCAGGGCGATCCGCCGGAGCGCGATGTCCAGGGCCAGCGGCAGGTCGCCGCAGGCCGCGGCGAGATGGTCGAGGTCGTCGGGCTCGGCCGTGACGGTGAGGGGGAGGGCCGATTCGATCATGGCGAGGGAGTCGGTGCGCGCCAGTGGTCCGACCTGTAGCCGACGGACGTCGCGTAGTCCCAGCAGCCGTTTGCGGCTGACCAGCATTGTCGTGCTCGTGTCACTGTCCACCAGCAGCGGGCGCACCTGCTGCTCGTCCCACACGTTGTCGAGGAGTATCAACAGGCGGCGTTCGGCCGCCAACGTGCGGTACAGGCCCACCCGGTGGTTGAGGGTGCCGGACAGTTGGTCGCCCGACACCCCGAGTGCCCGGAGGAACCCGTCCAGGATGTCGTAGGGGCTGGACGCGCTGCGGGCATGGTGCGCGCCGAGGTCGGCGTACAGCTGCCCGTCGGTCGCCTCGGCTGCCTGCGTGTGGGCATGGTGCAGAGCCAGGCCCGATTTGCCGACCCCCGCCGGACCGCTGATCACGATCGGGGTGTCGCCCGGGATCCGCAACCACTCCAGTTCCGCCGTCCGACCGATGAATCCGCGTGGTCGCTGTGGCAGCTGCATCGGGTACGGGAGCCCGTCGGCGCGCCGGCCCGCCGGCCGTACCCGCGTGGAGAGCCGCACCTCCCCGCCCGTGGCGGCGAGCCAGCGCTGCCGCCAGATGTCCTCGTCGCCACCGCAGGCGGCCACGAACGCGAGCGTCACCGGCAGGGACGGCATCCGATTGCCGCTCGCGGCGCTGGAAAGCACAGACGGCGAGAACAGCGCGCACTCCGCCATCTGGCGATATGTCGGATTCCCCGCCAGCGCACGCAGTTGCCGCAATTCGTCGGCAAACTGGGCGACGCGTTCTCTGGCTTTATTGACCGGCTTCTCGGGCCTGCCCACGATGGATTCTCCCCACACGTTGTTCAACACGGCGCAATCGGCTCTCCCTGCGGGAACCGAGCCCTGATGTTCGCCGAACTGTTGAGTCGGTGTCTCCGCTGCCTGATCCGCGACAGCTGATCCTCAGGCACGTCTCGTGCCCGAATTCATGCGGACGCCGCGTACGCATGTTCATGAGGTGAGGTGATTGGTTCTACCATTCGCTCAATGTGGGCTTTCGCCTTTTCGCGGCAGTATCGGCCGGGTGGGGTGGATGGCTTTTCGCTGGCTGATTTCGAGCCGGGATTCGTCGTCCGGACGTGTGCCGACGCGGCTCTGACCCTTGTCGGGGCCCGCCCAGCGGCGCGATGTCCGGTACCCGTCGCGGTCTGATCGCGGGCGAGCTCGCCCGTCGGGCACCCGTCCGGACCCGGCCCCGGTGGCAGGGCTCGGACGGGTGCCGCTCGCGGGCCGAATCGGTGCGGAACGTCGAACTCGCCGGTACGCGGTCACACCGCCTGTGGGAAGGCGAAGAAACGGTCCGGGTCGTACCGGCGTTTGACCTGCGCGAGCCGATCGGCATTCGGCCCGTAGTAGGCCCGCTGCCAGTCTTCGAGGTCGGGGTCGGTGAAGTTGACGTAGGACGCGTCAGGGGCGAACCGGCCCGACTCGACGTAGCGGGCGTGCAGCCAGTCCAGGTTGGCGCGAACGACCTGCGGCGAGTCGGTTTCGGCCCATGAGGTGTCGAGACTGAGCAGGAACCGGGTGTCGCGATGCGGGAACGCGGTGTCCGCCACCGGTACGCGGCTGATCGCCCCGCCCCACGCGAACAGCGCGGCCCCGGCCCCGTCCGCGTTCCCGCTGCCGGGCCACGTCTCCACGGCCCGGACCAGTGCGACCAGTCCGGCGTCGTCGATCGGGTGCGGCACGCAGCGGTTCCGTGCCGCGAAGGCGCCGCCGGCGCTGCTGTGGTGCAGGTAGGTGGCGGCGGCCCAGAAGTCCCGGTCCTCGACCTCGGCCCGGTGGGGCCGGGCGACGGCGTGGGCGGGCGCCAGCAACTCGCGCAGCTCCGCTGCCGGGCCGAGGTGGTGGCCCACCACGGACACGACACCCGCGCCGCCGGGCGCGCGGGCGATGCCGATGCGGGCGGAGAAGCCGTCCGGCGCCGTCCGCATGATCTCCTGCATCGTGGCGAGCACGTCGACCGCGTGCGGCCACGACCACAGCACCAGGCAGGTCGACCCGGCCGGAGCGGGGCGGACCTGGAAGGTGAAGCTCGTGTTGACACCGAAGTTGCCGCCCCCGCCACCCCGGCACGCCCAGAACAGGTCCGGGTGTTCCCGCGCCGAGGCGGTGACCCTGCTCCCGTCGGCCAGTACCACGTCGGTCGAGACCAGCGCGTCGCAGGTGAGACCGTGCGCGCGAGAGATCGTGGTGACACCCCCGCCGAGGGTCAGGCCCCCGATGCCGACCGTGTCGGAGTTGCCCAGCGGGAACGTGACGTCGTACGGCCGCAGGGCCGCGTAGATGGCCTTCATCGGGGTGCCGCCCGCCACCACTGCCTGTCCGTTGTCCGGGTCGAACCGGACACCCGCGAGCCTCCGCAGGTCCAGCACCAGCCCGGAGGACACGGAGTAGCCGGCGTAGCTGTGACCGCCGCCGCGGGCGACCAGCGGCACCGACTCGGCACGGGCCCAGTCGATGGCTCGGCTGACATCCCCGGCGTGGGCGACCGTGAGGACGGCGGCCGGTCGGATGCCGGCGAACCGCCGGTTCGCCGGCGAGCCCGCTTCCGAAAAGCCGGGATCGCCGGGGAGCCGGAGCTCGCCCTCGACGAGGCCGCGTAGCGTCCGCCACCCGGTCATCGCGCCGCTCCCGGGATCTCCTCGAGGTACGACACGCCGGCGGCGGTGTGCTCGCCGTAGCGCTGCCAGACCTCACGCAGCACCAGGGTGTCGCCGAGCCACTGCGGCGTGTTGGTGCTGTGCCCGGCGATCACCTCGCCGCCGGCCAGCACCATGGTGTAGGCCAGGCTGAGCACGCCGTGTTCGTCGCAGGTGCCGGTGATCGTGCCGCGCCGGACTCGTCCACCCTCGAATATCGCCCAGACCAGGTCCCCGCGCTGGTGGTATGTGGCGCAGGTGCCGTCGCCGCCGCCCAGCGCGCGAAACCGACGGCCGTCGTAGTCGATGCTCACGCGTCCACGTCCAGCAGCCCGGCGGGCATCGTCAGAGTGGTGCCCGGCGGCGGGGGAGCGACCGGTTCGGCATCCAGTTCGACAAGTGCCACCGCGTCGTCGAGCTGCCGGGCGCAGGTTTCCGGGTCCGGGGCGGAACAGACGACGAACGAGTGGCGGGCGATGTAGCCGCCCGGTGGCAGCCGCAGTGTGGTGCCCGGCTCGACCATGCGGGACGCGAGAACCAGGCCGGGCGCCTGCTCGGGTACGGCGACCGAGTGCACGACGCAGTCGTGGTCGGGGTAGCCGAACCGGATGCCGGCGACGCCGGCGCGGGCATGGGTGAGGTCGGGCCGCTGGCCGGTGGCGACGTCGAACAGCACGCTGCCCGGTTCGATGCCGGTGGCGATCTGACCCAGATACGGGATCAGGTCACCGCCGAGGCGGCCGTTGACCTCGATGATCACCGGGCCGTCCGGGGTCAGCCGAACCTCGGTGTGCGTGATGCCGTTCTCGATGCTTAGAATCCGATGCGCCGTGACCAGCGCGTCCAGCAGCGTGTCGTCGGACCGCAGCGGGTCGGCGGAGTCCACGACGTGCCCCGTCTCCTCGAAGAACGGTGGCTGGCCGGTGGTCTTTCTGGCGACGAACATCGGCAGGTACTCGCCTTTGTGCACGGCGCCGTCGACGCTGATCTCCGGACCGTCGACGAAGCCCTCGACGATCGCTCCACCGCGGTAGGGTTCGTCGCCGACCAGGCTGGCCTCGTGCGCGACCCGGTACGCGAACTCGAGTTCCCGCTCGTCGGAAGCGAGCGACACCCCCATGCTGGCGCCGAGCGCACGCGGCTTGACGATCACCGGGTACCCGATCCGGGCGGCGGCCGTGCGGGCCTGGTCGAGATCGGCGGTCAGCTCGAACCCGGGTTGCGGTACGCCGGCCGCGGTCAACCGGGTACGGCAGCTGTACTTGTCCCGACAACCGTGCACTCCGGGTACGCCCAGACCGGGCACGCCGAACTCGGCGGCCAGTTCGGCCGCGGGCATCACCAGCGGCTCGTCCCAGCACATCAACCCGGTGACGGTGTACCTGCCGGCCAGCTCGCGGGCCGTCTCGGCGAGCAACCCGTGGTCGAACACGTTGACCACGACGATGTCGTCGAAGTACTCGTGCTGCCAGGTCGGCCGGAGATTGTTGATCAGCACCAGCCGCAGCCCGGCCTTGCGGGCACGGTCGGCGACGGCACGGACGATGTACTCGCGGTAGAGCCTGAGTCCGCTGCCGACAACGAGCAGCGCGCCGGGTGCGGGTGCGGGTGCGGTCATGAGAGGGTCCTCCAGGGTGCGGTGGGTGTCATGGGGTCGACGCCGCACCGGCGGCTCGACCCCGAAAGCTCGTCGACGACCGCGTCGACGGCATGCGGAGCGGTGCGGAATCCGTCGCCCCCGCTGGCCGGGCGGGCCCAGGCCCGGAGCCCGATCCGGACGAAACCGGTGTCCCCGCCGGCCGCGGTGGCGTAGTGGCAGTGCCGTACGCGCACGACGTCGTACCGGTGGACGTCGGCCACGATGCCGGCCGAGAGCACCCGGGCGGCCCAGCCCGCTCCGTCGTCCGGATCGGACAGCGTGGTCACCTCACGCCGGACGGCATCGGTGCTGATCTTGAGCAGGGTGCCCGCCACCGCGGGCAGCAACCATGCTCGGCCGTCGGTGCCGATCCCACCCGCGGCGGGGGCCGCCGCCCAGCTGTGGACCAGCTCGGCCGGTGGCCGCAGATAGACCATGGTCTGCCGGTGCAGCGTCACCGGCAGGTCGATCAGGGTCGCCGACCAGGGCCCGGCCGTGACGAGCACCGCGTCCCCGGACTCGATCGAGCCGTCGGCCAGCAGCACCCGGCCGGTGTCCGGTCCCACGCCGACGACCTCCCGGCCGGGCCGCAGGTCCGCCAGCCGGTGACGCCGTAACCACCGGACCGCTGCCCGCAGGATGCGGTCGGCGAGCAGGACGCCCGCGTGCGGCTCGAACACGACAGTGGCGCCGGCCGGAAAGCCGATGTGCGGACGGTCCGCCGGATCGGTGACCCGGATCGGCAGCCCGGTGGCGTCGGCCGTGGCGACGGCCGACGCCACCCCGTCGGGGGGGAGTGCCGTCAGCACCCCGACGCGCCGATAGAGCCGGGCGCCCGACAGACCCCCACTGATCAGGGAGTCCAGCTCACGCCAGCGGCGGTGCAGTCGTGCCGCCCGTCCGGTGCCGGCCACGTCGCCGGTGGCCAGGGCGCGCAGGACACGATGCTGGTCGAAGGACGTCGACTCCGGATGCGGGATCGGGCCGTGCTCCAGCAGCACCACGCGGTGCCCGGCCAGTACGCACCGGATCGCGGAGAGCAGCCCGGTGACGCCGGCACCGACCACCACGACCCGCGGCCGGTTCCGGTCCGCCTGGCAGGTGGCCCCGGTCATCGCCCGCCCCTCGCCGCGGCCAGCCGCGGTAGCGGCACCGGAACGACGGAGGTGACCTCGGCGGGACTCGTGCTGGCGGTCGCGGCTTCACCCAGGGCCCGGGCCGCCAGGTCGACCAGGATCGGCGCGGCCGCCCGGAGCAGCCAACCGACCTCGAAGCAGAAGTCGCCGGCGTCGTCGTCTGCCGCCGGCCAGCGGTCCAGCCTGGCCAGGTGGTCGCTGATCGCCTCCGCCGCGCGGTTGAGGCTGAACCCGGGCAGCTCGTAGGACGCCACGAACCGGTCGGACATGCGAGTTGCGGCGTGGCGCGAGCGCGCCGACACCGGCAGTGGGCCGCGCCCGACCCAGCGGCTCACCCGCTCGGCGATCCGGTTCCACGGCCCGGTCAGCCGGGACTCGGTGACTCTCGCGAGCGCGTCCCGGCTGAAGCTGGTCCGCTGGTGTTCCGGGCTGGTCGTGGCCAGGTAGAACCGGATCAGGTCGGGTGGCACCTCGGCAGCCAGGTCCCGGCCCCGCACCACATGTCCGCGGCTGGTGGAGAACTTCTGGTGGTCCAGCTCGTAGAACTCGTTGGTCAGGTAGCGGGTGGGCAGCTCGTAACGGTCGTCGCAGGCCAGCAGCATCGCCGGACCGGTGACCGCGAACGGGTAGAAGTTGTCGAATCCGAGGAAGTAGACGATCTCCGATTCGCTGCCGGCCCGCCAGAGTGCGTCCTCGCCGGCCGGGGGGTGCCCCCGGTTCTCCGCCGCCAGCGCCGAGCAGTGCATGCTCCACGCCATCGCTTCGGCGTTGGGGTTGACCACCTGCCCCGCGACCTCCGGGAACGGCACCTTGATGCCCCACGGCACCGGATAGGTCACCGGGAAGTCAGGCAGTGGTCGGGACAGCACCCGCGCCATCGCCTGCGCCATGTGCGGTCGCATACCGTCGGCGTGCCGCTCGAAGTGCGTGCGGAGCCGGTCGCGATAGCGCTCGACCGGGAGTACGAGCACCCGGGCGTCCCGCAGCGGCACCGGCTCGTCCGGGTCCAGGGTGGACCGCACGTTGAGCAGCTCGCCCGCCGGCACCGGGTGCCCGCAGCTCTCGCACAGCCCGGCGCAGCCCTCGGCCAGGCACTCCGGGCAGTTGCCGGACACGAAGCCGTCCACCAGGAACTGCCCGGTCCGCTCCGAGTACGGGAACGGCATCGTCCGCAGCTCCAGCCGGCCTGCCGCGCGCAGCCGGCCGATGAAGTCGACGACCCACCCGGTGAAACGGTCGTCGTCGCCGGTGTAGCTGTCGACACCGACTCCCATCGTCCGCAGGGTCGACTCGATCTGCGCGGCCGAGGTGGCCACCAGTTCGTCCGGGTGGACGCCGCGGCGGTGGGCGGCCGTCACCACGAACGTCGAGGTGTCCTGGAAACCGGTGCCCAGGAGCACCTCCCGTCCCTGCGCCCGCGCGTAGCGGGTGTGCACGTCGGCGGCCAGGAACGGGCCCGCGATGTGCCCGAGGTGCAGGTCCCCGTTCGCCGTCGGCGCCGGCGAGATGATCACCGTCCGGGTGCTCATCGTCGATCCGCTTCGTGCCGGGCCAGGAACGTCGCCGACATCTCGGGGTCCCACCAGAGTCCGTAGTACTCGAAGTCGTCGGGGCCGTCGTTGACCACCCGGTGGGTGGACCCCGGCGGCAACCGGACGATGTCGCCCGCGGCGAAGGGATGCCGCGACTCGTCGACGACCACCGTGGCGGTGCCGGCGACGGCGATGAAGATCTCGTATTCGTGGTGGGAGTGCGGAGTCGACTCGGTCCCGGCACGCAGGACGCACCAGGCGCCCTCGAACGGCGCGTTGAGCGCCGGCCAGGGCAGCAGGCGCTGGCCGGCGATTCCGTAGGCGGGCTCCAGGTGATCACGGTCGAGGCGGTGAATGTCGATCATGCCCGCACCGCCAGCGCCCGGTCGGCCGACACCTGGTCGACGCCGGCGCCCCGGTCGGCGACACGGCGGTCGACCATGTCGCCGACGATGTCGGCCGAGCGTTGCGCGAGGACGCTGATGAGCGAGTCGGAGATGCCGTGCGTGGCTTCGTTGACGCCCTGGAGGTACAGGGCGCCCCTGGCGTCCGCGCCCAGTTCGACGCGGTAGTGCCGGTTGACGGTGACCTTCGGCAGACCGATGGTGTCGGCCAGTTGGCGCACCATCGCCGGCATCCGTGAGTCGAAACCGGTGCCCAGGAAAAGCGCGTCGCATCGGAGCTGCTCCACGCTGTCGTACCGGAGGTCGCGAACCTCGAGCACCACCTCCTCGCTGCCTCCGGGCACGGCCTCGACCGTTGCCCCGACGACCTCGGTGAGCCCGCGGACGCTGGAGACGGGCTGGCCGAGCATCTTCTGCCGGTAGATCATCGAGTACAACTCGTCGAGGAACGGCGGCGCCAGGCCCGCGTAGTTCGTCAGGTGCATCTCGTTGAGCACCTTGTGGCGAACCTGGTCCGACATGCCGAAGAAGGTGTCCACGAAGGACGGGTAGAACAGCTCGTTGACGAACTTGCTGGTCTGGTAGTTCTTGAGGGCGATCGAGCGCAGCAGCATCACGGGCGACGAGCCGGGGGCGTCCTGGTGCAGCGCCATGAACATCTCGGCCGCGCTCTGGGCGCCACCGACGACCACCGGCCGCAGTGGCCCGCCCGCGCGGGCCAGGCTCGTGGCGGCGCCGACCCGGCTGCCGTACTCGGTGCTGTGGATGACGCGCTCGGTGGGCAGGCCGCGGAACACCTCGGGCACGAAGGCGTCCCGGCCGCCACCGAAGACCAGGTCGCGGCAGACGACCGTGTCGCCGTCGGACAGGTGCACCACGAAGCCGAGTACCGCGGCGTCGTCGGCGCGGATCGGCTGGATCCGCTCGGCGCGGACCTGGTACCGCACCCGGACGTGCTCCAACGTGTCGGCCACCCACTGCTGGTAGGCCGACAGCTGCCACCGGAACGGATTGAACGTGCCGAGGTTGACGAACTCGTCGAGTTCCCCGTTCTCGTGCAGGAAGTTCAGGAACGAGAAGCGACTGCGCGGGTTCCGCAGGGTCACCAGATCCTTGAGGTACGACACCTGGCTGCGGGTCCACGGCAGAAGCAGATTCCGCTGCCACTTCACATCCCCGTACTGCTCAAGGATCATGGCCCTGTCGGCGACCTCGGGTGAGTCGCACTCCTCGAGGGCCACCGCCAGCGCGAGGTTCGACGGACCTGCGCCGATCATCAGAACATCCACGTCATGGACAGACACGTGTATTCCTTCCGGGATGGGTGTGACGTGCCGCGACGGCACGCCGTAGGGGCGCGACGCACCGTCGACAACAGCGTTTTCCGGCTGTCGTGCATTCACTCAAGCCGACGTACGCATTGATGGAAAGCATTGGGGGAGGAAGACAATCAAGTGATCGTGACCGCGCGGTCGACGAGTTTATCGGTATGGCGGATACGACCTCTGTCGGCCGAATGAAAGGGGTCGGGATGTGTGAGGCGCGAGCGGTCCGGTCGCGACTCCGGTCGGACCGCGGCAGCGTTCGACCGTCGACCAGCGGTTGTCATCCGCGGCGATCCGTCGTGGCCGCCAATTCTGCTGGAAGCTATTCCCACGGGAGTGTGCGAGTTGGTTCTTCTGCGCGGTCAAAACTTCCGACCAACTCGTCGGCGCGCTGCAATGGCAGCCGACGGCAGGAGAGACGACCTTCGATGTCGTGCCCGCGCGCCACCCGACGACGAGCCACCTGGAGACATCGCCGTGACCGCCACCCTCGACAGACCCGCCGGTGTGCTCACCGTCCTGCGCCGGACCCCGACACCGGTGCGTTGTCTGCTCGGGGGCGTGCTGGTCAACCAGCTCGGCGCGTTGGTCCAGACGTTCATGGTGCTCTACCTGGCCTTCCGCGGGTTCTCCGCCGGGCAGGCCGGCACCGCGATCGCCGCCTACAGCGTCGGATCGGTGGTGGGCGTGCTCGTCGGCGGCGAGCTGATCCACCGCGTCGGCCCGCGTGGCACCATCACCGTCGCGATGCTCGGTTCCGCCGCGATCCTCGCCGTCCTGCCTCTGCTCAGCCGACCTTCGACGTTCGGCGTGCTGACGGTCGCCATGCTGTTGGCCGGGCTCGCGACCCAGAGCTACCGTCCCGCCGCGGCCGTACTGCTGAGCGACCTGATGCCGGACGACATGCGCGTGATGGGCTTTTCGATGATGCGCATCGCACTGAATATCGGCGCCGCGCTGAGCCCGCTGATCGCCGCCGGGCTGATCCTGCTGGACTGGAACCTGTTGCTGTGGTTCGACGCCGCCACCGCGCTGTTCTACGCGATCCTCGCCCGCTGGCTGCTACCCGATCTGCGCACCGGACGGGAGGCGCCCGGCGCGGTCGTCCGGGTCGGGACCGGTACCCGCACGGGGTACGGGATCCTGTTGCGCGACACGCGGTTCTGGTTCTTCCTCGCCTCGACGCTGATCAGTGCCGTCATCTACGTCCAGTTCAACGTCGTCCTCCCGCTCAAGATCAGCACGGAGGGGCACTCCACCGGTCTGTACAGCGGCGTACTGGTCACGGCGTCGATCGTGCTCATCCTCTGCGAACTGAAGATCACCGCAAGTGTCGTACGTCGGCCTGCCCACGTCGCGGCGACGGCGGGCACCGTGCTCATGGCGGTCGGTGCGGCCAGTTTCGGAGTCAGCGGTGGCTCAGCCGTGGCGCTCGTCGCGTGCACCGTCGTGTTCGTGTTCGGCACCATGATCAACGGGCCCACCATGTTCGCCTACCCCGCCACGTTCCCCGCGCCGGTGAACGCCCGCTACATCAGCGCGCACCAGGCGACGTTCGGCCTGGGGATGGCCGCCGGCCCGCTGGTCGGGGTCGCGGCGTGGGTGGGGCTGGGCAACGGGGTCTGGTGGCTGTGCGGCGGACTCGGCCTGGTGGCGGCATGGTGCGCCCGGCTCGGGATGAAACCCCCGCGCCAGACCCCGTAGTGCGACCGCCGCGCGACGTCGCACGCCAGATGACGGGCCCGTCCGAGGGCGGGCCGGATTGTTCCGATCGAGCATGCCGGGCAAGGAAAGGTTGATCCCGATGAGCGACATCCGCCAGGTGTCCGGCGACGAACGCCTGCGCACCGCCTTCACCCTCTATCCGTACGCCTTCGACGAATCGCCGTCCCCGGACGCGGCGGAGGGCCTGGCGAGCATTCTCCCTTTTCACGAGGGCAACCACACGCTGATCGCGGAGAGCGGTGGCCGGACGCTCGCCACGGCGGCGGCGATCCCGACGCACCAGAACCTGCGCGGCACCGTCACGCGCATGGCGGGCATCGCCTGGGTGGCCACCCATCCCGCGGCCCGCCGACAGGGCCACTGTCGTCGATTGATGCGCCGGCTTCACCGCGACATGCTCGACACGGGACACCTGCTGGCCACGCTCTATCCCTTCCACCCGTCGTTCTACGAACAACTGGGCTACGTCGGGCTGCCGCTCAACCGTACGGCGACGTTCGCGCCCGAGGGGTTGGCGCCGCTGCTGGGCGTCGAACTCCCCGGTGACGTGTCCTGGCAGGGAATACAGGATGGCTTCGAGGTCTACCGCGCCTTCCAGCGGCGTCTGCTGGCGCAACGGCACGGTGTCATGTTCACCCCCGACTACCGAGCTGTCCGCGTCCTCGCCCCCGCCGACCGTTGGCTCGCCGTCGCCTCGGTCGACGGGGAGGTGGTCGGTGTGCTCACCTACCGCATCGACGGCTACGGCGGCCGCCTGCACGGTGACGAGTTGCTGTACACCAGTGGGCTCGGGCGGGCGTTGTTGCTCCAGTTCCTCGCCCAGCACGTCCACCAGGTCGCCCAGATCTCGGTCACCGTCGCGCCGGACGAGCACCCCGAGACCTGGGCGGGCTCCCTTGCCGTCCGGACCGAGGCGAGGGCGGCCTTCCCCACGTCACCGCCCCTCATGGGTCGACTCCTGTCGATGGATGCGCTCCGCGGGGTGTCCTGCGGCTCCGGGCGGGCTCAGCTGGAGATCGTCGAGGACGAGCTCCTCGCGGGGCGGTATCTGCTCGACGGAACCCGCGGGACGATCGACGTCACCGTCGCCGGACAGGCCGGGGAGAGGGCCACGCTCACCGCCGCTGGGCTGTCCGGACTGGCCTACGGTGTGCTCGACCCGGTCGACGTCGTCGCGCGCGGCCTGGGTGACATCTCCGACAACGTGGCGGCCGAGCTACGCGCGCTGCTGCCCCGCCGCACGCCGTACGCCTTCGGTAAGGGCTGACGCACCGCCGGCTGGGGGTGAGGGCCGTGGAACGGCTCTCCGTGTCTAACCCCCATGGCTCTGTTGACAGGTTGCAGAGCACGGTTGCATGATCTAACCGTCAAAGACAAACAAGGGGGTTAGTTCCATGGTTCACCATCGGTACGCTTCGGTCGACGGGCACCGGCTCTTCTACCGGGAGGCCGGCGAGGTGTCCAAGCCGACAATCGTGCTCCTGCACGGCTACCCGACCAGCTCGTTCATGTTCCGCGAGCTGATCCCGCGGTTGGCCGGCGACTTCCATGTGATCGCGCCCGACCACCTCGGCTTCGGGCTCTCCGACGCCCCGTCGGTGCGGGAGTTCACCTACACCTTCGACGCGCTCACCGACCTCACCGCGAAGTTGCTGACCCAGCTCAAGGTCGAGCGTTACGCGATCTACGTGCAGGACTACGGCGCCCCGATCGGCTGGCGACTGGCCCTGCGCAACCCCTCGGCGATCACCGGGATCGTCACCCAGAACGGCAACGGCTACGAGGCTGGCTTCGTGCCGTCCTTCTGGGACGGGGTATGGGAGTTCCATCGCGATCGGAACGAGAAGACCGAGGCCGCGATGAGCCGGGCGATGTCGCTCGAGGCGATCCGCTGGCAGTACGTGCACGGTGTGGCCGACCCGACGCTCGTCGACCCGAGCGTGTGGTGGCACGACGTCGCCCTGGTGTCCCGGCCGGGCAACGACGCCGTCCAGCTCGACCTGTTCTACGACTATGCGACCAACCCGCCGCTCTACCCCAGGCTGCACGAATACTTCCGCACCCACCGGCCGCCGCTGCTGGCCGTCTGGGGCGCGGGCGACGAGATCTTCGGCCCGGCCGGTGCCCGCGCGTTCGCCGAGGACCTCCCGGACGCGAAGATCCACCTGGTGCCCGGCGGCGGGCACTTCCTGCTCGAGACCAACCTCGACGAGGTGTCCCGGCTGGTCCGGGAGTTCCTGGCCGGACTGCCTGGACGCTGACCTGGTCGATGCCGGGCGTCGCGTGCCCCGCGCCGCCTCCTCGGGCGGGACGGGTCATCGAGCCCTCGTCGTCATGGATCCCGAATCGGCGGTGTCGATCGGGCCGGCGGGCGACGGCGAGCGGAGCCGGCTCGTCGGCGGTCGAGCGTCATCGCGGACCGCTCCCGCCGGGGGCGCCGGTCCTCGCGGTGGTGCACCGGAGCGGCGGTCAGCCTCGTCGGGTTCGTTGATAGTGGCGGCGGGCCTTCAGCTTGTTGCCGCAGGTGGCCATGGAACACCATCGGGCGCTGTTGGACTTGCTGCGGTCCAGCAGGAACAGCGCGCACTCGTGGTTGGCGCACGGGCGGAGCCGGTCGGGGCGGGTGCGCCGTATCTCGTCCCAGGCGGTGATCGCCCGCAGCAGGATGCTCCGGGCGCCGTGGGCGTCGGTGGTCCAGAGCAGGTGGCCGTCCTCGTCGATGGACGGGTGTGACGTCACGCCGTGCAGCAGTGGTGCCAGAGCCGTGGCTGGCTCGTCGCCGCGGACGACGGCTTGCAGGAGGTCGCGACCGGCACGCAGGAGTGCCGGGTCGTCGACGTCGAGGTCGAGGATGTCGGTGCGGGTGCCGTCGATCACGGGTGTGCTGTTGAGCAGGGTGAGAAGTAGTTCCTCGTCCATGTAACCTCCAAACCTCGCTTGACAGGTTATCCGATCGGATGTCACCGCTCCGGCGCCCGGCACCGGCGGCGAGGAAGGCCAGCCGACCTCCCGGCGTGCCGCGCACCGGTCACCGAGGGCAGCTGCGGGGCCGCCGAGCCTGAGGCGCGTGCCATGATCGAAGCGATGACCGGTGACCTGCCGTACGACTCCCGCCCGCGACGGTCGCGGCGTGGGGTGACCCGCGTCGCGGTGCTCGCCGCGGTCGGCGCGGCGCTGGTTGCCGCCGCGGTGGTCGTGGCGCCGCTGCTGCGGCCGCCGGGTCCGCGCCCAGCGTTCCAGCTCCCGGTGGCGTGTGGCGAAACGTGGCGGTTGTCCACCTATCCCGGCCACGACGACTACGACGTCGACTTCTTCCCCGCCACCGGCGAGGCGTGGGGGCGGCCGGTGCTGGCCTCCGCCGCCGGCACGGTGACCGTGGCGGGGATCAACGGCTCCCTGGGTGGCCGCACCCGACAGGAACCGAACGGCCCGAAGGGTCGGGGCGGCGGCTACTGGGTGGTCATCGACCACGGCGGGAAGTGGCAGACGCAGTACCTGCACCTGCTCGAACCGCCGGCGGTGCGGGCCGGTCAGCGGGTGGAACGGGGTGAACGGCTCGGCTCGGTCGGCAGCACCGGCAACTCCGGTGCCCCGCACCTGCACTACGAGCAGCGCCGGGGCCGGGAGAAGGTGGAGGCCCACTTCGACGGGGTGGCCTCCGGCATCACCTCCGACGACCGGGAGTACGCGGTCCGGCGCACCAGCGCTAACTGCGACCCGACCGGCCGGTGACGCCCGCGACCGGCCCGGCGGTGGCGGGTTCTGCGCGGAGCGCCGTGGTGGCCTGGTCGACCAGCCAGCGTTCCGAGCGCTCGAAGGTCCAGCCGTTGTCGTCGAGCAGGGTGAAGTAACCGGAGTATCCGAAGTAGAACCAGAGGATGTCGGTCGCCTCCGCGACGTCCATCCCCGCGCGTAGGCCGCCGACGTCGCGCAGTCGGACGGCGACGACTTCGACGGCGTCCCGGTAACGTTTCGTGGCCAGCCGGAGGGCCTCGGCGACCTCGGTGTGGTGCGGCGCGGTCGACAGCATCAGCCGGATGATGTCGCCGTACGTCTCGCGCATGGCCCGGACCGTGGCCGCCGTGTTCCGCAGGATCTCGTCCGGGTCGGTGAGGGTCGCCTGGCGGGAGAGGGTCTGCGCCACGATCGGCGCCTCGCTCCACAGGTCGACGAGCGTCCGGATCAGCCCCTGTTTGCCGCCGGCCACCGCATACACCGTGGCGGGCGCGACGCGGGCCTCCACCGCGATGTCCTCGATCTTCGTGGCGAAGTATCCGTGGCGGGCGAAGAGCAGGCGGGCCGCGTCGATGATCGCGGCGCGGGTGGCTGCGGCGTACTCGGCTCGGCGGCCTTTCGGTGCTTCTGTCATGGTCGGCTCAGCATAGCCCGTACTACTCACCAGAGTTGGACTCTGATAAGTAGATGGTTACCATGATCAGATGGGTGACATGGTGACGTCCGGACCGGAGTACGAAGCAGCGCGGACGATCTGGAACGGGGCGGTGTCCAGCCGTCCGCTCGCCGTCCTTCGGTGCGCCACCACCGCCGACGTCCAGGCGGGGGTGCGGGCCGCTCGGGAGAGGGACCTTGCGCTGTCGGTGCGCGGTGGCGGCCACGACTGGGCCGGTCGCGCGTTGGCCGACGGCGGGTTGACGCTGGACCTGAGCGCGATGCGGCAGGTGAGTGTCGACCCGGCCACCGGGGTCGCCACCGTGGCCGGCGGTGCCACCTCGGCCGACGTGGCCGCGGCCGCGCAGCGGGCCGGTCTGGTCGCGGTGACCGGGACGGCCGGTTCGGTCGGCATGGCCGGTCTGACGCTCGGCGGTGGATACGGGCCGCTGAGCGGCCGGTTCGGCCTCGCCGCCGACAACCTGCTGTCGGCCGACGTGGTGCTCGCCGACGGCACGCTGGTCACCGCCGACGAGGAGCACGCTACCGAGTTGCTCTGGGCGCTGCGCGGCGGTGGCGGCAACTTCGGCGTGGTCACCTCGATGCGGATCCGGCTGCACGCGGTGCCGGCGATCCTGGCCGGGATGATCATGTTCCGGTTCGACGTGCTGCCGGCGTTGGCGGAGTCGCTGCTGCGGGGGCCGGACGAGCTGACCGTGCAGTCCGGCTTCATCACCGCCCCGACCGGTCAGCCGGCGCTCTTCGCCGCCCCGACCTGGTGCGGCGATCCCGAGGCCGGAGCCACGGTGCTGCAACGGCTCACCGAGCTCGGGGAGCCGCTGACGGCGCAGCTCGGCCCGACCACGATGCCCGAGCAGCTCGCGCAGATCGACGCGATGTTCCCGGCCGGCCGCCACGTCGAGATCGGCTCGCGCACGGTCACCGGACTCGACCGTACCGTCCAGGAGGTCCTGCTCGACGCCGCGCGCGCGACGACCTCGCCGCTGTCGGCCATCTCGCTGCACAGCCTGCACGGGGCGGCCGCCCGCGTCCCCGCCGACGCCACCGCGTTCCGCAACCGGACGCCGCACCTGATGGTCGAGACCATCGCGGTCTGGGAACCGGGAGACCCCGACGAGGACCAGCACAAGGCGTGGGTGCGGGGGACCGACCGGCTGCCGGGCGGCTACCCCAACCTGCTCGGCCCGCAGGACACCGAGCGCACCGCCGCCGCCTTCGGACCGAACGCCGAGCGCCTGCGCGCCGTCAGGAAGCGATACGACCCGGACCTGGTGTTCCACGCCCCGGGGCGGCTCTGACCGAGGAGGTGCGCAGTGGCCTGGAGCACCCGGGAGATCGCCCAGCTCGCCGGCACCACCCTGCGAGCGGTACGCCACTACCACGACATCGGCCTGCTGGCCGAACCCCACCGGCGCACCAACGGGTACAAGCAGTACGGGGTGGCGCACCTCGTCCGGATCCTGCGGATCCGGCGCCTGACGGAGCTGGGGTTCTCGCTGTCCCAGATCGCGGCCATGCCGGACACCGACGATCAGCCCGTGGCGGCCCTGCGCACCCTCGACACCGAACTCGCGGCCACCATCGAACGACTCCAACGTGCCCGCCTCGAACTCGCCGTCATCCTGCGGCAGCCCACCCCGGCGGAACTGCCACCCGGCTTCGCCGCCGCCGGAGCCGTGACGGGGATGCCGCCCGCCGACCGATCCTTCGTCGTCGTGCTGACCCGGGTGCTCGGCGCCGACACCATGCGAGCCTGGGCGGACATGCTGAGCAAGCCCGTCACCGACCCGGTCGCCGAACGGTTCGACACGCTCCCCGCGGACGCCGACGAGCAGACCCGCGCCGCCGTGGCCCGGGACCTGGCCCCCTACGTACGCACCCTGTACGCGGAGCACCCCGGCGCGACGATCACGAACACCGGCACCCGGTACAGCGCGCGCTACGTCCAACAGGCCATCAGCACCGCCCTGGCGGAGCTCTACAGTCCGGCGCAGTTGGACGTGCTGCGGCGCACCAACCGACTGCTGTCCGAACCGCACGACTAGTCGTCCGCGCCGGCCCTGATGAGGCGTCCGGTGCTGCGCCGGAAGCTCCACACGACGACCAGCGCGGCCAGCACGGTGAGCGGCGTGCCCATGACGATCCGGGCGACGCCCAGCCCGCCGGTGCTGTCGCTCAGGTAGAGCCACTGCTGCACCACGAACCGCGAACCGAACACCGCCGACGCGGCGAGGGTCGCCAGGTCGTGTGCCACGCGTACGGCCCGGTCGGCTCGCCACGCGTGCCCGCCGCCGTGCAGCACGTTCCAGATGACACCGGTCAGTGGCCGACGAGCCAGCAGCGACCCGAACGTGACGACGAATCCGGCCAGCGAGGCCCAGATCCCGATCACGAAGAAGTCCCGCGCGGAGCCGGTCCACGCGACGATCCCGGCGGCCACCGCCACGCCGAGCAGGCTGCCGACCGCGGACAGGGGACGCTCGCCGCGCAGCAGCCGGATGATGAACAACGCCAGCCCGGTCGCGACCGCGACCCCGACGGCCACCGGCAGCGGCAGGAACGCGTCCGCCGTCACGAACACGATCACCGGAACCGTCGAGTGGACGAACCCGGCCACGCCGCCCATCCGGTGCAGCAGGGTGGGCGGGGCGCTGTCGTCAGGACGGGTGGGGCCGTGGTGCCGCTCCGGCAGCCCGGCTGGTTCGACCTCGTTCAGCATTGATCCATTAGCCGGTGTGCCGCAACGGCACAGTCAAGCCCGTACCACACGGTATGTCGAACCTCATGGTGGGGACGACCGACCAGATCACCTCCCGGGCGGGGTCGGGTGTTCAGCGCAGGGCGGCGGCGATCGCTTCGGCCGGGGTCGTGGTCGGCCGTCCGATCAGGCGCCGCAGGTCGCCGGAATCGGTGAACATCTCGTCGCGGCTCATGGCCAGATCAGCGTCAGCGAGAACGGGAACCAATTCGGTGGGTACACCCGCGTCGGTCAGCACCCGGGCGAACGCGTCGGCTGCCATATCGACGTACCCGATCTGCTTACCGGTGGCGGCCGAGATCGCCGCGGCCAACTCGGTGAGGGTGAAGGCTTCGTCCCCGCCCAGTTCGTACACCTTGCCGGTGTGGCCGTCGGCGGTAAGCACGACCGCAGCGGCGTCGGCGTAGTCGGCGCGGGTCGCGGCGCTGATTCTTCCCTGGCCGGTGGCCCCGACAACGACTCCTCCTTCCAGCACCTGAGGGAGCTGGGCGGTGTAGTTTTCCAGGTACCAGCCATTACGCAGCATCACGCTGGGCAGCCGCTCGCGCAGGTACTTCTCCGTGGCGCTGTGGGTGGGAGCGAGGCTGGTGGTGGACGTGTCCGCGCGCAGCATGCTCGTGTACGCGACAAGCGATGCCCCCGCCGCGACTGCGGCGTCGATGGCGCGGCGGTGGTTGGCGACGCGCTCGCTCGGGGTCGTGGTGGAGACCAGCAGAAGCTTGTCTGCGCCCTGGAAAGCCGCGGGCAGGCTGTCGGGCTCGGCGAAATCGGCCCGGCGGACCACGACACCGCGGTCGACGAGGTCTTTGATCTTTGTGACGTCACGGCTGGTCGCGACGACCTCGGAAGCGGGCACTCCACGGGACAGCAGCGCCTCGACGGTGAGCCGGCCCAGTTGTCCGGAGGCTGCGGTGACGACGATCGACATGATGTTCGTTCCCTCCTGCCGCGGAACTCCCGCGGCGTGAACCCACGATGACCTGGTCACTCTCCTTTGGTAAGGACGCACTTGCGGGTAAGGTGGCCACCCCGATGCAAGGATCGAGGTGAGGTGTGTGCCGCCGACTCGGGAAGTGAGTGGGCCCACTTCTTCGTGGGATCCCTACGCTCGTGGGTGTCCGTCGCGTGAGGTGCTCGACCAGATCGGCAGCAAGTGGGCCGTTCTCGTGCTGGGCGAGCTCGGTAGACATGGAGCATGCCGGTTCACGCAGCTACGGCAGCAACTCGCGGGAGTCAGCGAGAAGATGCTCACCCGGACGCTGCGCACCCTCGAACGCGACGGGCTGCTGCTGCGGACGGTGTATCCGGAGGTACCGATCCGCGTGGAGTACGAGCTGACGCCGCTCGGCCAGACCCTGCGAGGACCGTTGAAGGCGCTCACCGACTGGTCAGTGCAGCACATCGAGGAAGTTCTCGACGCCCGGAAAGGGTATGACGAGCGCGTCGGAAAACGCTCCACCTGATCACCTGGTGCTGGTCGCCTCGCCATCCTCGCGATCTGCGCTGCCAACCGAGCCCGCGCGACGAGCCCGAGCATCCGGACGTGATCCCGTTGACCGTCGACGAGATCCGCCGCCTCATCACCGTCCTGCTCGACCGTGCGGACGGCCGAATACGCGTTTCTCCGGTCGGCGTTCGCTCCGTAGGATCACCGGCGATCAAGGGGGATGGAACGGTGGGCGATTTCCAGCAGTTCGTGGCGGATGTGACGTCGCGTCTGTCCACGATGTCCAAGGGCGAGTTGTACGTCGTGGGCGACGGTCTCGACCGGGACTCACTCTGGCTCACCTTTCTCGACTCCTTCCCCGCCGGCACCAATCCGCGGTTCCGTGAGCGATCCGAGTACGACTGCTCGACCTGCCGTGGTTTCATCAAGCACTTCGGCAACGTCGTCGAGATCCACGACGGGCGGGTCCGTACCGTCTGGGCCGGGGTGTCGGCCTCCGACCCGGTCTTCTCCGTGGTCGCCGCCGCTCTGGACGAGTTCGTTCGTTCGCTGCCGTTGTCCACCGTCTTCCGGTCCGCTCAGGCGCAGTACGGAACGAAGACCACCCGGACGCTGCGCGACGGCCAGGTCGAGGTCTGGCACCACCTGCACGGCCGGGTGGCGGAGCGGCACCGCACCGAGGACGTCGGCGCGGCGCAGGGCGCCTTTGACGCCGCGGCGCAGGTCTTTCACCGGGGCCTGACCGAGCTGACCCGGCATGCTCTGGACACCGTCGTCGACCTTGTCGACGACAACGCCCTCTACCGCGGCGCGGAGCATCGTCGGGCGCTGACCGAGTTCCGCTCGCTGCAGAGTCGGTGGACCCAGGCTCCCGACCGGCGTGCCTTCGTCTACGCCAACGCCATGAACCCGGCGGCCCGGTTGCGCAACACCGTGATCGGCACGCTCGTCCAGGATCTCTCCGCGGGCGTCGACCTGGAGCAGGCGGTCCGGTCGTTCGAGGCGAAGGTGGCGCCGCAGAACTACCAGCGCCCCACGGCGTTGATCACCCCGGGCATGGTCAAGGCCGCCATGAGGACCATTGCCGAGCTGGGCGTCGAGGAGTCGTTGCAGCGACGTTTCGCCCGGCTGTCCGACGTGTCGGTCACCAACGTGCTGTGGGTCGACAACGACGCCCAGGAATGGATGAAGGACGGCATCGAGGGGCTGCTCATGCGGGCGGCCACCCCCCGATCGTCGAGTGCGCTGCTTCGCGACGCCGAGCCGGAGGAGATCCCCGTGGTCTCCTTCCTGAAGGACATCCTGCCCGGCGCCGCCACCATCGACCTGTGGGTCGCCAACTCCCACGAGCCGAACTTGGTCAGCCTCACCACCGGCCGGCACCCGGCTGCACCCCGGTTGTTCAAGTGGGACAACGACTTCGCCTGGTCGTACGGCGGCAACGTCACCGACTCGATCAGGGAGAGGGTCAAGCGGGCCGGCGGCAACGTATCCGGCAAGCTGCGCGTGAGCCTGTCCTGGTTCAACCACGACGACCTCGACCTGCACGTGTACGAACCCAACGGTGACCACATCTGGTACCAGGAGAAGCGCAACAAGCTGGATGTCGACATGAACGCCGGCGGGACACTCTCCCGCGAACCGGTGGAGAACGTCACCTGGACCGACCGGGTCCCCGACGGTGCGTACCGGATCGAGGTGAACCAGTACCGCAAGCGGGACAGCACCCAGGTCGGCTTCGTGGTCGAGACCGAGAGCAACGGGAAGATCGAGCATTACCGCCACGAGCGCGCGGTCGGCCACAAGGAGACCGTCGACGTGGGCCGGATGACGGTCACCGGCGGGGTGATCACCGCCTTCCGACCGGGTGCGGACGTGCGGCCGGGCAGTGCGGGCAAGGAGTTGTGGGGCATCACCACCGAACAGTTCGTACCGGTGTCCACCATCATGTACTCGCCGAACTACTTCGACGACAACGAGGTCGGCAACCGGCACTACTTCTTCATCCTGAAGGGGTGCGTGAACGACCAGCCGACGCGGGGGATCTACAACGAGTTCCTCCGCGGCGACCTGCAGCCGCACCGCAAGGTGTTCGAGGTGCTCGGCGACCGCACCAGGTGCGAACCGGCTCCGGACCAGCTTTCCGGCCTCGGCTTCAGCTCCACCGTCCGTAGCTCGGCGCTCGCCAAGGTGACCATGACCGGCGGACGGCGCCGCCTCATCAGCATCCAGTTCTGATCCCTGCTCCGATATTCCAGAGAGGTCACCGTGACCATTTTCGAGAAGGCCACCCGGGAGAAGTTCCGCTATCCGTCGACCAAGGGACTGCTGACCACGGAACAGCTGTGGGAGCTTCCGCTGACCGCCAAGTCCGGCTTCAGCCTCGATGATGTGGCCAAGGCCGTCAACGCCGAACTCAAGGCCGTCGACACCGAGTCGTTCGTGGCCACCGAGGCCGATCCGGCCAAGGCGACCCTGGAGACCAAGCTGGAGGTCGTCAAGCACGTCATCGCCGTCCGCCTCGCGGAGGACCAGGCGGCGAAGGCGGCGGCGGCCAGGAAGCTGGAGAAGGAGAAGCTGCTGGCGGTCCTGGGCCGCAAGCAGGACGCGGTCCTGGAAAACCTGACCGAGGCAGAGCTGCTGGCCCGAATCAACAACCTGTAGCAGGAGCCGTGACGGTCCCCTGTCGGTGTGGTGGGGCGGCGGTGCCGATCACCCCTCGGACACGGACCGGAACCAACGGTGCGTGGCAAGGTCGACACTTGCCCCGCACCGTTCCTGTTTCCGGGTCGTACGACGGGTGCAGCCGCAGCCTGTGGTGGACCCCGGGCTCGTGCTCCGGGCCGCGCCCTACGAGTTCTTCGAGTTCCTCGACGACGGCCATGAGGCGCTGTCGCCGACGCCCGGCACCGGCCCTGCCTCCAGCGTCACAGCCGGGCCTCGGCGAGGTCGCGGCCGGCGGTGGCGCGAGTCCCCCGCGGCCAGAGCCACGCGGCGCGCAGGATGAAGGCCAGGAGCAGCAGCTCGAGCCCGATGGACAGGCCGTAGAAGGAGAAGTACCTCCAGGACTCGCCGTCCGCGTTGTACACCGAGACGGGGACGTAGAGCGTCGCCACGATGAGGTTGACGATGCGGTTGACCCGGGCCGGGAGTGCCGTGGAGAGCAGGATCATGAGGATCGGGACGGCCATGAGCGTGAGCGCGAGGGCGACGAAGGTGGGGCCGGTGTCGAACTCGTGAACGACGCCGCCCCGGATCTCGTCGATGAAGCCGGGCTTGTACAGGGCGAGGTAGTCGACGTAGAGGTAGAGGAACATGAAGCTGGTCCAGGCCGCGGCGAGCTTCGCCTGGACCGGGATGTGCGGCTCCTGGAGCGCACCGGCTGGTCTGTCGGTTCTGATCATCGGTTCTCCCGGGTGCTGGTGTCAGTCGGGTCGGCTCACCCGACGTCTTCACTATGAGCAGCGCTGACCGGTGCCACATCCGCTCGTGGGCTCGCGCCGTCCCGGTCCCCGGCACGGGAAAGCCGCCGTACTTTCGGCTGATTCGCCCGAGCGGCGGCCCCCCTACGTTGTCCGCGAGGGGGAAGCATGGTTGCTGGGATCTGGGCTGAACCGCGCCCCGCGCGCCCGCCGGTGCGGGTCTGGCGGGACTGGGCGCTGTCCTCGGCTCTCGTCGCGATCTCGCTCGTCGAGATACTGCTGCGCGACGACCGGGCCTGGGCGCCGCTGCTGGTCGGCGTCAGCGTCGTGGTCGCGGCGTGCCTGCTCTGGCGACGCACGCGGCCGCTGGCCGCGGTCGCCGTTGCCTTCGGAACCGTTCTCGCGTTCGACATCGCGAGGATCGCGGTCCTCGACGTCACCGGTCTGCTGGGCATCGCGGGGCTGCTGGTGCTGCCGTACGCCCTGCTGCGCTGGGGGGCAGGTCGAGAGGCCGCCGTCGGACTCGGCATCATCCTCGTCTGGCTACCCGTCACCCTCGTCGCGGACCCGACCTCACCCGCGGAGAAGATCGCCGGTTACGGGTTCTTCCTGTTCTCGGCCGCGCTCGGCGCGGCGGTGCGCTACCGCGCCAGAAGCCATGACCGCGACATCGAGCAGGTGCGGCTTCGTCAGCGCAACGAACTCGCCCGCGAGCTGCACGACACGGTCGGCCACCGCGTCCTGGCCATCGCCGTCCAGGCACAGGCGGGTCGCGCGCTGTCCGCCGCGGATCCGCAGCGCGCGCTGGCCACCCTGGTCACGATCGAGGAAGAGGCGTCCCGGACGCTCCGGGAGATGCGAGCGCTCGTCGGGGTGCTGCGCGACGGAACGGACGCCGACCTCGTCCCCCGACGAGGGGTGGCGGACGTCGAACGACTCGCTCGTCCCGGCGGCGAGGTGCTGGGCGTCCGCGTGCGGGTCTCCGGCGACGTCGAGACCGTCGAGCCGGCGGTCGGCACCGCGCTCTACCTGATCGCCGCCGAGGCGGTCACCAACGCGACCCGCCACGCCTCCGGCGCCACCGGCGTCACCGTCGACGTCACGGCATCCCGCAACCAGGTGCACCTGCGGGTGCGTGATGACGGCGAGGCGACCACCACCAGCTCCCCGCACGCCGGCTACGGGCTGCGCGGCATGGCCGAGCGGGCGAGCCTGCTCGGCGGCACCCTCCGGGCGGGACCTCACCCGGACGGCGGCTGGCGCGTCGACGCCTCGCTGCCTCGGAAAGGGCGGGCGTCATGACCATCCGGGTGCTGGTCGCCGACGACCAGGACATCGTCCGGGCCGGGCTGTGCATGATCCTGGACGCCCAGCCGGGCATCACCGTCGTCGGTGAGGCCGCCGACGGCCGCCGGGCGATCGCCCTGGCCCGTTCGCTGCGTCCCGATGTGTGCCTGCTGGACATCCGGATGCCCGAGGTCGACGGGATCGAAGCCACCCGCCAGCTCGCCGGCGCCGACGTCGTCGATCCGCTGCCCGTCGTCGTCATCACCACCTTCGACCTCGACGAGTACGTCTACGGCGCGTTGAAGGCAGGCGCCCGGGGCTTCCTCCTCAAGGACGCCGGCGCCGAGATGCTCGCCCAGGCCGTCCATGCCGCCGCACGTGGCGACGCCCTGATCGCCCCGAACATCACCGCGAGGCTGCTGTCCTCCTTCGCGAACAGCCGTCCGCGCCCGGTGCCACCCGAGCCGGTCGAGGCGCTGACCGCTCGCGAGGAACAGGTCCTGCTGGCTGCCGCTCGCGGGCGGACCAACAGCGAGATCGGCGACGAGCTGGCGATCAGCCTCAGCACCGTCAAGACCCACATCGCCGCCCTGATGCGCAAGCTCAACGCCCGCAACCGCGTCGAGATCGTCATGTGGGCCTACGAGACCCGCCGCGTCGGCGTCTGACCGGTGCCCGCCTGCGCGAACCCGGATGCGGGAACACCGGTGGGCCGGACAAGGCGAGGAACTCACCTCGCGTCGCGGCCGGGACCGGAACCCCCGCCGGTCGGCGGGGGTTCCGGCTCGCGGATCAGGTCAACGGGACCTGGCGGGCGAGTGCCGCACCGCCGCTTTCGAAGGCGGCCAGGACGGAGGTGGGCGTGCCACCGGTCACCGGCACCAGGACGGTGACCGGGCGGCCGGGACGGAGCCGCACCGTGTGCTCACCGAGCGACCGGTCGCCGTCGTAGGTGTGCAGGTAGGCCGTGCCGGCGCGGTCGGCCCGGACGGTCACCCGCACGCCGCCGGCCACCTGTCGTTGGCCGGTCAGTCGCAGCGCCCGTTCGGGCAGCCGGGCCACGGCGGCCGGCGCGACGCCGTCCACCGCCGACTGCGCGATGGTCTGCGCGCTGTGCACGCTGCGCGCGGCGGTGTCGGGGAAGACCGGGGCGCTGGGCTGCCGGTCCGCCGGGGTGAGACCCGGCAGGGTGACCAGCCCGTACCGGTACGGGTCGGCGCGGACGCCGGTGAACGTGGACCAGCCGAGCCGGGACTGGGAGCTGAGGTCCTGGGTGTCCGAGTCGTAGACCAGCACGTTGAAGCCCATGTGCGTCGGGTCGATCGCGTCGGGCAGCACCGCGAACGGGATGCGGGCCTCGATGGTGTAACCGGTGTACGGGGCGGTGACCTTACTGACCACGGTCATGCCGGGAGCGGTCGTGGCACCCGGTCCCTGCCGGTTGTCGGCGTCCCGCTGCCAGCACGGCGGGTCGCCGTTGGCGGGGTCGTCGGTGACCGGGAAGATGCCCGCCTTGAACACGGTGGAAGTGTCCGTCGAGTTCCCCTTCGGGTCGACGATGATCTCGACGCTGTCGGTGCGTCGCTGCCGCTTGCAGTCCTGGGGCACCACCTTCTTGCCGAGGACGTCATCGGTGACCTGCACGAAGACGAGGAGGGCGTCCTCGGTCCAGGCGATCCGCCCGGTGGCCGAGGCGTCCTGTCCGGTGGTGGCCTGTCCCTCCCAGATGCGGGACAGGTCCAGCTCCTCGCCCGGGTACTCGCCGGGGCCGGCCACCCCGTCGACGGCGTGGCTCTGCCCGGCGCGCGGGACCACGCTGGTCGGCACGATCTCCAGGGCGCCGGTCTCCACCGTGCTGCCGGTGCCGCTGGTGGTGGTGATGGTGAAGCCGTAGTCGCCGCCGTCGCCGCCCTCGTTGGCGGTCGGCAGGGTGGGGTCACTGTTGGTAACGGTGAAGGTCACCGCGCCGGTGGCGCCCGGCGCCAGGCCGGGGTAGCTCTTCGTCGCCGCGTCCGCTGTGAAGCCGGCCGGCAGGCCGAGGGCGACGGTGCCGCTCTGCGTCGTCGTGCCCTGGTTGCGCAGGTCGATCCGGACGGTCCGGCTCCTGCCCGAGCCGATGGTCAGCACCGGCTTGATCAGAGTGTCGAGTTGCGGGTAGCCGCTGTCGCCGGCCCAGCTCCGGAACAGCCCGACCTCGGGCAGCGGCTCCAGGGTGCCGCGCACGTCGGCGACCACCCGGACGGCGCGGTCGGTCCGGCCGGCGCCCTGGCCGGTGGTGAGCGACGCGCCGAGCAGGTGCTGGGCGTTGGTGCCGGCGCCGGCCGGGACGGTCACGGTGAAGGTGGCCGTACGCTCCTTGCCGGCCGGTACGGCGCCGCGGAGCGCGCCGGAGCCGGTGGCGGTCCAGCCCTCGGGCAGCCGCAGCGCGACCCGGGGCGCGGTCAGCGCCCGGTTGCGGGGCGCCCGTACGTGGGCGGTGACCGTGACGCGCTGCCCGGGGGCGAGGTCGAACCGGTCGGCGGTCAGCTGGAACTCGGTGCCGCGGGGCAGTCCGCCGGCGGCCGGGGGCAGCACCGATCCGCGCAGGATCGCCTCGGGTGAGGTGTCCGACGGGTCGTACGGGACGCGGCTGTCGACCAGGGTGTAGAAGTCGCAGCGGATCGCGGCGGGGTCGGTGGGGGCGGCGGCGGTGCCCGCCCAGCCCTGGGTGACGTACTCCCGGCGGGCGTCGACCTCGATCTCGGCCCAGGTCCGGCCGTCGGCGGCGCGAGTGCCCTCCCAGACGCCGAACACCTGGTCGGTGGGGACGGTCGGCACGAAGCTGGAGGCGCACAGTGGCCCGGCCGTCGAGGTGCCGGTGCCGCCGGTACGCAGCAGCTTGGCCGCCCGGAACGGCGTGAGCCCTTCCCGGGTGAGCTGCTCGGGGAAGGCCCTGGGGTCGGCGGCGGCGTGGAACGCCTCGGCGGCGAACCGGGCGGCCTGCTGGTGGTTGCCGTGGTTGCCGGGGGTGGGGGACGGGTTCATCGTCATCAGGATCTCGGGCCGGGTCTGCCGGATCACCCGGACGATCTGGCCCAGGGTCTCGTCGTGGCCCCAGATCTGTTCCGACAGGGGCGCCGAGGCCGTGTACCAGAAGTCGACGCGGTCGAGGTTGTAGAGGTTCTCCACCCCGGCCTTGCCGATGGCGGTGCGCTCCTCGCGCTCCCGGATGATGCCCAGCGGCGGTCCCTCCTCCAGGCCGACGGCGTTGCCCCCGCCCTCGCCGCGGGTGATGGTGACGACGCCGGCCTTGGCGCCGTACTTCTCCTTCCACTGGCCGAGGGTGGCGAGGCTGCCGGCCTCGTCGTCGGGGTGCGCGCTGACGAAGAGCACGTCCAGGTCGACCGCGTCGGTCGGGCGGGCGGTGGGGGGTGCGGCGTGGGCCACGACCGGTGTCCCGGACAGGGCCAGGGCGAGCGCCGTGGGTAGCAGGAACGCCTTGATGCGCATGCAGATCCTTTCGTGCGGCGAGGTCCGCGCAGCGGCCGACGACGTCGGGCGCGGCTGCGCCGACGGCGGGGGTCGCGGGTGGACGCTGAGTGGGGCCGCCAGGGGGCGGCAGGCCCGGGAGCACCGGCGTGGGACGGGTGCCGGTAGCACGGCGGTCCGTACACACTGGAAGGCCTTCGCCGGAGACGCTAGGGAGCGGCGCGGCGGCTCGTCAATGCTTTGCAAGGACTTTCTTAATTTCCAGAAGAAAACAAGTAGCCGAGCAAAACGCGGCGCGTGGGTGTGGCGCGCGAGGCCGCGCCGACATGCCCCGCGCCCGGAACCGGCGGTGTTTTCGCTGCCAAAGCGCTTCGGGTGTACGCCGCATCAGCCTTTCGGCCACTTGACCGTTTAATTCGTTCGCCGTATGAAGTAAGGGTGACTGACGTGGTGCTGTCCCCACAGAGCCGGGTGGGTCGAGCGGTGGACCGGGAACCCCGCCGCCGCTATCCCGCCGACGAGGTGGGGGAGAAGTCTCCGGTGGTGGCCCGCACGATCAGTTCGGGTGCCAGGCGCGCCGATCGGGCCTCGCCCGAGGCCAGCAGGTTCAACATCGTGTGCAGCGCCTGCGCGCCCATGTCGCGCAGCGGCTGACGGATGGAGGTGAGGGGCACCAGCAGTTGGGCGTCCACGTCGATGTCGTTGTAGCCGACGACCGCCACCTGCCGACCCACCCGCAGGCCGTGGTCGCGCAGCGTGCCCATCGCCCCGATGGCGGCGAAGTCGTTGACGGCGAAGACGCCGTCCGGCCTCCCGGACTCCAGCAGCCGGGACATCGCCGCCGCCCCGCCGGCCACGTCGAAGCTGGACGGGGCGACCCACCGCGGGTCGACCGGCACACCGCGTGCCTTCGCCGCGGCGAGGAAGCCGCTGACCCGGTCGGCCGAGGTGCTGGCGTGCTCGGGGCCGGCGACCACGGCCAGCCGCCGGCACCCGACGTCGATCAGGTGGTCCGCGGCCAGCCGACCCCCGAGGCGGTCCCGGCCGGTCACCGAGGGGTGACCGCGGGACGCGCGACTGACCAGCACGAACGGCACCCGGTCGGCGGCGAGGCGGGCCAGCATGGGGTCGGTGCGCCGGGCGTCACCGATGATGAGCCCGTCCACCCGTTCCCCGATGAACCGTTTGATCCGTACCGCCCGCGCCTCGTCGTCGTCCCACGAGCTGCTGACGACCGCCTGGTAGCCGGCGCTCGCGGCGGCGGCGTCGATGCCCTCGAACACGGTGGCGAGCACGATGTCGGTGATCCGGGGGACCAGCACCCCGATCACCCCGGTCTTGCCGCTGCGCAGGCTCGCCGCCCACCGGTCCCGGTGGAAGCCGAGATCCTTCGCCGCGTCGACGATCCGGGCCGCCGTGGCGGGGCTGACCCGGACGTCGTCGCCGCGCAGGACGCGGGAGACCGTGGAGACGTGCACACCGGTGAAGTCGGCGACATCCCGCAACGTCACCCGTTTGTTCACAGTGCCTCCCGTGGCGCACGTCGAGGTGGTCCCCGGCAACCTAGCTGAGATGACTGCCACCGTTCACATCGAACGTCGTCCCGGTGACCGTGGCGCAGGAGTCGGAGAGCAGGAACAGCACGATGGCGGCGATCTCCTCGGCCGAGGCGACCCGGCCCAGCGGCATCCGCCCCCGAAGCGCCGACTTCTGTTCCGCGGTGAGCCGGTCGTGCATGGGCGTCGCCACCGGGCCGGGCGCGACGGCGTTCACCCGGACTCCGCGCGGTCCGTAGTCGACGGCCAGGTGCCGCATCAGGCCGAGCACCCCGGCCTTCGCCGCCGCGTACGCGACACCGGACAGCCGGGTCCCGCCGTCGCGGGCGTTGAGGCTGCTCATCAGCACCAGCGACCCGCCGCCCCGGGCCGCCATCCGGGGCACCACCGCCTGGCTCACCACGAAGGCGGAGGTGAGGTTGTTGCGCAGCGTCCGTTCCCACTCGGTGAGGCTGGTCTCCTCGACGCCACCCGCACTGACCACGCCGGCGAGGTGGGCCACCCGGTCCGGGACGCCGACCGCGTCGACGAACTCGCCCACCGCCACCGGGTCGGCGGCGTCCACGCCGGTGCTGACGTCGATGACGTGGACCGTCTCACCCCGGCCGCGCGCGGCCGCGACCACGGCCGCGCCGATGCCACTCGCCCCGCCGGTCACCAGCAGGCTCATGCCGCACCGCCCAGGATCTGCTCGCGTGCCTGCCGGTACGCGGTGGACAGCAGCATCTCCGGCTGTGAGTACACGACGAACCGGACGCCCCGGTCGATCCACCGGCGGGCCTCCTCGGGGGAGTAGGCCAGCATCCCGGCGACCCGGTCGGCGGCCACCACCCGGTCGACGAACTCGACCGCGTGCTTCTCCACCTCGGGGTGGGTCGGCTGGTAGCCCAGACCCAGCTTGACCGACAGGTCGGCGCGGCCGAGCATCAACACGTCCAGGTCGGCGGCGAGGATGTCGTCCAGGTTGGCCAGCCCGGTGGGCGTCTCGACCAGGGCGACGGTGGTGGTGTTCTCCGCCGCCCAGGTCAGGTAGCTGTCGAAGTCACCCCGGGCGGTGCCGTGCCCGGCAGCGCGGGCTGCCGAGCACAGCGTCCGGTCCCCGGCCGGCGGGTACCGGGTCAGCCGGGCCGCCTCGGCGGCCTGCGATCCGGTCTCCACCAGCGGCAGCACCACCCCACCGGCGCCGCTGTCCAGCGACCACAGCAGGTCCTTCTCCTCGATCCGGCGCAGTCGGACCAGCGGGGTGGTCCCCGCCGAGCCGGCCGCCCGCACCATCGCCAGCACACTCTGCTCGTCGGCGGCGGCGTGCTCGGTGTCGATGACCAGGAAGTCGTACCCGAGCACGCCGAGGATCTCGCCGAGCGCCGGCTCCTGGAGCAGGGTGAGGCTGCCCAGGGCGACCCCGCCGTCGCGCAGGACGGTGGCCAGCCGGCTCGGGCGCGGGTACATCAGGACTCCAGCTTCTGCACGGCGGAACAGTCCCGGTTCGCCGGCACCTCGCCGACGATCTTCAGGGCGGCGTCGACCACCGAGCCGTCGTGCCACTCGGAGACCTCTGGCAGCTTCTCGATGATCTTGTTGTCGAGCAGCCACTTGCCGTCCTCGGCGACCACCGTCGCGGTGTCCACCCGCCCGTTGGGGTCCATGTACGGCCACTGGTCGGTGCCGTAGAGCTTGCCGATCGTCTCCGCCGGGACCTTGGTCCGCTCAGCGATGATCTTGACGACCTCGTCCCGGTTGGCCGGGTCCTGGTAGTACCGGACACCCTCCAACCAGCCGGCCATCCACCGGGCCGCGACCTCGGGCCGCTTGCCGATGAAGTCCTGGGACATGGTGATCAGGCCCTGCTCCTGGTTGGGCGCCACCTCGTTCATGGCCAGCACCCGCTTGGCCTGCCCGTCGCTGATGAGCTGGTACGCCAGCGGTTCCACCAGGAAGCCGGCGTCGATCGCGCCGCTCTTGAGCGCGTTGGCGGTGTCCGGGTAGCTCAACGTCACGACCTGACCGAGGTCCGACTGCTTCAACCCGACCTGCCCCAGCGCCCGGTCCAGCCAGTACTCGGTGCTCGACCCCTTGGCCAGGATGGCCACCTTCTTGCCCTTGAGGTCGGCGACGCCCTTGAGCCCGCCGTCGTACGCGGCGGTCCGGGCCAGCAGCAGGTTGTCCGAGGCGCACCGGTACTGCTGGCGGTCGGCGACCACCCGCACCCGCAGCCCCTGGTTGACCGCGTTGAACAGCGCGCCGCCGGTGCCCGGGATGTTCACGTCCAGCTTGCCCTGCCCCTGCACCGCCAACCGGGAGTAGATGTCGGCGTTGCTGAACTCCACCTCGACGTCGTGCTTGCCGAAGAAACCCTTCGCGTCGGCCACCATCATCGGCGCCAACGACAGGATCTCCAGCGAGTTCACCGTCACCTTGTCGGTCCCGCCGGAACCGGCCGACTCCGCCTGGTCGCCACCGCACGCGGCGGTGCCGAACAACAGCGAGACGCCCAGCACCCCGGCGACCACACCCGTCTTCGTGATTCTCATTTCTGACCCTCCGTCCAGCCGAAGAAGCGCCGCTGCACCCGCAACGTCACGGTGGTGAGCAGGAAGCCCATCGCCGCGATGACCGCGAGCGTGGCGTACATGTTGTCGATCTGATAGATCTGCCAGTACCGCCAGGTCATCGAGCCGACGCCGTCACTGGCGGCGAGGAACTCGCCGGCGATCGTGCCCAGCAGGGCCAGTCCGGCGGCGAGCCGGATACCGGCGAAGATGGACGGCAGCGCGGCGGGCAACACGATCTTCCACAGGATCTGCTGCCGGCCGGCGCCCAGGTTGCGGGCCATCAGGATGAGCCGCTCGTCGACCTGGAGCACCCCGGACATCGCGTTCACCACGGCCGGGAAGAACGAGATGATGCCGGCGAGCACGACGATCGGCCGACCGCCGGTGCCGAAGATGACCAGCAGCAGCGGCAGGATGGCCACCACCGGGATCGGGTACGTGATGGCGATCAGCGGGTCGACGAGCACCCGGATCCAGCGGGACCGCCCCATCGCGATGCCCAACAGGGTCGCCGGGATCACGCCGAGCAGGAACCCGAGCAGGATCCGGCGTGCCGTGATGCCGACGTTCGGCAGCAGCTCACCGGAGGAGAAGAGCCCGACCAGGGCCTGGACGCACTCCGACGGCGCCGGGAAGAACGTCTTGTCGATCAGCCCGGCCATGCTGCCCGCCTGCCACAACAGCAGCACCAGGGCCACCGGGACGATGCTGCCCGCGCCGCTGCTGAGCAGCCGGAACAACCGACCCGGCGGGCGTTCCGCCCGCGGGTCCACGGCGTACCGGACCACCGGCGGCGTGGGCTGTCCGGACGCCCGCTCCCGGGTCGGCACGCTGCTCTCGCTCATCGTTCCCCCTTCGCTTCGGCCCACTCGGCAGCCAGGGTGGCGTCCCGTAGCTGCGCCCACAGGTGGCGCTTCAGCTCGGTGAAGCGCGGGTCCAGTTCGACGTCCCGGTCCCGGGGCCGCGGGAACGGCACCCGGATCTCCTCCACCACCCGGGTGGGTCGCGGGCCGAGCACGATGATCCGGTCCGCCAGCAGCAGCGCCTCCTCGATGCTGTGCGTGATGAACAGGACCGTCTTGCGGTTGCGGGACCACACCTGGAGCAGTTCGTCCTGCAGCAGCGTCCGGGTCTGCGCGTCGACGGCCGCGAACGGCTCGTCCATCAGCAGCACCTCGGGGTCGCTGGCCAGCGCCCGGGCGATGCCGGCCCGCTGGCGCATGCCACCGGACAGCTCGTGCGGCTTGGCGTCGGCGAACGCCTCGATGCCCATCATCGCCAGGTGCTCCCGGGCGATGTCCCGGCGGCGCCGGGCCGACACCCCGCGCAGCTCCAGCCCGAACGCGACGTTGTCGACGATGGATCGCCAGGGGATCAGCGCGTAGTCCTGCCAGACGATCGAGGTGAGAGGACCGTCGGCGGTGCGCTCCCCGACGAACCGGATCTCCCCGCTGTCCGGCCGGCGCAGCCCGCCCAGCAGACCCAGCAGGGTCGACTTGCCGCACCCGCTCGGCCCGATGACGCAGACGAACTCCTCCGCCTCCACGGCGGTGCTCAGGTCGCCGACCACCGACAGGCGGGAGCCGTCGGCGCGGGCGTAGCCCTTGGCCACGCCGTCGATCTCGATGCGCACGGTCACCGCCCCCCGTGCGTGGGCAGGTGCGAGTAGTTGGCGTACCACCAGTCGGCGATGTCCCGACGGCGGGCGAACCAGATGCCGGGCCGCTCCTGCGCCCAGGCGATCAGGTCACGCAGCGCCGAGGCGCGGCCGGCCTGGCCGATCAGTCGCGCGTGCAGGCCGATGGAGATCATCTTGGGTGAGGTCTCACCCTCCTCCCACAGGTACTCGATGCCGCGCCGGCAGTTCTCGAAGAAGTCGGCGGGGCTGGCGTAGCCGGGGCTGAACGCGAACCGGCCGTCGTTGTACGTGTGGGTGTACGGCACGACGAGGTGCCGGGAGCCCGCCACGTCCACCCAGTACGGCAGGTCGTCGTTGTAGGCGTTGGAGTCGTACCGGAAACCGCCCTCCTCGACGAGCAGCCGTCGGGTCCGGTCCGACGGCGCGTACCGGGAGTACCAGCCGACGGGTCGCTCGCCGCACAGCTCGCCGATCAGCTCCACCGCCCGCCGGATCTCCGCGCGTTCCTCTTCCTCGCTCATCCCCGACGGCTCCCGCCACCGCAGCCCGTGCGAGCAGATCTCGTGCCCTGCCTCGACGAACGCCCTGGTCAGGGGCGTGTTTCGGGCGAGCGCCTCGGCGCAGCCGTACACCGTGACCGGCGTGCCCATCCGCTCGAACAGTCGCAGCAGGCGCCACGCGCCGGCCCGGCTGCCGTACTCGTACACGGACTCCTGGGACAGGTCGCGGTGCGCCGCGCTGGTCGGGGTGTACGAGATCTCGCCCACCCATTCGTTGGTGTCGTCGCCGTCGAGCAGGCTGTGCTCCGCGCCCTCCTCGTAGTTGAGGCAGAGGCTGACCGCGACGCGCGCGCCGTGCGGCCACTCGACGCGGGGCGGGTCCGCCCCGTAGCCGAGGAAGTCACGCTCGGTGCCGGGTTCCACCTTGATCACCATGACGCCGTGTCCTTTCTGCGGGGGTGCCCGGCGCGGCCGGGGTGGGCCCCCGGACCGCCGGTGGGGGACGGCGCCTCGCCGCGCATCGGCGCGGTGAGGTGCCGCAGGGGGAGAGAGCCGGGCGCTTGCGCCAGTGCGCGCAGCACGTCGGCCGCACCGGCCGGCGACCCGGCCGCGCGCAGCAACCCGGCGTTCACGGCGGCCAGTTCGTCGGAGGAGAGCGGGGTCTCCCGGTCGCCCGGGTGGAACCGGGCCCGAGCGGTGTGCCGCCGGCCGGCCCGGTCGTGCAGCTCGACCACGGCCGGCCGGCCGTGCGGGTAGCCGTCGTCCAGGCCCGGGTCGTGGCGGACCACGACCCGCTCGGCGATCCGGGCCGCCTCGGTGTGCCGCCGCGCCTCGCCGGGCCCGTCCGCCGCGCCGGGGTCCAGGCCCAGCAGCCCGCAGGCCACCGCCCACGGGATGCTGAACTGCCGGGCCAGCCGGCTGCCGGGGAACCGCTCGTCGAGCAGCGCCGCGCCGGCGTAGGTGTGCACGGTGACCGAGGCGACGTCGACACCGGCGACGTCCCGGGCCAGTGATCTCGCCGCCGTCCAACTCGTCAGGGCGTGCGCGCACACGCCGACCGGCTTGAAGTAGGCGTCCGGCAGCAGCGGGCGGGTGGTCAGCGCGGCGTCGACCGCGGCCGGGGTGGACGGGCCGAGGTGGGCGGTCCGGCGGAAGTGCGCCACCGCCGGGCCGGTGGCCGGGAACCCGTCGCGCACCAGGTACGCGACGGTCAGGCCGGTGGCGGCGCCGAGGGCGGGCAGCAGGTGGTGGGCGGACGATCCGCGTCGGGTCGAGTCGTCCGGACCGGCCAGCGCGACGGTCAGCGCCAGGTTCACCGCGTCGGTCAGGCCGGCGGTGTCCAGGCCGGCCGCCACCCCGGCGGCCGCGGCGGCGGCAGCCGTGCCCCAGCCGCCGTGCGGGTGCACGCCGGTGCGTGGCGGCCCCAGGAGCAGGCCCAGGCGGGCGCCCACCTCCCAGCCGACGGCCAGGGCCCGCAGCAGCGTTCGGAGGTCACCGTCGGCGTTCTCGGCCGCGGCCAGGCCGGCGGCGTACGCGTGCAGGCCCGGGTGTCCGCGGGACTCCCGCAGCCCTTCGTCGCACTGGGTGGTGGTGATCGCCGCCGCGGTCGCCGCCGCGGCCCGTTCCGGCGTGTCCGTCGCCCCCGCCGTCGCCAGCAGGGTGCACCGTCCGGCCCGGTGGCCCGGCGGAGCGAGGCCGGCCGGCAGGTGGCCCCGCGCGGCCACCGCGTTCCCGGTCAGCCGGGCCGCCACCGACCGGACCTGTCGCTGCCCGGGGATCGTGGCCAGTAACGCGTCGGCGGCGGCGACCCCGACCGCCACCAACGGGGACAGCACGTCGTCGTCGGAAACCATGGCGTTCGGGCCGGCGGGGCGGACGCCGCGGCTGGTCATGGGGTGATCACCTGCTTGCCGAGCACCCGGCGGTCCGCCATCGCCCGGTGCGCCCGGGCGGCCTCGGCCAGGGGGAGGACCGCGTCGATGCGCGGGCTGAGCCGTCCCGACGCGACCAGGTCCAGCACCCGGGCGATCTCGTCCGGGCGCTGGCTGCGGGACCCGCGAAGCTCGAACTCGTTGCGGAACGTCTCGATCACGTCGAGGCGGGGGTGTTCGCCGGCGTGGCCCCCGCCGATGATCATCCGGCCGCCCGGCGCGAGGGTGCCGAGGGCCGCTTCGAACACCGTTCCGCCGATGTGTTCCACCACGACGTCGAAGCCGGCGCCCCCGGTCGCCGCGCGGGCGCGCTGCGGCCAGTCGTCGTCCCTGGTGCTCAGCACCGCGTCGGCGCCGAGGGAGGAGACGAACTCGGCCTTGGCCGGGTCACCGACCAGCCCGACCACGTGGGCGCCGCCGAGCTTGGCGAGTTGTACCACCGCGTGGCCCAGCCCGCCCGCGGCGCCGGGGGCCAGGACCCACTCACCGGGCGCCAGCCGCCCGATCGAGTACAGCGTGCGCCAGGCCGTGCCGAAGGAGATGGGTGTCGCCGCGGCCACCGCCGGATCGAGATCGCCGATGTCCAGCAGACCCCGGCCGGACACGACCGCGTGCCGCGCGTAGCCGCCCCACCGGGTGATGCCCGGCATGTCCGCCCGGGGGCAGAGATTCGCCCGTCCGGCCAGGCATCGCACGCACCTGCCGCACGGGGTGTTCGGCAACGCCAGGACGCGGTCGCCGGGGCGACGGTCGACCACGTCGTCGCCGACCGCCTCCACCACGCCCACGACCTCCCGGCCGAGGACGTGCGGCAGCCGGAGGCCCATCCGGGACACGCCGCTGCGCAGGTCGGCGTCGAGGTGGTTGACGGCGACGGCGAGCACGCGCAGCCGGACCTCGTCCGGGCCGGGCGCGGGCAGTTCCGGCTCGGCGAGGGTGAGCACGTCCGGGCCGCCGTACTCGTTGATCATCATGGCTTCGGTCTTCACGGTCGGCGTCCTTCCACCAGGTTCCGCAGTGCCGCCGGCACCGCGTCGGGTCCGTCGATGGCCAGGGCGAGCGCCAGGGCCACCCGCGCCTGGCTGCCGGTGAGGTCCCCGGCGAAGAGCGCGCCGGCCTGGGCAAGGTCCGCGCCGCCCCCGGAGTAGATGGGGCGGACCCGGCCCGCGCCGGTCCGGCTGGTGATGACCACGGGTACGCCCCGCTTGTCCGCGTCGCGAACGGCCTCGGCCACGGACTGTGGCGCGTTGCCCGCCCCGAACGCCTCGACGACCAGGCCCTCGGCCCCGGCCCGCAGCGACGCTCGCAGGTGGGTGTCGTCCGCACCCGCCACCAGCTTGACCAGGTCCACCCGGGGCAGCCGGTCGGGTACCGGTCGGTCGGCGTAGTGACCGCCGCGGGCCGAGGCCGACAACCGCAGCACCCCGTCGTGGTCCACCAGCGCCAGCGCGCCCGCGGAGCCACCGGAGAAGGCGGAGACCGCGGAGGTGTGCACCTTGCGGCCCTCCACCGCGGCGCAGGCCACGCCGCCGAGGACGATCGCCACGCCGACCGGCTCGGCGGCGGTGACCACCCGGATCGCATCCATCAGGTTGCGCCCGGCGTCGGAGTCCGGCTCGTCGGCCCCGCGCTGCGCGCCGGTCAACGCCACCCGCGCGTCCCGGCCGGTCAACTGACTGGTCAGGTAGGCGGCCTCCTCCAGCGTGTCGGTGCCGTGGGTGACCACCACGCCCGCGAAGCCCTCGGCGAGCTTCGTGCGTACGGCACGGACCGTGTCGAGCATGTCGTCGAGAGTCAGGGTGAAGCTCGGCCGGCAGGACAGGTCGAAGCCGCGGATGTCGATCCCGGCCAGGTCCGGGACGTGAGCGAGCAGTTCGGCGACGGAGTCGGCCACCGCCAGGGTCCCGTCGGGTTCTCGGCGGGACGCGATCGTTCCCCCGGTCGCCAGCACCGCGATCCGCACCGGACCACCCTTCTGCGCAATCGTTTGTTCACTGGCTGAAGACAGTTGCACAAACGTTCGCTCAGCACAAGAGCTGGGATTACGAGAGTTGGAGACCGTGCCAGGGCGCGCCTGCCGCCCTGCCGCCCTGCCGCGCGACGGAGGTGCCGTGCCGGACGAGAGACGGCCGCCGCGCTGCTCCTTCGAGACGGGCAAGTCAGCCAAGGATCGAGGACGCGACGGCCACTTCGTCACCCGGCCGGCCGGGTGACGCCCGCTGATCAGCGGCCACGCCGCCGCGGTGCGGTGCCGCCCCTTGCGGGCAACCATCAACTCCGACGCAAAATGGGCGGTGAGGGCGCCGCGCGGGTCCTGTGGGCCAAGGAGGCGAGGTGACGGTGGCCGGCTTCGTCACTGTCCAGAGGAACGAGTACGCCGTGCCGCACGCGGTGGCCCGCCGGGCGCTCGGGCTCAACCAGACAAAACCAGGATGGAACCACTCCAGCGGTTCCGAGTCGGTGACTAGATGTGGACGGCGGTGGATCATGCGGATACAGCCGCGTCAGGAGATCCTCGACATCTGGCGGGCCGCGGTGCGCAGTTGTTGGGACAGCGGTGAGTGGCACTGGGGCGGGCGCAGCGGTAGCAACTCCATCAGCGACGCCGAGCAACTACTGGTCCTGCTCCTGCCTGCGACCAAGGTTCCCGTGCTGTCGCTCGACGACCCGGACCGCACCGACGACGAGGTGATCGAGGCCCTCAGCCGGATCGGCGGTGCGATCGAGATTCCCCGCCGGCTGGTCGGCGTCATGGTCGACTACTTCGGGCGGTACACCGCCGAGGACGGCACGCCCATCTTCAGCGGCGGCAGCTACCTCAACCCGAGTGAGGCCGGCCCGGAGCTTACCGAGGAGCAACGGTCCCTCGACATCGTCGACTCGTTCGCCGTCTCCGTCACGCTCACGTTGGCGACCATCGGTTTCGTCAAGGTCTACCGCGGGGCCACCCGACGACGGGAACTGCTCGAGCAACTGGACGACCTGGAGGCGATGGCCAGCATCCGGCTCACCGCCGCCATGGTGGGCCTGTTGCGCAGCTTCAGCACCGTCGTTTTCACATCCACCGACGACTACGGCCGCCGGCTGTGCGACATGGTCAACCAGGACGAGTTGCCGCGCCGCGAACTCGTGGCGGCGCTGCGCGAGCAGTTGTGGGACACCATGGCCAGCCTGCGCGGCGTGGTGGTCGGGCCGGTGCGGCCCACCGCGGACCTGGGCAACAGCGAGATGCTCTTCGAGTGCGGCTGGTCGTGGGGCACCATCGCTGGGGCCGAGGAGGTCCCGACCAGCGAGCCGATCGGCAGGCAACGTGAGGGCTCGGCGGAGAACGCCCCTCACCTCTACTTCACGGTCATCGCGATGGACGCCATCGAAGACCTCAACTCCGAGCGGACCCGCCTGCTCGGCCTGCTCAACGAGGAGCAACAACGGCTGTCGCGGGCGCTGCAACTGCGCTGGGAACTGACCCGGACCTACTGGGCGACGGTGGCGACCTTCGGCAACCGGCGGCGCTGGCCCATCGAGGACATCCCGTGGCGCACGACCGACGGCGACCGCGCCGACTACTACACCCTCCAGGCGACGTCGTTGGCGGTCAAGGGACTGCTCGCCGTCGGCCGCGGCGGCGACGAGGAGCTCGGGCGTATCGCTGCGGTGCTCGTGGAACTGGCGCAGCGGGCACGCGTCACCCGACGCGCGTCGCCCGGCGAGTTGGCGTTGCTCGTGCATGCGCCGGGCAAGCGGGTCGTGCTCAACGACGGCACGTCCACGCCGATCATGACGTGGAACGTGAACGAGTTCTCCACCGTCCTGCTCCGGCTCGCGATCACCGTCGCCGGCCTGCTGAGCAACGCTCGGCGGCGCAGTGAGCTGCTCGAGTTGGCTGACGAGGTGTGGGAGCACCTGCTGCTGCGCCGCGTCCCCGACGGTCGGCACCGAGGGCTGTGGGACCACGTCGGTGGCGCCTTCCCCGGGCTGGCGCCCACACCGGACGCTCCCTCCTGGTATCTGACCGAGCGGGTGGTGCATGCGCTCGTCAACGCCGGTCGACTGCTCTGGGAGCGGCCCTTCCCCCGGGCCGACGGCTTGGCCGCGTACGCGCAGGATCTGATCGACGAGGCGGAATACCTGTTCGGCCGCGAGCTGATGCGGGGCACGTTCGCCGGTGCGGCGATGCAACGCAGCATGCGCCGCATCCGGGCCAGCCTGCGCCGGGCGCGACTGCTGGTGGACGAACGCCCGGGCACCGCCGCCGCCCTGGCGAACACGCTGCTGCTCCTGCTCGACGACGTCACCCCCGGGCAGTAGAAAGCCAGCGAGGGAGACTGATGCTGGTCGTGTTGGTGCCGGGAGTCAGAGGCGTCGGTCGGCCACCGGGACCGTCTCAGCCGTGCTCGGCGTGCCCATCCCGTGGTCGCGGGCCGGGGCGACGGCCTCGGCGCGGCTGCCCACGTGCAGCTTGACCAGGAGCCGTCCGCGTACCACCCGACCAACGAGATCAGCTATCTGGCGTACGCCCGGTTCTCCTGGGATCCCGGGCTGGCCTGGGCCGATTTCTGGCGCGACGAGGTGGCCCCCCGCTTCGGCGGGTCGGCGGAGGCCGAGGCGTTCCGGGACGGCGCGGCGCTGCTGGACGACCCGACGGCCACCGGCTCGGCGGTGGCTGTGGCTGGCCGAGCGGGCGGCCCGGTACGCCCACTCGGCCGGCTGACCGGGGCGGCGGCTCGCGCCCGGTCCGTCGCTCGGCCTGGGGCCCACCCCGCCGCAGGACCCGCGCCATGCCGGCACGGTCGCCTCAGCCGCGCGGAAGCACGGTGATGGCCACGATGACGCTGTTGACGACCGTGGCCGTCACGGTACGGGTCACGGCCTGCGCCGCGGCGTCGGCTCCCCAGTCGCCTCGTTCCAGTTCCTTGGCCCGCGTGATCACCGACGACGTCCACGGGATCTCGCGGTGGAACCGCGGGAGAGTTCCGCTCGCCGAGAGCAGCGCCGCGAGCGCGGCGATCCGGGCCGGTGGCGGCGTGTCCGCCGAGAGGGCCTGCCGGACGTCGGCGAGCAGACGCGCCCGACGTCCGGTCGCACCCTCCCGGAGGGCCGTCGTGCGGAACAGGCCGAGGACCTTGTGCGGCCTCCGGTCGAGGTGGCCGCGCGCGATCAGCCTGTCCAGCACCGGCTCGCGCAGTGGGGGGCCGATCGCCGCGAGGGCGGTCTGCGCGCCCCTCGGCTTCGCGGAGAGGTAGTCCCACGCCGGACGCAGGAGGTCGTCCGACGGTGGGTGACCCGCCACGCTCCTGATCCGGCCCCGGGACTCCGTGGCCAGGTGGTCGCCGAGGGCGAGGTCCGCGAGGACGGCGCCGCCGAGCACGTAGAAGAGCGTGTTCTCGCCCGCGATGGTCCCGGACCCGGGCTGGAACAGCAGCAGCAGGAGATCCTCCACCAGGGTCGGTGGGTCGGGCCGGCGCTCGGTGGTCATCGGCGGGGCTCCCAGCGGAAGAGTCGGGTGGCCAGGGCGACGGCGACGACGACCCAGCCCAGGGTGGGTGCGAGCAGGAGCAGGGAGTCGGTCACGGCCACGCCGCCGTTCCAGGCGTTCCTGGTCAGCTCGGTGGCGGCGCCGCCGGGCAGCAGCCGCTTGAGCCAGGCGAGGCTCTCGGTGCCGCTGATGCCCACCCAGGTGGCCACGGCGATCACGCCGAGGGTGACCGGCAGGGTGGTGACCTGGGCGTGCTCGGGAGAGTTGGTCAGCCCGGCGGTGGCCAGGGCCAGGCCGATCATCATGGCCAGGGTCGCCAGGACCGCCAGCACCAGCAGGGCGGCGTTGGCCGGCCCGCCGGCGACGACGGCCAGCGCGGTCAGGATCGCGGCCACCTGCACCACCGCGATCGTGGTGGGCGGCAGCAGCAGGCCGGCCAGGATGGTGGAGTCGGCGACAGCGGTGGAGCGCAGTCGCTTCAGGAAGAGGTTCTGGCGTCGGGAGGCCAACGTGGTGACGGCGGTGGCGTAGAGCCCGAACGCGGCCACGGTGAACAGCACGATCGCCGCGATGTAGCCGAGGCTGCCGATCTCGGCGAAGAGCTCGTGCTGGCGGACGAAGACGGCGCAGACCACGACCGGGATGACCAGGCTGGTGATCAGCACCAGCCGGTTCCGGAAGATCTGGATCAGCTCGCTGGACGCGATGGACAACATGGGATGCTCCGGTTCGAAGAAGAGGTTCAGCGGGTGACGGCGCGGAAGACGTCGTCGAGCCGGGTCGATCCGGCGTGCAGGTCGCGCAGCTCCACCGCGTGGTCCTGGGCCCATCCGAGCAGGGCGTGCAGGTCCTTCTGCAGGGCGAAGGTCTCGATCACGACGTTCCCGTCGGCGTCGACGGCGGCCTGCGCCGGCAGCGTCGGCGCCGGTTCCGCGAGGGAGAAGCGGATCACGGCTGGCAGGCTGCGGGTCAGCTCGGAGACGGTGCCCTCGCGGTGCAGGACGCCCTGGTGCATCAGCCCGATCCGGTCGGCGCGCTGCTGCGCCTCCTCCAGGTAGTGCGTGGTCAGCACGATGGTGGTGCCGTTCTCGCGCAGCCGGTCGACAGTCGCCCAGACGGCGTCGCGGGACTGGATGTCCAGGCCGGTGGTCGGCTCGTCCAGGATGATCAGCTCCGGGGTGCCGTAGACCGCGGTGGCGAAGTCCAACCGCCGCTTCTCGCCGCCGGACAGTTGAGCCACCTTCCGGCCGGCCCGGTCGGTGAGGTCGACCAGGTCGAGCACCCGGTCGACGTCGTCGTGGCGCCCGCTGAGCCGTCCGATCAGACCGACGGACTCGCGGACCGTGAGGTCGGGGGAGAAGCCGCTCTCCTGGAGCATCACCCCCGTGCGGGGACGTACCGTCCGCCGGTCGTCGGGACGATGCCCGAAGACGAGTACGGTGCCCGAGGTCTGCCTCCGGTGCCCCTCGACGACCTCCAGCGTCGAGGTCTTGCCGGCCCCGTTGGTGCCCAGCAGCGCGTAGAGCTCCCCGGGGCGTACCGCGAAGGAGAGGTCCTTGACGGCGTGGAAGTCACCGTAGGTGAGGTTCAGCCGGTCGACTTCGATGACGGGTGTGGTGGACATGCACCCATGACAGCGCGGGTGTGCCCGGCGTGGCAGTGGCGCGGTGTCATGACCGCGTGTGACGTGGTGTCACTGGTCGCGGCCGATGATCGTCGGATACTGGGGTGGTGACCGCACCGACGCCCCGCTTCACCGCTTCGACGCAGAAGAGGCTGCGCCGGCTCAACCTCGCCGCCTCACTGCCGCCGGTGGTGTTCGCCGCCGTGGTGCTGGTCTACACCGACGCGCGTACCTGGTGGCACGTCGCCGTCCTGGCGCCCGGGGCGGTGGCGGCCCTGGTGGCCTTCGAGCGGTGGACGGCCGGCGACCTCGACCGGTTCGCGCTGCCCTGCGCGGTCGTCGCGGCACCGGTATGGCCACTGGGCGTGCTGGTGAGCGGCAGTCCCAACGCGTACTGGGGGATCTGCGCCGTGGGTTCGCTCGCGCTGCGCCAGGTGCGGCGGCGCCGCGCCCTGGTGATGGCCGGGCTGTTCTCCTTCGTCGCCGTGGTCGGCGCGATGCGGCTGCTGGTGCAGCGGGACGACCCGGGCGACGTCCTGGTGCGCTACGTCCTCGTGCCGACCGTCCTCACCGTCGTCGTGACGGTCCTGACGGTGGTGGGGGAGCGGTTCTACGACCTCATCCGGGAGCTCGAACAGACCCGGGAACGCGAGGCGGAGCTGGCCGTGGTCCGGGAACGGGCCCGGTTCGCCGGCGACCTGCACGACATCCAGGGCCACACCCTGCACGTGGTCAAGCTCAAGATCGCCCTGGCGCAGCGGCTGCTGGACCGCGACACCGCACGGGTGGCCAACGAGCTGCGGGAGACGTACGCGCTGGTCAGCGACACCATCGCGCAGACCAAGGAACTCGCGTACGCCCAGCGGCGGCTCAACCTCACCGCGGAGATCGAGAACGCGAAGAACCTGTTCGAGGCCGCCGGCATCCGGGTCCGGGTGACCCGGGAGGCCGAGGTCGACACCCGCGTCAGCGAACTGCTCGGCCAGGTGCTGCGGGAGACCACCACCAACATCCTGCGCCACGCGCAGGCCGCCCAGGTGCAGATCACGCTCGTCGAGACCGGTATCACGATCGTCAACGACGGCGTCACCGCCACCGGGCTTCCCGAGCTGCGCGGCCTGGCGGCGTTGCGGCAACGGGTCGTGGACGACGGCGGCGAGTTGTCCGTGGAACAGCGCGACGGGCGGTTCCGGACGGCTGCGGTCTTCGCACCCGCCCGCGCCGACGCGGCCCGCACGGTGGCGAGGGAGGACGGCCGATGACGAGCATCGTGCTCGCCGACGACGAGGTGCTGCTGCGTACCGCCCTGGCCACGCTGCTGCCGATGGAGGGCGACATCACCGTGCTCGCCGAGGCCACCGACGGCGGGACGGCGATCGCCGCGACCCTGCGACACCGGCCCGACGTGCTGGTCATCGACCTGGAGATGCCGGGCGTGGACGGCCTGGAGGCGGTCGCGGAGATCCGCCGCGTACGGCCCGATCAGGTGATCCTCATGCTGACCCGGCACGCCCGGCCCGGCGTGCTGCGCAAGGCGTTACGGCTCGGCGTGCAGGGCTTCGTCAGCAAGTCCGCCGAGCCGGCCCACATCACCTCGGTCATCGCCACCCTGCACGCGGGCAGACGCTGGATCGACCCGGACGTGTCCGCGCTCGCCGTCACCGAGGACTGCCCGCTGACCGACCGTGAGATCGACGTGCTGCGGGTCACCGGGGAGGGCTACTCGGTCGCCGACATCGCCACCCGACTGCACCTCGCCCCGGGCACCGTGCGCAACTACCTCTCCAACGCCATGCGCAAGACCCAGACCCGGACCCGCCACGACGCGGCCCGGTACGCCCGCGAACACGACTGGCTGTAGCGACCGTCCGGCGACCGCTCGGGGCGTTGGGCATGGTCACCTGTCGGCGTCGCGGTCCGATCGGATCGCGTGATCGGTGAACCGAAGGCCGTCCCCGACCGTGGTAGGCGCAGTCCCGCCTGTCGTAGGGCGGGTCCGGCGAGTGGTGGAGGGGTCGAATGCAGATGTGGCAGCGGTGCGGCGCGCACCGGGCGGTGCGCGCCGTGGTGGTCCTCGGTGCGGTCGGGGCCGTGCTCGTCGCGGGTCTGGCGGTGGTGCCCACCGCGCGGGCCAGTTCCCACCCGACCATCGTCGGCGCCGGCGGCAGATGCGTCGACGTGGCGTGGACGCAGACCGCCAACGGCACGCCGATCCAGGTCGCGGACTGCAACGGCACGGTCGCCCAGGACTGGTTGCACGACGGTTCGGGACCGGTGCGGGCGCTGGGGAAGTGCCTCGACGTGGCCGGCGGCGGCCGGGCGGACGGCACGCGCATCCAGTTGTTCGACTGCAACGGCACCGGCGCGCAACAGTGGCGGTTCACCGACGGGCAACTGGTCAACACCGGCTCCGGCAAGTGCCTCGACGCCCCCGGCGACGCCGACGGCACGCACCTGCGGTTGTGGACCTGCACCGGCAGCCCGACCCAGCGGTGGAGCGTGCCGGGCGCACCGCGTCCGGCGGGCGGGGCGGGGAAGAAGGGCGTGAGCACGTGGGCCTTCCCCGGGGTCGCCGACGGCGTCCACGCGGTGGGGGCCGGCTGGTACTACGACTGGTCCGCGAACCCGGACGACGTCCCGGCGCAGGCGGAGTTCGTACCGATGATCTGGGGAGCCGGCGCGGTCAACGACGGCGAACTCGACAGTGCGCGGCGTTCGGGCACCACGCTGCTCGGTTTCAACGAGCCCGACCTGCCGCAGCAGGCGAACATGAGTGTCGAGCAGGCGCTGACGTTGTGGCCGCGGCTCGAACGGACCGGCATGCGCCTGGGCAGCCCCGCCGTCGCCTTCGGCGGCGACGTCCCCGGCGGATGGCTGGACCGCTTCCTGAGCGGGGCACGTCAGCGCGGCCTGCGGGTGGACTTCATCGCCCTGCACTGGTACGGCTCGGACTTCGGCCCCGCCGCCCCGCAGCACCTGATGGACTACGTGCGGGCGGTGCACGAGCGCTACGGACTGCCCGTGTGGGTGACCGAGTTCAGCCTGACCAACTTCACCGGTCATCCGCGCTACCCGAGCGCCGGGCAGTTGACCGAGTTCGTCCGCGAGGCCACCGCCCGGCTGCGGGCGGCCCCGTACGTGGAGCGCTACGCGTTGTTCGCGCTGCCCGCGTCGGGGGAGGCGGCGGCACTCGGGCTGTATCGCGAGGACGGCGTCCTGACCCCGGCCGGGGACGCGTACCGCGGGTCGTGAGTCGCGGGGGCGGGAGGGTGCGGGAGTCGTCTTCTCCCTCCCGCCAAGCGCGGGACCGGGCCCGGCGATCGCCGGCTGGCGTGATCCGACACCGACGTCGCTGCCGCCGGTGCGGCTGTCGACCAACGCCCAGCCGTGGTGCCGCCTCATGTCCTCGCGTAGCGCGTCGATCAGGGGCGTAAGGCCCGGGCGGTTCGGGCCGCTTGCCACCGGCGCGGACCGGGGCGCGACGGCGACGATCAGGGTGTGGCCGGTCGACGCGACCGGCACCGACGATCGGAGTGATCCGGATGACCGCCACGACCGCGATGAGCCACCGGCCGGCCCTGGACTCGACGCCGCGCAGCGGGATGGCCGGCACGCCCGTAACGACCGTCGAGGCCGGGACGACGATCGGGACCCTGGTCGACAACGGGCTCCGGGCCCTGGCCGACTACGCCGCCTTCGATCAGGAACACATCGACCGGATCGTGGCCAAGGCCTCGGTGGCCGCGCTGGGCCGGCACGCGGAGCTGGCCCGGATGGCGGTGGCCGAGACCGGCCGCGGCGTCTTCGAGGACAAGGCGGTCAAGAACGTCTTCGCGTGTGAGCACGTCACCAATCACATGGCGGGCCTGAAGACGGTAGGGGTCATCTCCCGGGACGAGATCAACGGCATCGTCGAGATCGCGGAGCCGGTCGGCGTGGTCTGCGCCGTCACCCCGGTCACCAATCCCACCTCCACGACCATCTTCAAGGCGCTGCTCGGCCTCAAGACACGCAACCCGATGATCTTCGCCTTCCATCCGGCCGCCCAGCGGTGCAGCGCCGAGGCGGCCCGGGTGGTCCGGGACGCCGCCGTCGCCGCGGGCGCGCCCGAGCACTGCATCCAGTGGATCGAGGAGCCCTCCGTCGAGGCCACCGGCGCGCTCATGCGGCATCCCGGGGTGTCGACGATCCTGGCCACCGGGGGCAACGGCATGGTGCGGGCGGCGTACTCGTCCGGGAAGCCGGCTCTCGGCGTGGGGGCCGGCAACGTGCCGGCGTACGTCCACCGCGGCGCGGACCTGCGTCGGGCGGCGCACGACATCGTGTTGTCGAAGTCGTTCGACAACGGCATGGTCTGCGCCTCCGAGCAGGCCGTGATCGTCGATGCCGAGGTCTATCCGGTGGTGCTGGCCGAGCTCGAACGGCTGCACGCCCACGTGGCCACCCCCGACGAGAAACGCCGGATCGAGGAGCTGATCTTCGGTGGCGGTACGCCCGCCGCAGGCGCCGACTGCGCCGGTGGACGGCTCAACCCTCAGGTCGTCGGCCAGAGCGCGGCGTGGATCGCCGCGCACGCCGGCGTGACGGTGCCGGCCGACACGTCGGTGATCCTGGTCGAGGTGGACCACGTCGGTCCGACCGAACCGCTCACCCGGGAGAAGCTCTGCCCGGTCCTGGCGGTGCTGCGCGCCGAGTCCACCGACGACGGCATCCGGTACGCCGAGCAGATGGTCGAGCTGAACGGCCTCGGCCACAGCGCGGTCATCCACACGGAGGACGAACGACTCGTGGAGGAGTACGGCCGGCGGGTCAAGGCGGTGCGCGTCATCTGGAACGCTCCCGCGTCGCAGGGCGGCATCGGCGACATGTACAACGCGTTCCTGCCGTCGTTGACCCTGGGCTGCGGCAGCTACGGACACAACTCGGTGTCGAACAACGTCTCGGCGGTCGACCTGCTCAACATCAAACGGATCGGTCGCCGGACCAACAACCTGCAGTGGTTCAAGGTCCCGCCGAAGATCTACTTCGAGCCGAACGCGGTCCGCTACCTGGCCGACATGCCTGACGTACATCGCGTCACAGTGGTCACCGACCACACCATGACCCGACTGGGGTACGTCGACCGGCTGATCACCGTCCTCCAGCGGCGGCCCGACCGGGTGGCCCTGCAGATCATCGACGACGTCGAACCGGAGCCGAGCGTCGGCACGGTGGACCGCGGCGCCGAGCTGATGCGGTCCTTCCGGCCCGACACGATCATCGGGTTGGGCGGCGGGTCGGCCATGGACGCCGCGAAGGTGATGTGGCTGCGGTACGAGCACCCGGAGGTGGTCTTCGCCGACATGCGGGAGAAGTTCTTCGACATCCGCAAACGGGCGTTCAAGTTCCCGACGCTGGGGGAGCGGGCCCGACTGGTCTGCATTCCCACGACCTCAGGCACGGGCGCCGAGGTGACGCCGTTCGCCGTCATCACCGACACCGCCACCGGCAAGAAGTTCCCCCTCGCCGACTACGCCCTGACGCCGAGCGTGGCCATCGTCGATCCGGTGCTCGCCGCCGACCTGCCGCCCACCATCACCGCGGACAGCGGCTTCGACGCGCTGACGCACGCCACCGAGTCGTACGTCTCCGTCTACGCCAACGACTTCACCGACGGGCTCGCGTTGCAGGCCGTCAAGCTGATCTTCACCTATCTGGAGCGGGCGGTGCGCGACGGCGCGGCCGACACCGAGGCCCGAGAGAAGATGCACAACGCGGGAACCATCGCCGGCATGGCCTTCGGCAGCGCCTTCCTCGGCATCGTGCACGCCATGTCACACACCCTGGGCGCCACCTTCCATGTGGCGCACGGACGCACCAACGCGATCCTCATGCCGCACGTCATCCGCTACAACGGCACGACTCCGGCCAAGCTGACCGGGTGGCCCAAGTACGAGCACTACCGGGCGCCGGAGCGGTTCCAGGACATCGCCCGGATGCTGGGCCTGCCGGCAGCCACCCCGGCCGAGGGCGTCGAGTCGTACGCCGCCGCGGTGGAGCGGCTGCGCGATGCCGTCGGCATCGAGCCGTCCTTCCAGGCCGTCGGCATCGACGAGGACGCCTTCCTGGCGGCGCTGCCGCAGCAGGCGCTCAACGCCTTCGAGGACCAGTGCGCCCCGGCCAACCCGCGGATGCCGATGCTCGACGACATGCAGGCACTCATGCGGGCCGCGTACCACGGCAAGTGACGTGCTCAACGGCCCGGTGACAGGGCCGGGGGCCAACGGCCGCCGTCGCCGGGCCGGCTCAGGCGACGGGGTCGGCGGTCTGCTCGGCCCCGGTGGCTTCCTCGCCCTCGGCGGCGAGCGTGGTCTCCAGCCAGCTCACGATCAGCTCGGCGACGGTGTCCGGCGGCGGCATGGCGATGCCGACCGCGTTCTCCCGCTGCCACAGCTCGAAGATCACGCGTTCCTGCGGCTCCACCACCGTGTGGCCCTCGTCGCGCAACGCCTCGACGTGTCGCTGGGTGACCCGCTTGACCCACATGGAGCGGTTCATGCTGGGGAAGAAGAGCGACGGGCGGTCGCTGGCCAGCAACGCCGTCTGCGCCGGCGTGCCGGCCAGGCCGAGGGCCGTCGCGGCGAGCATGTTGGCCGTCGCCGGCAGCACCACCAGGCCGAGGGACCGCTTCGCGAACTCGGTCGGATTCAGCGCCGGATCGGCGCTGGTCCAGACCTCGTCGGCGTACCAGGCGGCCACCTGGGGCGGCACGAAACGTTCGGCGCTCGCCGTGAGCAGCACCCGCAGCGGCAGGTCGATCTCCTGGCGGAGCCAGGACAGGTACCCCGAGGTCGCCATCGCGGCGCTCGAGCCGCTGACGATCACCGACAGTGCGTCATCTCGCATGGCGCCAGCGTGGCGTGACGACCCGGTCTCGGACATGGGGGCGCGGCCCCGTCTTCGCGCCCCCGCCCGCCGGGAGTTTGGGGGCCGTTCCCCATGCCGCCCGGACCGGCCGGGTGGCAGGTTCTTCCCCAGGCCCCGGCCGGCCAGCCACCCCGACGCCCGTCCGAGGAGGTGAACGTCATGAAGAAGATCACGATCCGCAAGACCGGTTCCATCAAGCTCACCACGTCTGCGCCGCTGTACTGCACGGACTGCTGCTGACCGGTCCGGCCGCCCCGACGCCTGCGGCGCCGGGGCGGCCGTCACCGGCCGTCACCGCGATGGAGGGCCGATGTCACCCACCCGCTTGGAGTTCCACCCGCTCACCTACGTGCCGGAGCGGGACGGCATCACGGTCGGCCGCGTCGACGCCGCCTCCTTCGCCGTGCTGCCCGAGGACGGCGTCGCGCTGCTGCGCCGACTGGCCGGGGGCATGCCGGTCGACGAGGCCGAGCAGTGGTACCGGCGCACCTACGGCGAGAGCGTCGACATGGCCGACTTCGTGGACGCGATGCGCGAGCTGAGGTTCCTCCGGGCCGAGGGCGAACCGCTGGCCACGCCGCCGAAGGTGCGTTTCCACCGGCTCGGCCGGCTCGCCTTCTCCCCGCTGGCCTGGGTCGTCTACCTGCTGGTGACGGGCGCCGCCGTCGTCGCCATGGTGAACCGACCGGAGCTGCGCCCCCAGGCCGACCACGTGTTCTTCGTGCCCTCCCTGCTCGCCGTGCAGCTGGGCCTGGCCCTCTGCCAGTCGCCGGCCATCCTCTGGCACGAGTTCTACCACCTGCTCGCGGCCCGCCGGCTCGGCCTGCCCACCCGGATGCGGATCGGCCGCCGGCTCTACTACGTGGTGGTCGAGACCGAGCTGGACGCGCTGCTCACCGTGCCGGCGCGGCGGCGCTACCTGCCGATGACGGCCGGCCTGCTGGCCGACGCGGTGCTCTTCGGCGCGCTCGTGCTCGCCGCCTGGGCCGACCTGTCCGACGGTCTGTCCTGGCCGGGCCGGCTCGCGCTCGCGGTGGCGTACACCGTGTTGCTGCGGATGTCCTGGCAGTTCTACGTCTTCCTGCGCACCGACATGTACTACGTCGCCACCACGGCCCTGGGCTGCACCAACCTGGACGAGGTGAGTCGGGCGTACCTGCGCGACCGGTTCGGCTGGTTGCCCTGGGTGCGTCGGGCCGACTGGACCGAGGGCGACTGGTCGCCGCGGGACCGGCGGCTCGCCCCCTGGTTCGCGCTTGTCACCTGCGCCGGCGTCGGGGTGCTGCTGGTCACCGTCGCGCTCTGGACCGCGCCGCTGATCTGGGAGTTCGGCACCCGGGTGGTCAGCGCCCTCGTCAACGGCTCGCCCACCGGGCCCGGCTTCTGGGACTCGGTCGGCTCCCTCCTGTTGGTCGCGTTCGAGCTGGTGCTGCTGCCGCTGCTGGCCGGGCGGATCCAACGCCGGCGGGCGAAGCGCCCGAGCCCGGCTCCGGCCGGCTGACCGCCCGCCCGCCCACCACGACCGTCCACGACGGCCACCGAGCCGCCGGACCATCCCAACCGAGGAGCAAGGCATGACTGCACACCAATGGCGGGTTGGGCCGTCGCCGGCCGACGGCGAGCGGGCCGATCTCGCGGTCGACGCGCATCGGGGCCTGCGTGGTCCGTACACCGGGCTGGGCAGCCTGCTGCGGCTGATCGTGCCGGAGACGTACGAGCGCCGGCCCGACCTGGTCCGCCGGCACCTGACCGAGATCCTCTCCGCCGCGCCGGAGCTGCGGGGCGCGATCGACGCCGCGCCCGAGACCCTCACCTCCCTCGCCGTACCCGAGGAGCGGACCCGGATCTACCCGGCCAACCGGACCCGGCGGCTGGCGCACGGGGCGACCGAGTTCGTCGCCGGCCACGCCGCCGCCTCCGGGCGGCTGCCGCTGCGGGTGGCGTTCGACCGGGTGGACCAGGCGGACCCGACGGACCAGGAGTTCCTCGCCATCTTCCTGCGGCGGGTCCGGCCGGACCGGGTGCGGGTGACCATCGGCACCGACGGCGGCTCCCTGGAGCCCGAGTTGTCCGCCGCGCTCGAGCGGTACGCGACCCGGCTGCCGGACCTGCCCCGGCCGGGTGCCGCCGCCGGCCGCGACCGGGAGGAGCTGGCGCAGGCGTACGTCGACGCGGACGGCACCTCCACCGACCCGGCGGAGCTGGCCGCGTACGAGCAGACGGACGCGGACCGCCGGGTACGGCTGCACGACGCGCGCGCGGCGCGGCTGCGCGAGCGCGGCGAGTGGAGCCTGGAGCTGGGCGCGATCCCGTGGCACCTGGAGCGCGGCAGTGATCCGGCCGGCGCCGGCGCGGACGCGCTCTACGAGGCGGCCCGGCACTGCGGCGCGATGGGCTACTACCACGCGGTGATCGACTACGGGACCCGCGGCCGGGCGATCGTGGACCCGGAGACCCAGATGCAACGGTTCTGGCTGTTGAGCACCCGGGCCAGCTCGGCGATGGTGGTGCTCGGGCGCACCGTGGAGGCGGAACCGACCTACCTGGACCTGCGCAGCCGGTACGCCGACCCGGAGCTGCAGATGTCCACCGGGTACGCGCTGGCGATGCTCTACACCCGGTTCCACCCCGACGAGCTGCGGGACCACCACCTGGCCCGGGGCTACATCAACAACTCCATCGCGATCGCCTCGCTCCTGCCCGACCTGGAGAAGCGGGCCTTCCACTCGGTGTTCCAGAACAACGGTCTGGCGCTGATCGAGATGCGGTTGGGTCGGCTGCCGGCGGCCCTGCGGCTGGTCGACGAAGGGCTGCGCCGGCTCGACCAGGAGCTGCCCGGCGACAAGCACCGGCTGCACCGCTCGGTGCTGGTGCACAACCGGGGCAAGGCGTACCTCGCGCTCGGCCGGCTGGACGAGGCGCTGGCCGACCTGACCAAGGTGATCGAGCTGGATCCGAACTACGCCGACTACTACTTCGACCGGGCCGACGTGCGGCGGCGGCTGGGCGACCTGACCGGCGCCGTCGCCGACTGCGACACCGCGATCAGCCTGTCGCCGCCGTTCTACGAGCTGTACTACAACCGGGCGGACATCCGGACCGAGCTGGGCGACCTGGCCGGCGCGGTGGCCGACTTCGGTTACGTCGTCGAGCTGGAGCCGGACCAGGTGGACGCCCGGGTCAACCTGGTCAGCCTGCTGCTCGACGACGGACTGCTCGACGACGCCCGCCCACACCTGGACGAAGGACTGCTGCGGCACCCCGACGAGCCCCGCCTGCGGCAGCTGCGCGGCGTGCTCGCGCTGGCCGACGGCGACCGGGCGCAGGCGCGTCGGCACTTCGACGCGGCGCTGCGGGCCGACCCGGAACTGGTTGCCGCGCTGGCCAGCCGGGCCGCCCTCGCCTTCGACGGCGGGGACCACGCCACCGCGGTCGCGGACCTGACCGCGGCGCTGGCGGTCGAGCCCGACAACCCGGACCTGTGGTACAACCGGGGCTTCGTCCACCAGGCGTCGGGCCGTTGGGTCGACGCGGTGGCCGACTACAGCCGCGCGTTGGACCTGCCCGGGGCCGACCGGGGCGAGCTGCTGAGCCAGCGGGCCCGGTGTCACGCGGAGCTCGGGGACACCGAGGCCGCCCGGGCCGACGAGACGGCCGGCGCGGCCGAGCGGCTGGACCTGGCCGGCGCGCGATGACCACCACGGCCTCGATCAGGGACTCGACAGCGGTCGGGCCGCCCGACGCGTCCCACCCGCCCGTCGGGGCCGCCGACCGCTCCCCGCCCGTCGGGGCCGCCGACCGGTCCACGGTGGGCGACGCGGCCCCGCCCGCGCCCGCCGGTGGCCCGGCCGCCGAGCCGCCCGCGCCCGCCGGCAACCGGGCCGGCGACCCGGCCCGGCCCGGCGGCGTCAGCGGCCCGCTGCTGCGCGAGTTCATGCGCAACTGGGCCACCGGTGTCGCAGTGGTCACCAGTCACGCCGACGGGCGGCCGGTCGGCTGCACGGTCAACGCCTTCACCTCCGTGTCGCTGGGCCCACCCCTGCTGCTCGTCTCGCTCGGACGGGCGAGCCGCACGCTGGCCGCGCTCACCGCCGGGGGCGGGTTCGCGGTGAACCTGCTGAGCCGGCGGCAGTGCCACCTGGCCGACCAGTTCGCCGGCCGCGTGCCGGACCGGTTCGCCGGGGTGCCGTACCGCGACCGGGACGGGTTGCCGCTGCTCGACGGCGCGCTCGCGGTCGCGGTCTGCACCGTGACCCAGGTGATCGGGGTCGCCGACCACGCGCTGGTGCTGGGGGCTCCGTACTGGTGCGAGAGCCGCGCGGGCGGGGAGCCGGCCGTCTTCTTCGGCGGCGGGTACCGGGCGGTCAGTCCGGATTGACCCGCTCGCGGAACCGGGCGGCGTACCGGTTGAGCGCCGCCCGGTTCGTCTGCTCGGTCTTGGCGATCAGGCTCGCCACGTGCTTCTCCACCGTGCGCGGAGAGATGAAGAGCTCGTTGGCGATGCTGCGGTTGTCGGACCAGTCCGCCATGAGTTCGAGGACCTCGTACTCCCGCTCGGTCACCCCCTTGAGGCGCAGCGGCGGTGGCACCCGGCTGGTGTCGCGGCGGTGCGGCACCACCACGCCGCACCGGCGCAGCTCGGCCCGGCAGGCCCGAGCGGGCGCCCCGAGGCCGGCCTGGCGGAAGTGCTCCTCGGCCTGGCGCAGCCACGCGACCGGGTCTCCCCAGCGGTCCGTCCGGGCCGCCCCGGCGACGAGGCGCAGGCCGAGGTGGACGGCGATCGGGTGGGCGTGCGCGTCCCGTCGCACCGCCGCCACCGCCGCCGCGGCCTCCTCGCGCCGACCCTGCCGGCCCAGCAGCACGGCCTCGGCGAGCGACCCGAACTGCCGGTTCCAGTGCAGGCGACCCGCGTCGCCGCCGCTCGTCGCGCGCCCGCGACACCAGCTCGCCTCACCGCCCAACACGTCCAGCAGCAACCCCAGCCCGTGCGCGCCGGCCAGCGGATAGGGCGCGGGCCGTTCCGCGTCGTACCGGGCCGCGCGGGCCAGCTCGTCGCGCGCCCGGTCCGGGTCCTCCTCCAGCAGCGCGCAGACCGCGTACGCCATCCCGTGCGCCAGCGCCAGGTACGGCGAGCCGCTGTCCCCGTGACGCCGCAGGTCGACAAGCGCCTCGTCCAGCTCCGGCCGCCGGCCCCGGTGCCCGGCGCAGATCGCGCGCACCAGCGACGACCGGACCAGCACGTCGCGCAACCCCACCCGCTCCGCCTCCGCCACGCTCGCGGCGACGAGGCGCTCCGCCTCGTCGTACCGGCCCCGCAGGGCGTGGTGCCAGGCGAGCAGGGCGTGCCCGGTGTGGCGCAGCGCGGGGGAGCCGAGCCGTCCGTTCCGTTCCACGCTGTGGCGCAGGGCGTCGGCGTCGCCGGTCAGCAACCACTGGTGCTCGGCGAGCAGCAGCGTGGCCCGGGCCCGCCACAGCGGCAGGTGGTGGCGGTCGGCCAGCTGCCGGATCCGGAAGAAGCAGGTCTGCGCCTCGTCGGTGTCCCGCCGGCGGGCCAGCTGGCCACGAACCTGCCAGGCGAGACAGGCCACCGCCGGCAGCCCGGCGTGCTCGGCCTCGTCCACCGCCCGCTCGGCGAGCCGGACCGCCTGGTCGGGCACGCCGACCGCGAGGTGGGCCGCGACCGCGTCGAGGTGGGCGGTCTGCGGTGCGGGGGCGTCCGGACCGAGCACCGCCCGGGCCGTCTCCAGTTGGACGACCGCGTCGGCCCACCGCCCGGCGAGGCCGGCCAGCCGGGCGAGCTGCACGTGCACGCCGGCCAGCCGTTCGGCCGGGACGCCCGGGTGGCAGAGGTCGTCGAGGCTGTCGAGGAGCCGCAGCCCGCGTTCGGCGTCGCCCGTCTCCACCAGCGCGCAGAGCAGCTCGTGCAGCACCTCGGCGCGCAGCGGGGCGTCCGGGGCGGTCTCGGCGAGTTGCCACGCCTGCTCCAGGGTCTCGACAGCCGGGTGCAGCCGGCCGGTGGCGAGCGACCGGCGGCCGGCGAGGGTCAGCAGCCGGGCCGCCCGCGCCGGATCGCCGCCCCGGCCGGCGAGGCGGGCGGCGAACGCGCACCATCCCCCGGTCAGCTCCGGGTGCAGCTCGTGCACCGCCTCGGTCGCCCGCTGCGCCAGCACGGCCCGGTCGGCCGGGGTGAGCAGGTCGAGCAGCGCCAGGGCGGTGGTCGGGTTGCGGAAGGCGTACCAGTCGTGGCCGTCGGGGCCGGGCACGACCAGCCCGGCGGTGACCGCCGCGCGTACGTGCCGGAGCAGATCGTCCTGGTCCAGCCGCAGGGCCTGGCCGAGCACCGAGATGGGGAACCGTTCGCCGATCACGGCCGCGGCGGTGAGCAGGCGGCGGCCGGCGGGGCCGAGCCGGGTCGCCTGGCCGGCGACGGTGTGCCGGACGCTCGACGGCACGGCGGTGGGGACCTCGTCGACCAGCCGGCAACCGCCCGGGTGCACGACGACGGCGCCGCTGTCCCGCATGGCCTGCAGCAGCTCGGTGGCGAGGAACGGGTTGCCGGCGCTGTCCCGGCAGAGCCGGGTCACGACCGCCTCCGGCACCTGGTGGGGGAGCAGCCGCAGCCGGGACGCCGCGAGCAGGCGGACCGCCGGCGGGTCCAGCGGGTCCAGCGGCAGGACCGCGCCGCCGCACCGCCGGCCGAGCGACTGGGTCAGGTCCCATGCCGGTCCCGGGCCCTGCCGCACGGTCGCGAGCAACAGGGTGCCCTGGTCGACGAGGTTGTCGGCGAGGTATTCCACCACCGTCAGCGTCCTGCGGTCGGTGTCGTGCAGGTCCTCGAGCGCCAACAGGCAGCCGCGCTCGGCGCCCGCGACCGACAGCAGCCGCAGCACCGCCTCGCCGAGGAGCACCGGCGAGGTCGGCACCGGAGCGGCGTCGGGGGAGCGGTACTCGGGGAGCAGCCCGCCCAGGGCGGACCGGTAGGGGCGCAGCCGGGGATGCTCCAGGATGGGTTCGCTGCGGGACAGGTGCGCCAGGGCCTCGGTGAGGGGGCGCAGCGGCACCACGGGTCCCGTGCTGCCCGCCCGCCCCGGCAGCACCGACATGCCGGACCGCCAGGCCCGACGGACGGCCTCCAGGACCAGCCGGGTCTTGCCCGTGCCGTCCTCGCCGACCAGGAAGACGCAACCGCCGTGCCCCTGCCGGGCCCGGTCCACCGCCGCGTGCAGCAGGTTGCGCTGGTGGTCGCGGCCGACCAGGACGGGCAGTGAACAATGACTCCCGCCGAGCATGGCACCTCCCTGTCTCGGAACAAGAACGGAACGCCTGGTCACCCTCGAAGCGTCGTGACACGTATCCGACCGGCGTCGTAGGAATCGGGACCGGCGGTTCCGGGAACGGTCAGCTTAAAAAGGATCGCAACGAATTTACAGTCTTGTATTTTCTTTTGGATCTTCCGGTTGATACACCGGCCGTGGTCGAGAGAGTGCGCTGGGTCACGTAAATTCCCGCTTATGATCCGCTTTGGTGGTTTTCGCGGACGGGCTGTCGTGGCGCGATGATGGATCATCGAACAATGGGGATTGCACGATGAATGGCCTGTGCCGGTGCTTTTGAAAGGAGTGTCGCTGTATGGCGGCGAACAGAGCGATTCGCCGGAGCGGGAACCATTTTTGCAAAGCTGCCCGGGCGGGGCGCCCCGGCCGGGGCATCGAGGGAGGTCGCGGTCGCCGGCCGGCGGGAACATCGCGTTCCGTGCGGGGTCCGGCACGAGCTGTTGACAGCTCTCGATTCGTGGGGAACTCTCCTGCTGTGGTCGACGTATGATCGGCAACCCGGGCGGTGAGGGGTACGGATGCGGACCATCGACTGGCGGGACGACCGGATCGTCGCGATCGACCAGACCCGGCTGCCGCACGAGGTCGAGTTCCTGGAGATCGACACCGTCGAGGACCTGATCGCCGCGATCCGGTCCCTGGCGATCCGGGGCGCGCCCGCGATCGGCGTCGCCGGAGCGCTCGGCGTGGCGCTCGCCGCCCGACGACACCCGGACCCGACCGAGCTGCGCCAGGCCGTCGACGCGCTCCGCGGCGCCCGCCCCACCGCGGTCAACCTCGCCTGGGGCGTCGACCGGGTCCGCGCCCGCCTCGACGCCGAGGGCGCCGAGGCGGCCCTCGCCGAGGCCCTGACCGTGCTGGCGGAGGACATCCGCTGCTGCCGGGAACTCAGCGAACGCGGCGCCCGCTGGTTGGTCGACACCGTCGGCCCGCAGGTGGCCGTGCAGACGCACTGCAACGCCGGCGCGCTGGCCACCGTCGAGTGGGGCACCGCCCTCGGGGTCGTCCGGTCCCTCCAGGAGCACGGCGCGCTCACCCACGTGTACGCCTCGGAGACCCGCCCGCTGCTCCAGGGCGCCCGGCTGACCGTGTGGGAGCTGGCCCAGATGGGCGCGGCGCACACCCTGGTGGTGGACTCGGCCGCCGCGTCGGTGCTCGCCCAGGGCCGGGTCGACGCGGTGGTGGTGGGCGCGGACCGGATCACCGCCAACGGCGACGTGATCAACAAGGTGGGCACGTACCCGCTGGCGCTGGCGGCGGCCCGGGCCGGGGTGCCGATGGTGGTCGCCGCCCCGGAGTCCACGGTGGACCTCGCCACCCCGTCCGGCCGGGACGTGCACATCGAGGTCCGCGACCCCGAGGAGATCACCGCACTGGGGGCGGTGGCGCTGGCCCCGAAGGGCACCGGCACGCTCAACTACGCCTTCGACGTGACCCCGGCGGACCTGGTCACCGCCATCGTCACCGAGCGTCGGGTCATCCTGCCGGCCGCCGGCGGTCGCCCCGACGACCCCATCGGCCGGAGCTGACCCACCGACCCGAGGAGTGCACACCCCGATGCGTAACCGCTGGTCCGCTGCCGACGCCCCGGACGGCTCCGCCCCGATCGCGCGACTCGTGTACGCGTCCCGGCTGCTCGGGGCCGACCCCGGCCTGGTGCTGCACGGTGGGGGGAACACCTCGGTCAAGACGACGGTCACCGACCTGACCGGGGAGCCGGTGGCGGTGCTGCACGTCAAGGGCAGCGGCTCCGACCTGGCGACGATGGACGCGTCCGGCCTCACCGCGCTGCGGCTGGAGCGGCTGCGGGCGCTGCTGCGGCTGGAGCGCCTCGGCGACAGCGACATGATGAACGAGTTGCGCTGCGCCCGGCTCGACGCGCGGGCGCCGGACCCGAGCGTGGAGACGCTGCTGCACGCGCTGCTGCCGCACCCGGTCGTGCTGCACAGCCACGCCGACGCGCTGCTCGCCCTCACCAACCAGCCGGACGGCGCGCGGCTGGTCGGGGAACTCTACGGCGACAGTGTCGTCGTGGTGCCGTACGTGATGCCGGGGTTCGATCTGGCCCGGCGGTGCGCGGACCTCTACCCGGCCCACGCGCACGCCGGAACGGTCGGCATGGTGCTGCTCCACCACGGGCTCTTCACCTTCGGCGCGGACGCCGAGGAGGCGTACCGCAGGCACATCGACCTGATCAGCCGGGCGGAGGAGCGGATGGGGCTGCCCCGGCCTCCGGTCGCGGCGGTCCCGCCCCGGCCGGTGGACCGGGTCCGGCTGGCCCGGCTGCGTCGGGACGTCTCCGCCACGGCGGACGCCCCGATGCTGCTCAGCCGCCACGAGGACCCGGCCGTGCGGGCCTTCCTGGACCGGCCCGACCTGGCGGCGGTCGCCACCCGGGGCCCGGTCACCCCGGACCACGTGCTGCGCACCAAACGGATCCCGCTGGTCGGCACCGACCCGGCCGGCTACGCCGACGCCTACCGCCGGTACGTCGAGCGGCACCGCCCCCGGGCCCGCACCACGCTGACCATGCTCGACCCGGCGCCCCGGGTGATCCTCGACCCGGAGCTGGGGATGCTCACCACCGGCCGGTCGGCGGCCGAGACGCTGATGGCCCGGGACATCTACCGGCACACGGTCGACGTGATCGAGGCCGCCGAGGCGGTCGGCGGCTACCGGGCGCTGCCGGCGGAGGACATCTTCGACCTGGAGTACTGGGAGCTGGAGCAGGCGAAGCTGCGGCGGGGCGGACCGACACCGGAGTTCGCCGGCGAGGTGGCGGTGGTGACCGGGGCGGCCTCCGGCATCGGCCGGGCCTGCGCCGAGGCGCTGCTGGCGCGCGGGGCCTGCGTGGTGGCCCTGGACCGGGACCCGTCGGTCGGCGCGGCCGACGGGCCGGCCCGGCTCGGCCTGACCGTCGACGTCACCGACGCCGCGGCCGTGGACGCCGCCCTGGACGCCGCGGTCGACCGCTTCGGCGGGGTGGACATCGTCGTCGCGGCGGCCGGGATCTTCCCGCCGAGCCGGGCGATCGCCGACCCGGACCCGGCCGGGTGGCAGCGCACCATGGCGGTCAACGCGGAGTCCGTGGCCCACCTGTTCGGCCGGGCCCACCCGCTGCTCGCGCTCGCGCCCCGTGGCGGCCGGGTGGTGGTGATCGCCTCCCGCAACGCCCTCGCCCCCGGCCCCGGCGCGGTCGCCTACTCCGCCTCGAAGGCGGCGGTGACACAGGTGGCGCGGGTGGCGGCGCTGGAATGGGCGGGCGACGGGATCCGGGTGAACGTGTTGCACCCCGACGCGGTCTTCGACACCGGGCTGTGGAGCCCGGAGGTGCTCGACGCCCGGGCCCGGCACTACGGGCTGACCGTGGCGGAGTACAAGCGACGGAACCTGCTCGGCGCCGAGATCACCAGCGCCCGGGTGGGGAAGCTGGCCGCCACCCTCTGCGGGGAGACGTTCGCGGCCACCACCGGGGCGCAGATCAGTGTGGACGGCGGGAACGAGCGGGTGATCTGACGGACCGACGGTCGGGGTCGGTCGCACGACGACCGGACACGGTCACCGCTCCTCGGGGTCGGACCGTGGTCGGTGGACTCCCTGTCGTCGGCGTGGTTGGTTGTGCCGGAGGGTCACGCGCGCCGGCCGTCGACCGGTGGCGCCTCCGCGGGGCCGGGCGCGCCCAGCCCGTGGTCACGGGCCAGGGCGATGGCTTCGGCCCGGCTGCCCAGGTGCAGCTTGACCAGGATCGCCGAGACGTTGTTCCGCACGGTCTTGGCGCTCAGCCCGAGCCGGTGCGCGATCATCGGGTTCGCCAGGCCCCGGGCGAGCAGCACCAGGATCTCGCGTTCCCGGTCGGTGAGCTGCGGGAACGGGCCGTCGGCACGGGCGCCGAGCAGCGCGCCCGCCCGGTCGGCGAGCGGCGCGCCGAGGATCAGGTCGCCGCCCGCCACGCCCCGGATGCCGCGCTCCACGTCGGCGGCCGACGCGCCCTTCAGCACGTAGCCGCGCGCTCCGGCGCGCAGCGCGGCGACCAGCGAGGCGTCGTCGTTGAGCATGCTCACCACCAGGACCCGGACCGTCGGGTGGTCACGGCGCAGCAGGCGGGTCGCCTCGATCCCGGAGCCCTGGCCGAGGTGCAGGTCCATCAGCACCACGTCGGGGCGTACCCGGGCGACGAGGGTGCGAGCGTCGGCGGCGTCGGCGGCCTCCCCGACGCACTCGATGCCGACCAGAGTGTCGAGCAACGCGCTCATGCCGAGTCGGAAGACCGGGTGGTCGTCCACCACGACGACGCGGATCGGGTGGTCGCTCACGGCCGCTCCAGGGGGATCGTCAGGCAGACGGTGGTGCCGCGGGCCCCGGCCGGTCGCACGGTCAGGGTCGCACCCACCGCCTGTGCCCGCTCCCGCATGGCGTGCAGGCCGACCCCGTGGTTGGTGGGGCCGGCCGGCACGCCCCGACCGTCGTCGGTGACGGTGACGCGTAACCGGTCGGGCAGCCGGTCCAGCGAGACGGTGCACCGGTCCACGCCGGCGTGCCGCTGTACGTTACGGATCGCTTCGGCGGTGACGCCGTAGGCGGCGGTGGCGATCAGCTCCGGCAACGGGTCCAGGACGGCCGGTCCGTGCACCACGACGTGGAGACCGGCCCGCGCGTACTGGTCGCGGAGCAGGTCCAGGGCGGGGCCCAGGCCGCCGTCGGCGAGCACCGGGGGCAGCAGACCATGTGCCAGTTCCCGGACCTCCGCCGCGCGGGCGGTCAGCTCGTCGGTCAACCGGTCCAGCAGGTCCTCCGCCCGGTCCGGGTCGTGGCGCAGCAGGTTGCGGGTGGCGGCCAGCCCCAACCCGATGCCGCTCAGCGCCGGGCCGAGGCCGTCGTGCAGGTCCCGGCGCAGGGACCGGCGTTCCTCGTCGCGTACCTCCGCCAGCCGTTGCCGTGACCGGGCCAGGTCCCGGTTGGTGCCGGCGAGGTCCACCACGGCGGCTACCACCGGCGCGAGGACGGCGAGCGACTCACGGGTCCGGCCGTCGAGCAGCTCGCCGGGCCGGGGCCAGGCGTGCAGGTGGCCCACCAGTCGGTCGCCGCTGGTCAGCGGCACGGCGACCGGAGGGCCGTGGTCGTGGGGTGGGGGTGGTGGGCCGTGCTCGGTGATGCGTACCTCGGCCAGCCGCAGTGCGGCGGCGATGGTCGCGCCGATGTCGGTGGTGCTGCCGACGCTGTGCACCACCCGCTGTAGCAGCGGTTCGGACGCCTCGCCGTGCACGAGGCGGTCGACCCGTCGTTGCACCGCCTGGCGGATCGGCTGGAAGGCCGCCGCGAGCGCGGCGGTCACAACGAGCTGCGGCAGCGGCAGGGCACGCGGCAGCAACCGGTCGAGCAGGGCCACCGCGGCACAGTAGCCGGCGATCACCACGGCGGTCATCAGATACCAGACCAGGGTGCGGCGCACGGCCACCCGCAGCCCCCACAACTGCTGGCGTAGCACCACCACCGCCACCGCGGCGGGGAAGAACGCCTGCGAGGCGAGCATCAGCAGCGCGGGCACGGTCGACGGGACAACGGGTGGTAGGAGGGAGGCGGCGAAGCTGAGGGTGAGCAGCGCGCTGCCGGCGGTCGCCCAGCCGAGGCCGTGGCGCTGCGGCGCGGGACCCCGCCGCCACCGCCATGCCAACCCGGCGCAGGCCAGCAGGCCGAGACCGACAAGCGCCCACGACAGGACCGGCGCCAGCGGGCGCAGCAGCGCGGCCCGAACCTCGCGCAGCTCGGGCGGTAGCGGGAGCGCCCCCAGCGGCGGTGGCGCGGTGGCGAGCACGGCCGTCGTCAACGCCACGTAGCCGAGACCGGTGGCGGCGGCGAGTCGGTCGAGGCGGCCGAGTGGCCGGTCAGGCAGCAACCAGGGCATGACCACGACGAGTGCGTAGAGGCCGGGCACCCAGGCCACGTGGTGCAGGACGGCCAGCAGCGGTGGTCCGCCGACGGCGAGCTGCCACTGGGCGACGCACGCGGACAGCGCGCTGCCCAGCGCCGCCGCGCAGGCGATCACACCGGGCAGCCGGCTGCCGGTGCGCTGCCGGCTGAGGATCAACCAGGCCACCGCCCCGTAGACGAGGCCGTCGAGCAGGTCGACGAGGGAGTAGAGCCCGGTGGCGGTGAACGGGGGAGTCACCACGGACCAGGCGGCGACCGCGCCGAGGCTGAGCAGGGCGGTGAGGGCGAGGACGGTCCACGCGGCCCACCGCCGCGTCCCGGGTGCGTTCGACATGTCGGGTCCACTGTGTCAGTCCGGTGCCGTCGGCGGGACCACCGAAACGGCGTGAGCCGGACGACGGGCCGGTCGAGGCGACCGGCCCGTCGTCCGGGGGTCAGCTCTGCGCGACGGCCTTGCCGCTGACCTTCAGCTGGTCGACCACGGTGGCGACGTCGGGCAACCGCTCCCGGTAGACGTTCGCGGCGAGACGCTGCGAGTACGTCTCGTAGACCGCCGCCAGCTCACCCGCCCGTTCGATGGCGACCGCGTGGATGCAGTTGCCCAGATATTCGTTGGGCGAGTTCGGGCTGTCCGCGCCCGAGCACGCCGTGTTGAAGATGGGCGCCTGCCCGACCCGGGGGTCGATCTCGGAGATCGACTCCGGGCACGGGTCACCCGGCGTCGCCTGGGTGCAGGGCGCGTAGTCGGCCTCGGCGACCTGGTACGCCCGGCTGATGTGGGTGTCCGGCAGTTCCCGCCCGATCGGCGCGCCCGGGTGGCGGTGGTCGCTCGGCAGCAGGTTCCCGCCGAGCAGGTAGCCGCTGAGTGAGGCGTCGGAGTCCAACGCCACCGGGAAGCCGAGCTTCGTGTACGCCTGGAGCAGCCGGAACGCCTCGGTGACCTTGTTGCCGGCCTTACGAAGGTCCGAGACCGGGTCGCCGAACTTCTGGTTGACCAACTGGTAGTAGCGCTTCTGCTTGCCCCACAGCATCCGGTCGCCCAACGTGCGGGCGATGGTCAGCCGCTCCGGGTTGTCGGCCGAGCGCGCACCCGTCTCGAACGCCGGCAGGTGCACCGACTCGTCGTTGTAGGTCATGTAGTAGACCTCGTCGTAGCAGTAGCCGGTGGGCGGGTTGTCCCGGGTGCTCCACGAGCAGACGATGCCGGCGCTCTTGGTGTTGCGCCACGTCCGCACGTCCATCCAGAAGTTGCCCTGGTTGACGCTCATCTGCGCGTGCACGGTCAACTGGAGGTCGGCCTTGGTGATCTCGGCGCGCGGCCCGGTGGTGGTCACGTGGTTGACCAGTTCCGCGTCGTAGCAGAGCCGGAAGTGCGGCTCGAACTGCCGGTTCGTGCCGTGGGCGAGCAGCTGGAACGCGTTCGGCAGGTCACCGAGGTTCACGTTGCTCGGGATGCGCACCCGCGGCAGCGGGCTGAACGGCGCACACCCGGACATCTTGGCGTCGGCGTTGTAACTGCGCGGCTTGTCGGCGGTCCAGTACGACCGGGTGTTGGTCAGGCGCGTCGGCGGCGCCTGGTCCGGGCCGTACCACGGGTTGTAGCCGCCGCCGGTGGCCTCGTCGCGCACCTTGCGCAGCTCGGCGGACTGGGCGTTGACCGCGCTCTTGTAGTTGTCCACCAGGCCGGTGAACAACGCGTTGCGGTGCCCGTCCGCCGTGGGCCGGCTGAACCGGCTGCTGGCGTCCAGGATCTGCTGGCCGGAGCGGCCGATCCGGGCGGCGAACGAGTCCTCGCCGGTCATGTCGCCGGCCAGCGTCGGGTTCTCCAACGCCAGCGCGGTGAACGGCCGGGTCGACATCGTCCAGACCCCGGCGTGCGGGGTCTTCACGGTGGCCGGATACCCCGGGTCCCACTTGCGGGCCAGGTAGGACAGGTAGTCGATGGCGCCGTAGGGGGTCTTCTCGTCGAGCACCTTCACCGGCTCGATCGTGGACTGCGACCACTCGGCCGGGGTGAGGACGAAGGGCGCGCCCGCGGCCGTGGAGGTGGCGGCGGTGAACAGCCGGCCCTCCGTCTCGTCGTACTGGGCCACCGAGAGGGGACGCCCGGTGCGCGCCTTGTAACCGACGTAGGTGTTGATGACGTACTCGGCGTCGGCGAGCGCGCTCTTCTTCAGCGCCTCCTGCATCGAGAGGCTGAGCTGGTCGACCTTGGTCTCCAGCCCGTAGATCTGGTGCTTGATCGCCTCGATGTCGCGCATCACGACGCCGATGTCGTCGCGCATCTTCAGCAGGACCGACATGACGTCGTCGTAGATCGCCGAGAGCATCGCCTCCACCCGGTCGAACCGTTCGTGCATCTCGGTACGCAGCTCGCCGACCTGCTCGCGCAGCTTGCCGATCTCCTGCATCACCAGCTCGTGCTCGCTCGGGCCGGAACCCATGAACAGCGGCAGCAGCGTCATCACCGCGCCCAGCACGTTGCCGGTGAGCACCACCGTGCTCAGCGACCCGATGGCGTCGCTGAGGCTGAGCCCGGCCACCGTCGGCAGGTACTTGTTGATCGCGGTGGCGATGCCGACCGCGGCCTTGCCGATCGCCAGCACGTCCCTGCCGGCCTTCGCGTCGGCGAACCCGGCGAGCGTGGCGAGGATCGTTACCGCGGAGTCGGCGGCGTCGATCGCCACCTGCCGGCTGGCGGCCTCGGCCAGCGCGGCCGTGTAGTCCTGCGGCGTCGGCTTCGGGCCGGGGCCGACCGGATACTTCAGGTCCGCGGCGGCCAGCTTGTCGATGATCTGCGCGTTCTGCGCGGCGACCTGGTCCAGCGCCCCGCTCAGCTGCGCGCGCAGCGCCGCCAGGTAGGCCTGCTCGTTACCCAGGTGCTCCAGGATCGCCTCGGTGTTGACGAAGGAGGCGAGCAGCGGGTCGGCGAGCAGCTGCTCGGTGGTCGCGGTGGCGCGCACGTTGAGCTGCGCGCCGATCTCCCCGTCCCAGGCCGCCGCGAGGTCCGCGTCCTGGGCCGCCGCCCGGGTGAGCTGCCCCCACGCGCGTTCCTGCTGCGCGTAGAGCGCGTCCATCCACCGGTAGTTCTGGTAGGCGCTGGTCACCGCGTCCTCGACCTCGGCCGAGGCGGTGATCGTGCCGCCGACGGTGGCGTCCAGCAGCCCCTTGACCATCGGCGCGCCGATGCTGACCCCGGGGATGCCGGACAGCGCGTCGATCACCTTGATCATGGTGGCGTACGTGGTTCGGGCGGTGGTGTCGGAGATGCCCGCCGCGTTGACCGCCTGCCGCGTGGCGACCAGGTGCCGCACCACGTCGTCGCGGGACGCGCCGGGGTGGTGCCCCCGCCAGTCCAGCAGTTCGGCGGTGAGCACCAGGTTCTTCAGGCCCGCGACGCCACCGTTGTGCGCTCGCAGGTAGGCGGCGAACACGCCGTCGTGGAACTTCGCCGCCTGGAAGTCGACCGGGTCCTCCGCCGCCACGGCCGGCGTCGGCGACATCACCACCACCGCCGCCACGACCGCGGCTACCAGCGCCCGCCACCGCCGTCGGCGGCGGGGAGCCCACACCATCACACCCACTGGGTTTCCTCCGGATCGCTCCGCGTCCGCCGGGGGTCGGTGGACGCGCAGCGCAGCCTGCGACGGGCGGTGTCCCGTCGGCCAGGTGTGGATGTCCCCTCCGGGCGGGACGCGGGACCTCCACCGTCCGGTCAGGTGTCGTCGTCCCGGGTCGGCCGGGACCGGCGTCCCTGGTGGCCGGGACAGCGCGGCGATTGACTACGCGGCATGACCGACACCTCGCCGGACCACATCCCGGCCCACGTGAAGAACTCCTACGTCAACTGCTCCGAGTACACCCGGGCGCCCCGGCTCACCCCGCCGCCGACCGTGGCCGGCGCGGACGGGAGCGTACCGCCGGCGCCGGTGCGCCTGGTGGTCGTCCGGTGACCGTGGCCGCCGCGCCGGGCCTGCTTCCCGCCTGGCGGGAGTGGCTCGTCGAGAACCTGGCGATGGGGGTCGCCGCCGGGCCGGCCCGCGCGGCGGCCGTCGCCGCGGGTGCGGACGCCGACGCCGTCGACGCGGAACTGGCGGCCCTGGACGCGCACCCGTACTACGCCGTCTGCCGACGGCTCGCGCTGCGTTACGACTGGATGGAGTCGGTGCTCGACACCTACCGGGTGCTGCGCGACGACGACGGCGGTCGTGAGCTGGAACGACGCGTCGACATCACCGCGGCGGAGTTCTTCGGCCGCTACTACTACGCCAACCGTCCAGTGGTCCTCGACGGCCTGATGACCGACTGGCCGGCGCGGAACTGGACGCTGGACGCGATGGCCCGTCGCTGCCCGGACGCCGTGGTCGAGGTGATGACCGGCCGCGAGGCCAACCCCGACCACGCCTGGCAGTACGACCGGCACCGCACCACCATGCCGTTCCGGGACTACCTGGCGCTGCTGGGCTCCGGCACGCGCACCAACGACTACTACATGGTGCCCCGTAACGAGAACTGGACCGGCTCGCTCCGGTCGCTCGCCGAGGACGTGCGGTCACCGGGCCATCTCGTCGATCCCGCCGGCGGGGGACACCTGCTGCTCGGCCCCGCCGGCACGGTGACCCCGCTGCACGTCGACAACAGCACCGTGCTGCTCTGCCAGGTGCTCGGCCGCAAGCACGTCCGGCTGGTTCCGTCGTACCAGCGGCACCTGGTCTATCCGCGCGGCGGGACGTTCAGCGCGGTGGACGCGGCCCGACCCGACCTGGACCGGCATCCCCGCTACGCCGAGGCCACCGTGCTGGAGACCATCCTCGAACCGGGCCAGATGCTGCTCATTCCCGTCGGCTGGTGGCACTGGGTGCACGCGCTCGACCTCAGCGCCACCGTTACGTTCCACCACTTCCGGGTTCCCGGCCAGAACCATCGGATGGCCACCCCACCCGCGGCCCTCGCCACCGACCGCGCCGACCGGTGAGGGCGGGGCGGGACCCATCCGGCATTGACACGCCTCGCTCCACATTCCATGGTCGATGGACTCACCTCTCCGTCGAAGGGCGCGGCATGGTCAGCAGCGAACACCGGTACGTGATCGTCGGGGCGGGACCCGCCGGACTGCAACTGAGCTACTACCTCCAGCGGCAGGGCGCCGACTACCTGACGTTGGAACGGGGCGACGCCCCCGGCGGGTTCTTCCGACGGTTCCCGCGGCACCGTCGCCTCATCTCCCTGAACAAGGTGCACACCGACAGCACCGACCCCGAGATCCGCCTGCGCTGGGACTGGAACTCGCTGCTCAACGACGAGCCGGACCTGCTCTTCCCGCGGTTCAGCGACGAGTACCTGCCGGCGGCCGACGACCTGGTGCGCTACCTCGCCGAGTTCCAGCGGGTGCACCAGCTCAACGTCCGCTACGGCACGACTGTCGAACGGATCAGCCGGACCGGCGACGGCTTCACGGTGCGCACCGACCGGGGTGACGTGCGCGCCGCCTGCCTGATCGTCGCGACCGGCTGGGGCCGGCCGTTCGTGCCGGCGATCAAGGGGATCGAACACGCCGTCGGGTACGAGGACATGGTCGTCGATCCCACCGCGTACGACGGCCAACGCGTGCTGATCATCGGCAAGGGCAACTCCGCCTTCGAGACCGCGTCGGCGATCCTCGGCCGGGCCTCGATGGTGCACCTCGCCAGCCGGCAGCCGCTGCGACTGGCGTGGAACACCAAGCACCCGGGCGACGTCCGGGGCCAGTACGGCGCGATCCTGGACAGCTACCAGTTCAAGACGCTGCACTCGGTGCTGGACTGCACGATCGACGAGATCCGGCCCGTCGACGGGCGGTTCCGGGTGTCGATCACGTACACCCACGCCGAGGGGGAGACCGCCGAGCTCGACTACCACACCGTGCTCAGGTGCACCGGTTTCCGGATGGACACGTCGATGTTCGACGAGTCGTGCCGTCCCGAGATGGTGCGCGACGGTCGGATGCCCGGGTTGCGCCCGGACTGGCAGGCGCGCAACGTCGACGGCCTGTACTTCGCCGGCACCATCGCCCAGGACCGGGACGTCAAGCACGCCTCCTCGCCGTTCATCGACGGATTCCGGTACAACCTCCGGACGTTCACCCGGATGCTGCGGGAGCGGTACGACGACGTGCCGCTGCCGTACGCGACGACGCCCGCGGACCCGGCGTCGCTGACCAAGCTGATGCTCGACCGGGTCAACTGGTCCTCGGCGCTGTGGACGCAGTTCGAGTACCTCTGCGACGTCTTCGTCCGCGACGACGTGACCGGCGACTTCCAGCACTACGAGGACCTGCCGGAGGACTACGCCGTCGAACGCTTCGGGACCGCCACGCACTGGTACACGCTCGCGCTGCGGTGGGGCCGCGACGACTACGGCGACGTCTTCGCCATCGACCGGCACCCGACGCCCGACCGGGCCCGGGAGAGCGCCTTCATCCACCCGGTGATCCGCCGCTACCGCGGCGCCGAACTGCTCGCCGAGCAGCATCTGCTGGAGGACCTGCTGGCCGAGTGGCGACGCCCGGACCGACACGTCGGGCCGCTCGTCGACTTCCTGACCGAGGACCTCACCGACAGACCATGACCTCGTCGAGCGGCTTGCGGGTCAGGTCGGGGACGCGGGCGTCCGGGGCGGGGTACCCGACGGGCATCACCACGTACGGACGCTCCTCCGGCGGACGCTCGCACACCTCGTTGAGGAACCGCATCGGGCTGGGCGTGTGGGTCAGGGTGGCCAGGCCGGCGTGGTGCAGCGCGGTGATCAGCACGCCGACCGCCATGCCGACGGACTCCTTGACGTAGTACGGCTTCGGGCTGTTCGGTCCCTGATGGACCTCGAACACGACGATGACGACGGGTGCGGTCTCCAGGAACGGCTTGCGCCAGTCGGTGCCGATCCCGGCGATCGCCGCCAGCCAATCCGGCGAGGCACGGCGGTCGTAGAACGCCCGCTCCTCGGCCTCGGCGGCCTCGCGCAGCCGACGCTTGCGGACCGGATCCGTCAGGACGACGAAGCGCCACGGCTGGACGTTGGCGCCACTGGGCGCGGTCGAGGCGGCCCGGATCGCCGCCTCGACCACGCCGGCGGGCACCGGGTCACCGGCGAAGTCGCGGACCGAGCGGCGTTGGGCCATCCGGTCGGCGAACGCCTCCGCCTCGCGCACCATGTCCGCCGGCGGGCGGCGACGGTGCCGGACGGGGACCGTGGGCAGCAGGCTCGTGTCGTTCACCTGGAACCTCCCCTGATCAGGTGCGTCCAGCATGTCCCGGCGGTGGCCGCCCTGTCGTTACTCAGAGGTGCGCTCCTCGCGCTCGGGCGCGGTGTGCCTGGCGATCGTGTCGACCACGTCGGTCAGGCGCCCGCGCGGCGCCCGGGCGTCCCGCTGGCGGGTCGCGCCGTCGCCGCAGTCGGCGAGCCCGGCCAGCCAGCCCTCCACCCGCTCGCGGTCGCCCGCCTCGTCGAGCGCCGGGCGGGCGCGCTCCACCAGCCGCTCGGCGAGCGTCGCCGCCGGCACGGGGCGACCGGTGGCGATGTCGACGCCCTGGCCGCCCATCCCGTCCCGGGCGGCCCGCCAGTATGCCAGTCGCATCAGCTCGGGGGCCGGGCGTGGCCCTTCGTCACCCCGGTCGACGGCCTCCCCGGCGACGACCGACAACGCCCGCACCAGGGCGGCGAACGCGGCGGACTCGGGCGCGGTGAGCGGGACGTCGGCCACCCGCACCTCCAACGTGGGGTGCCTCGTCGACAGGCGGAGATCCCAGAAGACGGTGCCGTGGTCGACCAGCGCGCCCGCTTCGAGCAGCGTGTCCACATGGTCGTCGTACTGCTTCGCGGAGGTCAGGTACGGCGGTGGGCCGGCCACCGGCCAGCGCCCCCAGGTGATGGTGCGCCAACTCGCGTAGCCGGTGTCCCGCTCGGACCAGTAGGGCGAGTTGGCGGTCAGCGTGAGGAGCACCGGCAGGTGCGGGCGCAGGTGGTTGCCGATCAGCACGGCGCGGTCCCGGTCGGGTTGCTCCACGTGGACGTGCAGGGCGCAGATGGCCAGCTCGTCGTGCAGCCCCCGGAAGGTGGCGGTGCCCCGGTCCTGGCGGGGCCCCTCGGTGACGGGTGGCGGCACCGCGCGACCGAGCACCGGCGAGCCGCTGGCGAGCACCCGCAGACCCGCGGACCGGGCCGCGGACTGGATCGCGGCCCGTCCGTCGACGAGTTGCGCGTGCAGCACGTCGAGGCTCCGGCACGGGTCCGTCCGGGTCTCGACCTGCAACTTGGTGATCTCACCGTCGACCCGTGGGCCGAGGGCCGGGCGGGCGCGGTCGACGACGGTGGCCGCCTCCGGCACGACCCCGCGGTGCGCGGCGTCGACGACGAGGAACTCCTCCTCGACACCGAGCCGGGGTACGGAGGTTGGCACGCCCTGTTCCGTAGTCACCACGCCGCCGACCCCTCGCTGCCGGTCGTTCGCCGGCGTAGAGCAGGTTACGGGATGTCGTCCTCCGGTGACGGCACGATTCGCTCCACGATGGACAGCGTGTCGACGAGGCCGGCCAACAGCGCCGTCCGCTCGGGCATCCGGTCCAGGCAGACGTACTCGTCGTCGGCGTGCGCCCCGCCGCCGACCGCGCCCAGGCCGTCGAGGGTCGGCACCCCGATCGCGGCGGTGAAGTTCCCGTCGGACGCGCCGTTGGCGTACGCGCCGTCGGGGCTCGGAACGCCGATCCGCCGGGCCGCCGACCGGGCCAGTTCCAGCAGCGGGCGGGCGAGGTCCGGGGACATCGGGTACCGGTTGATCCCGCCCTGCACGTCCAGCGTCGCCTCGGGCAGGACCGGCGTGAGGCTGCGGATGGCGTGGTCCACGCGTTCGAGTTCGTGTCGGGTCCAGGCCCGTACGTCGACGGCGAGGCAGGCGGAGTCGGGCACCGTGTTCGTGGTGGTGCCGGCGGAGAGCAGCGTCGGCGTGACGGACGTGCCGTCGCTGTCCGCCGTGCCGATGCGGCCCACCGTGAGGACCTGGTAGGCGACCTCGACCGTGGCGTTGACCCCGCGCTGCGGCTCGACGCCGGCGTGGGCGGCCCGGCCGGACACGGTGAGGCGGTAGACCGAGCCGCCCTTCCGGGCCACCTTCAGGTGCCCCTCGGGGGTGGCCGCCTCGCAGACCAGGACCGCACCCGACCGCCGTGCCTCCCGCTCGATGAGCGGCCGGGACGTGCCGGAGCCCGTTTCCTCGTCGCAGGTGAGCAGCACGCCCACCGCCGACGTGTCCTCGATCAGGCGCAGCGCCGTGAACATCTGCACGATGCCGGCCTTCATGTCCAACACGCCGGGACCGGTCGCGACGTCCCCGCGGACGGTGAACGGCCGGGACCGGACGGTGCCGACCGGGAAGACGGTGTCGAAGTGGCCGAGCAGCAGCACGCGCTGATCGACGGCCGGCCACAGCAGGTGCGGCAGGCCGTCGATCTCGACCCGCTGGGCGGGCCGGCCGAGGACCTGCTCGCCCCAGCGGGCGAGCAGGTCGGCGCAGGAGGCGAGGTGGGGCAGCGAGCCCGGCGCCGATTCGCAGGAGACGAGCGTGCCCAGCCGGTCGACCATGTCCGCCTGGTACTGCTTCGCGGCGCCGAGTAGAGAGCATTTTCGGCCCATAGGTCCCTCCACTGCATGGTTGACGGGTTCGATATGATGCCCGCCTATTTCACCGTCGCAGGGGGACCGGATGTGGTCTTCCTCGTTCGTGCTCAGCTCGCCGGCGCGGTGGTCGACCGCAGCGGAGCGGACGATCCGTAGCCCACCTCGATGATCCGGCGGGCGGTCTCGGAGTAGGCGTCCGGCCCTTCGGGCGCGAAGGTGCCGAGGCCGTCGACGTAGCGGTTGAACATGCAGAACGCGGCCGCGATCAGGACGGTGTCGTGGATCTCCACGTCGGTGGCGCCCTGGGCGCGGGCGTCGGCGACGAGTTCGGGGGTGACGTTGCGGCCACTGATCTGGACCGCGCCGGCGATGCGCAGCAGTGCCCGCAGTTTCGCCGAGATCGGCGCGCTGTCGAGGTCCGCGCGGACCTGGTCGACGAGGGTCATGCCGTCGTCGAGCTGCGCGGCGGCGAACGCCGAGTGCGACGCGCAGCAGAACCGGCACTCGTTGCGTCCCGAGACGTACGCGGCGATCAGTTCGCGTTCCCCGGCCGGGAGCGTGTGCGGGGCGCGCAGGAGCACCTCGGCCAGTTCGTTGAGCGGCTTCGCCGTCTCCGGGCGGTACCGCATGGGACCGGAGATGCCGGGGAACTGCTTCTCGTCGACCCCGAGATCGATGTGCGCCATGGTGTGCTGCCTCCAGTCGTGACCGTGGCGCCGGCCGGGTCGTGCTCCTGCCGTCGCGGAGGCCCGGACCGGACGGCGTGTTCGGACGCCGTGCGCCAACGATCCCATATGGACGGGGGCCACATCCCATGGTTCGTGCTCTCTGTCCGGCCCGGACCGGGGCGCCCGCGCCGCGCCGGACGCGCCGCAACGGTGGAGATGCGGACGAAGGGTGCCGACGGTGAGGCTGATCGAACAGGTGCCCGGCCGCCGGCCAAGCGCCCGGCGGCGAGGAGCCCGTCCGGCGTGATCGCGCCGGCCGCGGATCCACCCCCACCGCACCCGTCAGCGCCGACGGGTGCGGTGGCGGTGGCCGGCCGCCCGACCGGTCGGCCGGGGAGCCGGCACCGGGTCACTTCCGGCGGACCGCCGCCATGGTCAGCCCGGCGTCCCGGGAACCGGCCACCCGGGCGGCGATCGGTTCCAGCTCGGCCAGTTCCGCGCCGGTGAGCACGAGACCGGCCGCGGCCACGTTCTCCGCGAGCCGGACCGGGCTCCGGGTACCGGGGATCGGCACCACCGGCAGACGTGCACGACCGCCCGCTGGTGCACCCAGGCCGACGCGACCTGTGCCGCCGTGACGGAGCGGGCGGCGGCGATCCGGTGGACCGGGGTGAGCAGCGCGGCGTTGTGCCGGGCCCGGTCACCGGTGAAGCGCGGCATGTGCCGACGGGAGTCGTCCGGGGCGAGCCGGTCGACACCGGTGACGGCCCCGGACAGGAAACCGCGGCCCAACGGCGCGTACGGCACCAGTGCCACGCCGAGTTCCGCCGCCGTCGGGACGACTGTCGTCTCCACGTCCCGGGAGAAGACCGACCATTCCGACTGCACGGCGGCGATCGGGTGCACCGCGTGCGCGGCCCGCAGCTGTGCCCCGTTGACCTCGGAGAGCCCCAGGTGCCGGACCTTGCCCTGGGCGACCAGCTCGGCCAGGGCGCCGACGGTCTCCTCGACCGGCGTCGCCGGGGCGACCCGGTGCACGTGGTAGAGGTCGATGACGTCGACACCGAGACGGCGCAGGCTCGCCTCCACGGCGTGGCGGAGATACCCGGGCGAGTTGTCGATGCCCCGGTGCCGGGGATCGGCCACGCTCCGGACCAGGCCGAACTTGGTGGCGATGACGACCCGGTCCCGGTTGGCCCGGACGAACGGCCCGAGCAGTTCCTCGTTCCGCCCGTACCCGTACGCGTCGGCGGTGTCGAAGAGCGTCACCCCGAGCTCCAGCGCCCGGTCGAGGGTTCGCCGCGACTCCTCGACGTCGCTCGGGCCGTAGAACTCGCTCATGCCCATGCAACCGAGCCCTTGCGCGCCGACCGGTGGGCCGGCGGCGCCCAGGGCGACCGGCCGCAGCGTCCGTTCCGTCATCGGGTCATCGGCCCGACCAGTGCGTGCCGGCGGCGAGTTCCTGGTCGACGGTGCGGAGCAGGTCGACGTCGATCTTCCGGATGTCGTCGACCAGGTGGCGCACCCCGGTGGCCACCATCTCCTCCCGCTGGAAGTTGTGCGGCATGCTGGCCGGTACGCCGATGAAGCCGGCGCCCAGCGCCCTGGTGACCTCGGCCACCCGGTTGATGTCGTCGACGAAGACGACCTCGTCGAACTCGTAGCCGAAGATGTCCCGGACGATCTCCTTGGTGCCGGGCCGGACGTCGTTCACGTCGACGTACGGGATCTCCGCGTCGAAGTAGCTTGCAGGCGAGGGCCATGTTCTGCCCGGCGGCCAGTTGCGGCGAACCCCAGACGTGCCGTTCGACGTGGGCGGTGTACGCCCCGCCGTGCTTGGTCACGAAGGTCTCGATCACCGGGCTGTAGGTGTCGTTCAGCACCACTCCGTCGCTGTCGAGCGCGACGAGGCGGATCTTGTCCAGCCTGCTCACTTCTTCTCCAGACGGTCGGTCCGATGGGTCGGTCGGTGGTGCGGTCGGGCGGCGGTCACGCCGCGGTCAGCACGAGTGCGGCGTTGTGCCCGCCGAAGCCCAGTGACGTGCTCACCGCCACCTCGATCCGGGCCGGTCGCGGCGCGCCGCCGACCACGTCGATGTCGAGTTCCGGGTCCAGCCGGTCGAGGTTCGCGGTGGGCGGGACGCTGCCGTGCTCGATGGCGAGCGCGGTGTACCCGGCCTCGATCGCGCCGGCCGCCGCCAGGGTGTGTCCGGTCACCCCCTTGGTCGAGGTCACCAGCGGCCGGGCACCCAGCACCCGGTGCAGCATCCGGCGCTCGGTGACGTCGTTGAGGGGGGTCGAGGTGCCGTGGGCGTTGACGTGGTCGACGTCGGTGGGGCCGAGCCCCGCGGCGTACCCGAAATGTCTGTTCCGGTCGGTGCCTTCCACTCCAGGGCCTTGTGGATGGCGTAGCCGGCACAGCGCGCACCGATGAGGTTCTCACGCAGCGCCCGTCTGTATGTATGAGATCGACTACGAGAGGCTGGCACGATGCGGAAACTGACCTACGGCATGAACGTGTCCCTGGACGGCTACATCGCCGCGCCGGGTGACGACCTCGGCTGGAACGGCGGTGGGGGTTCGGACCCGTCGCTGAGCGACGAGTTGTTCCAGTGGTGGTCCGACCGGGTGGCGGCGACTGGCCTGGCGCTGTACGGGCGCAGGTTGTGGGAGAGGATGAGCTCCTTCTCGCCGATCGCCGACCAGCAGCCCGGCGCCACACCGGCGCACATCGAGTACGCCCGCCGCTGGCGGGACATGCCGAAGGTGGTGTTCTCCTCGACGACCAGCACGGTCGACTGGAACGCCCGCCTGGTCACCGGCGACGCGGTCACCGAGATCACCCGGCTCAAGACGGAGGACGCCGGCCCGATGGACATCGGCGGCGCGACGCTCGCCGGGGCGGCCATGCGGGCCGGGCTGATCGACGAGTACCTCCTGATCACCATGCCGGTCCTGGTGGGCGGCGGTACGCCGTTCTTCACCGCGCTGGACAGCTGGGTGAACCTGCGCCTCGTGGAGACGCGGGCGTTTCCCGCCGGCGTGTTGCTGACCCGATACGAGACGAGGCGATGAGCGCGGGCCAGTCGTCCGGTTCGTGAGGCCGGGTCGAAGTCCTTCCTGACGTTCTTCGGGCATCGAGGCGCCCCGTCGGCGACGCCGGCGGGGCGTTGGTGTTCGCCGGTAGGTGCTCATCCCGCGGTGACCTCGGTGGCGTCGGCCCGTGGCGCTGGGCTCGTCGACGACGGGGACTTGCCTGATCACAGCGTGGGGGGCAGGTCCAGCCACGGTTTGTCGGTGGCGTCGAATCCGGTGAGCTCGGCGATCTTCCCGTCGACGATGTGCAGGACCGCGATGGTGAACAACCGGTACTCCGGGTCGTCAGGGGTGCGGAGGTACAGCCCGACGGCGGGCATGCGGTTGACCGTCGTGGCGATACCGCGCCAGTCGTCGGAGCCGCGCTGGAAGAGCCCGCCGGAGACCCAGCCGTCGACCGCGTCCTTGGCCGTGACGACCGAGGTGCCCGCCTCGGGCAGCATCACGAAGCGCAGGTCGTCGCGGAGCAGGGACATCAGCACGTCGAGGTCGTTTCGCTCATGGGCGTCGATATATGACTTCACCACGCCACGCTCGTCACTCGACAGCTCGTGGGCGGCGGGGCTCCGCCAGTCGAGGCGGCGGTCGGGTAGCTGCTCGCGCATCGTCACGCGTGCCCGCTGCAGGGCGCTGGTTACCGATGCGATGGTCAGATCGAGGGCGTCGGCGGCCTTCGACGCCGGCCAACCGACGACGTCGCGCAGGATGAACACCGCCCGCTGCCGCGGCGGCAGGTGCTGGACGGCGACGATGAACGCCAGCTCGATCGTCTCTCGCGCCACCACCGATTCCTGCGGGTCCTCGGGGAGCATCCGGTCGGGGTACGGCTGCAGGTACAGCACCTCGGAGCCGGAGTCCGGCAGCCCGGACGGGACGGGTGTGCGATCGTTGCGCTTCTTCAGGAAGTCAAGGCAGACGTTCGTCGCGATCCGGTACAGCCAGGTCCGCAGCGCGGCGTGACCCTTGAATGACTCCCGTTTGTGCCACGCCCGCAGGAACGTCTCCTGCGTCATGTCCTGGGCGTCCTCGTAGTTCGCCAGCATCCGGTAGCAGTGTATCTGCAACTCACGTCGGTGGCGCTCCGTGATGAGCGCGAACCGCGCCGTATCGCCTGAGTGAACCACCGCGATGAACGAGGCCTCGTCAGTGCCAAGCGGTCTAGCGTTGGTCATGGTCGCCGATCCTTCCACCGGTGCGAGAGCGCTACCAGCACCGACGACGTGGCGGGAAGAATTCTGCTCGGTGGAACCGCTGGCACCGGGCCGCTCGTCAGGTCGGATGGGTCGGGCGCCAAGCCCGTCGCGGCCCCACCTGGACCCGACCAAACCATCACAGAAAGCTCGGAGGGAATCGACAAGCCGAGCAAGTTTGAAGTAGACCGCTCGGCGGTGCCGCTGTTCTCATGTACTCGTCAATGTGACGATTGGGGGAACCGAGGATGGCGGATTTCAGTCGCCGTGGGCTTCTTGCAGGTGCGGTTGCCGGGGGGATCACTCTCGGGCTCAACGGGAACAGCGCAAGTGCGGCACAGCCGGATATACATGCAGGATCGGTGGCGACTGGAAATTGTGCGCCGCCTCCCGCGGCGGTGGCGGTCGGTCGTAGCGATCCGCGATACCCGAGTCTCATCACTCCCTGGAACAGGCGATTCCAGGGAAATCCCCAGAACGTCCACATCGTGCAGTCCGCACAGCAGATCGCCGAGGTCCTCAGCGATGCCGTCGGTGCGAAGAAGCGGATTTCGGTGCGCAGCGGCGGACACTGCTTCGAAAACTTCACCTCTTCCCCTGACATTCAGGAACTGATAGATGTTTCGCAGATGTCGGACGTCTACTACGACCCCAAGCGGCGGGCGTTCGCCGTCGAGAGTGGCGCCACGCTCGGCCAGGTCTACAACACCCTCGTCAAGGGGTGGGCCGTCACCATCCCGGGAGGAATTTGCCCGGGCGTCGGTGCCGGCGGCCACATCGCCGGCGGTGGCTACGGCTTCTTGTCGCGCCGGTACGGTCTCGCGGCCGACTACCTGTACGCCGTGGAAGTCGTGATCGTCGACAAGTCGGGACGAAGTCGAATCGTTGTCGCCACCCGTGAGGAGGGAGATCCCAACCGCGATCTCTGGTGGGCGCACACCGGTGGCGGAGGCGGAAACTTCGGCGTCGTGACACGGTACTGGCTGCGATCGCCGGGTACGGATTCCAGGGACCCCGCCGAACTGCTGCCGCGCGTGCCCGCGACCATGATCAACAGGACGATCACGATCAACTGGGACCAGCTGAACAGGGCGTCGTTCTCGAAGTTCCTCCGAAACTACTGCACCTGGTTCGAGCAGAACAGTGCCCCCGATTCGCGGAACGCGAATCTCTGGGGTGGGTTCTTCGCTTTCCACCAGTCGGCGGGGCCACTCGGCTTCGTCGTGGGTGTCGACAGTGGGGTGCCGGGCGCCCAGAGCCTGCTCGACGCACACTGCGAGGCGGTCATGTCCGGTGTCGGGGTGCAGCCCGTGGCGGACACCACTGATTCCGCGCCGTACCTGGACGAGCGGAACTGGCAGATCGAGCCCTATGCGCGGTCGAAGGACAAGGCCGCCAACCTGCGCAGAGGATTCTCGGACCGGCAGATTGCGGCCATCTATCGTGGTCTGACCGACCCCGAGCCCACCAATCCGGGCGCGTGCTTCGCCATGGCCGGGTACGGCGGTAAGATCAACGCCGTGGCGCCGGGTGCGACCGCGACGGCGGACCGGGACTCGGTGCTGCGGGTGTACATCACGGGTGGCCGATGGAGTTCGCCTGACGAGGACGCGAAGTACATCAAGTGGATCCGCGAATTCTATCGCGACATCTATGCGGAGACCGGCGGGGTTCCGGTGCCGAACGCGATAAACGCCGGAAGCTACATCAACTATCCTGACGCCGATCTTGCCGACCCGGCCTGGAACAAGTCGGGGACGTCGTGGGCGGAGCTCTACTACAAGTCCAACTATCCGCGTCTGCAGCGCATCAAGAAGCGGTACGACCCCGGGAACGTGTTCCGCCACGCCTTGTCCATCGTGCCGAGGTGACCGTTCGATACCAGAAGCAGGAACGGGTCGCCTACGTGACCCTGGACCGGCCACATGTGCTGAACGCGATGGATCTGCGTACGCATGCAGAGCTCGCCGAGATCTGGGACGACTTCGAAGCCGATGACGACATCTGGGTTGGCGTGCTGACCGGAGCGGGGGAGCGCGCCTTCTCGGTGGGGCAGGATCTGAAGGAGTTGGCGGCACTGACCGAACGGGGCCAGGCCGCTCCGTCCACCTTCGGCAGCCGGGGCAAGCCGGGCTGGCCCCGGCTGACCGAACGGTTCGGTCTTGCCAAGCCGCTGATCGGGCGGGTCGACGGGTACGCCCTCGGCGGTGGTTGCGAACTGGCCCTGGCCTGTGACGTCATCGTCGCCTCGGATCGGTCGGTGTTCGGCCTCACCGAGGCCCGGCTCGGCCTGATTCCCGGGGCGGGCGGGGTGTTCAGGCTGACCAGGCAGGTGCCCTACCGGGTCGCTGTCGGGCATCTGATCACCGGTCGCCGGTTCGACGCCGCACGCGCCTACGAGCTGGGGCTGGTCAACGAGGTCGTGCCGGCCGCCGAACTCGACGCGAGCGTGGCGAGCTGGGTCGACGACATCCTGAGCTGTGCCCCGCTGTCGGTGCGCGCGATCAAGGAGGCGGCGGCTTCCTCGGCCACTCTGCCGCTCGCCGACGCCTTTGCCGCCCGCTACGCCTGGGAAGAACAGCGTATGCACAGCGCTGACGCGATCGAGGGTCCGCTTGCCTTCGTGCAGCGGCGAAGTCCGGTATGGCTGGGACGTTGAGCGTTCGAGCAGGACTCTCACACTGTCACCGTGACCGATCGTTCTTCGCTGGCAGCGGGCTGCGGAGCCCACCACGCCCGCACCGGTGAGGCCGGTGGACCGACAGTGGCCGGTCCACCGGCTGGCACCTCTCCGCCGTGCGTGGCCTCCGGGGTGATCGGGGGTGGGTGGGTGAACGGAACGGCCTCTGTGGAGGCGGACGGCGGCGGGTGGGATCACCTCGACAGGATCGTGGAGTTCGCTTCGCTTCACGACACACGAGGAATCTCACCCGCCGCTGTCCTCACGTCGGATCCGGCACTGTCCTTGGCAGGGCAGCTTGGCCGGGATCTGCCCGGCCCTGAGCGGTCGAAAAGGCCATCAGTCGTGGCGAGGTGGCCGAACCGCATCTCCGACAATGCGCAGATGCGCCACACAGCCGAGCCAGCCCAGCAAACTCGAAGTTGTGGCCAGTGCCGCGCTGCTGAGACTCTTGCCCGAGTTAACTTCTGGAACGTTGGAACTGGCCCGCATTGATGATGCTGGAGGGTTGGTACATGGCCACGAAGACCAGTATCAGCGTGTGGCTGAGTGCGCGTGACAGTTGCCGGACGACAGATGAGCCAGACATCGTGGTGACCGCTGTCCGCGAGTTCCACGAGCAGCACCCGGAATATCTGGTCGAAATCAAGGCGTCCGACCACTGCCGGATGCCCGGAATCGTGGCCCGAGCCGCAGAGCAGCGGGGCCCGCCCCATATCGCGGAGTTCACGTCACTCCGACGCGGACCATGACGGGCGCACCCGGAGGCGACGGAGTGTCCTGTCCACGCCCCTTGAGCAGGCAGTCGCGGGGCGAACCGAGATTTTCGACGAGCCGGTCGTGCCCGAGAGCATGCTGCCCGCGGCGCGTGGCCTCTTCCGCTACGCCGGCGAGCTGATGTCCATGCCTCGGACGGCGCCCACCCGGGTGTGGTACGCCAACATGCCCATCCTTTTCCGCGCTGGTGCGACCGAGCCACAGTGCATCCGTCGATGCCACTCACCTGATGCAGCGAGGTGGGCGTGGCGGCTTCACCGTCGAGGCCGGCCGCATGCCGTACGACGGCGAGGTCCGTTCCGCGGGCGACAGTAAGCGTGGTCGACGGCGAAAACGGGCGTTGGCACCACCACCTGAGTCGACCGCCGATACCAACGCCACGGCGGACACCTACGACAACGCCGCTCCCGACGCGCCGGCTCTCAGGGCACGACAGTTCGACATCCGAGCGACGGAACAGAACTCTCCCGGCCGCGCCGCGGCCCCGATCAACGAGGGAAGTCAGCATCGATGATTCTCCAGGACCAGTACTTTCTTGGCTACCGGAGCGCGGAGCACGAGCGGCTGTTGGAGCAGGCGGAGGACTTCCGTTCCGAGGCGGCCTGGTTGTTCGACCAGGTCGGACCGCTCGACGGTAAGGCCGTCGTGGAACTCGGCGTGGGACCTCGTGGCTGCCTGGACGAGCTGGCCCGACGGGTGGGGCCGGGCGGTAGCGTCATCGGCGTCGAGCGCGACGCGGAGTCGGTCGAGCGCGCGCGCAAGTTCGTGGTGGACCGCGGGCTGGACAACGTCGACGTCCGACACGGCGATGCCCGGGCGACCGGCCTCCCCAGCGACGGCTTCGACCTCGTCACCGAACGGCTGATCCTGCACAACGTGCCGAGGCCTGAGGAGATCGTCGCCGAGGCGGTACGGCTGGCCCGCCCGGGCGGATGGGTCGCATTCCACGAGGGCGACCGCAGGGGGCAGGCGTGCGACCCGCCCGCCCCGTCGTGGACCAGGATCATGGATGTTCTCAAGCGGTACGCCGACAGCAACACGATCGACCTGTTCGTCGGCCGGCGGATGCCCGGCCTGCTCCGCCGCGCGGGTCTGGTCGACGTCCAGGTGCGGCCCGTCGTCTACATCGACCACGAGCCCGGACACCCGCGGCGAATGGTCCTCGCGGACTTCGCCGAGAACCTGCGTGACCGCCTCATCACGAACGAGCTGATCACCAGAGAAGAGTTCGACGATCTTCACGCGGCGTTGCGCCGGCACCTCGCCGACCCGGACACCACCGTGATCTCCCACTTGTACGTGCAGGCCTGGGGCCGCAAGCCGGCTGAGTAGCCGGCTGCCCGGCACCGTCGGAGATGCTCGCCGACGAACGCCGCGGCTGGAATGAGATCGCGCTGGATCCGCGAGAGGAGCCGTCACCATGTCCACGACGCTGGGGAATCTCTCCACCGAGACGCGAGCGTTCGCACCGCCGCCGGAGCTGACCGCCCAGGCCAACGTCACGGCTGCCGCCTACGACGAGGCCGCACCGGACGCGCCGGCGTTCTGGGCCCGGCAGGCGGAGCGGCTCACGTGGGTGCGGAAATGGGATCAGGTCCTCGACTGGAGCAATCCGCCGTTCGCCAAGTGGTTCGTCGGCGGCGAGCTGAACATCGCCTACAACTGCGTGGACCGTCACGTCGAGGCGGGCCGGGGGGAGAAGGTCGCCATTCACTGGGAGGGCGAGCCCGGTGACTCCCGTACGATCACGTACGCCGATCTGCTCCGGAGCGTCAGCCAGGCGGCGAACACGCTGACCGAGCTCGGCGTGACGGCCGGTGACCGGGTGGCCGTCTACCTGCCGATGATCCCGGAGGCCGTGGTCGCGATGCTGGCCTGCGCCCGCATCGGCGCCCCGCACAGCGTCGTCTTCGGCGGATACTCGGTGGAGGCGCTCGCCACCCGGATCCAGGACGCGGGCGCGAAAGTCGTCATCACCGCGGATGGCGGTTACCGAAGGGGCAGCCCGTCGGCGCTCAAACCCACCGTCGACGACGCCGTCGCACGATGCCCGAGCGTCGAGCGGGTGCTGGTCGTACGCCGCACCGGTGAGGACGTCGCCTGGGGCGAGAAGGATCTGTGGTGGCACGAGACGGTCGAACAGGCCAGTGACCAGCACGAGCCGCAGGCGTTCGACTCGGAGCACCCGCTGTTCATCCTCTACACGTCGGGCACGACCGGTAGACCGAAGGGCATCCTGCACACCACCGGCGGTTACCTGACCCAGGTCTCGTACACCCACTGGTCCGTCTTCGATCTGAAGGTCGACACCGACGTGCACTGGTGCGCAGCCGACATCGGTTGGATCACCGGGCACTCTCACCTCGTCTACGGTCCGCTGTCGAACGGCGCCACCCAGGTCATGTACGAGGGAACCCCGGACACCCCGCACCACGGCCGGTTCTGGGAGATCGTCGACAAGTACCGGGTCAGCATCCTCTACACCGCGCCGACACTGATCCGCACCATGATGAAGTGGGGCGACGACGTCCCGGCCGGCTACGACCTGTCGTCGCTGCGGATCCTCGGCAGCGTCGGCGAGCCGATCAACCCCGAGGCCTGGATGTGGTACCGCAAGCACATCGGCCACGACAACGCCCCCGTCGTGGACACCTGGTGGCAGACCGAGACCGGTGGGATGATGATCTCGCCGCTGCCCGGCGTGACCGCCACGAAGCCGGGCTCGGCCATGACCCCGCTTCCGGGCATCACCGCGGACGTGGTCGACGATGCGGCCGAGTCGGTGCCGAACGGGGGCGGCTTCCTGGTGCTACGCGGGCCCTGGCCCGCGATGCTCCGCACCATCTGGGGTGACGACAAACGCTTCATCGACACGTACTGGTCCCGATTCGGTGCCGGCGCCGGCGCCGGCGACGAGTGGATCTACTTCACCGGTGACGGCGCGAAACGGGACGAGGACGGCGCGCTGTGGCTGCTCGGCCGGGTCGACGACATCATGGTCGTCTCCGGCCACAACATCTCCACCACCGAGGTCGAATCCGCGCTGGTGTCGCACCCCGTGGTCGCTGAGGCGGCGGTGGTGGGCGCCGCCGACCCCATCACCGGCCAGGCCATCGCCGCCTTCGTCATCGCCCGCAGCAATGTGGACACCACCGGCCGGGCCGGTGAAGAGCTCACGATCGACCTGCGCAACCATGTCGCCAAGACCCTCGGCCCGATCGCGAAACCCCGGGTCGTGTTCGTTGCCGAACTACCCAAGACCCGCTCCGGCAAGATTATGCGTCGTCTGCTGAAGGATGTCGCCGAGAATCGCACGCTGGGCGACGTCAGCACGCTTCTCGATTCGACGGTCATGGATCTGATCAAGGCGGGCTACGGGACACCGGCAGGATCTGACGTCAGCGCGATTCGCCGCTCGACCGCTCCCTAGTCAGGCCACCGCGCCGAAGTCCACGGGCTCTGGTCGCAGGCTGTTCGGAAAGCGCGCCCAGATGAACGCAATCTGGAAGACGCGTTCGCCACGGGATCCAGGAATCCTCGTTGCAAAGAGCGAAAGGACAGCCGCCGATGACAGCGCGAGAAGTTCAACCCGAGGTGCGCGGTGCACCGGCGATCCATGCGCCTTCCGGCGTCCAACTCCCTTCCCTGACGGCGCTGCGGATCGTGGCCGCGACATTGGTGTTCATCCACCACACGGCGTTCCAGCCGGTGTTCGCCAACCAAGGCCTGCAAGATGTCTACAACGCACTCGCCTGGAACATCGGTGCCATCAGCATCACCTTCTTCTTCGTGCTGAGCGGCTTCGTCCTCACCTGGACGGCCAAGCAGACCGACTCCGCGAAACAGTTCTGGCGGCGACGTGTCGTCAAGATCTTCCCGAGCCACCTCGTGGTGTATGCCATCGTGCTGTTCCTGATGTTTGTGGCCGGCCGATCCGTCCGATGGCCCGAAGCGCTGGTCAGCCTCGGTCTCCTGCAGGCCTGGGTGCCGAACAACGACTACTTCTTCTATGCGATCAACCCACCCACGTGGTCGTTGTCGATCGAGTTGCTGTTCTACCTGTGCTTCCCGCTCCTCCTGCTGCTGGTCAACCGCATCCGGGCCGGCCGGCTGTGGCTGTACGCGGGGCTGACGGGCGTGGCCGCCCTGCTCGTGCCGGTGGTCTCGTGGCTGATCCTGCCCGGTGCTCCGGCGGGCTCCGACTTCGCCCCCTTCTCCTGGCCCCAGATGTGGTTCAACTACTTCTTCCCGGTCGCGCGGGTCTTCGAGTTCCTGGGCGGAATGATCCTGGCCAAGATCCTCCTGGCGGGCCGCTGGCCGACGGTGCGGCCGCTGTACGCCGGGGTGCTGCTGGTGGCGTTGTGGGTGGTGACCCTGCCCGTGTCGCACAACATGTTCGACAACGTCTACCGTGCGCTGTTCAACATTCCGATCGCCCTGCTGATCACCGCCGCAGCCGCATCGGACCTCGCCGGGCGCCGGACGTTGCTCAACCACCGCGGCATGGTCTGGCTGGGCGAGATCTCCTACTGCTTCTATCTGGTGCATGTCACCGTGCTCTTCTCGCTGCAAGCCGCGTTCAGCCGTCAATGGGGCCTGGGCGGGATTTTCGAGGCACACCCGTTCGGCACCGTGCCCGGAATCGCCTTCATCATCGCCGCCTATCTGGCATGTGTACTCTTCGGATGGCTCGTCTACCGGCTGGTGGAGCGTCCGGCGATGCGGCGGTGGGCTCGTCCCAGGCGGGCCCGACCGGTAGCAGTCACGTAGGCGGCCGGACCGTCTGGCGGACCAGCTCGGTCCGGCACCCCCGCTGCGGCGGCCACGTTCGTCGGCCGCTGCAGCGGCGACGTTGCGGCCCCCTGGACGACCGCCCACGGGGGCCGGTGGCGAAGGCGACAACGCGGTGGCACAGGCGATGGCGGCCTTGTCGGCCGGCTCGTCGAGCAGGTGAACCACGTGCGCAGCGCACTCGGCCGTGCCGGTCCGTGACTCGCATGCTCGGCTCCCTCGGCCCGGCCTGCTCCGGCGCCCGAGCAGCCGCCGGCACCCCCCCTACCGGCCGAGGAACTCGTCACGGGGCCCCACCGCACGTACAGCGCTGCTGAGGCACCCGGGCGTCGACGGTCCGGATGGTGCCGCGCAACGTGTTGCTCACGGTCATCGCCTACGGCGAACGCTCACCGTCGCCGGCTACGACGAACTCCTCCGCCATCGCCGCGCTGAGGGACCAGTGACGGCACAGCGCAAGCTCTGAACATGCAAGCCCGACACCGCCATCGATCCGCCTGTGAGCAGCTACGTCCGCCGACCATCAGCTCTCCGTCCGCCGATTTCACCGAAGCCGCCACCCGCGGCCACATGGCGGGTCCGCCGCTCGGCCCGATCGACGACTCCGGCACAGGCGAGTTGCACCTGCCGGTCGAGCCGAGGTGCCGAGGCAGCCACGGCGCCGGTTTCCGGTCGAGCCGAGGTGCCGAGGCAGCCACGGCGCCGGTTTCCGGTCGAGCCGCCGACGGCGAGCAGCCGGCCAAGATGACGGCCCGCTACGGCCGCGTCGATCTTCGCTACCGGCCACGCCCGCTGAGGCTTCCGCCGTGGGACTGTGCCAGGAGCGGTGTTCCCGGCCCGGCGCGCCGGGGTCGACGTCCGGCGAGACGGACACTGTGCAGAAGGCCGACGGTGACCGGCGGCAGCCGTCACCCGAACAGGCCGCAGCGGCGGCGATGGTGGCCGAGGCCGAAGCCAGCAGCCGGGACCCGACCGGGGCCGGCCGCGCCGATGGACGACGCGCTGGAGGCCCGTACCGAACGCCTTCGCCGTCACCTGCGGTGACCGCTGGCCGGCCGCCGGAACCTACCACCGGACAGCCGGAAGAGCCGATCTCGGTACGGGCCGCCGGCCCGCCGGCGAATGGCGATTCCCGATCATGTGTTCCGTTGCTCGAGTCCTTCGGGACCGTTGTCGATGATGTTCACGAAGTGTTCTTCGATGGCGTCGGCGAGGATGGCGTCGTGCATGTCGGTGCGCACCTGCAGGCCGATGTCCTGGCCTTCGGGGACGGACGAGACGATCAGCATGACGGGGAAGGAGCATCTGGTGGCGAGCACGGCGCCCTCGGCGATGAGTGTTCCGGTGACGTCACCCAGGCTGAGCTCAGGTGTGGTGTTGTAGTTCAGTGACACCACCCGGTCGAGCTGGATCAATTTCTCGGGCCCGCTGAGCGCGGCTCCCAGCTCTTCGGGGACGATGAGCACGTCGCGGGCGGCCATGGCCCGCCGGTAGGCTTCGCGGGTGCGCTCCAGCAGGTGCGGGCTTGAGTAGGACGGCCCGTTGGGGCGGAGCAGGATGGTGCCGACCCGGTTGGTGATGGTTCGGTCGATCACCTCACCGGAGCTGTTCGCGATGGCGACCATCACCGCGAAGTCCGGCGCGGCGCCGGCCCGGATGATGGACTCCTGGTACACCGCTGCGATACCGACCGATGGTGGCATGCCGTGGACACGGGCGTACTCGTCCCAGGGTTCCAGTTGCTTGTGGGACACGAGGAAATTGCGCATGACGGCCGGACCGGGGAGCGAGTACCGGGAATTGTCGGGCATCGGGGGGATCTGTGCTGACCCGTCGCTGCGGGCGGGAAGCCGGCAGGGCGGGAGGTCACCCAGTTCGTCGCGCCAGTACTGGCGTTGTTTCTCGAGGTCGACCGATGCGAGCTGGTGCCGGAAGTCGCAGGCCATCTCGGCCAGTGATGCGGTGCGGCCCGGCCACTGCGGTGGATTGCCGGCCAGCCGCGCCGTGTAGGCCGCGGACAGCTCCGCGGTCAGGATGCCCCACGAGTGGCCGTCGAACCCCGAGTGGTCCAGGGCCACCCCGAACAGGGTGCGCCGCCCGCTGCGGGCGAGCACGGCCCGCCACACCTTGCCCTGCTCGACCGGCAGCGGCAACCGCAGGGTCTGTCGGAGCGCCTCGATCGCCGCCTGGTCACTGGTCTGCTCGCCCAGCTGGTGGAACTCCGCCCGTCCGGGATCGGCCGGGACCTCCGCCAGCCCGAGCTCCGGCCCGTCGAGATACCGGGCGTGCAGCGCCTGATGACGGTGGTGCACATCAGTGGCGGCGCGCTCCAGCGCCGCCGCGTCGATCGGGCCGTCGAACCACCAGGAGAACTCAGCCACGATCTTCTGCGGAACCGTTTCCGCCTGCACCGGAGTGATCGCCACCAGCTGGTCACCCTCGGCGGCCGACGCCCTGCCGGGGCCGGGCCGGTCACCGGCTGACCCACCGCGGGCGGTGTCGATCCATGCCGCGAGCTGCGCCACGGTGGGGGTTCGGAAGATCTGGGTGAACCTGACCCGCACCCCGGCGAGCTGCTCCAGCCGGGCACAGGCCACCGTCACCCACACCGAGTCGAGCCCGAGATCGAAGACCGACGTCGTACGCGGCAGCCCGGCGACCCCGAGCAGGTCGGCGAAAACCCTCTCGACCATGACCTCCGTGGCGCCGCGCGGGCGCTCCTGGGGGGCAACATCGGACAACGCGCCGGTGTCGACGGTCTCCGAAGCCTCTTGCTGGCTCATGTCCACTCCTCGGGAACGACAGGAAGGGGCTGGCGAACCACACCGGCCAGAACCCGAGGATCACCCCACCCCGTCGGCCACGCACCTCCCGAGTTGCTGACCCCGCGCCAGAGCTCCCCGCACCCAGGACGACCGGCACGATGCGAGAAGATGACGTACCCGGTGGCCCGTAACCTTCGACGTATGCAATTTGGTCTCTCCATACCCCAGGGCAGCGGGTTCGAGCTCGTCGGCATCCCGCCGGCCGAGCAGTGGGATTCGATACGCGACCTCGCCATGGCCGCCGACGCCGGGCCGTTCGATTCGATCTGGATGGCCGACCATGTCCTGACCTACCCACCGTCTGATGAATCAGTGTGGGAGGTGTGGTCGATGATGGCGGCGTTCGCCGTCTGCACGTCGCGGGTGCGGCTGGGGCAGCTCTGCACGTGTATGGGCTACCGCAATCCGGCCCACCTGGCCAAGATGGCGGCCTGCATCGACGTCATGTCCGGTGGCCGGCTGCAGATGGGCATCGGCGCCGGTTGGTTCGAGGAGGAATGGCGTACGTACGGCTACGGCTTCCCCGGTGTCGCCGATCGACTCGGCATGCTCGACGAGGGGGTGCAGATCATGCAGCAGATGTGGACGACCGGCACCGCCACCCTCAAGGGGAAGCACTACCAGGTCGACGGGGCGTTCTGTCGGCCGCTGCCGGCGCAGGAGGGCGGAATCCCGTTGTGGATCGGGGGCGGCGGTGAGAAGAAGACGTTGCGGATCGCGGCCAAGTACGCGCAGTACGCGCACTTCGGCGTGTTGCTGGACGAGTTCGCACACAAGTCCCAGGTCCTGGCCAAGCACTGTAAGGATGTGGGCACCGACTTCGACGCGATCGTCCGGTCGACCACCCTCAACGTGACCATCGGTGAGACCGAGAAGGATGTCGCCGACAAGATGGCCTGGACCCGGGCCCACTACGAGCCGCTGCTGCCGCCCGAAGAGCTCGAGCACCTCATGCGCTACAGCGCGCCCGGCCTGGTGGGCACGCCCGAACAGATCGTCGAGCGGCTGGTGAAGGCCGGCCAGGCGGGCCTCGGTTATCTGATCGTCCGATTCGTCGACGCGGCCTACGACCGGACCAGCCTCGACATGTTCGTCAACAAGGTGATTCCGGAACTCGCCTGACGGCCACAGCCGAAGAAGTTTCTGTCACGCCATCGCGTGATGTTCGGTCAAGTTGTCATGTCAAGCGCAGCGAAACGCTACGGATGGTGCGTCCCGACGCCGTGATGGCGCTAGACTCTCCGGCCATGGGATTGCTCACCTTCAACATGAACGTCACTGTGGATGGTTGCGTCGACCACGAAGAGGGGGTCAGCAACGACGAGACGCACGCCTTCTTCACCCGCCTCATAGACGAGAGCGGCGGGATGCTGTGGGGCCGTGTCACCTACGAGATGATGGAGAGCTACTGGCCAGCCGTCGCCCGCGGTGACGTGGAGGCGCCGCAGTCCAATCGTGAGTGGGCGCTCAAGCTGGACGCGCTACCCAAGTACGTGGTGTCGTCGACGCGCACGGAATTCCCGTGGAACAACAGCCACCACATCACCGGTGATCTGCGCGAGGGTGTGCAGAAGCTCAAGGACGCGACCCCGGAGGGGATCCTGGTCGGAAGTGGCAAGCTCGCGACCGAGCTCGACCGGCTGGACCTGATCGACGAGTACAAGTTGCTTATCCATCCCATGATCGCCGGTCACGGCCCGACGCTTTATCAGGGCGGGCTGCCCGCCACTCGTCGGCTCGAGCTGCTCTCGGCCAAGCCGCTCTGCGACGGCGTGATGTTGATGCACTACCGCCGCGCACGCTGAATCACCGAATTCCTCGCTGCGAGCAGCACATGGCCGCCGCTTCTCTCCGCAGGGGAGGAGCGGCGGCCTGAGGTGTGCCGCGATCGGCGTAACCCACACCGCAGGGCAGAGGCGTGTGGATGCGACCGGTGAGTCCGGTCCGGAGCGGGACGAGCCCGACCGGCTTTTCCAGGGCGCTCCATAGTGGAGTCGTCCCGGTCCGATGAGCCACGGGATCGACATGCCGGGGACTCGTTGGCGTCCGGCCGGCTACAGCCCGGGGCCGGATCTGAATGGCCTGCCCGACGTATCCGGTCGCCGGTGGTTCTCCTTGCGCGCGGTGTCCGGTCCCCGGACTCCTGCTGCTGCCACCGCCGGTGGGGCTATGCCGGCGCGCCCTCCCGCGTCATCGGCTCCTCCCGCGCGGGCCTGGTCCGCTCGCCCCACCGCGCCAGGGCCGGTGCCACCAGGCCCACCAGGGCGAAGAACACGCCGATCCCGATCAGGCCGGGCCGGCCGAGGGTCAGGATGAGGCTGAGAAACAGAAACGGGGCTATTGCCTCGCCGATGCCGGCGCCGGCCCCGAGGAAGCCCATGTACTGGCCCTGTGCGTGTGCCGGAGGCAGACCGAAGTTGAGGGCGAACGAGCCCGCCATGTACCACAGTTCGCCGTAGGTGTGCACGCAGACGGCCGCTGTCAGGAGCAGCGCCGCGGCCCAGCCGGGCAGTCCGTTCGCAAAGCCGATCGCGGAGCAGCTGAACAGGAGGATCACCCCGGCGCGCCGGATCGCCACGCCGCCTTGGCGGATCGTCTTCACCCGGTTGCCGATGCGGACCTGGAACATGACGATCAGGACGTTGTTGAGCAGGTAGAAAAGCGCCACCGACCAGGATGGAGCGTCGGTGGCGTCCACCACCCAGAGCGGCAACAGCATGTTGATCATGAAGAGCTGGAGATTCATGGCGCCGGCCACCGCCGTGTACGCGACGAAGGGCCGGTCCGCGAACACGCCCCAGCGTGGCGCGGTGGGCGGCTTCGGCAGCGGCTCGTAGGACGGCAGCCGGGTGAAGACCAGCAGGGCGCCCAGGAAACTGAGCGCGTCGAGGACGATCATCAGGTGATATGCGGTAGGAGTGCCGATCTGGATCACGACGCCGCACCCCGCGGTCCCCAGGCCCATGGCGAGGTACTGGATCGCGTGCGTCTGGGACCGGAAGCTGATCGCGTCCTCGTCGGCCACCCGGCGCAGCAGCGATTCGCTGGCCGCTATCGACGCCTTCATGGCCAGCATGTCGAGGGTCGCCGCGATGACCAGGTCGGTAAAACTGGTGATGAAGATCAAGTAGATCGCCGTACCGCACTGGATCAGCAGCATGACCTTGACCGTCTTCAGCGGACTCCACCGGTCGGCCAGGTTGCCGACCGGGACACCGCTGACCAGGCTGATGGCGACCCCGATGGTGAGCGCGGCGCCCACCTGCGAGGCGGGTAGTTGCACGATCCGGGTGAAATACAGGCTCATGCTCACGACGAGCAGCCCGAATCCGAACATGTTTATGAAGGTTGCCAGCGCATACACGCGCTTTGGTCCGGGCTCGGGGATGAGTGCTTTGACTTCCCTGATCGGGTCAAACCTCGGCATGGAGTACCACTGCTCCTCGTAACCACCCATTCCTCGCCGTCCGGCAGCGGAGATCATCCTTGCTGGACTTTGGCGTCGAAATCAACTCTCAGGGTGCTCTTGTTTCGACGTGCCGTTTCGCCAGGAGTTCGCCTCGCCGCATTCTGCGAGCAGCGCTTACCTTCTGCGCGGCCTACCGTGGTCCTGATCGGGCGCAGAGATGAGTCGTGCTCGATCCGGGCGGGTGCCATGTCGCAGTAGGGGGAATTGTGGACCGGAAGATCGTGAAGGGCCTCGCCCTCTTCATCACCGCGGCGACGGTGGCGGTCGCACCTGCGGCGAGCGGCGCCGCAGCGGGAACCGAAGCGGAAACGGCACGGGCCGCCAGAATCGCGTGGGAGCCCTGTGGGGGGCCCGAGCCGCACGGGACCGGCGCTGAGTGCGGCCTGCTCGACGTGCCGCTGGACTACGGCAAGCCCAACGGCAGGAAGATTCAGATAGCCGTCTCTCGGATCAGGTCGACGGTAGTCGCCAAGGACTACCGAGGCGTCATTCTGGGTCTTCCGGGTGGCCCTGGTAATCCTGGGCTGTGCACATCGTCGGACTGCGTCCCCACCGCCGTCGGGGCCGCCTACGACTGGATCGGCTTCGACCCGCGGGGCGTCGGCTCCAGTGTGCCCGCACTGTCCTGCGACAGCGAGTACTTCGACCCGCCGCGTCCGGAGTACGTCCCGCTCAGCCGGGACCTCGAGCGGACCTGGCTCCGGCGATCGAAAAGCTACGCCCACGCCTGCGGTGCGGCCGGCGGCGCGCTGCTCGACCACATGACCACGCGGGACACCGCGATGGACGTGGATTCGATCCGCAAGGCGCTCGGTCTCGACCGGATCAACCTGTACGGCATCTCCTACGGCACCTACATCGGCCAGGTGTACGGCACGTTGTACCCGGAGCGGGTGCGCCGCATGGTGCTCGACAGCAACATCGACCCGCGCAAGGTCTGGTACCAGGCCGCTCTCGCCCAGGACGTGAACTTCGAACGCAACCTGCGCCTCTGGTTCACGTGGGTGGCCAGGTTCGACGACGTCTACCACCTCGGCAGGACCACCGACCAGGTCAGACACCGCTGGTACGCGGAGCGGAGCAAGCTGCGTACGGCGCCGGCCGGCGGTGTCGTCGGACCTGCCGAGTTCACCGACATCTTCATCTACGCCGGCTACTTCCAGTTCATGTGGCCGACCCTGGCCGAGTGGTTCGCCAGTTCGGTGAACGACCCCGACGCCGAGCTGCTGGTCGAGGCGTACGAGAGTTCCTTCCGCCCGGCCGACGACAAGGTCTTCGCGGCCTTCAACGCGGTGCAGTGCACCGACGTCAGGTGGCCGCGCAGCTGGCACACGTGGCGGCGCGACAACTGGCGCACGTTCCGCAGCGCACCGTTCGCCACCTGGTACAACGCCTGGTCGAACGCGCCGTGCCTCTTCTGGCCCGGCCGGGTCTCCGAGCCGGTGAAGGTCGACGGTGCGAAGGTCAGGAGCGTGCTGTTCGTCGGCGGCACGCTGGACGCGGTCACGCCGTTCGAGGGCAGCCTCGAGGCGCGGCGTCGCTTCCCGAACGGCTCGCTGCTGGCGGAGGTCGGCCAGACCACGCACGTCAATTCGTTCAACGGCAACCCGTGCCTCACCAGCGCCATCGCCGACTATCTCGCGACGGGCAAGCTGCCGCCGCGCAAGCCCGGCAACCAACCTGACGCGACCTGCCAGGCCCTGCCTCAGCCCGATCCGACCGCACCGTCTGCGCGGACGACGATGCCGGCCGGCAGTCCGGCGATGCGCGCGCTGCTGTCCGCCGTACGCCGCTGAGGGCTGCCCGTCAACGTTCTGTGGCCCTGTGGGGCATGCTGCCGACGGTGCCTCGCCGGGCATCCCGGGGCACATGTTCCCACCAGGGCCGGTGTCGAAGTCGGTCACCGCATTCGGTGATCGTGGCGAGGTGAACGGTGGCTCCGCCGCGGACGGCGAGTCCGCGGCTCGCCGATGCCGGCGTGCGGGGCGGCCGTGCACACGTGGTTCGGCTGGTGTGCGCCGCTGACCTGGCGTCACGGCGCATCGTCGGCCGGGCCAGCACCGAGCACCTCAGAACCGAGCCGGTCAGCGCTGCTCCCATCGACGCCCTCCTCCGGCGACGACCCGGGCGTGGGCCGGTCTTCCACTCGGACCGTGGTGGCAGCACACCGACGCCCGGCACGACCGCCTCGCGTCACGTCACGGCATCCGCCTGCCCGTCGGACGGCGCGGGCGGTGCCGGGACGACGTGGTCGCCGAAACGATCTTCTCCGCCATCGGGGCAGAACTGCCGCACCGCCGGCCACGGGCCTCCCAGCACGCCGCCCGCCAGGCCAGATCTGGGTACGTCGATGGGCCGGCACGGCGCCCGTCGTCGATACTCGACCCTGGACCACCTCGGCTCCGCCGCCCTCGAAGCCACCGGTTCGCAACTTCTACCAGCGGTCCGGGCAGCCTGGTTAGATCAACACATCGACCCTGTCCGTCGAAACGGGTCAAGCCCACTGGAGCGGCATGATGGACAAGAAAACGGTCACCCTGCGACTACTCGGCCCGGTGTCCGCGTGTCTGAACGATCAGCCGGTGATGCCGAGCGCGCCCAAGCAGCGTCAGATCCTCGTACTGCTCGCGCTCAACGCGGGCCGGGTGGTGACCGTCCAGACGCTCGTCGAGGAGCTGTGGGGCGACACGCCGCCACGCAGCTTCGCGACCACGTTGCAGACCTACATATTGCAGCTCAGGGGCCGGTTGGGTGAGGCGGCCGGGGACCGCGGGTGGGCGCGGCAGTTGCTCAGGACCAAGCACGCCGGCTACCAGCTCGATGCGCAACTGTGTGCCACCGACGTCGCGGAGTTCAGCGGTCTCGTGCGGGAGGGTCGACGGGCCGCCGAAGCCGGCGACCCGGCCGGCACCTCCGAGCTGCTCGGCATCGCGCTGGCGATGTGGCACGGGCCGGCCATGGTGGATCTGCCGGTCGGGCGGGTGCTGCGGGCCGAGGTGGCTTCACTCGAGGAGACGCGGCTGAGTGCCCTGGAACGCCGGATCGAGGCCGACCTCATCCTCCGCCGCCACGCGGACCTGTTGGCGGAGCTGACGATGCTGGTCGACCGCTATCCGATGAACGAGAGCTTCTGCGCCCTGTTGATGGCCGCCCTCTACCGCTCCGGCCGGGCCGGACATGCGCTGGAGGCGTTCCGGCGAATGCGTACGGTGCTGCGCGAGGAGCTGGGAGTCGAGCCGGGACCGCGGTTGCAAGGGCTGCATCAGGCGATCCTGGCGGGTGACCCGGACGCCGAGCCGGCCTGGTTCGTCGTGAAGCCGGTCCACGGCCGGCGGTCGGGACGGGCGCATCCGCAGCGGCCGGTCGACGTCCCGGAGTCGGACTGACCGGTCCGGGGCTCGGGTCGCGAGCGTGCGCAGCGGCGGGCTGTCGGTGTCGCTCAGTCAGGTGTTCGGCACATCGGGTAACTATCATGGTGAGGGGAGCCGCGCCGCCGTCCATCTCGGACGTTGCTCTCGGTCGCCGAACCGCCGCCGTCGGCGTCAGGCCTGCAGGTCGGACGCGGTCGCGTGCGCCGTGCGGAGCTCGGCGAGAACCGACGGCGTCCCCGGCCGGCGCGGGATGCCGAGGTGCCGCTCGCGCAGTTCGTCCATGAAGCGCTCCAGGAGTTCGGGGCCGCCCCGTTCGAGCAGCTCGGCGCGGACCGAGAGCTCGGGGGCGGCGGGCATGTGCTGCCGGCCCCAGGTGCCGAGCGCCGCCATCACGGGCACCAGATCCACGCCGACGGCGGTGAGGCTGTATCGGATCTTCTGCCGGTGGGTCTCGTCGCCCGCTCGCCAGAGCAGGCCGTTGGCGACCAGTCGTCGCAGCCGGTCGGCCAGGATGTTGGAGGCGATCCCCTCCTCCGACTCGGACAGCAGCTCGCGGAAGTAGCGCCGGTCGCCGAACATCACGTCCCGCAGCACGACAATCGACCAGCGGTCGCCCAGCACCTCGACCGCCAGGTTGATCGGGCAACCCGAGCGGTACGCCACCTCTTGTCCGTCGCTCATCGGATCTGAGAGTACGTCGCGGTCGGTCGTGGCAACGTCCTCGGGTCGCTGCCACTCCGTGGTCAGGCCGGAAAACAGTGAGGCCGACGAGCGCGCGGATCGACCGACGCCACAGCGACGAGATGCCGGGGTCCCCGGCGACCGCTGGGACGGGCGCCGGCGGCTCGATCGTGGACGGCAGGTGGTTCGCCTGCCGCTTCCTTCGCGCCAGTGGAGGCGCGGCGAACCGCTTGCAAACTACCACCGGTTGCTATGCTGATCCGATGCGACCTCTTCGTTATTCGATCCACGTCACTCTGGACGGGTGCTGCGACCACAGCGCCATGGACGGCGATCTGGAGATGCATCGCCGCGGAGCGGAAAGCCTCGCCCGCGCCGATGCTCTCATTTTCGGCCGGGTCACCTACGGGATGATGGAGTCGGCCTGGCGCCCCATGGCGGCGAATCCAGGATCGCTCCCGGAAGAGACGAGGCTCTTCGCCCAGACAATCGACAAGGCGAAGAAGTACGTCGTCTCGAATTCACTGAAGACCGTGGACTGGAACGCCGAGATCCTGCGTGGTGATCTGGGGCAGGCCGTCGAGAAACTCAAGCAGAGCCCTGGCGACGGCCTGTTCGTGGGCGGCGTGAAACTCCCGATGGCCCTCGCGGAGCTCAACCTGATCGACGAGTACGAATTGGTGGTCCACCCCCGCCTGGCGGGCCGGGGGCCTTACCTGTTCGCCGGTCTGCCGAAGCCGCTCGACGTGAGGTTCACGGGGAAGACGGACTGGGAATCCGGCGCGACGGCGATGCGATACGAGCCGGCAAAGTAGGACGAGAAATCCGCCGGCGCCGGCACGCAATTGCGTGCCGGCGCCGGCGGACCTGTCTCTGCGGGTCGCAGGTCGGGCGGATTCACCTGCTCGGTGCCGTTGAGCGCACGTCCGACGGTGCTCGGGCCCTGCTGCGTCATGTCCCGCTCTCCCGAGGTTGACCAGGAGCCGAGGATCGTCCGGGCCCGGCCGGCGTGCCACCTCCCGCATTGCGATGAGACCTGGGCGCAATTCCGGAGATGCGGCGGGACGGGCCAGCGATGAGGTTGGAAACTGTCGCCCGCGCTCGCGAACGGAGAACAGCCATGGATCCCGGTTCTGTTCAGCAACAGCCGATCTTCACCGCCGCCACCGCCTACCGGGCACCCGGCACGCGCCGGCAGGAAGCCCTGTGCCGGTTGTTCGCCGAGGCGCTCGGCGTGGACCGGGTGGGGCTGGACGACAGCTTCTTCGACCTCGGCGGCCAGTCGCTCAATGGCGTCCGGCTGATCAACCTCATCGCCAAGGAGTTGGGGCGGGAGCTGTCGATCGACGAGCTGTTCGACTATCCGACCGTCGCCGAGCTGGACGACTACCTCCGAGACTGAGCATCCGCGGGAGACGAGCATGATGACGACCGATGTGGCTCCGCTGTCCCTGAATCAGAAGTTCAACAGCCTCTTCGACGCCGGCGGCGACGACGGCCCCTTCGGTTGCCGCAACCATGTGGTCGTCGGATGGCGCGTCACCGGGAAGCGCCCGATCGACGTCGACGCGCTGCGCGAGGCGCTGCTCGACGTCGTGCGGCGACACGAGGCGCTCCGGACGCGCATCGGCGGGCCGGATGATGATCGGCACCAGGAGATTCTGCCGCCGAGTCCGGTCCGGCTGGACGTCCTCGACCTGCCGGACGTCGCGGTGGCATCGCGCGCGGATCGGGCGGAAACGCTCATCCACGAGGTCGAGGCGGGGACGATCGGCACGCAGGAGGCACCGTTCCTACGGGCCGTGCTGGCCCGTTTCGACAGCCAGGACTCCGTGCTGGTGCTGATGGCGCATCACCTCAGCGTGGACGGACAGTCGATGGCGCTGATCGTTCGTGACCTGGCCCACTACTACGCCGCCCGCACGGGGCACGAGGGTGCGGACCTGCCGGTGGCTCCGCAGTACCGCGAGTACGGCGTCTGGGAGCACGAGGCCGCCGCGTCGGCCAAGGCCCGCGAGTTCTGGCGCCGCCGGCTCGACGGCGCCCGATTCACCGCGATCCCGACCGACATGCCGCGCTCGGCCGGCCTCCCCGTGTCGACGGCCCGGCACCGCTTTCTGATCCCGGGTGATGCCATGGCCGCCCTCGACCGGGTGGCCCGGTCGAATCGCGCCACCCGTTTCATGGCCATCGCCGCGGCCTACCAGCTGCTCCTGCAGCGGTTGACCGGCGCCACGGACGTGGTGATGGCGACCTTCACCCCCGGTCGGGGCGACGGGCAGTTCGACGAGACCGTCGGCACGCTCTACAACTTCGTGCCGCTGCGGACGGACCTCACCGGGTGCACGTCGTACCTGGACGTGCTCCAGCGGGTCCGGCGATCCTGTCTCGAGGCCTTCTCGCACGACATCCCGGCCATGCAGATCTTCGCCGAGGCGCCGCAGCTGATGGAGACGGTCATGACCGACAACGCGACCGCGATGGTGTTCGAGAGTGTCCCGACGGATTCGGTGGCCGACGCGCCGGGCGATCTGAAATTCGTACGCATCACCCGGCTGCTGAGATCGCAGGAGCTCGCGTCGGCGATACCCGACGGCGCGCTCTGGGACATCAACATCGACCCGTCCGGCGACGGTATCGGCGCCATCGCCTACAAGCGGAATCTCTTCCGCGAGGACACCATCGTGTCGATGGCCGAGGAGTTCGGCCGGATTGTCCGGGACGTCCGACGGGCGTGACACCGGCACCAGGCCCGCACGATACGAGAGGAGCTGGTCTGCCGTGGTCAATAGCGTTCACGGCACGCGATTCGGTCAGGACGGCGTTCAAGGAGGAAGCACAATGGAGATCACTCAGGCGCCGCCCCGTGCGGAGCTGGTCCGTCGCGCCTCGGAACTCGTCCCGCTGCTGCGGGACAAGGCACAGTGGATGGAGGAGAACCGGCGGATCCACGACGACGTGCTGGCGGGCATCACCGACGCCGGCCTGCTGAAGATGCGGGTTCCGGTCCGCTACGGCGGCTACGAGAGCGACATGCGCACGGTGGTCGACGTGCTGGCCGAGCTCGGCCGGGGTGACGGCTCGACGGCCTGGACGGTCGCGGTGTGGCAGATCAGTACCTGGATGACCGGACTGTTCCCGGACGAGGTGCAGGACGAGGTGTTCGCCACGCCGGACGTGCGGATCAGCGGCATCCTCAGCCCGGGCGCGATGGCCGTGCCGACCGACGGCGGCTATCTCGTCAGCGGCAAGTGGTCGTTCAACTCCGGGGCGCAGCAGAGCACGTGGAACACCAACGCCGCGGTCACGCCGACCGGGGACGGCGGGTTCGCCCCGATCATGATCGCCGTGCCGATCGCCGACCTGCAGATCATCGATGACTGGCACACGTCGGGCCTGCGCGGCTCCGGCAGCATCACCACCATCGCTCAGGACGTCTTCGTGCCGCACGAGCGGGTGCTGCAGATGGGGCCGGTGCTGCAGGGGCAGCACCGTTCCAAGCTGAACGCCGACGCCCCGATCTTCCAGGCCCCGTTCATGCCGACCGCGTGCTCGACGGTCAGCGCGCCGGCGCTGGGCCTGGCCCTGGGGGCGAGGGACGTCTTCCTCGAGCGGTTGCCCGGCCGGAAGATCACCTACACCGCCTACGAGAACCAGGCCGAGGCGCCGATCACCCATCTCGAGCTGGCCGACGCCATCGTCAAGATCGACGAGGTCGGGTTCCACGCTCACCGCGCGGCCGACCTGATCGACACCAAGGGCCGGGCGGGCGAGCAGTGGACGCTCGAGGAGCGGGCCCGCATCCGGCTCGACCTGGGCGCCTGCTGCCGGCGGGCCAAGGAGGCCGTGGACGTGCTGGCCGGTGCCAGCGGCGGCTCCTCCATCTACCGCGACGTCGCGATCCAGCGCGTCCAGCGCGACGTCCAGGCGCTCAATCTGCACGCCATCCTGCACCCCAGCACCAACTTCGAGCTGTACGGCCGGATCGTCTGTGGCCTGGAGCCCAACACGAACTACATCTAGGAGCCGGCGAGGCACCATCACGCCCGGTCGCATCGACGGACATGCGACCGGGCGTGACCCGTTCCATCGGGTCCGACCGGAGAACAACGAACAGATCGGAGGTGGACCTGTGCCGCGGTTGAACCCGGTCCGGGCACTCGGCTCCACGATGCCGGAGCCCGGCCCTCGACGCGTGTACGCGTTGTCCCTGCTCATCAACACCATCGGCACCGGCCTGCTGATGGTCAGCCTGCCGTTGTACCTCATCCGGGTGGTCGAGCTGTCGGCCATCGAGGTCGGCCTCGGCCTGACCATCGCCTCGGCGATCACCCTGGTGGCCGGCATGCCGCTCGGTGACCTGGCGGACCGGCGCGGCCCGCTCGGGATGATCAAGGCGATGCTGCTGGTGCAGTGCGCGGCGACGATCGGCCTGCTCTTCATCACCAACTTCGCCACCTTCGTCGTCGTTGTCACCATCGAGATGGTGGCCGGGCGGGCGATCATCAACGCCGAAGGGGCGCTGCTGCGGCGGGTGGCCGACGACAGCGCGGCCGGTTTCCGCTCGTTGACCCACGCGATCACCAATGTGGGCTTCTCGCTCGGCTTCGCCGGCTCCGGCATCGCGATCCAGGTCGGCACGCCGACCGCCTACCACGTGGCGATCGTGGTGAATGGGCTGACCTTCATCGGTGCCTGGATCATCCTGCACCGCGGCATGCCGCGCTACGGCCCGCTGCCGGTCCCGCACGAGTCGCTGCGCTGGGGCGTGCTGCGCGACAAGCCGTTCGTGGCCTACTCGGTGGTCGGGGCCTCCTTCAGCCTGCAGTTCAGCGTGCTCCTGCTGCTGCTGCCGGTCTGGGTGGCCGAGAACACGAACGCGCCGGGGTGGGTCATCTCCGCCTCGTTGATGCTGAACACCATCCTGGTCGTCGCGTTCCAGGTACGGCTGGGCGGCAGGGTGCAGACGCTGCGGCAGGGTGGGCTCGCGTGGCGGCGGGCCGGGCTGGCCTTCCTGGGCAGCTGCGTCCTGTTGGGCTTCGCCGCGGGGCTGCCGGCCTGGGCGGCGCTGCTGATGATCATGGCCGCCGTCAGCGTGCACACGGTCGGCGAGATCTGGCACCTGGCCGGCGGGTTCGCCCTGAGCATGGGCCTGCCCCCGGCCCATGCCCAGGGGCAGTACGACGGCTTCAGCAGCATCCTGGGCGGTATTGGCGCGGCGGTGGCCCCGGTCCTGCTGCTCGGTCCGATCCTGGAGAACGGCCGGACCGGCCTGGCCCTCCTGGGTGCGTTCTTCGCCCTGACCAGCCTGCTGATGCCGGCCGTGGCGCGGTGGGGCGAGCGGACCCGGCCGACCGTTCCGGCCACCGCCGATACGGAGGTCGCCGATGTACCGGCTTGACACGACCCGGCTGGCGCCGGTCACCGGCGCAGCACAGCCGGAGATGACCGGTCGTGGCGCAGGCCCGGACGATGGTTCTCGTGGCCGGCCGAGATGGGGGAGCAGCATGCACATGCCGATGAGCACCGACGTCGTCCGGACGCCGGCCCCGTCGATCGCCGGAGTGGGCACGGCGGTGTCGCCCACGTCCTACTCGCAGCAGGACGTGCTGGACACCTTCGGCATCTCCGATCCCCGCATCCGGTCGGTCTTTCTCAACAGCGCCATCGAGCGTCGTCACCTCACACTGCCGCCGATGACCGACGACGGCACACCGTCGTCGGAGACGCAGGGGGATCTGCTCGACAAGCACAAGGGGCTGGCCATCGACATGGGTGTGCGCGCGCTGCGGGCCTGCCTGGACGACGTGGGCGCGACGCTCGCCGACATCCGCTACCTGTGCTGCGTCACGTCGACCGGGTTCCTGACGCCGGGCCTCAGTGCCCTGCTCATCCGCGAGCTGGGAATCGACCGACACTGTGCCCGCGCGGACGTCGTGGGAATGGGCTGCAACGCCGGCCTCAACGGGTTGAACGCGGTGTCGAGCTGGGCCGCGGTCAACCCGGGTGAGCTGGCGGTGCTGGTCTGCACAGAGGCCTGCTCGGCGGCGTACACCCTCGACGCGACGATGCGCACCGCCGTGGTGAACAGCCTGTTCGGCGACGGCGCGGCGGCGCTCGCGGTGGTCGGCGGCACCGGCTCCGACGCCTCGGGCGCGAACGGCCATCCCCGCGTCCTCAAGTTCGCCAGCTGCCTCATTCCCGAGGCGATCGACGCCATGCGCTACGACTGGGACGGAGCACAGAACCGCTTCAGCTTCTTCCTCGATCCGCAGGTGCCCTACGTCGTCGGCGCGCACGCGGAACTCGTGACGGATCGCCTGTTGGCCGGGACGGGGCTGTGCCGCAGCGACATCAGACACTGGCTGGTGCACTCGGGCGGCAAGAAGGTGATCGACGCCGTGATGGTGAATCTGGGTCTCAGTCGATACGACGTCCGCCACACCACCGGGGTCCTGCGTGATTTCGGCAATCTGTCGAGCGGCTCGTTCCTCTTCTCGTACGAACGTCTTCTGCGAGAGAAAGTCACTGCCTCGGGCGATTATGGAGTGCTCATGACCATGGGTCCCGGTTCCACGATCGAGACGGCGCTGATCCAGTGGTGACAGCGGATACCGTCTTCGCCGTACGCAACCCGGAGGGCGACATCGAGTTGCGCGTCGACGGCTCGAAAACCCTTACCGTCGCCCACATCTCCGCTGTGGAGTCGGCCTGCGCCGCAGTTGAGGCCGGCCGGTCCGGAGCTGTCCTTCCCGTGTACGTGTCCGGCACGCCCGGCGCCGCCTGGACGAGCGGTCTGGACGTGTCGCTGGTCTCCAAGTGGGAGCGTTCGGTGCGCCGGCTAGAACGGCTCGGCGCGACGACCGTCGCAATCGCCTCCGGTGATTGCGGAGGCATGGCCCTGGACGCTCTGCTGGCCACCGACTTTCGCATTGCGACGCCCGACGTGCGCCTGTCGCTGCCGGTCGACGGGGAGGCCACCTGGCCCGGCATGGCTGTCTTCCGGCTCGTCCAGCAGGCCGGCGGCATGCGGCTGCGGCGGGCGATCCTCTTCGGCACGCCCGTCGAGGCGTCCGAGGGCGTCGACCTGGGCCTGCTCGACGAGGTGACCGAAGACCCGGCCGAGGCCCTGGCCGCGGTGACCGCGCGGGCGGCGGCCCTGACCGGCTCGGAGTTGGCCGTCCGTCGTCGGCTGATGGCCGATGCCGCGACCACCAGCTTCGACGAGGCCCTCGGGCGTCACCTCGCCGCCTGCGACCGGGCCCTGCGGCGGTCGGCCCCGAAGGCGCCCTGAGGTGTCGGGTCCCGGGCGCGCGCTCCGCGACTCCGGGATGAGGCTTGGCCACAGCCTGATCGGTGTGCCGGAGGCCCGCGGGAACGCTCCCGGGCCTCCGGCACCGTGCTGCTCCACGCTCTCGGCGTCGGGCCGGGCTCGGCGACCCGGTGCGTGAACTCGAGTTCACCACCGAGTGCGGTGAAGGCATCGAGCAGAGAGTCCTTCCGGTGTACGGCGTTCTGCCGGCCCGGGCCTGCCGGCACGCCGCCTCGGCGACTTCGGTCGCGGCTGGTGCAGGCCGGGCAGCCCGTCGAGCGGCGTCGGCCGTTGCCGGTGTCGGGCCCTGTCCGCACCTCGACGAGCGTCACCGCGATCCGTGACCAGGGTCCGGTGCGCACGGGTTCGCGAGCGTGGCGGTGGACCCGGTGAGCGGCAAACCCCTCGTCACCGTCCGGTGCGGCAGGTTCGTCCCTGCAGCGGGTGGGTTCGGCGGCCGCCGGGGCGTCACGTCGACCCGCCCCGAGCCGGCGCTGGTCCACCGGCTCTCCGGCGACCGCAATGCGTGCCCCGGTCGTTACCGGTGAGGCGCTGGTCGTCCCGATCTGGTGGGGTCCCCGGCGGCACGCAGCTCTTCCGGACGGGCCAAGGAAAACGGGACCGTGGTCATCGACCACGGTCCGGTGACGTACCGGCCGGCCGGCTGAGCGAACAGCCGACCGGCTCGCTGGGGCCGGTCAGGCGTCGTCGAAGTGCGAGCGAATCCGCCGCCGCCACAACTCGTACGCGGGCTCGGCTGACGCGGAGGTCACGGCGGTGTCGTCGGCGAGGGCGACCGCCTTGTCGACGGACAGGCCGGTGAGGGCCTGACAGGCGGCGGCGGTGAAGTCCGGCACCAGGCCGGCGTAGGACCGCGCCTTCACCGCGAAGACCGTGCCGAGGGCCAGTTGCCCCCGATCGTCACCGGCGGCCCGCCGCAGCGTACCCAGGGCGTCGGCGTCGCTTCCGCCGGCGAAGGTCGCGGCCAGCCCCACGCCGCTCCAGAGGTCGGGCCGGCGATGTTCGGCGAACCGTCCGACCGCGGCGGCGACGTCGGGCGCGTGGCCGCCGCCGATGAACCACAGGGCCCGGCCGATGCCCTGATCGATCGCGCGGAGGAAGTAGTCGGGGGCGCCGTCCCATCCGTACGCCGCAGGGATCTTCTGCTCGTCGACCCAGCGCCTGGTCTGGAAATATGCGCGGTCGAAGCCGTAGCCGTCCACTGCCAGCCAGCTCATCGTCGGGTGATAGGGGTCGCCGCTCAGGTCGGGGACCACCTTTCGCCATAGCGGCCGGGGCAGCCGGGCCATGGCGAAGCCGATGCCGATATAGGCGAGGAAGATGTGCCGCCGGCCCGGTCCGAGCAGCAGATCGCGGGTCCGGTGACCGCCGCCCATCGCGTCGAGGACGGTGGCCGCCATGGTCGCCCCCTCGTACGCGAAGCCGCGCATCTCCGCGTCCACCAGGTCGAGCCGGCGCTCGACCTCCCACTGGTCGCGGGCGTCGATTCCCCACTCGAACCCGCAGATGACCGCCTGGGGCACGGCCTCCAGACGGCGTGCGGCCGGGGTCGGCCGGGACGGGAAGCCTCGTTTGGCGAAGGTCACGTCGATGAGCTGGGGCGAGAGCACGAGCCTGCGCACCGAACCGAGGACAGTTGGCATGGGCCCACCTTCTGGGTCGTTGTCGGGCGGTCACTTGTCATCAGCCTGCGCGTTCGGGCTGAACCGGCTCGCGGCCGGCGCTCAGACCGGGAGCACCCGCAGCGGCAGGCCGCCGCGGACCCGGAGCGACAGCATGGCCTCCGGCTGCGGCGCGGCCGACCCCGGGAGCTCGAACCGGAAGCGGCGCGCGACCATGGCCGCGACGAGGATCGCCTCCAGCAGGCCGAGATGGCTTCCGACGCAGACCCGCGGGCCCGCCCCGAACGGAATGTAGGCGAACCGGTGCGCGACCGGCGGGGCGTCGGGCGCGAACCGCTCCGGCCGGAACTGATCCGGGTCGTCCCAGAAGCCGGGGTGCCGGTGCAGCGTATAAGGGCAGATCATGACGTCTGCGCCGGCCGGGATCGGGTAACCGCCGATCTCGTCGGCGGCCACCGCCCGGCGCGGCAGTCCCCACACCGCCGGGTAGAGCCGCATCGTCTCCTGGATGACCATCGTGGTGTACGGCAGGCGGTTCAGGTCGGCGAACCCGGGCGTGCGGTCGCCGAGCACCTCGATCGCCTCGGTGCGCACCCGCTCGGCTGCTTCCGGATGGCTGCTGAGCAGGTACCAGGCCCAGGAGAGCGTGCTCGCCGTGGTCTCGTGCCCGGCCAGGAGCATCGTGACGATCTGGTCGCGCAGTCCTCGCCAGCGGAGGTCGGTATCCCGCTCGCCCCCGGCCACGCGCAGCAGGACCGACATCAGGTCGGACCCGTCCGTGCCGGAACCGGGCGCGCGGGTGCTGACGATCGTGCGCACCGCCTCCTCGATCCGGCGGCGGGCGGCCCGGAAGCGGCGGTGCCGCGGCAACGGCAACCACAGCGGAAGCACGCCCAGCGTGACCATCTCGAACATGGCCTGGTCCTGTGCGGCCTCGAAGGCCGGCCCGAGGAAGCTCAGCGGACTCAGGTCGACGTCGAGCAGGGTCCGGCCGAGCACGTCCATCGTGAGCGCCGTCATCTCCTCGGACAGGTCGACGACGTCGCCGGTCCGGGCGTGCAGCCGTGCGGTCAGATGGTCGCCCGCCGCGGCCACGACACCCGCGAAACCCGCGATGCGCTCGCGGCGGAACGCCGGCGAGATGGCCCGGCGCTGACCGCGCCACGTCTCGCCCTCACTGGTGAGCAGGCCGTCGCCGAGGATCCGGCGTCGGGCCTCGGCCAGGCCCATCCCCTTGTGATAGTTGGCGGCGTTGTCGGCGAGCACGTGCCGGGCGTGATCCGGATGGTTGAAGAAGTAGAGGGTCTTCGGCCCCATCGCGAAGCGGACCACATCGCCGTACTCGCCGGCCGCGTCGGACAGCAACCTCAGCCGGTCACCCCACAGCTTGCGCAACAGTCCGGGCGTCGCCCACGGTGGCGGCCCGGGGTAGGACGGCCGGCCGCGCACTGCCGGGCCGGCCGGGTTCACGCCCGGCCCCCGGTGCCGCTGCCCACGGGGTGGCCGACCGAGGCGACCGCGTACGCCTCCAGGGCCGAACCGAGCTGCGGCGGCACCTCGGTCGGGGTGGTGTCACCCCCGACATCCCGCAGGCACATCACCCGCTGACGGCTGCGGGCGACCACCTCCTCCCGGCCCTCGCGCATGCGCACCACGTCGAAGGCGACGCGGATCTGGGTCAGGGTCAACTCTTCCAGACGCATCCGGATCGCGACCTCGTCGAATGCGGAAACATCGGCCAGGAGTTCGGCCTCGGACTCGACGCAACGCAGCACCAGATCGCCGTTCAGCTCATCGAGCACGTCCGGTGCGTGCTCCAGAAGGAACATCTCCCGACACTGGCCTTGCCAGCGTATGTAGTTCACGTGGTAAACGGTGCCTAAGAGGTTGGTCTCGTCGAAGCCGACGACGTGTCGGTACTCGAAATACTGCTTCCTCACAGGGCCGCCTCCATCAGCGTCATTCACGCAGCTGTTCGGCACGGCGTGCAAGTTCTACGATGACGGGATCCGTGCCGCTGTTCATCTTGGGCATTGCGGAGCGGCACAGGAGGCGGTGTTTCTGTCGAGCGGCGGCCAGTGCGGCCGGCCCGGGTCGTACGCCGCAGGTGCGTGGGGGATGAGGGTGCGGCACTCCGGCAGTTCGGTGCGAAGCGGGGCCGCCGCCGACAGGCCGCCCCGACCGCCGGCCCTGCTCCCGCTCGACCGGGGCGGCAAGCGCTCCGCGGATCATGGCGACAGTGCTCGGCGAGCGGGACCCGCAGCATGCGATCCACCCTCAGGTGGATCCTGGCCCGGCCGGCGCCGAACGCGACGAGGTGTTCCCGGACCGCCGCCACCCGGCCCCCACGGCCGCGTCGCAACGGACGGCGATCGTCGCCAGAACGGGAGACATTCGCGAAATGCACATCGTTTCGCAGCGCAGTGCGGTCCTACGGGAAATCCCGAGGCAGGTGTTCGAAAGAAATCAGGCGGCTGGTAAGGCAGGTGCATCCGCGTGCTGGGCCGTCGGTGGAACCGAGTCGACTGGAGCGCTCAGTGCGAAATCATTCTTCGGCCGACTGGACTGATTTTCCGGTGTGCCGTGTGGTCGGCTGCAACCGCTCGTACCAATCTGCTCACCGTATGCGGTGCCGGGTATTCATCTGAATAACGCCCGTCCTCGGGAGGGCGCGTCGCGACGACGCGTCGAATCCTGACGACGACGCGTTCCGACGCGTTTGATCGAGGCACGGGTTGCCGGGTCGGCGCGCTCGCGACGAGCCGGCGGGCCGCCCGGAGCAGACGTCGCCTTTTCGTTTTCCGGGCCCGACGGCGAGCGCCGGGCCTCCGATCCGAGGTCTGTGCCCGGTAGGCGACGCGTCTCCGGTCGGCGCGCCGGACAGGGGATCGCGGGACGTCCCGGATGCTGGTTCCGGCGACGCGGGCCGACCGCTGTCAGGCGGGCCGCACGGCGAGCGCGTGGTGGAACACGTCCAAGGGGTCGTACTGGGCCTTGACCCGCTGCAGGCGGGGGTAGTTGTCCCGGTAGTACAGGGTGGACCAGGGGACGCCTGATCGGTTGATGGCCGGGTCGGCGAGGTCGTTGTCCGGGTAGTTGATGTAGGCGCCGTCCAGCGGGTGAGGCACGCCGCCGGTGTCGGCGTACACCTGGTGGTAGAAATCGCGGAGCCAGGCGTCGTGCGCCGCGTCCAACGCCGGATCGGTCCACGCCGCCAGGTACGTCAGTCCGATGACGGCGTTGCGGTGGGCCGTCGCCGTGGCCGTCGACGGCACGGTGTTGATCTTTCCGCCATAGGTGCTCAGGCCCACGTTGCCGACCAGCAGGCCCTCGTTACCCGGCTCGGTGAGCAGTCGGTAGATCGTCGATATCTGGGTCTCGGTGAACCGGGACCGCAGGTAGCCGGACTTCATCCGGAACCGCACCTTCTGGGAGTCGTCCGCGCTGCCCTCCACAGCGGTCATCCACGGCTTCCAATCCTTGCGGACGTCCTGCGGCGCGCCGACGCCGTCGCTGAGCGCGGCGATGAAGTCGTCCAGCAGCTGCTCGGCGTCCGGGCCGAAGACCTGGCCGATCAGCATGTGCGCGCCGGTCTGCCGACGGTTGAGGTCCAGCCCACCGTAGAGCCGGCTGCTGGCCAGTCCCGGTGCGGCATTCTCCTCGCACCACCGACTGTGGTTGCGCACCAACCGGGCGAACTTCTGCTCGTCCATCCCCTCCCACGGCCACGCGCAGGAGTAGTCGAGGGTCTTGGCCGGCGCCGGCGGCAGCAGGGTACCGGGATCGTTGCCGCGGACGCCGGGTGTGCGCAGCCAGTACCGGGTGACGATGCCGAAGTTCCCGCCACCGCCGCCGGTGTGTGCCCACCACAGGTCGTGGTGGGGATCGGCCGGATCCCGAGTGGCCACCACGGACCTGACCCGGCCGAGTCGGTCGGCCACCACCACTTCCACGGCCTCGAGGTGATCGGCGACGAGGCCGTACTCACGGGACAGCACGCCGTATCCGCCGCCGGCGATGTGCCCGCCGACACCTACCATCGCGCACCAGCCGGCCGGGACGGTGACCCCCCAGCCGAAGAACAGCCGGCGGTACAGCTCGGCCAGGGTCGCGCCGGCCTCGACGGCGAAGGCGTTACGGGCCGGGTCGAAGTAGACCTGCGTCATCCCGGCCAGGTCGATGATGACCCGAACGGCCGGGTTGTCGACGAAGTCGGACAGGCAGTGCCCACCGCCGCGGACCACCACCCGCTGTCCGGCCCGGACCGCGTCGTGTACCGCCTGGACGACCTGCGACGTCGAGCCGACCACGCGCACGTAGTCCGGACTGGCCGTATACCGTTTGTTGCGCCCCTGGACCAGCTCCTCGTAGCGGACGTCGGTCGGGCGCACGGTCACCGGCCCGATGGGGGGCGGGCAGTCGCCGGCGGCACCGCCGGGCGGGAAGCTGCCGCCCGCCGCTACCGGCGCCACGACGGTCTGCGCGGCGGCCAGACCGGCCGCCACCGCGGCGGTACGCAGAACCTGACGGCGGGTGTGTTCGGACATGGCGGGTTCTCCTCGGACGGTGAGCGTGGTGCCGAGGCGTCAACCCAGCTGCCACTGGTTCCGTCCGGCGAGGTCAGGAAAGCGATGCTGCCAGTCGACCCGCTTACACGATGGTGACGCGATCGAGACCGGCGCATCTCACGGGTTGCGCGGCGGCCGGCGATCTCCCGCGGCGGTGGCGGGACGGGCCGGCGTCGCGACAGCTCCCGGCAACACCAAAGAAGACACTCCACCGGCGCCTTGTCAGGCTCGGGTCACTTGGCCGGCGCGCATCGAGATCCTTGTCTGTCGTCTAGCGGCACAGGAGTGGCCCACCGATGAAAGCTCTTCGAGTAATTCGCCGCAGGGTGATGACACCCAGCCGATCCGCCATCCGGTTGGATGTCCGTGGCTTCCACGTCAAGAGCACTGAGGCCCGCACGCTTCTGGAGTCCATCGGTGGCTCGTTCCTCGACGGCTACGCGATCGCGGCCGAGGCGCGCACACCGGCCGAGGTCGAGGCGCCGCTGGCGGCCGTGCCGGCCCGGTTCCGCGGCTTCGCGTACGAGGGCGCGGCCATGGCCTTCGCCGTCCGCGACGCGCTGCGCCCGGGCGGGCGCAACGTCGAGCGGTTCCTGGACGGCGTCGGCGCCGACCACGTCTACATGGCTTACGTCGGCGTCGGATGGGCGATGGCGCGGGTGCCCCGCGTGCGGTGGCCCTCCCTGTACGCCCGGGATCCGCTGCTGCGTTGGCTGGTGCTCGACGGCTACGGGTTTCACCAGGCCTACTTCCACACCGGGCGCTACGTCTTCGGCCAGTACGAGACCGGCTCGCCGCCCTGGCCGGAAACGACGTCGCGGGACTACGCACCCCGCGCCGTCGACCAGGGCATCGGCCGGGCGCTGTGGTTCATCGGCGGCACCGACCCCGGCGTCGTGGCGGGCCTGGTCGAGCGGTTCCCGAGCCGCCGCCGGGCCGACCTCTGGAGCGGGGTCGGGCTGGCCGCCACGTACGCCGGCGGTGCCAGCGAGGCGGAGCTGACCGCGCTCTGGGAGCACGGCCGCGACTACCGGGCGCAGCTGGCGCAGGGCGCGGCCTTCGCCGCCGGCGCGCGAGCCCGAGCCAACCTGATCCGTCCGCACAACGAGACGGCCACCCAGATCTTCTGCGGCCAGCCGGTGGCGCTGGCCCAGCAGGTGACCGACGAGGCGATGACGGGTCTTCCGGCCGACGGCCCGATGCCGGCGTACGAAGTCTGGCGCCGGCGGGTCTCGGAGGCCTTTGTGCGATCCGGCCACCTCGACCTGACCGCCACGGAGTAGACGTGACCCGCATCGCGATAGTCGGGATGGCCTGCCGTTATCCGGACGCCGACAGCCCACGCGAGCTGTGGGAGAACGCCCTCGCCGGACGCCGCGCGTTCCGGCGGCTGCCGTCGGAACGGATGAACCTCGACGACTACTGGGCGGCCGACCCCGCCGCGCCCGACCGCTTCTACGCTCGGACGGCCGCCGTCATCGAGGGCTACCAATTCGACAGGGTGGCGTTCAAGGTGGCCGGCAGCACCTACCGGTCGACCGACCTGACCCACTGGCTGGCCCTCGACGTCGCCGCGCAGGCGCTGACCGACGCCGGCTTCCCGGACGGCGCGGGTCTGCCCCGGGAGCGGACGGCCGTGGTGGTGGGCAACAGCCTCACCGGCGAGTTCTCGCGGGCCGGGCAGATGCGCCTGCGCTGGCCGTTCGTCCGGCGTACGGTGGCCGGGGCGCTGCGGCGGGAGGGCTGGGACGACGACCGGCTCGGCGCCTTCCTGGCCGAGCTCGAACAGACGTACAAGGCCCCGTTCCCGGACGTCGACGAGGACACCCTGGCCGGTGGCCTGTCCAACACGATCGCCGGTCGTATCTGCAACTACTTCGACCTCAACGGCGGTGGCTTCACCGTCGACGGCGCCTGCTCATCGTCGCTGCTGTCCGTGGTGACTGCCTGCAACGCCCTGGTGGACGGCACTGTCGACGTGGCCGTGGCCGGCGGCGTCGACCTGTCGATCGACCCGTTCGAGATGATCGGGTTCGCGAAGACCGGGGCGCTGGCCCGGGGCGAGATGAAGGTCTACGACCGCGGCGCCAACGGGTTCTGGCCCGGCGAGGGCTGCGGCATGGTCGTGCTGATGCGCGAGGAGGACGCCCGCGACAGCCGGCGTGTGATCGCCTCGGTGGCCGGCTGGGGCATGGCGTCGGACGGCCGGGGCGGCATGACCCGGCCCGAGCTCAGCGGCTACCAGCTGGCGGTGCGGCGGGCGTACGAGCGGGCCGGGTTCGGCCTCGAGACGGTGGCCCTGTTCGAGGGACACGGCACCGGCACGCCGGTCGGCGACGCGACCGAGTTGCGGGCGTTGTCGGAAGCGCGGCGTTCGGCCGGGGCCACCGGGACGCCGGCCGTGATCGGCTCGGTCAAGGCGATGATCGGCCACACCAAGGCCGCCGCCGGTGTGGCCGGCCTGATCAGGGCCGCGATGGCCGTGCGCCACCAGGTGCTACCGCCCGCGCTGGGCTGCAACGACCCCCACGACCTGTTGACCGCGCCGGACGCGACGCTGCGGGTGCTGCGGCAGGCCGAGGCGTGGCCGGCCGACGCCCCGGTGCGCGCCGGCGTGACCGCCATGGGCTTCGGGGGCATCAACACGCACGTCGTGCTCGAGAACACGCAGCGGCGCAACGGATTCGACATCCGCAGCCGGGCGATCGCGGCGGCCATCCAGGACTGTGAACTGCTGCTGGTCGACGCCGGCTCGGCCGCCGAGCTGGCCGACCGCTTGCGGCATCTGACCGAGTTCGTGCCCGTCCTGTCGTACGCCCAGCTCGGTGACCTGGCCGCCACCCTGCAGCGGCAGCTGCGCGGCCTGCCCTACCGCGCGGCGGTGGTGACCCGGTCGCCCGAGGACGCCACGGAGCGCCTGCGCAGTCTGCTCGAGAAGGTCGAGGCGGGGGAGACCACCGCGTTCAGCACGGACGGCCGCACCCTGCTCGGCCACTTCCCCAAGCGCGGCCAGCTCGGCTTCCTGTTCCCTGGCCAAGGCTCGGGCCGGGGCACCAGCGGCGGCGCGATCCGGCGCCGGTTCGCCGAGGCGGACGCCGTGTTCGCCAAGGCCGCGCTGCCCACCGGTGGCGACATGGTGGCGACCGAGGTGGCGCAGCCGCGGATCGTCGCCGGCTCGGTCGCCGGCCTGCGGGTCCTCACCGCGCTCGGCCTGCGCGCCTCAGTGGCCGTCGGCCACAGCCTCGGCGAGCTCACGGCCCTGCACTGGGCCGGGGGCATGGACGAGGACGCGTTGCTGCGCCTGGCCGTGCTGCGTGGCCGGGCCGTCAGCGAGCACGGCATGGCCGGCACGATGGCCCGGATCAGCGCGCCCACCGCTGACGTCGAGAAGTTGATCGGCGGCACGGAGGTGGTGATCGCCGCGGCCAACGGACCCCGGCAGACCGTCGTCTCCGGGCCGGTCGAGGCGGTCGAGGCGGCCTGTGACCGGGCTCGGCAGGCCGGGTACAACGCCGGCCGGCTGCCCGTGTCGCACGCGTTCCACTCACCCCTGGTCGCCGACGCGGCGGTGGTCTTCGGCGCCGCGATCGACGACCACGTCTGGACGCCGCTGACCGGTCGGGTGATGTCGACCGCGACCGGCGAACTGCTGCCGGCCGACGCCGACCTCACCGCGCTGCTGCGCGACCAGATCACCGGTCCGGTGCTGTTCCAGCAGGCGGTCGCGCTGGCCGCCAAGGAGGTCGACCTGCTGATCGAGGTCGGCCCGGGCCGGGTGCTCTCGGGACTGGCCGCCTCGGCCGACCTGCGCTCGGTGGCGCTCGACACCGACGACGAGTCGCTGACCGGTGTGCTACGGGTGGTCGGGGCCGCGTTCGTCGTCGGCGCGACCGAGGTCGACTCGCGGCTGTTCCACGGCCGCCTGACCCGAAACCTCGAGGTCGGGGCCGAACAGTCGTTCTTCGCCAGCCCGTGCGAGGCGGTCCCGACCGTCAGCATCGGCGCGGCGGTCCCGGCGGCCGCTCCGGCCGCTCCGGCCCCTGCGGCTCCGGCCGACGCCCCGGCGGCCACGACTGCCGAGCCCACGGCCTCCAGCCTGAAGCTGCTGCGGCAGCTGGCCGCCGAACGGGCCGAGCTGCCGCTCGACCTGGTGCGCCCGGACAGCCGGCTGCTCGACGACCTGCACCTGAGCTCGATCACCGTCGGTCAGATCGTCAACCAGGTGGCCAGCCGGCTCGGGGTGCCGGCCGGGCAGGCGCCGGCGAACTTCGCCACCTCGACCGTGCAGGAGCTCGCGGACGCGTACGATGCCCTGTCGGGCACCGCCGGGACGGCCGCGCCGGCCCGGTCGGCCGTGCCGGAAGGGGCGGCGCCCTGGGTCCGGCCCTGGTCGGTCGACCTCGACGTCGCGCCGGTCCCGTCGCGCGTCGCGCCCGCCGCCGACGGCGCGTGGCAGGTCTTCTCGCCCGACGGTCACCCGTTCGCCGGCGACTTGAGCGACAGCCTGACGCGGGCCCGGCTGGGCGCGGGCGTCCTGGTCTGCCTGCCGCCGAACTGCGGCCCGGACGACCTCGACCTGGCGCTGCGCGCCGCCAAGGTGGTGCTGGCGGGCGCGCCCGACCGGCGGTTCGTGCTCGTGCAGCACGGCCGGGGCGCGGCCGGGCTGGCCAAGACGTTGCACCTGGAGTCGCCGGCGACCCGGGTCACGGTGGTGCACCTGGCCACCGGCGACGACGCGGTGGCCCGCGTGACGGCCGAGACCGCGGCGACGGAGTCGTTCGCCGAGGTGTGCTATGACGCGGACGGTGTGCGCCGCACCCCGCGGCTGCGGGTGCTGCCGTTCGAACCGGCCCGGACGGTTCCGGCCCTCACCTCGGCGGACGTGCTGCTGGCGACCGGTGGCGGCAAGGGCATCACGGCCGAGTGCGCACTGGCCATGGCCAGCGACAGCGGGGCCAGGCTGGCTCTGCTGGGCCGTTCCGACCCGGCCCGCGACTCCGAGCTGGCGGCCGGCCTGCGGCGGATGGCCGAGGCCGGCATCGTGGTCGAGTACGCACAGGCGGACATCACCGATCATGCCTCGGTCCAGCGCGCGGTGGCTGCCCTCGGTGCCAGCCTCGGCCCGATCACCGCGGTGCTGCACGGCGCCGGCCGCAACGAGCCGGCGTCGCTGGTCACGCTGGACCGTGACGCGTTCGCCCGGACGCTCGCACCCAAGGTCGACGGTCTGCGCGCGGTGCTGGCCGCGATCGATCCGCAGCAGTTGCGGTTGCTGGTGTCGTTGGGCAGCATCATCGGCCGCGCCGGGCTGCCCGGCGAGGCGCACTACGCCACGGCGAACGAGTGGCTGGACGACGCCACCGCCGAGTTCGGCCGACTGCACCCGCACTGCCGGACCCTCTGCCTCGAGTGGTCGGTATGGTCGGGCGTCGGCATGGGCGAGAAGCTCGGCGTGGTCGACGCGCTCGACCGCGACGGGGTCAGCGCCATCCCGCCCGATCAGGGCATCGCTGTGCTCCGGCGCCTGCTGGCCGACCCCGACAGCCCCGCGACGGTGGTGATCAGCGGCCGGACCCACGGCATCGGCACGATGCGCTACGACGAGCCCGAGTTGCCGCTGCTGCGGTTCGTCGACCGCCCGCTGGTGCGTTATCCGGGTGTGGAACTCGTCTGCGAGGTCGAGCTGAACGCGGGCACGGACCTCTACCTCGCCGACCACCTGCTCGACGGCAACCAGCTCTTCCCGGCCGTCTTCGGCATGGAGGCCATGGCCCAGGTGGCGGCGGCCGTCACCGGTGCCACCGGCGCGCCGGTGGTGGACGACGCCGAGTTCCTGCGGCCGATCGTCGTGCCGCCGCACGGCAGCACCCGGATCCGGGTCGGGGCCGTGGTCACCGGGCCGGACGTCGTCGAGGTCGCGGTGCGCAGCGAGGAGACCGCTTTCGAGGCCGACCATTTCCGGGCCCGGTTGCGTTTCGACGCGACGACCCCGGCGGCCGGGTCGCCGGAACCCGTCGGGCCGGGCCGTGCCGCCGTGCCGCTCGACCCGGCGATCGACCTCTACGGCCCGATCCTGTTCCAGGGCCGCCGGTTCCAGCGGCTGCGGACCTATCACCGGGCCGAGGCACGTGACGTCGACGTCGACGTCGCAGCCGACCCCGCGACCGACTGGTTCGCGTCCTACCTGCCGTCGACGCTGCTGCTCGGCGACCCAGGTGTGCGGGACGCGATGATGCACGGCAACCAGGTCTGCGTGCCCGACGCCACACTGCTGCCGCAGGGGATCGACCGGATCGTGCCGGCCGGCGCGGCCATGCACGACGCCGCGGCGTTGCGGTTCCAGGCCACCGAGCGGTCGCGGGACGGTGACACCTACGTCTACGACGTCGCGCTGCGCGACGACGGCGGCCGGGTCGTCGAGCGGTGGGAGGGCCTGCGCCTGCGCGCCGTGCGCAGGGGCGACGGCTCCGGCCCCTGGCACCCGGTTCTGCTCGGCTGCTATGTGGAACGCGCGGCCGAGGAGCTGCTGGGGTCGCCGAGTGGGGCCGGGGCGGAACCCGTGCCGGTGATCGACCGGACCGCACGGGAGTGGGCCGATCGGCTCGGCCCGCGGCTGGACCTCGCCCAGCGGGTGGCCGAGGCGGCCGGGGAGCCACTCGACGCCGCGGCGACGCGGGTCGAGGCGGCCGGGGCGGGGGATTGGCAGGTGATCACGGCTGGGCCGGCCGGCTGGGTCGTGCTCGGCCGCGGCGACGGACGGGTCGCCACCCTGGTCACGCGACTGTCCGGGCGGCCGGAACAGGTAGTCGTGGCCGTCGCGAGCGGAGGAGCGTGAACGGGTCGTGGAGAAATACGACGAATACCGCCACACCGTGGGGTTCGACGAAACCAACATGGTCGGCAACGTCCATCACGTCAACCATCTGCGGTGGCAGGGCCGGTGCCGGGAGATCTTCCTTCGCAGGCGCGGGCCCAACACCCGGACGGTTCCGGCCCGGGTGCCGGAGGCGCTGGCCAGAGCACTGCGGCGCGATGCCTAGGCGGCCGGTGGAGGGGGACATGGAAGGGCTTCAGGAGACCGTCTTCGAGAAGGCGTCCCTGCGCCGGGTCTTCGGCGCGTTCGCGACCGGGGTCACCGTGGTGACGGTGGGCGGCGAGATTCCGCACGGCATGACCGCCAACTCCTTCACCGCGGTCTCTCTGGACCCACCGCTGATCCTGGTCTGCGTGGAGCGCGACGCGCTCATGCACGACGTCCTGGAGCAGCACCCGGCGTTCGCGGTGTCGATCCTGGCCGCCGACCAGACCGGGGTCGCGCGCTACTTCGCCGACAAGCGCCGGCCGGTCGGGCGGGACCAGTTCGACGCCGTGCCCTGGTCGTTCGGGGCGTGCAGCGGCGCGCCCCTCATCCAGGGTTCGCTGGCCCACCTGGAATGCGCGCTGCACGAGAGCCACGAAGCGGGGGACCACACCATCTACATCGGGCGGATCCTCGCCACGTGGCGCCGGCCGGGCGACGACGCGCTGCTGTTTCTGAACGGCGAACTGCGGCCCGCGGCCTGATCGTGGCCAGGTTGTCGAGCATTGCGCGAGAAGAGAGCGGACCCGCGCAGCATGCACGATCTGTCCGGCAGTGTCCGCTGCACCCGTCCGACGCCGGGTGAGGCCAGATGTCGTCGGGACGAGAGGTTCCCATGCGATCAAGCCCTGTCATGGTGGTCCGAGGACGCGCTCCCGCGCTCTTCGTCCTCGTCCCGGCCACCACACTGTTCGTGGTGGCGCAGCGGCCCCGGCCGCCGGCGGTACCGACGAGCCGGCCGTGCTCGACCCGGCCGCCTGCACCCTGCTCGTCGCGACGACGCTGGTCTGTCTCGGCCGGGGCCTGACGTGGTGGATCGCGTGGCGACGGGAGCGCCGCCAGGCGCCGGCCCCGCAACCGGTGTGACGCCGGTCGTCACCGACTGTCAGGTGTGGTGGCTCGACCCGGCGCACGCTCCCCGGTGGTGCGAGGAGCTGCTGAGCGAGCCGGAACGGGCCCGCGCCGAATCGATCCACCGCGGCGCGGCGCGACGACGGTTCGTCACGGCCACCGCGCTGGTCAAGGTCGCGGTGGCGGTGACGTCCGGAGGCGATCCGGGCGGGGTCGAGATCCTCCGGGCGTGCCCGGACTGCCGGCGGCTGCACGGTCGCCCCGTGGTGGCCGGGGGCACGCCGTACGTCTCCCTCTCGCACTCGGGTGACCGGGTAGCGGTGGCGCTGTGCGCGGACGCACCCGTCGGGGTCGACGTCGAGCAGGTCGACGCCGACATCGACGTCGACGCCATGGTGCCGTTCGTGCTCGGCGCGGCCGAGCGTCCGGCGTTCCGCGCGGTGCGCGGTCGATCGGCCCGCGTCGAGGCGTTCCTCCGCTGCTGGACGCGCAAGGAGGCGGTGCTCAAGGCGACCGGGGACGGCCTGCGGATCCCCATGCCGGGGGTGACGGTCGGGGCGCCGTACGGCCCGGCCCGGCTGACCGGATTCGCTGGCCGGCCCGAACTGCCGGGGACGACCCGGATCGCCGACCTGCGGGCCGAGCCGGGCTATCTCGGCGCGGTCACGGTGCTCACCGCGCGGCCCGTCCGCGTCATCGAGCTGGACGGCCTGGACGCGTTCGCGGCCACGGCGGAACGGCACGGTGGAAGCTGAACAGCCGTGGCAGCCGTGCCACGGTCATGGCAACCGCGTCGTCCCGTCGACGCCGACGAAAGACGGTGAAATCCGTGGCGTACATCGATCTGGGAGTCGACGAGAGCACGTTACCCGGAATTCTGGGTCTCGTCGCCTACCGGCCGCAGACCGGAGGCCCCCTGCAAGATCTGGTCAACGTGCTGCTCGTCGCGCCGAACTCGTTGTCGCGGGGTGACCGCGAGCTGATCGCCGCATACGTGTCCGGCCTGAATCGGTGCGATTTCTGCCGCGACGCGCATTCGGCCTTCGCGGCGGAACAGCTCGAGGGCGGCTCCGCCCTGGTGGCCGATGTGCACGCGGACCCCGGCTCGGCCCCGATCTCGACGCTGATGAAGGCGCTGCTGCCGATCGCCGCCGCCGTGCAGCAGGGTGGGCGTGAGGTGAGCCCGTCCCTGGTGAGCCGGGCCAAGGCGGCCGGGGCGACCGACGTCGAGATCCATGACACGGTGCTGATCGCCGCGGCGTTCTGCATGTTCAACCGCTACGTCGACGGGCTGGGCACGCAGCCCGGCCAGGACAGCAGCCAGTACGCCGCGATGGCCCAGATGGTCGCCGCCATCGGCTACGACGTGTCGCCAGACATGCGGGGTGACGGATGAGCCCGATCGACACGAGTCCGCTGGACGACCGCCTGGCCTTCGCCCGGCAGGTCAAGGCGGCCACCGACGAGCAACTGCTGGAACTGATGCGATCGCCGCGTCGCGCGTCGCTCATCGCCGACATCGTGGCCGACCTGCCTGCGGTCTTCCTGCCCGAGCGTGCCGGCGATCTCGAGGCGGTCGTGCACTGGAAGGTGACCGGTCGGCCCGACGGCGGCGCCGACGTGTTGGAGCTGGTGATCTCGAGGGGAGCGCTCGCGGTGTCGGTGGAGCCGGTCCGTACGCCTCGACTGACCCTCACTCTGGGACCGGTCGACTTCCTCAAGATGGTCACCGGCAACACGAACCCGAAGATGCTGTTCCTGCGAGGACGGATGAAGGCCCGTGGGGATCTTGGCCTGACCACGCGGTTCTCGGCGTTCTTCGACACGCCCCGGCCGTGAGGGAGGAACCATGGACACGACTTTGACGATCGACCAGGTGCACACACTGGAAGCTTTCGCCGACACCATCATCCCCGGCGAGAAACGCGGCCCGGACGACCGGGCGATCGCCGGCGCCGCGACCGGCGGGGGCGCCGTCGCCTCCGGGGCGATCGAGCTGATGCTCTCCCCGGAGGGCGGCCTGGCCGACACCCTGGACAGCCTGGCTGACGGACTGAACGAGCACGCGCGTGACTATGCGGCCCGCGTCGGCCTCACTCCGGAGCCGACGGTGCCGCCGTTCGTGGCGATGGAGTTCGCCGACCGGATCGCGCTGGCCCGGGAGCTGCTGGACCCGGGGCACCCGGAGCGGGAGCTGTGGGTGGCCCTGGCCATGTTCAGCTCCATGGCCTGGGACACCGGAGCGCACATGCACACGACAGACGCGCTGGCGGCGGGCCATCCCGGTCTGACCACCATGGGCTTCATGCCGCCCGATCCAGACGGCCTCTGGCGGTTTCCCCGATTCTCGTACGGCCGCCCCCTCGCCGCGATCCATCCGCGGACGACCCCGAGAGGTGATCCCCAGTGACAGCGTTCAAGCAGACCGACGTCGTGGTCGTCGGGAGTGGTTTCGGCGGCGCGATCCCCGCCTATCATCTGGCCGCCGGTGGCGCCTCGGTCACGGTCCTGGAACGGGGACCGTGGCTGACCGCCGACGAGTTCGATCACGACTTCAAGTTCGGTTCGTCGTCGACCGCAGCGTTCGAGTTCACCATGGGTGAGGGCATGAACGTGCTGGGCGGCAACTGCGTCGGCGGCGGCAGCGTCGTCTACTTCGCGGCCATGCCCCGCGCGCCGCGTTTCGTGTTCGAGCGGCAGGGCAGCCTGGGGCGGCGGATGTGGCCCGCCGCCGTCACGCGGGAGACGCTCGAGCCCTGGTACGACCGGGTCGCCCAGGCTCTGCCGATCACCCGGAGCAACTGGGACGATGTCACCTATGCCGGCGGTGTGTTCGCCGCGGCCTGCAACCACGCCGGCCGTACGGCCAATCCGGTCGCCGCCGCGATCGACACCGAGCTGTGCACCAACTGCAACTGGATGATGTCCGGCTGCAAGTTCGACGCGAAGCGTTCGTTGCTGCTCAACTACCTGCCGGCCGCCGTCGGGCACGGTGCCCGGATCCTGCCCCTGCACGAGGTGCAGCGCATCGAGCGCACCCCCGGCGGCGATTTCCGGGTGCACTACACGGTGGTCGACCCGGTCGACTACCGGGTGCAGGTCGGCGCCGGGGCCATCGAGGCGAAGGTGGTCGTGGTCGCGGCCGGCGCAGCCGCGACGCCGGTCATCCTGCAACGCTCCGAGGAGCAGCTGGGGGCCATGCCGGCCGCGGTCGGGCGCTATTTCTCCGGCAACGGGGAACGGCTCAACACGGCAGTGCTCAACGAGGACCGGGTGCGCGAGGTGCTCGGCCTCGACCGTGGTGACGGCCTGGCCTACGCGGCCAACCAGATCGGCCGGGGTCCGTCCGCGGCGAGCTGGGACCGGCTCGACGGCTCGCTGCCCGAGTTCAGCCGCTACTCGCTCGAGCAGCTCTACTTCCCGCCGGGCTTCGGCACGATTCTCGCGCAGGCACCTGACGCGGTCGGACCGAGCTGGTTCGGGACCGACAAGAAGGAGATCCTGCGGCGCTGGCAGTCGTGGCTGACCATCTTCATCATGTCCGAGGACGACAACGAAGGCGTCTTCGGGCCGCCGCCGGTGACCGGCAACGCCGACCGCATCTCGATGCAGATGCTCAGCCGGAGCAACCTGCGGTACGAGCCGACGGCCAACACGCGGCACGGGTGGGCCCTGGCCGACGCCGACATCCGCGACATCCTGGAGCGGGACGGCCTGGCCCGGGTGATGCCGTGGACCAACGACGTCATCGGGGCCTACACGGTGCATCCGCTGGCGTCGTGCCGCATGGGCGACGACCCCGCGACCTCGGCCCTGGACGACATGAACGAGCTGCGCGACCATCCCGGCATCTTCGTGACCGACGGCTCGGCCGTGCCCGGGGCGCTGACGGTCAATCCCGCGTTCACCATCGCCGCCCTGGCCGAGCGGGCCGTGCCGGGCATCGTTCGGGCCGCCCGGGCCCGCGGCGTCGACGTGCGCTACCTCGGGGCGCTCCCGCCGGCGGCCCGCGCCAGTCGGCCCGTGACCGTCCCCTCGGTATAGGCGAATCACCTGGAGGAACCATGTCAAGTCTGACAACCGTCTACGACGACCTGACCGCCGACGGCGACGACGTCGAGGCGCTGGTGCTCGGCCTCAGCGACGCCGAGTGGTCGACGCCCACCCCCGCCCCGGGGTGGACGGTCAAACACCAGGTCGCCCACCTGGCCTTCGTGTCCCGACTGGCAGCGCTGTCGGCCGGTGAGCCGGATGCGTTCGCCGCCCAGGTGGCCGAGGCCAAGCGGGACTTCCAGGGCGCGGTGGAGGCGGCCCTCATCCCCTATCTCAAGCTCTCCCCGGACGAACTCGTGGACCGGTGGCGGCAGGAGCGCACCACGGCGGCCGAGGCGCTCGCGGCCGTTGAGCCCACGGCCACCGTGCCCTGGCTGGTCACACCGTTGCCGCCGGCGGTGCTGGCCGCGGCGGGCATGATGGAGCTGTTCGGCCACGGCCAGGACATCGCCGACGCGCTCGGGCGCACCCGTCCGCTGACCGACCGGATCGGTCATCTGGCCTGGTTCGGCGTCCGCACCCGCGATTTCGGCTACCACGCGCACGGGCTGACACCGCCGGCCGAGGAGTTCCGGGTCGAGCTGTCCGGTCCGTCCGGGGTGGTCTGGGAGTTCGGACCGGCCGACGCGACCGAGCGGGTGACCGGGCCGGCCGTCGACTTCGCGCTGCTCGTCAGTCGTCGCCGGCACCGCGACGACCTGGCCCTGATCGCCAAGGGCGCGGAGGCCGACCGCTGGCTGGACGTCGCCCAGGCCTACCGCGGGCCTGCCGGGCCGGGACGACGGCCCGGTCAGTTCGCCAGGTGACACAGACGAAGAAGTCCGCCTCCACGAGTATGTCGTGGAGGCGGACTTTTCGCCGTGGCCTCATGCGCGTTGTCTGGTCCGCACGGGACCGCCCAGGCTCCCGGTCTCCAGGTCCGGGATCGCGTAGAGGACGGGCAGGTCGGTCTCCCGCCGAGGGCGCAGCACGATGCCGACCACGCTTGTCGACATGTCGGACACCTCGACCGGATCGACGTCGCCCAGCAGCATGGAGCGCCGCGTCCACGGTTCCGGGTCGGCGCTGTCGGCGGTGGCCACGGCCCGGATGTACCACTGCCCGGGGGGCACGTCCGGGAGGCAGAAGCGGGTGTGCCGACCAGCCGCCGCCTCGACGACGGTCGACGTCGCCGGCCGGCGCTGGACGATCGGCGTCTCGAAGGTGCCGATGTAGACCTGGGCGGTGGCGAACCCGGAGGGCAGGGTCACTGTTCCGGTGATGGTGCCACCGGTGCCCGGCGCCCGCTGGTCGGACTGCGGCGTCCCGCGCATGCCCTCGACCCACATGCGACGGAATCGGCTGGGCGACGTGCCGACGCTGTCGGTGAAGTGGTTGGTGAACGAGCCCAGACTGTTGTAGCCGACGGCCAAGGAGATGTCGGTGACGCTCAGCGTCGTCGTGGCGAGCAGGCGCTTGGCCTGGTAGATGCGGACGGCGGACAGATATCGTCCGGGCGAGACCCGCGTGGCCCGGCGGAAGACCCGGGAGAAGTGGAACCGGCTGAGGATGGCGCTTCGGGCGATCTCGTCCAGCGACAACGGCTCGCTGTAGTCCGTCCAGATACGGGCTATGGCGGACTTGATGGCGCCGTTCAATGTGATACCCCCCGTGAGTGCCTGAACACTTTCAGGTAGCACCTTGCCCGGATGGGCTCGCGTGGTGGTGGGGCACGGATCGAGTCCCGGTCGAGCCTCGCTCGAGCCCGGCCACGGTCGTCGGCTCGCCGTCCCGTCATATTTCCGCAGCACAGCGGAAGGTGCCAGACCCGCCGCATTCTCCGATGCTGGCCTTGGCCCCTGGCTCGGCCGGGGCTCACGGTCGCACAGTGAGGACGAGATCGCTATGCCTGAGCAGCACGTACCCCGCGCTGTCGTGCTCGGCGGCAGCCTGGCCGGCCTGCTCGCCGCCGACGTGCTCGCCGAAGTCTACCCGGAAGTCCTGGTGGTGGACCGCGACGAGCTGGCGGGGGTGACCGGTCCCCGCCGCGGCGTTCCGCACGGCCGCCACGCGCACGGCCTGGTCGCCCGCGGCCAGCAGATCCTGGAGAAGCAGTTCCCCGGCCTCCTCAGCGACATGGAGGCGGCCGGCATCCGGCCCGGCGACTTCAGCGGCGACATCCGCTGGTACTTCAACGGCATGCTGCTCAGCCCGGCCCGCACCGGCCTGCTGTCGGTGCCGTGCACCCGGCCGGTCATCGAGCGGGTCGTGCGCAACCGCGTCGAGAAGGTGCGCACCATCCGCTTTCTCGAGCAGCACGACATCGTCGGGCTGGCCACGACACCCGGCGCGGACCGGGTCACCGGTGTCCGCGTGCAGCCCCGTGACGGTCGTTCCGACGTCGAGCTGCTGACGGCCGATCTGGTCGTCGACACCACCGGCCGGGGATCGCGGACCCCGGCCTGGCTCGAGGAGCTCGGCTACGCCCGGCCCGTCGAGGACAAGGTGAAGGTGGACCTCGCGTACACCACCCGGCACTTCCGGGTGCCGCGCGACCCGTTCGGCCGCGACATCGCCATCATCGCGGCGGCCACGCCGTCGCACCCGCGCGGCGCGTTCTACTACCGACTTCCCGGCGACGACGGACTGGTCGAGCTGTCGCTCACCGGCGTGCTCGGCGACCATCCGCCGACCGACCCCGACGGCTTCCTCGAGTTCGTACGTTCGGTGCCGGTGCCGGAGATCTACGAATCGGTCCGCGCGGCCGAGCCGGTCGACGACGCGGTGATGTTCCGCTTCCCGGCCAGCGTCCGCCGCCGCTACGAGCGCCTGACCCGTTTCCCGGACGGCCTGCTGGTGATGGGGGACGCGGTGTGCAGTTTCAACCCCGTCTACGCCCAGGGCATGGCCGTCGCCGCCATCGAGGCGCGCACCCTGGCCGACCAGCTCAAGAAGTCCGCGGTGCCGTCGCCCATCGAGTTCTTCCGCGAGATCGCCCGCGAGATCGACTCGCCGTGGGACTTCGCGGCGACAGCCGATCTCGGCTACGCCGGCGTGCCGGGCACTCGCAGCGCGAAGATCCGCTTCATCAACGCGTACGTCACCCGCGTGCAGCGGGCGGCGGTGCACGACGCCAGCCTCACGAACGCCCTGATGCGGGTCGCCGGTCTCATCGACGAGCCGACGGCCCTGCTCCGCCCCGGTCGGATCCTGCGCACGCTGCGGCTGTCCGGCCGTCCCGCCCCCGCCCCCGCGCCGCTCGTAGCGGCACACGACTGATTCCGGAGGTCACCGGATGCGCCCGTTCCGCATCGAGTTCCCGCAGTCCGATCTCGACGACCTGGCCCGTCGTCTCGACCACACCCGTTGGCCGGACGAGATTCCCGGTGTCGGCTGGGACCGCGGTGTGCCGCTGGAGTACGTGAAGGAGCTGGCCGACTACTGGCGGACCCAGTTCGACTGGCGGGCGGTCGAGGCCCGGCTGAACGCGTACCCGCACCATCTCACCGAGATCGACGGCACGACCGTGCACTTCATGCACATCCGGTCGGCCGAGGCCGGGGCAATGCCGCTCATCCTGACCCACGGCTGGCCGGGGACGGTGGCCGAGTTCCTGGACATCATCGGTCCGCTGACCGATCCGGTCGCGCACGGTGGCGACCCGGCCGACGCGTTCCACCTCGTCATCCCGTCGATCCCCGGCTTCGGCTTCTCGGGTCCGACCGGGCAGACCGGCTGGGACACCGGCCGGGTGGCCCTCGCCTGGAAAGAGCTGATGCACCGCCTCGGCTACGAGCGCTACTTCGTGCAGGGCGGGGACTGGGGCTCGCCGATCTCGCTGCGGCTCGGTCTGGCCGACCCCGAACATGTCGTGGGCGTGCACGTCAACATGTTCGTGGCGCTCCCGCCGCCCGACCCGGCGGCGATGGTCGGCCTGGACGACGCCGACCTGGCCCGGCTCGACTTCGGCCTGCGGTTCATCCAGGACGGCATGGGATGGCAGAAGATCCAGTCGACGAGGCCGCAGACCCTCGCCTACGCGCTGACCGACTCGCCGGTCGGCCAGCTGGCCTGGATCGCTGAGAAGTACAAGGAGTGGACCGACTCGGTCAAGGCGCCGGAGGACGCGGTGAGCCGCGACCACATCCTCACCGCCGTCACCATCTACTGGCTGACTGCCACGGCCGGCTCCAGCGCCCAGTTCTACTACGAATGTTCCCATGTGGATGAGGACTTCGTCCGCACCTGGGGCGGGCCGTGGCCGCTGACCATGCCGGTCGCCGTCGCGTCGTTCCCGCGAGACGCCGTGCGGCCGGTCCGCCGGTTCGCCGAGCCGATCCTGCCGACGCTCAGCCAGTGGACCGAGTTCGACCGTGGTGGGCACTTCCCGGCCCTGGAGCAGCCCGAGCTGCTGGTCGGCGACATCCGCCGGTTCGCCCGCTCGCTGAGAGGGGTGACCCGATGAACCCCACCGACATGGGTCAGCACTACGACGAGCGGTCGCCGATCGAGGCCGAGTTCCGCGACGGCCAGGTCCACATGTACTACTGGTACGACCGGGAGGACCCCGCGACCCTGCCCGAGGCGATCGAGCGGATCAGCCGCAAGGTGAGCGACACGCTCGGCCTGCGGGCCGGCGAGCACCTGCTGGACGCGGGCTGTGGTCCCGGCAAGACGGCGGTGGCCCTGGCCCGGGAGCTCGGCGTCCGGGTCACCGGCGTCACGGTCAGCGCGTTCGAGGTCGAGAAGGCGAACCAACGGGCCGCGGAGAGCGGCGTCAGCGGCCTCGCCCACTTCGAGTACGGCGACTTCATGCGGCTGAGTTACCCGGACGGCACGTTCGACGCGGTGCTGGCGATGGAGTCGCTGCAGAACGCGCTGGACCTCGACCAGGTGCTGCGCGAGCTGTTCCGGGTGCTGCGCCCGGGCGGCCGGCTCACCCTGTCCGACTTCAGCCGCGAGTCGGACCGCGACCCGCGGCGGCTGGCCGCATTCATGGCCAGCATAAAGCTGACCGCCCTGCCGTCGACGGCCGAGTGGCTCGAACGGGTCCGGGCGGCCGGCTTCGAGGTGGAGGAGTACACCCAGTGCGGTCCCCGGGTCTACGGCCGGAAGGCGAAGTTCCTGGAGGCCGCGATGGAGCGGCGGGCCGAGGTGATCGCGAAGTTCGGCGAGGACGCGGTTGCCAGCTTCTCGAGCAACACCATGGGCTTCTTCGCGGCGCGCAGTGACCAGGTCGGGTACGTCATCGTGTCCGCCCGCAAGCCGTACCGACGCTGAGGCGCGGGTGCGCCGTCCCGGCCTGGGCCGGGACGGCGCACTCGGCGTTCAGATGCTGACGACCAGCAGGTCGGGGCTGCGCCGCGGCGGTCCGGCGCAGTACGCGTTGTAGGCGTCGAGGATCTTCTGTGCCCGGGTGTTCGCCTCGCGGAACCGGGCGACCGGTTCGGCCCCGCCGACCAGGACATCATGCATCGCGGTGGTCAGCTCGCTCATGATCTCGGCGTGCCCCCCGAGCAGGGGTCCGAGCGCCGCCGGGGAACCGTCCGCCGATTCGAGCTGGTCGCCGGCCACCCGCAGGTGCGGGGGCCAGCCCTCGCGGACGAGCAGGTCGGCGGCTGCCCGGGTGACCGGGATGCGGTAGTGCTCGCGGGCCCAGACAGCGGCGTTGCGCGGGTTCTCCAGGTATTGCATGAAGGCGAGCGCGCCGTCCTGCTCGGTCGGGTCGAGGCCGGCGGCGAGCCAGAGCGACATGCCACCCAGCACGTTCCCGGCCATCGGCACCTCGTCGTTGTGCGGCAGCGGACCCACCCCGACGGTGAATCCGTTCCGCTCTCCCCGCCGCAGCATGTGCGAGGCGTCGACGGAGGAGCTGAGCATGAACGCCACCTCCTGATTCTCGAACGCGGCGAAGCAGTCCGGGAAATCCCGGATCTCCCCTGAGTAGCGGAAGTGGCCGTCCCGGTGCAGGCCCCGCCACCAGTCGACGTAGGCGAGCATCGCGGTCGAGGCCAGGTCGACCCGCTCGGCCCGGCCCGACCGGCCGTTGTCGTGATCGGCGATCAGCGCGCCCTGCTGCGCGGCCGCCTGCAGGAAGGGCCAGTAGAAGTTGGGCCAGGTGATGCCGTGCGCGGGGCCGTCGGGAATCCTCGCGAGTGCCTGGCAGGCCTCGGTGACCTCGCGCCAGGTGCGCGGTGGCTCGGCCACGCCCGCCCTGGCCAGCAGGTCCATGTTGGCGAAGAGCACCATGGTGGAGGCCGTCCGGGGCAGCGACATCTGCTCGCCGGCGTAGCCGAAGTAGTCGCGGATCGCCGGCATCATGTCGCCCAGCACCACGGGCTCGCCGAGAATCTCGGTGCGCCCGGCGATGGCCGGGCCGATGGGCGTGAACAGCGGTGATCCGTCCGGCCCGAGGGTGTCGAGCGCGACCCGGGTGACGGCATCGTGGTATTCGACGACGTGGGGGACGGTGCCCTGCTCGACCGCCCGGGCCACCTCGGCCGGCATCTGCTGGAAGTCGAACCGCGTGACGACGACGTGATACTCCGGGTGCGCCTGGTTGAACTCCTCCGCCGCCGACAGGGCGACGTCCACGGCGTCCGTCGCCCACTTGGTCGGATCGGTCAGCCAGACATCGATTCTCTTCTTCCTCGGGTCGTCCGCACCGTCACCGGAACGGGAATGGACTGCCATGCGAGACCTCCAGCGGCGAAAGGGGGCACAGGTCCCGCCACCGTCACAGCACAGCCCGTCCGGCGGCGACTCCGCGCTTGCTCAGCCGGCCGGGCGGAGTCTGCTTGAGCGGGTGGCAGCACTTCGCAAGATGTGGGCACCCGCAGGGCGTGCAAACGTCTCGGGCAGAGGTTTCCGGCCCTCGAACGAGAGGTGATTCTCATGTCCACCGCACCGCCCATCCCCAGCACCGACATGGCCGACATCCAGGCGCTTCCCGCGCGCATGATCGCTGCCTGGGCCGCCCACGACACCGATGCCTTCGCCGATCTGTTCGCACCGGACGGGACGCTGATCCTGCCCGGTGTGTATCGGAAGGGCCGCGACCAGATCCGGGAGTTCATGGCCGCGGGGTACGCGGGGCCGTACCGGGGCACGCGGGTCACCGGCACGCCGATCGACGTCAAGGTGCTCGGGGAGGGCGCCGTCGCGGTGCTCACCGAGGGTGGCGTGCTGGCGCCCGGCGAGACGGAGCTGTCGGACAAGGCGGCCATCCGGGCCTCGTGGATTCTCGTCAAGCGCGAGGGCCGGTGGCAGCTGGCGGTCTACCAGAACTGCCCACGGGACTGACCGTGAGCGCATCTGTCACGCCGGCGGCCCCGGTCGTTTCGGACCGGTTGCGGGCCGAGGTCAGAGACGCCGCCGCGCGCGTGGAAGACCTGGTGGCGGCGCTGCCCGCGCCGGCCGAGCGCGGCCCGGACGAGCGGGCCCTGGCCAGCGAGGCCCACGAGCACGCTCGAGCGGCGAGGCGCCGGCTCCTGGCGGTTCAGGCGGACCAGCTCGGTCGGGAGGTGATGGGTTCGGGCCGGCACCGGCGCTCCCTGACCGAGATGGCCGACGACCTGGCCCGCATCGTTCCCGGCCTGGCTCCCGACCGGGCGGCGATGGAGGTCGAGCGTGGCCGCCGGCAGAGCGCCAAGGAAGGCCTCGAAGTCGATCAGGGCATCGTCTGCTCCGCTCTGTTCGGATCGAGCGCGGGTGGCGACCTGCTGCGATCGCAGCGGCGTCCGACGGCCGAAGCGTGCGCGCGGCTGCCCGAGTTCCAGCGGACCGGCCTCCTCGACATGTCGGTGGTGTCGGTGCGGCGGACGGACGGGGTGGCCGAGCTGACCCTGACCAACCAGCGTTACCTCAACGCCGAGGACGCGGTGCTCGGCCAGGAGCTGGAAGTCGCGGTGGACCTGGCCCTGCTCGATCCGGGCGTGCGCGTGGGCCTGGTGCGCGGCGGCGTCATGACGCATCCGCGCTACGCCGGCCGGCGGGTCTTCTGCCCGGGCATCAACCTGACCCTGCTGCGCGCGGGGCAGATCCCGTTTCTGGGGTTCATCCTGCAGCGCGAGGTCGGCTACCTGAGCAAGATCCGACGTGGCCTGTGGGATCCCGAGCAGGCGGACGACCCGGCCGCCCGGGGCGGCAAGCCGTGGGTGGGGGTGATCGACGAGTTCGCCATCGGCGGCGGCTTCCAGCTGATGCTGACGTTCGACTACGTGATCAGCTCGGACGAGGCCTACTTCACGTTGCCGGCAGCGGCCGAGGGCATCGTGCCCGGCGCGGCCAACCTCCGGCTCGGCCGCACCCTCGGCGCTCGCGTGGCTCGGCAGATGTTGCTGGGTGGCCGGCGGATCGACGCCCGCGACCCGCTCGCGACGCTGCTCTGCGACGCCGTGGTGGCCGAGGACGCGATCGAGGACGCGATCGGCCGGGCGGTGCGCGCCATGGACAGTCCCGCTGTGGTGGCCAACCGGCACATGATCACGGCCTTCGAGGAACCCGAGGACCAGTTGCGGAGCTACCTCGCCGAATTCGCCGAGGTGCAGGCGCGGCGCCTGTACAGCCCGGACGTACTGCATCGGTTGGAGCAGCAGTGGACGAAACGGCAACGTTGACCGCCGGGGCGCGCCTGCACGTCGACGACCTGCATCGCAGCGTGTCGAGCCGGCAGGTGGCGGCCATGACCTTCCTCAACGAGATCGTGGCCGAGTTCCCGGCAGCGATCTCGTTCGCCCCGGGCGCCCCGTACGAGCCCTTCTTCGCCGACGTCGAGGTCGGCCCGCTCCTGGACACCTTCGTCGCGGCCCGGCGGGCCGCCGGGCTCAGCGCGGAAGCGGTGCGCCGGCAGCTGTTCCAGTACGGCCCGAGCCAGGGAATCATCAACGATCTGGTCGCCGCCGCGCTGCGGGCCGACGAGGCGTTGGACGTCCAGCCCGAGTCGATCGTCATGACGGTCGGATGCCAGGAGGCGTTGTTCCTGACCCTGCTCGCGCTGCACCCGCCGGGTTCGGTGCTGGCGGTTCCCGATCCGTCGTACGTCGGCGTGACCGCCGCCGCCGAGGCGCTGGCCATCCCGATCCACCCGGTGCCCGACGACGGCGCCGGCCCTGACCTGGCCGCGCTCCGCGTGGCGGCGGCGCGGGAGAGGGCGGCCGGGCGCCGCCTCCGCGCGCTGTACGTCTCGCCGGACTTCGCCAACCCGTCCGGCAGCCGGCTCACCCTGGCCGCCCGGCACCGGCTGCTGGAGACGGCCGCGGACCTCGATCTGATCGTGGTCGAGGACAACGCCTACGCCTTCACGGCCGCCGCGGATGATCGGCTTCCCAGCCTCAAGTCGCTCGACCGCGAGGGCCGCGTGGTGCACACCGGAACCTTCTCGAAGGTCGCGGTGCCGGGCGCCCGGGTGGGTTACGTGGTCGCCGACCAGTGGGTCGAGTCGCGTCTCGGGCCGCCGGTGCGCCTGGCCACCATGATCGCCGCCGGCAAGAACGCGGTCACCCTCAACACGTCCCCGCTGGCCCAGGCGGTGATCGGCGGGCTCCTGATCGAGCACGGCGGGTCCCTCGCGGCGCTCGGCCGGCGCAAGGCGGAGCAGCTGCGGAGCAACCGCGCCGTCCTGCTCGAACGGCTGGTCCACCATTTCGGCAAGCCGGACCGGCCCGATGCCCGAGTTCGCTGGCAGGCGCCCGAGGGGGGCTACTTCGTGCAGATGGAGCTCCCGGTCGAGGCCGATGACGCGCTGTTGCGCTACTCCGCGGAGACGTTCGGTGTGCTCTGGACCCCGATGCGCGGCTTCTACCTCGGCGCGGGCGGGGAGCGCCGGATCCGGCTGTCCTGTTCCGCCCTGGAGCACACCGAGATCGTCGACGGCGTGGCCCGGCTGGCCGGCTTCGTCGGTGCGCTGCCCGGGAACCGCCGATGAGCGAGCGGATCCTGGTCGACCGGCTCGCGCTCTTCCAGGCCGAGCAGACCACTTTCTGGGCCGGCGGCCTGCAGCACAGCCGGGCCGTTCTGGTCGCGGGTGAGATCGATCCGGCCACCGTGGCTGCGGCGTGTGCCGGCCTGCGCCGTCGCCACGCCGCGCTGCGGCAGCGCTTCGATGACGCCGGCGGCGAGCCGCGCCTGGTCCCGGACGACGGCGGGCCACCGGAGGTCGTCGCCGGCGCCACGCGACCGCTGGCCACCGCGCTCGCCGCGGCCGCGGCGGACGCGAGCCGTCGGTTCGATCTGCGCGCGCGACCCGGGTTCCGGGTCGGCGTGTACCCGGTGGAGGACGGCCGGACGCTTGTGGTCCTGACCCTGCACGCCGCGGTGGGCGGCCGATCCGCGGCGGCACGCCTGCTGCGGGAGCTGGGCGGTCAGCCGGCGGCGCCCCTCGCCGTGCCGGAGGACGGCCCGACCGCCATCGAGCCGCGTCAGCCGATCACGTGGCCCACCAGCCGCGGGCCCGGACGCAGCCGGGGCCGGTCGATCACGGCGGCGTGGTCGTTGGGGGAGAGCGACACCGCGCTCCTGCACCGGTTCGCCGCCGACGTGGGCGTTCCGGTCGCCTCGGTCCTGCGGTGCGCCCTGCGCGTGCTTCTCTTCCGCGAGACCGGCGAGCGCGACATCCTGATCGGCTCGCCCCGGGCCGGCCACCCCGGCGAGGCCGTCGTCACACCCGAGGACATCCAGATCCTCCCGTACGTCCTCGGCCCGCGGATCCCGTGTGCCGACGCGGTCCGGGCCGAACACGCGGCGGCGGCCCACCCGATCCGCCACCCCGACGCCCTGGACCTGTTGCTGTCCCGAGCATCGCGGCCGGATCGGCACGCCGGGGCCGAACTCCAGGTCGGCTTCCGGTTCGACCCCGACCCCGGGCCGGCGACCTGGGCCGGCCGGGAGGCGTGCGACGTCGACCTGCCGGCCGCGCACTCGCCGTACGAGCTCGAGGTCGAGGTCGCCCCGCGGGGCGGCCTGATCGTCGGGGCGTGGCGCGGTGCGGTCGGGTTGTTCGACGAGCAGACCCTGGAGCGGATGGGACGCAGCTACACCACCCTGATCCGGGACCTGGTCAGGGGCTCGGCCGCGCCGATCGGCGACCTTGACGTGATCCACCCGGACGACCGGGCGCGATTGGCGGCGTGGGAGGCGCCGACCCCGTCCGTCAGCGGCGGCCACACCGTGGTCGACCTGGTCGGCGAGTGGATCGGCCGGACGCCCGGCGAGCCGGCGGTGATCCTGGGCGACGCCGTCCGCACCTACCGGGAGCTGGACGACGCGGCGAGCCGGATCGCCGCCGGGCTGCGGGCGCTGGAGCTCCCACCCGCGTCGCCGGTCGGCATCCTCGTGGCCCGCCGGGTCGAGCTGCCGGCGATCCTGCTCGGCGTCGCCCGGGCCGGCCGGGCCGCGGTGCCGATGGATCCGAGCCACCCGGTCGAGCGTCTGGCCCATATCGTCGGCGACAGCGGATGCGGGGCGGTGATCGGCGACGGTGCGCTGCCCGACGACCAGGTGAGCGCGCTCGGTGCTCCCGTGATCCCGTTGTCCGGCCTGCTGGCGGCCGACCCGGAGCCGGACGGAGGACGGCCCCACCCGGAATCGCTCGCGTACGTGCTCTACACCTCGGGGTCGACCGGCCGTCCCAAGGGCGTCGGGGTGACCCACCGCGGCCTGGCCAACTGCCTGGTGGCCACCCGGGAACTGCTCGACTTCCGGCCCGGACGGTCGTTGCTGGCGGTGACCACGATCTCCTTCGACATCGCGATGCTGGAGTTGTATCTCGCGCTGACCAGCGGCGGGCGGACGATCCTGGCCACCACCGCCCAGGCTCGCAGCGGCTCGCAGTTGCAGGTCGTGCTGGCCCGTCATCGGCCCGACATCATGCAGGCCACGCCGATGACGTGGCACATCCTGTTCGCCACCGGCTGGCCGGGGGACCCGGGGCTGACCGTGTCGTGCGGCGGCGACGTCGTCTCACCCGAACTGGCCAGCCGTCTGACCGCCTGCACCAAGGAGTTCTGGCACACGTACGGGCCCACCGAGGCCTCGATGTACGCCGTGTGCGAGCGGCTGCCGCGGGAGCCGCAGACGTCGGTCGTGCCGGTCGGCCGCCCGCTGCCCGGCGTGTGGCTGCGGATCCGCGACGCCGCGAACCGGCCGGTGCCGCCGGGCGTCATCGGTGAGCTGCACATCGGCGGTGCCGGTGTCGCGCGGGGCTATGTCGGCGCGCCCGGGCCGACCGCCGAGCGCTTCGTGCCCGACCCCACCGGTGCGGGCGGCCGGCTCTACCGCACCGGCGACCTGGCCCGGTGGCGCGCCGACGGCCGGCTGGAACTGCGGGGGCGCAACGATCGCCAGGTCAAGATCCGTGGACATCGGATCGAGCCGGACGAGATCGAGAGCGTCCTCGGCCGCCACCCCGAGATCGCGTATGCCGCTATCGTGGTGACCGGCCACGACAGCGGCAGCAAACGCATCGTGGCGTTCCTCCAGCCCCGGCAACCGGAGCCCGGCCCGGACCTGGTGACCCGGGTCGCGGCGCACGCCCGGCAGGCGCTACCGAGATACATGATGCCGTCCTCGTACGCGCTGATGAGCGCGATGCCGCTGACCAGCACCGGGAAGGTCGACCGAACGGCCCTGGCCCGGATCCGGCCCCCACAGCCGAACGGCGCCGCGGATGACCGCGAGGTCCCGCCCCGGCGGGAACCGCTGGCTGCCGGCGTCCGGCCGCTGCGCTGGACCGGCCGCGAGGACCGGCCCGCTCTGGCGTTGCTGGGCGGCGACACGGCTTGGCCGGCCCCGGCCGTGGCCGAGTTCGAGCGCTGGTTCCGGGTCGCGATTCTCGACGTCTCCGGTTGCCGCGCGCGGGACGTGGCCGCTCGGCTGGCCACCCACGAAGCGCCGGGCGCCGCCGTGGTGCTGGCCCGGGGCGATCTGGCCGCGATGGCGGTCGAGGCGGCCGAAGACCTGCGTGAGCACATCGGCGTCGCGCCGAAAGTACTGGCGGTGGAGCCGACGGGACCGGCCACACCGGAGCACCGCCCACACACGATCATCAGCCGCCACCCCGAGCTGCTGCGCGAGTGGCGGGACACCAACCTCGTCCTGCTGGCCCTGGACCCCGGCGCGGCGATGGACTGGTCGCTCCTGGCGTCCGCGGTCGCCGGGACGGGCTGACGCCCGGCCCGGGTGGGCAAGGCCGAAGTGGGCAGGCCCAGCCCGGCCGGGCGACGGTGAGACTCGCCCCGTGACCCGGTCACTACTACACAGGGATGGATCATCAATGACCGCGAACACAGACACCGCCGAACGTCACGCCCCCGCCTCCTCCGAAACCCCTGTCACCGCGGACCAGATGATCGCGCGTGCCGAGGCGATGGTCCCCGAGCTCATCGAGCGGCAGGCCGAGACGGAGGCCCGCGGCTTCTACGCCGAGGACACCCACGAGCGCTTCGCCCGCAACGGCTTCTACCGCATCCTGGTGCCGCGCCGGTACGGCGGTCACGAGCTCGGGATCGACACCTTCTTCCGGGTCTGCGTCACCTTGGCGCGCGGCTGCGGCTCGACCGGCTGGATGTTCGGCCTCGGGACCTCGCACGGGCAGGTCGCCGCCTCCATCTTCGGCGAACGGGCACAGGAGGAGATGTTCGCCGGCGGCGACTTCATCTGCCCCGGCACGGCCATCCCCAGGGGCACGGCGGTGCCCGCGGCCGGCGGCGGCTGGACGGTCAACGGCACCTGGCCGTACTGCTCCGGATCGCCGTACGGGACGCACTTCATGGGACACGCGATGCTGCCCGCCGAGGACGGGAAGCCGCCCACCCAGCTGCTGTTCGTCGCCCCGCGCAGCCAGTGGGAGCGGCTGGACGACTGGGGACAGCAGTTGGGCATGCGGGGCAGCGGCTCGCACGGCATCACGATGGAGAACGTCCACATCCCGCCGCACCTGGGACTGCCCGGCGTGCAGCTGGTCCAGTACGACGCGACGGCGGGCACCCCGGGGCGGACCCTGCACGGCAATCCGGAGTACGGCGGCGGCCCGCTCTCGTTCATCAACTTCCTCAACTGCTCGATAATGGTGGGCATGGCGCAGGGAGCGCTCGACGCGTACGAGCATCTGCTGCGCGAGCGCACGACGCTGGTCCCGCCGGTGGTGCCCCGCTATCTGGATCCGGACTATCAGGTCTGGTACGGCGAAGCCGTGGGCATGATCGGCACCGCCGAGGCCGCGCTGATGAACGGCGTCCAGCAGTGGCATGACGCGGCCGTCCGAGGACCGTCCGCGGTTACCCCGGACCTGGACCTGCGCCTCTCGGCCATCAGCCGGCACGTCGCCACGATCGCCTGGTCGGCGGTGGACCAGATCATCCTGCCCACCGCCGGATCGAGTGCGATCAAGCACGGCGAACGCCTGGAGCGCGTGTGGCGGGACCTGTCCACGCTGCGCACCCACGCCGGCCTGTCGATCCTGCTGCCCACGATCGCCATGCGCGAGCTCGCCAAGAGCGTCGTCAGCTGATCCCCCTTTCACACCGACGCGCGGAAAGAGATGCCATGACGAACCCGTTCGAGGACACCGACGCGCAGTACCTCGTGCTCGTGAACGACGAGGGTCAGCACAGCCTGTGGCCGGCGACCATCGACGTGCCCCAGGGCTGGGCCACGGCGTACGGGGCGGACTCACGTGCCGGCTGCCTGCAGTACGTGGAGGAGCACTGGACCGACATGCGGCCCAAGAGCCTCATCGACGCCGAGCGTGGCTGAGCGGAGGAGTCGTGCCGACGCCCAGCGGTGATCGGTAGCCGCGCGGCGAGCGCCGCACGGCGCAGGCGGCCCGCACACCGGACGCGGTAGCGGCGGTGTGCGGGGCGCTGTTGCTGTCGTAGGTGGACCGGGCCCGAGGGCGACCCGCAACGTCCCGTACGCCCGGCGGCTGCCGGTGAGCTGGACCCGGCAGCCCCGGCGGCGGCGCCACGCGACGTGGTGGTCCGGCACGGGCGCTGCGTACCGGGTTCGCGGTCGCCGACGAGCCGCCGTACCAGCAGGCGTGGACGTGTCGGGGGCGGTGCCGTGCGTGACGGTCGCCGTCACCGGTCCCGCCGGTGCGCCGGTGCTGCTCGGCCGGGCCGCACGGCACGTGGCCGGACTGGCGGACGAGCTGCCGGTGCGGGCGGGGCGGCTCCGGCTCGGGCCGGCGGCTACCTGATCCGGCGCGGCCTGACGGGCCGAGCGGTTCGTGGCGTGCCCGATCCGGGCCGCGGAACTGACGGACCGCACGGGCGACCCGGGGCAGTGGACCGTTGACGGCGTTCCGTCCTCGTGGGCCGCACCGACCACCAGGTGACGGTCCGCGGCTGCCGGGTCGGGTTCGGCGAGATCGAGGCACCGCTGATCGCGCAGCCCGGCGTCGGCCAGGTCGCGGTGCCGGCCCGGACCGGCCCGGCGGCCGCCACCTGGTCGACCATCCGGCGCCGGCGCCGGGCGGCCGGGTCGATCCGGTGCCCAAAAGCCGGGGTCAGGCCGCGCCGAGGTAGGCGCCGAGACGGCGGACGCCCTCGGCCACGGTCTCGTCGTCCTTCGCGAACGCGATCCGGATCTGCGGCGCGCCGGCCCGGTCGGCGGAGCCGTAGAAGCAGTGGCCGGGCACGACGCCGACGCCGCCCTCGTGCAGCAGTCGGCTCGCGATCTCGTCCTCGCTCTCGCCGGGACGCGCGAACGCCGAGGCGTCGCACATGACGTAGTAGGCGCCGGCCGGATGCTCGAACGCGACGCCGCACTTCTCGAGCCCGGTCACCAGGATGTCCCGACGCCGCCCGTACACGGCACGCAGTTCCTCGAAATAGTCCCCCGGCAACGAGAGCGCCACCGCCCCGGCCGCCTGGAACGGCGTCGGGGCGGCGATCGTCAGGAAGTCGTGCACCCGGGCGACGTGCTCCATGAGGTGCGCCGGCCCGGTCACCCAGCCGACCCGCCAGCCGGTGACGGAGAACATCTTCGACAGCGCGTTGACCGTGATGGACTGCTGATCCATGCCCGGGACGTCGGCGATCCGGGCCGGCCGCTCGGCCGTGAAGTAGAGCTCGTCGTAGATGGCGTCGTGGATCGCGACGATGCCGAGGCGCAGGCACACGTCGGCCAGGCCCTGCATCTCCGCGGCCGAGAACACCCGGCCGGTGGGGTTGTGCGGCGAGTTCAGGACGACCGCGCGGGTGTTGCGGTCGGCGACGGCGGCCACGGCGGCCGGATCGAGCTGCCAGTCCGGGCCGCTCAGCCGCACGTAGCGGGGCTCCACGCCGATCAGCCGGAGGTTGACCGTGTACGACTCGTACGCGGGCTCGATGACGACGACGTTGGACCCGCGCTCGGCCACGGCCATCAGCGCGGCCAGCATGCCCTCGGTCGCCCCGCACGTCACACAGATCTGCGTCTCGGGGTCGTACGGCTCCGGCAGGCCCCAGCGGTGCTGCTCGAACCCGCTGATCGCCTGCAGGAACGGCCAGCTGCCGCGCGGCGAGGTGTACTGGTTGTCGTTCGATCGGATGGCGGCGACGGCTGCCTCCTCCAGGGCCAGGGGCAGCGGATAGGTCGGGATCCCCTGGGACAGGTTGACGGCGTTCGCGGCCAGGCAGGCGCGTGTCATCCCGCGGATCACCGACTCACCGGCCGGAATGTTCGCGGGTGCCCTGACCACGTGCCGCAGGTCCGGCGTGACCGACATGATCGATACCTCCTAGTCGAGCTGGTCGCAGATCTCGTCGAGGAGACGGTATTCCAGGGCTTCGTCCTCGTCCCGGCCGCCGAGCATGTAGTAGCCGAACTTCATGTGCTCCATGGGCCCGTTCAGCTCGATGATGCCGTTGCGCAGGTCGGAGATCGCGGCCTCGACGTCCTCGAGCTCGACCTCGGTGTTCTCGTGGACGTAGAGCGCGGTGAGCCGTCGCGCCGGCAGGATCTCGCCGTGCCAGGCGCGTACCTGGGGATGGGTGTTGTAGCTGTCCCAGTACATGCGCGAGCCGGGAATGATGCCGGGTGCCGCGACCGAGATGCTGGTGATCAGGTCCTTGTACTCGGCGGCCATGGACAGCCAGCTGTCCACCTCGCCGCGCAGGTTCTTCATCGTCGTGCCGGGCAGGCCCATGATGCCCGAGGCGAACAGCTTGTAGTCGAGCGACCGGGCCAGCTCCAGTGCCTCCCCGATCCGTTCCGGGCCCTTGTTGATGCCCTTGGAGTCGGCCTTGAGCAGCTTCGGGTCGAACGCCTCGAGCCCCACGTTCCACGTACGCACGAAACCCTTGCACAACTCGGCGGAGTCGAGGAACTCGTACACCAACCCGTACGCGAGCATGAAGCGCTGCTCCCGCAGGATCGGCGACGCGGCGCACGCTTCGGCCATGTCGTTGAGGTACGAGATGCTGCCGTCCCACTGCTCGCGGGAGAAGCCGAGCGTCGAGTCGCCGCACGCGTACACGTTCGCACCGATGTCCCCGACGATGGTCTCGAGCACCGGGATCGCCGCCGGGACGTCGACCGTCTTGGGCGTCAGGCCCTGGATCGAGCAGTGCATGCACCGTCGGCCCGGCCGTTTGCCCCACGTGCAGCCGCCGTCGAGCGGGACCGTGACCATGCGCTTGAGGTCGTAGTGCCTGGCGTACCAGACGTTGAACGCCGGGTCGTAGTGCTGCTCGAGCTTGTCCAGGATCAGCCGGTAGTCCGGCAGGATCCGTCGGTTCAGCGGGAACGTGCTCGCCTCCTGGTTGACGACCTCGCCGCTGTTCGTCCGGTAGGCCAGCGACGGCACCTTCGTCAGGTCGATGCCGCCCTCCAGGTGGGTCAGCAGGCCCATGAGCGTGAACGGGCCGTTGTTGCCGGTGCTGACGAAGTCGACCAGGCGGCTGCCGTACTTGCCGGTCAGCGTCTCCTTGTACAGGATGCCGGCGTGGTCGTTGCCGAACACGACGACGGCCTTCGGGTTCACCCGCTTGATCTCGGCCGCCACGATCATCGCCCACAGCGTGGTGGCGGTGTAGACAGTGAAGGCCGCCACGTCCGGCGGGTTCTCGTTGATCGCGGCCCGGACCTCCGGCCACGGCACGTGCGTCATGTCGATGTAGCGCCAGTCGGTGTCCGGGAACCACGCCTGCTGATAGGTGATCATCTCGACCAGGCTGGCGTGCGGATACACCGATCCCTCGTTGCGGTAACGCTGCTCGGCGGTCAGTTCCGCGGCCATGACGTCGCCGGCGTTGTGGGCGTCGCGGTGCGCGGACGTGAGCGGCAGTCCGAAATACCAGACCGAGCCGATCCGGCGTAGCGGGTCCGGTGTTCCCCGGCGCGAGTAGTCCCACTGGTAGCGAGGGTCGGCGCCGACGAGTTCTTGCAGGGGCTGAAGGCTCATCTTCATGCTGGGCACCCTTCGTCCGGGGCCGTTCGCGGAAGAACTCCTCGCGTACTCATCGTCTCGATCTCCTTAGGGCTGACCACGGCCATCGTCGACATGGCGGGGAGCGCGGCGCCTCTCGCAACTTGCGGCGGGCTCGCCGGGATTCGGCTCGGGGCACGATGGAAGTTGGCTCGGGTGATGCCCACGGACCGACCATGGGGCCGTGGCGTATGACGTTGTCGTTGTCGGGGCGCGCTGCGCTGGCGCGCCCACTGCCTTGCTGCTGGCCCAGGCCGGACACCGGGTGCTCCTGGTGGACCGCGCCCGGATTCCGAGCGACACCCTGTCCGGCTTGTACATCCACCAGCCCGGCGTCGAGCGGCTCGCCCGCTGGGGGCTGCTCGACCGGATCCGCGGGTCCGGCTGCCCGCCGTTGCGGTCGGTCAGCTACCACGTGGCCGACGTCTGCGTGAGCGGACCCGCGCCGACGCTGCCCGGCGTCGACGGCGCCTACGCTCCCCGCCGGTACGTACTCGACACGATTCTGGCCGAGGCGGCTGCGGCGGCCGGCGCCGAGGTGCGCGATCGTACGTCCGTCACCGGGCTGGCCCACGACGACGACGGCCGGGTCACCGGCGTGCGCCTGCGCGAGAACGGGGGCGCCGAGATCACCGAGAAGGCACGCCTGGTCATCGGCGCCGACGGCATGCGCTCCACGGTGGCCAGGCTCGTCGACGCGCCCGTCTACGCCCACCACCCCAACCTCACGTGCGTCTACTACACGTTCTGGGCCGGCGTGACCGGGGCCGACTTCCAGATCTACGAGCGTCCGGGCGGCTGGGTGGCCGGGCTGCGGACCCACGGTGACCTCATGTTGGTCGCCGCATACCTGCCGCAGGACCAGTTCGACCGGGTCCGGCACGACGCGTTCACCGCATACCGGGCCACGATCACCACCACCGCGCCAGCCCTGTGGCAGCAACTGGCCGACGCGACCCCCGCCGACCGGTTGTACGGGACCGGCGACCAGCGCAACTTCTTCCGGCAGGCGTACGGGCCGGGCTGGGCCCTGGTCGGCGACGCCGGGCACCACAAGGACTCCATCAACGCGCACGGCATCACCGACTCTTTCCTGCAGGCGGAACTGCTGGCGGGCGAGCTCGGCGGGGACCTCGGCGACCCGGTCCGGCTGCACGCCGCCCTCGCCCGTTTCGCCGCCGCCCGCGACGAGCTGTTGACGCCGAACTACCAGACCAACCTGCTGACCGCGCGTCTCGACCCGGCCCCCGAACGGATCGCCACGCTGCGCGTCGTGCAGGACTCGCCCAGCCTCACCGACCGCTATCTGGGCGTGGTCGCGGGGATCCGGTCGCCGGACGAGCTCTACACCCGTGAGCTGCTGGCCCGCATGTCCCTACCGGACGGCATGCGCTGATAAGAATTCGCCGCGCCGCCGGGCCACCATGGTCAGCATCCCCGGCGCCAGAGAAAAGGGACGATATGACCGACGTGGATCTCGACGAATCGATCCTCCGGCGACTCAGCGCCGGCGCCCGCGACCCCATCCTGGTCGCCGACTTTCAACCGCTGTCGCCGGCCCCGCGCATGAGCCAGATGCTCAGCGAGAGCATCGAGGGCAAGCCGGTGTTCCAGATCGACCCCATCGGCGTGCTCATGGGGGAGCGCCGTTACGCGTCGATTCCGGAACTGGCCGGTGAGTGTGTCGAGCAGTTCCGCACGTCCGGCGCCGAGGACGGGCACACGTTCGTCGTCGGTCACTGCAGCGCCTCGGCGCTCGCCCTGGGGGTCGCCGACCTGCTCGCGGCCGATCGCGCGGTCACCGCCGTGCTGCTGCTGCCGGCCTGGCCGGACGACGAGCTGGTCGTCGAGAAGTTCGGCGAATACGCCGCCAAGTTCGGCCGGACGACCCGCCCGTGCCCGGACCTCGACGCGGATCCCGAGCACGTGGTCGCCGAGATCGAGCAGATCTTCCGGGACGAGATGAACGCCTTGGCCGCCGGCCGGAACCTCACCGACGCGATGGGCGCGTTCGGCGACCTGCTCGTGTGGTACCGGGGCTGGCTCGCGTTCCTGCTGGCCTGTCGCAACGACGTCGGGGCCGGGCGGACCGGTGGGCGGGCGGCGGTGACGGTGCTGTCCGACTCGCCGTCGACCGTCGCGGTCAAGGGCCTCGACCGCAGCGCGTACGACGTCGTGGCGCTGCCGTCGTCGTATCCGGCCGGCCCGGTCACCGCCGAGCTGGCCGAGCACGTCGCCGCCTACATCAGGTCCCGCTGACGGGCCGGGGTATCCCGTGCCGGACCACCACCACGGTGGGCTGACCCACCTCTGCGCCGGAAGCTGATCAAAGTACGCCGTGCCCGACAGATGCGGGTGGCGGAAAGCAATCTTCCGGGGGTCGACCCCGGCGGCTTTTCGAAAGGTACGGCAGAAGTGGACGCGGCGCGCTGCGCCTCTCCCGAATGAATCTGACGAGGCGTTCCACGGCGTCGTTCACGTAAACGGGGGGCGAGCACTCCCGGAGATGCGCCGATGGGGAAACAATGTGATGTTGGGTCATCGACCAGTGTGATCGAGCGATGCCCATTTCTGGTTCTCGCGACTACGAGAACCAGCGCAGCTTGCCGCAAGTACGAAAGAGCATTGGACCGACGTGTGACTCGACAGCCAAATCAAAGCCGAGCGTGGGTGAGTGGAGCAGCCGTGACAACGCGCGTCAGTGACCAGGTAACGCCGGATTCCTCTGCTCCGGCGGAGGAGCTCTTGAGTGAGTTGTTCGCGGCGCAGGCAGCCCGGACCCCTACCGCGGTCGCGGTGGTGTCCGGGGACGCGTCGCTGTCGTACGCGGAGCTGGACGCGAGGTCGAATCGGCTGGCCCGGTACCTGGTCACGCGAGGTGCCGGGCCGGGGCGGCTGGTCGCCGTGGCGACGGAACGGTCCGCGGAGATGATCGTCGCGGTCCTGGGGGTGTTGAAGACCGGCGCGGCCTACCTGCCGATCGACCCGGCCAACCCCGCCGACCGGATCGCGTTCATGCTCGCCGACGCCACCCCCGCCGCCATCCTCACCTCACGCGCCCTGGCGACGACCGCGCTGGGCGCGGCGTCGGACGGCGCGCGCCCGGGCGGGAGCGGCGATCTGATGATCGTGTTGGACGACCCGGCGGTCCGAACCGCCATCGCCGCCCTGCCCGGCACCGAGTTGTCCGATGTGGATCGTCTCGCTCCGCTGCTGCCCGGGCATCCGGCGTACGTGATCTACACGTCGGGGTCGACGGGCCGCCCCAAGGGTGTGGCGGTCGAGCACCACTCGGCGGCATGGCTCGTGTCGTGGGCGGCGTCGACATTCGGCGCGCACCGGTTCGGCCGGGTGCTGGCGTCGACGTCGTTGAGCTTCGACGTGTCGGTGTTCGAGCTGTTCGGACCGCTGGCCTGCGGCGGATGCGTGGAGGTGGTGCAGGATGTGCTGGTCCTCGCGCAGGGCGGATGGTCGGGGAGTCTGATCAGCACGGCGCCCTCGGCGATGGCGGGGGTGCTGGCCGCCGCGGAGACGTCCACGACCGCGCAGACGGTCGTGCTGGCGGGCGAGGCGCTGACCGGGCCGGTGCTGCGGGCCGTACGGGCGGCGGTGCCCGGCGCCCGGGTGGTAAACGCCTACGGGCCGACCGAGGCCACCGTGTACGCCACCGCCGGTGAGGTGGCGGACGGGTCCGATCCGGACAACGGCCCGGTTCCGATCGGCCGGCCGCTACCGGGCGCCCAGGTGTACGTCCTGGACGCCGGGTTGCGTCCGGTCCCGGCGGGGGTGACCGGCGAGCTGTACCTCGCGGGCGCCGGGCTGGCGCGGGGGTATCTGAATCGGCCGGGGTTGACGGCGGACCGGTTCGTGGCGTGCCCGTTCGGCACGGGGGAGCGGATGTACCGCACCGGGGATCTGGCGCGGTGGGCCGGTGACGGCCAGCTGGAGTTCCTGGGACGCGTCGACGACCAGGTGAAGATCCGGGGACTGCGGATCGAGCCGGGCGAGATCGAGGCAGTGCTGACCGCGCAGCCGGGAGTGGGCCGCGCGGTGGTGGTGCTGCGGGAGGACCGTCCCGGCGACCCGCGGCTGGTCGGCTATGTGGTGCCCGGGCCCGGCGGCCAGGTGGATCCGGCGGCGCTACGGCAGGAGGCCGCCCGGACGCTGCCGGGATACATGGTGCCGGCCGCGGTGATGGTGCTGGACGCGCTGCCGCTGACGGTGAGCGGGAAGCTGGACCGGCTGGCGCTGCCGGCACCGGACTTCAGCGCCTCGGCCGGCGGCCAGGAACCTGCCACCCCGCAGGAGGCCGTGCTGTGCGAGCTGTTCGGGCAGGTCCTGGGCCTTGATCGGGTCGGGGTCGAGGACAACTTCTTCGACCTGGGCGGCCATTCGCTGATGGCGACGCGGCTGATCAGTCGGGTGCGGTCGGTGTTGGGTGTGGAGCTGGACATCCGGGTGGTGTTCGAGAATCCGACGGTCCGGTCGCTGGCTCGGTCGCTCCTGGCGGCGGGCAGCGCGCGCACACCGTTGGCGCGGGTGGTGGACCGGCCGGAGCGGCTGCCGTTGTCGTTCGCCCAGCAGCGGTTGTGGTTCATGAACGAGTACGACGGTCCGAGCCCGTTGTTCAACGTGCCGTTCGCCTGGCGGCTGCGTGGCGGGCTGGACGCGGAGACGCTGATGGCCGCGCTGCGCGACGTGGTGGGTCGGCACGAGGCGCTGCGTACCGTCTTCGCGGTCGCCGACGGTCAGCCGTACCAACGGGTGGTGGACGCCGCGGTCGCGGTGCCGCAGGTGACCATGGCGGTGGCCGACGAGGCCAGCCTGCCGGGCCTGCTGGAGCAGGCCGTACGGTACGTCTTCGACCTGGCCGGCGAGCTGCCGGTGCGCGCGTGGCTGTTCCGGACCGCGCCCACCGAGCACGTGCTGGTGCTGGTGATGCACCACACCGCCAGCGACGCCTGGTCGGCCGAGGTGCTGGTACGGGACCTGAGCGAGGCGTACCGGGCGCGGCTGGCGGGTCGGGCGCCGGAGTGGGCGCCGCTGCCGGTGCAGTACGCCGACTACACGCTGTGGCAACGCCGGCTGCTCGGCGAGGACCGCCACTCCGACGGTGTGCTGGCGCGGCAGCTGGATTTCTGGCGCTCCGCGCTGGCGGGGTTGCCCGACCAGCTCGACCTGCCGGCCGACCGGCTGCGCCCGCCGCAGCCGTCGCATCGTGGCGGCCTGGTCCGGCTGGAGCTGGACGCCGGGTTGCACCGGGGTCTCGAGGAGGTGGCGCGCGCCAACCGGGTGACGGTGTTCATGGTGTTGCAGGCCGGGCTGGCCATGCTGCTGTCACGCTCCGGGGCGGGCACCGACATCCCGATCGGCACGATGGTGGCCGGCCGCACCGACGAGGCGCTCCACGATCTGGTCGGGTTCTTCGGCAACACGCTGGTGCTGCGGGTGGACCTGTCCGGGGATCCGAACTTCGACGAGCTGCTGGGCCGGGTGCGGGAGCTGGACCTGACCGCGTTCGCCAACCAGGACGTGCCGTTCGAGCGCCTGGTGGAGGAGCTCAACCCGGTCCGGTCCGCCTCGCGGCACCCGCTGTTCCAGGTGATGCTCACCATCGACGACGACACCAGCCAGCGGTGGCAGGTGCCGGGCCTTCAGGCGCGGGCCGAGTCGCTGGCCGGTGAGACGGCCAAGTTCGACCTCAGCATGTTCTTCCGCCCGGAGTACGAAGCCGACGGCTCGCCGGCCGGGATCCGCTACTCGTTCGAGTACGCCCGGGACCTGTTCGACGAGTCGACGGTGCACGCCCTCGGTGGCCGGTTGGCGCGACTGCTGAGCCAGGCCGCCGCCGACCCGACCCGGCGGATCAGCGAACTCGACCTGCTGACGCCGGCCGAGCGGGAGCTGGTGCTGCACCGGTGGAACGACACCGCCCTCGAGGTGGAGGCGGCGACGGTGCCCGGGGTGTTCGCGGCGCAGGTGGCCCGGAACCCGGACGCGGTCGCGGTGGTCGACAGCCGGACGAGCCTGACCTTCCGGGAACTGGACGAGCGGTCCAGCCGGCTGGCGGCGATGCTGGTGGACGCGGGCGTCACCGCGGAGTCGCGGGTGCTCGTCGTGATGCGGCGGTCGTCGCAGCTGTGGGTGGCGCTGCTGGCGGTCCTGAAGGCGGGCGGCGTGTACGTGCCCGTCAACGTGAGCTGGCCGGAGTCGCGGATCGCGTTCGTGGCCGGCGACGTGGGCAGCGTGGCGGTGCTGTGCGACGAGGAGCTGACGGAGCTCGCCGAGCGGGTACGCCCGGACGGGGCGCCGATCCTGCTGGCGACCGCCGGGGACGCCGCCACCGGGGCACGGGAGGACTTCCGGGACGCGGAGATCCACCCGGACCAGTTGGCGTACGTGATCTTCACGTCCGGGTCGACCGGGGTGCCCAAGGGCGTCGCGGTGACCCACCAGGACGTGGTGGACATGGTGCGGGATCCGGGGTGGCCGGAGGGCGTGCACGAACGGATGCTGGTGCACTCGCCGCACTCGTACGACATCTCGACGTACGAGCTGTGGATCGCGCTGCTGCGCGGCGGCACGCACGTGGCGGCGCCGCCGGAGGAGATGAGCATCGCCCGCCTGGCGGAGGTGATCGCCTGGGCGGCCCCGACGGCCATGTGGCTCACGTCGGCGCTGTTCGACGCGGTGGCGGCGGAGCAGCCGTCGGCGCTCGCCGGGCTGCGGATGGTGGTGGTCGGCGGGGACGCGGTGTCCGGCACCGCGGTGCGGCGGGTGGTCGAGCGGTGTCCGGGCGTGCTGATGGTGAACGGGTACGGGCCGAGCGAGTCGACCACGTTCACGACGTTGCACGCGATGACCGACTTCTCGGACGAGCAGGCGGCGCAGCCGGTGCCGATCGGCGGCCCGATGGCCAACATGCGGCTGTACGTGCTCGACGGCAGCCTGCGGCCGGTGCCGGTGGGCGTGACGGGCGAGCTGTACATCGCCGGCGCGGGCATGGCGCGGGGGTACATGAACCGACGCGGGTTGACCGCCGAGCGGTTCGTGGCGTGCCCGTTCGAGACGGGCGAGCGGATGTACCGCACCGGCGACCTGGTCCGGTGGAACGCCGACGGTCTGCTGGTGTTCGTGGGACGCGTCGATCTGCAGGTGAAGATCCGGGGCTTCCGGGTCGAGCCGGGCGAGATCGAGGCGGTGCTGGTCGCGCAGCCGGAAGTGGGCCAGGCGGCGGTGGTGGCCCGGGAGGACCGTCCCGGCGACCGGCGGCTCGTGGCGTACGTGGTGCCGGTGCCCGGTGGTCGGGTGGATGCGGCCGCGGCGCGGCAGGAGATCGCCCGGGCGCTGCCGGAGTTCATGGTCCCGTCGGCGGTGGTGGTGATGGATGCGTTGCCGCTGACGGTGAACGGGAAGCTGGACCGGCGTGCGTTGCCGGCGCCGGACTACAGCGCCGTGGCCAGCGGCCAGGATCCGGCCACGGCCCGCGAGTCGGTGCTGTGTGACCTGTTCGCCCAGGCACTGGGGGTCGACCGGGTCGGCGTCGACGACAACTTCTTCGACCTGGGTGGCCACTCCCTGCTCGCCGCCATCCTGCTGGCCCGGCTGGAAGACCAGCTCGACATCAAGATCGGGCTGAGAGCCTTCCTCGCCAACCCCACCGTCAACGGCGTCACCAGCTATGTGTCACCGCCCGGCACAGACCGGCACAGCGCGCCTGCCAGCGCCGTGTGAGGGCTGAAGCGCACCGGGTCCGGTGGAGCTCCACCGGACCCGGTGCGCTTCACCGTGCACCGTCGGGGTGCGGGCAAAGAGGCGGCGGGCGGCTTCGACGACGGTGTCCTCGCCCTTCGCGAACGCGACCCGGATCCGCGGCGGGGCAGCCCCGAGGCGCGGGGTCGGTTCCCGAACGATTCGCTGTCGGCGGCGGCCGGCCGGGCCGCGCACGTCACCTCGTTTCCACGGCAACCCGTGCCTCACCAGCGCCGTCGCCGACCATCTCGCGATGGGCAAGCTGCCGCCGCGCAGGCCCGGCAACCAACCTGCCACGCCCTGCCTCGGCCCGACCCTGCCTCGGCCCGGCCCGGCCCAGCCACAATGCCTCCAGGCGATGTCGCCGAGAGTCGACAACGGAGGGGCGCGCCGTTCGGGTGCGCGGCGAGCGCGAGGCCGAGCAGTGCCTCGACCGGTGCGAGCACCGCGTCCTGGTCGTCGAACGGCCGCCGCACACGTCGAGCCCGGGTGATAGGGCACGGGGCGACGGCTGCGGGTTCACCCGGTGAGGGGTCTGGCCAGCGTCGACTCGTCCAGACCGTCACACGCGTCGGCGGCCGGCCGCTGCCGGAGCGCCGTGGTGGCCGGGTCGACCCGCTTCGGGAGGACCCACCTGTACCGCGTCAGCTCGATCGCCGCTCGACCGGGTGCACCTTCATCGCGCCGGTGTGGGTGACGATCGTGCGAGCTCGCATCCGTCGAGGTGGATGGCCGCCGCCGTGGCCCGCCGGCCCGGTGCGTCGGCCGGGCGGTTGGCACCAGGGCGCGGCTGACCTGCGTGACGCAGGCCGTCGCTACGCGGGCCGTGCGTCGGCCTGCGTCGCGCCGAAGCGCAGTCTCGCGTGGTGCTCCTGAGCCATCCGTCGCAACGCCGACAGCGCCACGTCGAGCAGGACTCCCCGCACCACCAGGGCGGCCCGGTCGGCGCCCACGCCGTCGGCGGGCAGCAGGTCCAGATCCTGCACCGCGAGCTTCTCGGCCGCCACCGCGTAGGGGGTGAAATACTCCATTCCGCACTCGCAGCCCAGCCGCTTCAGGGTGAGGATCACGAGCGCGAGCCGGTCCCGGCCGGGCGCGTCCATGTCGAGGGACCAGCCGAGGTCCTCGACGAAACGGTCGACGTCGGCCCGTACCTGTTTCGCGCCCTCCACGCTGTGCAGCGCCGGCTCCTGCGGAAACAACGCGCGGTCGACGAGCGCGTACAGCGCGGGTAGCGGCACCTTGTCGTTCTCGATCGCGGTCAGCAGCTCCCGCACCGAGGTGAGTTCGAGCTGACCGATGTTGGTCAGTGCCCGGATGAGCCGCAGTCGACGCAGGTGTGCTTCGCCGTACACCGCCTGGTTACGGCCGGTCGGGGTGCCCGGAGGAAGCAGGCGCTCCCGGAGGTAGAACTTTATCGTTGCGATTGGGACGCCTGTCTGCCTGCTAAGATCTGAGATGCGCATCAGGCTCCCCGCTGTCGATAGCACCGACCAGCTCAGTGTACGGGTCGGGGTACATGTTAGTCACCTTCGATGTTGCACTCTGCGCAATCCCCCCTGCGCGGGATGCAATGTTGTCCGTGGGCGGCACCGTGTGGGGGACGCCGACGTGTGCAGTGCCGCCACGATGTGCGGTGCCGCGGTGTTGGCGGCCGTCGTGTCCAGCGGGATGAGGAAGTTCGCCAGACACGGCACGGCAAGGACGGATCACGGACGGCGGTGAGCCGGTCGGCGGGGCATGGCACTCCTCGGATCGATTCCCGGCCACGGTGCCGAGGTATTGTCGCCTCTCGATTCGCCGTGCGGCGGTGAGTGCGGCCCGGGCGGTTTCGACCGTCGCCGACCGCTGCGAGACCGCGGTCCATCCGGGCGGCACCTGACCCGGTGACACATCATCCTGATCGGACACTCCGGTCCAGGCCATGTCGCGGACGTTCGCGGGTGCCGACCGCGGCCCGGCCGGCTCCCGCAGCAGGTCGACCGCACCGCCCGTCGCGGCCCCGCCGCCGGCCAGGGCCCCGGCGACAGACGCGTCGCCGGGCTACCGCCTCGAACCGGGAGTGATGGTGTCCGCGAATGCCTCCAGCGCCATCGTCCGCTCACCGTTCGGGTAGTCGGGTGCCACCGCGTCACCTCCCTGTCGGCATGGCTCAGGCAGTCGCGGCTCAATCGTCTGGGAGGACCCGGTCGGGTGCACCTCCGTCGTTGCTGCCTGCCCGTCCACGCTGCCGCACTCACCCGCGCCACTGATGTTCGCCCGCGTGCTGGATGCCGATGCGCGAGCCGCTCGTGGCGACCGGCGGGGTGAACCGGCTTGCCGAGGAGCGGTCGCCTCCGCCGTGTCGGCGGCGAACATCCACCCATCCTGCGCGGACACGTACCGCGCAGGATGGGCACCGACTGTCCACTCGGCGGGACGCCGCAGCCCTCGTGCCGGGGACCAGCTCGGCCGGCGGCCTGACGGTGCTGCGGCGCCCGGCCCTCCAGCAGGCCCTGGGGTCGAGCCGCACCTGGCCCGGGCGCTCGGCGTTCGCGACGACGGTGCGACACGGCTGGGCTGCCCGCCGAGCACTCGGAGGCGGCAATGGTAGCGCTGACCGGCCTGACCGTTGACCTCGTCAGGGGTCGGGTCAGGTCGGCCCGCTCACGCGGCGGAGCGGCCCGCCGCCGCGGCGCCGATCGACGACACTCCCACCCGCTCGTCGGCCATCCGGGCCAGCGCGAGCTTGCGCTGGTCGAGCAGTGCCAGCAGTACCGGGGGGTCCATCGCGCGGGCCGGCTGCAGGTCGACGTCGGCGTGCACGACGCCATCGCCCCGTATCTGCAGGGGCCCGGAGGTGGCGACGCAGACGGTCCGGTCGCCGTCGTCGGCGTCCACGTCGGCGTCCGGTTCCCCGGTGATCGACTGGGCGAGGACGAACCAGTTGCCCGGCGGTACGTAGTCGAGCTGGTACGGGCCCGGACGCGGCAGGACCGTGCAGCGGACCGGTTGCCCTTCCGGGATGCGGTCCGGGAACAGGGCCAGGAAGACCGGGCTGTCCGCATGCGATTCGGGCGCCCAGGCGCGACCGTGCACGCGGGCGTTGTGCGGGTGCCCCATCCGGTAGTCGGGGTCGGTCGCGATCTGCGTGGCGAAGCCGGCCAGCCGGCGGTAGGTCGTCGGTGGCATTCCCACGCTCCGGGTGAATCGGGAGCTGAAAGTGCCGACGCTGTTGTATCCCACCCGCATGCTGATGTCGGCGACTTTCAATGAGGTGGAGACGAGCAGGCGCTTGGCGCGCTGCAGGCGAAGGGCGGACAGGAAGCGGCCCGGCGTCACGCCGGTGGCTTGCTGGAAGACCCTGGTGAAGTGGAACTTGCTGAACATGGCGGCGCGGGCCATGTCGTCGACCGTGAGTTGCTCTCCGAGCTTCTCGTGCATGGCGGCGATGGCCCGCTGCACAGCCTTCTCGATTGCGTCGTCCACAGCGATTCCCCCAATGACCGGCAAATGTCGTCGTGTTAACACTGCATAGCGGACGGCTCTCGTGGCTCCGGTCTGCTAGGTGTGTCGATAGATTGACGGTTGTCTCGGCGGTAAGGATTCATGGCAGTGTCGGCTAATGGTCTCTTCTCGCCTCCCGTGATCGGCGGGTATTGCTGGCGTCGAGGTTAGCGGAGCCATCGAGCGATGGCAACACCATCAATGACGACTCCAACACGGAGCGCAATCGAGCTCGCGTAAGAAGTGCTGTCTTCGCACGTCAGCGTGGTTTTGGCGGATGGTGGCTGGGCGGATAGCAGCACACTCCGGTGCTGATAGTATGAATCTCCAGTCGCTAGAATCCGGCAGGTCCATTTCCCCCCGAAGCGCCGCACTGATGCCGCCTTGTCGGGTTGCGGATGTGAGGAATTGCCGGATCTGCCCGGTGCGTGATTCCGACCCGTTGTCGCTGCCTGTCGCGGCTTTCCGTGCTGGTCACCCCCGGTTTTATGGGGTCATCGGGTCGGCAAGGCTGAAGATGACGGTCCACCGACCGCTGCGTAGGTTTGCGGAAAGTCCATTCCGGGACAGGTCGCGATGGTGGGTCCCTCCGGAGCCGTCGTGCACATGAGGTGATCCGCCGCCTCGTCGGAATCCACGGCACGCTCCTTTGCCGGGGTCCGGAGGTCATTTCCGGGTGAGGATCGATGGTAGCCATCGCGGTATCGACAGGACCTCCGCATCCAGCTCCTGCGCTGCGTTGATCAGCGGAAAATGGTGATTTCCACTCTCCACTTTCCATTTTCGCGGTGCTCGGAGCCGATTTTTACGGTTAGCTGGTGCGCTCTTCGTGGCAATTTCGAACGACCGCAATGCAGGAGAATTTTCTGCCCGAGGATGCGTAACAATGAGGCCTCAGTGGGCAGACCGGAGAAGACGATGACTGCTTGGAGCAAGCTTCGACGCCGCATTCTGACCCCCGATGTGGGGCAGACGAGAATCGCTACGCGTGGATTTCACCTCAAGGACGAGCAGGCCCGTGACCGCCTCGAAACGGTCGGCAGTTCGTTCCTGCACGGGTTCGCGGCCGCCGCGGAGGCGGACGGTCCGCCGCAGGCGGCGCCCGCGGTCGAGGCGACGCCGGCCGGGTACCGGGGCTTCGCGTACGAGGGCGCCGCGATGGCCTTCGCGATCCGCGATGCCATGCCCGGGAGGTCCCGGCACGTCGCGCGGTTCCTCGCCGACCATGACGAGCACGTCTACATGGCGTACGTCGGGGTGGGCTGGGCGATGGCCCGCCTGCCGCGTCCGTTGTGGTCGCGCCTGCACGCCCCGGACGCCCTGCTGCGCTGGCTCGTCCTCGACGGGTACGGGTTCCACCAGGCCTACTTCAAGACCGACCGGTACGTTCATCGACAGGACGCTCCGTCGGCCTTTCCGTGGCCGACCGACGGTCCCCGGGACTACTCCCGGGACTACTCCCTACGGGCGATCGACCAGGGCATCGGACGGGCCTGCTGGTTCGTGGCCGGGACGGATGCCGGGCAGCTCGTCCGGCTCCTCGACGCGTTCCCCGCGCACCGCCGTCCGGACCTGTACGCCGGCGCCGGGCTCGCCGTCTGTTACGCCGGCGGCGCAAGTGAGCGGGAACTGACCTGGCTCGCCCAGACCGTGGGGGCGTACCGGTTGGAGCTCGCGCAGGGCGCGGCGTTCGGTGCCGCGGCACGCCAACGTGCCGGCCTGGTGCTGCCGCACAACGAACTGGCCACCGGCGTGCTCTGTGGGATGTCGGTGGGCGAGGCGACACAAGTGACCGATGAGGCGCGGGTCGGGCTGCCCGATGACGACGTCCTGCCCGCCTACGAAGTCTGGCGCCAACGCATCAGGAGCGCCTTCGTTCCGTTGGTAGCGACACGAAAGCCGAGTGAGCAATGACCAGTATTGCCGTGGTCGGGATGGCGTGCCGCTACCCCGACGCGCGTTCGCCGCAGGAGCTGTGGGAGAACGCCATCGCGGGTCGCCGGGCGTTCCGGCGGCTCCCCGACGCCCGGATGAACCATGACGACTACTGGGACGCGGACCCGGCCGCCCCGGACCGCTTCTACGCGCGCACCGCCGCCGTCCTCGAGGGCTACGAGTTCGACCGGGTCGCCTACAAGGTTGCCGGCAGCACCTACCGGTCCACCGATCTGACGCACTGGCTGGCCCTGGACACCGCCGCGACGGCGTTGGCCGACGCCGGGTTCCCCATGGGTGAGGGCCTGCCGCAGGAGCGGACGGGGGTGATCGTGGGAAACACCCTGACCGGTGAGTTCTCCCGAGCCAACCAGATGCGGCTGCGTTGGCCGTACGTGCGGCGGACCGTGGCGGCGGCGCTGCGCGCCGAGGGCTGGGACGACGAGCAGCTGTCCACCTTCCTCGCCAGCTACGAGACGGCGTACAAGAGCCCGTTCCCGCCGCTCGACGAGGACACCCTGGCGGGTGCGCTGTCGAACACGATCGCCGGCCGCATCTGCAACTACTTCGACCTCAAGGGCGGCGGCTACACCGTCGACGGCGCCTGCTCCTCGTCGCTGCTGTCCGTGGTGACCGCGTGCCGGGCGCTGCTCGACGGAGACCTGGACGTCGCGGTCGCCGGCGGTGTCGACCTGTCCATCGACCCGTTCGAGGTCATCGGCTTCGCCAAGACCGGCGCGCTGGCCACCGGTGAGATGCGGGTCTACGACCGTGCCTCCAACGGGTTCTGGCCCGGTGAGGGCTGCGGCATGGTGGTCCTGATGCGCACCGACCGGGCCGTCGAGGCCGGTCACCGTATCTACGCCTCGGTCGCCGGGTGGGGAATCTCCTCCGACGGTCACGGTGGCATCACGCGGCCCGAGGTCGACGGCTACCGGCTCGCGCTGCGCCGCGCGTACACCCGGGCCGGCTTCGGCGTCGACACCGTGGGGCTCTTCGAGGGACACGGCACCGGCACGAAGGTCGGGGACGCCACCGAGCTGACGGCGCTGTCCAGCGCCCGGGAGGCGGCGAACCCCGAGGCGCCGGCGGCCGTGATCGGCTCGGTCAAGGGCATGATCGGGCACACCAAGGCCGCCGCCGGGGTGGCCGGGTTCATCCGCGCCGCGATGGCCGTGCACCACGAGGTGCTTCCCCCGAGCGTCGGTTCCGTCGACCCGCACGACATCCTCACCGCCGACGGGGCCCGGCTGCGCACGCTGCGCAAGGCCGAGCCGTGGCCGGCCGGGGTGGAGGTGCGGGCCGGCATCACCGCGATGGGCTTCGGGGGCATCAACACGCATGTCGTGCTCGAACGCCACGGGCCGCGCCGGCCGGTGCCGGACCGCCGGGTGCGTACCCTCGCCGCCTCGGTCCAGGACGCCGAGCTGCTGCTGGTCGACGCCGCCTCGGCGGAGGACCTGGCCGCCCGGCTCGCCGAGCTGAGCGCCTTCGTGCCGGCGATCTCGTACGCGGAGCTCGGCGACCTCGCCGCGACGCTGCACCGCGACCTGCGGGGCCGGCCGTTCCGGGCGGCGATCGTCGCCTCGTCACCGGAGGAGGCCGAGCGGCTGCTGACCGCGGCCCGCGAAGCCGTCGAGTCCGGCGAGGCGACGCTGATCCGTCCGGACGGCCGTTTCCTGCTCGGACACGTCAGCGGCCCGGCCCGGATCAGCTTCCTCTTCCCGGGGCAGGGCTCCGGACGCGGCGTCAGCGGCGGCGCGCTTCGGCGGCGGTTCGCCGAGGTCGAGGACGTCTACCTGCGCGCCGCGTTGCCGACCGGCAGCGACGTCGTCGCGACCGAGGTCGCGCAGCCACGCATCGTCACCGGGTCCGTCGCCGGACAGCACGCCCTGGCGTTGCTCGGCATCGAGGCGTCGACCGCGATCGGGCACAGCCTCGGCGAGATCGTGGCCCTGCAGTGGGCCGGCGCCATGACCGAGGACACCCTGCTGCGGGTCGCCGACCTGCGGGGCCGGACCATGGCCGGGCACAGCCAGGCCGGCACGATGGCCGACATCGGGGCGCCTCCCGAGGCGCTCGACGCGATCATCGCGGACCTGCCGGTGGTCGTGTCCGCCTACAACGGGCCCCAGCACACAGTCGTCTCCGGATCGGTCGACGCGGTCGAGGCGGTCTGCCGCAACGCCCGGGCAGCCGGGCTGAGCGCCACCCGGCTGCGGGTCTCGCACGCGTTCCACTCCCCGCTGGTGGCGCCGGCCGCGGACGCCTTCGCCGACGCCCTCGCGGACGAGACCTTCCACCGGGTCGGGGCCCGGGTCGTCTCCACCGTCACCGGTGACGTGCTGCCCGACGGGACCGACGTGGGTGCCCTGCTCCGCCGCCAGATCACCGACCCCGTCCTGTTCAACCAGGCCGTCGCGCTGGCCGCCAAGAACACCGACCTGTTCGTCGAGGTGGGGCCCGGTCGGGTCCTCACCGGGCTGGCCGGCACCGTCACGGACGTTCCCGTGGTCGCGCTGGACACCGACAGCGAATCGCTCGCGAGTCTGCTCCGGGTCGCCGGCGCCGCGTACGTCACCGGCGCGGCCCCCGCCCCGGCGGCGCTGTTCGACGGCCGGCTCGTGCGACCGCTGGAGGTCGGCGCGACGTTCTCCTTCCTGACCAGCCCCTGCGAGCAGGCGCCGGAGCTCGGCACGGCGATCGAGCGTGGGCCCGCCGTGACGACGCCGGCCGTCGTCGCCGACTCCGGCGGGCCAACCGGGGAATCCACCCAGGACCTGCTGCGGCGGCTCACGGCGGACCGCGCCGAACTGCCGCTGGAACTGGTCGGACCGGACAGCCGGTTGCTCGACGACCTGCACCTCAGCTCCATCACGGTCGGCCAGGTGGTGAACCAGCTCGCCAAGCGCCTGGACGTGCCGCCGGCCCAGATGCCGATCAACTTCGCCACCGCCACCATCCGCGAGCTCGCCGAGACGATGGAGACCCTCGCGCAGACGGCCCGGGACAGCGATGCCGTCGCCACGCCGGTGGTGGCCGGGGTGGCCGCCTGGGCCCGGCCCTGGCGGGTCGACCTCGACGAGGTGCCGCTGCCGGCGGCACCCGTCGACGCCACCGCCAAGAACGGTCCGTGGCACCTGCACGCCGACCCGGACCACCCGTTCGCCGCGGAGCTCGCGAGCACGCTCGAACGGTCCGGCCTCGGTGGCGGCGTCCTGGTCTGCCTGCCGCCCGACTGCGCCGAGGAGCAGTTGGCACCGGCTCTCCGGGGCGCCCAGCAGGCGCTCGCCGCCGGCAACACCCGCTTCGTCCTGGTCGGACACGGCCGCGGCGCGGCGGCGATCGCCCGGACGCTGCACCTCGAGGCGCCGTCCGTGCCGGTCACCGTCGTGCACCTGCCCGCCGCCGCCGAGGACGCGATCGAGCTGGTGGTCAAGGAGGTCGCCGCGACGACCTCCTTCACCGAGGTGCACTACGACGACGGGGTGCGGCGCGTCCCGACGCTGCGCGCGATGCCGGTACGCCCGGAGACGCCGGAGGCCCCGCTCGGCGCGGACGACGTGCTGCTGGTCACCGGCGGCGGCAAGGGCATCACCGCCGAGTGTGCCCTCGCCCTCGCCAGCGACAGCGGTGCCAGCCTGGCCGTGCTGGGCCGCTCCGACCCCGCCCAGGACAGCGAGCTGGCGGCCAACCTGGCCCGGATCGCGGAAGCCGGTGTCACCGTGCGGTACGCCCGCGCCGACGTCACCGACGCCGCTGCCGTACGCCAGGCGGTGCGGGACCTGTCCGCCGAGCTCGGACCGGTCACCGCGGTCCTGCACGGCGCGGGCCGCAACGAACCGGCCGCACTGGCGAGCCTGGACCCGGCCGCGTTCCGCGCCGCCCTGGCACCGAAGACCGACGGCCTGCGGGCGGTGCTCGACTCCGTCGACCCGTCCCGGCTCCGGTTGCTCGTGACGCTCGGCAGCATCATCGGCCGGGCGGGGCTGCGGGGCGAGGCGCACTACGCCACCGCGAACGACTGGCTGGCCGAGGAGACCAAGGCGTTCGCCCGGGCGTACCCCGAGTGCCGCACCCGGTGCCTGGAGTGGTCGGTCTGGTCGGGCGTCGGCATGGGCGAGCGGCTGTCGGTGGTCGAGTCGCTCAGCCGGGAGGGCGTCACGCCCATCACCCCCACCCAGGGCATCGCGATCCTGCGGCGTCTGGTCTCGGACACCGCGGCGCCGGTCGTGGTGGTGATCAGTGGCCGCACCGAGAGCGTCCACACGGTCCGGTACGACCAGCCGTCGTTGCCGTTGCTGCGGTTCGTCGACCGCGTGCTGATCCGCTACCACCAGGTCGAGATGGTGGTGGAGACGGAGCTGAACGTCGGCACCGACCGCTACCTCGCGGACCACGATCTCGACGGCAACCTGCTGTTCCCCGCGGTGTTCGGGATGGAGGCCATGGCGCAGGTGGCCGCGGCCGTCTCGGGCGAGGACGTCGTCCCGGTCATCGAACGGGCGGAGTTCCTGCGGCCCATCATCGTCTCGCCGCACGGGCACACGAAGATCCAGGTGGCCGCCCTGGTGACGGACGACGACACCATCGAGGTCGCGATCCGCAGCGAGGAGACCGGCTTCAACGCCGACCACTTCACCGCGCGGCTGCGCCTCGGTGGCGACACCGCCCCCGAGGGTCCTCCGGACCAGGTGTCGGAGGGGCTGGCCCCGGCCTCGATCACGCCCTCCGACGACCTGTACGGCGTGATCCTCTTCCAGGGCGCCCGGTTCCAGCGGCTCCGGCAGTACCACCGGGCCGCCGCCCGCCACGTCGACGCGATCGTGGCGGCCGACGAATCGACCACCTGGTTCGCCCCGTACGTCTCCCCGACGCTGCTGCTGGGTGACCCGGGCGTCCGCGACGCGCTCATGCACGGCAACCAGGTCTGCGTGCCGCACGCCACGCTCCTGCCCGCCGGCGTGGCACGGATCCATCCCGGCGGGGCCAGGCTCTTCACCGCCGGCGAGCTGCGCTACTGCGCCACCGAACGGGAGCGCGACGGCGACACGTACGTCTACGACATCGCCCTGCGCGACGAGGCCGGGGTGACCGTCGAGCGCTGGGAGGGGCTGCGGCTGCGCGCGGTCCGTAAACAGGACGGCAGCGGCCCGTGGGTGGCTCCGCTGCTCGGCTCCTTCCTGGAGCGCGAACTCGGCGACCTGGGGATGCCGGGCGTGGCGGTGGCGATCGAGCCCGACGGGCCGGCGCCGGCGGACCCGGCCGAGCGGACCGCCGCGCGTCGCCGGACCAGCGCGGTCGCCGCCGGGCACGCGTTCGGGCGGCCGGTCGAGGTCACGTACCGGCCCGACGGCGGACCCGAGGTCGCCGGGGACCGCACCGTCTCGATCGCGCACGGCGCCGGGATCACCCTGGCCGTCGCCGCGGAGGGTCTGCTCGGCTGCGACGTCGAGAGCGTGGCGCCGCGCAGCCCGGAGGAGTGGCAGGGGCTGCTCGGCCCGCACGCCGGGCTGGCGGAGCTGCTGGCCGGCCGGCCGGGCGAGACCCCGGACATCGCCGCGACCCGCGTCTGGACCGCGGTGGAGGCGATGCAGAAGGCCGGACTGCCGATGCACGGACCGCTCGTCCTGGCCGGTGGGGAGCGTCCCGGCTGGGTGCTCTTCGGCGCCGGCGGCGCCCGGGCCGCCTCCTTCGTCACCAGTCTGCGCGGCGGCGAGGGGCAAGTCGTCATCACTGTTCTGGCTGGTGCGAGGGGATGAGCATGGAGAGCTACTACGAGCTGAGGCACACCGTCGGGTTCGAGGAGACGAACATCGTCGGCAACGTCTACTACGTCAACTACCTGCGGTGGCAGGGCCGGTGCCGGGAGATGTTCCTCAAGGACCGGGCGCCGGCCGTCCTCGCCGACCTGCAGGCCGACCTCAAGCTCTTCACGCTCAAGGTCGAGTGCGAGTTCTTCTCCGAACTCACCGCGTTCGACGAGATCGCCGTCCGGATGCGGCTGATCGAGCGGGCGCAGACGCAACTCGAGTTCGGCTTCGACTACGTGCGCCTCGGCCCGGACGGTGAGACCCTCGCCGCCCGGGGGATCCAGCGCGTCGCCTGCATGCGGGGCCCGAACAACCGGACCGTGCCCACCCGGGTGCCGGAGGCGCTCGAGGACGCCCTGGAGCCGTACCTCGCCGTCGGGCTCCGGCGATGACGACCTTCGACACCGAAGAGGTGACCGACTCGGCGCACCTGCGCCGCGTCTACGGAACCTTCGCCACCGGCGTCACGGTGGTCAGTGTCGGTGGGGACGAGCCGCACGCCATGACCGCGAACTCGTTCAGCGCCGTGTCGCTCGACCCACCGCTGGTGCTGGTCTGTGTCGACCGGGACGCGCTCATGCACCAGGCGCTCAGCCGCGCCGGCACGTTCGGCATCTCCGTGCTGGCCCCCGACCAGGAGGCGGTGGCGCGCTACTACGCGGACCGGCGCCGGCCGCTGGGACAGGAGCAGTTCGAGTTCGCCGACTGGCGGCCCGGTGGGCGGACGGACGCGCCGTTGCTCGCCGGGGCCGTCGCCCACTTCGAGTGCGAGCTCTGGCGGTCGTACGACGGGGGAGACCACACGATCTTCCTGGGTCGTCCGCGGGGCATGCGCCGGTACGGCGACGGCGACGCCCTGGTCTTCCTCGGTGGCCGGTTCCGCCGGCTCGAGATGGCGCCGTCCGCGGTGGTGACGTCGTGACCGCGGCAGTCCGCCCGGCGGCGTCGTCGTCACTGAACGGGCCGTCGCGTACCGCCGCCGTCAACCTGCTGATCATGATGAACCGCGACCGCCTCGGCATGATGACCTCCACGGCGGCCCGCTACGGCGACGCCGCACGGCTGCCGGTCGGACCGAAGACGCTCTACTTCTTCAACCACCCCGGCCACGCCAAGCACGTGCTCGCCGACAACGCGGCCAACTACCACAAGGGCATCGGCCTGGTGCACGCCCGCCGGGCGCTCGGCGACGGACTGCTCACCAGCGAGGGCGAGCTGTGGCGCGAACAGCGCAAGGTGGTGCAGCCGGCGTTCCAGAGCCGGCGCATCGCCGCGCAGGCCGGCATCGTCGCCGAGGAGGCGGCGGCGCTCGTCGCCCGGCTGCGGACACTCGGCCGGGCGGGCCCGGTGAACGTGTTCCACGAGATGACGAGCCTGACGCTCGGCGTGCTCGGGCGTACCCTGCTCGACACCGACCTCGGTCGGTTCCCGTCCATCGGCCGCGACTTCACCGCGGTGCAGGACCAGGCCATGTTCGAGCTCGCGACGTTGAGTGCCGTGCCGCCCTGGGTGCCGCTGCCGCGTCAGCTGCGGTTCCGGCGCGCCCGCCGCCGCCTGCAGACGATCGTCGACCAGCTCGTCGACGAGCGCGGGGGCCACTCCGGCGACCGCGACGACGTGCTGTCGCGGCTCATCGTGTCCGCCCGGGCCGAGGCCGACCCCGGGGTCGGCCGGCAGCGGCTGCGGGACGAACTCGTGACGCTGCTGCTCGCCGGGCACGAGACCACGGCCAGCACGCTGAGCTGGGCGCTCTACCTGATCGACAGGCATCCCGACGTGCGCCACCGGCTGCGGGAGGAGGCGCTCACGGTGCTCGGCGACCGGCTGCCGACCTTCGACGACCTGGGCCGGCTGCGGTACACCGCGATGGTCATCGACGAGGTCGTACGGCTGTACCCGCCGGTGTGGATCCTGCCGCGCAAGGCGCTCGCCGACGACGTGGTCGGCGGGCACCACGTGCCGGCCGGCGTCGACGTGCTGATCTGCCCCTACACGCTGCACCGGCATCGGGCCTTCTGGGACCGCCCGGAGGAGTTCGATCCGGAGCGCTTCGACCCGGACCGGGTCACCGACCGCCCGCGGTACGCCTACATCCCGTTCGGCGCGGGACCGCGGTTCTGCGTCGGCAACCACCTCGGCCTGATGGAAGCCGCATTCGTCCTCTCGATGCTGGCCCGGGAGCTGAGGCTCACGAAGGTCGCCACGCACGACGTCGTACCGGAGCCGATGTTGTCGCTGCGGATGCGCGGTGGCATGCCGATGACCGTCAGCCCGGCCGGCTGAACGACAACCGGGTGACCGCCGACCGCCGTCACCCATGACCGCACCACACAGGAGCCCGCCCTCGCCGGGGCGGGCGTCACCCCGAGGGGGACCGTTGCCACCGAAACCAGTGGGTCCGCTGCGCCGGCTCATTCCCGCCATGCTCGTCCTGGTGCTCGTCGCGGGGCTGTTCACGATCTCGCGACTGCCGTCCGCGTCCGCCGCGGACCGGGAGGCGATGGCATCGCGGTTCGCGTTCACCGAACTGCCCATCGCGCTCCCGCCAGGCCTGCCGCAGCGCACGGTCCGCACCGTGAACCCGAAGTACGAGCACATCCGTTCCTGGATCTCGTCGGTGGGCGCCGGAGTGGCGCTCAACGACCTCGACGGGCAGGGCGGAGCCAACGACATCTGCCTTGTCGACCCGCGCAGCGACAGCGTCGTCGTCACCCCCGCACCCGGTGGTGGTGCCAGTTATGCGCCGTTCGTGCTGAACCCGGCGCCGCTGCCGATGGGCCCGGCGATCGCGCCGATGGGGTGCACGCCGGGTGACTTCAACGTCGACGGCCGAATGGATCTGCTGGTCGTCTACTGGGGTCGGACGCCCGTCGTGTTCCTCCAGAAGGGCGACGCGCAGGGCCTGAGCCTCGCGTCGTACCACCCCGTCGAGCTGATCCCGCAGCAGCAGACCGCCGACGGTTTCTACCACGGGCCGCTCTGGAACACCAACGCGACCGCAGTCGCCGACTTCGACGGGGACGGCCGACCCGACATCGGCATCTTCAACTACTTCCCGGACTCGCAGGTGCTCGACCCGCAGGGCTTGCCCAACGTGCAGATGAACCACTCCATGTCCCGCGCGCAGAACGCGGGCGGGGCGCACATCCTGCGCTGGACCGGGGCCACCGGCGGCGCCGCGCCGAGTGTCACCTACGAGGAGCAGGACGCGATCGATCCCCGGTACGCGACCGGGTGGACCCTCGCCTCCGCCTCCGCCGACCTCGACGCCGACCTGCTGCCGGAGCTGTACCTCGCCAACGACTTCGGCAACGACCGGTTCTTCCACAACGTGTCGGCACCCGGCCGGATCAGGTTCAAGCTGGCCGAGGGCCGCCGCGGCCCGCTGGACCCGAAGTCGCTGGTGGTCGGGCACGACTCGTTCAAGGGGATGTCCGTCGACTTCGCCGATCTGCGGGGCAGCGGCCGGTTCGACGCCTTCGTCAGCAACATCACCGCGTCGTGGGGGCTGGAGGAGAGCAACTTCGTCTGGCAGAACACCGCGAAGACCCCGCAGGAGGCGCGGGACCGGCTCAGCAAGGGCATCGCGCCCTTCGAGAACAAGGCCGCGGCGAAGAACCTCGCCTGGGTCGGCTGGGGCTGGGACGCGAAGATGGCCGACTTCGACAACAGCGGCCGGCTCGTCGTGGTGCAGTCCTGCGGCTTCGTCAAGGGCACGATCAACCGGTTCAACTGGCTCCAGGAACTGGCCGCCAGCAACGACCTGATGCTGCGCGAGCCCGACATGTGGCCCAACGCCCAGCCGGGCGACGACATCGCCGGCTCCGACGCGCTGGCGTTCTGGGCACCGGAGGACAACGGTCGCTACGTCGACCTGAGCCCGCAGCTCGGGCTCGCCGACCGGACCCCGACGCGCGGGGTCGCCGTGGGAGACACCGACGGCGACGGCCGCCAGGACTTCGCGGTGGCGCGGCAGTGGGGGCCACCGGCCTTCTACAAGAACACCAAGACGGAGATCGGCAACTTCCTCGGGCTGCGGCTGCACCGGCCCGCGCTCGGCGCCGGCCGGTCCGGCGACGCCGGCACCCCGGCGTACGGCGCGCAGGCGCGGGTGACCACGGCCGACGGCCGCACCCAGCTCGCCCAGCTCGACGGCGGTGGCGGGCACTCGGGCAAGCGCAGCTTCGACGTGTTCTTCGGGCTGGGCGCCCAGGGCGCCGCACCCGTCACCGTCGAGCTGAGCTGGCGCGATCTCTCCGGCACCCGGCACCAGCAGACGCTGTCCCTCTCCGCCGGGTGGCACGACCTCATGCTCACCGACCGAGCCCAGGAGCTGACCAAGCCATGACGGACGTCAAACGCGCCCCGGAAGGCGCGACCACCACGGTCGAGGCCGCCGACGCGGCCCGCAACGGCGCCGGCCCGGGTGGGGCCCACCGGGGCGTCGACACCCCGCCGCCCGTACCCCGGGTGGACAAGCGTGACCCGCGCTACCTCGCCCTGCGCAACTTCGCCATCTCGATGTCCATCCTCAACATCCTCGGTTACACGATCCTCGGGTTCGAGCAGCCCTGGACCTGGCCGCTGTTCGTCCTGGCGCTCGGGTACACCGTGGAGCTGGTGATCGAGGCGGTCGCGGCCCGGTCCCTGGGCCGCCGGCCGGCCTACAGCGGCAACGGCGCGTGGGGTGTCTACACGTTCCTGCTGCCCACCCACATCACCGCGCTCGCGGTGAACATGCTGCTCTACGCCAACGACATGTTCTGGCCGATCGCCTTCGCGGTGGTGGTGGCCATCGGCCAGAAGGCGGTGCTGCAGGCGCCGATCAACGGGCGCATGCGGCACTTCATGAACCCGTCGAACTTCGGCATCACGATCGCGCTGCTCACGTTCTCGTGGGTCAACGTGGCTCCGCCGTACCACTTCACGGAGAACGTGCCGGACGTGTTCCGGATGTTCATCCCGATGGTGGTCCTCACCGCCGGCACCATTCTCAACGCGATGCTCACCAAGAAGGTCGCGCTGATCGTGGGCTGGGTCGGTGGCTTCGTCATCCAGGCGCTGATCCGGCACTACGTCTGGGACGTGCAGCTCTGGTCGGCGCTGAGCATCATGACCGGGGTGGCGTTCGTGCTGTTCACCAACTACATGATCACCGACCCGGGCACCACGCCGTCGAAGGCGCGGAACCAGTTCATGTTCGGCTCCTCGGTGGCCATGGTGTACGGCCTTCTGATGGTCTTCAACGTGGTCTACACGTTGTTCTTCGCGGTCACCATCGTCTGCCTGGCCCGGGGCCTGTTCTGGTGGGTCAAGTGGCTGATGGAGCGGCGTGGCGAGCGCACCCCGGTGCAGCCGGTGCCGCCGCCCGCGGCGGTCGAACTGCCGATCGCCCGCTGACCCGCCACCCGGCACGACACCGACCGGACCGTCCTCCACCCCTGCGGGGCACCGCGGGGGGAGGGCGGTCCGGTCGTTTCACCGACAGGTGTCAGCCGGCGCATTGCGGACAGCTTCCCCCCGGATGTGCCCTCCGCCGTCTACTGTGCACTCTGGGTACCCGTGATGTTCGGTCACCACGGGCTTCCCCCGATGCGCGACAACCGGACGGAGGCACCGGCATGGAAGTGTCCACCCAGCAGTGGAAGTCGATCCGCGACGACGTCAACGCCGCCGGCGAGCGGTTCGCCGCCCTGGTCGAGAAGGCCCCGGCGGACGTGCGGGCAACCCGGGAGTGGTCGGTCGTCGACACCGCGGTCCACCTGGTCACGGTGACCGACCTCGACGCCGTCATCACCCGCGCCTACCCCGAACCGGCGTTTCCGCACCCCGGCCTCCACGAGCAGTGGCAGCGCACCAACGTCGACGATCTCAGCCTCCTCAACGTCGAGGTGATGCGCCTGTGCGAGGAGCGTGACCCGGCGGCGCTGGCGGCCCGGATCCGCGCGAACTGCGCGGCGATGCTCGACGCCACGAGCGACGTCGACCCGTCGGCGCCGCTGCCCTGGCTGGGCGGTTCGACGCTCACCATGGCGGGGCTGTTCGCCCACATCGTCAACGAGTTCAACATCCACGGCTGGGACATCGCCCGGGCCGCCGGTCTCCCGCACGAGATCCCACCCGGCGAGGCGGCGGCGTTCTTCGAGGTCTTCTTCGTCGGGCTGGTCCGCGACGGGTACGGTCACCTGCTCGACACCCCGAAACCGCTGCCCGACGTGCGCGTGGCGGTCGCCTTCGAGTCGCGGCACGCGCGCCCGGTGACCCTGCTGCTCGACCGGAACGTGGTGAGCGTCGCCGAACCGGGCACCCGACCGGACGTCCGGGTCAGCTACGACCCGGTGGTCCTCAACCTGATGCTCTTCGGCCGGGTCTCACCCGTGCGGGCGATGCTCTCCCGCGGCGTCCGGGTCGGCGGCCCCAGGCCGTGGCTGATGCTCGCGTTCATGCGCAAGGTCCGCTGCCCGAGCTGACGGTGCGCGGGCCGCCGGTGACCGGGCGGCGCGGGGTGTCGACGCCGTGACGAGCCCGGTGACCCCGTGATGGTCACCGGCCGCCCGCGACACCCGCCGACGGCACCGGGTCGGCGCCGCCACCACGCAGGACCCGACGCGCGATCGCGGGTCGGAGCAGCCGGGTCGGCGGGTCCACCAGGTTGAGCACGCGCAGGAACGCCTCGCCCAGCACCGCGTCGGTCCGGGCCGCCGCGTGCAGCCGGTGCACGTACCAGTTGACCAGCCGGACCCGCGCCGAGCGCGGGCCCGGCACCTGCGGGAACCGCAGGTCCGTGCCGACCGCGATGGACCACGGGCCGTCGATCAGCCTGCCCGCGCCGCGGAAGAAGCGCCGGGCCAGCCGGTCCGGGCCACCGGACAGGAGCGAACGGAGCAGCAGGCCCTCGGTGGCGGCGACCGTCATGCCCTGGCCGTACACCGGATTGAAGCTGCACACGGCGTCGCCGACCACCAGGTAGCCGAGCGGGAAGCGGCGCAGCCGCTCGTAGCGTCGGCGCACGCTCGCCGGATAGCGCATCTGGGCCGGGCCGCCCACCGGGACGGCGTCGCGCACGAAGCGGCTGATCACCGGCATGCCCAGTGACTCGGCGAACCGGGTGAAACCCTCGTGGTCCGACGGCGGCCGCTCACCGAGCATCCCGCTGAGCGCCACCGCGAACCGGCCGTCCTCCTGCGCGGCGACGATGCCGGTACGGGGGCGACCCGGCACGGCGTTGGTCAGCGCGCCGAGCAGTCCGTCGAGATGCCGGGGTTCGCGCTGGTAGACGCGGGTGACGTAGGTGACGTCCACCGGGACCCGCTGCTCCGGCGGGGTGGGGTAGCCGAGTTCGGCCAGCCACACCGGGCTGCGGGAGGCCCGGCCGCAGGCGTCGACCACCAGGTCGGCGTGGATCGGGTACGCGGCCCCGACGCGCGGCGTCACGAGCACCCCGATGATCCGGCTGCGGTCCTCGGTGCTCAGCAGCGCGGTGGCCTCGGCGGGCGGGCAGAACCGGACGTTGCCCAGGCTCCGTACCCGGGCGCGCACCGTGCTCTCCAGCAACGGGCGGCTGACGCCCACGCCGACCAGGTCCGAGGCGGCGCGCCGCATCGGGTGGCCGTCGTTGCACCAGTGCACCTGATCGTGCAGGTCGACAAGGGGCGCGCCGGCGGCGGACAGTTCGTCGCTGAGCCCTGGGAAGAGCTCGTCGAGGGCCCGTCGGCCGCGCGCCAGCAGCACGTGCAGTTGGCGGGACTGCGGCACCCCGCGCCGGGCCGCCGCCGTCTCGGGCAGCGGGTCGCGGTCGACGACGGTGACGGTGTCGTACGCCTCGCTCAGCACCCGGGCGGCGATCAGGCCGGCCATGCTGCCGCCGAGCACCACGGCGTCGCCTGCGGAGACCATGACCGGAATGCTAGGCCGGACCGGGCGGGTGCCTCGCCTCTCGACGTGCGCACCTCGGCGGCGCGCGCCCAGAGGCAAGGCAGCACATTGGAAGATAGCCATCCGTGGCGGCGCTGTTACACAATGGAGCAATTCGTGTCAGTTGACATTGGGAGTCGCCGTGTCCAACCTCGTGGAGTCATCGCCGGCCACCAGAACCGGCCGCCCCTGGGGGCTCAACGGCCGCCATCACCGAGCCGCTCTCTCCGTGTTCATGGTCATCGTCCTCGCGCACTGGGCCGAGCACCTCACCCAGGCGTACCAGATCTGGGTGCTGGGCTGGACGCCCCCGCAGGCGCGCGGCGTGCTCGGGATGCCGTTCCCGTGGCTCATCAAGTCCGAATGGCTGCACTACGGCTACGCGATCGTGATGCTGGTCTTCCTGTTCCTGCTGCGCCCCGGGTTCGTCGGCCGCAGCCGGACCTGGTGGACGGTCGCGCTCGCCATCCAGTTCTGGCACCACATCGAGCACTTCCTGCTGCTGGTCCAGGCGCAGAGCGGGCACTTCCTGGCCGGTCGTACGGTGCCGACCAGCATCCTGCAGCTGGTGCTGCCCCGCGTCGAACTGCACCTGTTCTACAACACGGTGGTGTTCCTGCCGATGGTCGTCGCCATGTACTACCACCTGCGGCCGTCGCGGGCCGAGTCGCGGAACATGATCTGCAGCTGCCGTCCACTGCCGGCATGACCTCCGTGTCTGCGACCCGTCGCCGGCTGCTCCTCGGCGCTGCCGGCGTCGGGCTGGCGCTGCTGGTGGTCTACCTCGTCTTCGGCCGGGCGGCGCCGGCCCAACTGGAGGCGGTCGAGCCCGCCGACGGCGCGTCGGTCGCCGTCTCGCCCACCCGGGTGGCGCTGCGGTTCGACACCGCCCCGCACCCGCGCGCCATGCACCTCACGGTGATCGGCCCCGGCGGGGACAAGGTCTCCAGTGGCGATCCGGTGCTGAACGACAACCGGATCAGCGTCCCGGTCTCGGCCGGCCGGCCCGGCCCCTACCAGATCGGCTACCACGTCGAACTCGACGACGGCACGCCCGTCGCGGGGATCGTCACCTTCACCGTCGGCCAGGGGACCGGGACCCCCACGGGACCGGTCGAGGCCGCCGCCCCAGCGCACGAACACCACCTGGAGCGGGACACCAGCACCCTCGTGCTCGTCCTCATCGATCTGGTGCTGGTGGCCGGCCTGGTGTCGGTCCTGCTGCTCCGGCCACGGGTGCGCTGACCCGACCACCCGGCGGCGCCGCCCGGCCCTCGGGTCGGGCGGTCCCCGGGCCGGGCGGTCCCGGGACGGCGGCCGGTCAGGCTCCCAGCCCGGCGATCACCTCGGCGACCGCCGGGGCGTGGGCCGGGGCGAGCAGATCCAGGTGGGAACCGGGCACCCGGTGCACGCGCACGCCGCCCCGGCACCGTTCCGCCCAGATCTCCAGGCTCTCCTCGTCCACGCGGGGCTCCTGCGGGCGGACCAGCTCCACCGACCCGGGGTAGGACGGCAGCCGGTAGACGCGTTCCGCCTCGGCGTTGATGGGATAGATCTCCACGAGGCGGCGCAGCCGTTCGGTGCCGAAGCCGGGCGGCAGAACGCCCCGGGCGGTCCCCTCGTCGAGGATGCGCGTGCACATCGCCTCGGGGGAGAGCCCGGCCAGCTCGTCCGCCGGCAGGTCGAGACCGAGATTGTGGTTGACCAGGGACCAGAGCAGCCGGGCGCGGGAGGCCGGTGGTTGCGCGCGGCGGGTCACGGCGGTGTCCAGCAGCACCACCGCGGCGGGTCGCTCGCCGTCGTCCGCCATCCGGCTCGCCATCTCGTACGCGACCAGCCCGCCGAACGAGTAGCCGACCAGGACGAGTTGCTCCGGGCGGTAGGTGCGGGCCAGTTCCGCGCGGTAGGCGGCGGCCATCTCGCCGATGGTGTGATCCGGCTGCATCCGCGGGTCGAGGGCCCGTGCCTGCAACCCGAGGCAGGCGTGGTCCGGTGGCAGCGCGTCGGCGAGGTGCCTGTACCACAGGACGCTGCCGCCGAGCGGGTGCACACAGGCGACCACCGGGCCGCCGGGCTTCCCGGGCCGGATCGGCACGACGGGGGTGGGCGTGTCCGTGAACCCGTCGCGCAGCAGCCGGGCCATCGCGGTGACGCTGCTGGCCCGCGCCATCACGGGCAGCGGCAGGGACACCCCGGTGCGTCGTCGGATCTCCGACAGGGTGCGCACCGCCTGGAGGGACGTGCCGCCGTGGGAGAAGTAGTCGTCGTCGACGCCGAGGGCGGGGTTGCGCAGGTGGTCGCGCCAGATGCGCAGCAGCACCAGTTCGATGGCGTCCCGTGGTCGGCCGTCCCGGACGGCCGTGGTCGTCTGTGTCATTCCGGTGTCCCCCGTTGGCGGTCGACTGGCGCGGACGGGAGGTCCGCGTTGCTGGGGCCGGGCCGCGCGACACGGCCCGACGGGTCAGGAGGGGGCCGGCTCCGGGCGGGTGCGGCGGGCCCAGGCCACGACCGGGCCGCTGAGCGCGGCGCCGGCCAGCGGGATCAGGGCGAGAACCAGCCAGCCGGCGGCGCCCAGACCGCCGGTCAGGCCGGTCACCAGGGCCGGGCCCGCCACCGCCGGGACCGCCTGACCGAGCCGGAACACCCCGGCGTAGCGGGCCTGCGCGCGCTCCGGGGCGAGGCCGAACTGCATGGTCCACCGCGCCGTCTCACCGCCGAGTTCGGCGAAGGTCAGCAGGACCGCGACCAGCACCAGCACCGCGATCGCGGGTGCCGCCGGCAGTCGGCCGGTCAGCGCGGCCACCGGGCAGGCGGCGGCGAGCAGCAGGAACGCGAACCGCTGGAGGCGGGCGGCGGACGGAACGGTGTCGCCGGCCCGTGACACCCGGACCTGGAGCAGCACGACCAGCACGGTGTTGATGCCGGTCAGCCACGCCGCGAGCGGGCGGGGCGCGTCGGTGGCGGAGACGATCCACAGGGGCAGCCCGACCAGCAGGATCGTCTCGCCGATCCGGGTGAGGCAGCTCACCTGCGCCACCAGCAGGTAAGGCAGGTCGGCGAGGGGTCGGACGCGCTCCCGGGCGCCGTCCGTCGGGGCGGGCCGCGGCCAGGCCGGCAGTAGCAGGTAGAGGCCGGCGACCGCGACCCAGCACGCGGCCACGGCCGCCAGCATGCCGAGGTACGCCGCCCGCGAGTCGACGGCGAGCACCAGGCCGGCGGCCAGCGTGCCGAGCGCGAAGCCGGCGTTGAACACGCTGCGCAGGTACGCCGAGACGCGCACCCGGTCGCTTCCGGTGACCGCAGCGGCGATCATGCCGTCGCGGCTGACGTCCCAGGACTGCTCGGCGACGGCGACCAGCGCGACCAGCGGCACGAAGAGCCAGAACCGGTCGGCGGCCAACAGCAGGAGCACGAACAGCGCCTGGAGCAGCACGAACACGACGGACATCCGGCGGGCGCCGTAACGGTCCGCCAACCGGCCGGCCGGGACGCTCGCCGCGATGCCGGCGAGGGCGGCGGCGGAGAGCCCGGCGCCCACCTGGCCGACGGTCAGGTCACCGGCGCGGAGGAAGTAGACCGGTGCTCCGGCCAGGTAGAGCCCGGCGCCGACACTGCCGGCCAACTGGGCGGCCGCGAGCCAGCGGGCGGGGCCGCTCACCGGGAGGAGAGCTCCGAGCGCGACACCCAGGCGCCCCGGCGGCGCCCCGTCGCCTCCGGCGCCGGACAGAGTGGACTGCGGTGACGCCATGCCGTTCCCCCGTGTGAGCTGCGTGTTCCGCGTGCGAGATGGCGAATCCCGGCTCATTGATCTTTCTGTGCCCGGGGACGGGACACCTGAACACGCGCATTGACGCGAGCGATTCTAACAGCACTCCGCATCCGCGCCGCGGACACTGACCCGCGTGGATTGCTCGGCGCTGCGGTCGCGTGCTACGGTCCGGTGCGGGCCTCTCAATGGGAGGCCCGCACTCGCGCAGGCGTCGTCAAAACGGGGGTTCTGACGTCTTGGAAAATGCATTTTCCCCTGCCCTCCTTGAGCTTTCCCGCGATGTTCTCGGCATTTCCGAGAATCGGTTTCCCGCTGATTCGGGGGAATCCTTCGCCGCCTTGGGCGGCACGTCGCTGCGGGCGATGCGGCTGGTCGCCCGGGCCGAGCGCGAGCTCGGCCTGCGGATCGACCTCGCCGACCTGTTGCGTCCCGGGCCGCTCGTCTCCGCGCTCGGCCGCAGCGGGCCGCTGGAGCGCGGTGGGCGACGGGAGCGACCGGCGACGGACCGGCGTCCCCTGCTGCCCGCGCAGCACGCGATGCTGGTGCACGAGCAGCAGTGGCCGGGCGTCGGTTACCGCCTGTTGTTCAGCCTCCGCTGCCCGGGTCCGGCCCGCGCCCGCCACCTGCGGGACTGCCTGGACGCGTTGACCGCCCGCCACGAGACGCTGCGCACCGTGTTCGACGCCGACGCCGACCAACCCGGGCGCCGCGTCCTGCGCCGGTGGCGTCCGGTGCTGCGGGAACAGGGGCACTACACCCCGGACGGCGACCCGGTCGCGGCCGCCCACGCCCACCTCGCCGAGCTGGCGTCCGGGCTGGACCCGTTCCGTCGGCCGCCCGCCGAGTGGCTGCTGACCGAGCTGCCCGGGGGCGGGGCCCACGTCGTCTCGCTGCTGGCCCACCACGCCCTGCTCGACGGTTGGGCGGTCGGGCTGCTGCTGCGGGAACTGGCCGCGGCCTACCTCGGCGGCACCGTGCCACCGGCCGAGCCGGGCGTCCCCCCTGACGTCCTGCTCGCACACGCCCGCCCCGCCGACGAGCTGCGCCGGCACCGCGCCGGCCAGTTGGCCGGTGCGCCGCAGGTGGTGGAGTTGCCCGGTCGGCCCGGCGCCACCGGTCGGCCGGGTCGCCCGGGCTCGCGGCTGACCTTCACGCTCGGGCCCGGGGCCACCGCCGCGTGCGACGACCTGGCGCGCGACGCCGGCGTGACCCGCCCCGCGGTGCTGCTGGCCGCGTGGGCGCTGGTCACGGGCCGCCGGTGCGGGGTCGACGATCTGCTCGTCGGGGTGCCGGCCGCCGGCCGCCCGACCGCCGAGCTGGCCGAGATGGTCGGCCTCGCGACCCGGGTCGTGCCGGTGCGCTGCCGGTGGGACGACGACGCGCCCGCGAGCGCGCTGGGTCCCGCCGTGGCCGACGCCCTCGCCGACGCGGTCGCCGCCGCCGAGCTGCCGTTCGAAGCGCTCGTGTCCGAGCTGGGCGCGGCCGGGGCGATCGACCGCAACCCGCTGGTCCAGATCGGGTTCGCCGCCCACGACGAGCTGATCCCCGCCGCGCTGCCGGGACCCGCCGGGACGGCGACCGTCCACGAGGGTCACGACGGGGGTTCGGTCTTCGACGCGATGCTCTACCTCCAGGCCTGGGGGGAGCGCCCCCGGTTCGCGCTGGAGCACCGGCTGGCGGCGCTCTCCCCGGCCGGCGCGGCGGAACTGGCCGAGGCGTTCGAGGCGACACTGCTGGCGCTGGCGCAGGCCCGCGACCTGCCGCTCCGGACGGTCCGGGGGATGTCCGAGCGGCAGCGCGCCCGGCTCGACGAGTGGGGTCGCGGCCCGGACGCCAACCCGGACGCCGGCCCGGTGACCGGGCTGTGGCAGGCGTTCGCGGAGCAGGTCCGCCGGCGACCCGGGGCGATCGCCGTGCGCGGCCCCGAGGGCAGCACCACGTACGCCGAACTGTTCGACCTGGCCGAGCGGTTCTCCGCCGACCTCGCGGAGGCCGGGGTGACGGCCGGGTCGACGGTGGTGGTGGCGACCCCGCCCGCCACCGCCGAGCTGGTGGCCGTGCTGGCGACGCTGCGGCTGGGGGCGGCGTACACCGGCCTCGATGCCGACGCCCCGGACGAGCGGGTGGCGGCGCAGCTGGCCCGGTGCCGCCCCGCCGCCGTCGTGGGTGATCCGCGGATCGCCCGGCTCGCCGGGGTCGGCCCGGCCCTCGGCGGGCCGTCCCGGTCCGCCGGCGTCGCCGTCCCTCCCGTGGCCGCGCCGGCCGATCCGCGGCGGGTCGCCTACCTGGCGTTCACCTCCGGGTCGACGGGCGAGCCCAAGGCCGCCCGGATCACCCACGCCGCGGTGCTGCGCCTCGTGCACGACCCCGACGTGTTCCGGTCCGAGCCCGGGGACGGCTTCCTGCGGCTCGCACCGCTGGCCTTCGACGCGTCCACGATGGAGCTGTTCGTCCCGCTGCTCACCGGCGGCCGGGTCGAGATCTTCCCGGGCCCGGTGCCGCACCCCGGTGAGCTGGCCCGTTTCCTCGCCGAGCGTGAGGTCACCGTCGCCTGGCTGACCGCCGGCCTGTTCCGGGTGCTCGCCGACTACGACCCGGCGGCGTTCGGCGGGCTCCGGCAACTGCTCGCCGGCGGCGACGTGGTGCCGGCCGGGCAGGTCGCGGCCGTGCTGCGGGCCTGTCCGGGGCTGCGGGTCACCAACGGCTACGGCCCCACCGAGAACACCGTCTTCACCACCGTGCACCACGTCGACGACCCGTGCGAGCTGCCGGACGACGTCCCGATCGGCCGGCCCGTGTGCGGCACCGGCGTCCTCGTCGTCGACGACGACGGCGAGCTGCTGCCGCCCGGCGCGGTGGGCGAGCTGTGCGCCGTCGGCGCCGGGCTGGCCCTGGACTACCTGGACGATCCGCAGCGGACCGCGGCGGCGTTCCGGTCGCTCGGCGACGGCACCCGCTGCTACCGGACCGGTGACCTCGTGCGCTGGGACGAGCAGGGTCGACTGCGCTTCCTGGGTCGCCGCGACCAGCAGGTCAAACTGGACGGCCACCGGGTCGAGCAGGACGAGGTGACCCACCGGCTGTCGGCGCACCCACTGGTGTCCGACGCGGCGGTCGTGGTCGCCGGCGACGCGGAGAACGGCCGCTTCCTGGTGGCGGCGCTGGTCGCCCCGCCGGAGGCCGGTCTCGTCGAGGAGGTGCGCGCGTCGGTGTCGCGGAGCCTGCCGGCGTACGCGGTGCCGAAACGCTGGGTGCTGCTCGACGCGCTTCCCCTCACCAGCAACGGCAAGGTCGACGCCCGGGCGATCCTGCGCAGAGTCGAGGAGCAGGTGGCTCCGGCGCCGCACCACGCCCCGGCGCCGCACCACGCCCCGGCGCCGCCCGGCCCACCGGCGGAGGACCTCGAATCGCTGATCGCCGAGGTCTGGGCCACCGTGCTCGGCGACGACGACTTCGACTTCGACGAGCCGTTCTTCGAGGTGGGCGGCGACTCGTTGCAGTTGGCCAGGGTGCACCGGCTGCTGCGGGACAGACTGCCCGACCGGTCGATCGTCCTGCTGGACCTCTACCGCCACCCCACCGTGGACTCGCTGGCCGGCTGGCTGCGCGGCGCGGGCCCGGCGACCACGGCGGCGACGCGGTGAGCGCCGGACGCGAACCGGTCGCCGTGGTGGGCGTCGCCGGCCGCTTTCCCGGCGTCGCGTCGCTCGACGAGCTGTGGGACGCGTTGGTCGAGGGCCGGGAGCTGCTCACCCGGTTCACGCCGGAGCAGCTCGCCGCCGCCGGCGTCCCCGAACCGGAGCGCGACGACGAGGACTACGTGCCGGTGCGTGGGGTGCTCGACGGCATCGAGGACTTCGACGCCGCCTTCTTCGGTCTCCCGCCCCGGGAGGCGATGATCACCGATCCCCAGCACCGGTTGCTGCTGGAGTGCGCGTGGGAGGCGCTGGAGTACGCGGGCCACCCGCCCGGCCGGGAACCCGGGCGCATCGGCGTCTTCGTCGGCACCGGCGTCAACACCTATCTGACGAACCATCTGCTCGGGCGACCGGACCTGCTCGCCGAGCTGGGCGCCCTCCCGATGATCATCGGGAACGAGAAGGACCACGCCGCGACCCGGATCGCGTACCGTCTCGGCCTGCGCGGCGCGGCGATCGGCGTCCAGACGGCCTGCTCGACCTCGCTCGTCGCGGTGCACCTGGCCTGCGAGAGCCTGCACAGCGGGGACACCGACCTGGTCCTGGCCGGGGGCGCGACGGTCAGCACCCCGCAGCAACGCGGCTACCGCTACGAACCGAACGGCATCGGCGCGCCGGACGGGCACTGCCGGGCCTTCTCCCGCGACGCCGCCGGCACGGTGGCCGGCAACGGCGCCGGGATCGTCGTGCTGCGACGCCTCGCCGACGCGCTGGCCGACGGCGATCCGATCCTGGGGCTGGTGCTCGGCTCCGCGGTCAACAACGACGGGGCCGCGAAGGTCGGCTACACCGCGCCCGCGGTCGCCGGTCAGGCCGAGGTGATCGGCATGGCCCTGGCCCGGGCCGGCCTCGACCCGGCGGACGTCGACGTGGTGGAGGCGCACGGCACGGGCACCGAGATGGGCGACGCCATCGAGGTCGCCGGCCTCGGCGCGGCGTTGGGGCCGGGCGGGCCGGCGGGCGGACGCCTGCTGGGGTCGGTGAAGCCGAACCTCGGCCACCTGGACGCCGCCGCCGGGATCACCGGGATGATCAAGATGCTGTTGGCCCTGCGCCACGGCGTCGTGCCGCCCACCGTGCACCACGACCGACCCCACCCCGACATCCCGTTCGCCGACGCCGGCCTGCGCGTCAACCCGACGGCCGAGCCCTGGCCGGCGCGGGGCGGGCCGCGCCGGGGCGGCGTCAGCTCGTTCGGCATCGGCGGCACCAACGCCCACGTGGTCCTCCAGGAGGCGCCCCCGGCCCCGGACCCGTCCGGGCCCGCGCCGGACGTCGACCTCGTCGTGCTGAGCGGGCGCACCCCGCAGGCGGTACGGGCGGCGGCACGGCGGCTCGCCGACCACCTGACGGCGGCACCCGGGTGGGCACTCGCCGACGTCGCGCACACCAGCCGCGTCGGCCGTACCGCCTGGCCGGTCCGGCGGGCGATCGTCGCCACCGACCGCGCCGACCTGCTGCGGCAGCTCGGCACCGATGCGGAGCCCGTCGTCGTGCCCCGCCGGGCGACGCTCACGTTCGCCTTCCCGGGGCAGGGCAGCCAGTTCCCCGGGATGGCCGCCGACCTCCACGCCCGGCTGCCCGGCGTCCGCGATCGGCTCGACGCCGGGCTGGACGCACTGCCCGCGGGCACCGCCGATGCGGTCCGCGCCGCGCTCCTGGACCCGTACGCCGCCGACCGGGCGGCCCGTCCCTCGATCGCCCAGCCCGCCCTGTTCCTGGTGGAGTACGCGCTCGGCGCCCAACTCCTCGACTGGGGCCTGCGACCGCAGCGGATGATCGGGCACAGCGTCGGCGAGTACGCCGCGTTCTGCCTGGCCGGCGGCCTGCGCCTGACCGACGCCCTGGCGCTGCTCGCGGAACGCGGGCGGCTGGTGGAGCGCACCCCGCCCGGCCGGATGGCCGCCGTGCTGGCCGACCGGGACCGGGTGGCCGCGCTGCTGCCGCCGGACGTGCAGGTGGCCGCCGACAACGCCCCCGGCGTCACCGTCGTCTCCGGCTCGCCGGCCGGGGTGCGGGAGCTGACCGACAGGTGCGCCGCCGCCGGCCTCCGGGTGCGCCCGGTGCCCGCCGCGCACGGCTTCCACTCCAGCCTGCTCGACCCCGTCCTCGACGACTTCCGGGCGGTCGTCGGCGCGGTGCCGCACCACCCGGTCACCACCACCGTCCACTGCGGGCTGACCGGCCGGTCGGTGGTCGAGGGCGCGACCCGTCCGGCGGAGCACTGGGTACGGCAGCTGCGCGAGCCGGTGCGGTTCCGGGAGGCCGCCGCCGAGCTGCTGACCACGCGCCACCCGGTCGTCCTCGAGGTCGGGCCGGGGCGGGCGCTGACCGCGCTGGTCCGGGCGGCGGGCGGCGGACGGGTGCCGGTGGCGCCCACGATGCCGGCCGAGCCGGGCACCGCCGCGCTGCCGGCGCTGCTGCGAGCGCTCGGGACCGCCTGGACCGCCGGCGTCGAGCCGGACTGGGCCGCGTTCCGGCTCGACCCGGACGCCCGGCGGGTGCCGCTGCCGACGTACCCCTTCGAACGCGTCCGGCACTGGGTCGACCTCACCGAGCCGGCGGCGGGGGAGGAGGCGGCGGACACCGCGGCTGCGGAGCCGCCCGCCGAGCCGGCCGAACCCGAGACGCCCGCCGCCACCGTGGAACGGGAGATCATCGCGGCGTGGCGGGACCTGCTCGGGGCGACCGACGTGGCACCCGACTCCGACTTCTTCGCGTTGGGTGGGGAGTCGCTGGTCGCCGTGCGGATGCTCAGCCGGCTGCGGCAGCGGTGCGGCGTGCGCGTGCCGCTGCGCATCCTGGCGCAGGACCCTACCGTGCGCGGGCTGACCCGGGCGGCGCTCGACCGCCTGCCGGCCGGCGCGAACCAGTGACACAGGGAGAGACAGTGACCGCACCGGCGCCCACCCTGGAAGTCCTCGCGGACGGTCCGGGCGCACCACTCGTCGTCATCGACTTCATCCGCATCGCCGCCGGGGCCGGGCTCGGTGAGCTGCTGGCCTCGGCGCCCCACGACCGGCCCGTGTACCGGGCCGACCCGGTCGAGACGCTCCTGGGCGGGCCCGGGTTCCGGGCCACCACCGACCTCGCCGAGGAGTACGCCGCGGCCGTGCGTCGGCTGCCCGTACGCCCGGCCCTGATCGTGGGTTACTGCAGCGCGGCGCCGACGGCCATCCGCACCGCCGAGCGGACCGGCGTGCCGCTCGTCCTGGTGGAGCCCACCTGGCAGGATCGGGGTGCCGTGGCGCACGACTTCCGCGCCTTCCGTGCCACCCTGCGGGAGGGCGAGCCGGCCGCGGTACCGCTCGACGCCGACCCGGCCCGGGCCCTCGCGGTGATCACGAGCACGCTGGACGACGACCTCGACGCGTTCGCCCGGGCCAACGACCTGCCGGACGACGAACGCCAGGACACCCGCGAACAACTGGTCGACAGGTACGTGGCCTGGCTGCACGTGCTGCTCTCGGCGTCCGCGGACCCGGTGCCGCCCCGGCCCGCCGACGTCGTGCTGGCCAGCCGGGACTACACGGGCGAGCACCCCGGCGTCGAGACGCTCCGGCTCGACCTGTCCGCCGACGAGATGCCGACCGCGCCCGCCACCCGGGCCGCCCTGACCGCGCTGGCCGAACCGACGGCGGTGGCCCGGTGACGGCGTTCCTGCCCGAGCTGGTGCTGGCGCAGGCCGACCGGACCCCCGGGGCGTGTGCCGTCGTGGACGAGCGTGAGTCGCTGACGTACGAGGAACTCGTCCGGCAGGCCGGCGTGGTGGCCGGGCTGCTCACCGCGGCGGGAGTGGCACCGGACGCCGTGGTGGCGGTCCACGCCGAACGCTCGGCCCGGCTCCCGGTGCTGCTGCTCGGGGTGCTGCTCAGCGGCGCCGCGTACCTTCCCCTGGAACCGGGTGATCCCGCGCCCCGACTGGCCGGCATGCTGGACGACGCCGGCGTGGTCCTCGTGCTGACCGAACCCGAGCTGAAGGCCGCGGCCGAGGCCGTCGCCGGCAGCCGTCCCGTGCTGGCGGTCTCGGCGACCGAGCTGCGCGCGGGCGTCCCGGTGCCGCCGGTGCCACTCCGCTCGGACCTGGGGCTGGCCTACGTCCTGTTCACCTCCGGCTCCACCGGGCGCCCCAAGGCCGTCGCCGTGCCGCACCGCGGCATCGTCAACCGGCTGCGGTGGATGCAGGACGAGTACGCCCTGACCGGCGCCGACGCCGTCCTGCAGAAGACCCCCGCCACGTTCGACGTGTCGGTGTGGGAGCTGTTCTGGCCGCTCGCGCAGGGCGCCCGTCTGGTCATGGCCCGGCCCGGCGGGCAGCGCGACCCGGAATACCTGATGGCCGTCATGCGGCGGGAGCGGATCACCGTCGTCCACTTCGTACCGTCCATGCTGGAGTCGGTGCTCGACGAGCCCGGCTGGGACGGGTGCGACGCGTTGCGGCTTGTCGTCTGCAGCGGTGAGGCCCTCCCGCCCGCCGCGGTGCGCCGGTTCCGGGCGCGGAGCCGGGCCCGGATCGACAACCTGTACGGGCCGACCGAGGCGTCGATCGACGTGACCTGGTGGCCGTGCCGCCCGGTGGAGGACGGTGCCTCGGTGCCGATCGGGCGGCCGATCGCGAACGTCGTGGTGCGGGTCCTCGACGCGGACGGGAACCTGGTGCCCGAGGGCGTGCCGGGGGAGCTTCACCTGGGTGGGGACCATGCCCTGGCACGGGGATATCTCGGCCAACCGGGTCTCACCGCGGAACGGTTCCCGGCGGATCCCTTCGGCGACGGCGCCCGGTTGTACCGGACCGGCGATCTCGTGCGCTGGCTGCCCGGCGGGATGCTGGAGTTCCTCGGTCGGCTCGATCACCAGATCAAGCTGCGCGGGCAGCGGATCGAGCCGGGCGAGATCGAGGAGACACTGCGTCGGCATCCGGCGGTGACCGGTGCCGTGGTCGTGCTACGCCGGGACGAGGGACGCGCCGAACGTCTGGTCGGCTACGTGGTGGGGCCGCCGGACGGCCCCGGCGAGCGGGACCTGCGCACCTATCTCGCCGAGCGGCTGCCCGCGTCGATGGTGCCGGCCCGGGTGGTGCGCTTGGACGCCCTCCCCCTCACCGCGAACGGCAAGCTGGATCGACGGGCCCTGCCGGAACCACCACGACGCCGGCGTCCGTCAGCGCACGAACCCGATGTGGGCGGTGGCCATTAGCGATCCGGGCTCGCAGAACGGCACCTGCTCGACGACCCGGCCCTCGTCCAGGTCCACGACGAAGAGCGTCGAGGCGCCGGTCATGAAGACGTACCGGCCGCCGGGCTCGACCGCGAGGTAGAGCGGCGACTGGCTGTTCTTGGCGCAGATGAACGGCGGCTGGACCGGCTCGTGCGCGAACAGTTCCAGGTCGACCACCGTGGACATGTCGGCGGGGTCGAGGACGAACAGCCGGTTCGGGAAGCCGGTGACCGCGATCAGCTGTCGGCCGTCGCGGTGGAACAGCTGCTGCGAGGTGATGCGCAGGAAGGTCGGCCCGGTGTGGGCCGCCTCCCGGACCGCCGCGCCGTCCTGGTACCGCCACCGCTCCAGCACGCCCGGCCCGTGCACGACGACGTTGTTCTGCCACTTCGAGATGTTGTTGCAGGAGACGTAGAAGACGTTCGGGTCGTCCAGGTCGACGTCGACGTGCGCGGAGCAGCTCGCGCCGGTGGTGTGCACCGAGGCGCGGGTCAGCTTCTCGTCCGCCACCACGAATCGCCCGGTGGGGAACTCGTTGGCCGCGTACCGCGCGACGTCGAAGCTGCCGCCGTCGGTGCCCCGCACCCGGCCGTCGGGACCGGGGCGCACCGACAGGTCCATGTCGACGCCGACCATGAACCCGTTCGGCGAAGCCTCCAGCTCGTGGATGGTGTCGCAGGCGAACTCGGGCAGGTCGCCCAGCCGGCTCGCCGCGCCGGTGCGCAGGTCGTAGCGCCAGGCGCTGCTGCGCAACTGCTGCTCCGGGTCGTGGTAGCGGCGCAGGCGGTCCTCGGTGTCGGTCATCGCGAACCCGATCACGCCCGGCTCCACCTCGCACTTGGTGGAGCTCTGCATCGCGGCGAAGTCCAGCTCGGTCGCCGGCGGCCACAGGTGCGAGCCGCCGTCGCGGCCGAGTCGGCGCAGGTAGGGCGCCTGTTTGAAGGAGACGACGACCTCGCCGTCCGCGGTCTGCACGAAGCTGTGCGGGTGCAGGAAGTACGAGAGCAGGTCCTCGAGCCGGCCCAGCCCGTACGGCACCGGGCCGTCGCCGAGCCGGTCCCGCAGCACCGCCAGCTGGCGGGCACGCAGGTCACCGATGTCGATCGTGGTCTCCCGCACGGTGCGGGCGCCCAGGTCGACGAAGAGGTACCGCTCGCGTGTGCCGTCCGTGGACAGCCCGCAGACCAGCAGCGTCAGATCGCCGTAACCCGCCGACAACGGCAGGCTCAGGTCAACAGCCACAACAGCGCCTCCCGGAGGATGGTGATGCAGTTGGTGGTGAGGACGGACTCGACGTGGAACTGGAAGCTGGTGAAGCCCTCGGAGCGCAGCGCCACGACCCGGCCGTCGGGCTCCACCGCGATGGTCACCCCCGCGGGGGCCTCGGCCGGGGCGTCGGCGAAGAACGTGTTGTAGAAGCCGACCGGCTCGGCCCGCCCGAACAGGTCGACGGTCTCCTGCACGCCCTGCAGCGGCGGGTCCACCGGGTGCACGGTCATGCCGAGCAGCCGGCAGAGGATCTGGTGGCCGAGGCAGACCGCCAGGAACGGCGTGCCGGCCGCCATCAGGTCGCCCACGATGCGGTGCAGTTGGGCGATCTTCGGGTCGTCGAGCTGGTTCGGGTCGCCGGGCCCGGGCCCGACCAGCACCAGGTCGTAGCCGGTCAGGCCGATGCCGGACTCCCGGTAGTCGCGCATGGTGACCTTGAGCCCGAGGTGCTCCAGGATGTGCTTGAGCATCTCGGTGAACTGGTCCTCGTTGTCGACGATCAGCACCGAACGGCCGATGAGTTCGGGCGCGGCGTACCGGTCGTCGAACTGCCTGTTGATCCAGAAGCGCGACAGGTAGCGGTTGCGGCTGTTGAGCACCTCCATGACCTTGTCGTCCACGAACCGGTCGAGGAAGGGGCCGGGCGGCTCCGCGGTGGTGATCGCCTTCAGCAGCCCCTCGGCCTTGGTGCGGACCTCACGGCACTCCTTCTCGGGCACGGAGTCGCGCACCACGCTGGCGCCGCTACGGATCACGGCGTGGCCGTCGGTGTCCACCGCCATCGTCCGGATCGTGATGGCGCTGTCCAGCCACTCCTGGCCGTCGTCCTCGAGACCACGGAGCATCAGGGCCGACGAGTAGTATCCGCGGGACTCGGACTCGTGACGGTGGATGACCCGGGCGGCGTTCTCCAGCGGGCTGCCGACCATGGTCGCCGCGAACATCGACTCGCGGAACGCGTCGAGCGGACTCATGGTGGCGCTGCCCTCGAGCACGTACTCGGTGTGGACGAGCGCGCTCATCTCCTTCAGGTACGGCCCGTGCACGACGCCGCCCTCGCCGCAGATCCGCGACATCATCTTGAGCTCCTCGTCGACGACCTGGAAGAGCTCGTTCACCTCCTTGCGGTCGGAGAGGAACTCGATGAGGTCGGCCCGCTTCTGCAGCGCCGCCCGCGGCAGCGTGCCGCAGATCGGGTTCATCGTGACCGTGCCACGACGGTAGGTCAGGTGCCGCTCGGGCGAGGACCCGATGAAGTAGCGCTCCCCGTCGAAGAAGCAGAACGTCAGGTACGCCCCGATCTCGTTGCGGGCGAGCCGGGCGAAGATCGTGTGCGCGACGTCGGGCCCGAAGTCGCCGATGGTCACGTCGCAGCGCCGCGAGATGAGGAAGTTGGAGCCCTCGCCGCGCTGGATCTCCTCCTTGATCACCCGGTCGATCCGGGCGGCGAACTCCTCGTCGCCGGGGGTGTGCACGGGGTCGGAGACCACCCGGACGTCGGCGTGCGCGTCGGCGAACGAGTCCAGCTCGACCTCACGGAACTCGCTGGGCACCAGGGAGACGAGGGGCTCGTTGTCGTCGTGGCAGACGTAGCCGCGCTCGCGCAGCTGCGCGTAGGGCACCATGGTCAACACCGGGTGCGTGGCCGGGCGGGGCACCTCGGCGAGTGACCAGGAGCGCACGGCCTCGCCGCGGGCGTAGTTGACCTTGCCCTCGGAATGAATGAGGCAATAAGGGCCGACAAAGTCAAGACTCACCGGAAGCCACCTTGCTGATCAGAAAGTGGTGTAGCACCAGGTAATCGATTTCCGTATCGAGGAAGCAGCTTAGCGCATCGGCCGGTGACCCGACGATTGGCTGCCCCGCGACGTTGAACGAAGTGTTGATCAGACACGGCACGCCGGTGACCTGCTCGAAGGCGTGCAGCAGGCCCGCCAGCAGCGGATTGTCCGCCTCGTCGACGGTCTGGGCGCGAGCCGTGCCGTCCACGTGCACGGCGCCCGGAACGAGCGTCCGGTATTCGGGCCGGACCGGGAAGACGAATGTCATGTAGGGGGAGGCCTTCTTCTTGCCCAATTCCAGGACGCGCGGCGCCGAGGCCGCGGGCAGCACCGGCGCGAACGGTCGGAACGGCTCCCGCCGCTTCACGCGGATGTTGATGACGTCCTGAATATCGGGAAACGCGGGGTTGGCCAGGATGCTGCGATTGCCGAGGGCGCGCGGGCCGTACTCGACGGCGCCCTGGAACCAGCCGATCACCACCGGGTCGACGAGCAGCTTGGCCACCTCGGTGAACAGCTCGTCCTCGGCCAGCTCACGCCACTCGACCCGGTCGCCCACCGCGGCGAGGGCCGCACGGACGTCGTCGTCGGTGTACCTCGGCCCCAGGTAGGGGAGGCCCGACGGGCGCACCGGACGACCCAGCTCCCGCGACGCGTACACCGCCGCGCCGATCGTCACGCCGGGGTCGCTGGCGCCGAAGCTGACCGAGGCGTCCTCGAACCGGGAGCCCTCCAGCAGCTTGGTGTTGTTCACGCAGTTCAGCGCCAGGCCGCCCTCGATGATCAGCCGCCGCGCGGAGGTCCGCCGTTCGAGCGCCGCCACCTGGTGTCGGGTGACCACCTCGACCGTGTCCTGGACGGCGCGGGCCACCCGGCACCGGAAGTGCCAGTCGGTGCGGTCGCCCGCGCACTCGAAGATCTGGTCGAAGAAGGGGTAGTACGCCTGGGTGTCCAGCAGCGGGTTGCCGACCCGCAGCCGATAGCCGCCGGTGTCCTCCAGCGTGACCACCTCGCGCAGCAGCGGATTGTCCGCGCCGAGCGGCGGATGGAAGCCGCTGAGCCCCATGACCTTGTACTCGTCGTTGTTCGGCACGAAGCCGAGATAGCGGGTGACCTTGCTGTAGAGCAGCGCCAGACTGTTGGCGATGTCGACGGTGGCGTCCGCCAGGATCGTCACCTCGCCGTCCCGGATCTCTCCCATGATCGACGAGTAGCGCTCCGCTCGCCCGTCGCTGACCAGGAACGCGGCGTCCCGCCAGCCGGCCGTGTGGTAGCCGCACGACAGGTGGGCGAGGTGGTGCGGGACGAGCCGGAGCCGGTCGGGCGGGATGGTGAAGCCGGTCCGCGCGGCGAAGTCCGCCCTGATCGCCTCCGGCGTCAGCAGCGTCGTGCGCAGCTCCTCCAGCCGGGCCAGGCGGTCGGCCCGCTCCTGCTCGGCGGCGGCCGACCGGAGGATCCCGGCCCGCTCGGTCGCCCAGACCTCCGCGGTGAAACTCCACGGGAAGGCGAAGCGGTCCACGTCGGCCAGCTCGACGCCGGCCTCCCGCAGGGCCCAGCGCAGCGCGTTGACCGGCAGGTCCGACGTCTTCTTGACCCGGCTGAGCCGCTCCTCCTCCACGGCGGCGACCAGCTCGCCGTCGACCACCACGGCGACGGCCGCGTCGTGCCCCAGCACCCGGTACCGGTCCAGGCCCGAGCGCCGGTACAGGCGACCGAACAGCTCCGCGGACCGTGTGAAACCGTTGAACCCGACGACGATCATGCCAACCCACCCCGCTATCGCAGATACCGCAGCTTGAGTTCCAACTCCGCCAGCTCCTGCGCGACCTCCGAGCCGGCCACCACGCCGCCGCCGCAGCGCAGCAGGACGTCCGGCCCGTCCTGCTCGGCGCAGGTGACGATCGTGTTGGAGGTCAACGCGTCGCCGGCCGCGTCGTAGAGCCCCACCGCGCCGGCGAAGAACCCGCGCGGCTCGCCCTCGATCTCGGCCAGCACCTCCTGGGCGCGCAGCTTGGGCGCGCCGACCACCACCCCGCGCGGGAAACTGGCCAGCAGGACCCGGCCGAGCCCGCGCGCCGGGTCGTACCGGCCGGAGACGTCGCTGGCCAGATACGTGGTGGGTCCGATCACCAACGGTTCGCACAACCGGTCGACCACCACGCTGCCGGGTTCGCAGTACGAGCCGAGGTCGTTGCGTTCGAGGTCGACGAGCATGATGTGCTCGGCGAAGTACTTCGGGTCGCCGCGCAGCAGCGCGCCCCGGTCCTGGCGCTCCCGGTCGGTCCGCGCGGCCGGCTGGGTGCCGGCGAAGACCCGGCTGCTCACCCGGCCGTCCCGCGCCAGCACGTGCGGCAGGGAGCAGTTGCCGAACACCCGGGTCCCGGCCAGGTCGAACCAGTAGGAGTAGTCGGCCGTCGCGTACCGGGCGGCCACGTCGGCGTAGTAGCGCGGCAGCGAGGTGCGGGGGCGTACCCGGACCGGCACCGAGAGCACGACCTGGTAGACGTCGCCGGCCAGCAGGTGGTCGCGGGCCCGGGCGAGCTGCCCCGCGTACCGGACCGGGTCGATGTCGACGACGACCTCGGTCAGCGGCGCGGTGAGCGGCGGCACGGTCCCGGCGGTGGCCCGGGCGCAGGCCGCCACCACGTCCGCCCGGTCCTCCGCGGCGCAGCTCAGGGTGCCGGTGGCCGGGTCGTGGACCACCGCGCGCCGCAGCGGCCCGGCGAAGCCGAGCAGCCGCCCGGGGGGCGTGGCCGGTGGCGGACCGCCCGGGATGCCGGCCTCGGCCCGCAGCCGCAGCGACAGGTCGTAGGAGAGCGCGAACGCGACGTCGGGGCCCGGGCCGCGCCTCGCCTCGGCCAGCAGGTGGTCGAGCAGGGCGGCGACGTCGCCGTCGAAGCGTTCACCGTCCCGCTCGATCCCGTCGGCCGTGACCCGCCACACGTCCGACAGCGACGCGAACAGGGTGCGCCGCTCCCGTCCGGGCAGGCGGTAGCAGAACAGCGATCCGAACCGCTCCGTCAGCGGCCCGACGAGATCGTGCGGGTCGCCGGCGAAGGAGACGCGGACGGTGGTGGCGGTGGACGTGGGCGCCGACATCGGCGGCCTAGAGCGTGAAGTTGAAGGCGTTGCTGCCGGCGCCGGTGAGCTGCCCGACGCCGCGCCGGACCGCCTCGCTGACGCCGCTGGAGTAGAACAACCGGGTGTAGCGGTCGCTGAGGTCGGCGTAGTCCTCCGTGTACGCGATCCGCCCGTCCTCCACCGTGACGATGCCCAGCGCGGCGAGCGCGTCGAAGACCGGCCGGAACTGCCGAAGCGGCTCGGAGCCTGCCGGATAGAACGAGTTGAACCGCGCGACGTCCAGCTCGCGGTGCTTCATCGCCAGCACCAGGTGCCGGCGCAACGACTCGTCCTCCGAGAGCGGGAAGGCCTTCTCCACCGCCGACCCGCCCGCCTGGATCCGGCGCATGTACTCGCGGAAGGTGAACGCGTTGCCGTACGTGTAGCCGTGCGAGTGGCTGTACGAGCTGGCGCCGAGCCCGAGGACGTAGCCGTTGTTGCCCCAGTGGTTGTCCTGGTAGTGGAAGATCCAGTTGTCGCGCGGGAAGAGGTTGCGGGAGTACTGCCAGTAGCCGTTCGCCGTCATCCGGCGCTTGGCGTACCGGAACAGGGCGAGACTGCGCCGGAAGAGCTTGGCGTGATCCTCCTCGCGCAGCGTGGTGTCGTTGATCGCGCCCTTGCGCACCGAGAGCGTGAAGAGGGTGATCTGGGTGGGCATCGGCTCCAGCGCGGTGACGGCGTCCATGGTCCGCTGCATGTTGTCGAACGCCTCGCGCTCGATGCCGGCGATGAGGTCGATGTTGACGTTGGGCACCCCGCTGTCGGCCATGTGGTAATAGGTGCGCACCACACTGGACGGGGTGTCGGCGCGGCGGGACTTGCGCAGGATCTCCGGGTCGAGCGACTGCACCCCCATGGAGAGCCGGTTGGTCCCGTTGGCCGCCATGGTCGCGATGCGGTCCTCGGTGGCCGAGTCCGGCGAGCACTCGTAGGTGATCTCCCGGCACTCGGACAGGTCGAAACGTCGGATGACCCGCTCGAAGAGGAAGTCGATCTGCTCGGGGTTGAGCCGGCTGGGCGTGCCGCCCCCGATGAACACCGTCTCGATCTTCTTGGTCCGCATCATCGGCAGGTACTGCAGCGCCTCCTTCTCGAGGCAGTGCAGGTAGTCCCAGATGACCTGGGTGTCGTTCTGCACGACCGCCACGCTGTAGTAGCAGAAGCTGCACTTCTGGCGGCAGAACGGAATGTGGATGTAGAGGTTGTGCGAGAACGTGTCGCTGCCGGCCCAGAGCGTGTCCGGGTCCGAGACGGTGGCGTCCCGCGGCTCCCAGAGGGAGATCGGCGGATAGGTGAACACCAGCCCCGGGATGTGTTCGGCGGCCTCGATGAGCTGGTCGACGACCTCCGACCGGCCGGCGTCTGTCAGATCGAAGATGAATTCCTCAGCCACTGTCGCTCCTCGAACCTGTCACGGACAGGAAGTTCTCGATGATCAGTTGCCCGGCCGGCGTGCCGATCGACTCCGGATGGAACTGGACGCCGTACACCGGCTGCCTGGCGTGCTCGACGGCCATCACGCACTCGTCGTCGTCGGCGCTGGCGACAAGCCTCAGGTCGGCCGGCAGGGTGGCCGGGGCGATCGCCAGGCTGTGGTAGCGCATGGCGGGGAAGCCGCTGGGCACCCCGGCGAAGAGCCGGCTGGTTCGGCGCAGCCGGATCGTTGACACCTGGCCGTGCCGCACGGCCCCGAGTCGCGTGGTGCGCGCCCCGTAGAACCGGCCGATGGCCTGGTGCCCGAGACAGACGCCCAGCACCGGGATCCGACCGGTGTAGTGGGCGAGGGCGGCGAGACAGACGCCGTAGGAACCGGGATTCTCGACGGAGCCCGGACCGGGCGACAGCACCAGATGGGTGGGGCGCCGCGCGGCGATCTCGGTGAGCTCCGCGGTGTTGCGCAGGACCGTCGGTCGCGCGCCGGCGACCGCCAGGTACTGCACCAGGTTGTGGGTGAACGAGTCGAAGTTGTCCAGCACGACGACGCGAGGGCTCATGCCGGTTCCCGCCGCACGGCCCGGCCCTCGATCTCGAAGCGCAGTTCCGGACGGCAGACGTCCACGGTGTTCGACAGGTGCGGCAGAGTGAGGCCGGCGTCCGAGCAGTGCGCCTCGAAGGCGCTGCGCGCCTCCGCGTCCTTGCAGTAGACGTAGCAGCTCACCAGGTCCTCGGGGGACAGGTCGGCGCCGGCCAGCAGGTCGGTGAAGCTGGCCATCGCGTAGTCCACGGCGGCCCGTACGTCGTGCTGCGGCAGGGAGACGCCCTGCTTGTCGATGCTGGAGATCCCGGAGATGTGCACCACCTGGCAACCGTTGCGACGCGACCGGTTGGCGCGTACGAAGCGGGGACCGTAGTCGTAGGGCGCGCACTGCAGGTCGGTGCCGAACGGCGTCGCCGCGGCCACGCCGTCCCGCGCGACCGCCTCGGCCATCACGGCCACCGCCTGGCCGGGGGGCAGGCCGGCGCCGATGCCGGTGCTCGCCGGGTAGGTGGTGAGTTTCCACCTGTCGAACGTGGCGTCCCGGGCCTTGTTCAGGTCGCCGTAGGTCTCCTCGATGTCGGCGAGGAAATACCAGGTCCGGTCGATGTGGTCGGGAGCCATGCCGGCCCGCGACAGCACCGCCTCCAGCCCGCGCAACGCCGCCAGCGCCTGCTCGAACGTGGACCCGTCGCGACCGGGCGCGGCGACGTGCACCAGCCGTCGGACCTCGGCCCCGTCCTCGTGGGTGCGGACCAGGCGGGTGCCGGCGTCGAGCGTGACGACCTCCACCTCCGCGCCGGGCAGCGGGACGATCGCGGTGACCTCGATGCCGGGCCGGCCGGTGGCCGGGTACTGGGGGCCGGCGGTCAGGGCCCGCAGCGACCGTTCGCCCTCGGGCGCCAGCTCGGCGGCGCCGAAGACCACGACCCGCAGGCACTCGGCGCCCGGCTCCCTCGTGATGTGTGCGACGGCGGCGTCGACCTCGGCCTGCGTGATGACATCCCGGGCCGCCGGCTGGTAGGCCTGCACCTCGTCGTACCGGATTCCGCGGACACGTCGAATGACGATGACGCCCTCCCCGTGGTGACTGTCGCGTTCGGCGGCAGGGCTGGCCGCCAGAACGAGTAATCTGGCTCTGCGAAACCGTGGGGAACGTCGTCGTGTCCCACTCCGGTCAACGCCGCGACGGCTCGCCCATCCTGACACGCGAGGGCAGCGGCGTCCACCCGACAGTCGGGAAGCAGTTAGTCGTTGATCTATGCAATAGCGGTTTCGCCAGTTCAGCACGCTCGAAGTCGGGGCTCAGGAAGGTTCGCCAGCGTGATCGGCAAACCCCAACCGGTAAGCTAAAAAGCCGCATAGCCGGATGAAACACCCATCGTGCGGGTGCGCGGGTCGGCGGGTGGTTTGACATCATGGGCGCGGAGCGCGCGGCGGGGGCTCCGTGGAAAGTGTACGGAGAAAGGGTTCTCTGATCATGTGGGAAACGGCCGGGTCGGCTTTCCAGGAAATGTTCTGCAGAATGTACGGCGTTGCCGAGCCGGCGGTGCCGCTGCACAAGATAATCCACTGGTGGGCCATCACCGCCGATGTTGGAATGCAGGACGACGACGTCAATCGCGGCACGGCTTTCGTGCCGGCCGGACACTTCTACGAGATGCACATCCCGGTGCCCGGCGACGAACGGCGCAGGACCGATCGGGACCGCGCCCGGCAGGCCGGCGCGGACTGGTTGCTCTACCCGCAGATCCGTACCACCGACGACACCACGGCGCTGGCCCGCGACGGCTTCCTCGAGCTGCCCTGGTTCATGGAGGCCCAGTACCGGGTGCGCGCCGGCGTCGACGACGACCTGCGGGCCCAACTGGGCAACTCCCGCTACCGGGACCTGCGCCGACTGGTGCGCCGCGCGACCGCCGAGTACGACCACCGCGTCCTCGACGGCGCCGGGGCGGCGGCCGACCCCGCGGCGCTCAAGGACTTCGACCGGCTGCACGCGCTCAACCTGGCGAAGTACGGACACCGCTTCAACCACCTGTCGTCCACCGCGCTCGAACTGGTCCTGGACTCGCCGCTGCGCGACCGCATGCGGCTCTTCCTGCGGCAGTCGCGGGCCGACGGCGCGACCGTCCAGGCCGTGCTCTGCTTTCTCGACCCGACCGGCACCGAGCTGACCATCCTCGCCCAGGGCATCGACCCCGCCCTGGTGACGTCCGGTCAGAACGTCTACCGCGCGGCGTTCTACGAGATCTTCCGGTGGGGCGAGGGCCAGGGCATCGGCGTCTTCAGCCTCGGCCGTGGCAACGAGGTCAAGAAGCTCGACGTCGGCGCGAACACCTACCACCTGCTGGCCAACCACATCCGCGGGGTGTCCGGCGCCGATCCGGCCGGGTTCGCGCCGATGCGCGCCAAGCTGCGCGACTTCTTCGACCGGGTGATCGGCGAACTCGAGTCCACCGGCGGTGACCGGGTGACCGTCCGGCGATGACGGACCTGGTCGAGGAGAACAGCTCCGCCACCGGGCGGCGCCGGCTGCCGCGTGCCTTCTGGGTGCTCTGGGCGGGCAGCCTGGTGAACCGGCTCGGCTACCTGATCCAACCGTTCCTCGCGCTGTACCTGTCGGGTCAGTGGCGTCTGTCGCCCGGCACGGTCGGCCTGGTGCTGGCGAGCTTCGGCGCCGGGGCCGTGGTGTCCCAGCCGCTCGGTGGTTGGCTGGCGGACCGCTGGGGCGGGCGGCGCACACTCGTCGCCGGCCTGCTGGCCACCGCGGTGACGGCGATGCTGATCCCCTGGGCCGGCACCCTGCCCGTGCTGGTCGGTGCCGTGGTGCTCTACGGCCTCACCGTGGACCTCTACCGGCCGGCGCTCGCCGCGCTCGTCGTCGTCACGGTCCCCGGCGAACACCGGGCGCGCGCCTTCGGTCTGATCTTCTGGGCGGTCAACCTGGGCAGCGCGGTGGCCGGGCTGGCCGGCGGCCTGATGGCGGCGCGCGGCTTCGTGCTGCTGTTCGCCGTCGACGCCGCGAGCTGCGTGATCTTCGCGCTGGTCGCGGCGCGACTCCTGCCGCCCGACCGGCGGCGGCCGGCCCCCGACGTCGGTCGGGGCGGCCCGGCGAGCCCGGGCTCCGACGCCCTGTTGTGGGCGGTGACCGGCACCTTCCTGGTGTTCGCGGTGCTGCTCGTGCAGGCGTACGTGACGATGCCGCTGACCATGCTCGACCAGGGGCTGCCGCCCACGGCGTACGGGCTGGTCATCGCGGTGAACCCGATCGTGATCCTGGTGCTCCAGCCGCTGCTCGCCGGACGGCTGGCCGACTGGCCGCGGCCGACCGTCTACGCCGGCAGCCTGGCTGTCACCGGGCTGGGCTTCGGGCTGCTGGCCGCCGCGCGGACCGTGCCCGGCTACGCGGTTGCGGTGCTGATCTGGACGATCGGGGAGATCGGCGTGGCCACGGTCGGGCCGACCCTGGTGACCGAGCTCGCCCCGCCGGGGTCGGAGGGGCGCTACAGCGGTCTGTTCGGCATGGCGTACGGCGCTTCCAGCCTGGTCGGGCCACTCACCGGCACCACGGTGCTGGCGGCGGCCGGGCCGACGACGCTCTGGGTGGCCTGCGCCGTGGCCGGCCTTGCGGCGGCTGCCGCGGCCTTCGCGCTGCGCGGCGCGATGGCCCGGCGGACGGCCCTCGCCCGGCCCGGGTGAGCGTCAGTCCGCGGCGCGGCTGATGGGCGCCTCCCGGGGGTTGCGGGCGAGCCGGAGCAGGTCGCGACCGTCGACCTGGAGGGTGCGGTCGTTGCGGCCGCTGCCGCAGTAGACGGGGCCCATGTCCGCGACCGCGAGGTCGAAGACGGTGATCACACCGTCGACGTCGGTGAGCGGACTGGCGCCGCCCGGCTCCATGTCGAGCGCGTCGAGCACGGCCGGGTCGGCGGGGCGCAGCCGCGACCGTGAGGTGCCGACGGCCTCCGCGAGCCCTCGGTAGTCGAGCCGGGCCGGCCCGGGCAGCACCGCCAGCACCACGGTGTCCGGTGGGCCCTGGAAGGCCAGGGTCTTCACCGACCGGGCCACCGGGAAGTCGCGCAACGTCGCCACGTCGTCGCGGGTGCGGATGGCCCGATGCGTGGCCACCGCATAGGTGACCCCGGCCCGGTCGAGAATGCGCATCGGCGTCGGTACCGCATCGCGGGAATCTGTCATGTCGCCGACACTACCGGTCCGGTGCAAGAGCGTCCGGACAATGTCCGACTTGTATGTTCGATGGGGAAGTGTCAGTGGCCCGAGGCAATGCCGACGAAGGATCATGGAAGTTCCGTTGACACCAGCCGAGGGATGGGGGTTAACTATTTCCCGGCCACCAGAGTGAGCCGCGAGGTCTTCGCGGCAACTCGACGCAGCGCTGACACGGGGGTTCTCGCGCATGAGCCACGCCATTCGGCAGACCTGAGCTATCTGTCAACCTGTTGACGTCGCCCCGCGCGGTCGCCGCGGCGACCGCTTTTCCTGCTTTTTCGCAGGTACGGCCACCACATCGCGGTGGCGGCCACCGCATGACCGAAGCCGCCACACATGCCGTTCCGCCCGTCCGGGACAAGAGGAGGCTTACCCATGTCGCAATCCTTTCCGACCTTTTCGGAAATCCGCGCGGAAGCTCAGCGCAGCCTGGCCGCGATGCCGATCGAACAGCTCGCCGAAATCGGCATTCTGCAACCGATCGAAAACTATTATCTGGTCGGCACGTACCCACCTCTGAAGGCGATGGGGGAGATCACCCCGGCCGAAACCTTCACCGGCCTGACCCGGAACGCGAACATCTACCTGCACCTGCCGTTCTGCGAACAGCGCTGCACGTTCTGCCATTTCGCCAAGGAGATCCGGCCGGACTCGCCCCGGGTGACCCGGTACCTCGCCGCGCTGCACCGTGAGCTCGAGATCGTGACCGGCATGCTCCCGCACCGGGTCACCGCGGAGACGGTCTACTTCGGCGGCGGCACCCCGTCCTACCTGTCCGCCGCACAGATCACGGCGCTCTTCGCCCGGTTGCGGCAGCACATCGACGTCCCGGACACCGCCGAGATCACCTTCGAGCTGCACCCGTCGGTCATCGACGCCCCCGACTACACCGACCGGCTCGACGCGCTGCGCGACGCCGGGGTGAACCGGTGGGTCTTCGGCGTGCAGTCCATGGACGATCGGGTGCTGCGCAAGCTCAACCGTGGGCATGAGGCGTCCCACGTCTACCGGCTGCTCGACCTGCTGCACGAGCGGGGCCTGGACAACCACTCGGTCGACCTGATCTTCGGGCTGCCGTACCAGACCGAGGAGAACTGGTACACCACGCTGACCAGCCTGATCGGGTACGGCGTCGACAAGTTCAACATCTTCCCGCTGATGTTCAAGCAGGCCGACCCGATCTCGGCGCACTACCGCAACGAGCCGGGGATCTTCCCCGACCTGCGGCAGCGGCTGCTCATGCACTTCATGACCGAGGCGTTGACCCGGCGGCTCGGCTTCCGGCGCGGTCCGCTCTTCTACTACTCGAAGGCGGCCACCCACTCCCGCCAGCAGGAGAACAAGTACGACTCCATCGAGGACGCCAACCTGCTGCCGTTCGGCGTCTCCGGGTTCGGCTATGTCGGGAACACGCAGTACTACAACGACTGCACCATGGACGGCTACATGCAGCGGGTCGAGGCGGGGCGCCCCTCGGTCTGGCACGGCGTGCACCTGTCGACCGACGAGCGGATGCGCCGGGCGGTCATGTTCAACCTGCGCTCGCGCGGCGTCGGGCGCGACGACTTCCGCAGCCGCTACGGCGTCGACCCCGCCGAGCACTTCGCCGCCGAGCTGGCGCCGTACCGGGAGCACGGTCTGATCCGGATCGACGACGACGCCATCCGCCTGACCGACAGGGGCGTACCGGTCGCCGACAGCATCGCGTTGCGTCTGGTGAGCCCGCAGGTCCTGGCCCGGATCCAGGACGCCAACTCGCGGATCGTCGACCTGAAGCGGGATCCGCTCGACAGGTACGACTTCTCGCCGCTGGAACGTGACCCGGTCGGCGCCGGCGTGGCCTCCGCCGGCCGTCGCCCCCTGCTGCCGACTGTCGAGCACTAGGCCATGACCGCACAGTCGACCTCCGGTGGCGCGTCGTTGCGGCGGGAGCTCTCCGGGCGTCAGTTGAGGATGATCGGCCTCGGCGGCGCGATCGGCACCGGCCTCTTCCTCGGCTCGGGTCAGGCGATCTCGACCGCCGGCCCGGCGGTCACCGTCGCCTACGCGATCGGGGGCGCCGTCGCGGTGACCCTCGCGTACGCGCTCACCCGCATGATCGCCGCACATCCCGACGCGGGCGGGTTCGGCGGCATGGCCGAGCGCTACCTGGGCCCGGGCCCCGCGTTCGCGCAGCGCTGGTGGTACTGGATCGCCGGGGTCGTCAACATCGGCAGCGAGGCGCTGGCGGTCGGCATCTACCTGAAGCTGTGGTGGCCGGGGCTGCCGCTGTGGGTGCCCGCGGTGCTCTTCGCGACGCTGGTGCTGGTGGTCAACTCGTTCACCGTCGGCGTGTTCGGCGAGTTCGAGTACTGGCTCGCGATGATCAAGGTGATCACGATCGTGGTCTTCGTCGGCCTGGGGGCCGTCGCCATCTTCGTCGGTCTCGGCGGCCGGTCGGCGACCGGCCTGTCGGCCTGGACCGACCACGGCGGGTTCGCCCCGCACGGCGTGGGCGGCATCTGGCTCGCCATGGTGCTGGTGACCTTCAGCTACATGGGCACCGAGGCGCTCGCCGTGGCCGCCGGCGAGGCGCGCGCCGGCGGCCGGGACCTGGTCGCCGCGACCCGCGGTGTGGTGCTGCGGCTGCTGCTGTTCTACGTCCTCGGCACCGCGGTCGTCGTCTCGCTCGTGCCCTGGAACGAGGCGGCGGCCGGTGGTTCGGTGGACGCCAGCCCGTTCGTCCGACTGTTCGACATCGCCGGGGTCCCGGCCGCGGTGCACGTGATGAACGCGGTGGTGCTGACCGCGGCGCTGTCCGCCATGAACACCAACGTCTACGTCGCCAGCCGGACGCTGCACGGACTGGCCGGCAGCGGCCAGGCGCCACGGCTGTTCGGCCGGGTCGACAGGCGCGGGGTGCCGCTGCCCGCGCTGCTGGTCTCCGGGGCCGGGCTGCTGCTGGCGGCCCTGCTCGCGGCGGTCGCCCCCGAGCGGGCGTTCCTGGCGCTGATCGGGTTCTCGCTGTCGGGTGCGCTGCTGACCTGGATCCTCATCCTCGCCACCTACCTCGCCTACCGGCGCGCGGAACGTCCGGCGGACCGCGGACTGACAGTGGCCGTGGTGCTGGCCATGGTCGTGCTGGCCGCGGTGCTCGTGTCCATGGCGTTCAGCGACACGTTCGGCCTGCCGATGCTCAGCGGGGTGCCGCTGCTGGTGGGGGTTCTGGTGGCGTACGCGGTCCACGCCCGGCGCCGTCGGGCGGCCGGGACGCCGGACCCGGACGCGCCCGAGCCGGTCGGGGCACGGTGACCCGATGACCGGTCCCGACCTCGCCGTCCCGACCCCACCGCCCGGACTGATCCCGCTCCTGGTGGGCGACACCCCCGTGGTCTCCGTGCCGGTTGCGGCCGGCGGCCGGGAGGGGACGCTGCGGCTCAAACTCGAGTCGTTCAACCCGTGCGGATCGATCAAGGACCGCACCGCCGTCGCCCTGTTCGGTTCCGTGGCCGGCCAGGTCGACCCGGTCACCGGCATCATCGAGTCCACGTCGGGCAACCTCGGGGTGGCCCTGGCCGCGCTGTCGTCCGCCGCGCACGTGCCGTTCACGGCGGTCGTGGACCCGCGTACCCCGGCCTACGCGGTACGCGAGATGCGGCGCTTCGGCGCCTCGGTGGTGGTGGCCACCGACGAGGACGGTCGGGGCGGCTACCTGCTCAGCCGCCTCGCGATGGTCGACCGGATGCTCGCCGAGCGGCCCACCCTGTGTTGGACCAACCAGTACGAGAATCCCGCCAACCCGGCCGCGCACGAGTGGGGCACCGCGCCGGAGCTGGCCCGGCAGGTTCCCGCCGACACCGTCGTCCTGGCCGCCGTCTCCACCGGCGGCACGCTGTCCGGCCTGCGCAGCTACGCCGCCCGCGCCACGAAGTGGACGGTCGTCGGGGTCGACGTGCCGGGCTCGCACGCGGTGGGCCACACCGACGGTCCGCGACTGTTGTCCGGGATCGGCTCCAGCAGGTGCTCCGGCTTCGTCTCGGCGGCCGACGGACCGGTCGAACGGATCGGTCCCGCCGAGGCGGTCGCCGCCTGCGTCTGGTTGTTGGAGCAGACCGGCATCGGGGTGGGCGCCAGCTCGGGCGCGCTGGTCGCGGCGGCCCTGCGGCTGATCGAGCGGGACCGGCTGACCGACGTCGTCTGCGTCTGCGCCGACGGCGCCGGCAACTACCTGGACACGGTGTACTCCCCGCACTGGCGGGCGGCGCACGGGTTCCGGACGGACCCGCCGGCTGTCGTCCGCGGTCCGGTGGAATGGAGCACCGCGTGAACGCCGATCCGCTGCGGGACTGGTTCGACCGGGCGGGCGTGCGGGTGGATCCGCGCCGGGTGCTGGCCGACGAGATGGACGGCGGCCGGGTGCTCTTCCCGGCCAGGTTGATCCCCTACCTCGACCACGAGCTGGTGGCCGGCCTGGCCGACGAGGCCCGGACCGCGCTGGTGGCCCGGCACGCCTACCACTACTTCGCGTTCACCGCCCACTTCGAGACGAGGGTGGTCAACCGGGCCGCGGAGATGCTCGCGAACGGCCGGGTGGACGCGCCGTTGCGCCGGGACGTACGGCTCGACGCGTTCAAGATCTACTGCGACGAGGCGTACCACGCGCTCTACTCGTTCGACGTGGTGCGGCAGTTGGAGTCCGCGAGCCGGGTCGAGGCGCTGCCGTACGACTTCACCCCGTTCCTGACCCGCCTCGACGACATCTCCTCCGGCGCGATGCCGCACCGTGGGACGCTGCCGCAACTGCTCCAGGTCGTCGTCTTCGAGACGCTGGTGACGACGCTGCTGGCGGAGCTGCCGAACGACCCGGACCTGGTCGGGCTGGTCCGCGAGACGGTCCGCGACCACGCCCGGGACGAGGGGCGGCACCATGTCTTCTTCTCGCACCTGTTCCGCGAGGTGTGGTCCGGGCTCGACCCGGCCGCCCGCCGGGAGACCGCGCGCTGTCTGCCCCGGCTGATCGGCCACAGCCTGCGGCCGGACCTGCGGCCCGCCCGGGCCAACCTCGCCGCCGCCGGGCTCACCCCCACGCAGGTCGAGGACGTGGTCCGCGACGTCTACCCACCGGAGTCGGTGCGTCGGACCACGCGCGACCAGGCCGTCCAGTCCGTCCGACTGTTCCGCTCCTGCGGGGTCCTCGACCTCCCCGAGGGGCTCGACGCCTTCCACGAGGAGGGACTCCTGTGACCACCTCCGTCGACCGCTGGTTCACGGCCGGGCTGCCCGGGCTCCGCGGGCCGGGCAGTGTCGCCGTGCTGTCGCGCGCGGACGTCCTGCGCTGCCTCGACGCGCTGGACGTGGTGGCGCTGGTGAGGCTTACCCTCGCCGACCACGACGCGGGACGGTGCGTACTGCCCGGCGAGGCGTACCTGCGCTGGGACAACAGCCGCGGCGCGTACACCCGGTCCATCGGGATGCCCGGCGCGGTGCCGGGCGCCTACGGCATGAAGATCATCAACGCCAGTGTCTCCAATCCGGAGGCCGGACTGGAACGCGCCGGCGGCGTGGGACTCTGCTTCGACCCGGAGACCGCCCGGATAATGGCCGTCGTGGAGGTCGGGATCGTCAGCGCCGTCCGCACCGCTGCCGTCTCCGCCCTCGCCGTGGAGCTCACCGGACACGCGGACGCGGAGAGCCTGACCGTGCTCGGCTGCGGTGCGCAGGGCGGCACCCACGCGGCCCTGCTCCTCGAGACCCTCCCGCGACTGTCCCGGGTCACCCTCCACGACCGCGTCGGCGCCTCCGCCCACGGCCTCGCGGAACGCCTGCGCCGGCTCCGCCCCGAGCTGGACGTACGCGTCACCGCCGAGGCGGCCACCGCGGTCGCGGCCAGCCAGGTGACGATCGCCACCACCACGGCCGACGCGGGCTACCTGCCACCGGCGTGGATACCCGCCGGCGCCCTGGTGGTCAACGTGTCGCTGGCCGACCTGACCGCCGAGGCGCTGCTCGCCGCCGGCGCCCTCTACGTCGACGACGTCGACCTGGTCGCGGAGAACCCCCGGCGCCCGCTCGGCGCGCTGATGGCGCAGGATCGGGTCACCCGCCCCGGTTCGGCCACCGGCCGGCCGATCGACGGCACCATCGGCGGTCTGGTCACCGGCCGGCACCGGCTCGTCAGCACGGATTCCTTCACCGTGGTGAACCCCTTCGGGATGGGCGTGCTCGACGTCGCCCTGATCGAGGCGGTGCGTCGCCACGCCGTCCGCGCCGGTCTCGGGTCGACGGTGGACCTCGGATGACCGGCCGTCGGGGCAGCCTGATCTCCCTGCGTGACCTCACCGCCGCGCAGCTCACCGACCTGGTCGACGCCGCCGTTCGGGTCGCCGACGACCCGGCCGCGGTGCCGCCGAGCCTGACCGGCGCGGTGGTGGCGACGCTCTTCGAACGCACCTCGACCCGGACCCGCACCGCGTTCAGCGTGGCGGCGCTCCGACTCGGCGCGCGGGTGCTGCCCTACGGGCCGGAGAGCCTGCAGACAAACACCGGCGAGTCCGCCGAGGACACCGCGCGGATCCTCGGGCTGATGCTCGACGGGGTGGTGATCCGCAGCACCCGCAGCGTCGCCGAGCTGGCCCGGATGCGCGACGTCGGAGACCTGCCGCTGATCAACGCGATGGCCCGGGAGGAGCACCCCACCCAGGCGGTGTGCGACCTGGCCACGTTGCGACGGCACCTCGGCCCGCTGGACGGCATCCGGGTGGTGTACGTCGGCGAGGGCAACAACACCGCCTCCGCGCTGGCGTACGCGCTGGCCCGGATCCCGGGCGCCGAGCTGACCCTCCACACCCCGCCGGGCTACGGCCTCGACGCCGCGACCCTGGCCGCGGCGGCGGCGGACGCCGTGACCGGCGCCCGGGTGCGCCAGACCCACGAACGAGACGACCTGCCGGACGTCGCCGACTGCGTGTACACCACACGGTGGCAGACCACCGGAACCGTCAAGGAGGACCCGCTGTGGCGCCAGACCTTCCGGCCCTTCCACGTCGACGAGGCCTTCCTGAGCCGCTGGCCGCAGGCGGTGTTCCTGCACGACCTGCCGGCACACCGGGGGGAGGAGGTGTCCGCCGCCGTCCTCGAGTCGCCGCGGAGCCTGGTGTGGCAGCAGGCCCGGATGAAACTGGACAGCGCGACGGCGGTCCTGCAGACCTGCTGGGGCACCTGAGCCGCCTGACGGTGGCGGTGCACGCCGGGCCGGTGACCGCCGAGCGGGACGCGGTGCTGTGCCTGCTGGAAGCGGTGGAGGTGCTGCTGCCCCTGCTCGGGCCGGCGCCGCGGCGCCCCAGCCGCGAGGACCTGCACACCATCGACGGGCAGCTGCGGGCCATGCGGACGTCCCTGCGTACCCATCTCTGGCAGACGCCGACCGGCTTCTCCCGGTCGGCCCCCGCGAACAGGAGCGATGACGCATGCAACCAGTGACCCTGCTGGTGTACGGCAAGGGCGGCCCGGCGTTGGAGTACCTGCTGCCGAGGCTGACCAGCCGGTCCATCGTCGACGTGCTGCTGGTCGGCGAGCCCCAGCCCTGGCAACGCGAACTCCTGTTCCGGCTGTGCCGCCGGCTCCACCACGCCCGGCCGGACGCCCCGCTGGCCGACGAGATCGTCGCGCACGCCACGGCCGTCCGCGCCGACGCCGTGCTCACCTTCTCCGAGTACTGCGTGGTGCCCACCGCGGCGGCCTGCCGGCGGCTCGGCCTGCCCGGGCCCGGTCCGGGCGCGGCGACCTCCCGCAACAAGCTGCTCATGCGCCGGGCCTGGGAAGCGGCCGGGGTGCCGAACCCGGCGTTCCGCCCGGTCGACTCGCTCGACGACCTGACCGCGGCCTGCGCCGAGCTGACCGGCCCGGTGATCGTCAAGTCGGTGCTGGGCGCCGGCTCGATCGGGCAGGCCACGATCGAGCCGGGCGACGACGTCGAACCGGTGTGGCGGGAACTCGCGGCGGCCGTCGACGCCGCGAGGAGATCGGGCATGTACGAGCACGGCAGTTCCAGCGGACCCCGGTTCCTGGCCGAGGAGGTCATCGAGTCGAGCACCGACGGCTGGTACACCGAGCCCGGCTTCGGCGACTACCTCAGCGTCGAAGGGCTGGTGACCGGCGGCACCTACCACCCCCTGGCGATCACCGCGCGGCTGCCCACGATCCCGGTGTACGTGGAGCTGAGCAACCAGGCGCCGTGCGTGCTGGCGCCGGAGTTGCAACAGCGCATCGCGGACGTCGCCCGCCGCGCCGTCGACGCGCTGGACCTGGACACCTGCGCCACCCACACCGAGTTCAAACTGATGGCCGACGGCACGGTGCGGTTGCTGGAGTCGGCGGCCCGCGCCGGCGGCGCGGCGGTCACCCGGGAACTGCTCGAGGTCTACGGCGTCGACCTCGTCGCCCTCCAGCACGCCGCCGCGCTCGGCGACCGGCCCGAGCTGCCGGGGCGGTTGCTCCTGCCCTCGGACGCCACCTGCGCCGCCGCGTCCCTCTCGGTCATCGCGTCCGACTCGGCGGGCAAGCCCTGGCCCGTCCTGCCGCCGTTCGACCCCGACCGGGTCGACTGGTCGTCGCTCGTGTCGCCCGCCACCAGCGTCGAGCTGGTGCGCGGCCAGTCCCAGGAGCCGGGCAGTCCGATGCCCCGCTACCACCCGAACACCGGCGTGCTGGGCTATGCCGGCCTGCTCTTCCTGCGGACCACCGACCCGCTGACGCTGCGCGACGACGCGGTCCGCATCCTCGACGGCCTCGCCGAGGCGATGGACCGCTGCCGTACGACGCCCTGACCAGCCCGCACCGCTCCGACACAGGAAATGGAGTCCGATGTCTCTCGTGCTCGGTCTGAACCTCAGCCACGACCGCTCCGCCTGCCTGGTTCGCGACGGCGAGATCGCCGTCGCCGTCGAGGAGGAGCGCCTGGACCGCATCAAGCACTCCGAGGGCTTCCTCGTGCAGGGCCACTTCGAACGCCTCACCAAGACCCTGCCGATGAAAGCGATCGCCTACTGCCTCGACGCGGTCGGTGCCGGGATCGACGACGTGGACCTCGTGGTCGGTAACCGACCCCTCGGCGACGGCGCCGTCCACCGCATCCTGCGCGAGCTGCCCATCAAGGACAAGAGCAAGGTCCGCGCGCTGCCGCTGCCCGGCCACCACCGCGCCCACGCCGCCGTCGCCTACCACCCGTCCGGGTACGACGAGGCGGCCGTGCTCGTCGTGGACCAGGCCGGCGCCCGGTTCCCGGACGGCACCATCGAGAAGCACACCCTCTTCCGGGGCGACGGCGACCGGTTGACGCCGGTGACCGCCTGCCGTTACCCGGCCGACTACTCCGACCTGAGCCTCGGCCTGTTCTACGACTTCTTCACCGTCCGGCTGGGCTTCGTCACCCGGTACGGCACCCCCGACTTCGGGGTGTTCGGCTGCGGTGGCTATCCCGAGGCGGGCAAGACCATGGGGCTGGCGCCCTACGGTCGGCCGCGTCCCGACTGGGGTGACTGGCTGACGTTGGACGGGTTCGACATCCGCTCCGCCCAGAAGGATCTCGAGGACATCTGGCAACGGCTGCTCGCCGAGGAGGGCGCCGACTACGACCCGGCCGACCCGCTGCGCTGGCAGTCGCCGTTCGCGGAGGACGTCGCCCACCACGTGCAGGCCGAGCTGGAGCGGGCGATGCTGCACCTCGCCGGCGTGGCGCACGAGCTGACCGGCTCGGCCAACCTCTGCATGGCCGGCGGGGTCATGCTCAACTCGGTCGCCAACGAGCGGGTCCGCACCGAGTCGCCGTTCCGTGACCTCTTCATCCCGCCGGCGGCCGGCGACTCGGGCGTCGCGATCGGCGCGGCCCTCTACGGCAGCGTCGAGCTGCTCGGCAACCGGCGTCCCTCGGTGATGCGGACGGCGTCGTTCGGCCGGTCGTACTCCCGGGACGAGGTGCTGGACGCGGTGCGCCGGGTCGCCGACCACACCGGGGTCGAGCTGACCTCGCGGGAGGCCGGCCCCCGGGACGTCGCCGAGCTGCTCGCCGCGCACCGGGTCGTCGGGTGGTTCTCCGGCGGTTCCGAGATCGGCCCGCGCGCGCTGGGCAACCGCAGCATGCTGGCGGACCCCCGGCACCCCGCGATGCGCGACTACCTGAACAACGTGGTCAAGCACCGGGAGCCGTTCCGCCCGTACGCCCCGTCCGCGCTCGCCGAGCACGCGGGGGAGTGGTTCGACTTCACCGGCGACAGCAACTTCATGCTGCTCGTCCCGCAGGTCGTCGCGGCCCGCCGGGAGAGCGTCCCCAGCATCACGCACGTCGACGGCACCGCCCGCCTGCAGACGGTCTCGGCGCACGACAATCCGGCCTACCACGGGGTGATCTCCGCCTTCCACGAGCTGACCGGGGTGCCGATCGTGCTGAACACGTCGTACAACGACGCCGGGGAGCCGATCGTCGAGACACCGCTGCACGCGCTCTGCACCTTCGTGCGCACCGAACTCGACCACCTCTACCTCGACGGCATCCTGGTGTCCAAGGCCGGGCGGGAGCTCGGCGCGTCGCATCCGGCGCGCACCCCGCTGACGGGAGACTCTGCTCGGTGACTCTGCTTCCGGACACCGGTTCCGTGACCCGCCGCGAGCACCACCTGCGGCGGGTCCGCACCGGCTTCGTGCTCAGCCAGGTCTTCTTCGGCCTGGCGACCAGTCTGTTCGACATGTACTACGCCCTGTTCCTGGGGCAGGTGGGCATCCCGCCGGCCGGCGCGGGGCAGGTCTTCTCGGTCGGCTTCACCGTGATGGCGGTGATCGTGCTGCCGCTGAGCGCCTTCACCGACCGGCTCGGTCTGGAACCGATGATGCTGCTCAGCAGCTTCGGTTTCGCCGGCACGATGCTGGCGATCCCGTTCGTCGACAGCCTCTCCGCCCACCTGCTGCTGTTCGGCCTCAACAGCGTCTGCTCGGCCCTGATGCTGGTCAGCGTCAACGCCGTGCTCGCCTCGGCCATCCATGACGAGCAGGAACGCTTCGCGCTGTTCCGCACCGGCTTCGTCGCCTTCCTGACCGCCTCCGCGGTCGGCAACGTGGCCGGCGTGCTGCTCGCCCGCGTCGGCGCGGAGACCGCCGGCTGGTACCGCTTCGACCTGCTGTGTTCTGCCGTCCTGGCGGTGCTGATCGGAGTGGCCCGCATCGCGATGTGGCGCCGCGACGCCGGGCCGGCCGTCGTGCCCGGCGCGCCCCGCCCTCCGGTGCTGCCGGCCCTGCGCGCCAACGCCGGTCACCTCGCCGGCCTGTTCGTCCTCGCCGTCCTCGTCGGTGGGGCCGGTGTCCTCGCCATCCGCTTCATCAACCTGGTGGCCGTCAACTATCTGCACCTGGCCACCGAGTCGCTGGGGTGGCTCCTGGTCGCGGACCGCCTGGCCAGCGTCCTGGGCATCTTCGTCCTGTTCCCGCTGATGAAGCGCGGCGGCGCCCTCCGGGTGGCCGGCTTCGCCATGATCGCGGCCCTGTTCCTGCAGATCCTGAGCGCCACCGCCGGCACGGCCGGCTTCTTCGTGCTCTGGTACCTGCTGCGCCAGGGGGCGCACTACGCCCAGATGCCGGTCCTCGACAACCTCGCCAACAGTCGGGCCGCGCAGGGCACCCGCGCGTTCGTCAACGGGGTGCAGCGGATGGGCATCTTCGCCGGCAGCGCCGCGGCCTCCCTCGCCTACGGGACCCTGATGTCCGCCGGCCGCTACCGGGGGGCCGTGGTCCTCTCCGGCGTGCTCTCCCTCCTGGCCGGCGTGACGTACCTGGTCCAGTCGCACGTCGGGCTCCGCCGTCGGGGCGCGGATCAGTGAGGCGTCACCCGAACTCGGTGTGCATGACGGCTTCCACCAGGACCTCGCCGGTGGACGTCAGCGTGACGGAGCCGGCGTCGTGGTCCGTGGTGAGCAGGCCGCGGCGCTCCAGGGCGGCGAAGGCGCTGCCCCACGGCTCGTCGAACAGGGACCGGCCCGCGAACCGGTCCCGGTGCAGGTCGTCCCGCAGCGGTTGCAGCGTCGACAGGGCCATCTTGATCGACCGGGACTCGCTGGCCAGTGGCCCGAACCGGGTGGCCGAGGCCAGCGGCAGCACACCGGCCTCCACCGCCTCGACGTAACGCCGCTCGTTGACCTCGGTCATCGCCTCCGAGCGCCGGCAACTGGAGCTGCCGCCCAGGCCGATGGCGACCTCGGCGTCCTGCCGGTCCTGGTCCACCATGATGGCCTTCCACGTCTCCGGGGCGTGCCCGGCCCGGTGGAAGTACATGGTCGGGTGCTCCCGGTAGCCCGCCGCGGTCAACCCACCGGCCAGCACGTCGCGCATCTGGTACTGCTCGCCGAGCGTGGGCCAGTGGTGGCCGGCGGCGGCGAGCCGGTCCCGGTAGCCGGCGAACTGCCAGGCGGCGGGCCGGTCACCGGCGACACCGGTGCGGGTGTCGGCGTACGAGCGCAGGTGCAGCTTGGTGCAGACCAGGCCGGGCACCTCGTACTCCCGGACGGTGTCGAGGTCACGCCGCACGCTGTCGACGGTCTGGTCGAGCAGTCCGTACATCAGGTCGACGGTCACCCAGTCGAAGCCGAGCCGGCGGGTGTTCGCCAGGAAGGCCCGGCACTCGACGGCCTCGTGCTCCCGCCCGGACAGCCGCAGCACCGGGTCGTCGAACGACTGCACCCCGCAGGACAGCTTGCGGCAGCCCTGCTCCAGCAGGAACTCCAACAGCGGCTCGGTGAAGGTGGTCGGGTCGCCCTCGAACCGGATGGCGGTGTCCGGGGCGAAGGCGAAGTTGGCGCGGTAGAAGTCGAGCAGCCGGGCCACCGCGTCGAGCGACATCAGGGACGGGGTGCCGCCGAAGACGTTGAACTCGCCGATCGGCGCGTCGCGGAGGTTCGGCACCCGGTCGAGCCAGAGCTGGGCCTCCCGGATGTTGAGGTCGACCCACCGGTCCACCTTGGCCCGGGTGACCGTCGGGTCGCCCTTCACCAGCACCACCGGGTACTGGCAGAACCGGCACCGATAGCTGCACGTCGGGATGTAGGACCACAGGTGGATGGGGCGGGTGTTCGCCAGTTGCGCGTTCAGGTCGTCGAGGAAGGAGTCCACGGGGGCGTCCGGGATGTCGCCGGGGAAGACGTGCGACCCGAACGGGTCGAGGGCGACGTACTCGAGCAGCCGGCGGTTCTCCGGCGCGGCGAGCACGTCCACGACGGCGGGCCGCGGATGGTCGGGGTCGAGACGGGACAGCGAGGCCAGCGCGTCCTGGTAGGCGTCGCTCATCAGAACACCCCTCCGTTGCCGAAGTAGTCGTGTGCCGCGCCGGATTCGCGGTCCTCGCAGTAGTGGCGGACGAAGTCGCGGAACCGCCCCGGATCGCCCTCCTCCCGGATCTCCTGGAGGCAGTCCGGCAGCGGCGGCGGATATCCGATGTCCGGACCGACCGTGGCGCGGAGCCGGGCGAACAACTCCTCGGCGAACTCGAAGTAGAGCCGGAAGCTGGGGGACTTGTAGGAGTGGATGGGGACGAAGTCGATCAGCCGGCTCTCGGCCCTGATCTCGGCGATGCGTCGCGCCAGCCGGTCCGCCAGCGCGGGCGTGAAGAACTCGATCACCGCGCGTTCGTGGAGCAGGGCCGGGGTCAGCAGCACCGGAAGGATCATGTTCTTCGGCACGAAGTCCTTGATCGAGAACTCCCACGCCTGGACCGCCTCGTCCTCGGTGAGGTCGACGACCGGCGAGTGGGCGGCGTCCGGGCGGATGTCGCGCATGGTGATGATGCCGCCGGCGCCGTACGCCCGCCCGGCGATCACCTCGTCGATCGCGTGGTCGACCCGGCGAGGGTTGATCTCCACCCGGGACCGGGGCACGTAGGTGATGTCGTCGCCGCTGGCCCGGACCAGGATGCCGAAGTCCCAGTCGTCGGAGAGGTGGTTGACGAACCGGCCGTCCTTGACCTGGTAGGACAGTTCGATGCCGCCCACCCGCTGGTAGGCCTGCCGTTCCACCGCGAATCCCTTGCCGTCGGGGAAGCCGCCGAACAGGCCGAACGTCACCGCCCGGCACCGCAGCGTCCGGTCGATCGCGTCCCAGAGCAACGGCCGGTCGGTGAAGTGCTCCGGGTCGTAGTGGTAGTCGCAGACCCCGATCGCGGCCTTGCCGCCGTCCATCGCCGTCAGCAGCGCCGACAACCAGTACCTGTCGACGCGGCAGTCGGCGTCCGCCGAGACGAGGTAGAACGGGGGCAGGCCGGTGTCGGCCGCGTCGCGTCGGCGGGCCCGCTCGGCGGCGAGGTCCATGCCGGCCTTCCGGGCGCACGACACGCCCTGCGCGGACTCTCCGATGACGTGTACGCGCAACCCCGGATGGGCGGCGGCCAGTCGGCGGGCCCGGGCCACGGTGTCGTCGGTCGAGTTGTTGTCGACCAGCAGCACGTCGAACAGCGCCCGGTCGAGGGGGCCGTCGGGCCCGCGTTGGCCGGCCAGCGATCCGAGCACCGCGGCGAGGTTGGCCGCCTCGTTGAGCACCGGCAGGACGACCGTCATCCGGGTTTCCGCCGTCAGGGCGGGCACGGCGGCCCGCCCGGCCCGGCCGTACACCTCGGGGGCCGCCGGCCCGGGCCGGCGGGCGGGCGCCGGCGCGGCGCCGAGCAACTCGTCCACCAGCTCCGCGGCCCGGTTGGCGGCGAAGTAGCGCTTGCCGCGGGTGTGGTTGAACGCCGCCACCCGGCGGTGCAGGACCGGATTGGTGAGCAGCTCGGCGACCTCGGCGACGAAGGCGTCGGTGATCGGCGCCTCATCGGTGGCCGTCACGTCGAGCACCGGCGCGTGCAGCCCCTTGCTGCCGTACACGGCGTCGTACATCTGGTAGCGGGTGGTCAGGTAGGGCACGCCGGAGGCGATCGACTCACCGATCGGGTTGCCGTAGCTCTCGTAGTCGTACGAGGTCAGGAACGACGTCAGGTCGGCCTCCGCGAGCAGGTCCGCCACCGTGTGGCCGCGGTCCGGGCCGGGGGGCACGTCCCGGGGCGCCAGCCGGCCACCGAAGACCACCCGGTGGGCGACCTTCCGGTGTGCGGCGTACGCCCGCAGCGCCGCGGCCGTGGCCGGGTGTTCGGTGGGGTCGCCGGCGACGAACAGGTGGACCGGCCGGTCGACCCCTCGGTCGGCGAACCATCGGATCAGCCGGGCGAGCAGGTCGATGTCGCGGTCGATCCGCTTCTGCGGCACCAGCCGGGTGAAGCGCGCGATCACTGCCGCGTCGTCGGGGATCCCGTGGTGCGCCCGGAACCGGCGGTCGACCGGGGCCGGCTCGGCCGGCTCGAACCGGAACGAGTTGTGCAGCACGCGGATGTCCCGCAGCCCGGGGGACCAGTCCAGGGTGCGTCGGCGGGCCTGCTCGTGCAGGGCGAGGTAGCGGATGTGCGGCGAGTCGACCGGGCGCACCGCGTGCGGGTAGGGCGGAACGCCGTACTTCCCGCTGGCCGGCTCACTGGTCCACATCAGGTCGTGGTCACGCCACAGCACGTAGGTGCCCAGGCCCGTCTCCCGGCCGTACCGTTCGATGGCGCGGTACAGCGCCCTGGTGTACGCGACGTTCTCCGGCAGCGTGCCGTTCTCCACCAGCACGGCCGTCACCGAGTGGCGACGCCAGGTGGCGACGATCCGGTCGGCGATCGCCTCGCTGACCGCGTCGGTCCGGGACGGCAGGGGGTCACCGTGGCGTACCGCGTGCAGCGTGTCGCGGACGAACGCCGGGTCGTAGCCGGCGACGTCGGCGAGCCCGTCCACCCGGGTCAACTCGATCCAGGACGGCAGGCACCGGGCCTCGTCGGTGTAGGGCTCGAAGAAGCGGTTCTTGTCCTCCTTGATGTCGTACCCGATGTCCAGCAGCACGCGGTGGCCGCGTTGGCGGAACACGTCGGCGAGCTTGACGAACTCGACCACGACTCCGGACATCGGCGTGCCGTCGAAGGAGACACCCCAGAGGACGGCGGTCTTCGGCGCGCTCGACTGTGGTGCGTCGAGAGGCAGGTGCATCCGGATCTCCCTTGTCCGAACGGGACGGACGGCGATCACGCCCCGCAGCGGCGGCGTTCCGCCGAGCCTACGACGACCCGCCGATCGACGCTCTGCGGCCGAGCGGCCAGCAGGTGAACCAGGTTCCTAGGACGCGCTACGGGTGGTGCGCCGCCTGACATGGCACTGATCACAGTCCGTCCACAGAGCCCTGCGGAGCGTCACTGTCGTGGGATCATCGATGCGCGTTACGTCACTGTGGGGCGTCGGATGGTGGGGGGAACATGCCGACCAGTCAGGTGCAGCGTGACCGGTTCGGACCGGTGCTCAGGGCGTTCCGTCGGGAGCGGGGGCTGACCCAGGAGGAGTTGGCCGAGGCGGCCGGCTCCAGCGTCCGTGGCATCCGCGAGATGGAACGTGGTCGGGTCCGCAACCCGCAACGGCGCACTGTGGTGCTGCTCGCCGACGCGCTGCGGCTGGCCGGGGCGGACCGCGACCGCTTCGTCGCCCTGGCCAGGGCCGAGCGGCAGTCGTCCGCCCGTCCGGTCGGGCCGGACGACCACCCGGCGGTGGCCGTGCCCGGGGAACTTCCGGCGCCCCTGCCGGATCTGGCCGGCCGCGCGGAGATCCTGGACCGGCTCGCGACGCGGGCCGCCGACGTCGCCGCCGGGCGGCCGGACACCGCCTCGGTGGTGGTGGTGCACGGCCCGCCGGGGATCGGCAAGACCAGCCTCGCCGTCGCGGCCGGTCAACGACTCGGTCCGGCCTTCGCCGGTGGGCAGCTCTTCGTCGACCTGCGGGGCGGCCCACCGGCCGGACCGGTCGACCCGGCCGAGGCGCTGGCCGGGTTGCTGCGGTCGCTCGGAGTACCGGACAGCCGGGTACCGGTGTCGCCGGCCGAACGGGGTGGGCTGTTCCGCACCCTTTCGCGGGACCGGCCGCTGCTGCTGGTCCTGGATGATGCCGCGGACGAGGCCCAGGTGCGTCCGCTGCTGCCGGCCGGGCACCGGTGCCTCGTGCTGGTCACCTGCCGGCGTCCGCTGACCGGTTTGGCCGGCGCGGTCCGGCAGCCGCTCGACCTGCTCTCGCCGGCAGCCGGTCGACTGCTGCTCACGGCGATCGTCGGCGCCGACCGGATCGCCGCCGAGCCGGCCGCCGCGGATCAACTCGTCAAGCTCTGCGGCCGGCTGCCGCTGGCCCTCCGGATCGCCGGCAACCGCCTCGCCAGCCGACCGGAGTGGACGGTCGGCCGGCTCGTCGACCTGCTCCACGACCAGCGTCGGCGGCTGACCGTGCTGACCGCCGGTGACCTGGACGTCCGGTCCGCGTTCGAGGTCTCCTACCGGCAACTGGACCCGATGACCGCACGGGTGTTCCGACGCGCCTCGCTGATTCCCGGCGCCGACTTCGCCGCTGAACTGGTCGCCGCCGTGGCCGGCACCGACGAGGAGACCGCGTCGGCGGCGCTGGAGGAGCTGGTCGAGGCCGGGGTGCTCCTGACCGTGGGGGACCGCTACCAGTTCCACGACCTGGTTCGGCTCTACGCCTCCGAGCGCCTCGACGCCGAGGAGCACCGGGGCTCCCGGACCAGGGCGCACGACCGGATGGTCGACTGGCTGCTGTGGCGCACCCGGCAGGCCGGTGCGATGTTCGAACCGGTCGCCTGCCGGGCCGACTCGGAGTTCGACGACGACCGGGCGGCGGCGTACTGGCTGGACCGGGAGTCCGGCAACTGGCTGGCGGCGCTGCGCGACGCGTCCCGGCGCGGTCGGCACGCCGACGTGGTCGCGGTCGCCCGGGCGCTGCACTGGTATTCCGACGCCAACAGCCACCGGCACTCCTGGGACGAGATCTTCTCGCTGGGCCTGGCCGCGGCCCAGGCCGCCGGCAGTCCGCACGACGAGGCCGTGCTCCTGAACTTCCTGGGATGGGCCCGGTACTTCTGCCGGGACCGCAACGCCGACGGGCTGGCCGCCTTCGGCCGGGCACTGGACCTGGCCCGGCGGATCGGCGACCGCCGCGAGGAGGCGTGGGCGCTCACCTACCTCGCCGCGATCCAGGTCCGGACCGGGCACGGCGGGCCGGCCATCGACCACAGCCGCCGGGCCGTCGGCCTGTTCCGCGAGATCGGGTACGCGCTCGGCGAGTACAGCGCGGCGAGCGTGCAGGGCGCCGCGCTGGCCGCGCTCGGCCGGTTCGCTGAGGCGGCCGGGGTGCACCGCGAGGTGCTGGCGTTCTACGGTCGGGGCAACGGTCTCAGCCGTACCGGCGCGGCGGTGGCCCGGGCCGGCGCGATGATGAGCCTGGGCGCGGACCTGGCCGGGATGGGTCGGTGGCGGGACGCCGCCGACCAGTACGACCGTGCCCGCCGGGTGTTCCAGCGGTGCGGCGCGACGTTCAGCGAGGCCAACGCCGTGCACCGGTACGGACTCGCGCTTCGGGCGTTGGGCGGGGCGAAGGCGGCGGCCGACGCGCTGCGGGCGGCGCTGGCCCTGTACGCCGCGCTGTCCTGCCCGTGGTGGGAGGCGCAGACGCTGCACGCGCTCGCGGCCCTGGCCGACGCGAGCCCGGACCTGGGCGACGACGCCGGTCGGCTGCGTCGGCGGGCGCTCGACAGGTGCGGCGAACTGGACGCCCCCGAGGTGCGGGCGCTGCGCGCCACGCTGCGCCGGGAGCTGGCCCAGGGGCTGGTGCGGCGGAACCGGCCGGCCTGAGCGGACCGGCGGGGCCGGGCCGGCACGACGGCCGGGCCCCGCCGACGGTGCGGCGGGGCCCGGGTCGGTGGGCGAGGTCAGTTGCAGGTGGTGCCGTTGAGCGTGAACGGCGCCGGCACGGCGGGGGAGCCGTCGGCGGTGAAGCCGACGTTCACCGCGCCCCCGGTCGGGATGGCGGCGTTGTGCCCCTCGTTGGTGACGGTCACCGCCGGGCCGGTCTGCTGGAAGACGCCGTTCCAGTGGCCCTGGACGACCTGGCCGCCGGGGAAGGTCCAGCCCAGCGACCAGCCGTTGACGGCCGGGCCGTCGTTGTAGACGGTGACGCTGGCGGCGTATCCGGTGCTCCACGAGTTGGTGACGACGAAGGAGACGCGGCAGGTGCTGGCGCTCGCCGTCGCCGGCACGAGGTTGCCGTAGTCGTCGCGGGCGGTGGCGAAGTCCTGGAAGCCGAAGCCCGGGCCCGCCGAGCGGGTGGTGGTGCCGGCGGCGAGCACGGTGCCGTCGGCGTTGACGGCGTAGACCGGACCGCCGCTGTCGCCGCCCCGGGCCGCCTCGTCGCCGTCGAGCTGGGTGGCCTCGACGAGGTCCTCGATGTCGTCGTAGTGGAATTCCACCCGCAGGTCGCAGACCGGGCCGCCGAGTGCGCCGGCGGAGGTGTACCCGGACTGGCACAGCAGTTGGCCGGGGAAGACCTCGGTCCAGCCGGCCACCCGGGCCCGAACCTCGTCGTGCTGGCCGCCGACGTAGATGTGGTCCCCGGGGGCGGACGTCGAAATGATCATCGTGTCGTGGTCGTCGTTGCTGTCGACCGCGTAGCCGACGAGCGTGCCGGTGCCGGTGGACGTGTTCCAGCCGACGTGCCAGGGCGAGCCGACGGCGCCGCAGTGCTCGGCGGTGAGGACGTAGCCGGCGTTGGTGTCCGCGTTGCGGACGCCGAAGCCGGCGGTGCACCCGGGGGTGGTGAACCCGATGCCCGCGCCGCCGTCGAACGGCGCGGCGTCGTTGGCCCGCGACCGGTGCACCATCCGGTCGCGGGTGACCACGCTGGTCCGGACGCCGGTGGCCGGCAGCTTCGGCAGCGCGGCGCCCGGGGTGCGGTCGACGGCGATCTCGATGCCGCTGCCGTCGGTGCGCAGTCGCACCGAGCGGCCGGCGCCCGCCGGGCCGGCCTCCACCACCGGGGTGAGTCGGGCGGCGGCCTCGCGCAGGTCGGCGCGGGACCAGGTGGCGCCGGCCACCTGGACCGGCGCGGTGCGGCGGGCGGCGGTGACGGCGGCCGTGACGTCGGCGGGTGGCGCGCCCTTCCACCACAGGGTGACGTGGTCGTCGACCAGGCCGATGCCGGCGTAGCCGCGGGCCGGCGTGCGCTCCACAGCGGTGCGGATGACGTTGGCGGCGTCGACGAGCGGGGCCTGGGCGACCATCCGGTCCACGGTCCGGGCCGGGATGACGTCGAGGATTGTCCTGGGGGTCCCGGCCGACTCCGGCCGGTCGGACGCCGCGTGTCCGGCGAGGGGTCCGGTGAGCGCCGTCGCGCCGATCACCGCTCCGGCGACCACCGTACGGGCGATCGCTTTCCGAATGTGTGTCATGACGCCGAGTCAAGCAACGTCCGATGTGGGAGGACAGGCAGGACGTCCGGCAGGAGTCAACCTGCCGGGGAACGGCCGGTGCCGTCGGCCGTCGCCTCGCCCTGCCCCCGGCGACGCCGTCGTGCCAGCTCCCGGGCGGCGGCCGGCCAGTGGGGGTGGGTGAACGTGAATCCGGCGTCGGTGAGTCGTCCCGGGGTGACCCGCCGGCTCTTCAGCAGCAGCTCGGTGTCCGACCGGAGCGCGAACGCGCCGAGCTCCGCCATCCATCCGGTGGCGGGCAGGCCGACCGGCATCCGCCAGGCCGACCGGAGCGCGCGCATGAACTCCCGCTGCGGCAGCGGGTGCGGCGCGGCCAGGTTCACCGCCCCGGCGAGGTCGTCGCGGGCGATCAGGAAGCGGACGGCGCGGACGAGGTCCCGGTCGTGGATCCAGGAGACGTACTGCCGGCCGCCGGCGACCGGTCCGCCGAGGCCGAGCCGCGCCAGCCAGCTCAGCACGTCGAACACGCCGCCACGGTCGGGACTCATCACCATGGCCGACCGGAGTGCGACCTTGCGCGTGTACGGGGTCGCCGCCTGGTCCTGTGCCGCCTCCCAGTTCCGCGCGATCTGGACGCTGTACGCCCAGTAGCCGGGTACGCCGGGTTCGTCGCCGCCGATCAGGCCGGTGTGTTCGTCGTTGGCGGCGTCGAGGCGGTGCGCGTAGATCGTCGCGGTGCTCATCTGCAACCACACCCGGGGCGGTCGGGCCGCCCGGCCGATGGCCTCGCCGACCACCCGGGTGGACTCCACCCGGGAGCGCATCATGGCGTCGAGGTTCGCGGCGGTGTACCGGCAGCTCACACTGCGCCCCGCCAGGTTGACGACCACGTCGCTGCCGTCGATCCGCTCGGCCCAGTCGCCGAGCGTGGCACCGTCCCACCGGACCTGACGTGGCCCTGCCGGCGAGCGGGTCAGCAGCACCACGTCGTGGCCGTCGGCGGTAAACGCCCGATCCAGGACGGCGCCGATCTGCCCGGTGCCGCCAGGAATGACGACCTTCATGGCCCCTCCTCGCCCGAGCTTGTTTGAACGTGTTCAACTTATCCCCGGGCGGTCGGGTGGTCAAGATCGACCGAGGTGTGGGACATGTTGGCGATCATCGATGTCTGCGGGCATCGTCGAGGTATGACAGGCGTCTGCTCGTCCGCGCTGTTCCGCCGGCCACGGTCGGTTCTGCTGGCCGTCCTCGTGCCTGTGGTCGCGGTACTCGGCACCACGGTGGGCACCACACCGGCGATCGGTTCCCCGGATCCGGCCGCGGCGCCCAGCACGCCGAGCACCACGCCCTTCCCGCCGAGCCCGCCCACGAACCTGACCGCCAGCGAGGTGACGACCCGCTCGGTCACCCTCACCTGGACCGCCGCCGCGCCCGGCTGCTGCCCCGTCGCCGGCTACGACATCACGTACTACCAGCCGTTCGACGACGTCCTCTACAGCGCCGGCGTCGGTGACGTCACCACCACCACGATCACCGGCTACATCCAGCCGGGCCGTCAGTACTCGTTCCGGGTGGCCGCCCGGGACAGCCTCGGACACCGCTCCGGCTCGTCGGACACGGTCACCGTGGTCACCCCGGTGACGGACACCGGCCCGGACACCACGCCGCCGAGCGCCCCCCGGAACCTGACCGTCGGCGAGGTGACCGGCACGACCGCCGCACTGTCCTGGTCGCCGTCGACCGACGACGTCGGCGTGCTCGGATACGACGTCTACCGCTTCGACGGCTGGTTCAGCTCGACGCGCGTCGCCACCGTGGCGGGCACGACCTACACGGCGGCGCTGCCCTCGTCGACGCCGCTGCGCAACCTGTACTACGTGCGGGCCCGGGACGCGGTGGGCAACGTGTCGATCGCGTCCAATACCGTCACCCTGCCCACGGCGGACACCCCGCCCACCCCGCCGTCGTCGACCTGTCGGGTGAGCTACCGGAACGAGTCCGAGTGGCCGGGCGGATTCGTGGCCACCGTGACGGTCCGGAACACCGGGGCAGCGCCGATCGACGGCTGGACCGTCACCTTCACCTTCCCCGGAGACCAGCAGGTCACCTCGGGATGGAACGCCACCCTCGGGCAGACCGGCGCCGCCGTGACCGCCCGCAACGTCGACTGGAACCGGACGCTCGCGCCGGACGGCTCCGCGACCTTCGGCCTTCAGGGCCGGTGGGGTGCCAGCGACGCGGCGCCGACCGGCTTCTCGCTGAACGGCGCCCCCTGCGCCGTCGGCGCGTGAGGGGCCGGGCAGTGCGCAACCGTGCCGCCGTACCCCACCGCCGCCCCCGGGCCCTGGCCGCGGCCGTCGCGGCCGGCGTCCTCGCCGTCACCGCCACGCTCGGCGGCCCGCCCGCGCCGGCCACCGCCGCGAACACGCTCAGCATGCGGGGCGCCGACGTCTCCTCGTTGCAGCGCAGCCTGGACCTGGGCGCGAGGTACTACGACGCCGCCGGTGTCGCCCGCGACCCCCTGGACATCCTGAGGTCCGTCGGCGTCAACTACGTCCGGCTACGCGTCTGGAACAACCCGGCCAGCGGCTACAACAACAAGAGCCGGGTGCTGACCCAGGCGAGCGCCGCCCGGGCGAAGGGCCTGAAGGTGCTCATCGACTTCCACTACTCCGACACCTGGGCCGACCCCGGCAAGCAGTACAAGCCGGCCGCCTGGGCCGGCCACAGCCTGAGCCAGTTGCGGACCGACGTGTACGCCTTCACCTACGACGTCTGCGCCAGCCTCCGGGCGCAGGGCACCCCGCCGGACAGCGTGCAGATCGGCAACGAGATCAACGTCGGGATGCTGTGGAACGAGGGGAAGGTCGTCAACAACGACTTCGCGCCGCTGGCCGGCCTGCTGAAGCAGGGCTACCAGGCGACCAAGGCGTGTGGCGGCGACATCCCGGTGATGATCCACACCGCGGACGCCGACAGCAACGCCAACGCCCGCTGGTTCTACGACGGCATCCGCGCCCAGGGCGTGCAGTGGGACGTCACCGCCCTGTCGTACTACTGCATGTGGCACGGCACGCTGGCGAACCTCTACCGGAACATCGTCGACCTGCGCGGTCGCTACGGCAAGCCGGTGGTGATCGTGGAGACCGCGTACCCCTTCACCCGCGACGACGCGGACGGCGAGCCGAACGCCGTCGGCGACGCGACCTGTGACGGCATCGCCGCCACCTGGGCCGGGCAGGCCCAGGAGTTCGACTGGGTGCAGAACACCGCGCGCAACGCCGGCGCCATCGGAGTCTTCTACTGGGAGCCGACCTGGTACGCCGTGCGCGGCAACGGCTGGGACCCGGCCGACATCAACGGCACCGGCAACCAGTGGGACAACATGGCCGTCTTCGACTGGTCCGGGCGGGTGAACCCGGGCGTACGCTGGACGCCCTGACCTGCCGTGCCGGTGACCGGCGCCGGAGCCGCACCGCCGGGACGTGCGCCCGAGCATCCGCGCGCTGCTCGGCCCCGCCCACGGCCCGGTACGGAGCGCACGCTGACCCCGCGCCGGGTCCCGACCGTGGGGGATTGTGTCGACCTTCACCGATGGGTAACGTAGCGCACCGATGTGACTACTCAACGCTGTTGTCGGAGGTGGTCCATGTGATGAGTGCCGTGGAAGCGGAACTGCCGCTCTGGCCGCCGGTCAACCCCACCCGAGGTCCGTTCGCCCCGCTGGACGAGGCGGAACGTCAGCGTTACGTCGGCCCGGTGAGGCGGGTGCGCCTGCCCACCGGGGCGGCGGCCTGGCTGGTCACCCGGCATGCCGACGTCCGCCGGCTGCTGCGGCACCCCGCCTTCAGCTCCGACGTCAACCGTCCCGGCTTCCCGTTGCTGCGCCCGCTGCCGCCCCGCCTGGCCGAGGACAACAAGGGCGGGTTCCTCCAGATGGACGGCGCCGAGCACGCCCGGCTGCGGAGGATGCTCACCGCCGAATTCATGATCAAGAACGTTCGTCGGATCGAGCCGCTGATCGACCGTACGGTCGAGGAGTCGCTCGACGCTCTGGCCGCCGCCGGCCCCCCGGCCGACCTGGTGTCGACGTTCGCCCTGCCGCTGCCGTCCATGGTGATCTGCCATCTGCTCGGCGTCCCCTATGCCGACCACGACTTCTTCCAGACCCGCAGCCGCACCCTGCTCGACCGCGGGATGCCGCCGGAACGGATCCAGCACGACGTCGGGGAGCTGCGCGCCTACCTCCGGGCGCTGATCGACGCCAAGCGGGCCCGGCCCGACGGGTCGGACGACCTGCTCGGCCGGCTGATCCGGGAACGGGTCGAGCCGGGGGAACTCGACGTGGGCGAACTGGTCGGGATGGCGCTGTTGCTGCTCATCGCCGGTCACGAGACCACCGCCAACATGATCGGGCTGAGTGTCCTGCTGCTGACCCGGGAACCCGGCCGGTACGCGATCCTGCGGGACGACCCCGACCGCACGGCGGATCTGGTGGAGGAGTTGCTGCGCTACCTGAGCATCGTGCGGACCGGGTTGTTCCGGGTGGCCACCGAGGACGTCGAGATCGGCGGTCGGGCGATCCGGGCCGGCGAGGGCGTGATCGTCCTGATCGCCCTGGCCAACCGGGACGAGGAGGTCTTCGACGACCCGGACCGGTTCGACCCGTACCGGCAGGCGCACCAGCAGGTGGCCTTCGGGTTCGGGGTGCACCAGTGCATCGGGCAGCCGCTGGCCCGCGCCGAGCTGCGTATCGCGCTGGCGGCGTTGGCCCGCCGGTTTCCCGACCTGCGGGTGACGGCCGCCCCCGAGGAGTTGACCACCCGGGACAACTCGGTCGTCTTCGGTCTCGACGCCCTGCCGGTGACCTGGTGACCGCCGCCGACCGCCCCGTCGGTGAGAAGCGGACGGTGCGGGTGGAGGTGGACCGGGACGCCTGTTGCGGCTCGGGGAACTGCGTGCTCACCGCGCCGGAGGTGTTCACCCAGGACGACGCGGACGGGCTGGTGCTGCTGCTGGCCGCCGCCCCGCCGGTAGGGAACGCCGAGCTGGTGCGCCGCGCCGCCGACCTCTGCCCGGCCGGGGCGATCCGGGTCGTCTGAGGCCGCCCCGGGCGTCGGTACCCTGGATCACCTGCGGGCCGGGAACGCGGGCGCAGTGCCGACGGACATCGGAAGGAACACATCGTGGACGACCAGCCCGAGCCGGCGTCACCGGCCGAGACCGTGGCGATCGACCCGGCCCAGCCCCCGAGCGGGCCGGGCTGCGTCGAGTGCGAGTCCACCGGCGGGTGGTGGTTCCACCTGCGCCGCTGCGCGGCCTGCGGCCACGTCGGCTGCTGCGACTCGTCGCCCGCCCAGCACGCGACCGCGCACGCGGCCACCACCGGCCACCCGGTCGTCCAGAGCTTCGAGCCCGGCGAGTCGTGGTTCTGGGACTACTCCCGCGACCAGTTCCACGCCGACGGGCCGAAGCTGGCCGAGCCGCACGCCCGTCCGCTCGACCAGCCGGCTCCGGGTCCCGAGGGCCGGGTGCCGAGCGACTGGAAGACCCGGCTGCACTGACCCGGCCGGCGCTGCGGGGTGCGGTGCCGGCGTAGCCGGGGCGCCGGCTCACTCCGGCTGCGGCGCCGGCCCGGCGGCACCGGGCGGGATGGAGGACGGGAATCGGCCGGCCCGGTCACCCGGCGAGCGTCGGGAGTGGCGTCGCCGACCGACGGGCGGAGGCCGAGGCGGCCATCGCCCTCATCGACGGTCTGCTGCTGCTGCGCCAACTCGCCGGGCCCGACGCGGCCGACCGCGCCGCCGGGCGGATGCGGCTCGGGTAGGACCCACCCGGTGGTCCGTGGGGCGGCGCGCGGTCCTCGCCGGCGAAAACCTTTTACACTTTCTCAACCCTTGTAAATATTTATCGTCGTCGTGATACTGGCACCGGGTCCGGCGACCGTCCCGGACCGGACGGGCCGGGCCAGCGAACCGGCCGGTCACCTCCTGGATGAGGAGCGCCGATGCCGACTTCCCTCCGACGCCTCACCGGCCGACTGGCCGTGGTGGTGCTCGCCGTGACCGCCGTCCTGGTCGGTCCGGCCGCCGCGCAGGCCGCCACACCGGCCTGGCCGACCCTCGGCGCCGGCATGTCCGGCGCCAACGTCGCCTCGGCCCAGTTCCTGCTCCGGCACCACGGCCAGACGCTGACCGTGGACGGTGCCTTCAGCGCCGGCACGACCGCGGCGACGCAGGCGTTCCAGTCCGCCAACGGCCTCACCGCCGACGGCGTCGTCGGCGCCCTGACCTGGTCGCGGCTCGTCGTGACGCTGGACCCCGGCGCGAACAACAACGCGGTACGCGCGCTGCAGACCGCGTTGAACAAGTACGGGTACGGGTTGACGGTCGACGGGGCCTGGGGCGCCGGCACCACCGACGCGGTGACCGCCTTCAAGACCGGACGCGGGCTCACCGGCGGCACCACCGTCGGCGCGACGACCTGGCAGTGGCTGCTCGGCGGGGGCGGTGGCGGGGGCCTCTACGCGCCGATCATCGACCGGTCGGTCCTGCCCCGGTCGGAGTACGACGATCCGCACCACGACTACCCGGCGATCGACCTGCCCACCGTGACCGGCGTGACCACGTACGCGATCACCGGCGGCACGGTCGGCTACGCGGGCGGCAGCTGCGGCAACGGCATCGGCCTCACCGCCGACGACGGCGCCTACTACCTCTACTGCCACCTGTCGTCCCGCGTGGTCGCGGCCGGGGCGCGGGTCAGCGCCGGGCAGGTCGTCGGCTACACCGGGGCCACCGGCAACGTGACCGGGCCGCACCTGCACCTGGAGATCCGGGTGAACGGCGCCAACCGCTGCCCGCAGCAGCTCCTGCTGGCCGTCTACGACGGCGCCGCCGTCCCGGCGCCCTCCGCGCTGCCCGCCACCGGATGTTTCTACTGACCACCGGGCGTGCCGGTCAGAGCGGGATCGAGACGACGTCGACGTCGATGCCGCTGGTCGGCGTGTAGTCGAACCAGGTCGCCATGAGCGAGGCGCCCGCCGCGGCGGAGATGTCCGCGTCGACGCCCTCGCCGCCCGGCTCGCCGTCCGCGCCGTAGGAGATCAGGTCGAAGTCGTTGCCACTGCCCGGCAGCCGGTACACCAGCTCGCGCCCCCAGGCGTCGAGGTACGGGCCGCCGGGCAGGTCGGCGAGCTGCGCCGGATAGCTGCCGGTGGTCTGCCGGTGCAGGTCCAGCGCGTCGAGCACCACCTGCATGGTGTCCCACGTGGTGCGCTGCTGCGGATAGAGCAGCGGACGGGCGTGCTGCTCCGGGTTGGCCGGCGGAATCCCGGCGTAGTTGGTGTGCGCGAACGCGGCCACCTCCTGCGCGATCGTCAGGTAGGGCGACGTCCCGGTCGGGCTGCCGGTGTCGAGCAGGTGGGTGAACCGTTCCTCGAAGCCCGGCCGGATCGGCACCACCACCCGCGCGTACCCGGCGCGCAGGAAGTCACGGTGGCCCGGGTCGGCGTGCTCGAACAGCAGCTTCTCCCGGGCCAGGTCGTCGCTGCCCCAGAAGTACGGGTAGAGGAAGTACAGCAGGTTCTCCCACTCGACGGCGTGGTGGACGAACTTCACCAGGTCCCCGAACCCGGACACGGTGCCCCACTGGGCCGCGGTGAGCCGCCGGTCGGGCTGCGGTCGGTCGTCGGGGGTGTCGACGGCGTCCGCGTCGCGGTCCATGGCCAGCTTGACGATGCTGCCGACCTCGCTCGGCGCGGTCTCGAACTCCGGCCCGATCAGCCAGGTCAGCACGCCACGCATCAGCTCGTCGCGCTCCAGCCGCCGCAGCGTCAGGGTGTCCTTGCCGGACAGCAGCATCCACAGCCGGTCGCGCTTGTCCTGGAGCAGCGCCTGCTGCGTCTGGTACCGGGCCAGGGCGGTGTCACGCAGCACGGTCCACACCCGCTGCTTCCAGTCCCGGAACGTCCGGTCCGTACGCCGGGCGACGGCGACCAGCGAGAACTGCATCGTGTACTCGGCCGTCCGCATGAACGTGATCATGAGCTTGTCACCGCCGGCGATACCCCTGCCGGTCACCCGGGCGACGCCCGTGCCGGGGGTGGGCTGCTGCACCTGGAGCGTCGTCTCCGCGGTCGGCCAGAGCATCAACGGGGTCCCGCTCGGGCCCCACCACTCGATGACGCCCTGGAACTCGCTGTCCATCGCGTACCCGGCCGGCGCGGTGAACTCGATCGGGCCGTCCACGTCCTTGCCCGCGTCGAAGCGGTGGGCGTACGGGAGCTTGACGGTTTCGGCCGGCGGCGGTTCCAGCCCCACCCCGTACTCCTTGGCCAGCGCCACCCAACCGGTGTCGGTGATGTCGTCGACGGACAGGGCGAAGGTGAACGGCGTTCGGATCCGTACGTCCAGATCGGCCAGTTCCCGGTGCCGCGCCCACAGCCGGGCACCCGGGTTCGGCACCGCGACGTCGAACGTCAGCCGCAGCCCGTAGCGGAACAGGTCCACCCGCCACCTGCGCATCATCCGGAAGTAGTCCACCCGCAGCGCCCGGTCGGCGTGCGGGTTGGTGATGGTCCGGAAGGACGCGTCCTCGCTGCCGCGCGTCGACTCCAGTTTCACCGACACCTTGTGCTCCTGCCGGGCCCGCGCCGACGCCTTCTGCGTGACCTCGCGGACGTTCGACACGCTCTCCCGCACCGCGGCGCGGTCCTCCGACGAGGTGGACAGCCCGACGCTCACCGACGCGGTCACCGGCCCGTACCCGCCGCTCACGCTGGAACCGAAGTTGAACGCGCTGGTGTGCCGCGACTCGTTCTCGGTCGAGATCGACGCGTCGGTCTTGTCGACCACGCCGCGCTCGCTGTAGCTCTCGAAGTAGTCGGAGACGATCTGCTCGTACTCGTCCTTGGCGATCGACCATTCCTTGTGCGAGACGGTCACGGTCTCCATCGGCGTCATCGGGACCGTGAAGACCAGCTCGCCCCGCTCGGTGCCGGCCGGGCACATCTCGATGCGTTCGAGGTGCAGTCGCCCGACCGGCGCGATGCGCAGTCGCTGCTGGAACGCGGCCACCGCGTACGTGGTCGCCGGGGTGGCCCGCAGTCCGGCGACCGCCTGCCCCAGCCGCACGAAGGTCGCGTCGTCCAGGGCCGCCATCCGTCCGGCGGTCAGCAGGTGCTCGGCCGGGCGGTCGGTGAGCGCCTGCGCCAGGTCGAGCAGGTGCTGGTCCTCGGGCAGCGCGTGCCGCAACGTGCGCAGTTCCGCCTCGCCCAGGGCCAGGTCCCGGACGAAGTTGACCTTCTCCAGCGCCCGGCCGCTGACCGACCGGACGCGGGAGCGGTCCTGGTCGGACAGCTCGGTCTGCACGTAGCTGGCCTTCAGCAGCACCCGCTTGCTGTTGGTGAGTTCCATCGGACCCTCTCGATCAGCGGACGGAGACCCGGCCCAGGTAGCGGACCTTCAGCGGAGCCGGACGTTCGGGAAACGTGGACAGGTCCCCGGCGTCGCGGGTCTGCCCGTAGTCGTGGATGTTGATCAGTTCGCCCGGTACCGGGTCCCGCGGCCCGCGGTGCGCGGCCAGCGCCCGGACCAGGTACACCCCGGAGGAGACCTCGGCGATCAGCCGCTTCGGGTCCGGCGCGGTCACCTCCGTCCGCGGCTGCGGCTGGTCCGCCCCGGCGGCGGTGGGCGGGGCGGACGGGGCCGCGTACGCCTGGGTGGAGAACGTCAGCACGGCGATGCCGCCGGCCGCCATCGCGGCGTTCCGGGCCACCGGCGCGGCGGCCCGCATCGCGGTGGTCAGCAGCGGCACCACGTTGCTCGTCGTGTTGGCGGCGGCGCCCGCGCCACCGACCTGCGCCAGCGCGACCTCCTGGAACGTGGTCACCACGCCCCGGCTGGCGGTCGCCGCGGCCACCTGGGCGCCCGACCCGGCCTCGACGACCACCTGGGGGAGCGCGGTCCGGCCCAGCCCGCCGATCATGTTCGCGCCGACGAGTTCCCCACCGCTCAGTTCGGCGGCGGCCAGCGCGCCGCCGGCCAGCAGGCCCGCCTCGATCGCCACCGCCAGGCCGCCGGTCACCACCACCGGCACCACCACCAGCGCCACCGTCAGGTAAGGGTGCTCGCTGATCCAGCGCAGCACCCTGTCGGCGAACTCCTTCAGCCCCGGCACGGCGCCGTTGGCCAGCCGGGCCATCTCCTCGATCCGCACCAGCACCTCCTGGCGCAGCAGCGTCACGCCCCGCCGGCCGCCCAGCAGCTCCGCCCAGGTCTCGGCCTGCCGGCGGAACTGCTCCCACAGCCGGTCCACGGTCGGGCCGGGCAGCGGCACCAACTGCCGGTACGCCGTCTCGTCGCAGACCAGCAGCCACTGCTCGCCGGGCAGCGCCAGCCCGCGCTGGAACATCGCCTCGTCGATGCGGGCGGTGAACGGCCGCAGCGGTTCGATCACGTCGAACGCGCACCTGATGCGCGGCACCGCGTCGCCCTCGTACGAGGTGTCGCCCAACTCCTCCCGGAGGTCCTTGAACCGGTGCGGGGCCAGGCAGTACACGTAGACGGCGAGGATGTGCTTGGCCAGGGCGGTGGTCAGGGTCCGCAGCGCGCGCCGGTCCGCCGAGTCCATCTCCACGCAGATCTTGTAGAGCAGCAACCCCGGGCGTTCCCGGCGCACCTGGAGCGCCAGCCGGATCGCAGTGATGCCGTGCCGGGCCAGCAACGTGCCGCACAGCGCGACGAACGCCCGGTTGACCGGCAGCGGGATCCGCATCGGACGGTCGTACGGCGGGTAGTGGGCGCCGGGCCGGTAGGGCAGCCGGAACTTCCGGTAGACCGCGACGATGTTCGTCAGCTTCTCCACGCCACGGCTCAGCCCGGTCTCGGAGTCCGGCTTGATCTCGTAGAACTCGTGCCGGCCGCGGGCGAGCGCGGGGCGCGTCGCGCCGGGCCGGCCCGGGTGCAGCAGGAGCGAGTTGACCAGCGCCACGATCGGCGGGGCGGAGACGCCGTCGTGGGTGACGATGTCCGGCCACTGCATCCGCTCGGCCATCAGTTGCTCGACCGTCACGTGCGGGTTGCGCCGGGCCAGCATCTCGCAGTAGGGGCGCTTGCGGCCGCTGTCGGGCCAGTCCCGTTCGTCAAGTAACGCCTGCGCGAAGGCGGCCTGGTTGGTGACCACCACGTAGTGCTCGAAGATCACCTTCTCGGCGACGTCCAGCCCGAAGATCTGTGTGCCGTTGAGCTGGCCCCGGTCCTTGGCCGCGTCCAGCAACTCGCCGACCCGGTAGCACCCGCCGGCCGTCGTGGTGGTCATGCGCCCACGGTAGGAACGGCGACCGCCGCGCGCCGCCGACTGTCCGATGTGCGTCGCTGACCGGTATCCGGCGCAGGTCGCGGCCGGTGTAACGGGGATGAAACGGTCCTGTCGTTACTGTCCTGGTCCAGCGGCGCGCGCTTCGGACTCCCACCGTCTACGACAGGACCTTCTCCATGCGACGGACATTTCTCCGCGTACTCATGATCGCCGCCCTGGTGGCCGGCGGCCTCGGCCTCGGTGCGGGCGCCGCGCCGGCACCGGCCCTGGCGGCCTACGGCGCGGTCAAGTGGCCGGCGACCGGCGTGATCACCAGCAAGGTGGACGACCGGTGCCCCGGCTACGACAACCACGACGGCTACGACATCGCCGGCAACTACCGGTCGGTGATCTCGGCCGCCTACGCCGGGTCGGTGAGCTACATCGGCTGGGACGCCGGCGGCTACGGGAACTTCGTCATCATCACGCACACAAACGGTTGGAGCACCCTCTACGGCCACCTCGACGGTTACGTCTCCCGGATGCGGGTGGGGGAGTACTTCAACCGTGGTGACGGCATCGGCTACATGGGTTACACCGGCGGGGTCTCGCCGCCCGGCATCGGCGGCACGCACCTGCACTTCGAGATGCTGCGCTACGACTCGCCGCAGGTCTGGAACTCGGCCGGCACCTGTGGCCAGAGCGTGACCCGGGGCAACTCGATCCCGTTCGACTTCGCCGGCCTGAACTGACCGGTGACCGTCCCGGCGGCGGCGGGCGGGTGGGTCACCCGCCCGCCGCCGTCGCCTGTCGGGCGTCGCCCCGGCTGCCCACCGCGAGGTAGGTCCGCCGGGCGCGTGCCATGTCACCGGCCAGCACCGCCTCCGCCGCCTGCCGCCACGGGGAATCGACGGGCGCGTGCCGGGCGAGGACGCGCCCGTCGAGGCCCGCCTCGCGCAACGCCAACGGCAGGTCGACGCCGAAGCTGCTGGTGAGCGCCGCGCCACGCACCCGGTCCAGCAACTCCTCGGCCGTGGCGGTGATGCGGGCACGCGGCCGGCCCAGGGCGATCCGCACCCGCAGCCGCTGCACCAGCGCGGGGCCGAGCAGCGCTGCCCCGCCGTCGCGCCGCGCCAGGCGTTCCGCCGCGCCGGAGTGTCGGTCGGCGGCCGGCAGGTCGCCCTGGTGCAGGGCCAGGCGCGACAGGACGACGTGCACCTCGGAGGCCATCCGGTGGTGGCGGTGCTCGCCGCGCAGGTAGCGGACGCCCGCGCCGCGCGCCGCGGTCCACCGGCCGCGCTGGAACGCCTCCCGCACCCGTTCGGCGACCAGCCAGGGCACGTCGGCGGTCGCGTCCTGCCCGCGGATGCTCCCCACGGCCAGTTCCCGGTAGCCGGCCGCCGGACCGAGCCGCGCCCGCCGGTCCTCCGCGTCGGCCAGCGCGACCCAGAGCGTCGGCGGCACCCAGCCGAGCCGGTCCCGGTACGCCTGCGTGAGGCGGGCGAGTTCGGCGGCCACGTCGGCGTGTCCGGCGGCCAGGTCGACGAGCGCCAGGTTGGCGCGGGCCCGCAGGTCCAGCGGCGTCAGGGACATCTGCCGGGCCCAAGCCAGCCCGAGCAGTCCCGCTCGCCGCGCCGGCCGGCCCCGGTCGCTGACCGCCAGGATCCCGCAGATGTTGACCAGGGCCGCCGTGCCGGCCGGGTCGGGCGCGCGGTCGTCGATCAGGTCGACGGCCTCCGCCACCCGCCGCAGGGCGGAGTCGCCGTCCCCGGGTCGGAGCCAGAGCACCCGGGCCTGCCAGGACAGCGCCTCGGCGGCCTGGTGCCGCCGGTTCTCCCGGCGGAACAGCGTCGCCGCGCGGGCCAGTTCGTCGAGCCCCGCGCCGGTCTGGTGGTAGCGGACCTCGCCGAGCCGCAGCAACGCCTCGGCGCGGGCGGCCGGGTCCCCGCCGAGCCGCAGGGTGGCGGTGAGGCAGTGCGCCGCCCGCCGGTAGTCGCCCCGGTCGGCGATGTAGGCGCCGGCCTCGGTCAACGCCCGCAGCGCGGCCCGGCTCCCCGGCGGCGGCGACCGGTCGTCCGCGCCGGCCCGGATCACCTCGCGCGCCGGCGGCGAGCCTCCCGGCGGCTCGCCGTGGTCGAGGATCCGGCGGTACGTCCGCACCAGCGCGGCGCTCGGCTCCACCCCGAGGTCGTCGCGCAGCCGCCGCCGGAAGGCCCGATGGGCGGCGACGGCCTCGTCGTACCGGCCGGCGAGCGACAGCGCGCGCAGGTGCAGGTCGTGCACCCACTCGGCGGTGGGTTCCTGCGCGGCGAGGGCGGCCAGGTCGGGCAGGACCGTCCGGTGGTCGCCGAGCCGCAGGCGCACGTCGAACGACATCCGCCGCAGTCCCCGCACCTCCTCGCCGACCGCCACGAGTTCGGGCCACCGGCCCGGATCCGACCAGACGCCCTGGCACGGCGCACCGCGCACCAGCGCCGCCGCGCGGTCGAGCAGGTCCACGGCCCGGGCCAGGTTCCCGCTCGCCTCGGCGCGGCGGGCCTGGTCCCGGAGCTGACGGAGGTCGGCGAGATCGCTGCTCCCCGGGCCGAGGTCCCACCGGTAGCCGTCGGCGGTGCGGCGCAGACCGGCGTCGGCGTCGGGATCGGCGGTCCGAAGCCGCTGCCGGACCCGGTGCACGAGGACGCGGATCGCGCCGCGGTCCACGTCGTGCCGCTCGGGCCACACCCGGGCCGAGAGCGCGGACAGGGGCACGCCGGCCGCGTACCGCAGCGCCAGCGCGGCCACGAGCGCCCGCTGTCGCGGGCCCGGCCCGAGCACGTCGGTCCCGGCGACCCGTACGTGCGGCGGGCCCAGGACCCCGCACCACAGCGGAGGACGTCGCCCGGGCTCGTCGCGCCCGGTCGTCGGATTCGGGTCGGGCCGGTCCCACGCCAGCCGCCCAGGGCCCTTGTCCATCGATGCACCTCGACGTCAAGTCTAGGCGTCGCCGGGACCGGTCCCGACCCTTGACATGCGAACTCAGATTACCGAATAATGGATCGTAATTCGAGGGGGAGTACCCATCCCGCACCGGACGCGTCGGCCGTCAGGACGAGCCCGCCCACGGGCTCCGGCCACGCGAGCCGTCCGCACCCGCCGGGCGGCCAGGGGAGACCTTCGACCCGTTCGCCGGCAACCCGCCGGCCCGGTCGGAGGGAGCGCCCGCCGTGTCCGTACCCCTGTGGGCCTGGTTGGCCCTGAGCCTGGTGATCGCCGCGATGCTCGCGGTCGATCTGTTCCTGCACCGTGACAACCACGTCATCGGCTTCCGCGAGGCCGCGATCTGGTCGGCCGTCTGGATCGCCGCCGGGCTGGCGTTCGGCGTGGTGCTGTGGCTGTGGCAGGGCGACGAGGCCGCCGGCGCCTACTACGCCGGGTACCTGATCGAGAAGGCGCTGTCGGTGGACAACGTCTTCGTCTTCGCCCTGGTCTTCACCTACTTCGCCGTGCCGGCCGCGTACCAGCACAAGGTGCTCTTCTGGGGCGTCATCGGCGCGTTGCTGTTCCGGCTGGTGTTCATCTTCGTCGGCGCGGAACTGCTCGAGACGTTCTTCTGGACCGCGTACGTGTTCGGCCTGTTCCTCGTCTGGACCGGCTGGAAGATGGCGTTCCGGCACGACGCCGAGATGAACCCCGACCGCAACCTCGTCGTCCGTCTCGTCCGCCGGGTCGTCCCCACCGACGCCCGCTACAACGGCGACCGGTTCTTCGCCCGGGTCGACGGCCGGCGGGTCGCGACGCTGCTGTTCGTCGTCCTCGTCGCGGTCGAGGCCACCGACCTGATCTTCGCGATCGACTCCGTCGCCGCGATCCTGGCGATCACCACCAGCACGTTCATCGTCTGGACCGCGAACGCCTTCGCGGTGCTCGGCCTGCGCAGCCTCTACTTCTGCCTCGCCGGCCTGCTGCGGCGGTTCGTGCACCTGCACTACGGCCTGGCGTTCCTGCTCGCGTTCGCCGGGGTGAAGCTGGTCCTCTCCGAGACCCCGGTCGGCAAGCTGCCCATCCCGCTGACCCTCGGCGTCATCGTCGGCACGCTCGCCGTCTCCATCGGCTGGAGCCTCGTGGCCACCCGTGGCCGGCAGTCGGCCGGCGACGGACCGCGCACCCCCGCCGCCCGCTGAGACGCCACGGCGGCGCCCGCCACGACGCGGGCGCCGCCCGTGCCGGGCGGTCACCGGGGTGACCCGGAATCCGCCCGGCACGCGGTGGATCAGGCGCAGTCGGCGGTGATCTGGTAGTCGGCCAGGATCACGCCGTACCCGCCGCCGCTCTGCCAGTTGCCGTCGCGGTAGGTGACACCACAGGTCTTGCCGAACTGCTGCTCGTAGGCGTGCATGCTCGCCTCGGCGTTGGCCTGGGCCCGGGCCAGGGCGTCCTCGATGGTGTTCCCGGGGCCGCCACCGATCACGGCGGTGGAGTAGCCGGAGAAGTACTGGATGTTCGCCGCCTGAGCCGGCCCGGCCGCGGACACCACGCCCGCGGCGGCGAGTGCCACCGCGGCCGCCGCCGAGGCGGCCCTTCGGGTCCTGGTCATGGTTCTCCCTTCTCGAACGGACGGGGATCACCGGCTACTTTACATCGATGTAAGTCTTGTCGCCGGACGGCGTCGCGCCGCCCGCCGACGAACTGACCGCGCCGGTCAGACGCCGTCGGGGCCCTGGCGGCGCAGGTCGTCGACAGTGGTCATGGCCTGTCGTAGCTGGGTCAGCCAGTCGTCGGTGTGCCGGCCGACGAGCCGGACGCACCAGGCCAGCGCCTCCGAGCGGGAGCGGGCGACGCCGGCGTCCACCAGGGTGTCGAGGATCTGCCGCTCCGGTTGGCGGAGCCGGGTCATCACCGGCGCGGCGAGGTGGGAGAACAACTGCTCGGTCGCCCCGCAGCGCACCCCCCAGCTCACCTTGCGCTGGTAGCGGTGCTCGACCTGGCGGGCGACGCGGATGCGGTCGTCGCGGGTGTCCTCCCGGAACCGCAGTATCCGCCCGGCCTGGGCGGCGGCGCGGTCGGCGTCGGTGGCGTCGGCGGCGAGCTGGGGTTCGGGCAGGCGGCCCCAGATGGTGATCTCGTCGCGGTCGATCACGACCTGCGGTGGCTCGGAGAACCATCCGTCCGGGGTCACGCCGGTGATCCAGCCGGTGGCGTCGGCGGTGGATTCGGGTCGGGCGTGGGGTGGGGTGTGGCGAGGGGACATGACGACTCCTTTGCTCGTGATTACATGATTACACGATTACAGGGTCATGCGGCTACCGGAGGGGGTGCTCGACGGGCGGACCGGCCGGGTGCGTCGATAGACTCCGCGTCGCGGCACGATGACCTTCAGTCGCTCGTCGCGTACCGGGCTCCCGGTGGGTGCAGAAAGTGGGTGATCCCGAGTGAGCGCTCTGTCGGTGATCGCAGCCGACACCATCACCACGGCCCTGGTGGTCCTCGCCTCCGACGGCCGGCCACTGTGGCGCAACCTGGCCGGTCACCGGTTGGGACCGGGCCTGGACGAGCTGCCGCTGGCCGGCCTGGCACCCGGCGAGAGCATGACCGACCTCCCCGTCCCCGCCGCGGACGGCACCCTGCGGTGGTTCCAGATGCGGTGCCACGGCATGGAGCACGCCGGCCAGCGGCTGCGGCTGGTCGAGGTGCGTGACGTCAGCGCCGAACGCGAGGAGCGCGAGCGGGGACGCAACTACCGGTGGCGGCTGGCGCACATCGAACAGCTCGCCAAGGTCGGCACCTGGGAGTGGGACGTGCGGGGCAACGCGGTCGTCTGGAGCGACGTGCTGCTGCAGATGTTCGGCCTGCCACCCGGCACCACCCTCGACTACGGGTCGTACCGCCGGATGCTGCACCCCGACGACGTGGCGATGATCGAGAGCACGCTCGACACGGCGCTGCGCACCGCCGAACCCTTCTCGTACACGCACCGGATGTTCCTCGCCGACGGCGTGAGTCTGCGCGTGTTCGAGTGCTACGGCGAGGTCTTCACCGACGACGCCGGCGCACCGACGCGGGTGCTCGGCACCGCCCACGACATCACCGACATGCGCCGGGTCCAGGACGAGCTGACCCGGCTCGCCGAGCGCGACCCGTTGACCGACCTGCCGAACCGGCGTGCCCTGCTGGCCCGCATCGACGAGCTGCTCGCCGACGACCAGGGCACCGGCGCGTTGCTGCTCGTCGACATCGACAACTTCAAGGACATCAACGACGTGCACGGGCACGCGGTGGGCGACGAGGTCCTGCGCGCGCTGGCCCGGCTGCTGGCGCACGAGTTGCCGCCCGGCACCGTGCTGGGCCGGCTCGGCGGGGACGAGTTCGCCGTCGTCCTGCCCGGGGCGGACGCGGCGGGCGCCGTGGTGTTCGCCGAGGCGATGTGCGACGCCGTGGTGCGTGCCCCGGTGCCGACCGCCGGCGCCGGGCTGCGGGTCACCCTCAGCATCGGCGCCGCCGCCCGGCAGCCCGGCGACACCCGCGACACCCTCCTGGCGCACGCCGACCTGGCCCTCTACGAGGCGAAGGGCGCCGGCCGCAACCGGGCCCGGCTCTACCTGCCCGAGCAGTACCGGCACGCGGTGCGCCGGATCAGCGTGACGACCCGGGTGCGCCGGGCGCTCGACGAGAACCGGATGAGTCTGGACGCGCAGCCGATCGTCGACCTGTCGACCGGCCGGGTGATCAGCCACGAGCTGCTCATCCGACTGCGCGACGGGGCGCAGCCGGCCCTGTCGCCCGCGCAGTTCCTGCCCACCGTGGAACGCGACGACCTCATCGGTGACCTGGACCGCTGGGTGGTGGCCACGGCGACGGCGGCCCTGGCCGCGCCGGGTCCCACCCGGGCCCGCCTCCGGCTGGACATCAACATCTCGGCCCGCTCGCTGGAGTCACCGGGGTTCGGCGACTGGGTGGTGCGGACCCTGCGCGCCGCCGGCATCGAGGCCGACCGGCTGGGACTGGAGGTCACCGAGACCGCGGCGATCACCAACGTGGCCGCGGTCCGCCACCTCGCCGACGCGCTGCGCGCCGCGGGCTGCCGGCTGAGCCTCGACGACTTCGGGGCCGGCTTCGGGTCGTTCGCCTATCTCAAACACCTGCCCTTCGACACCGTGAAGATCGCCGGGGACTTCGTCCGGCAGGCGGACCGCGGTGGCGCGGACCCGGTCCTCATCGACGCCGTCGTCCGCGCCGCGCACGGCCTGGGCATGCGGACCGTCGCCGAGTCGGTCGAGCACGCGCCCCTGGTGCCGGCGCTGCGTTCGCTCGGCGTCGACGCCGGGCAGGGCTACCATCTGGGCCGTCCCGCGCCCCTGGACGACCTGTTGCGTCGGACCGCCCACGCCTGGCAGGACACCGTCGTCGTGCCGACCGTCGTCCGGCCGCCCGAGCCCTGACCGACCGACCGCACCCGGAGGACCCCGTGACCCCACCCCTCGCCCCGGCTTCGCCCATCGGCGCCGAACTCGTCACCGACGACCTCGACGCGGCGCGTGACTTCTACGGTGACCTGTTCGGCTGGACGTTCACCACCACCGCGCACGGCGGCTCCGCGTACGCCGGTGGGGTGGTCGCCGCCGAGCTGCGCCGCGGCGACGGCGGGGCCCGGTGGTGGACGGTCTTCGGCGCGGCCGATCCGGCCGGCGTCCGGGCGGCCGCCGAGCGGGCCGGAGCCCGGGTCACCGGCGACGAGGTGCGCGATCCGCTCGGCGCGGCCTTCCGCCTGCGGGCCGGCGCGCCGGCGGCGGCCTCCGGGGTGGGCCAGCCCTGCTGGTACGAGTACATGACCGGGGACACGGAGTCGGCCGACCGGTTCCTCGCCGACGCGCTGGGCCTGCGGGCCACGGTGCCGCCGGGCGCCCCGGACGACTCGTACGCCCTGCTCGCCGGTCCGACTGGTCCGGCCGCCGGCCGGCTGCGGATGCCGCCGCCGTTGCGGAACCTGCTTCCGACCGGCTGGATGGTCTACGTGGCGGTGACCGATCCGGACGACACCGCCGCGCGGGCCGTCCGGTCGGGTGGCCGGGTGCTGGTGCCGGCGAGCGACGTCATGACCGGTCGGGTGTGCGCCCTCGCCGACCCGGCGGGTGCGGTGCTCACCGTGATCCGGCCGGTCGCCGCCGGCGGCTGACCACCCGTCGGGACGACCGGCCCGACTGCATGCCACGCTGGCGGGATGCCGACGTTGCCACTGACCCCCGACGACCTGCTCACCACCACCCGAACCGTGCGTAAGCGCCTGGACCTGACCCGTCCGGTGCCGATGGACCTCGTCCGGGAGTGCCTGGAGATCGCCCTACAGGCGCCCTCCGGCTCCAACCGGCAGGGCTGGCACTGGGTGGTCGTCACCGACCCGGCCGTGCGGGCCGCGATCGGCGGGTTCTACCGCCGCGCGGTCGAGAGCTACCTGGCGTCGGAAGGGTCGGCGGCGCGGTTGTTCGTCGACGAGCCCGAGCGCGCCGCGGTGCAGCGCCGGGTGGGGGAGAGCGTGGCGTGGCTCGGCGACCGGATGGGCCAGGTGCCGGTGCTGCTCATCCCGTGCCTGCGGCTCTCCGGCGGCGGCGAGCTGGCGGCCGGCAACCAGGCCGGGCTGTGGGGGTCGCTGCTGCCGGCCGCGTGGAGCTACATGCTGGCGGCGCGCGCCCGCGGACTCGGCACCGCCTGGACCACGCTGCACCTGGCTTACGAGGCGGAGGTGGCCGAGCTGCTGGGCCTGCCGGCCGAGGTCCGGCAGGCCGCCCTGATCCCCACCGCCTACTACACCGGCGAGACGTTCCGGCCGGCGAAGCGGCAGCCACTCGACGAGGTGCTGCACGTCGACCGCTGGTGAGCTCGCGCGCCGGAGTCAGCCCGCGATGCCGTCCAGCCAGCGCTGGTGCCAGCGCAGCAGGGAGCGGGTCAGCACCGGAGCGGCCAGGTGCGGCAGCAACCCGGTCTGCGTCTCCTCGGTGACCACCCGGGTCCCGCCCGGCACCGGGGTGAGAATCCAGCGGTGATGTCCGGACGAGCCGACCGCCCGTCCGGTCCAGCCCAGCAACCGGTACGGCTCCCAGCGGTCGACCACGCACCGGACCCGGACCCGCAACGTCGTCCAGCGGAACTCGACGCCGGGGCCGAGGACCGGCGCGCCGGTCAGCACGACGCGCCGCGCGTTCGGGTACCACGACGGCCAGGCGGTGGCGTCGACCAGCCGCTCCCACACCGCCTGCGGGGGCAGCGGCACGAACGCCTCGTTGCGGGTGTGCACGGGGGAACGTGCCGGATCCCGGCCGGGCGGCCATCCGGGGGCGGTCACCGCAGGTCCCGCAGCGTCGTACCGGGTGTGGTCAACGCGATCCGCGGGCCGTGCACCTCGGCCGGGGTGCGGTAGCCCGCCGGCGCGTCACCCGCCGCCGTGCGGGCCAGCAACTCGACCGCGGTGTGGGCGCTGTACCGGTAGGCGTCCGGGCCGGTCAGCACCGCCTCGGCCACCGTGCCCGCGTCGTCGCGGACCAGCCCGTGCACCAGCGTGCGACCGGCGTCGAGCTGCGCCGGGGTGGGCCCGTCCGGCAGCCGGGCCAGCAGCGCGGCCCGCACGCGCCGCGCGGCCGGCGACGTGACCAGCCACGGCGCGGCCGGGGCGGCGCGTAGCGCCAGGCGGATCGGCGCGGGCGCGGCGAAGAACGTCGCGACGTCCGCGACACCGGTGGACCGCGCGGCGGAGACGACGTCCGCGCGCCAGGGGTTGGTGACCACCCGGGTACGCGTCGCGCCGTCGCCGATCCACCGGTGCTCGACGGCGGCGCGCGTCGGTACCAGCCGCCCGTCGCGTCGCTGCACCCCGGCGTCCGCCATGCCCCCGGTCAGCGTGTCGAGCGTGCCGCGCGACACCCGGCCGACGGTGGCGAACGACAGCTCCAGCCGGCGGGCGGTCGGCAGCCGCCGGGCGAGGTGCACGGCCACCGCGTCCGTCGGCACCACACCGAAGCCGACGCCGGGCATCGCCATCACTCCGGCGGCGGTCAGTTCGGCGTCCCGCCGCCACACGGTCAGGAACTCCGCCGCCTCCCCGGACAGGTCGAGGTAGGGCGTTCCGGTCCGGACGCAGGCGTCGAGCAACGGCTGCTGGGTCAGGGCGAACGGGCCGGCCGCGTTCAGCAGCACCGAGGCGTCGGCGAGCAGCCGGTCCAGCGCGCGCGGCTGGTCCAACGCGGCGGTCCGGACCGGGGCGTCGAGACCCAGCGCCGCGAGCCGGTTCGCGTCCCGGCCGGCCAGCACCGGGCGGAGCCCGCGGTCGACGGCGAGGCGGGCGACGAGCCGGCCGACGTAACCGGTGGCTCCGTAGATGATGAGGAAAGACACGCCACGACCATGACCCGCCGGGACCGCCGGTGTCCAAGAGACGCCGGCGCGGTGTCGAGAGGTTTCTCCTATCCGACCTGGCTAGGGTGGGGCCGGTGGACCTGGAGCGGGTACGGGCCTTCGTCGCCGCCACGGAGTGGATGAACTTCACCGCCGCCGCCGAGGAGCTGGGCCTGGCGCAGCCGTCGCTGTCGGCGCGGATCCGGGCGCTGGAGGCCGACCTCGGCGTCGAGCTGTTCTCCCGGCGCAGACGGCAGGTCGCGCTCACCGCGGCGGGCCGGGCGTTCCTGCCGCACGCGCGCGCCCTGCTCGACCTCGCCGCCGAGGCACGCCGCGACGCGCGCCGGGCCGCGCACGCGGCGCCGGGCCGCCGGCTGCTCATCACCACGCTGGCCGCCAGCGTCGACGAGTTGAAGGCGGAAACCGTCCTCGGGCTGCGGCGTGACCTGCCGGGCTGGCAGGTCACGCTCACCGGCGTGCCGTTCCGGGAGCACGTCTGGCGACTGCGGGACGGCACCGCCGAGGCCGGCTACCTGTGGCCGCCGTACACGCCGGACGCCGTTCGCGACCTCCACCTGGAGCCGGTCGGCGCGTTCCGGCGGCTGCTGGCCGTGCCGGCGCGGCACCACCTGGCCGGACGGCCGGAGGTGACAGTGGCCGAGCTCGCCGGCGAGCCGCAGGTGCCGCTGCCGGACGACGTCGACGCCGCCTTCGTCGCCGGGTGGCGGCTCACCCCGGACGCGCCGGTCGGCGGCGGGGAGCCCGTGGCCGACGTCGCCGGGCTGCTGCGCGCGGTGGCCGGCGGCGTCGGCTGCTGCCCGGTGCCGTCCCTGCTGGCCCGCACCGCGGCCACGCCGGGCGTGGCGTACGTCCCGGTGCGCGGGGCGCCGCCCGCGACGCTGGCGCTGGCCTGGCGGCTGGACGCGCACCCCGAGATCGACCACGCGCTCCGGGCCGCCGCACGCCGGGCCCGGGGCGGGCCGGCGGACTGACCGGGCTACCCGACCCGGGACCGGCCCGGGGCGTCGCTGCTGGTCAGCGCGTCGGCGATCGCCGCCCACACGCCCGGGTGGGCGACCATCCCGCCGTGCGAGCTGTCCACCGTCACGCAGCGGGCCGCCGGGTCCTGGGAGGCGTGCCAGGACACGATGCCGTCGCTGCGGCTGGCGATCGAGGTGAACGGCAGGCCCGGCGGCGCGGCGGCCAGCACGTCGTCGTGGACCTCGCGGCAGCAGTCGCCGAACGGGCAGTCGCGCACCCAGTCCCGGCGGCCGAGCCGGGTCATGGTGGCCATCCACATGGTCAGCAGTCGCACCGCCAGGTGGATCCCGAACGGGTCGGTCAGCGGCGAGCCGAGCGCGACCAGGGCGCGTACCCGCCGGGGGTGGCGGACGGCGAGGGCCTTCGCGAACATCCCGCCCCGGCTGTGGCCGACGAGGGTGACCGGCCGCCCGGTCTCGGTGTGCAGGCGGACCAGGGCCGCCTCGACGACGGCCAGGTCCCGGCTGGAGCAGCGGCGGCCGTCGGTGAGCCCGGTCGGTCGGGCGTCCCACCCGCCCTCGCGCAGCCAGTCCCGCAGCAACGCCACCCGGTCGTCGCCGGCGGCGAAGCCGGGCACGACCAGCACCGGCGCCCCCGGCTCGGGCGGCGTCGGCGGCGCGGGACGCGCGGCCCGCAGGGCGGCCAGCTCGGCACCGGCCCGCCGTTCCCGCCAGATCGGCGGCATCACGCTGCGCGGCAGCCCGAGGTAGTGCAGCGGCGTCCGGAACGGCTGCCAGGCGCCCTCGCTCACCGGGTGCTCCCTTCCGTCGTCGGCCGGGCCGCGCCGTCCGCGCCGTCGTCCTCCCGGCGCAGTGCCGCGTCCAGCCGTTCCAGTGTGGTCGCCATGCCGGCGCGCAGGTGGGCGGTGCGGTCCGCGACGCCGACCAGGCGCTGGACGGCGCGGACCGCCGCCATCTGGGGCGTCGCCCGGGTCATCGACTCGGTGACCCGGGTGCCGCCGTCGACCGGCTCCAGCTCGTAACGCCAGGTGGACGACGACGGCCAGGCGGTGGTGAACCCGAACACCCGGCCGGGCACCGCCTCCGTCACGGTCGCCGTCATGCGCCAACGGTAGAACGGACCGATCCGGTTGCTGCCGGTGAACCGCCGGCCCGGTTCCCGCCACCGGGCGGCGTACGTCTCCGGGCTCCACTCGCCCATCCGGGTGACGTCGCTTACCAGCGCGTACACCCGGTCCGGGGCGGCCGCGACGGTGCGGCTGACGCTGACCGAGAGCGCGGGCCGCGCCTCCTGGTCGGCGATGACGCGGCGGGCGAGTCGCGCGGACGACGCGGGGTTCTGCCCGGTGTAGAGGTTGCGGTCCACGGTGACGAACGGCCGCAGCGGCACGCGACCACTGACGTAGCGGGCGCCACGCGCCACCAGCTCGTCCTCCAGCAGCCAGCGGGCCTTGCGGGCGAACCGGTTGAGCCGCTCCTCCCGGTTCGACAGGCCGGTCATCGTGTAGCCGGCGAACGGCCACGTCCCGTCCTCGCCGGTCGCCGCCAGCGTGGCGGCGGGGGCGTGGCAGAGCAGGGCCAGCGGCGTGCCGGCGCGCAGGGCCCGGGTCAGCAGCGCGCCGGAGACCGGGTCGACGGCGAGGTCCTCCATCGGGCCGTGCCCGCCCGGGTAGAAGACCGCGTCGTAGTCGGTCGGGTCCACCTCGGACAGCTTCCGCGGGTGGGCGAACTCCCGCGCGTGGGCGGCGAGATAGCGGCGGTGCCGGCGCGCGCGCCGGGGGCCGGTCGCGGGCAGCCGCAGGCTGAGCGGGTCGACCGTCGGGGGCACGCCGTCGGGGGTGGCCAGGGTGATCCGCCAGCCGGCGGCGGAGAAGAGCCGGTGCGGCTCGACGACCTCCTCGGCCCAGACGCCGGTGGGGTGCCGCGTGCCGTCCCGCAACGTCCAGTGGTCGGCCGCGGACAGGACCATCAGCACCATGCGCATCGCTCCGCCTCCCTAAAATCAAACCAGTTGGTTCGGTTCAGGTATAGCACCGGTCGCGGGAAAATCAAACCGTCTGGTTCGATTCGCGTCGCGCGGGTCGACGCCCCGCGCGGACGACGTCAGCCCGGCGGACGGACCAACCGCTGCGCGGCGCGGCGGACCTGGGCCCGGGCGTCGTCGACCGAATCGGGCTGCGGCCCGAGCGCCCGGTGCAGCTCGACCGGGGCGGTGAGCCAGGACGTGGCCACCGCGATCAACGCGGCCAGCAGGTGGTGCGGCGGCCACTCCGGATCGACCAGTCCCGCCCGCTGCGCGTCCCGGATCACCGCGATCTTGTGCCGGTAGCCGGTCACGCGCTTCTCCGACACCTGCTCGGCCCGCCCGCGTTCGTGCAGCCACGCCCACGCCGCGATGCGTTGCAGGTCGGGCCGGGCGGCGAACGTGTCGTGCAGCCGGACCGTGTAGTCCACCAGGTCGGGCGTGATCGGCACCACCCGGGACAACTCCTCGAGCCCGACCTCCATCACGGTGTCGAACAGGGCGTCCTTGTCGCCGAACCAGGCGTAGATCCGTTCCTTGCTGGCCCGCGCCCGCTCCGCGATCCGGTTGATCCGCGCGCCGTCGACGCCGTGCCGGGCGAACTCCGCCATCGCCGCGTCGAGCACCCGCCGCCGGGTCTCCAGGCCCCGCGCCTGCGTCGCTGGAGAGGTCATCCGGCCACGTTAGCGCAGATGGTCGCGCCCCTCGGCCGGGCCCGCCGGCCCGCCCCGCCCGCACCCCGAGCGGTGCTGCGGCCCGGCCACCCGGTCCGTGCCGCCGGGGGTTGCTAGTCTGCGCGTCGCCGCGGGAGCGCCCCGGGGCGGCGTCGCGGCCGAGGGAGGAACCACAGTGCCCACGATCCCCCGGGGCCGCCGATGGACGGCGGCCGGAGCCGGCCTGCTGCTCCTCCTGTCCGGCTGTGCCCCGGACCCGGCACCACGGACCGGAGCGACCACCACCGCACCGACCACCACCGCGCCGACCGCCGGGGCGCCCGACCCCTCGGCCGCGGACGCCACCGGCGCGCCGGGTGGCGGCCGGGCCGGGCTGGGCCCCGCGCCGCTCGACTGCCCGGCACCCGGCCGGGCGCCGCGGTCGGCGAGCCGGCTCGACCCGACCGCCGGCTCCTACCTGGGACGGGCCGGCGGCGCGGCGACGGCGGTGGACGTGGGCCCGACCTGCCAGCTCGTCGTCGGCGGCCGGTTCACCGGCCTGCCGGGCGAACCGGCGACCACGATCGGTCGGGGCGGCGCCGGCGCGGTGCTGCTCCTGGACGGCACCGGCCGGCGGCTGCTACGTACCGTCCGGGTGGCCGGCGCGGTCGAGGACCTGGAGGTGCGCCGCACCGGCGGGGAGATCGCCGTGGCCACCGACCGGGGCGTGCTGCTGCTGGACGCGGCGGCCGGGCGGGCGCGGTGGCAGCGCGGCGGGGCCGCCAGCCGGGTCGCGGTCGGATCCGCCGGCACCGTCGCGGCGGTCACCGGCGCCACCGTCACGGTGTACGACCTGACCGGCGCCACGCTGACCCGGATCGCCCCGAGTGGTCGCACGGTCAGCGACGTGGCGGTGGACGACCGCAGCGGCCTGGTCTTCGTCAGCGGGTTCCGGCAGACCTCCGGTGGGCGGTGCGTGCCGGTGCAGATCGCCTATCTGCACGCCTACGACCGGCGGGGACGACTGCGCTGGCGGGCGTACGACCATCCGGCGGACCGGCTGGGCGACCTGTGCGCGGACAGCCGGGCCGACCGCGTCGCGATGGGCCGGGACGGCCGGCTCTACCTGGCCGGGGAGACCGCCGGCGGGAACAGCGTGTTCGCCCGCTCGGCCGCCGACGTGGGACGGCCCGCGCCGAACGTGGTCACCGACGACTTCAGCCAGGCGACCAACACCGGCAACGCGCACCACACCTATCTGGCCCGGTTCGACCCCGCCTCGGGGCGGCAGCTCGCCGGCCAGGTGGTGATCAGCCGCGTCGACAGCAAGGGAAACCGGGGCAACACCATCACGCCGCTCGCGATCGGCGCCGACGAGTCCGGCCGGATCTACGCCGGCGGGGTGTCGGCGTACCAGATCGCCGACCGGTCCCGGGTGACGCTCGGCGGCCGGCGGCTGGCCCCGTACGCCGGTGGGGACGCCTGGGTGCTGGTGCTCGCCCCGGACCTGCGGCGGCGGCTGAGCTGGGTGGTGCTCACCGACGGCGGCGCCGGGACCGTACGGGGGGTGGCCGCGGCCGGCGGCGTCGCGGCGGCGGTGGCGCAGGTCGACAAGGCCGGGTTCTGGCGTGGTCCGGGGCCGTCCCTCGGCACCGGCGGCGGCTACCTCGCCGCCTGGCCCGGCCTCGGCTGACCGCCGGTGCCGCGGCGCGCACCGCGGCACCGGCCGGCGATCAGGGGGTGCCGGTCACCGTGGTGCCCGTCCTGGTGATCCGGTACGTGGTCCGCGCGCCGCTCCAGAAGTGGAAGGTGAGCGTGACGGTGCCGTCCTTCACCTCGGCGAAGAACTCCGGTTTCAGGATGATGGTGTCGGCGGCGTAGTCGGGTTGGAAGTGTCCCCAGAACTCCTTGAACGGCGTCCAGTTGGCCGGGCCGGCGGGGCTGCCGTCGGAGTAGGTGGCCTCCATGGTGGCGAGCTGGTCACCGTGGAACCGGGTGGGAATGGTGAACGAGCTGGTCGTGCCGGTGGCGGCTGCCTGGGTGGGCGGGTCGGAGCTGATGATGTCGATCTTCCAGGGCGCACCCTGGGAGAAGCGGGCCTCGACGGTGGCGTCGACGCCGTAGGCCCGGTTGCCGACCAGGCGGGTCAGCGCCGCCGGGGTGAGCGTGACGGTGGTGCCGGTGACCGTGTAGTCGGCGCCGGCGGCCAGCGGGGTGTCGCCCTGCCAGAGACCGCGGAACGACAGGCCGTTGAGGTTGAGGGTGAGCGCCCGGCCGGTGATCGCGCCGGTGTGCGGCACGTACACCTGGTCGCTGGACGCGGTGCCGGAGCGGCTGGTCCAGCTCGCCCTGATCATGTCGGCGACGCGCTGGTCGCGCCAGCGCAGCGCGGTGCGGTCGAGGAACTGACCGGCGTCCCACAGCATCGTGGTGAGGTTGCGGGTGCGGGCGTGGTAGCCGACCGCTTCGAGGTACTTCAGGAACTCACCCCGTTCGATGATGCCGGGCCGGGTGTGGTCCCAGGAGAGCAGCGCCCACTCGCCGATGAGGACCGGGATGCTACGGGCGACGAACGTGTCCCGCAGCCGGTCGAACGTGCCGACCAGGTCCTGCTCCACGTTCGTGTCGTACCGGGTGCCGCCGGCGATGTTCACGCTGAACGGCCACCACCCGTAGAAGTGCACGGTGGCGGCGAGGTTGGGGTCGTGCAGTTCGGCGATGCCGGCGGACAACGCGTCCAGCCGCGCCTGCTCGCCACTGGTGTGCAGCGTGGGCAGGACCAGCAGCCGGGTGGCGTTGGCCCCGCCGGCGGCGCGTACCAGGCGGACGAACTCGGCGTTGAGCTCCCGGGTCGCGGTGTCGCCCTGCGCGTCGGTGGTGTCGGCGAACTGGGGCTCGTTGATGCTCTCGAAGACCAGCCTCGGTGAGTGGTCGCGGAACGTGGTGGCGAGTTGCGTCCACAGTGCCCGGTACCGGTTCGTCACGCCGGCCCGGTCGCTGGGGTAGGTGTTGAGCCACTGCCAGGAGTCGTGATGCAGGTTGATCATCACGTAGAGGTCCTCGGCGAGCGCCCAGTCGACGATCTGGCGTACCCGGCCCAGCCAGGCCGCGTCGATGGTGTAGTCGGGCGCCGGGCCGTGGTGGTTGCTCCAGGTGACCGGGAGCCGGACGCTGCGGTAGCCCTGCGAGCGCACGTGACGCAGGAGCGCCTGGGTGGTGAGCGGGTTGCCCCAGGCGGTCTCGTCGGGGATGGCGTCGAGCGTGTTGCCGAGGTTCCAGCCGGGTTGCATCGCGGCCACCGTGGCCATCGGGTTCCCGGCCGGGGGAGGGGTGCTCGGCGGCGTCGACGGTGACGCCGTGGCGGTCGGCGACGGGCTCGTCGACGGAGTGGTCGACGGGCCGCCGGTCGGGGACGGCGTGCCGCCGGCGTCCCCGGCGCAGGTGACGCCGTTGAGCGTGAAGCCGGTCGGCGCGGTGTTGACGCCCGACCACGAACCGTTGAAGCCGAACGACACGGTGCCGTCGGTCGGCACGGTCGCGTTCCAGGCGGCGTTCGTCGCGGTGACCTGGCCGCCCGTCGCGGTGACCGTGGCGTTCCACGCCTGGGTGACCCGCTGCCCGGACGGGAACGTCCAGGCCAGCCGCCAGCCGTTGACCGGTGCGCCGAGGTTGGTCACGTCGACCGCGGCGGTGAACCCGCCCGACCACTGCGACGGCACCGCGTACGCCACGCGGCAGCCGCCGGCCGCCTGGGCGCCCACGGCCGTCATCGTCGACGCCACCAGCAGGGCCGCGACGGCACCGGCGAGCGGACCGCCCCGGAGGCGGAATCTTCGGGTGCGCAGGATCATCGTGTTCTCCCTTGCCGTTGTCCGCCCGTACGCGGCCGGTGGCCAACGGTTCCGGACGGGTGGGGGCGCGCCGGCGTCGCCGGGTGGCCGCACGGCCCACCCGGCGACGCCATCGCGCTGGAGTGCTTCTCGCGGACGCCGCCCGATGCCTCCGCCGATCGCCGCGCTGCGGCAGCAACTTCCCGGCTCCCTGGAAAGTTTCGGGTCGAACGCTACGCGTTTCTTTGATGACGGTCAATGAAGATGCGGGTTCGGCGGCGGCCTTTGGCGTCGTGCGACGTCAACGGCGCGAAACGGCGCGGAAAACGCGCGAGATCGATCGGAAAGTTTCGGCCCCGTCCGGTGCGCACCGGCGGCGCTCGGCGACACCGGCGGGCATGGACGGACGGCTATCCTGAGACCGGGCAGGGGTGGCCGCCCGGAGGGCGGGTCGGCCGGGGGAGGAGCCAGCTTGTCGCAGACCGAGCCGGACGCGCCGGCCATCGGGCCGGACGACGCCACAGCGGCTCCGGGCCGGCCGGTCACGATCTCCTACATCGCGGAGACCGCCGGGGTGTCGGTCCCGACCGTTTCGAAGGTCATCAACGGCCGGACCGGAGTGGCCTCGGACACCCGGGCCCGGGTCGAGGCGCTGATCAGCCGGTACGGCTACCGCAGGCCCACCCCGTCCACCCGCAGCAACCTGGTGGAACTCGTCTTCGACCAGCTGGAACACATGTGGGGCGTCGAGGTCGTCCGCGGCGTCGAGCAGGTGGCCCGGGCGCACCGGGTGGGCGTGGTGCTGACCGAGTTCGGGCCGGAGCGCGGCGGCGTCCGCTACTGGATCGATGACACGCTCGCCCGTCGTCCGGACTGCGTCGTCTCCGTCGCGCAGCTGTCCGGCGAACAACGCGACCAGTTGCGGGCGCGCGGCATCCCGTTCGTGGTCTTCGATCCCACCAGCGAGCTGCCCGAAGACGTGCCCTTCGTCGGGGCGACCAACTGGGCGGGCGGTCGCTCCGCCACCGGGCACCTGCTCCGGCTGGGGCATCGCCGGATCGCGATGATCGGCGGTCAAGACCGCATTCTCTGCTGCCGGGCGCGGCTCGACGGCTACCGCGCGATGATGGAAGCCGCCCACCTCCCGGTCGACGCGGACCTGGTGGCCCGCGCCGACCTGACCGTGGCCGGCGGGCGGGCCGCCGCGCTGCGGCTGCTCGGCCGGCCGGACCGCCCGACCGCGATCTTCGCCGGCAACGACCTCCAGGCGGTCGGCGTCTACCGGGCCGCGCGGGAACGCGGGCTGCGGATCCCGGCCGACCTGAGCGTGGTCGGCTTCGACGACCTGCCGATCGCCGAACTGCTGGATCCCCCGCTGACCACCGTGCGTCAGCCGCTCGCCGAGATGGCCGTGGCCGCGACCGAGCTGGCGCTCGCGCTCGGGCGGGGCGAACCGACGCAGCGGACCGGTCTGGAGCTGGCGACCAGCCTCACGGTCCGGGAGAGCACCGCCGCGCCGGCCCGCTGAGGCGGGCGGTCAGCCGACCTGTCAGCCGCGCCTCGGGCCCGGAGCCGGTGGCGGGCGCCGATCCGACCGGGTGAGCGCGGTCGACGCGCGGCCAGACGTTCGCTATCCCTCGGACGGCAGGTCGAGGTAGCAGCCGGCGGGCTCCTGGCCGGACAACTCCTGGATGGCGGTCATGATCTCGTCGGTGACGGCCCGCCGGGCCCGCCCGCTGCTGCCGGTGACCGGCGGGGTGAAGTGCAGGGGCGTGCCGAACCGTACGGTCACCCGCCCGGGCCGGGGCAGTCGGGCGCCGACCGGCTGGATGCGGTCGGTGCCGAGGACGGCGACGGGGACCACCGGGGCGCCGGAGGCCAGCGCGAGCCACGCCACGCCGGTGCGACCACGATAGAGCCGCCCGTCGCGGGAGCGGCTGCCCTCGGGGTGGATGCCGAAGGCCCGCCCGGCGGCGAGCACGTCGAGCGCCACCCGGAGCGAGTCCTGGGCCGACCGGTGGCCGCCCCGCTGCACGGGGACGGCGTCGATGCCGGTGAGACAGGTGCGGGTGAGCCACCCCCGCGGGCCGGGCCGCCGGAAGTACTCGGCCTTGGCCAGGAAGCTGACCGGTCGCGGCGCCACCAGCGGGATCACCACGCTGTCGATGAAGGACAGGTGGTTGGCGGCGAGGATCACCGGCCCGTGGCGCGGCACGTTGTCCCGGCCCTCGACGACCGGCCGGAAGGCCATCCTGCCGAGTGGGGCGAGCACCAGCCGGGTGCCGGTCTGCAGCAGCACGTGATTCCTCCGCGGGTCGGTCCCGGTCACCGTGGGACGCCGGGCGTGGGCCGGCCGAGGTGGGCCGCCACGGCAGCGCGCAGCAGCGGTTCGACGTCGTCGCTGCGCACCATGGTCTGGAGGCTGCCCCACTGCCGCAGCTCGGCGATGCCGTGCAGGTTGGCCCAGAGCGCGCCGGCGACGACCGGCGGCGCGGGGGCTTCGGCCGCTTCGGGCCGGGCCCGGGCGACGAGGTCGACCAGGACGCCGAAGAGTTCCTCGCTGGCGTCCCGCAGGCCGATGCCGTTGCCCCGCAGCAGGTCGTGCCGGAACATGAGCTCGAACATGCCGTGGTTGGTGCGCGCGAACCGCAGGTAGAGCCGGCCCAGCGCGAGCACCTGGTCGTACGGATCCGGCCCGGTGTCGCCGATCGCGGCGGTGACCTCGGCGCGGAGTTGCTGGTAACCCTCCCGGGCGATGGCCGCGAGCAGGGCGAGGTGGGTCGGGAAGTGACGCCGCGGCGCACCGTGGGAGACGCCGGCCCGCCGGGCGATCTCGCGCAGCGTGAGGGCCGCGGTGCCCTCCTGGGCGAGCAGGTCGACGCCGACCCGCACCAGGCGGGCCCGGAGCGTGCTGTCGGGCGGCGGCATGGACCCTGTCTACCAGCCTCCGTAGACAGTGTCTACGGACCTTGACGACAGTGACCCGCGTTACCTCTCGGCCAGCCGGGAATCAGGTCGACGCCACCGCATTTGAACCGAGGTGTGACTACCGCACCGAACCTCGCCCGGCCGCGCCCTGACCGGGCGGAGGTCTCCCGATGACCGATGTCCGTCCCGACAAGCTGTCGACGCCCGGTGCCCGGACGCCCGGTGACCTGATGAGTCGTGGACAGCGGGCCCGGCTCGTGCTGGTCCTCGGTTCGCTGATCGCGGTGGGACCCCTGACGATCGACATGTACCTGCCGGCGCTGCCCGCGATCGTCGACGACTTCGCGACCACCTCGGCGGCGGTCCAGCTGACGCTCACCGGCACCCTGGCCGGGCTCGCCCTCGGCCAGCTCCTGATCGGCCCGCTGTCGGACGCCGTCGGGCGGCGGCGTCCGCTGATCGCCGGCCTCGTCCTGCATGTCCTCGCGTCGTCGCTCTGCGTGGTCGCGCCCAACGTCGCGGTCCTCGGCGCGCTGCGGGTGGTGCAGGGCCTCGGTGTCGCCGCCACCGCGGTGGTCGCGATGGCCGTGGTCCGGGACCTGTTCAGCGGCGCGGCGTTCGCCACCCTGCTGTCGCGGTTGCTGCTGGTGATGGGGGCGGCGCCGATCCTCGCCCCGACCCTCGGCAGCGGGGTGCTGCGCTGGAGCGACTGGACCGGCGTCTTCGTCGTGCTGGCCGCCTTCGGCGTACTGCTGGTGGTGGTGGCCGCGCTCGGTCTGCCGGAGACGCTGCCGCCCGCGGGGCGCCGGCGCGGCGGCGTCGTCGCGACCGCGGCGCTGTACGGATCGCTGCTGCGCGACCGGGTCTTCGTGGGCCTGGTCCTGGTGGCCGGCCTCGCCATGGCCGCGCTGTTCGCGTACGTGGCCGGTTCGTCGTTCGTGCTGCAACAGGGGTACGGACTCGACGAGCAGCAGTTCGGGCTGGCGTTCGGCGCGGGCGCGGTGGGCCTGATCGGGGCGACCCAGTACAACGTCCGGCTGCTGCGCCGCTTCTCGCCGCAGCGGATCCTGGTCGCCTCGCTGGCCGCCGGGACGCTGGCCGGCCTGGCCCTGGTGGTCTTCGCCGCGACCGACGTCGGCGGGCTGCCCGCGTTGCTGGTGTCGTTGTGGCTGGTGCTGGCGGCGGCGGGTCTGGCGATGCCGAACGCACCGGCGCTGGCGCTGTCCCGGCACGGCGAGGCGGCCGGCACCGCGTCCGCGTTGCTGGGCGCCGTGCAGTTCGGGGTGGGCGCGGTGGCCGCGCCGCTGGTGGGCGTGCTGGGCACCGGCGCGTTGGCGATGGCCCTGGTGGTGGCCGGCGGCATGGCGGCGGCGCTGGCGGTGCTGCTGGTCGTGGTCCGACCGGCCCGGCTCGCCGACCTGGAGCCCGCGCCGGCGGTCGTGGCGGTGCACTGACCGGCCCGACGCCGTCCCGGGCGGTCGGGGCGATCTCGTCGGATACTGGGCCGATGACGAATCCCGACCTCGACCCCGCGCTGTACCCACCGATCGATCCACGCGAGGACGTGCCGGACGACCCGGGGGAGCTGCTGCCGGACACGCCGGACGTCCTGCCGGAGGCGCCGACCGAGCCGATGCCCGACGACGGCGAGCCCGGCGGCGTGCCGGAGCCGGCCTGACCGGCCCCGGCGCGGCCGGTCGCGGCGACCGGGCCGTCGGTAGGGTCGTCCGCGTGGATCTGGACGACACCGCCGTCCGGCTCGGGGTCCGCCCGGACGACGCCGCCGAGGTCATGGCGGGTTGGCCCGACCCCGGCTCCGCCCTGTGGACCCCGGAGCTGCGCTGGCTGCTCGACCGCTCGATCGCGCTGGTCCGCGCCGATCTCGGGGGCCACGACTGGCTGCCGCCCGGCCCGGCCCTGCCCCGCGAGCGGGGCCCGGCCTGGCGGCACCTCTACGTGTACGCGTACCTGGCCCTGGTCGACGTGGTCACCGCGTACCACCGCGACCACGGCATCGACGACGCGGTGACCCGGGCGACCCTCGCCGACCTGGGCCGCAACCTGGCGATCGACAGGCGGATGGCCGGCGAGGGCTGGCCGGTCATGCAGAGCTGGCTGACGCTGCACACCCGTGGCGGGCTCTACGAGCTGGGCCGGCTCCAGCACCAGCGCGGCGACGCCATCGGCCTGCACGTCCCCGAGGCGGGGCCGCTGACCCCGGCGGCCGTGGACGCGTCGCTCGACCGGGCCCGGGCGTTCTTCCCGCGCCACTTCCCCGACGAGCGCCACACGGAGTTCTCCTGCGGCTCCTGGCTGCTCGACCCCCAGCTACGGGAATACCTGCCGGAGGACTCCAACATCGTCCGGTTCCAGCGCCGGTTCGAGCTGGAGCCCTACCAGGAGCCGGACGGCATCGACGCCGACGTCGAGGTGCTGCGGTTCGTGTTCCGCACCCTGAGCACGCCGCTCGACCGGCTGGAGCGCCGCACGGCGCTCCAGCGGGCGGCCGTCGACCACCTGGCCGCCGGGCGCCACTGGCGCTGGCGCGTCGGCCGCTTCCCGATCTAGGAGCATTCGAACGTCCATTGTGACATCAGATTCAAAAGCAGCTCACACCCTATGTTGTCTGGCTTCCATGGGGCCGCTACGGTGACCGTATGCCCGAGCAGCTCACGATCACCGTGCCGGTCGCCAAGGTGCTGGCCGCCCTCCTGGGTGATCCCGACGGCGACCACTACGGACTGGCCCTGATCAAGGCCACCGGCCTGCCCAGCGGCACGTTGTATCCGATCCTGCTGCGCCTGGAACGCGCCGGCTGGGTGCGCTCGACGTGGGAGGACATCGACCCGGCGCGGGCACATCGACCGGCCCGCCGCTACTACCGGTTCACCGGCGACGGTGCGACCCGGGCCCGCGCCGGCCTGGCCCGGCTGCGGGCGCAGACCCGTCCCGTCACGACGCCGAGGTGGGCCTGATGCGTACGCCCCCGCAACCCCCACGACTGGCGCTGCTCCTGCTGCGGTGCGCCGCCGGGCGGTGGCCGGCCGAGGTACGCGACGAATCACACCGTACGTGGCTCGCCGAGGTGTACGCGCTGGCCGCCGACCCGGACCTCGGCCGAGGGGCCCGCACCTGGCAGGCCCTGCGCTTCAGCGCCAGCCTGGCCGCGCGTCGTCCGGCGCCGTCCACGGCGCCGCTGACGCCGGTCGCGGCGACACCGCGGCCGACACGCGAACTCCTCGGCGCCACGATCGGCGTCGCCGTCGTCGGCACCCTGGCGGCGACGCTGCTGGTCCACCTGCCCGCCGCCGTCGCCGACCGGCTGCCCGACCCCGACGGCAACGACGCCCTCCACCGACTGCCCCTGCTGGCCCTGGTGCCGATCCTGGTGGCCGTCGGCGTGCTGGCCGGGCGTCGGCTGGCCCGCCGCGACACCCCCGCCGGGGTGACCCAGACCGTGCTCATCATCGTGATCGGCTGGTGCTGCGCCCGACTGCTGCCCATGTTCGGCGAGATCGTCTCCGCGCTGCCCGGGCTGGCACTGTGGGCCACCGGACTGTGGGCAGCCGCGCACGTGACCGCCCGCCTCGCCCACCGCCCCCGTGGGTCCCTGCCCTGGGTGGCCCTCGCCGTCGGCGTCCTGGTGCTGGTCAACCTGCCGGTGATCTCCACCGTCTGGTTCAGCGTCGACGCCGGCGACGCGCCCCGCGCGTACGCGTTGTCCTGGCTCCCCGGCGTGCTGCTGGAACCGGCCTTCCTGCTGCCCATGGGAACCGACCCGGCCGGCGAGCGCGTCTCCGGCGTCATCGTCGACGCGGTGGAGTTCCTCCCGCACGGACTGCTCGTCACCAGCGCGTTCACCCTGGCCTACATCCATGCGACGACGACCCGCGCCACCGGTCGCCGGTCGCCGGCGCCCCGACCCGTCTGAGCACCATCGGCAGCGGGTGGGCACCGTCGACTCGACGCCGGGCGTACGGCCGGGTCACCGGTCCGTGCGGCGCCCGCCCGTTCCGGCCAGCTCGGCGCGGCGCGGCGGATCCGCGCCGGGCCGGGCGCAGGTGAGCGCCGCCACCCGGGCGGCGTGTCCGAGCGCCGCGCGCAGCCGGGCCCCGGCCAACCCGCCCACCGTCGCCGGGGTGGCGGCGCCGGCCCCGACCAGCGCGTCGAGCAGCCCGGCGGTGAACGCGTCGCCGGCCCCGACGGTGTCCACCACCGTGACCCGCTCGGCCGGACAGGTCACCTCGAGGCCGCCGCCGGTGCGCGCGTACGCGCCGGCGGCGCCCCGGGTCACCACGACCAGCGCCACGCCGAGCCGGATCAGCGCGGCGGCGGCCTCCTCGACGCCCGCGCCGGGGAAGAGCCAGGACAGGTCCTCGTCGCTGGCCTTCACCAGGTGCGCGTACCGGGCCAGGGTGAGCAGCCGGTCCCGGGCGGCGTCCGGCCCGGTGAGCATCGCCGGCCGCACGTTCGGGTCCAGGCTGATCAGCACCCGCCCCTCGGCGCGGGTGCGGGCCAGCAGGTCGGCGATCCGGTCCGCGCCCGGCGGCAGCAGGACGGCCAGCGAACCGGCGTGCAGCACGGCGGTGCCGGCCGGCAGCGCGGCCAGCTCGGCCGCGCTCCAGCACCAGTCGGCCGCGCCGTCGAGATGGAAGTCGTAGCCGGCCGTCCCGGTTTCGCCGAGCGAGACGACGGCCAGCGTCGCCGGCCGGTCGTCGGCGACGGCATGGGTCAGGTCGACGCCGTTGTCCTCGGCGTGCGCGCGCAGCCGCCGGCCGAACGCGCTCCGGGAGAAGCGGGCCAGCATCGCGGTCGGCCGGCCCAGGCGGGCCAGTCCCACCGCGACGTTCAGCGGGCTGCCGCCGGGGTGGGCGACGAACCGGTCGTCCCCGCCGGCCGGGGCGAGGTCCACCACCGCCTCGCCGAGCACGGTCAGCACGGCTCAGGCCCCCGCGGCGACGTCGTCGGCGGGGGCGACCGCGCGTCGCCCGTGCACCGAGTACGGCGTGCCGGGCTCGGCGTCGCCGAGCCGCACGGTCCCGTCCGGGTCGACCCGCACCGGGATCGGGTCGCTCAGCTCACCGACGAAGCGGCCCCGGTCGTCGTGGTTGAGGAAGGCCAGCAGTTGCCACCGGCCGTCGCCGTCGCGGACCAGGCGTCCGCTGTAGAGGCTGTCGTCGGTCAGGCGCTGCGCCTTCGTGGCGTCGAACGGACCGAGCAGCGACTCGCCCGGAACCGCCCACACCCCGCACGGGCGGGCGTCGCGGCGGTGTTCGGCGAGCTGGTCGTGGAGGCAGGAGAAGAGCAGCAGCGGTCGGCCGTCGACCACCTCCACCTGCGGCACCTCCAGGTGGCCGAAGCCGCTGCCGGGGGCCGTGACCGGGGGCTGCGCGGTCCAGTGCACCAGGTCGTGCGAGCGGGCGTGGGCGATGACGCCCCGGTCGTCCACCGGGCCGGCGTTGGCGCGCGCGGTGAGCAGCATGTGCCAGCCGTCGCCGTCCGGGTCGGCGAACACCCACGGGTCCCGCCACGCCTCGTCGGCCCAGGTGGAGTCACCGAGCCGCTCGTACCAGCGGTCGGCGGCGGTGAGCACCGGTGCGGCCGGGTGCCGTTCCCAGGTGGTCAGGTCGTCGGAGGTGGCCAGGCCGATCCGCTGCACCAGGGCGCGCTCGGTGCTGCCGGCGCCGGTGTAGAACATGTGCCAGCGCCCGTCCGGACCGCGCAGCACGGAGCCGGTCCAGGTGGCGACGTCGTCGAACGCCGGCCGGTCCGCCGGCACCAGCGCGTCCGCGACCTGGGTCCAGGTACGCAGGTCGGGGGAGACGGCGTGGCCGACGCTCGCCCGGAAGTGCCGTCGGTCCGGGTCGCCCAGCGCCCGGGAGGCGCGCAGGAAGAACAGGTGGTGGGTGTCGCCGTCGCGGGCGAACCAGAAGTCCCAGATCCAGGCGTCGGGCAGTCGTAGCACGGGGGGTCCTTTGCCGTCGGCCGCCGGTGCGGCGGCGGTGCGTCGCGCCGCGGTGGCGGCGCCGGGGGTGGGTGACGGCCCCGGGGTACGGGGTCGCGGGTGGCGTCGGGCCGCCACGCGGGGCGCGGCGGGTGATCGGTGCCGCCGTCGGGGGAAGGCGGCAGGGGTCAGCGCGGTGCGGCGGCGACCGACGCGCGGCGGACCAGCGGGCAGGGCATGACCATCTGCCGGGTGGCCCGTCGGCGGGCCCCCTTGGGCTGGTCGAGCAGCTCCACCATGGTGGTGACCGCCCAGGCGCCCATCTCGTAGTGCGGCAGCGCGACGGTGGTGAGGCCGGGGTGCAGCCCTTCGGCGATCAGCTCCTGGTTGTCGAAGCCGATCACCGACAGGTCGGTCGGCACGCGCAGCCCCAGCTCGCTCGCCGCCCGGTAGGCGCCCATCGCCATCCGGTCGTTGAAGCAGAACAGGGCGGTGGGCCGGTCGGGGCGGTCCAGCAGCGCGCGGGCGGCCCGGTGGCCGCCGTGGGTGTCGGAGACCTCGTCGCGCACCAGCTCGGGCCGGAACGGCACCCCCGCCTCCCGCAGCGCCTCCCGGTAGCCCTGGAGCCGGCCGTGGGTGGCGGGGATGTCGTCGACGTTGGTGATGAAGCCGATCCGCCGGTGCCCGTGGGCGAGCAGCTCCCGGACGGCCACCTGCCCGCCGCCGCGTTCGTCCGGCACCACCGACGGGTACGCCCCGTCGGTGTCGGCGGCGTCGAGGAGCACCACCGGCATCGGACGCAGTTCCTCGGGCACCCGCACCACCCGGTGGTACATGGTCGCGTAGAGCACGCCGTCGACGCGGTGCCGGGCCAGCGCCTGGATCTCCCGCCGCTCCACCTCCGGGTCGCGCCCGGTGGTGAGCAGCATGAGCAGCCAACCGCGCGCCGAGGCGGTCTCCTGCGCGCCGAGGATCATCCGGCCCGCGTACGGCGTGGTGGCGATCTCGTCGCCGAGCAGCCCGAGGGTCTGCGAGCGTTGCAGTCGCAGCCCCCGGGCCAGCCCGTTCGCCGCGTAGCCGAGCCGGCGGGCGGCCGTCTCGACGCGTTCGCGGGTCTCCGGGCTGACCCGGGTGCCGGACTTGTTGTTGAGCACGTGGGACACGGTGGTCACCGAGACGCCCGCCTCCGCGGCGACGTCCCGGATGCTCGCCTTCGGTCCCATCAGCTCACCATCGCAGTGCTCGCGGGTGCCCGCACGTCCGGTGTGGACGGGCGGTCAACGGTATCGGACCGGTCACTCGTCCCACAGGCCGTGTTCCGGCCAGCGGCGGGGGAGCCGCTCGGCCACCGGCGGCAGCTCCGGCAGCGGCTTGTGCGGGTGGTGCTGGTACCAGTAGGCGACCGAGGAGAAGTCGTTGCCCTGGTCGTTGGCGTGCCCGTGCTCGATGGTGACCTTGATCGACGTCGAGAAGCGCACCGGGTCCTCGATGTGGAACCGGTACATGCTCCACAGCCCGAAGTGCTCCTGCGGGCTGCTGGCCAGGCTGATGCCGTGGTACGGCCCGGCGTACGCGCCGCTGGGGAAGCCCCAGGCCGCGTTGAAGTAGTCCTCGGTGCCGGTGCCGTGCAGCGACGGTGGCCACTGCTCCCCGTCGATGAAGATCATGTCGTCGCCCTCGCCCGGCCAGGTGTACGGCTGGTTGGAGGCGTTGTGGTTGTCGATGCTGAGCACGCAGCCGACGTAGTGGCCAGCGCCGCCCTCGGCGTCCAGGATGACGTAGTTGTCGTCGCCGGTCAGGTTGACCCCGGGCAGGTCCCACGGGTTCGGCACCTCGCCCGGAGCGAGCCCGTTCGGCACCGGCACGCAGGGCTTCTCCTGCCGGTAGTGGGCGTGGAAGTAGGCCACGTCGTCCGGCTTCGCCTCGTCGGTCAGGTCGTAGTCGACGTAGTAGAACAGGTTCTCGATCGGCTGGTCCGACTCGTTGCGGATGACGATCTTCGCGCTCGTGCCGAACGGCATCGGGAAGTACGAGTTCATCGCGGCGGCGAACGGGCCCTTCGGGCCGCGGCGCGGGCCGAACACCATGCTCAGCGGCAGCGACACGTAGTGCGTGCAGGTGGCGTGCCCGACGCCGAAGAAGTCGCCCAGCGGGCTGCGGACGCTCGGGTTCTCCTCGCCGTCCCAGTACATTTCGATGACCAGCTTGCGCAGGTACTTCTCCGAGTAGCAGCGGGTGGTCAGCCAGATGTGCCCGATCACGCCGGTGCCGGTGATGTCGGCCAGCACGTGCGTCTCGCCGGGCGCGACGACCGCGAAGTCGCGGTTGCCGCCGGTGCGGTCCCAGCTCGACTCGCGCCGGGAGCGGCCGGCCTTGACCCGGGTGAGCCCCGCGAGCGGGCTGGTGGGTCGCCAGAACGACATGGTGGTTCCTTTCAGGGGGTGGGGTGGTGCGTCAGCCCTTGACCGCACCGAGGCTGAGCCCGGCGACGATCCGACGTTGCAGCAGCAGCGTCAGCACGACCGCGGGGACGGAGTAGAGCGTGGCCAGCGCCGTCATCGGGCCCCAGTCGAGGCCGAACTGGCTCTGGAAGTTGGCGATGGCGATCGGGGTGGTCTGCGCGCGGACCGAGGTGAGCAGCAGCGCGAAGAGGAACTCGTTCCAGGAGGCGAGGAACGCGAAGATGGCGGTGACCGCCACCCCGCCGGAGACGACCGGCAGGATGACCCGCAGCAGCGCGGTGAACCGGCCGCAGCCGTCCACCAGCGCGGCCTCCTCGATCTCCCGGGGTACGCCCTCGAAGAAGCTGCTGAGCAGCCAGATCGACAGCGGCAGCGCGACAGTGGTCTGGGCCAGTGCGAGCCCGGTGGGCGTGTCGGTGAGTCCCAGCGCGCCGAGGATGGTGACCAGTGGGATGCCGATCGCCACCGCGGGCGCCATCCGGACCAGCAGCGAGCCGGCCATCAGCACCCGACCGGCGCGGCTGCGGTAGCGGGTGATGCCCCACGCCGCCGGGATCGCCAGGGCCATCGACAGCACGGTGGCGATGACCGCCGTGCTGACGCTGTTGACGAACGACGCGGTGACGCCGGGCCGGTTCAGCGCGGTGACGTAGTTGTCCAGGCTGAACCGCTGCGGCAGCACCGTCGGCGGCACCGCGACCGCGTCGGTGGCCGGCTTGAAGGAGGTCAGCACCAGGTAGACGAAGGGAAACGCGTAGACCGCGACGACCGCGACGGCGACGGCCCAGAGCAGTCCGGTACGGAGGCGGGCGAGCCGCACGGGGGACATCAGGACTCCCGTCCCGGCCGCCAGATGGTCAGCACCCCGACCATCGCGACCAGCATCATGACGATCATGAACAGCGTGCTGGTGGCGGCCGCCGTGCCCGGGTCGTTGTAGCTGACCATGGTCTTGTAGATGGTCAGGCTCAACGTCTCGGAGGCGGACTGCGGGCCACCGTCGGTCTGGATGAGGATCACGTCGAACGCCCGCGCGGCGTCCACGCCCCGGATGATCAGCGCCACCGCGATCACCGGGCGCAGCAGCGGCAGCGTCACGCTGACCAGCAGCCGCAGCCCGCGGGCGCCGTCGAGCCGGGCCGCCTCGTACAGGTCCGGGGGGATGGCCTGGAGGCCGGCGTAGAGCACCAGCGTCATGAACGACGTGGTGAGCCAGACGTCGGGCAGCGCGACCGAGAAGAGCACCAGGTCCGGGTCGCTGAGCCAGGACACGTCGCCCGGGTCGGTCAGGACGCCGACGCGGGTGAGCAGCTCGTTGACGATGCCCACGTTGTCGATCATCAGGAACCGCCAGAGCAGGCCGGCGACCACCGGCGCGATCATCAGCGGATAGAGGAAGACGGTCTGCAGGATCCGGGAGCGCGGCCCGAGCCGGTGGAACAGCAGCGCCACCGCCAGGCCGAGCACCAGCTCGGCGGTGACCACGATGAGCGTGTACGCCAGCGTCCGGCCGGCCGCCGCCCGGATGCCCGGGTCGGTCAGCGCGGTCAGGTAGTTGTCCAGCCCGGCGAAGCGCCGCCCGTCGCCGAGCCCCGAGCCGGTGTAGAGGCTGTCCACGGCCAGTTTCACCAGCGGCCAGCCGACCAGCGCGAGCAGCACCACCGCGGCCGGCGCGGCCAGCAGGGTCGCGTACCGGGCGTCGGAGAGCCCTCGGCGGGTGCGCCGCCGGTCCGGCCCCGGCGCGTCCGGCACGGTCCGCGGCGGTGCCGCCTGCGCTGTCGGGCTCACTTGACGATGCCCTCGATCTGGGTACGCGCGGCCTTGAGCAGCGCGGCGTAGTCCGCGCCCGGCGTCAGCGCCTTCTGGATGGTGGGCACCAGCACGCTGTCCACGATCCGCTGCCAGTGCGGGCTGGCCGGCCGGGGCCGGGTGGCGCCAGCGTTGAGCGTGGCCAGCAGCGGGCCGAACGACTCGTAGCCGGGCTTGGCGGCGTACTGCTGGTAGGCGGACTTGCGGGCGGCCAGCCCGAGCGTGGTCTCCACGCTGAGCGCGTTGTCGTCGTACGCCGCCTTGATGAACTGCTTCGCGAGGTCGGCCTTGGCGCCGCCCTTCGGGGCGGACAGGTACCACGGGCCGGGGATGCCGGCGACGCCGGCGGTGCCGCCGACCATCGGCGCGGCGCCGACCTTGCCGGCCACCTTGGCGTCGGCGGGGATCTGCCGGTACGCGTGCGCCCAGAACCGGGTCATCGCGGTCTGGCCCTGGTTGAACAGGTTCTGCGCGGCGTTCCAGTCGGTCTGCGCGGCCCCGGCGGGGGCGACCTTGTGCTTGTTGTTGAGGTCGGCGTAGAACGTCAGCGCGGCGAGGTGCTGGGCGTTGTCGACGATGACGCCGCCGTTGTCGTCGAGCACCACGCCCGGCGACCCGGCCTGGAGGACGTGGGCGAGCCACTCGGTCTCCACCGCGCCCTTGACGTCGGTGCCGTACAGCTTCTGTTCCGGCCGGGTGAAGAAGACCGCGATGTCGGTGAACTGCTGCCAGGTGGTGGGCGGGGCGAGCGGGTAGCCGTACTTCCGGGCGAAGGCGGCCTTCTCCTTCGGGTCCTCGAAGAGGTCCTTGCGGTAGAACAGGATCTCGCTGTTGGTCCAGACCGGCATGCCGATGAAGTGACCGTCCGCCTGTGCCTCCTGGACCAGCGCGGGGAACAGGTCGGTCTTGACCGCGTCGGTGAAGAGGTCGTCGAGCGGGGCGAGCTTGCCGGCGAGCAGCGGGATCCAGACCGCGTCGACGGCGCAGACGTCGAACGACGGCCGGCCGCCGGACAGTTCGCTGGTGAGCCTGTTGAACAGGCCCTCGTAGGGGAGTTCGACGAGGGTGACGGCGACGCCGGTGGCCTGCGCGAACTTGTCCACGACGGGCTGGAGTTCGGTCTTGCCGCCGCCCTCGCAGGCGAGCGTGAGCGTCTTGTCGTCGTCCGAGCCGCCGCCGCTGGCGCCACCGGCCCCGCAGGCGGCGGTGCCCAGCAGCGCGGCCGCGCCGGCGCCGGCGGTCAGGCCGAGGAATCCGCGACGACGCCAGCCGCCGGCTGTGGTTCGGGAGTCGGGAAGGGCCATGTCTGCTCCGTTCGAGGGGTTCCTCGGGCGCGTGGGGGCGCGCGCCGGGGCGCGTGGTGGGGGACGTGCGGTGGTTGTCGAAGGAAGGTGCCAAAACCTTTTGGCAAAAGCTTTTGGCAGAGCGTAGGAGCGCCCGTTGTGACGGTCAACCACCAGATCCGTGACCGGTCGACGGTCAGCGTCGCGGGGCCGGCGACGACGGCAGCTCGGCCAACCAGCGGTCCAGGGCCGCCGGACTGCGGAACAGCAGCACCGGCGGCCCGGTCGGATCGGACTCCCAGGCCCGCATCCGCCGCCGGGCCCGCCCGAACGCGGACACGTGCCACACCAGGATCGAGTCCCGGGACAGTACGCTGCGCAGCGACTCACGGTTGCCGTTGCAGATCTCCTCGCCGCTGACCAGCCGGCCGGCGGTACGTCGCAGCAACCGCCAGAAGGAGAGCGCCCGCGGATAGTCCAGGCCCACCACCAGGTCGGCGCGGGCCAGCACCACGTCCCGCCACCCGTGGTAGGCGCCGTCCAGGATCCACCGGTCGCCCCGGCAGACCGCCTCGATCCGGCGGCGCTGCTCGGCGACCGGCACCTCGACCCAGCCGGGCTGCCACAGCAGGTCGTCGACCGGGCACCAGGGCAGCCCGAGCCGCTCGGCCAACCGCGCCGCCGCTGTGGACTTGCCGGCGCCGTACACGCCGTAGACCAGGATCCGGGCCGGCGCCGGCATCAGCTCCGGGCCTTGCCGCGGGCGCTCCGCCGGCGGTGTTCCTCGTCGCCGCCGGCGAGCCGGGTGAAGGTGAGCGCGTTCGCCGCCGCGACGCCGACCACCGCGAAGCCCACCTGCAGCGCGAGCACGATCCAGTCCCACCGCAGGATCCAGAGCCGCACCGGCGCGTCGTCGGCGATGTCGACCCAGCGGGCGACCACGGTGCCGAGCACCGCCGCGCCGACGCCGATGACGAACGTGGCGAAGACGCCGATCCGCTGCCGGCCGGGCAGCACCAGCCGCCCGAGCAGCCCGATGAGGGCGCCGATGAGCACCGCGCCCAGATAACCACCCACGAGCATTGCCGTCACTCCTCCCACCGGTTCCGGCATTCATGCCCGCCCACCGCACCACCGGAAACCCCGCGCACGTCGCGCCGGCCGGCGGCGGTGCGGCCGGGTGGCGCCGGGACGCCGGCACGTAGGATCACGCACGCCCCGCCGAGACCGCCACCCCGCCGGAGTTCCGCTGCCCGAGTCGCCCGCACCCCGCGTCGCCCGGCCGCTGCGCCGGGCGCTGGCCGTCGTGTTGCTGCTCGTCGTGGCCGCGCTGCCCGCCGGCTCGTCCACCGCCGGTGGCAGCGGGCCGGGCACCGTCCGGGTGCTCCAGATGAACCTCTGCAACAGCGGCCGGGCCGGCTGTTACACCGGCGGCTCGGTGCGGCGGGCCGCCGAGGTGATCGCCGCCGAGCGGCCCGACGTGGTCACCCTCAACGAGATCTGCCGGGACGACGTGGACACGCTGGCCCGCGCGCTCGCGGCGGTCCGGCCGGGCGGCCGGGTCGTCCCCGCGTTCCAGGCCGCCGGCGACCGCCCCAGCCGCGCCGCGACCCGCTGCGTCAACGGCCAGCCGTACGGGATCGGCCTGGTGGCCCGCCTCGCCGGACCGGGGGCCCGAGCCGGCACGCACCGCGGCACCTATCCGGCGCAGGACCTCGCGGACCCGGAGGAGCGGGTCTGGCTCTGCCTGCACGCCGCCGCCGTGCTGCACGCCTGCACCACGCACCTGGCGAACACCGACGGCGCCGTCGCGCTGGCCCAGTGCGCGCACCTGCTCGACACCGTGGTGCCGGCGATCCGCCGCGATGCCGGATACGCCCCGACCGTGCTCGGTGGCGACCTGAACCTGCGCGCCGGCGGCGCGCCCGACGTGCGGTCGTGCGTACCGTCGGGCTACCGCCGCGTCGACGACGGCGCCCGGCAGCAGATCATGGCGACGACCGACGTCGCCGTCTGCTGCCGCCGGGCGGTGGACATGCGCGGCACGACGGACCATCCGGCACTGGTGGCCACCCTGACCGTCGACCGGCCCCCGCGCTGACGGACGGCCGGCGCCACCGGGTGTCCGTACACCGTGGACAGCCCGTGGCGACGCGTCTAAGGTCGGGCGCACCGGTGTCCCGAGGAGCGGCCCATGGGTGTCTCCATCTCCCTCGACGACCTGCTCGGCGAGGAGGTGAGACGCGACCCGTACCCGTTCTACGCGAGGCTGCACGGGATGGGGGAGGCGGTCGCCTTCCGGCCCGGCGAACCGCACGCCCTGGTCGTCCACGGCTACCAGGCGGTCCACCGGGTGCTGCGGGACCCGGTCTTCCGGGTGCTCGGCGCGGAGTTCCTGGACCGGGCCGGCACCCGCTGGCGCCAGCACCCGGTGACCCGGATCCTCCAGACGTCGATGCTCAACGCCGCGCCCGGCGACCACCTCCGGGTCCGGCGCCTGTTCGGCCAGGCGTTGACCCCACGCCGGGTCGCCGCCCTGGAGCCGGCGATCACGCGGATCGCCGATCGCCTGCTCGACCGGCTCGCCGCCGCCGGCGCGGACGGCCGACCGGTCGACTTCATGGGCGGGTTCGCGCTCACCCTGCCCAGCGACGTCGTCGGCGAGCTGCTGGGCGTGCCGGAGCGGGACCGGGCCTGGTTCCCGTCCCGGGTGCGCACGTTCGACGCGGTGCTGGAGATCGGCCGGCGATCGATGCGGGAGGTGCGGGCCGCCAACGTCGCGGCGACGGAGCTGACCGCGTACTTCACCGAACTGCTGGCCGCGCGCCGGGACCGGCCGCGCGGGGACCTGGTGTCGGCGCTCGTGCGGATCCGGGACCGCGACCCCGACCAGCTCTCCGCCGACGAGCTGCTGGCCAACCTGATCATCATGTACAACGCCGGGTTCCGGACCACCGCGAACCTGCTCGGCAACGGCCTGGTCCTGCTCGTGGCGCGGCCGGACGCGCGGGCCGCGCTGCGCGCCGACCCGTCGCTCGCCCCGGCGTACGTCGAGGAGATCCTCCGGTACGAGCCGCCGGTGCACTTCGCGCTCCGGTACGCGGCGGCGGACACCGAGGTCGCCGGGCTGCCGGTGCCGGCCGGTCGGACCGTGGTGGTGCTGACCGGCGCCGCCAACCGGGACCCGCGCCGGTTTCCCGACCCGGACGTGTTCGATCCGTCCCGGGTGGACAACCGCCACCTGGCGTTCAGCGCCGGGCCGCACCACTGCTTCGGCGCGGCCCTGGCCCGGGCGGAGGGCCGGCTGGTCCTGCCTCTCCTGCTGGACCGCTTCCCGGCGCTGGCGCTCGCCGCGGAGCCCGGCGAGCGGCGTCAGCTCATGCTGCGCGGGTACGACCACCTGCCGGTGCGTCTCACGCCGCCGAGGCCGGCGGTCCACCGGCCGATCGGGACCTTGCCAAACCATCCCGATTGAGTAAGGTCGATGCCACGCTGGGGAAAGGACACACCGGGGCCATGACCGATGAGATCCGCGCGTTCCTGCTCGCCGCCCTGACCGAGATGAAGTACGACGTGGACGACGTCGACGACGACACCGTCTTCGGGCCGGCCGGTCTGGACGTGGACTCGCTCGGCCTCGCCGAGCTGGCGGTCCGGGTGGAGGACCGGTTCGGCGTGGCGTTCGACGACGACGAGGCCGAGATGCTCGCGATGATGACGCTCGGTGAGTTCTCCCGGACGGTGGCGCAGCGCATCCAGCCGGCCTCGGCGCACTGAGCGTGCGGCCGGGCGCGACGATCACCGGCATCGGGCTGGTGAGCCCGGTCGGCTCGACCGCCGCCGAGGTGTTCGACGCGGTGTGCGACGGCCGGTCCGGGCTGTCCCGGCCGCCGGAGGGCCACCCGGTGCACGGCGTGGTCGACGTCGCGGCGATCGCCCCGCCGATCGACCCGGCCTCCGTGCTGCCCGGCCCGGAGTCCCGCGTCGTGGACCGGTCGATCGTCATGGCGCTGCGCGCCGCCGGGGACGCGTTGGCCGACGCCGGTCTACGGGTCGGCCGGGACGTCGACCCGTACCGGGTGGCGGTCGTCGTCTCCGGCGTCGGCGGGCTGTCCACACTGGCCGATCAGGTGCTGCGGCGGGCCGAGCGGGGCCGCTTCGGCGTCAGCCCGTACATGCTGCCCGGCACGTTGCCGAACATGGCGGCGGCACGGGTCGCCATCACGTTCGGCATCCGTGGCTACACCTCGTCGGTCGGCACGGCGTGCGCGGCCGGCGCCCAGTCGGTCGGGGAGGCGCTGCGCATCCTGCGTGCCGGCGAGGCGGACGTGGTGCTGTGCGGGTGCGCCGAGGCGCCGCTGTTCCCCACGTTCGCCGACGCGTTCGGCAACGCCCGGGCGCTGGCCCGGGGCTGGGCCGACCCGACCGCCGCGAGCCGGCCGTTCGACCGCCGCCGCAACGGCCTCGTGCTCGGCGAGGGCGCCGGCGTGCTGGTGCTGGAACGCGCCGCGCACGCCGCCGCCCGGGGCGCCCGCCGCCACGCCGACGTGCTCGGCTGGGGCGCCACGAACGACGCGTACCATCCGACCACGCCCCGGCCCGACGGCTCCGGCGCGGCGCACTGCATGCGGATGGCCGTCCGCGACGCCGGCCTGGGCCTCGACGACATCGGGTACGTCAACGCGCACGGCACCAGCACGAAGGCCGGCGACGCCGCCGAACTGGCCGCGCTGGCCGACGTCTACGGCGCGCACCCGCCGCCGATGAGTTCGACAAAGGGCGTGACCGGGCACCTGCTCGGCGTCTCCGGCGTGCTCGAGGCGGCCGTCGGCGTCGAGGCGCTCCGGCGCGGCCTGCTGCCGCCCACGCACAACCTCGACGACCCGGACCCGGCCGGCGACGTCGACCACATCCGCAAGCAGCCCCGCCCGGTCGCGGTGGACGCCGTGCTGTCCAACTCGTTCGGCTTCGGCGGCCACAACGTCAGCCTCGTCCTGACCCACCCCACCACCCCCTGACCTCACGCCGCGCCCCCACCCCCACCCCCGTGCAGATTCACGGAAAGCGTGGCCATTCCGCTCGGGATGGCCACGCTTTCCGTGGAAGTGCGCGCCAGGGAAGGGAAGGGGGAGGGGGAGGGGAGGAGGGCTCGGGTGGGGGGTGTCAGCGGAGGGTGATCTGGGTGGCGGTGTCGTGCGTCGTCACCGTCAGGGCGAAGTGTGGGTTCAGCATGTCGACCAGGTAGTCGAGGTCCGCGACGAGCGGCACCGGGAGCAGCGCCCGCTGGTCCACGTCGACGTGGCTGGCGACCAGCTCGATCCGGTCGGCCTTGAGCAGCCCTCGGGTCAGGAATGCCGGCAGGTCCTCGGGGAGCAGGCAGCGCCACAGGTCGACGTTGACGATCACGTCCAGCGCGCCGGCCTTGAACTGCTGGAGCACGGTGCCGAGCAGGTGCGAGTTCGTGTCGCCGGGCGGTACCGCGTGGTCGAACGTGTGCGACCCGGCACCGGCGTCCACGGTGGACACCTCGTGGCCGATCAGCAACGCCCGGCTGGTGGCCAGCTCCTCCCGGAGCGTGGCGGGCAGCGCGGCCGGCCGGCCCAGCCCGGCCCGGCGGTACGCGTCGATCGCGTCCCGGTAGAGGCGGATGCGGCCCAGGTGCCGGCCGAACGTGTTGATCGCGTACAGCACCTCGACGTCGTAGCGCAGGTGCTTGCGCAACATGTACTTCATGTTGTCCATCGAGGCGAGCCCGTTTGTGGTCCGCCGGAAGTGGGGCAGGTGGTACGAGCACGCGTCCACGTCGAGGTGGAACAGCTCGGGCGGCGCGCCGTGCAGGTGGAAGACCCGGTAGAAGAAGTCGAGGTCCTCGAAGCCCCACTTCACCATGGCCTCGTCGAAGCCGCCGACCCGCCGGAACGACTGGCGGTCGACCGACGCGTTGTGGGTCAGCCCGAGCACCCAGGGCGCGCTCGGGAAGTCGCGCATCCGCTGCGGGTGGGCGATGTCCTCCAGGCGCGGGTCGCCGCGCTCGGCGTCCAGCATGGCCGGGACGATCGGCTCGCCGCGACGCAGCGCGTCCGCGCCGGCCCAGTCCAGGTCGTAGCGCTGGCCGAGCAGGACCCCGGGCCGGCCGGCCCGGTCGGCGTGGAAGTCCCGGTGCCGCTCCAGCAACCCGGGATGCGCCACCGTGTCGGCGTCCAGGAACATCAACGTGTCGGCCCGGGCCCGCGCCGCCGCCGCGTTGCGGTTGGCGCTGCGCCCCCGGTTGGTGTCGCTGCGCACGCACTCGACGGCCAGCCGGTCGCGGTACCGGTCCACGACCGGACCCAGCGCGACGGTGGAGCCGTCGTCGCCGACGATCACCTCGAAGTCGTCGCGCGGCAGGGTCTGCCGGGTGAGCGAGTGCAGCGTCGCGTCGAGCGCGGCGCCGTTGTTGTGCGCGGGCACCACCACGCTCAGGGCCGGCCGCCGCCCGTTCGCCGTGCTCAACGGGGCGTGGAGTTGGCGGTGATGTAGTCCGCCAGGTCGCCGAGGGTGGTCATCCGGTCCTCGTCCAGATCCTCCACGTCGATCTGGATCTCCAGCTCGTCCTCCAGCTCCAGCAGCAGCTCCAGGGCGAGCGACGAGCTGAGGCCGAGGTCGTCCATCAGTTGCGTCCGCTCGGTGACCGGGGCGGTCGGCCTGAGCATGCGGCCCAGCAACGCCGTGAGGCTCTCGACCACCTGGTCGCGCAGCGGCGACGTGGTCGACGTGTCGTGTTCTAGCACCGGGGTGCCGGCGGGTCGATCATGCGCTCCAGCATGGACCCATCAGAGCAAAGCACATCGGCGAGTGTCAACGGGTGGAACTCGACCACGTACGGCGCGTCACCGGGCGACGCGACCGCCCCCCGGTACCCGGCCGGCGTGACCAGGTCGGCGACCCGGTACGCGCCGGCCGGCTCGACGCACGCCACCACGTCGTCGGGGTGGACCGCCACCGCCAGGTTGGGCCAGAGCCGGCCCCCGGCCGCCTTGACCACCGCCTCCTTACGGACCCACAGCCGGGTGAACCGCCGGGCCCGCTCCCCGGCGTCGGCCCCGGCGGCGACGTGCCGGGCCTCCGCCGGGTGGAAGAACCGCGCGGCCAGCCCGACCGGGTCCCGGCCCGGCGACAGGTGCTCGATGTCCACCCCGACCGGGCGGTCCCGGCTGATCGCCACCGCGACCAGCGAGCCGGAGTACGACAGGCTGGTGTGCGGCCCGGTCGACGTCGGCTTGCCGTGCCGGCCCCGGCGCCAGACGAGCGCTGACGGCGCGACGCCCACCGCGTGCCCGGCCAGGACGCGCAGCGCGCCGTGCGCGACCGTGAACCGGTCCCGGAGCCAGGGTGTGCCGAGCGCGGCGGCGCGGGCCCGCTCGTCGCGGTCGAGCACCGCCCGGCACCGGGCCAGCTCGTCCGGCGAGCCGTGGGCGGCGATGACGCAGACGCGTACGCGGTCCGGCATGGACGGCAGCGTAACGGTCCGTCCGGGCGTTGACACGTGCCGATGCGCGTTGCTCTGATAGCCCGGTGATCGCGCAGACGGCCGAGGTGCGGGTCCCCGTCCCGTTCGCCGGCCCCGGGGCCGGGACCGCGCCGCTGACCTGGGGTCAGAAGGCGATCCTCGAGGACATGCGGGAGACCGGGTGGACGCACAACGTCAGCGGCGCCCATCCGGTGCCGGCCGGCGTCACCGTCGAGCAGATGGCGGCGGAGCTGGCCGACCTGCTGGCCCGGCATCCGGCGTTGCGGATGCGGCTCGGCACCGACGACCGGGGCGGGCCGTGCCAGGTGGTGTCCGCCGCCGGGGAGACGGTGCTCGACGTGGTGGACGTGCCGGACGACGCCGACCCGGCCGACGTGGCGACGTTCGCCTACCAGCTCGGGCACGCCCGCCTGCTGGCCCCCTACGACCTGTACCGCGACTGGTCGGTGCGGATGGCGGTGGTCCGGCACCGGGGCGCGCCGGTGCACCGGGTGCTGACCTTCGACCACCTGGTGGTGGACGGGACCGCCACGTCGCTGCTCCTGGCGGACCTCGGACTGGTCGGGCCGGCCGTCCGCCGTGGCCACGATCCGCGCACCGTGCAGATCCTCGACCTCGGGCGGCGGGAGGAGACGCCGCCGCTGCGGCGGGTCAGCGACCGGGCCGTCCGCCACTGGGCGTCGCACCTGCGGTCCGTCCCGCCGCTGACGTTCGGCCCGCTCCGGCCCGGCGACGGTCGGCAGGGCCACCGGTACTGGCACGGCCGGTTCAGCTCGCCCGCGGCGTACCTCGCGGTGCGTGCCGTCGCCCGGCGGACCCGGACGGACACCTCGCGCGTCCTGCTCGCGGTCATCGCGGTGGCGATCGGCCGGGCCACCGGCGTCAGTCCGCTCACCGCGAAGCTGATCGTGGGCAACCGGTTCCGGCCGGGCTTCGCCGAGGCGATCGCCCCGCTCAGCCAGAACGGCGTGCTGACCGTCGACACCGCCGACACCACAGTGGACGAGGTGGTGTCCCGGGCCCGGCGGGCCTCGATGACCGCCGGCATGTACGCCTACTACGACCCGACGCAGCTCGCCGAGACGGAGGCCCGGCTGGACGCGGAGCGCGGCTACCCGGCGCGCGTGAGCTGCCGGATCAACGACCGGCGGGTGACCACCCGGGCGGCGGCCGACGACCACGCCCGCGACGAGCCGGTGACCGCGGACACGTTCCGCCGCCGGGCCGCCGAGACGTTCCTGGTCTGGGACGGCCCGCTGGACCACCTTCCCGAGCAGGCGTTCATCACGGTCGAGGACCATCCGGGGACCGTGCACCTCCAGGTGATCTTCGACTTCGCGAGTTTCACCGAGGCGCAGGCGGAGCGCCTGCTGCGCGGCGTGGAGGAGGTCGCCGTGGAGGCGGCCCTCGACGCGGCGGCGCCGACCCGGGTCACGCCCGGGTCGGTCGGCGGCTGACCGGTCGCGTGGCGCTCACCTGTCGTCCCACGTCACCGGCAACGACTCCAGGCTACGAACCACCAGTCCCGGCCGGAACCGCAGCTCCGACTCGTCGACCGCGAGCCGCAGGCCGGGCAGCCGGCGCAGCAGCGCGCCGAGCGCCTCCTGGAGTTCCATCCGGGCCAGCGCCGCGCCGAGACAGTGGTGCGGGCCCGCGCCGAACGCCAGGTGCGGGTTGTGCGCACGGGCCAGGTCCAGCGTGTCCGCGTCGGGGAACACCGTGGCGTCCCGGTTGGCCGACGCGATCGCCGGCATCACCGCCGAGCCGGCCGGCAGGCGTACGCCGCCCAGCTCCACCTCCTCGGTGGTCACCCGAGGCAGCAGCACGCCGTTGTCACCGAGCTGGATGAAGCGGGACAGCTCCTCGACGGCGCGGGCGACCGCGGCCGGGTCGTCGCCGCGCAGCCCGGCCAGTTGCTCCGGGTGGCGGGCCAGCACCAGCAGAAACAGGTTGAGCTGGTTGGTGGTGGTCTCGTGCCCGCCCACGAAGATGCCGGCGGTGACGGACACCAGCTCCCGTTCGGTGAGGTCCTCGTGTTCGTCCCAGGCGGCGATGAGCGCGCTCATCAGGTCGTCGCCGGGCCGGCGCCGGCGTTCGGTGATCATTTCCTGGAACGCGTCCAGCGCCGCCTGCGGGGCCGCCGGGTCGGCGTCCCAGTCGCCGACCAGCGCGTCGGACCACTCCCGGACCCGCTCCTGGTCACGTTCCGGGATGCCGAACAGCTTGCTGATCACGTAGATCGGCAGCGGCGCGGAGAGGTGGGTGATCAGATCGGCCGGGCGGCCCGCCGCCTCCATCCGGTCGATCATGCCGGCCACCAGCGTCGCCACCGTCGGGCGCAGCTCCTCCACCCGGCGCACGGTGAACGCGTGCGACACCGCCCGGCGCATCGTGGTGTGCCGGGGCGGGTCCATGCCGATGAGCGAGTCCTCGGCGAGCGAGCCGAGTTCGCGGGTCGGCCGGTTCGGCCCGGCCGCGGCGGCCCGGCTGAACCGGTGGTCGGTGAACACCCGGCGGACGTCGGCGTGCCGGGTGGCGAGGTACGCCGACGCCCCGTCGGGCAGCTCGACGCGGGCCACCGGGCAGGTCTCGCGCAACCGGGTGTAGTCCGGTGACGGGTGGTAGATCGTCGGAGCCGGAGCGAGCGGGTACGGAACGGGCTGCGGCTGCGTCATCTGCGACTCCTCTGGCGGCTGGTCAGGTCCGGTTGCGCCGGGCGAGAGCGGTCAGGACCGGCACCACCTCGGCGGGGCTGGGCAGCGCGCGGATCCGGTCCCGCATCGCCGTGGCGGCCGTCCGCGCCGGGCCGTCGCCGATCAGCTCGCCGACGGCGTCGCGCAGCGTCGCGCCCCCGGCGTGCTCGGGCGCCAACCAGGTGCCGGCACCGGTCGCGGCCAGCCGTTCGCCGTTGAAGTGCTGGTCACTGACCTGCGGCAGGATGAGCTGCGGCACGCCGTACGTGAGCGCGGTCATGGTGGTGCCGGCGCCGCCCTGCTGGACCAGCGCGGCGCAGGTCGGCAGCACCAGCCGGATCGCCAGCGGCGCGTCGGCCAGCCGGACGTTCGCCGGCAGCGGGCCCAGGCCGCGCTGCTGCCGGGGTTCGACCACCACGACCACCTCGGCGTCCAGTTCGGCCACGGACCGGACCACCCGGGTCAGGTCCAGCCGGTCGTGCAGCCCGACGCCGGCCATCATGGTGCCGGCCGTGACGCAGATCCGCGGCCGGGCCGCCGGCCGGTGCAGCCAGGGCGGCAGCACTGCCGTGCCGTTGTACGGCACGAAGCGCACCGGCCGCCCCGGGCGGGCGGTCGGCGCCTGGAGCGGCGGCGGCGCCGGGTCGAGCGTCAGGTCGCCGTGCGGAGAGACGTCGGCGGCGGCGAGCCCGAACCGGGCGGCGAGCGGCCCGAGCACCGACTCCGGGTCCAGCCGGAGCGTCACCGAGGAGTCCGGCCCCCACAGGTTCAGCACGCCTGGCACGTCCAGCGCGGCGGCGGCCACCGGCGCGGCCAGGTTGAACGGCTCCCAGACCAGGACGTCGGGTTGCCAGGCCCGTCCGAACGCGACCAGGTCGTCGAGCAGGGCGTCGGCGAACCGGACCACGCCGCCGTCGGCGGTGATCGCCGGTTCCAGCCGGTCCGCCGGCTGGGCCCCGGGCCGGTCCAGGTCGCCCACCGCGCCGATCCGTCCCGCGAACGCCTCGGCGAAGTCGACGTCCTCGCCCAGCGGCACCGCCGCGAGCCCGGCCGAGGTGATCGCCGCGACCAGCGAGGGATGGCTGGCCACCCGCACCTCGTGCCCGGCCGCCTGGAGCGCCCAACCGAGCGGGACCAGGCTGTAGAAATGCGACCGCCAGCCCCACGTCGACATCAGAATTCGCAAAGGCGCAGTCAAATCCGACCAATCCGCACGGGAAACGGCAGCTCCGGACCACAGATGCTAGGCGATGGACGTCCGTACGCGGAAGGTCGCCGCCACCGTCAACAGATATTGACGCCGGACTAACGTGTGTTGGAGTCTTACCCGATGTCCGACGTGGACCTCGACGTGGCCGTCAATTCCGGCCCGCGCGCCTATCCGTTCGAGCCGTTCACCGGCGATCTGCCCGCCGAGCTGCTCGACATGGTGGTCAGCGACCCGATCAGCCGGGTGCGGTTGCCCGACGGCCGGGCCGCGTGGCTGGTGCTCAGCTACGAGCACTGCTGCACGGTGCTGGCCGACCCCCGGTTCTCCCGGCTGCCGCTGGGCGCGACCGAGGCGTCGGGCGCCACCGGCCCGCGGGAGCTGAACATGGACGGTCCGGCGCACGCGGTGGTACGCCGGGTGGCCAGCCGCGCGTTCACCGCGCGCCGGATGGACACGTTCCGGCCCCGGGTACGACGGCTGGTGGACGGTCTGGTCGGCGCCATGCTCGCCGGTCCCCGCCCGGCCGACCTGGTGGCCGGGCTGGTGGCGCCGCTGCCGGTGCACGTGGTGTGCGACGTGCTCGGCGTGCCGGTCGCCGACCGCCCCCGCTTCTACGACTGGATCTCCGGCCTCAACTCGATCACCGCGTACGGCTCCGCCGGCGCCGCCGACGCGCAGGCGGAGCTGCGGGCCTACCTGGCCGGGCAGCTCGCCGGGAAACGGGCGGCGCCCGGCGACGACCTGCTCTCGGCGTGGGTGCGCGGCCAGGACGCGCACGAGCTGGTCGACGCCGAGCTGGTCGAGCTGGCGATGGGGGTGCTGCTCGGCGGCCTGGAGATCAACTCCACGAGTGCCGGCCTGCGCGCGTTGTTCCAGCATCCGGAGCAGTTGGCGAAGCTGCGCGCGGCCCCGGAGAAGCTCTCCGCCGCGACCGACGAGATCCTCCGCTACACGTCGGTGAGCAGCATGTTCCGGGTCCAGGTGGTGCGTGAGGACCTGGTCCTCGGCGGGGTCTCGATGCGCGCCGGGGAGTGCGTGATGGCGCTGCCCTGGGCCGGCAACCGCGATCCCCGGCACTTCCGGAACCCGAACGTCTTCGACATCGACCGGACGCCCACCGTGCCGCACCTGACCTTCGGCTTCGGGCCGCACTTCTGCCTCGGCACGGCGCTGGGCCGGATGCAGGTGGAACTCTCCCTCGGGGTGCTGCTCGACCGGATGCCGGAGCTGGCGCCGGCGGTGCCGGTGGAGGACATCCCGTGGCGGCACGACCGGATGAACGGCGGCATCGCGTCGTTCCCGGTCACCTGGTGAGCGACGCGCTCAGTAGCTCTCCACCGCGTTGACCCGGTCCGGCCAGTAGCGCTCGCCCGGCGCCGGGGCGTAGTGCTCCCACCGGGGCGGGTCACCGGCCGGGTGGTCGCCGAGCACGGTGATGCGCTGCCCGCGCCGGAGACCGTCGTAGTCGTTGATCGCGTAGTGCTGGGTGACCCGGTTGTCCCACACCGCGACGTCGCCGACCTGCCAGCGGTACCGGCAGGTGAACTGCGGGCTCTCGGAGAACCGGAACAGGTGCTCCAGCAGCGCGTCGCTCTCGGTGCGGGTCAGTTGCGGGATGTGCGAGGTGAAGAGCCGGTTGACGTAGAGCGAGCGACGCCCGGTCTCCGGGTGGACGCGCACCACCGGGTGCTCCGCGCGGCTGGTGAACTCGGTGCCGATCCGGATGACGTGGATGGCGGTGAGCCCGTCGAGCAGGTCGCGCAGCGGTGCGGAGAGCGCCTCGTAGACCCGGCACTGGTTGGTCCACATGGTGTCGCCGCCGACCTCCGGCAGCTCGGTCAGGTGCAGGATCGACGCGATCGGCGGGCTCTGGTGGAACGTCATGTCGGTGTGCCAGACGTCGACCTTGCCGCCGTCGGTGGAGTCGATGACCACGATCTCCGGGTGCCCCTCCAGCCGGGGCAGGTAGGGGTGCAGCTCGACCTCGCCGAAGCGGCGGCCGAACGCGACGTGCGCCTCGGGGGTCAGCCCGGTCTGGCCGGCCAGGAACACCACCTGGTGCTTCAGCAGGAGGTCGTGGACCAGCGCGAAACCGGCGTCGGTGAGCGTGTTGAGGTCGATGCCGCGGATCCGCGCGCCCAGGGCTCCGGCGACGAGCCGTACGTCGACGGCGGTGGAAGTGGTCATCGATGGTCCTCCGGTCTGCGCGCGACGGCCCCGTCGCCGCATTCTTCCACGATCGTGAATGTCCTCACCAGCGTCGTCGTTGACGCGCCGGATGCCGGCTTGGGATCATTCGGGGCCGCGGGCCATGATCCGGCCCGTCGGTGGGGGAGAGGAGAATCGTGGCGATCGATGCGAACGTGGACGGGGACGCGGCCGCGCGGCTCGACCGGCTCACCGATCTGGCGACCCCGTTCGCGGTACGCACGGCGGTGACCCTCCGCGTGCCGGACCGGATCGCGGCCGGCGTCACGAGCCTGGACGCGTTGGCCACCGCGTGCGACGCGGACCCGGGCGCGCTCGGCCGGCTGCTGCGCTACCTGACCCACCGAGGCGTGTTCGTCGAGGTGTCGCCGGACGTCTTCGCGCTCACCGACGTGGGCGAGCTGCTCTGCGACCGGAACGGCGGCGGGCACGGCGCCGACCTTGACCTCGGCGGTCTCGGCGCGCGGATGGACCTGGCCTTCGCCGGGTTGCCGCACGCGATCCGCACCGGCCGGCCCGGCTACGGGTCGGTGCACGGCCGGGACTTCTGGGCCGACCTCGACGCCCACCCGGACCACCGCGCCTACTTCGACGCGCTGATGCTCAGCCAGCAGTTGTTCACCGCGCCCGAGGTGGCGAAGCGCTACCCCTGGGCCGAGGTGACGCACGTGGTCGACGTCGCCGGGGGCTCCGGCGGGCTGCTGCGGGAACTGCTCAGCGCCCACCCGCACCTGCGCGGCACGCTCGTCGACCGCGACGAGCCGGTGGCGACCGCCGTCGCGACGTTCGCCGAGCACGGCCTCACCGACCGGGCCACGGGCGTGGTCGGGGACTTCTTCGCTCCGCTGCCGGCCGGCGCGGACGTCTACGTGGTGTCCCGCGCGCTGACCGACTGGAGCGACGACCACGCGACGGCGATCCTGCGCCGCTGCGCGGAGGCGGCCGGGGACACCGGTCGGGTGCTGGTCATCGAGGTGCTCCCGACCGTGCCGCACGTGCCGCACCTGTCCCCGTACGACCTGCGGATGCTGGTGCTGGTGGGCGGTCGCGAGCGGAGCGCGGCCGAGCACGCCGCGCTGGCCGCCGACGCGGGTCTGGCGCCCCGGCGCACCTGGTACGGCCCCGACGGGCTCACGCTGATGGAGTTCGCGCCGGCGCGCTGACCGCCGGCCCGCGCGCCGCCGGCGCGCCGGACGTCCGGCCCGGGGGGCGACCACCCCCTTCACGCCGTCGCGCCGGGACCCGCTACACCCCGGGCGCGGCGGTCCCGTCGGCGCCCCGGCGTTCCCGCACGGACGCGTCGACGAGCTCGCGGAGGACGCTCTCGTCGACGGCGTCGAGCCGGGTGAGATAGAGGCACGCCTTGGCCGTCCTGTGCGGACCGAGCCGCGCGAGCGTCGCGGCGTGCCGTGCGGCGTAGTCGCCGGCCAGGTAGAGCACGAGATGCTGCTTGCGCGGCGAAAAGCCGACCAGGAAGAAGTCGCCGGTGGGTCCGCGGTGGCTGCCGAAGCCCACGATGCTCGGGCCCCACATGACCGGTGGCTCCCCGGTGACGTCCTGGAGGATGGCCCGGAGGCGGTGCGCGTCGGCCCGCCGTCGGTCGTCGGGGACCGTCGCCAGGAAATCCTCGACCTTCGTGTCGACCGGCACGGTCACCGGCCTCTTCGCTCTCGTCATGCGCCCATGCTCCCAGCCGGGTCCGACAGCGGGATCACCGTGCCGGCCGGCCGGGCGGGGCCGGCTGGAGGGTGGGGGAACCCGGCACGGAAAGGCTCATTTGCCTGCGCATCGGCCAATTTGCCGAACATTATCGTCATCACATTGGTTGGTACCCATGAATCGGCACATTTATCAATGGTTGTTCGCGGGAGTTCCGGCCGGTAACGTCTCGCGTGGCGACTAGCCGAGCCTTCGTGAAAGGGTCGACGCGTCATGACGGTTGCTGGCTTCACGAGATATCCGCCCTTCATCGACGACCTCGCCCGCAGCGAATCGGGACGGCTGCTGCACGCCGAACTCCTCCGGCGGTGGCCGGAGACGACCGATCAGCCCGACGCGATCGCCCGGTACGCGCTGCTGCCCGCCGGCAAGCTGCTCCGCCCGATGATGACGCTGCACGCCGCCCAGGCGGTGGGCGGGTCGCCCCGGGACGTGCTCGCCGCCGCGCTCGGCATGGAGTATCTGCACGTCGCGACGCTCGTGCACGACGACATCATCGACGCCGACACGATGCGCCGCGGCCGGCCGGCGGTCCCGGTCGCGTTCGGCATCCCGAACGCCATCGTGACTGGCGACCACCTCATCTTCCAGGCGTTCCAGGCCATCGTGGACGGTGGCGGGGCGGTCCCGCCCGGCCACGTCGTCGCCGCGGTCACCGCGTTGGCCGAGGCGGGCCAGGACCTGTGCCGGGGCCAGGCCGTCGAGGCCCAGCTCGTCGGCGACCTGGACGCGGGCGCCCGGTGGTACGCGGAGATGATCCGCCTCAAGACCGGCTCCCTGTTCCGTGCCGCGTGCCACGTCGGCGCCCTGCTCGGCGGCGCGGAACCGGGCGTGGCGTCCGCGCTGGCCCGCTACGGCGAGCACCTCGGCGCGGCGTTCCAGATCCGCGACGACCTGCTGTCCTACGTCGCCACCCCGGAGCAGACCGGGAAGCCGGCGACCAGTGACCTCAACAACGGCCGGCCGACGCTGCCGCTGCTGCTGGCGTACGACGCGGCCACCGACACGGATCGCGTCGAGCTGTTGGCGGTGCTGCACCGGCGCGGCGCCGGCCCCGGTGACGTCGAGTGGGTCAGCGCCCTGCTCCGCGACGTCGACGCGGTGGAGGGCGCGCGCCGGCGGATGGCGGAGCACGCCGAGCGGGCCCGGTCCGAACTGGCCGTGCTCGCCCCCTCGGCGAGCGCGGACGTGCTGGCCGGCATCGCGCGTTGGATGACGAGCGAGATGGCGTGAGAGCCGCCCGGGCGCTGCGGGCGCACGTGGAGACCTGGCGGCCCTACACGCTCTGGTACGTCGGGCTGGTGGGTCTCGGTGGGGCGGCGGTGGTCGACGGGGCCCACCATCCGTGGCGGCTCCTGTCGGCCTGGGCGGCGCCCACCGCCGGCTGGCTCGGCGGCCACTACCTCGGCGACTGGTTCGACCGGGAGCTGGACGCCGGCAGCAAGCCGCACCGCCCGATCCCGTCCAGCCGGCTGGGCGCGCGTACCGCATTGGGGTGCGGCTTCGCCTGCTTCGCGGTCCTCGCGGTCCTCGCCGTGGCCGGCGGCTGGGGCACCACGACGGCAGCGCTGCTGGCCGGCTGCGGCATCGTCGCCTACAGCCGCTGGTTCAAGGCCCGCGGGTTCGCCGGCAACCTGGTGCGCGGCGGGCTCGGCGCGGTCGCGCTGCTCTACGGCGCGCTCGCCGTCGGGCTGCCGGCGGACCCGTCCCGGGTGCTGCCCGTCCTGCTGGCGCTGACCGTCGCGTTCTGGGCGCACGACGCCATGTCCAACCTCGTCGGGGCGCTGCGGGACATCGACGGCGACCGCGCGGGCGGCTACCGGACGCTGCCGGTCGGGCGCGGTGTCCCGGTCGCGGTCCGGACCGTGCTGGCGCTCTACGCCGGCACGCTCGGCGCGGCCCTCACCGCCGGCCTGCTGGCGGACCGGAGCGGGCGGGCCGGCTACCTGGCGACCCTGCTCGTCGTCGGCGTCGTGGGCCTCGCCGCGCTGAGGCCGTTGCTGGCGCACCACACCGACATGCCCGTCATGGTGGCGCTGCGCGCCCACTCCGTGCTGGTCGTCGAGCGGGTCGTGCTGGCCTCGGCCGTGGTCGGGCTCGGCCTCGGCGTCGCGGTGCAGCTCGTGCTCGCGCTGCCGATGGTGGCGCTGACCTGGTGGGCGCAGCGCGGCATGCGCGCCCGGCACGAACTGGGGCCGGCCCCCGCCGACCTGGCCCTGGCCACCCCCCGTCGAATGTCCCTGGAGGACGCGCCATGACCGCTGTCACCGCCGAGGCCGTGGGGCGAGCGATCACCGCCGGTGCCGAGGCGCTGCTGCGCCGCCGACGCCCCGACGGCGTCTTCGGCGACGACCCGCCGGCCTCGGTGCTGGGCACCGCCGGCGCGGTGGCCGCGCTGCACGCCGCCGACCCGGTGGGCAGCGCCGACCTGGTCGACGCCGGCACCGGCTGGCTGCGCCGGCAGCAGCACGACGACGGCGGCTGGGGCGGCGTGGTGGGCGCGGAGAGCGAGGTCGTCCCGACCGCGGTCGCGGTCGCGGCGCTGGCGCTGAGCGCCCCGGCGGCCAGCGCCGAGGCGATCGCCGCCGGCCGGGCCCGGCTGGCCGGGATGGGCGGCGTCGACGCGGTCACCGACCGGGCCATCTCGCTGCTCTGCCGCCAACTGCTCACGATGGCCGGGATGACCGCCGAGGCCGGTCCGCTGCGCCGGCTGCCGCTGGAGATCGTGCTGTTCGACCGGGTCCGCCGCCGGCGGCTGTCGTTCCGCACCGCGCCCTTCGTCGGTCTCGCCCTGATGCAGGCCGACCTGCTGCCCACCGGCCGCCTGCGCCGGGCCACGCTGCGCCGGGCCCGCCCGGTGGCGGTCCGGCTGCTGCGCGCCATCTTCGACCACGAGGGCCGTACCGGCGCGTTGAGCGAGGACCCGTGGCCCGCCGCGCTGGTGCTGCTCGGGTTGGCCCGCAGCGGCGAGGCGCCGGACATCGCCGCGGCCGTGGTCGGCTGGCTGCGGCGGGCGGTCCGCCCCGACGGCGCCTGGGACGCCGTGACGAACCTGGACCTGACCCGCTCCGGGTACGCGGTGACCGGACTGGCCGCCGCCGGGTACGCCGCCGACCCGCGGCTGCGGGCCACCCGCGACGTCTTCCACGCCACCCAGAAGCCCACCGCGTTCGAGGTGCTGGACGTGCCGCCGGGCGGGTGGAGCTACTCCAACGTGGGCGGCTGGCCGGTGACGCTGGAGTCCGCCGAGATCCTGTCGGCGCTCGCCGGCTATCCCGACGCCGCCGCCGACCCGGTGCTGCGTACCGGCCTGGCCTGGCTGGTCGACCGCCAGGACAGCCGCGGCTCGTGGAGCCTGTGGGTCCGCGACACCCAGCTCGCCAACGACGGTCCCTGCCCGGCCATCACCAGCCAGGCGATCCTCGCCCTGCACGAGGCCGGCCATCCCGACGACCACCCGGCGATCGTCCGGGCGGCGGCCTGGCTGCTGACCCGCGCGGCGCCCGACGGCACGTTCGAGAACCTCTGGTACCGCGACCACACCTCCGGCACGGCGGTGGTGGTGGGCGCGCTGTCGCGGGTCGGCCACGCCCGGCACGAGGTGGTCCGGCGGGCGGTCCGGTGGTTACGCGAGACCCAGCTGCCGGACGGTTCCTGGGGCCCGGGCGACGGCACGCCCGGCACGGTCGAGGAGACGTCGTGGGCCGTCCAGGGCCTGCTCGCCACCGGCGATCCCGACGTCGACGTCGCCGTGGAGCGGGGCGTCGCCTGGCTGGTGGCGGCGGCCGGCCCGGACGGCGGGTGGCCGGCGGCCCGGGTGTGCAACTACATCCGCCACCACATGCGCTACCCCAACGCGGTGATCACCCAGGCGGTCGCGTTGCGCGCGCTCGGCGAGTACCGCCGGGCCACCGCCGGGCGGTCGGACGTCGCGCCCGGCGCGGTGGCCCGATGAGCCCGGACGTCGTGGTGGTGGGCGCCGGCGCCGGCGGCCTGGCGAGCGCCCGCGCGCTGGGCGCGCTCGGGCTGCGGGTGCTCGTGCTCGACCGCCAGCGCACCCCCGCCTCGATCGCCAAGGGCGAGATCCTCCAGCCCGAGACCGTCCGCATCCTCGACTCGTGGGGGGTCCTCGACGCCCTGCGCGCCACCGGCGCCCGCCCGGTCGGGCGGCTGGCCATCCGGGACCCGGACGGCGGGCCGCTGCTCTGCCTCGACTACGCCGACCTGCCGGGCGCGTACCGGGAGATCCTCTGCGCCGACTACGGCGACCTGCGCGGCGTACTCGCCGACGGGTTGCCCGCCACCGTGGAGGTCCGGTGGGGTCGGCGGGTGACCGGCACGCTGCGTGCCGACGACGGCCGGGTCACCGGCGTCCGGGTCGCCGGCGACGGGGGCGAGCAGGACGTTCCGGCGGCGCTGGTGGTCGCCGCGGACGGCATGTCCTCCCCGCTGCGACGGGCGGCCGGCGTGACCGTCGAACGCCGCGAGTACCCGCACGGCCTGGTCGCGTTCGACGTGGCCGAGGCCGACGTGGCCGACGAGGTGACGGCGTACCGGACCGGGCGCGGCCTGTGCCTGGTCTACCCGCTGCCCGGCGGGCGGTGCCGGCTCTACGTCCAGGTGACGGGGGACGAGTTCCGGGGCCGGGCCGACCTGGGCGCGTGGTGCGACCGGCTGCTCGCCGACGTGCCGGCGGTCCGGCCGATCGGCGCCGCGATCCGGGCCAGCCTGCACCGCCGCCAACTCCTCGCGGTCTACCGGCTGCGCACCGACCGCCTGGCCGTGCCCGGCCTGGCGCTGGTCGGCGAGGCGGCGCACGCGGTGCACCCGATGGCGGCGCAGGGCGTGAACAGCTCCCTGGGCGACGCGGAGACGCTCGCGGCCAGCCTGGCGGCCGAGGGCGGCACGCCGGCGCCGGCGTCCGTCGACCGGGCGCTGCGGGCCTTCGAGGCCGCGCGCCGGCCCCGCCTCGACCACGTCGCGACCGTCAGCCACAACGCCTCCCGCATGATCACCAGCGTCTCCGGGCTGCCGAAACTGCTCGGCGTACGGATGATGCGCCGCACCGCCGCCAACCCGAGGCTGCTCGGGCTCACCGCCGGCAACCTCTCCGGCACGGACGTCCGGCCGCTCTCCCTCGTCGACCGGCTCTACCAGCTCGGGCTGCTCACCGACCGGCACGCCCGTGTCCCCTCCCCGCCGGCCCCGTCCAGAAGTGAGCGATCATGACCCCTGCCACCGCCGTCGACACGCCGCCGGTCGACCTGTCGATGAACGAGACGCCGTACGATCCGCTGCCGGGCATCCGGCGGATCGTCGCCGACGGCGCCGCGACCCTCCAGCGGTACCCGGACCGCACCTCGTCGGCGCTGGTGGCCGCGCTGGCCGCCCGGCTGGCGGTGGGGCCGGAGTCGATACTGGTCGGCCCCGGCTCGGCCGGGCTGTGCCAGCACCTGGTGCAGTCGCTCGGCCCTCGGCCGGACGTGGTCCACGCGGCGCTGTCGTTCGAGGGCTACCCGTTGATCATCCGCAACGCGGGCGCGACCGCCGTGCCGGTGCCGCTGGACGGCTACGACCACGACCTGCCCGCGATGGCGGACGCGGTGACCGACCGGACCCGCTGCGTGCTGCTCTGCCACCCCAACAACCCGACCGGGACGGCGCTGCGCCGCGCCGAGGTGCGCGCGTTCCTCGACCGGATCCCGGCCGACGTCCCGGTCATCGTGGACGAGGCGTACCGGGAGTTCGTCACCGACCCGGACGCGCCGGACGGGATGGAGCTGTTCCGGGCGTACGACAACGTCTGCGTGTTGCGCACCTTCTCCAAGGCGTACGGTCTGGCCGCGTTGCGCGTCGGCTACGCCGTGGTGCCGCCCCGGCTGCTCCCGGCGGCGGCGCTGACCGGGGCGGTGTTCTTCCCGAACGCGCTCGCCCAGGCGGCGGCCGTGGCGAGCCTGGCGCCGGAGGTCACGCCGGAGCTGACCCGGCGCTGCGCGGACCTGGTGACGGCACGGACCGGCCTGATCGACGCGTTGCGGGGGCTGGGGCTGACCGTGGCGCCCAGCGAGGCCAACTTCGTGTGGCTGCCGCTGGGGGAGCGGGCGGCGGCGTTCGCCGAGCGCGCCCGGGCGGCCGGGATCCTGGTGATGGCGCTGCCCGGGGCCGGTGTCCGGATCACGGTCGGGTCGGACGAGGCCAACGACCGGCTCTGCGCGTTCGTCCGGGCGGCGCTCACCGAGGGCTTCTGAGTCAGCGGGGAGATCGCGCGTCGCCGGCCGATCGCCGCGCCGTGAGGCGGGCGCGTGCCCAGCGCAGGGACGGACAGCCGTCCGTGCGGGCGTGGCACCGATGGCAGTGACCCAGGATCCAATGCCGCCGGATGATCCGCTTCGCCAGCTCCGGCACCCACTCCGACCGGGGTGATTCTCTCTCGATCATGCTGTCTCCCGAGGCAGGCAGGTCCGGGCACCGCACCCCGTTCAGGTACCCGGACCGCTCACCGGACGTGCCCCACCAGCCTCCATTGCAACGTGCGCACCGTCAAGGTTGGAAGTGGCAACGTGTACGCCAGTCACGTGCATACGGTCACGGTGTGAGGCTTGTGGCGCTCTCCGATATCGCGGACATGCTCGGTGGCGTGTCGCGCACGCGGGCGACCGAGATCACGAACCGGTCCACCTTCCCGGAGCCCATCGACACCGTGGCGAGTGGCAAGGTCCGGGTGTGGGACCGCGCCGACGTCGAAGCCTGGATCAGGCGGTATCGACCGAATCAGCCCCGTGGCGGGGACGACGAACAGCCCTGATGCAGGGACCATCGGATGTTCGGCTCTTGAGGGACGGCGCGGAGGAGTGCCTGGCCTCGGGCGAGGGCGGTGACCCGCCCAGGCCACTCCGGGTGGTCGAAGCGAGCCGGATGATCGACAGCCGGTGACTTTCGCCAGCAGGCTTTCACCGGAGCAGGTGCGACCGGTGATCCCGCTGCGGAGGGAGCGGCAGTCGAGCCCTGGGCAGACCGGTGAGAATGGCCCGATGGAGATTCGTTTCGACTTCGGCGGCGAGCACGGGCGCGTGATGGTCGAGGTGGTGCCGAACGCCGACCCGGTGGCCCTCGGAAAGACCGAACGCGAACGGGGCATGCCGGTGTGTACGGCATCCGTCGAGTTCAGCGCAGGCGGCTACCGGTCGATGCTGGGCTGGGTGCAGCTGGTCCGCGAGCCCGCCGCGACCGACCGGTTCGAGGTCGACCCGTTCGACCTGTTCGCCGATTCCAGCGCACCTTTCGCCTGGTACGGGTTCCGGCCGGTGCTCTTCGACGCTCCGTCCCGATGGCGCTCCGGCACGGTGCAGTGGCAGGCACACAGCTTCCTGACCATCGGTCCGTGGGACGGGGACCGGCGACACGTCGTGCCTCTCGTGGGGTTCGCCTGGGGTTACGAGCAGGACGCCGAGGACCGGCTGCACCTGTCGCAGGCGCGGTTGCTGCGCCCGGCCGACTGGGACGGCCACCGCGGTTACCTGGCCGAGCGGTATCCGACGTGGACGTTCAGCGACGGGAGCCCGCTCGCCGGCCAACGCTGACGAGGGTGCCGCGCGTGACCTTCAGGTGGCCGTGCCGCCTATGGGCATCGAGCCGCCGCGCCGGGCACGATCAGCTCGGTGTGGTGGCTGTGCCACACCCACTGGTCGGAGCCGTGGTCGACCCGGGTGCTGCACAGGTGACGAACGAGGTCCACCTCGATCTCCGGAGGCGGTGGGTCGGCCCAGGGCGGCGCTCCGGCCAGCATCGCGTCGGCGTGGTAGACGAACCGGTCCGGCAGCGCGTAGTCCCGACGGAACTCCGTGCCCCACTGCGAGTTGCTGCCCCAACCGTGCGAAAGGTCGGCGACGTCCCGGTACCGTCGCCGCCACGCCCAGTACAACGTCGACGTCGTGGCGAGCACGGGATCCAGATGGTCCGTCCCGGCCATGACGCTCGCGCCCCCACGGACCAGCAACAGCGATCCGACGAGGCAACCCGGCCACCACTGCCCGATCAGGACCGGCTCCTGTCGGGGATCGTCGGCCGGCTCCGCCTCGACGATCTCGTGCAGGAAGGGGTGAAACCGGTCCGGATCGGTGAACGTGGCGCCGATCGCGGTGCCGAACCGGTGGTACGCCGAGCGCGGGAGCCAGTCCGCGGGCTCGCCGACGCGCGTCGCGGGTGGCTGATGGGGGAGGATGAGCAGCTCCAGCACCCGGCTGAGCGCGTACAGGGCGTACCGATCCTGGTGATCGAGCGCGACGGTGGCCATCGTCGCGTCGCCCACCTGCCGCAGCGCCGACAGGATCGCCGGGTTGGCCGCGATCCAGGGTGCCAGGACGTGCCGGTCCCACTCCCCGCCCTGGTATCCGAGGGTCGGGTCGAACAGGCCGATGCGGATCTCGGTCACCGCATCCGGTGGAAACATCGGCTCGGCCCGCACGGTGTTCACCTTCCCGACTCGTCACCGGCGGCGTCGACCGGCCCGGTGGAGATCAGCCCCGGCCCCCATCCGGCTCGGCCGCCAGCAGGCACAGGTAGCGCAGGTCCGGATCGTAGTCGGCGGCCACCACCCGGGGCGCGACGGCGTCGCCGAGCCGGTCCGGCAGCGCCCACCAGACGCCGGTCGACGGTTGTCCCGGCGGCACGACCGTGACCGGCCCGCCGGGCGGGGGCCGGATCCCGGCGAGGCCGGGCCCGAGCACCACCGAGACGTCCGCGCGCCCGGCGCCCAGCGCGTGCAACTCGGCCGCCGCCAGGGCGGCCACGTCGTCCGGCCCGACGTCCGCGTGCTGCCGGACCGCTGTCACCCGCGCGCTGCCGTCGGCCGGGCCGTCGCCGAGCAGCAGCGCCACCGCCCGGTGCCGGTCCGGCACGGCAACCCCCGGGTCGTACGGCAGGACGGACTGCTCGACGACGAGGATCAGGGCCCGGCGGTACGCGTGGGCGCCGGCGATCCGCAGCCCGGTGAACGCCGCCGCCGACCCCTGGTCGCAGAGCGCGAAGGACATCGGCGTGCCGGGGCAGACGTGACTGAGGTAGGCCGTGGTGGCCCGGCCGGGCAGCGCGTCGTGCACGGCGAACGCCAGCACCAGCAGGTCGACCGGCTCGTCCGCGGGCACGAGCGCCCCGATCAGCTCGGCGGCCATCTCCCCGTAGGACTGGCCCCGCGCCGCCGCGTCGACCCGCAGGCCGTACGGGCGCACCAGGTCGGTCAGGTACTCGTCGGCGCGTTCGCGCAGCACGGGATCGTCGAGCAGGACCGCCGGGCCGGTGAACTCCCGGCGCACGGTCCGGATCAGGTGCAGGTCGGTGCCCATCACGCTCCCCGGTCAGTGCTCGAACACCATGGCGGCGAACGTGGCCCCGTCCCCGGCGCCGACGGCCGCCACGAGGTACCTGTCGCCCGGCCGCAGCAGGTCACGGTCCCGCGCGGTGCGGTAGTTGACGAACGCGTCCGCGCAGAACACGTGCCCGGCGTCGGTGACGTTGTCCAGCAGCACCCGGTCCAGCGGGAACCCGATCAGCTTGACCAGCCGCTTCCAGGTCATCAGGTTGACGTTGTGCGGCAGGATCAGCCGCAGGTCGGCGAGCGTCGTGCCGGCCCGCGCCAGGGCCCGACCGATCACCTCGGCCAGCGCCGGCCGGTACTCGCGCTGGAACCGGGCCGGGGACGCGCCGCCGGCCACGTCGAACTCGCCCCGCTGCGCGACCGCGTACGCGAGCAGCCGGTCCCGGCGGCCGTGCGCGCTGACCAGGCACGCGGACGCGCCCTCGCTGAACACCGACGTCTCCGGGATGAACCGGGCGTCGCGGGTGAACGCCTTCTCCCCGGTGAGGACCAGCGCGAGCGGCTCGTCGCCCGGCGGGTGCGGCTCGGCGGCCAGCAGCCGGCCGGCCACGTCGACCGCGGCCAGCGCGCTCGCGCAGGACTGCTGCGTCAGCGTGAACGCCACCGCGTGCCCCAGACCGACCGCCCGGCAGACGTCGTGCAGCGGGTTCACCGGGTACGGCGCCACCACCGGGAAGGCCCGCGCGTACACCACGAAGCGCACCCGGTGCGCGACGTCGCGCAGCGCGGTGAGGCCGTCGACCGCGTGTCGCAGCAGGTCGCTCAGGGACAGGTCGGGGTCGTGGCGCACCTCGGTCAGCCCGTGGAACCGCCGGAACAGCCGGATCTGCATCTCGGTCATTCGCAGCGGCGCGGCCAGACTCTCGATCGGCACGCGGCGGGCCGGCAGGAACACCGAGACGGCGTCGACAGCCGTCATCCGCACACCGTCACGCAGAGGATCAGATCAACGGCGCCGGTGGATGTCAACGCGCATGGCATCATATCGACGTGGCTCGGTTCCTCTTCGTGGTGCTGCCGGTTTTCTCCCATCTGAACGCCCCGCTCGCCATCGGCCAGGCGCTGACGGCGGCCGGACACGAGGTGGCCTGGTGCGGTCCGCGCAGCGACCTGCGTCCGCTGATCGGCCCGGACGCCACGCTGTTCCCGACCGGGAAACGCTGGTACCGCCCGGACGGTGAGTCCGGAATGGACGCGGTGCGCAGCCTCTGGACCGGGCACGTGCTGCCGGTCAACCGTTTCATCCGGGACGCCGCCGAGCAGGCGGTCACGGAGTACCGGCCGGACGTCGTCGTCGTCGACCAGTACGCGATGGCCGGCGCGCTGGCCGCACACCGGCACGGCGTGCCCTGGGCGACGTTCTGCGTCGGCATGCTGGAACTGACCCCGCCGACGGCGGAGCTGCCCGAGTTCACCGACTGGGTGGCGGCCCGGGTGCGCGACGTGTGGGCGATGACCGACCTGCCCGTCGACGAGACGCTCGACCTGCGCTTCTCGCCGTACCTGGTGATCGGGCTGACCACCATGGCGCTCACCGGCCCGGCGCCGATGCCGGCGCGGTGCGTGCTGACCGGGCCGGCGCTGGGGCGGCGGCCGAACGCGCCCGACTTCGACTGGTCCGCCTGGGCGCCGGACCGCCGGCACGTGCTGGTCACCGTCGGGACGATGGCCGATCACCTGGCCCGCGACTTCTACCGGCGGGTGACGGCCGCCACCGCGCCGCTCGCCGACCGGCTCCAGGTGATCCTCACCGCCCCGGCGGACCTGGTGCCCGACCCGCCGGCACATGTGCTGGTCGCGCCCCGGGTGCCGGTGCTGGAGCTGATGCCCCGGCTGGACGCGGTCGTCTCGCACGGCGGGCTGGGCACGGTCTCCGAGGCGCTGGCGCACGGCGTGCCGGTGGTGGTCGCGCCGATCCGGCACGACCACCCGGCCGTCGCCCGCCAGGTGACCCGGGCCGGCGCCGGCCGCGAGGTCTCCTTCCACGAGGCGACCCCGGCGGAGCTGACCGAGGCGGTGACCGCGGTCCTCGACGACCCGGCGTACCGGGCCGGGGCGGCCCGGGTCCGCGACTCGTTCGCCGCGGCCGGTGGCGCGAGCGCGGCGGCGGCGCACCTCGCCGCGCTGGCCGGGACGCCGTGGCGCCGACCGGCGGCGATCCGGAACGCATCGACCGTTGTCCCACGCCCGGGCCCGCACTAGCCTGACCTGACGCCCCCGTCCGGTCACCGTCGTGATCGGACGGTGCGCGACGTGGGCCGGCCCCGCGTCGTCGCCGCACGAGGAGGCTCGATGATCGAGGCCACCGGCCTACGCAAGTCCTTCCGGGTGGGGCGCGGTCGCGGCGCCGGCACGGTCGAGGCGGTCCGCGGCGTCGACTTCGCGGTCCGGCGGGGCGAGATCGTCGGCTTTCTCGGCCCGAACGGCGCGGGCAAGTCCACCACCCTGCGGATGCTGGCCACGCTGCTGCGCCCCAGCGGGGGCGCGGCGACGATCGCGGGCGTCGACCTGCTGCGCTCGCCGGCCCAGGTACGCCACCGGATCGGGTTCGTGGCGCAGGCCAGCGGCACCTACGACGACTCCACCGCCCGCCGGGACCTGATCCTCCAGGCGCGGATGCACGGCCGATCGAAGGGCGTGGCGCAGGAGCTGGCGGCGGCGGCGATCCGCGCGTTCCAGCTCGACGACTTCGCCGACCGCAGGATCCGGACCTACTCCGGTGGGCAGCGCCGGCGGCTCGACGTCGCGCTCGGGGTCATCCACTCGCCGCAGGTGATGTTCCTGGACGAGCCCACCGCGGGCCTCGACCCGCCCAGCCGGGCCCGGATGTGGCAGGAGGTGCGGCGGCTGCGCGAGGACGGCATGACGATCTTCCTCACCACGCACTACCTGGACGAGGCGGACAGCCTGTGCGACCGGGTCTCCATCATCGACGCCGGCCGGATCGTGGCCGAGGGCACGCCGTCGGCGCTCAAACGGGAGATCTCCGGTGACGTGGTCGCGATCGACTTCGCCGCCGCCGACCTCGCCGACCCGGCCGGCGGCGGCCTGCCGGCCGCGACGAAGGTGCTCGCCGAGGCGCCCTACGTCCGCGGGTCCGAACCGGTCGACGGCGCCCTGCGGCTCTACGTCGACAGCGCCGCCACGGCCATCCCGCAGATCATGCGGGCGCTCTACGACCGGGGCATCGAGCCGGGCGCGATCGAGACCCGCCGGCCCAGCCTCGACGACGTGTTCCTGGCCAAGACCGGCCGTTCGCTGGAGGAGTGACAGTGCGAGTCGTCCGTGACACCTGGCTGATCTTCCAGCAGGAGGCCGGCCTGATGGTGCGCAACCCGGTGATGGTCGCGTTCAGCCTGGCCCAGCCGATCACCTACCTCGTCCTGTTCGCGCCGTTCCTCAAGGTGGTGATGGTCGACCGCGGCGCCTCCACGTACGCGGACGCCTACCGCATCTACGTCCCGGGCCTGTTCGTGGCGATGGGCCTCTTCGGTGGCCTGTTCGCCGGCTACGGTCTGCTCAGCGCGCTGCGCGCCGGCATCATCGAACGCTGCCGGGTGACCCCGGTGAGCCGGACCGCCCTGCTGCTGGGCCGCGCCCTGATGCACGTGTGCCTCAACGTGGTGCAGGCGGTCGTGATCACGCTCGTGGCGCTGCCGTTCGGGCTGCGCGTGCACCTGGCCAACCTGCTCGTCTCGTACGCGCTGCTGGCCGTGATGGTGCTGTTGAGCACGTCCATCTCGTACGACATCGCGTTGCTGGTCCGCAACGAGAACAGCCTCGGCGTGCTGGTGAACACCGTGGGCCAGCCGATCTCCCTGCTGGCCGGCGTGCTCATCCCGCTCGTGCTCGCCCCGATGTGGATCCAGCGGGCGGCGCTCTGGAACCCGTTCGCCTGGGCCACCGACGGCATGCGGGCGCTGTTCGCCGGCCAGATCCTGCAGACCGTGGTCTGGCAGGGCGCGCTCATCATGACCGGGCTGGCCGCCGCCAGCCTGTTCTGGTCGTCGCACCTGTTCAACCGCGAGGTCTCCTGACCGCCGGTACATCGACCATTGTCTCGCCGTGTCCGGCGCTCTAGCCTGATCGTGTCCTGGCGCGGCGGGGGCGCTTTCGGTGAGCGTGTCACGTGGGGAGGCGACTCGTTTGGGTGCCGACAACTTCCGGGCGACCCTGGCGGCTGACCAGGAACTCGGCGCGGGCAACGTGCTGCTCCGGCTGGCCGAGCACGGCGCCGACATGCGGACGCCCCGGGTGACGTTCGACGTCGACGTCGACGGCATCCGCGCCTGGACGCCGCTGTCGCTGGCCACCCTGACCGAGCGGGTCGCCGCCCGGGCGGCCTGGTTCGCCGGGCGCGGCATCGGCCGGCGCGACCCGGTCGCGGTCTACGTCACCTCCGCGCCGGACGTGTTCCTCAACTTCCTGGCCCTCACCCGGCTCGGGGCGATCCCGGCGCTGATGAACGGCAACATGCCGATCGAGTTGGCGGCCGAGTTCGTCCGGCGGCTGCGCGGCGTCGGCGTGCTCGTCGACGCCGACCACGACGCGCTGCGCGGGCACGACCTCGGCGTACCGGTGCTCGGCGACGCCGCCGAGACCGGCACCGGCGACCCGGCGCAGGCACCCGCGCACCACCGGCACCATCCCGAGGACCCGGTCGTCATCACCCACTCCTCCGGCACCACCCGGGTACCGGCCGCGATCGTCCACTCGCACCACGGCCTGTTCGCCGCGATCCGCGCCGTACGGCTCACCGAGTCCCGGCCGCACGGCGAGGTGCGGGAGATGTCCGCGCTGCCGGCCGCGCACGCCGCCGGCATCATCACGCTCAACCAGGCGCTCTGCAACGGCTACCAGTTGCTCTGCCTGTCGGCGCAGGGCGGCCCGTTCGCGCGCAGCGCCGAGACCGTCCTCGACGCCATCGAGCGGTGGCGCCCGACCGGTGTGTTCGGCTTCGCCGTGACCTGGTCCGAGCTGGCCCGCGTCGACCTGACCACCCGCGATCTCAGCTCGGTGCGCAACTGGTTCAACACCGGTGACTGCGCCCACGAGTCGCACGTCCGCCGGCTGGTCGCGGTCGGCAGCCATCCCACCTGGACCCCCGACGGGCCGGTCGACGTGCCCGGCTCGAAGTTCGTCGACATGCTCGGCTCCACCGAGATGGGGCACGGCGCGTTCCGGATCACCCACCGGCCCGGCAGTGACCGCTACGACCGCTGCGTCGGCAAGCCGTACCCGTTCGCCGAGATCGCGCTGCTCGACGTGGCCACCGGCGAGGAGGTGCCGGACGGGCAGGTCGGGCACGTCGGGCTGAAGTCGCCGACGTTGGCCATCGGCTACTGGAACGACTCGGTCACCACGTACCGGACCCGGCTGAACGGTTACTACCTGACCGGGGACCTGATGTACCGCGACGCGCGGGGCGACTACCACCACGTCGACCGGGCCAGCGACGCGGTCGACCTGGGCGGCGGGACCTGGCTCTACACCGCGTTGTCCGAGGAACGCATCCTCGCGCACTGCCCGGACGTGCGGGACTGCACCGTCATCGCCGCCGCCGGGGACGACGGCGCCACCGTCACCGAGGTGCTGCTCCTGCTCACCGACGACGCCGACCCGGCGCTGGACCGCACCGACCGGGTCCGGGCCGCGTTGGGCCCGGCGGTGGCCGCGACGCTGCGCCGGGTGGTGACCGTGCCCGACGAGGGCGTGGTGATGGGCCCGACCGGCAAGGTCCGCAAGTTCCTGATGCGCCAGCGGCTGCTGGCCGACGCCGGAGCGTCCCCCGCGGGGTGAGCCGGGCCGCGCGGACGGCGTACGGGCCCTATCCTCGTGCCGTGCCCTACGCCGCCCTGACGTCCGCCGAGTGGAACGCCATGTCCGACGACACCGCGCGCCGGGTCGCGGCGGGAATCGCCGATCGGCACGGCCTGACGCTGCAGGGCTTGACGGTCCGGGCCGGTGCCGGGTGGTCGCACCGGCAGGCCCGGTTCGCCCGGGACGGCACGCGGTTCGCGCTCGTCCCGGGCGGGCGACCGACACTCGGGTACGACGGCTCACGGTTCCGGCCGGACGCCGCCCAGGCGGCCGACTACGCGGAGAGCGCCGACGAGTACGGCCTGCCGCCCGTGCCCGAGTTCGTCGACGCGATGACGTCGCCGGAGCGGGTGGTGGAGATGCCGGCGATGCTGGTGGCGGTGGACGCGTTCGACCCCTGCGGCATGCCGTTGGCGCCGGACGATCCGCGGGTGCGCGAGGTGGCCGCGTCGGCGCAGCCCGGCATCGGCGAGATGCGGCGGTTCGGGCCGGACGGCGGGCTGCACGTCGAGTTCGACCGGGCCGGGCGGGTGACGCGGGCCCGGCTGGTCCGACAGGTGTCGTACGACGAGGCGATGGCCGTGCTCGCGCGTCTGGACCTGCGGACCACCACCCCGGACGAGTGGGAGTGGGCGTGCGGGGCCGGCGCGACGACGCTGTTCCGTTGGGGCGACGACCACCCTACCGACGGTTACCCCCTCGGTCACCGCGCCGGCCCGCACCGGGAGGAGAACCGGTGGGGCCTGGCGATCGGGCAGGATCCCTACCGGCACGAGGCGACGACCGAGCGGGCCGTGGTGTGCGGCGGCGACGGCGGCGGCACCATCTGCGGTGGCAGCGGGTTCTTCCTGGGCTGGCTCACCCTGGCGACCGCCTACCGGGATGCCGACTTCGGCCGCTGGCTCGCCTCCGGCGACGGCTACGCCGACCAGGTCCTCACCCGCCCGGTCGTCGAGCTGCGCTGACCGGACCACCGGTGGCCGGGAGGTGGGCGCGCGGGCGCGGGGGTGCGCCGCCGTGCCAGAATCGTCAGCCGTGTCCTACCTCCCCTCCCAGCCGTACCCGCCGATGCCCGGCGCGGTCACGCCCCTGGTCGCCTACCCTCATCCGATCGCGCCGCCGCCGGGCTTCGCGGTGCTCGTCGTCTCGGTGAACCGGGGGCCCTACCTGGTGCCCGCGCCGACGACCAGCCGCTTCAAGGTGGACGGGCGGTCGGTGCCGATCCCCGGTGAGGGAACCTGGCACGTCGCGGTCCCGGCCGGTCCGCGCGACGTCCGTTACACCGACTTCATGGGCATCCCGATCATCACCACGTTGGTGCTGGCCCAGCCGGGGGCCGCGCATCACCTGTCGTTCCGGTTCGGCGGTTGGCGCAACCGGGTCCACGACGCCCACGGCACCGACGTGACGCGGTTCGGCCTGTGGTCGAACTACAGCATCGCGCTGGCCGCGCTGGCCGTCGTCGTGCCGCTCTGCTGCGGAGGGCTCGCGCTGATGGGCATCTTCTCGACCTCCCCGTGACACCGTTCCGCCGGCCCGCTTTGTGATCCCACCACGATCACCGTTGAACCGCCGGCGGTCCGGTCCGTAGTGAGCCCGACGGCAGGGTGGCGGTGGCACAGGAGAGGGAGGGCGACGCGTGCGGATGCGGTGGGCCGTGCTGGCGGTGCTGGTGCTGGTCGGGATCTGGCTGGTGCCGACCGGCCCGGCGCACGCCGCGCCGGCGGAGACCGGCCGGTACTACGTGGTCGGTCCGCCGGTCGACGGACAGCGGGAATACCTGTACGCCATCGCGTTGCGCACGCTCGGCAACGGCAACCGCTACCGGGAGATCGTCGACCTGAACACCGGTCGCGCCCAGCCGGACGGGGAGACGTTCACCGACGGGCTGGTGCTGAACCCGGGCTGGGTGCTCGTGCTGCCCCGGGACGCCAAGGGCCAGGGGGTACGCATCGGTCCGCTGCCCCGGACCCGGGCCCGGTCCGCCCCGCCGGTGACCCGGTCGCCGGCCCCCACCCCGTCCACGCCCGCCCGCACCACGGCTCCGCCGAGTCGCGTACCGCCGTCGACCCGGGCGCCCGCCACCACGAAGGCGGCGACGCGTCCCCCGGTCGCCACGGAGGTGGCCGCCCCGCCGCCGGGAGGAGGCCGGGCCTCGGGCGGCGGGGTCGACCCGATGGTGATCCGCGTCGGCGCGGGCGTGCTGTCGGTGCTGCTCGCGGCGGTGGCGATCGTGCTGCTGCGCCCGCGTCGCGCCGCTGGTGGCGTGTCCCTGGCCGGTGACGACGGGCCGTGGCCGCCCGAGCGGCACCACACGCCCGCGCCCGGTGACCGCGCCACGCCCGCGCCCGGTGACCGCGTCACGCCCGCGCCCGGTGACGGCGTCACGCCCGCGCCCGGTGACGGCGTCACGCCCGCGCCCGGTGACCGCGTCACGCCCGCGCCCGGTGACGGCGTCACGTCGACGGCCGGTGACCGCGTCGCGACCGGGTCGGCGCCGGCGGCAGCGGGCCAGGCAGCGGACCACGCCGCGAGGGCGGTCCGCCGGCCCGTCGGCGACCCGCCCGGATCGTCCCCGGCGGTCGCGCCGGACCCGCCGGCCGTCCGCTCGGGGAGCACCACGACGAACTCGTCGGCGTCGCCGGCGCGGAACGCGACGAAGGCCGACGCCGTCCACTCCCGACCCGCGCCGTCACCGGCCCCGCCGCCGGCCGGCCCGCCCGCCGCCGGGTCCACCCCGCCGGGCACACCCCGAGGGCCGGTCGTGGGCGTGGCCGACGCGTCGAAGCCGCGTCCGGCGCCCTCGACGGCGTCCCCGGCCCTCCGGCCCGTCGCGTCGCCGGAGAACGCGACCGGCACCGACACCACGACCGGCCCCACCGGCACCGACACCACGACCGGCCCCACCGGCACCGACACCACGACCGGGACCAGCCCCACCGACACTGCGACCGGGGCCGGGAGCGGCCACATCGGCAGCGACACCGCGACCGGGACCGGCTCCACCGACACCACGACCGGGACCGGCCCCGCCGGCCCTGCGGCCGGCACCGGGACCGTTCCCGCTGCCACCGGGACGACGCCGGACGTGCCGCGCCCGCCGCTGCCCGCCGCGGACGAGGCGCCGTACCTCACCGCCGACCTGGAGACCGACGTCGGTCCGGCCCGGGTGCGGCTGGTCGGCGTGGCGGCCGGGCGGGGCGTGCCGCCGTACGCCTGGTTGGGCCCGGGGGAGACGGCCCCGCCGGCCGTGCTGCCGCTGGTGCTGGGCCGTCGCGGACCGTGGCGGCTGCACGTGGACCTGGCCCGGGTGCCCGACGTGTTCACGCTGGTCGGGCCGGCGGGGGTGTGTGGCCGCGCCGCCGCGACCCTCGCCGGACGGCTGTCGGCCGCCGGGGTCGGCGTCGCGGTGGTGGGGGAGGCGCTGGGCGCCGAGCCGCCGGACGGCTACCGCCGGCTGGCCGGCCTGCCCGAGCCGCCGCGACCGGGGGAGGACCTGCCGGCGCCGTCGGTGGTGTTCACCGCGGGCCCGTCCCCGGCCGGGGCGCGCGGCCTCGCCGCCGCCACCGACGGACGCTGCGTGCCGGTGGTGCTGGGGCCGGTCCCGGCCGGCCGCTGGTCGCTTCAGTTCGAGGTGGCCGCCGGGCCGGTCGGCGCGGACTGAACGCCGCGCGCCACCACGGGCAGCGGGCCGGCCGCCACGCCGGGCACCGCCTCCCACGCCCCGTCCCGCGCCCGGTGGACGCGGTCCACCTGGACCCGGTCGTAGGAGCGGCTGGTGAGGATCAGCTCGACGCCGGCCTGGCGCAGCCGCTCCGCGCGGCCCCGGGCCAGCGGCAGTGCGGCCAGCGCGTCGGCGGTGGCGACGACGTCGAGCGTACGGCCACGCGGCACCCGAACCTCCACGAGCAGCCGGCCGGCCCGGGCCGCCGGCCGCCGCCGGGACAGCGGCAACCAACCCGGCGCCAGGCCGCGCGAGTGTGCCGGCAGCAGCGCGTACGCGCGCCGGGTGCCGTGCGCCGGCCAGCGGCTGACGTCGTGCGGCAGTCCGGCGCTCGACGCGTTCGTCGGCGCGGGGCGGATGCGCAGCGCCCCGCCGTCGAGCCCGTCGACGGGGCGCAGACGGCCGTCGTCGGTGGCCCGGAACGCGCCCCGTACCCGCGCCCGGTCCAGCCGGCCGGCCGGCAGCAGGTAGGTGTCCGGGGCGCCGAGCAGGTACTGGAGTCGAGCCGGGACGTGCGAGCGCAGCACCTGCACCGGGATCGCGCCGCCCGGCTCGACCCGTACCCGCAGCAGGTCGGCCCGGTCCGGTGCGGACCGCGGGTCCAGGTAACCGACCAGGAACAGCTCGGCGCTGGGTACGCCGTCCGCGGCGGCCCGCTCCAGGTCGCCGGTGACCGGCACGTAAGCCTCGAACGTCTCGACCGTGACCTGCTGGCCGGGGCGCAGCCAGGGCGGCCCGTACCGGCCGGCGCGGCGCTGCTCGGCGGCCAGCGGGGGACGGGACGAGGACTCCGGGACGCTGACGTCGTGGTCGTCGGGCACGTCGGCGGAGGGCGGCTCGACCGCCTGCTCCCCATCGATGTCGGCGTCGGCGTCGGTCACCACGATGCGCTGCCGCGACGGACGCGGCACCAGGAGACCGTCCGCTGTCGCGTCGACGCCCGGCGGGCCCTCGGCGTACCGGGGGCGGTGGGCCTGCCACGGCGCGACGCCGCCGGCCGCGTCGAGCGCGCGCAGGTGGCGATGGTCGGCGACGAGTTCGGCGCGTCCGCCCGGCGGCGGGGTCCAGACCGTGGCGCCGGTGGTCTCGGCCAGCTCGGCGGCCTGGGCGGCGAGCTTCGCCTGCTCGTCCGGCTCGGACGGCCAGGTGAGCCAGAGCCGCAGGTCGGCGCCGTAGAGTGGCAGCTCACCGAGGAGCGCGGCCAGGTGCCCGGCGTCGCGGACCTGCTGGGTGCCGCTGTAGTCGCCGATCAGGAAGCCGCCGGAGCGGGCCGTGACGGAGACCGTGACCAGTTCCGTCGCGGTGGCGCCGAGCCGGTGGGCGGTGGCCCGGCGGGCCACGAAGTCGGCCCGAGTGGCCAACGCCACACCGGTGGGCAGCGGCAGGTTGACCACGCCGGTGCGGGGCCGGACCAGACCGTCCTCCACCGCGAACCAGCCGGGCAGCGGGGTGGCGAGGTCCGGCGGTTGCAGCACCAGCCAGTCCATCGGCTGCCGGGTCACGCGGTCCAGCGGCAACGCGTGCAGCGGTCCGTCGTCGGCGTCGGGCACCCGGCCGGGCAGCACCTGTCGGATGTCCGCGCCGTCCGGGCTGACCAGCACGTCGTGCCCGAGCAGGCCGGCCACCTCGGTGAACAGCTCGGCGTGGCGGGCGCCGTCGTCGGTGAGGATCCGGACGTCGTCGGCGGCGTCCCCGGTCCGCCGGACCAGGTCCGCCAGCGCGGGGGCGTCCAGCGGGCGGTCCGGGGCGGTGGGCAGCGCCGGCTTCCCGCGCGGGCCGCACACCAGCCACAGATCGAGCAGGCCGGGCACCCGCCGGTGCCGGCGCGGGTCGAAGCGGCGGGTGGTCGGCATCCGGTCGATCCCCCGGCCGTCCACGGGGGCGGTCCGTGCCAGCCCTGTCACCGCCGCCCCGCCTTCGTCACCCAGTCGTCCCGTCGTCGGCCGGAGCCGTTCGACATCGAGGGCCGGTACCCTCGGCGGTCTCCATGACGGACGCCATGGAAATCTGGTTCAGATTGATTTGAACGAAGTCGGCGCTGATCCGCAATAGACGGTGACGGCCGATCGGTCTGGGCCGCGGTGACGGAAGGGGACCCGAGGTGCTGGCGAAGCACTCCATCCTTGCAAGACTGCTCGTGGTGGTGATGGTCGGCTGCGCGATCCTGGCCGTGCCACGGCCCTCGGCCGCCAGGTCCGGGCCGGACACCGAGCCGTACGTGAAGTACTACGTGGTCGCGGCGCAGTACCAGGGCCAGCCGGAGAATCTCACCGAGATCGCCCGGCGGTTCCTGGGCAGCGGCGCGCGGGCCGCCGAGATCTACCAGCTCAACACCGGTCGGGTCCAGCCGGACGGTGCCCGGCTGACCGACCCGGGCACGCTGCGGGCCGGGTGGCACCTGGTGCTGCCGTGGGACGCCGCCGGCGAGGGCGTCGAGTACGGACAGTTGCCGGCCGCCCGCCGGCCGTCGGCCCGCCCCACGCCGACCCGGTCGCCGGGCGCGCGTCCGGACGGCAGCCCGTCACCGGGCGCGAGCCCCACGCCCTCCGGTACGCCCACCGGCCCCGGCCGGGACGCGAAGTGCACCGCCACCAGCGCGTCGAGTGGCCGGTCGGAGTGGGCGCAGCTTCGCATGGCGGCGGACAGCGCGTGGACCCTGACCCGCGGCAACGGCGTCAAGGTGGCGGTCGTCGACACCGGCGTCGACGCCGGTCTCCAGCAGCTCAGCGGCCGGGTCGCGGTGGGCGCGGACGTCACCGTCGGCAATGGACGCGGGGACGAGGACTGCCTCGGCTCCGGCACGGCGATGGCGGGCATCATCGCCGCGGACGACAGCGTCGAGAACCGTCCGGTGGGGTTGGCGCCGGACGCCACCATCGTGCCGGTGCGGATGGTCCGGTCCTCCGGCGACGCCCGACCGGCCGACGCCGCGACGGCCATCGAGGTGGCGGTCAGCACCGGCGCCTCGGTGGTGGCGCTCGGTTCCCGGGTCGACCTGGCCGACCCGGCGGTGGCGGCGTCGCTGACCACCGCGCTGGAGCACGACGTGCTGGTCGTGGCGGGAGCACCGGTCAAGCCCACCACGCTCCCGTCGCCGCGCGGCGGATCCGGCGGGTCGTTGGTGCTCACCGGCGGCGTCGGCGCGGGCGGGCAGCTCGCCGAGAAGTACGTCGACGGCTCGGTCGAGGTGGTCGCGCCCGGCATCGAGGTGGCGACGCTCGGTGTCGGCGGCGGCAAGGTGATCGGCAACACCGGCACCGAGTTCGCGGTGGCGTTCGTGGCCGGTGAGGCCGCCCTGATCCGGGCGGCCCAGCCCGACCTCAGCGCCGCGCAGGTGGAGGAGCGCATCCGCGCCACCGCCGAACCGGTGGGCGGGCAGGTCGCCGAGGGAGATCCGCGCTACGGCTCCGGCATGATCAATCCGGCCGCCTCGGTGGCCCCGTCGGTGGACGCCCAGGCCCCGGCAGCCGCGCAGGCGGGCCGGGGCGGGGGCACGCTGGTCGCCGTGCTGCTGGGGTTCGCGCTGCTGTTCGGCGCGGGCGGCTTCCTGGTCTACCGGCTGCGCCGCCGCCGCTGGGCCGGCTGACCGCCCCCGCAGTGTAAGGAGGGGCCCCTTCTTAACAGACGTCTGTTAAGAAGGGGCCCCTCCTTACACCTCTAGCGCAGCGACCAGGTCTGCTTCGGGTTGAACACGCAGGTCCACGCGTTCAGCGGAGCACCCGTGCCGTGCCCGTCCACGTCCAGGCAGCGGTCGGTCTCCGGGTTGAACAGGGACCGTTTGCCCTGGTACTCGATCCACTTCCACTTCTGAGCCGGGTTGCCGCTGCACCGGGCGCTCTGCACCGGAGCGCCGTCCCGCTTCTCACCCCAGGCCACGTCCAGGCACAGCCCGTTGGCGCGGACGCTCCCGTCGGACTGGAACGTCCACCACTGCGGTCGCTCCTCCCGGCACGGCCGCAGGACCACCGGGATGCCGTCCCCGGCGCCGCCGCTGGCGCACAGCCCGGTCTCCTTGCCGACGAGCTGCTTCGCGCCGGTCGGGCGCTTCGGCGGGGCCGGCTTCTCCGGCTCGGCCGGCGGGCGGGTCGACGGCGACGCGCTGGGCCGTGGCGCGGGCGGCCTGACCGTCGGCGTCGGGCTGGGGGACCGGGGCGTGGCGGACGGGGAGGGGCTCGGGCTGGCCGGCGCCGCCGTGAGCCGTCCGTCGAGCGCGTAGAAGTCGGTGAACTCCTTCACCCGGCGCAGGAACGCCTGCGTGGCGTCGTCCAGCTCACCGCCGGTCTGGCGCACCGCGGTCGGCCCGTTCCGGTACGCGGCCAGCGCCAGCAGGCCCGGGTCGCCCTCGAGGCCGGCGAGGTCGCGACGCAGCGCGCAGAGCGCGACGCCGACAGCGGGAACGGCCACCTGCGGGTCCCACGGTGAGGCGCCCGCCGGCCCGTGCGCCCGCCACACCTCGGGCAGGAACTGGGCGATGCCCCGCCGGCCGTCGTCGCCGAGCAGGTTCGGGTCGAAACCCGACACCGCCATGAGCTGGGCCGCCACCGCCGCGGACGGCACCTCCGGGCACACCGAGCCGGCCCGCACCACGAGCCGGACGTAGGTCGCCGGCACCGCCTTCGGCTGCTGGCGTTCGGTGTCCGGGCGGGTGGTGCCGGAGCCGCCGAACGCGGTCAGCTCGCCGTAGTACGCCGCGTAGCGGCTGACGTCGTCGACGTAGGTGACCGCGTCGGACGGGACGCCCTTCGCCTCGCGTACCCGGTCGAGGTCGGTGTGGAACGCGGCCAGCGACAGCCGCCACGGGTCGCCCGGAACGGCGGCCAGGCGCAGTTGCCCGCTGAGGTCGCACATCTGGTGGGCCAGCGCCAGGATGTTGGCGGCGGTGTCGGTGCGGTCCGCGCCCGGCCACGGTGCCCAGGACTTCCACCGGTCGTCGTCCAGACCGGCGAAGCCGCGACCACCCGACGTGGTCTTGCCGACGCGTCCGTCCAGGCCGGACTCGGTCATCAGCTGCCCGGCCAGGCGGGCCGGGGTCAGTGTGGGGCAGGAGCGGGCGGCGGCCCGGATGGCGGTCAGGTGCTCACTGGAGACCTTGCGGCCGGTCAGCTTGTCGTCGCGGGCCGTGGCGATGCCCCAGCTCACGGAGGCGACCACCATGAGCAGCACCGCGAGGCCGGCCGCGATGGCGGCGACGACACGACGCGGCATCCGGGCGAGCCGGGATCGGAGGCCAGGAAGATCGGGTGTCACGGGACTTCCCTTCCGGTGATGACGTCGCCAGGCGTGACGCATGCGCGACGTCCTCGGTTCACCCGACCGGAATCTTTCCGATTCCAGTCCGGCCGCCATTGAACCGACCGGCGCACCGGGCCGTCAACGTGGACGGCGCCGGACGGACCGATTTCCGCCGCCGGACACCGCCGGACCGTCGATCGGAGTGCTCGATGTGGACTCGCCACCATTCGCCCGACGCGGGGCTGACCAGCCTCGTCGTGGGCGGGGCCGGCCCGCGCCGGGCCGTCGTCCGTCGATCGGGGCGCGTCCGGTGAGCACCGCCACCCTGGTCGCGGTCCGCCGGCCGGCGACGGCGTCCGATGAGTACGGTTATCCTTCTCCCTCAGAAGGGTCCGGTGCCGTGGCGCCGGGCCGGCCGGGCGGGCACGCCCGACACGTCAGGGGGAGGCGTTCTGTGTCGGCGGTGCCCAACGAGGCGGTGGAGCCCGGAGTTCCGGGCGAGGCCGTCGGCCAGGGTTCCCCCGAGAGCCTGATGCGGTGGATCCACCAGCAGTACCGCGAACCGCTGCTGCGCTTCGTCACCCGCCTGGTGCTCGGCCGGCAGGAACTGGCCGAGGATCTCGTGCAGGAGACGTTCCTGCGGGCCTGGCGCAACCTCGACACGCTGGCCGAGGAGCCGCGCCGGATCGCCCCTTGGCTCTACACCGTCGCCCGGCACGTGGCCGTCGACGCCGGCCGGGCCCGGCAGGCCCGGCCGCCCGAGGTCGCCGTGCCGGACCTCAACCGGCTCACCTCGGCCGACGACGAGATGGACCGGGTGGTCACCGCCCACACCGTCCGTCTGGCGCTGCGGCAGATCAAGCCGGAGCACCGGGCGGTCCTGATCGAGATGTACTACAAGGGCGCCTCGGTCGCGGAGGCGGCGGAGCGGCTCGGGATACCCGAGGGTACGGTAAAGTCCCGGACGTACTACGCGGTGCGGGCGCTGCACGCGGCGATCGGCCCGATCGAGTCGGCCTGATGTCACGTCCCAGCGGCTCCTCGTCCGATCCCGGCACCGACGCGGTGACCCGGGTCGTCGTTCCGGCGCACCCTTCGTCGGGTCGGGAAGGGGGGCGTGATGCGCACCGGCGGTGAACACCCCACGTCCGCGCACGAGGCGCTCGCGCTCTACCTGCTCGGCGCGCTCGACGAGACCGACCGCGTCGCCTTCGAGGCGCACCTCGCCGGCTGCGACGACTGCCTCTCCGCCGCGGCCGACCTGGGCGGCGCGACCAGCGGGCTCGGCGCGCTCGACGCGGCCGACTGGGCCGAGTTCGACGTCCCGCCGGCCGCGGTCCTGCCGCCGGCCTCCGTGCTGCCACCGCGGGCCGTCCCGGCCGTGCGCCCCGACCCGGCGTCCACTGCCGTCGTCGACCCGGCCGTCCCCGATCCGGCCGTTCCCGACCCGACCGTCCCCGACCCGACCGTCCCCGCCGACGCCGACAGCGACGCCGGGGAGCCGACCGCGCCCGTCGTCCGGGAATCGGCCGTGCCCGTCGTCGGGGAATCGGCCGCGCCGGACGGCGGTCCGGTGCCGGCGGGCCGGCGGCCCGTGCGGCCCGGCCGGGGGCCCGGCGGCCCGACCGGGCCGGCGTCCGGTCGCCGCTCCCGCCCCGGCGACGGCCGCTCCCGGCCGCTCTCCGCCCGGCGCCGGTTGCTGCTCTGGGGTGGGGCGGTGGCGCTGGCGCTCGCGGTGCTCACCGGTGGGATCGTGGCCGCCGTCGGCGGCGGGGGCCGCGACGACCTGGTGCTGACCGCCACCGGCGAGGCGCCCGGCCAGGGCGTCAGCCTCTCCGTGTCGATCACCACCCACGAGGGCCAGGGCTCCACGATCAGGATCACCGCGACCGGGCTGCGGCCCGGCCTGCGCTACCGGCTCTTCGCGGTGACCCGGGACGGCGTCACCCACCCGGTCCGGGACTGGACCGCCTCGGCCGGTCCGCAGGAGGTGACCGGGGAGCTGTCGCCGTCGGTCGACGACCTCTCCTTCGTCGGCGTGAGCCGGCCGGACGGCACCTCCGTGGTGACCGCGCCGATCTCCCGCTGACCGCGACCCCTCCGATCCGCACCGACTCCGGTTGAACCGGAAGCCCGCCCGCGCCGTCGTGTGGCCGTGCGCCTGCCGCACTCGTCGGGGGACGTGACGCGTCCCCGCGTCAGGCCGAGGGAGGGCTACATGGCAGTGAACACCGGATCGTCGACCCGTGGGCGACCGACGCGCAGGAGGTACGCCCTGCTCGCCGTCGTGTTGCTCGGGTCGGGGCTGATCGTGGGCGTGCCGGGCGGCCCGGCGACCGCCGCCACCGGGGAGCGGGTGACGTTCGTCAACGGCACCGCGGAGACGCTGTGGATCGGCGCGGGGGAGAGCGGGGACGGCTCGCGGCCGATCACCGGCCTGCCCACCCTGCGTCCGGGCGAGAAGAGCACCATCGTCATCCCGGACGCCGGCGAGCCGGGCCACTGGCGGGGCCGGTTCTTCGCCCGCCAGCGCTGCGAGGGCGACCCGAACGGCTCGTTCCGCTGCCTGGTCGGTGACTGCGGCGCGTTCGCCGACCGGTGCGAACGGGGCGCGGAGCCGGTGAGCCTGGCCGAGTTCAACTTCGACCGGAACAACGCCGCCGCGCCCTGGTACAACGTCAGCTACGTCGACGCGGTCTCCACCACGATCACGATCGACGCGCCCGGCGCCCCGAAGCCGGAGACGGCGGGCAGTTGCGCGCGGTGGGACTGCTCCGCCGGCCAGCTGCTCGCCGCCTGCCCGGAGGCGCACGCCGTCCGCGATCCGGCCCGGGGCGACCGGATCAACTGCGTCAACCCGAACCGGGACGCGGAGAGCGCGTACACCGCCGCGCTGCTCCCGTTCGGCCCGCGCGCCTACCTGTGGTCCACCCACGACCGGGTCGCCGGCAACGAGACGGTCTACAACTGTCCGGGCTGCGCGGAGGTCGTGGTGACGTTCCGCGGCGGCGGGGACTCGCCGGCGCCGCCGCCGAAGCGTAAGGCCGTCCGCCCCACCTCCGGCTTCGCGCTGCGCGGGTACGCGGACAAGTGCGTCGACGTGCCGGGCGGCGAGTCGGCCGACGGGGTGCGGTTGCAGCTCTGGCACTGCAACGGCACCCCGGCCCAACGCTTCACCCGTGGCCCCGGTGACACATTGACGGTGCTGGACAAGTGCATGGACGTGGCATGGGCGTCCCGGGACAACGCGGCCAAGGTGCAGCTCGCGTGGTGCAACGGCGGGCCGGCGCAGGTCTGGGTGGCCGAGGGTGGGCTGCTGCGCAATCCGCACTCCGGCAAGTGCCTCGACGTGCGCGACTGGAACTCCGACGACGGCGCGCCGCTGCAGATCTGGGAGTGCGCCGCCAGCCAGAGCAACCAGAACTGGCGCGAGACCGCCCGCTGATCCGACCGGCCCGGGACGGGCCCGGGTGCTTCGACGCCCGGGCCCGTCCTACCACCGGCGTGTGCGGCGCCGCCCCGGGTGGTTCCTTCAACGCGCCGCCGGCCGTGCGCAACGGTCACCGGGCCCGCCGGACCGGTGGGTCCGGGCGGGTGGGGCTCCGGAAAAAACCTGGGATCCGCGCTGAACCGGGTGGGCGGTCACGTCGTAGTGCGGCCGGCAGACGCGACGCGAGCAACGAGGGAGGCGAGACGGACGATGAGCCAGCCGGTGATGCTGCGGCGACCAGCCGAGCGCGACGAGCGTCCGGCCCGACACCGCGACGTCCTCTCCGACCAGGGCATCGGCTGGATCGGCGCGCACGGCGGTGCCGGCGCGAGCACCCTCACCCGGCTGCTCGGCGGCACTGACGTCGGGTGCCGGTGGCCGGACCCGGCGATCGGCGAACCGGCCCGGGTCGCGGTGGTCGGCCGGACCAGCCTGGACGGTCTGCGGGCGGTCTCCCGCGCGTTGAACGCGATGCGGGAGGGCCGGCACCCGGCCGGGATGTGGCTGGTGGGGGTGGTGCTGATCGCCGACGCCCCGGGCCGGCTGCCGGCGCCGCTGCTCGGCCGGATCCGGCTGCTACGCGCGATCGCCCCGGTGCACCGGGTGCCGTGGATCCCGTCGTACCGGGTGGGGGCGGAGCCGAAGCAGGTGCCCCGCCAACTGGCCCGGCTGGCCGCCCTGGCGGAGGCCCGGCCGGGACGGGGGACGCGGTGATCCGGCCGGTCCGGTCCGGGCCGGTCCTGGTCGCCCTGGTCCTGGCGCTGCTCGCCCTCGCCCCGCCGACGGCGGCGGTGGCCGCGGGCAGCTACACGGTGACCGTCGACGGCGGCGACGCCGCGTTCCTCTACAAGATCTGCCTGAAGACCACCACCACGGTGAACACCTACCCGGCCGGGAACGGGGACCGGGTCTGCTCGGGCAAGAAGGGCTCGACCGACGGCTCGTTCGACCTGACCGCCGAGTACACCGACGGGGACACCGTCTGGATGGACGTCGAGATGCTCGTGGACCTGAGCGGCCACTCGCGGACCAAGGACAACGTGGAGATCACCGGATCCCACTCGTGCACGCTCAAGGGCGCCCTGTACGCGGGCAAGTTCAAATGTGAGAACGCGATCAACAAGAAGAGCTTCACCACCCCGTCGATCGCGCCGTACGAGGTGGACGTCGACGACGCCGAAGCGCCGGTCGTGCAGCTGCTCACGCTGATGGCGTGGTGTGTGAGCGCCGCCGCCGTGGTCGGCCTGCTGCTGACCGGCATGACGTTGGCGTCGCAGTTGCGGCGCGGCGCGCTGGAGGAACGCACCGAGTACACCAGGCAGATCGCGTTCGTGATGGCGGCGTGCCTGCTGGCGACCACCGCCGGGCCGATCGTCGAAGCGCTCGGGTTCAGCCAGTGACCACCCGACCCGACCGGCCGCCGGCCGGCTGACCGACCCCTCCCTGACATCGAAGGAGCACCCCCATGGCCCTCTCCGACATCTACTACAGCGGGCTGGTGCGGATCCCGGTCGGGTTCCGCCTCGCGCCCGACCCCGAGTCGTCCGGCGGCGGGGTGCCGCAGCCGTCCACCGGCGGCAACTCGGTGCCCGGGCAGCTCGCCACGAAGGTCGAGCAGGCGCTCGGCCTGGTCGCCTGGGCGGGCACCGCCGCCGGCGTCCTCGGCGTGCTGATCACCGGCGCGGTGATGGCCATCTCGCACAAGCGGGGCGAGAGCTCGGAGCACATGAGCCGGCTGGGCATGGTGCTGGGCGGCTGCATCCTGGTCGCCACCGCGGGCCCGATCGTGAGCTGGGTCTTCGGCACCGGCGGCCAGGGCGAGGGGAACTGACCGTGCGCTCACGACACGCGTCCGAGCCGGTGGAGGGTGGGCCGTTCTGGCGGCAACGCCGGTGGCAGGTGTCGGCGGCCTTCGTCGTGCTGGCTCTCTGCGCCGGCGTCGGCGCGGCGGTCTACGGCGGCGGGGACGACGCCACCCGGGCCGCGCCCGCGACCGGTCCGGTGATCGGTGGTCTCGGGCCGGACGGGTCGCGACCGCAGGGCTGCCGCACCGTGGACACCGCGCAGCAGATCCCGGTCGCGGCGCCGGACGACGTCACCTGGCGGCCGGTCAACGGGGCGCAGACGCCGTTCTCCGCCTCGGCCGGGCCGCTGCGCACCACCGGGCCGCTGCGCTGGTGCTTCGCGCACACCCCGATGGGGGCGGTGCTGGCGGTGCACACGATCTCCCGCCAGATGAGCGGTCCGGACTGGCGTACGGTCAGCCGGCAGCAGCTCGTGCCCGGGCTCGGGCGGGACTACTTCGACGCCATGCGCGAGTCGCTGGAGGAGGGCGGCCCGCCGCAGACCACCAACCGGCTGGCCGGGTTCCTGGTGGTGCGGTACACGCCCCGCACGGCGGTGGTCCGGGTGCTGGTCCGGCAGGCGACCGCGCGGTACTTCTCGGTCGACTACACGGCGGACTGGAACGACGTCGACTGGCGGCTGCGCCCGTTGACCTCCGGCGGCCTGTACGGGCCGGTCACCGCGGTCGTGTCGCTGACCGGCTTCGTGCTGTGGCGGGGGGTCGGCGATGGCTGAGTGCGCGACCGGCGACGCCGTCTACATCGGGGAGATCGGGCAGGTAGTCGGCTTCTTCGAGCGCGGGATCGACGGCATCCTCAGCGACATCGCGGGCGCCATCCTGGGTGCGGCGGTGGAGTTGTTCGCCAACCTCGGCGACGTGCCGACGCTCGGCGACGAGACGATCAACAACCAGATCCATCTGCAGACCAACTGGCTCGTGGTGTCCATCGCGGTGGCGTCGTTGCTGGCCGCGGCGTTCCGGATGGCGTTGCTGCGCCGGGGGCAGGCGCTCTGGACGGCCCTGCTGGGCCTGGTCCGGATGGTGCTCACGGTGGGCGCCGCGTGGACCGTGCTCAACCTGCTCGCCACGGAGGCCGACCGCTACAGCGACCACCTGTACGACCAGGGCATCAAGGCGCAGCTCAAACTGATCGCCAACTGCGGGACCGACGGGCTGACCGCGTTCCTGCTGATCATCATCGGGTTGCTGCTGCTGGTCGCCGGCTGCATCCACGTGATCCTGATGTATCTGCGGCTCGGCGCGATGGTGCTGCTCACCGGCACGCTGCCGCTGGCCGCCGCCGCGTCGATGACCGAGTCGGGCGGCGGGTGGTGGCGCAAGCACATCGCCTGGATGGTGGCCTGGCTGGCGTTCAAACCGGTGGTCGGTCTGATCATGTACTCCGGGGCCGCCATGATCGGCTCGGTGGACGGCGACGCCAAGCACTACAAGCTCGCCGGGGCCGCCATCCTGCTGATGGCCGCCGTCGCGCTGCCCGCGCTGATGCGGCTGGTCGTACCGGCCATGGCGGCACTGGGGTCGGGCGACGGCGTCGGTGCCGGCGTCGGCGCCGGCGCGGCGGCGGCGGGCGCCGTGGCGAGCGGGGCCAGGCGGATCGCCGGCGGTGGTCACGGCGGCGGCGCGGTCCGGGCGCCGGGCGGTGGCGGTGGCGGCTCACCCTCCGGCGCGGCCCGGGGCGGCGGCGGGTCGGGGTCCGGCGGGGCGTCGAAGACCAACGGGGCGTCCAGGGCCGACGGGGCCGCGACGTCCGGCGGTGGTTCCGGCGGCCGCGGTGGCGGGTCGGCGTCCGGCGGTGGTTCCGGCGGTGGCGGGTCGGCGTCCGGCGGGCGGCCCGCGTCCGGCGGCGGCACCCCGGCGCCCGAGAACGCGGCGCCGTCCGGCGGCGGTTCGTCCGGTGGCGGCGGACGCGGCGTCGTGTCGACGGCCGGGCGGGTCGTCGGCGGCGCGGTCGGCGCCGCCGCCTGGACCGCACAGAAGAGCGCCGGCGCCCTCGCCGGCACACACCGGCACGCCGCCGGCATCGCCGGGGGAGCGCTGCCGCAATCCGACCGACAGTAGGCCGGCCCAGGAGGACGAGCAATGAGCACGGCAACCGAACAGATCAAGACACCGACGTACGGAAACTGGCGCCGTCCTCGCAAGGCCGGCCTCGGCTCGCTGGGCCTGATCGGGACCTTCGGCCTCTTCGGCGGTCTCGTGGTGGTCCTGATCGCGTCCATGATCTCGCTGGACGCGGCCCTGGTGGTGGGGCTCCCGTTCGCGCTGGTGCTGGCGCCGTTGGCGATCCGCACCCAGGACGGTCGCAACGTCTTCCAGATGGCCGGCGTCCGGGTCGGGTGGATGCGCCGCCGGTCCAAGCGGCAGCACCTCTACGTCTCCGGACCGCTGTCCACCCGGCCCGGTGGCCGGTTCCGCCCGCCCGGGCTGCTGAGCCGGGTGACCATGCTGGAGGGACGCGACCCGTACGACCGGCCGTTCGGCGTGCTGCACCACCGCAACCGGCACCAGTACACGATCGTGCTGAGCTGCGAGCCGGACGGCGGGTCGCTCGTCGACCCGGACCAGGTCGACACGTGGGTGGCGCTGTGGGGGGAGTGGCTGTCCCGGCTGGCGCACGAGCCGGGGCTGCGCGGCGCGTCGGTGGTGGTGGAGACCGCCCCCGACCCGGGCACCCGGCTCGCCACCGAGGTGCTGGGCCGGCTCTCCCCGAACGCGCCGCCCGCCGCCCGGGCGGTGATGGAGGAGGTGGTGCGCTCCTACCCGGACGCGTCCTCGGAGATGAACACCTACCTGACGCTCACCTACTCGGCACCGGGCGGCGCCCGGCGTGACGACGAGACCATGCTCGCCGACCTGGCGCTGCGCTTGCAGGGGGTGCTCAACGGGCTGGTGGCCGCCGGCGGGGGCTCGGCGGAGCCGCTGTCGGCGGAACGGATCGCCGAGGTCGTCCGCGTCGCGTACGACCCGGCCGCCGCGGCCGAGGTGCTCGACGTACGCGCCCAGCACGGCGGCACCGGCCTGGAGTGGGACGACGCCGGGCCGGCCGCCACGGTCGAGACGGTCACCGCGTACCAGCACGACTCCGGGGTGTCCCGGAGCTGGCTGCTGACCATGGCGCCGCGCGGCGTGGTGCGCTCCGGGATCCTGCGCAGCCTGCTCGACCCGGCCGCCGGCATCCGCCGCAAGCGGGTGGCCCTGGTCTACCGCCCGATCGACCCGGCGACCTCCGCCCGGATCGTCGAGTCCGACCGCCGGTCCGCCCAGTTCATGGCGAACTCGACCAAGGGCCTGGTCCGGGCCCGGGCGGTCGCGGAGATCCAGGCGGCCGAGCAGACCGCGGCGGAGGAGGCCTCGGGCGCCGGCCTGGTGGAGTTCTCGATGCTGGTGACGTTGACCGTCGACTCGGTCGACGAGGTGCGCGACGCGAACGTGACCATGCGGAACCTGCTCGGCGCGACCCGGATCGCGATGCGACCGGCGGACCGGTTGCAGGCCGCGGCGTTCAGCTGCGCGCTTCCGGTCGGCATCCTGCCCTGGGAGCAGTCGATCGTCCCGCAGGACCTTCAGGAGGCGTTGTGACGGCCGGGGTGGGCGCGGACGGCGCGCGGGTGCTGGACCTCGGCGCGGGCTGGCCACGGGGAACGTCCGGGCCGGACACCGCGATGTCCGGCCTGGTGGTGCCGCCGGTGGAGGCGCAGGACCGGGAGCCCGACGAGAACGGCGAGCAGACCCCGCGGGCGCTGCGGCGGGCGCGCCGGCGGCGGGCCGCGGAGGAGGCGGCCGAGCACCGGTACCGGCAGCGGCTGGCCCGGATGGACCGCGTCGACGCGGTGCCGCACCGCGGTTCGCCCGACCTGGGTGGCGGCCGGGTGGCCACGCTGGACCCGCCCGCCATGTGGCGGGCCACCACGGTGCAGGCGTGCGGGCTCTGGCCGTTCGCCTCCGGCTCGGGCGCGCCGATGACCGGCGTCCCGCTCGGGCAGCACATCAGCACCGGCGCCACGGTCTGCGGGGACCCGCTCAACTGGTTCACCCGGGCGCGGTACATCTCCAACCCGTCGCTGTTCATGCTCGGCATGCCGGGTCTGGGCAAGTCGACGCTGATCAACCGGATGTTGATCGGCCTGGCCGGGCAGGGCGTCGTCCCACTGGTGCTCGGCGACCTCAAGCCCGACTACGCGGACACCGTCCGCGCGCTCGGCGGGCAGGTCATCTCCATCGCCCGTGGCGTCGGCGGGCTCAACGTGCTCGACCCGGGCGCGATGGGCGCGGCGGCGGCGCGGATCGGCGGGCAGGCCGGCGAGGCGCTGTCCGCCGAGTCCCACGGCCGGGTGCTGAACATGGTGGCCGCCCTGCTGACCATCGTGCGGGGCGCGCCGATCAGCGACCACGAGCAGTCGGTGCTCTCGGCCTGCCTGCGGCACCTGCGCGAGCGCACCGCGCCGGGCCGGACGTACCGGCTGCCGGACCTGCTCGCGGTGCTGGAGGCCGGGCCGCCACAGGTCCGGCAGGTCACGCTGGACCGGGGGCAGGAGTCCCGGTACCGGGACGCGGTGGACCCGCTGCACCGGTCGCTGCTCGGCATCGTGGACGGCCCGCTCGGCGACACGTTCGCGTCGGAGACGGCGACCCGGATCGACCCGGACGCCACCGCGGTCTGCATCGACATCTCCCGCATCGGCGAGGCGGACGGGCAGTTGACGGCCGCCGCGATGCTCGCCGCCTGGTCGGACGGCCTGGGCACGGTGTCCGCGTCGCACGCCCTCGCCGACGCGGGCCTGGCGCCCCGGCGTTGGTTCTTCACCGTCCTGGACGAGCTGTGGCGCCCGCTGCGGGCGGCCTCCGGCATCGTCGACCGGATCGACGCGCTCACCCGGCTGAACCGCTCGCTCGGGCTGGCCGACGCGAAGATCACCCACACGTTGAAGGACGCCGAGGCGCTGGGCAGCGAGGCGGACAAGGCCAAGGCGCGCGGGTTCGTCGAGCGGGCCGGCATGGTCGCCTGCGCCGGCCTGCCGAGGGCGGAGATGGAGGAGTTGGCCCGCGTGGTCGGGCTGTCCCGGCGCGAGATCGAGCTGGTCTCGTCCTGGTCCTCGCCGGCCGGCTGGGCCCAGGACGGCGGCAACGAGGAACCGCCCGGCCGGGGCCGCTTCCTGATCAAGGTCGGTGGCCGGCCCGGCATCCCGATCCGGGTCGCGATCACCGACGCCGAGCGGCACCTGCACGACACGAACACGCGGTGGATCGCCAACGGCGACGCGGACCGGATGCGCGCCGAGCGGGACGCGGTGGTGCGGGCCGTCACGGCGGGCTCCCGGCCCGACCTGGAGCACCGGTGAAGCGCGGCGGCGGAGACCACCTGGCCTGGCTGGTCCCCGTGCTCGCGTTGATCAACCTCACCGCCTTCGCCCTGCTCTGGCTCGGTGGCACGCTCGCCGCCGCGGTGGGCGGCTACGGCTGGCGCCCACCGCCGTTCCGCCTCGACGTCTACCTGAGCCTGCTCGGCGGCGACGCCGGGGCGGTGTGGCCGGGCGTGCCGTCGGCCCTGGTGTACGGCGGCGCTGCCGGGCTCGTTCCGTTCGCCGCCGTCCCGGTGGTCGCGGCCGCCCGCGCCGTGGTCCGCCGGCTGGGCCGGTCGGCGAACCTCGCCGGTGCGGCCGACCTGCGGACCATGACGGGCAAGGCGGCCGAGGCGCGGGCCCGCGAACTGCGCCCGTCGCTGCGGGACGTGCCCCGACTGCGTCCCGACGACACCGGCAACCTGCTCGGTGACCTGCTGCCGTCGGGCCCCGAGCTGCGGTCCTCCTACGAGGACGTGGAACTCGACCTGATGGCGCCGCGCTCCGGGAAGTCCACCGGGATCGCCATCCCGCGGGTGCTGCGCGCGCCCGGCGCGGTGCTGCTCACCTCCAACAAGTCGGACGTCTACCTGGTCACCCGGCAGGAGCGGGCCCGGATCGGCCGGGTGTGGACGTTCGACCCGCAGGGCATCGCGTACACCGAGCGGGCGATGTGGTGGGACATGCTCGGCGGCTGCCACAACCCGGAGGGCGCGCGGCGGCTCGCCGGTCACTTCGTCAGCTCGGTCAACGACGACGCGTCGAAGCGGGACTTCTGGACCGCCGCGGCGCAGAACACGCTGACCGCGCTCCTTCTGGCCGCCGCGCGTGGCGGCCAGCCGGTCGAAGAGATGCTGGCCTGGCTCGCCGACCCGGCCGACCGTAGTCCGATCGACCTGCTCCGCGACGCCGGGCTGACCGCCATGGCCGACCAGCTCCAGGGCACCGTACGCGGGGCGGTGGAGACCCGCGACGGCATCTACGAGACGGCCCGGCAGTGCGTGGCCTGCCTGCTCGACCCGGAGATCCTGGCCTGGGTCAGCCCCGACCCGGACCGCCCGGAGTTCGTCCCGGCGGAGCACGTGCTCGGCCGGGACACGCTCTACCTGCTGTCCAAGGACGGCGGCGGGTCCGCCGCCGGGGTGATCGCCGGGCTGGCGGACGCGGTGGTCCGCGCCGGCGTGGTGGCCGCCGAACGGATGGGTGGCCGGTTGGACCCGCCGATGACCGCCGTGCTGGACGAGGCGGCGAACGTGTGCCGCATCGCCGACCTGCCCGACCTCTACAGCCATCTCGGCTCCCGTGGCGTCAGCGTGGTGACGCTGTTGCAGAGCTACCGGCAGGGGGTGCGGGTCTGGGGCGAGGCGGGGATGGACGCGTTGTGGAGCGCCGCCACGGTCAAGCTGCTGGGCGCCGGGCTGGACGACGCCGACTTCGTGGACAAGGTCGCCCGCCTGGTCGGCCAGCACGACGTGCGTACCCCGACCTACTCCCGGTCCCGCGACGGCGGCAGCCGGTCGGTGTCGTACCGGCAGGAGCAGGTGCTGCCGGCGGACCGGATCCGGGCGCTGCCGAAGGGCACCGCGCTGCTGCTGGCGACCGGCGTGCGACCGGCGGTGATCCGGTTGCGTCCCTGGTACAAGGAGCCGGACGCAGGCCCGATCGCGGCGGCGGCGAAGGCCGAGGCGCGGGCGGTCACCGAGCGGGCGTCGGCGGCCTGGCACCAGCGGGCCGGGTGACGGCCGGTGTCGAAGTTGGCGGCGGCGCGGGCGGGGCAGCAGACGGCGACGGGCCGGTTGGGCGCCACCCAGCTCACCTGGCTGCTCCTCTCGATGGTCGGCATGTTCCCGCTGGCGGCGATGGCGGCGCTGGCCCTGATCGTCCTGGTGATCATCATCCTGCTCAGCGGTTCGCAGATGACCTCGTACTCGCCGGATCCGGAGAGCACGCTCGGCCCCGGCGCCGGGGGCAGCGTCCTCACCGAGTTGGCCGGTGGCGACGGTCGCGGCCGGTTCGATCCCTCGGGGGTGCCCGACGCCGACCTGGTCGCGCCGATCGAGGCGGCGGCCGGGGAGTGCGACCTGCTCACCCCCGTGATCCTCGCCGCCCAGATCGAGTACGCGTCGGACTTCGACGCGGACAAGGAGGGTCAGGAGGGCCGCAAGGGCCTGTCCCAGTTGACGCCCGAGGTCTTCGCGCAGTACGGCGAGGACGACGACGACAGCGGCGAGGCGTCGGCGCTGGACCCGGAGGACTCCATCCACGCCCACGCCCGGTGGTTCTGCCACCTGGCCGAGGAGACCCAGCGGATGCTCGACGACAGGAAGGTGGTCGGTGACCATCTCACGCTGACGCTGATGGCCTGGGACCAGGGCACGGCGGCGGTCGAGGCCCAGGGCGGCATGCCGGTCATCCTGCTGGACAGCTACCCGTTCCGGGTGCGCGGCCTGTTCGCCGGCTACACGGTCGGCGGGACGGACACGTCCACCGCCTCACCGACCCCGTCGGCGTCCCCGACCCCGTCGGTGCCCTCGAGAGGCGGTGTGAACAAGCGGGTGGCGCCGGGGAACGACGGCACGCTGACCGGGTCCACGTTCGACGCCATGTTCCCCGGCCGCAACGCCTTCTACACGTACGCCGGGCTCACCGACGCGATGGCGACGTTCCCCGCGTTCGCCACCACCGGCGACGAGCGGACCCGCAAGCGGGAACTGGCCGCGTTCCTGGCCAACGTCGACCACGAGACCGAGGGCCTGGCCCACGTCGACGAGATCGACCGGGCGGCGTGGGGCACCTACTGCGACGGCGGCCGGCCCTACGGGTGCCCGGCCGGCCGGACCGCCTACCACGGGCGCGGGCCGCTGCAACTGAGCTGGAACTACAACTACCAGGCGGCCGGCGACGCGCTCGGGGTCGACCTGCTCGGTAACCCGGACCTGGTCGCGACCGACCCGGCGGTGGCGTGGCGGACCGCGCTCTGGTTCTGGATGACCCAGTCCGGCGCGGGCACCACCACGCCGCACGCGGCGATCACCGGCGGCGCCGGGTTCGGCGGGACGGTCCGCAGCATCAACGGGGCGCTGGAGTGCGGCGGCGGCAACCCCGGACAGGTGCGGGACCGGGTCGACGCGTACCGCCGGTTCACCGAGGCGCTGGGCGTCGACCCGGGCGACGAGGGGACACTGTCGTGCTGACCGGCACGCCGCCCCAGGCCCGGAAACCGGCCGAAAGGACGACGGCCGGGGCGGTCGGCCCTCCTCCGGACCGATGCCGGCGACGGCCCCGATCCGCAGGATCGGGCCATGTCACTTTCCGAACTCGCCGTCCACGCCCGGGGCCTGACGAAACGGTACGGCCGTCGGCCCGCGCTCCTCGACTGCGACCTCGACGTCCCCCGGGGCCGGGTGGTCGGGCTGGTCGGCCCGAACGGCGCCGGCAAGTCCACGCTGCTGAATCTCGCCTGCGGGCTGGCCACACCGACCACTGGCACGTTGCGGGTGCTCGGCTCGCCACCCGCGGCGAATGCCGCGCACCTGGCCCGGGTCGGTTTTGTCGCCCAGGACACCCCGGTGTACGCCGCCCTCTCGGTCGCCGACCACCTGCGGATGGGCGCGAAGCTGAACCCGTCCTGGGATCCGGCGTTGGCGGCGCGGCGGATCGCCCGGGTGGGACTCGACCCGGGTCAGCGGGCGGGCCGGCTCTCCGGCGGCCAGCGGGCGCAGTTGGCGCTCACCGTCGCCGTGGCCAAGCGTCCCGAGCTGCTGATCCTCGACGAACCGGCCGCCGCGCTGGATCCGCTGGCCCGCGACGGTTTCCTGCGCGACCTGATGGAGGTGGTCGCCGAACTGGGCGCCACCGCCATCCTCTCCTCCCACCTGCTCGGCGACGTGGCCCGGGCCTGCGACCACCTCGTCGTCCTGGTGGGGTCCCGGGTGCAGGTCGCCGGCGACGTGGCCGACCTGCTGACCCGGCACCACCGGCTGGTCGGCCCGCGCGATGAGCGGGACCGGCTGCCGGCCGGGGTGGAGGCGGTCGCGACACGGCACACCGGGGCGCACATCGACGCCGTCGTGCGGGTCGACGGCCCGCCGCCGCGCGGGCCGTGGCGCGTGGCGCCGGTCGGGCTGGAGGACCTGGTGCTGAGCTATCTGACCCGGGCGGCGGGGGAGGGGAACCGATGAGCTGGCTCACCTGGCGGCAGTTTCGCGTGCCGGCCCTGGTCGGCGTGGTCGCGCTGGCGCTGTTCGCCGCGTACGTCGTGCATCTCGGCCTGGACGTCCGGGACGCCGAGGACGCCTACCGGGCCCAGTGCGCCGGCCGGCCCGACTGCCCCCGGCTGGCCCAGCTCGCGGTCGACTACGAGAACACCTCGCTCTATCTGGCGGCGCTGCTCGCGCCGGTGCCCGGCCTGCTCGGTATGTTCTGGGGCGCGCCGCTGGTGGCCCGGGAATTGGAGGCCGGCACCCAACGACTGGTCTGGAACCAGAGCGTGACCCGCCGCCGCTGGCTCGCGGTCAAGTTGACCGTGGTCGGGCTGGCCGCCATGGCCGTGACCGGTGTCGCCGCCGCGCTGGTGACCTGGGCGATGAGCCCGGTCGACCGGGCAGCGGACAACCGATTCAGCACCGTCCTGTTCGGTGCCCGCAACCTCGCCCCGGTGGCGTACGCGGTGTTCGCCGTCGTCCTCGGGGTCCTGATCGGGCTGGTGGTGCGCCGCACCGTGCCGGCCATGGCGGTGACCGCGCTGGTCTTCGTGGTCGTCCAGTTCCTGGTGCCGAACCTGGTCCGGCCACACCTGATGCCGGCGGAGCACGTCACGCTGCCGATGACCGCCTCGGCCATCAACCAGGCACGCGGCCTGGGCGGCATCACCGGGGCGCCGGTGGTGAAAGGGCTGACCCTGCCGGACGCCTGGATCACCGATGCCAGCGAGCTGCGTACCCGCGATGGCACGCCACTGGACCGGGCGATCTTCGACGGGTGTTTCACCGACCCGCCGAGGACCGGCGCGGCGGAGGGGCCGTTCGGCGACACCGCGACCTGCCTGGCCGACCACGACCTGCACGTGGACGTCGCCTACCAGCCGGTCGCTCGGTACTGGTCGGTCCAGTGGCTGGAGTCGGGCTGCTACCTGGCGCTCGCCGGCCTGCTGGCGGCGGTCGCGTTCCGGCGGGTCCAGCGCCGTCCGAGCTGACGCGGCTGGTCGAAGTCCGGTGGGGACAAGCGTCCCGGCACGCTACAAACTTGATGGCGAGGACGGGTCAGGCGGGTGGGCCCGGCGATCGTCGGGTGTCCGTGTTCGTCGCGCGTGGTGCGGGTGACCCGTTGACGCCATCAAGTTCGTAGCCTGTAGCGGGTGTTGACGCCCCGGGACCGAGCCCGTCGCGGGTGGGTCAGACGGTGGGACCGAGCCGCTTGGCCAGGTCCACGAACGACTGCCAGGACGCGGCGGCGACGTGCAGGGTGCCGCCGTCGCGGTCCTTGGTGCCGCGGACCAGCACGACACCCGGCAGGTTGTCGGCGACCTCCACGCAGGGGTGATCAGTTCCGTACCTTCGTTGCGCACGATCTCCCACGTCCGGGCGAGCCCAGCAACGTCGGCCGGCGCGTCGACGATCTGCGCGGTGAGCTGGTTGTCGGCGTGGATCACTCGGGAGCCAGTTGGTCGCGCTTCCCATCGTCTCCCCACCTGAGCTGCGCGGACGCGCCGAGCACGACGGTCCGAGCCCGCAGCAGATGTACCAGCGCTTCCTCGGCTGGAGCCCGTTCCGCCGGCCGATCGTCGAGCCGCCGGCATGAGTCGGTCAGGCGCCTTCGACCACCCGGTTCTCCCAGGCCCAGGCGGCGATCTCCACCCGGTTGCGGACGCCCAGTTTCGTCTGGATGCCGGAGACGTGGCTCTTCACGGTGCTCAACGAGATGAACAGCTCGGCGGCGATCTCCTGGTTCGTCCGTCCGCGCGCGACCGCCCGGACCACCTCCAACTCCCGCGCGGACAGCCGGGCCGCCGACCGGGCCGACGCGGGCCGGGGCGCGGCCGTGACGTGCCGGAGCAACCGCAGCGTCACCGACGGGGACACCAGCGCGTCGCCGTTGTGCGCGGCCCGCACCGCCTCGACCAGCAGCGCCGGCCCGGCGTCCTTGAGCAGGAAACCGACCGCGCCGTTGCGCAACGCGCCGTAGACGTACTCGTCGAGGTCGAACGTGGTCACCACGATGACCCGCAGCGGGTTCGGCGGGCCGGCCAGCGCGCGGGTCACCTCGATGCCGTCGAGCCGGGGCATCCGGATGTCGACCAGGCAGACGTCCGGGCGCAGCCGGCGGGCCTCGGCCACCGCCCCGACGCCGTCGGACGCCTCACCCACCACGGTGATGTCGGGCTGGTCCTCCAGGATGAGCCGCAGCCCGCCCCGGATCATGGCCTGGTCGTCGGCGATCAGCACCCGGATGCTCATCGTGGGCTCCGGGCCGGAAGGGGGAGCGTGGCCCGGACGGTCCAGCCCCGGCCGTCGCGGGGGCCGGCGGTCAGCGTGCCGCCGAGCGTCCGGACGCGCTCGCGCATGCCGACCAGGCCGTAGCCGCCGCGGTGGCCGACCCGCGTGGGCGCCGGCGGCGCGTCGTCCACCACCTCGACGGACACCCCTTCGGCGCACCTGTCGACGGTGACGGTCACCGATCCGGCGTGGGGGGCGTGCCGGGACACGTTGGTCAGGGACTCCTGCACGATCCGGTGGACCGTGGTGGTCACCTCCGGCGGCCAGGGGTGGCCACCGGTGGGTGGCCACCCCTGGTCACCGGCGGGCAGTCGGAGCCGCACCGGCGGGCCGAGCCGGTCGAAGCGGGCCACCAGGTCGGTGAGCTGTTCCGGGTCGGGCGGGGCGGGAGCCGCGTCGTCGCTGTCCCGGAGCAGCCCGACCACCCGGCGCATGGCGGCCAGCGCGTCGGCGCCGGACAGCTCGATCCCGGCCAGCATCGCCGGCACCTCCGCCGGCCGCTTCGCGCCGACCAGCTGCGCGGCCTGGGCCTGCACGACGATGCCGGTGACGTGGTGGGCGACCACGTCGTGCAGCTCACGGGCCAGCGCGAGCCGCTCGTCCCGGCGTACCCGCTCGGTGGTGGCCCGGCCGCGGGCGTCGGTCAGGCGCAGCGCGACGCCGACCGCGACGGCGGCCAGCCAGCACAGCGCGGCGAGCACCGTCACCGCGGAGAAGCCGTGCCGGTTGTCCAGCGACGTGAGCAGGCTGCCGACGATCACCAGCAGGCCGGCGCCGCCGACCGCGGCGGCGGTCCGCGCCGGCCGGGCCCGGATCACGGAGCCGACCAGCACGGCCAGCGCCAGCCCGGTGACCGGGCCGGGCTCCTGCGGCAGGCCCGCGACGTGGGCGACCTCGACGGCGACGGCCGCCACGCCGAGCCCGACCGCCGCCGCGCGGACCCGGTCCCGGCGGCGGCACAGGGCCAGCAGACAGACGATCGCCCCGACCGTCGTGTCGAGCACGGCGTACCGGGGACCCCAACTGTCCGCGAGCATGACGGCGGTGAACGCCAGGCCGAGGAGGAACACCACGGCGAGGCCCAGGTCGCACAGCAGGCCGGCCGGTCGACGCGCGTCGCTCATGGCACCAGGCTAGGAAGTCCCGGCCCACGCCGAACCGGTCGAAAGTACGGTCCCGGTGCTCGCCGCGCCGGTGATCGGTTCCTGTGCTATCCACGAGTCATGGCCGACGAGCAGCACGTTTCCCCGGCGAGCGCCGACATCCGCGAGCACCGACTGATCTACGGCTGCATGGGGCTGGGCGGCGGGTGGGACGCCGAGCCGTACGGCGCGCCGGAGATCGCGGCGGCCGAGGCGGCGGTCGAGGCCGCCCTGGAGATCGGCGTCACCGCGTTCGACCACGCGGACATCTACCGCAACGGCAAGTCGGAGGCGGTCTTCGGCGAGGTGCTGGCCCGCGCGCCGGAGCTGCGCCGCCGGGTGCTGATCCAGACGAAGTGCGGTATCCGCCTGCCAGGCGACGAGGGACCGGGCCGGTACGACCTGCGCGCCGCCCACATCGAGCGCAGCGTCGAGCGGAGCCTGACGCGGCTGCGGACCGACGTGATCGACGTCCTGCTGCTGCACCGGCCGGACCCGCTGGCCGACCCGGACGAGGTGGCCGGCGCGTTGACCTCGCTGTACCGGCAGGGCCTGGTGCGGCAGTTCGGGGTGTCGAACATGGCGGCCCCGCAGATCGCCCACCTCCAGGCGGCCCTCGACGTGCCGCTCGTCGCCAACCAGTTGGAGATCAGCCTGGGTCGGCGCGACTGGGTCGAGGCCGGCGTGCTGGTGAACACCGCGGAGTCCACCGGGACCGGCTTTCCGCTCGGCACCCTGGAGCACTGCCGGGCGCACCGGATCGGCCTCCAGGCGTGGGGCGCGCTGGCCCGCGGGCGTTTCACCGGCGCCGCCCGGACGCCGGCCGACCGGGAGGCGACCGAGCGGGTCGCCGCCCTGGCCGAGGCGAAGGGCACCACGCCGGAGGCGATCGTGCTGTGGTGGATCCAGCGGCACCCGGCGCGGGTGGCGCCGGTGATCGGCAGCGCCCGCCCCGACCGCATCCGGGCCTGTCGGGACGCCGTCCGCCGTGCCCCGGAGCTGACCCGCGAGGAGTGGTACGACCTCTGGATCATCGCGCGCGGCGCCCCCCTGCCCTGACCCACCGCCGCGCCGCCCGCCCCCGCCCCCGCCCCCGCGCCGCCCGCTTTCCCGGAAAGCGTGGCCACTCGGGCTCGAATGGCCACGCTTTCCGTGAATCAGCGCTCAACCCGGGGGTGGCCCAGGCTCAGGCGAGCGTGCAGGTGGCGCCGTTGAGGGTGAACGACGTCGGCTTTGCGGTGTTGCCGGTGTGGGTGGCCTGGAACCCGATGGTGGTGGACCCGTTGGCCGGGATAGTGGCGTTGTAGGCGACGTTCCGGGCCGTCACCTGGCCGGTGGCGGGGGAGTAGGTCGCGTTCCAGCCGGAGGTGATCACCTGCCCACCGGGCAACGTGAACGCCAGGGACCAGCCGCTCACGGCCGTGCCGCCGGTGTTGGTGATGGTGATGTTCTCGGTCAGCCCGGAGTTCCAGGCGTTGACGTCGACGCCGACGCGGCAGGCGCCGACGCCCGGGGGCGGCGTGGTCGGGCCCGGGGGCGGCGTGGTCGGGCCCGGGGTCGGCGTCGTCGTCGGGCTGGGCGTCGTGGTCGGGCTCGGCGTCGTGGTCAGGCCGAAGAACGCGATCGCGGCTGCGGCCATGCCGGCGCCCGGCAGCGTGTGCCCGGCGCCCTGGATGCTGTACGCCTCCACCTGGACCGTGCCGTTGGCGTCGGCGTAGCGGCGCCGGTTCCAGTTGGCCTGCGGCGTGTCGGTCGAGGTGGGCGTCTGGCTCAGCCCGAACACGTTGGTCCACTGCTCGATCGACTCCTGCAGCAGCGAGTACGGCACGAGCGTGTCAGCGGTGCCGTGCCAGAGCTGCACCCGGGGGCGCGGGCCGGCGTAGCCGGGGTACGCCTGGCGGACCGCGTCACCCCACTGCTGCGGCGTCCGGTTCATGCTGCCGCCGGTGCACTGGCTGGACCCGGGCGGGTAGTCCGCCGCGCCCGCGAAGCAGTTGTACGGCACGCCCATGAACGCCGCGCCGGCCTTGAAGACGTCGGGGTAGAGCGCCAGCATGTGGTTGGTCATCATGCCGCCGGACGAGCTGCCGGTGGCGTAGACCCGGTCCGGGTCGGCGCCGTACTGCTGCTGCACCCAGCGGATCATCGAGATGATCGACACCGGGTCGCTGCCGCCGCCGCGGCGCTTGGCGGCGTCGGACCAGGTGTCGAAGCAGTTGCCGAAGCCGGCCTGCTGGGTCGCGGTCGGATAGATCACGATGTACCCGTACCGGTCGGCCAGGGAGGCGAACTCGCTGCTCGAGTAGAACCCGGGGCCGGAGCCGCCGCAGCCGTGCATGGCCACCACCGTCGCCGGCCGGGCCGGGCGGGTGTCCGGGACGTAGACGTGCATGCGCATCCGCCCCGGGTTTTCGCCGAAGCTGGTCACCTCGGTCAGCGACGCCGCGTACGCGGGCTGGATCGTGGGGACCACCAGTCCGGCCGCCGCCAGCGTCGCGGCCACGGCGAGCAGCACTTTCGTTCTGATTCTCACGGAGACTCCTTCGATCACCTGTGCACGTTGAGGTCGTGGGTGGTGCGCCCTGCCCGGCTCCGTATCGGGTAGCAGATAGTGTTCCTGCCGGTCCGAGAAGTGTCAATCGATGCACAGCGATATATGTAGCCGACGATCTCCGTCTACAGTCGAGTTCCCTGCCCGACCCAGCGTCCGGAGTGCCCGTGGCCAGCGCGTTCGACATCGAGGAGATCTATCCCGACGACGGGGATGCCTCGGTACGCCTGCCCCGGCGTCAGGTCGGACCTTCGCCGCAGGGCGTCGCGGTGACGCTGCTGGCGGACTACACGCTGCGTACCCGCGCCGCGCTCCCGTCCGCCGCCATCGTGGCGTTGCTCGCCGAGGCCGGGGTGAGCAGCGCCGGGGCCCGGACCGCGATCAGCCGGTTGGCCCGCCGGGGCGTGCTGGAACGCAGCCGGCACGGCCGGCACAGCTCCTACCGGCTCAGCCCCACCGTGGCCGCCGAACTCTCCGCCGGCGGGAACTGGATCCTCACCTCCACCGCGGGCACCACGCCGTGGGACGGGTGCTGGACGATCGTCGCGTTCTCGCTGCCGCAGGACCACAGCGCCCAGCGTCGCGCCCTACGCGGCCAGCTCCGCTGGCTCGGCTACGCGCCGCTGTACGACGGGCTGTGGATCTCGCCGGACGAGCTGACCCCGCCGGCCCGGTCCCGGCTCGCCCAGCTCACGCTCGGCGCGGTCACGGTCTTCCGGGGCCGGCAGGCCGAGCTGGACGCGTTCGGCCAGCGGGCCCCCATCGAGGCGTGGGACGTCGACGCGATCGGCCGGGAGTACGAGGAGTTCCTGCGCCGGTGGGCCCCGCTGGCGTCCGCGTCGCACCCGATCGACGGCGCGGCGGCGGTGCGGGCCCGTACGGAGGTGATGGAGACGTACCGTCGCTTTCCCACGCTCGACCCGCGGCTGCCACGGGAGCTCCTGCCCGCCGGCTGGCCCCGGCAGGCGGCCCGGGACCTGTTCGCGGCGGTCTACGACGGCCTTGCCGGCCCGGCCGAGCGGCACGTCCGGGCGGTCGTGGCGCGGCACGCCGGCGGCGCGCCGCCGCCCGACGTCCGGGCGCACACCACCGCCGACATGCTCGCCGGGGTGCGCGCGGACGGCTGCGGCGCGCCGCCGGGCTGACGAGCGAGCCGGTACGCGGCCGGACCGCGCGTCACTCCCCGGTCACCTCGGCTGCGGCGGGTGACCGCGCGACGCGGTCGAGCCACTCCACCAGCAGGTGACGCTCGGCGTCGCTGAGCATCGGCAGCTGCGGCGTGAGCGCCCGCATGGCGACGGCCGTCGCGCGCGGCCCGTCCGGTGCCGTGGTCGGGGCGTCGGTGAGGATGCGGGCCAGGACGGCGTCGATCATCGTGTCGGCCAGGGCGGGGTCCCGTCGCTGCGCCGGGGTCGCCAGCAGTGTCTGGACGGTTCCGACGCCCGCGGCGTGGATGAGGTCGACCGCGTGCGGCTCGGGAACCCGGAGCCGGCCGGCCGCCGCGACCCGGTGGACGCGCGTCTGCAGGATCTGTCTGCCCAGCCGCGCGGCCGGTGAGCCGGACGCGCGTTCCGGGTCGTTCAACAGCCGGAACACGGCCGGGTTGCCGAGCCCGAACTCGATCTGCCGGCGCCAACTCGCCCGTAGGTCGTCGAGCGGGTCGAGGTCCGCCGCCGTGGCCGCCGCCACGGCGGCGGCCTTGTCCGCGACGAACGTGGTCAGCACCTGCTCGGCGACCGCCTCCAGCAGGCCGTCCTTGTCGCCGAAGAGGCGGTAGATGGTCGGGGCCTGGACGCCGGCCCGCTCCGCGACGCCCCGGGTCGTCACGGCGTCGGGGCCGCTGCGGCGCAACAGCCACGCGGCGGCGTCGACGATCGCGGCCCGGGTGTCCTCCCGGCTCTTGACCCCATCACTCATGAATCAACGATAACACTCTCTTGTTATCGACGGTCACACGCGGTACGGTCGCCGTGTTACCGCTGATAACGCGAAAGGCGAATCAATGATTATCGTGACCGGGGCGACCGGTGCCCTCAACGGCGCAACCGTCGACCACCTGCTCGACCGGCTGCCCGCGAGCGAGATCGTGGTCGCCGTGCGCGACACCGCGAAGGCCGAGCGCTTCGCGCGGCGGGGCGTCGAGGTCCGGCGCGGCGACTACGCCGATGCGGCCTCCCTGCCGGCGGCGTTCGCCGGTGCCGACCAGTTGTTGCTCGTCTCCTCCAACGACCCGGTCGCGGACGTGACCGGCCTGCACCGCGCCGCGGTCGACGCCGCGCTCGCCGCCGGGGTGAAGCGGATCCTCTACACCAGCCACCAGGCTGCCGCGCCGGACAACCCGTTCACCCCCGGCCGGAGCCACTTCGCCACCGAGCAGCTCCTGGCCGCCTCCGGGATCCCCTGGACCTCGCTGCGCAACGGGTTCTACGCCCACAGCCTCCCGTGGTTCGCCGGCCCGTGGCGCGAGACCGGAGTGATCGCCGTGCCGGGCGACGGACCGGTGTCCTGGACCGCCCGCGAGGACGCCGCCGAGGCAGCCGCCGTGATCCTCACCTCCGAGGGCGCGTACGACGGCCCGACGACCCTGACCGCGCCCGCGGCTCCGACCTTCGCTGAGATCGCCGAGCTGGCGTCCGAGCTGGCGGGGCGGACCATCCGGTGCCAACCGACGGACGAGGCCGACTGGACCGCCGCGCAGGTCGCGGCCGGGGTGCCGGAGCAGCGGACGCGTTTCCTGCTGGGTTTCTACCAGGCCGCGCGGGACGGCTTCTTCGCCGGCGTCGACCCGCTGCTCGGCGAACTCCTCGGCCGTCGGCCGCGCGACGCGCGCGACGCCCTGCGGGCGGCCGCCGGCTCCGACGCCTGAGGCCGGTCCTCCCCGCGCACGGCGAGCCGGCCCGGCAGCGCTCCACCGGGCCGGCCGTCCGACCGTCCGTTCAGGCCGCCACTGCGTCCGGGTCGACCGGGGTACGCCGGCCGAGCGCGGCCACCGCGACCAGGATGATCGGCACGAGCGTCAGGTGGCACACGGCGAGCGTGGCCTTGCTGGTGGCGTCCAGGTCGGTGGGGAGCGTCATCGCGACGATGGTGAGCACCGCGAGCGCCGGACCGACGATTGACGCGGCCCGGACCACCCAGCCGAACCGGGGCGCCAGCAGCGCCACGGCGGTGAGCCCGACCAGCAGCGGCAGCGCGCTGAACGCCGCGACCGTCACGGCGTTCACCTCGGCCGGCCCGCTCGCGGCGGTGAACCGGAACGCGCCGCCGGCGGCCCGGCCGACCGCGTGGACGACCAGGTTGACGACCACCGCCGCGACGGCGGCCAGCGCGACGACCGCCGCGCGCGGCAGGTCAGCCACGCGACCGCTCCCGCGCCAGGTAGGCCTCGACGCGGTCCAGTGCGCCGCTCCACGCCTCGCCGGCGAAGAAGTCGCGCACCTCGGGTGTCGGGAAGCCGCTCTGCACCACGGTCATCAGCGTGCCGCCGTCCCGCTCCTCGAAGGTGATCTCGATGCGGGTGGTCATCGTCTCCCCGTCGGGGCTGCTGCCGACCGACTCGGTGACCAGCCGGCGCGGCCGTTCGATCTCCAGGAACGTCTGCGTCTCGCGGAACAGCATGTCGGGCGACGGCCCCCACACCGCGGTCTGCTTCCCGCCGACCCGCAGGTCCACGTCGATCTCCACGATGCCCGGCTCCTCGTCGAGGATGCTGAACCAGATCTTCTGCTTCTCGGCGTCGGTGTAGGCGTCGAAGACCTCCTCGGGGGAGGCGGGGAGCTGCCGGGTCATCCGCATGTCGATGGTCATGTGTCCGGGTCCTTCGGGTCGGTGCGGTCGGAGCGAAGCGTGAGGTAGGCGTCGAGGCCGTCCAGTCGACGTGCCCAGAGCCGTTGGTAGAAGGTGAGCCAGGCCATCGCGTCGTCGAGTGGGGCGTCGGCGAGCCGGCACTGCCGGGACCGGCCCACCTTCCGGGTCACCACGAGCCCGGCGCTCTCCAGCGCCTGGACGTGCTTCTTCATGCCGGTCAGGCTCATCCCGCTCGGCGCGGTGAGTTCGCTGATGGTGGCCGGACCGGTGCCGAGCCGGACGAGGATGTCGCGCCGCGTGGGGTCGGCCAGGCTGGCGAACACCCGGTTGAGAGTCTCTTGCTGAACCACGAGGTTCACCTTACGAGACTGAACCACAAGGTTCAACGTAAACCCGGGGTGGGCGTCGGGGTTGAGGGGCGGCGGTTCGCCGTGGTGGTCCGGAAAGTCTCCGAAAATTTCGGTCTTCGGACTTCGATGGGGTCCGCTGGATCGTGCGCGGTGTCGTTCGAGACGAGCTGTCGAAGCGCTTCAAAGCGTCTCTGAACAGGTGCTATTCGGTCCCGGTGGGACGTCGGGCGCCATCAACGGTTTCCATGATGTTTCCGGAAGTTGTTGACACTGTGAAGAGCGGCTCCAATACTGTGGCCATCGACTCGCCTCGATGACGGTCGATGTCCGTCGGCCGGCGGTGGTGCTGCCACCCGCTGGCCGCGTGCCCGCCACCACAGGGAGGGAACACGCCCATGAACGACGCCCCCGTCCGCTCGGGCAGCCGCAGGCGCGGACGCCTCAGAATGCTCCTCGGCGGCGCCTGCGCCGTGGCGCTCGCCACTGCCGGGGCCACCGCGGTCCTGTCCGGCCCCGCCTACGCCGACCAGACCGTCACGTCGAACTCCACCGGCACGAACAACGGCTACTTCTACTCGTTCTGGAAGGACAGCGGCAACGTCTCCATGACCATGGGGAACGGCGGCCAGTACAGCACCCAGTGGAGCGGCATCAACAACTTCGTCGCCGGGAAGGGGTGGAACCCCGGCGGGCGCCGGACGGTCAGCTACTCCGGCAGCTTCAACCCGTCCGGCAACGCGTACCTCACCCTCTACGGGTGGACCCGCAACCCGCTCGTCGAGTACTACATCGTCGACAGCTGGGGCAGCTGGCGCCCGCCGGGCAGCGGCTTCATGGGTACGGTGACCTCGGACGGCGGCACGTACGACATCTACCGGACCCAGCGCGTCAACGCGCCCTCGATCGAGGGCACCCGGACGTTCTACCAGTACTGGAGCGTGCGGCAGTCGAAGCGGGTCGGTGGCACGATCACCGCTGGCAACCACTTCGACGCCTGGGCCCGCTCCGGCATGAACCTGGGCAGCCACGACTACCAGATCCTGGCCACCGAGGGCTACCAGAGCAGCGGCAACTCCAACATCACGATCGGCGGCACCAGCACCAACCCGACCACCCCGCCGCCGAACAACGGCGGTTGCACGGTCAGCGTCAGCCGGGCCGAGGAGTGGAGTGACCGGTTCAACGTGACGTTCTCGGTCAGCGGCAGCAGCAACTGGGCGGTCAACATCCAGACCCAGGGCGGTCAGACGCTCCAGAACAGCTGGAACGCGTCGGTGAGCGGCGCCAGCGGTACGCTCACCGCGCGCCCGAACGGCAACGGCAACAACTTCGGCATCACGCTCTACAAGAACGGCAACAGCAACACGCCGACGGCGAGCTGCTCGGCCGCCTGAGCCGATCTCCCGCCCGACGGGGGCGCCGCGTTCGCGGCGCCCCCGTCGTCGTGTGTGCCGGCCGACACACCGGGGCGGAAACTTGATTCATTCCAGAAGACTGGACTAGGGTTGCGGGCATGACGTCCGACTTCGAGACCCAGTTGCGGGCGGTCTCGTTGCGCGTGACCCGGCCCCGCCTGGCGGTGCTCGCTGCGCTGCGGGACCATCCGCACGTCGACACCGACACCGTGATCGCGCTGGTCCGGGCCAGCCAGCCGACCGTCTCCCACCAGGCGGTCTACGACGTGCTCCGCGCGCTCACCGACGCCGGTCTGGTGCGGCGCATCCAGCCGGCCGGCGCCGTCGCCCGCTACGAGTCGCGGGTGGGGGACAACCACCACCACATCGTCTGCCGCTCGTGCGGCACGATCGCCGACGTGGAGTGCGCCGTCGGCCACGCCCCCTGCCTCACCGCCTCCGACGACCACGGCTTCGTGGTCGACGAGGCGGAGGTCGTCTACTGGGGCACCTGCCCCGACTGCGCGACCGCCCGCACCGCCCAGTGATCCGCGAGTTCGGCCAGTGATCCGCCAGTTCGGAAGGAAACAGATGAGCGAGACCCAGGACAACGGGCCCGTCAGCGCCCAGGGCGTGGACGCCAAGGAGGCGGCCGGCTGCCCGGTCGCGCACGACTCCGTGACCGCGCACGGCAGCGAGAGCGAGAACCCGGCGATCGACTCGCCGACCCCGAAGACCGGCGGTCGCCCGCGCACCAACCGGGACTGGTGGCCCAACCAGCTCGACCTGTCGGTGCTGCACGCCCACTCGGACAAGGGCAACCCGCTCGGGGCGAACTTCAGCTACGCCAAGGAGTTCGCCAAGCTCGACGTCGAGGCCCTCAAGCGGGACATCACCCAGGTGCTCACCACCTCGCAGGAGTGGTGGCCGGCCGACTTCGGCCACTACGGCGGCCTGATGATCCGGATGAGCTGGCACGCGGCGGGCACCTACCGCATCGAGGACGGCCGTGGCGGCGCCGGCGACGGCGGTCAGCGGTTCGCCCCGTTGAACAGCTGGCCGGACAACGCCAACCTGGACAAGGCCCGCCGGCTGCTCTGGCCGGTCAAGCAGAAGTACGGCCAGAAGATCTCCTGGGCCGACCTGCTGGTGCTGGCCGGCAACGTGGCCCTCGAGTCGATGGGCTTCAAGACGTTCGGCTTCGGCTTCGGCCGCGAGGACGTCTGGGAGCCCGAGGAGATCTTCTGGGGCCCGGAGGACACCTGGCTCGGTGACGAGCGCTACGCCTCCGAGAAGGAGATGGCGGCCGGTGTCGGCGCGACCGAGATGGGCCTCATCTACGTCAACCCGGAGGGTCCCCGCGGCAACGCGGACCCGGCCGCGGCGGCGCACTTCATCCGCGAGACGTTCCGCCGGATGGCGATGAACGACGAGGAGACCGTCGCGCTCATCGCCGGTGGCCACACGTTCGGCAAGACCCACGGCGCCGGCGTCGCCGACGACCACGTCGGTCCGGAGCCCGAGGGCGCCCCGCTGGAGGCGCAGGGCCTGGGCTGGCTGAGCACCCACGGCAGCGGCAAGGGCGGGGACACCATCACCAGCGGCCTCGAGGTGACGTGGACCGACCGGCCGACCGAGTGGAGCAACCGTTTCTTCGAGATCCTGTTCGGCTACGAGTGGGAGCTCACCACCAGCCCGGGCGGGGCGAAGCAGTGGGTCGCCAAGGACGCCGAGGAGATCATCCCCGACGCCCACGACCCGTCGAAGAAGCACAAGCCGACGATGCTGACCACCGACCTGTCGCTGCGCGTCGACCCGGCGTACGAGAAGATCTCCCGCCGCTTCCTGGAACACCCGGACGAGTTCGCGCTGGCGTTCGCCAAGGCCTGGTACAAGCTGCTGCACCGCGACATGGGCCCGGTCAGCCGCTTCCTCGGCCCGTGGGTGCCGGAGGCCCAGCTCTGGCAGGACCCGGTGCCGGCTGCCGAGCACGAGCTGGTCGGTGACGCCGACGTCGCCGCGCTGAAGGCCAAGGTGCTCGACTCCGGCCTGACCACCGCGCAGCTCGTCTCCACCGCCTGGGCCTCGGCCGCGAGCTACCGCTCGACCGACAAGCGCGGTGGCGCCAACGGCGCACGGATCCGGCTGGAGCCGCAGCGCGACTGGGAGGTCAACCAGCCCGAGCAGCTCGCCACCGTGCTGACGACCCTGGAGGGCATCCAGCGGGAGTTCAACGCCGCCGGCGGCGCCCAGATCTCGCTCGCGGACCTGATCGTGCTGGCCGGCTCGGCCGCGGTCGAGAAGGCGGCGCGGGACGCCGGCGTCGAGGTGACGGTGCCGTTCCACCCGGGTCGCACCGACGCCACCCAGGAGCAGACCGACGTCGAGTCGTTCCGGGTGATGGAGCCGCGTGCCGACGGGTTCCGCAACTACCTGCGGCCGGGCGAGAAGACCGAGCCGGAGGTCCTGCTCGTCGACCGCGCGTACATGCTCAGCCTGACCGCGCCGGAGATGACCGTCCTCGTCGGCGGTCTGCGCGCCCTCGGCAACAACGTGGGTGGCGCGGCGCACGGTGTACTCACCGACCGCCCGGGCGTGCTCACCAACGACTTCTTCGCCAACCTGCTCTCCCCGGGCACCCGGTGGAAGGCGTCGGAGTCCGAGGAGCACGTGTACGAGATCCGGGACGTGGCGACCGACCAGGTGAAGTGGACCGCCACCGCTGTCGACCTCGTCTTCGGCTCGAACTCGCAGCTCCGGGCGCTGGCCGAGGTCTACGCCAGCGAAGACGCCCGCGAGAAGTTCGTGACCGACTTCGTCGCCGCCTGGACCAAGGTGATGGAGCTGGACCGGTTCGACCTGGCCTGATCCGCGCTCCGACGAGCCCCGGCCGATCCGTCACGGATCGACCGGGGCTCGTCCGGTCTTCCGGCCGGCTACTACTGCCGCTCCCACCGTTCCCTGGTGATCTCGTAGACCACGCCGCCGTGCTCGGCGCCCTCGATCATTTCCATGTCGGCGGGAGTGGCGAAGGACCGCACGAGCGTCATGCCGAGCTTCTCCATGATGCGACGCGAACCCTGGTTGACGGCCATCGTGTCCGCCCAGACCCGGCGCACCCCGAGCTCCGTGAACGCCTTGCCCAGCAGCGCCCGTGAGCCCTCGGTGGCGTAGCCGTTGCCCCAGGCCGCCCGTCGCAGCCGGTAGCCGAGTTCCACGTCGTCCAGCGGGCCCTGGGGCGCCGGACGCAGGATGAACCAGCCGACGAACGCGCCGCCGTCCTTCTCGTGTGCGGCGAACACCCCGAGGTCGCCATTCCACTTCTGGTAGCCGGCCAGGACGTTCGGCAGGTAGCGCTCGCGGATGGTCTCCGGCGCGGTCGGCCTGCCACCGGTCAGGTAGCGCATCACCGCCGGGTCGCTGTCCAGGTCGATCAGCAGGTCCGCGTCGTCGGCGGTGAACCGGCGCAGCACCAGGCGTTCGGTTTCCAGGTAGGTGTCCACGAGCCGATCATGCGGGAAGCACGTCGGAGCACCCAGCGCTTTTCCGGCACTAGGCTCTGGCGTATGCACGGGTTCACCGATGTCGACCGTCAGCCGAACCCGGAGGCGTGGGTCGCGGTGCTCGACCGGCTCGCCGAGGAACCCTTCTACCAGGCCTACCAGCGGCGGGTCCGGGAGTTGCTCCATCCGGCTCCCGGGAGGCGCTACGTCGAGGTCGGCGCCGGCACCGGAGCGGGCGCGGCCTCCCTGCGACACGACCACGACGTCACCGTCGCCACCGTCGATCGTGCGCTGACGATGGCTGCTGCCCAGCGGGCCCGCGGCCTGTCCCAGTGCGCCGTCGCCGATGCCCATCACCTGCCGTTTCTCGACAGCTCCTGCGACGGCGCGTGGGCCGACCGCACGCTGCAACACCTCGCCGACCCGCCCGCCGCGATCCGGGAACTCGTCAGGGTCGTCCGGCCGGGTGGCCGCATCGTCCTCGCCGACCCGGACTACGACACCCAGGTGCTCGACATCGCCGACCAGGGTCTGGCCCGGCGCGTGCTGAGATTCCGGGCCGACGTCCTGCTGCGCAACGGCGCCCTGGCCCATCAGCATGCCGGGCTCCTGGCCGCACACAGCCTGCTCGACGTCGCCGTGGAGCCCTGGACGCTGCTGGTGCGGGACCCGGCCGCCGTGGACAACGTGCTCGGTCTCCGTAGCTGGGCGGCCACCGCCGCCCACCGGGGCGCACTCGACCCCGCCGAGGCCCGGGCGTTCGAAGCACAGGTCGACGAGGCCGTCGAGGCCCGCCGGTTCACCTACGCGGTGACGTTCTTCCTCACGTGCGCCACGGTCACCTGAGGCGAGCCGTCGATCCCACCCGGTGACTCCTCGGCGCGGGGCAGTCGACGCTCAGACGAGGGCGGCGTCGTGCACCAGCAGGGCGAGCTGCACCCGGTTGTTCAGGTCGAGCTTGGCCAGCAGCCGCGACACGTGGCCCTTCACGGTCGGCACGCTCATGCCCAGCCCGGCGGCGATCTCCGCGTTCGACCGGCCCTCGCCGACGAGCACCACCACATCCCGTTCCCGCTCGGTGAGGGCGGCCAGCCGGTCCCGCGCCCGGGCCCGACGGATCCCCGCGGCCGGATCCGCGATGTGGTCGACAAGTCGGCGGACCGCGGCGGGGGAGAGGATCGCCGCACCCCGGGCGACGGTGCGCACCGCGGCGAGGATCTCCCGGGGCGGAGTGTCCTTCAGCAGAAATCCGCACGCGCCGCCGCGCAGCGCGTCGAGCACGTACTCGTCGGCGTTGAACGTGGTCAGCACGATGATCTCCGGTGCGCCCGGCCGGGACCGGATGCGCCGGGTGGCGGTGAGCCCGTCGACGCGGGGCATCCGGACGTCCATCAGGATCACGTCCGGCCAGTGCGCGTGCGCCATCGACACGGCCTGCGCGCCGTCGGCCGCCTCGGCGACCACCTCGATGTCGGGCGACCCGCCGACGAGGATGCGCAGCCCGGAGCGGACCAGCGGATCGTCGTCCACGACAGCCAGCCGGATCGGCCGCCGGCCGGGGTCCGACGCGGTGGCGGACGGCCCGTCGGGTGCGTCGGTCAGGCCGGCCACGGCAGCCAGGCCTCGATCCGGTACTCCCCGCCCTCCGCGCCGTACCGCACCCGCCCACCGGCCATCGCCACCCGCTCGTCGATGCCGACCAGTCCCATCCCGCCGGGCCGGCCGCCACGCCCGCCGGTGCCCGGATGGGGATTGGCCACGACGATGCGCAGCCCTTCGCCGACCCGACCGGTCAGCCGGATCGTCGCGCTCGCGTCGCTGCCGTGCTTGCTCGCGTTGGTCAGCGCCTCCTGCGCGATCCGGTAGACCGTCCGTCCCACCATCGTCGGTGGCTCGTCGCCGGCCACCTCGTCGGCGAATTCGACGCGCATCCCCGCCTCGCGGGCGCTGGCCACCAGGTCGGGCACGTCCGTGAGCCCGGGTTGCGGCGGCTCGGGCCGGCCCGCCACGCCGACGACGGCCCGCAGCTCCGCCAAGGCCTCGTGCGCGCTGGACCGGATCGCCCCGGCCGCGACCGCGATCTCGTCGGGTCGCGCGTCGACACGCACCTCCAAGGCGCCCGCGTGCAGGCTGATCAGCGACATCCGGTGCGCCAGCACGTCGTGCATCTCGCGGGCGATCCGGGCCCGTTCGGTGAGCCGTGCCTGCTCGACGCGCAGGTGCTGCTCGGCCTGCAACCGCGCCGCGTGTGCGCGCAGCGAGGCGGTGAGCCGCCGGTAGGCCTGCACGAACTGGCCCCACCCGATCGCCGCCGCGCCGGTCACCGCGCGGAGGACGACATCCACCCAGACCGGATACGGCGGATCGCCCTGGAGCAGGAAGTAGCCCACGCCGGTGCCGACGTGCGCCGCGCCCAACGCGAACAGCAGCCGGGCCCGGTGTCGGATCGCCGCGGTGAACAGCGCCACCAGGATCGGCCCGGTCGCCGTCACCGAGATCACGCCGAACGGGAGCAGGGCGAGCAGCATCGCCAACGAGCGTTGCCGCCGCATCGCCAACGGAACGGCGCAGAGCGCCCCGAGCAGCACGTCGACCGGCCACGGGATCGCCGCCCCGGCGGCGGTCGCGTCACCGATCCGCAGCATCGTCAGCCCGTACCCGAGCGCCACGGTGACCGCCACGGCGTCCGCGACGCGGTCCCGCACGGTCGCCCGATCCCCTGTCGGGTCCGGCACGAGCAGGGCGAAGAGCGCGGCGGCCATGCCCGCAGCCTAGGCGCTCCGGCGGCGGGCGGTAGCTACCAAAGTAGGGGCGCGGCCGGATCCTCCGACCCGTGCGGTCCGGCGGGTCCATCGGCGATCGTCATCCCGGTCGGAGTACCCGAGCGGGAGGTTGACATGGTCGGAGAGGGGGCGGTCGCGCACGCGCTGCGGCGGGCGGTCGGGACACGGGGCCGGATGGTCCTCCTGGTGGTGACGATCGGCGTGGGACTCGCCGCCGCGGCGCTCACGGCCGGGCTCCCGTCCGGCGAGCGCACCGTCGCCACGGTCGGCGAGCTGGTGCACGGGGCCGTCTCCGTCCCGCTGCCGTTCGTGGGTGTGCTGCTCGCGAACGATCTCCGCCGGTTCCCCGACGCGGGCGTGCGGGCCACGATCGCCGCGGCGGTGTCGATCGCCGTGGTCGTGGGGCTCGCCGGCGACGCCCTCTCCGTCGCCGCGCTGGCCGTGGCCGGATCCACCGCGCCGGACCCGTGGGCGCACGTCGGCGCGATCGCCGTGGCGGGCGTGCTGGTGCAGGTGCTCGCGCAGCTCGTCGGAACCGGGCTGGGCTTGCTGATCGGACGGCCGGCGTGGGCCTGTCCGGCGACGATCGTGCTGCCGCTCGGCGCGTACGCGCTGCTGACCCCGCTGGCCGCGGTCCGCGACTGGCTCACCCCGTACGCGGCCCTGCGGGCGGTGCTCGTCGAGTCACCCGGGGGCCCGGGGTGGGCGCGGTGGGTGAGCGCGGCGCTGCTGTGGGGCGTGGCGCTCAACGTGGTCGGCGCCCGGAGGATCCGGGCTACCGGTGGTGGACGGTGGTGACGGTGACCCGGTCGTCGGTCGCCTCGATGGTGCCGGTCCACTCGCCGTCGTCCTTGTCGAACGTGAGGGTGGTGGTCCCGTCGACGGTGCGGTCGCCGGTGACGTCGAAGAAGCCCCGGGGCAGGTGGTCGCGGTAGAACGCGAGCACCCGCTCCGGGGCGGGCTCGACCAGGGTGAGCCGCGCGCCGGCGGTGGTGTCGGAGAGGTCGCGCAGCCGGCTGCCCGGCGGGAAGCGGAAGTTGAACGGCAGGTTCGTCACGCCCAGGTCCCGGCCGGTCAGCGCGGCCTCGGTGTCGTCCTGCGGCGGCGGCGCGGTCGTCCCGGCCGGTTGCGTGCGGGCGAAGGTGACGGTGGTGTCCCGGGAGCTGGTGATGACCGCGACGGTCCAGCCGCGTCCGGCGAGGTGCAGCGTCCCGGCGGTGTCGGTGCCCACCGGATACCCGGCCGCCGGACCGGCCTGACGGTAGTGGGTGAGCACCTGCTCCGGCGGGGGAGCGGCCAGGATCACCGTCGCCGAGGCCGGGTCGCCGAACACGGTGTCGACCTTGCTGCCGGCGGGAAAGCCGAGTCCGGGTGCCACCGCGGGGACGGTCCGTCCGTCCACTGTCGTGCCGCCGTCCCGGCTCGGGTCGGTCGACGGGCTCGTCGGCGCGGCGGCGCCGGTCGCGCCGGTGCTCGTCGGGCCGCTCACCGGCTCGGCCGCGCCGCCGCAGCCCGTGGCCACGGCCAGCAGCGCGAGCCCCGCCAGCGCGGGCAGCAGCCGTCGGGCCGGTCCGCGGGCGGGCGTGGTCGGGGCGTGTGCCATGACGGGTCCCTTCAGGATGCGGTGCGGCTGCTCCGATCATGCCGGCCCCGTCAACCGTCGTGTCGGCGGTCCCACAGCGTTGGAATTCTTGCCATCCGGTCGTCGGCGTGCCAGGGGCGCGTCTGGCCTGTTCAGGAGCGTTTTGAAGCGGTTGATGTTGCGGACCGGTTTCGAAAAGTTTGCCGCAAGGTATTGCAAAGACTTTCATGAATCCCGCATGGTGTTCGCTACCCGGATGGCCGTCCACCCCCGCGCACCCTTTCGAGCACCCCGGAAGAGGTACCCCTGCCATGGAATCCCCCAGGCCACACCCGCGTGGTCGCGTCGCTCGCCTGTTGCTCGCCGCCGCGCTCGTCGCGACCGGCGGGACGGCGGTCGTCGCCGCTGCCACCACCGCCACCCCCGCCCGCGCCGCTACCGTCCTCAACGACAGCGAGGTGACCGCCAACCTCTGGGAATGGAACTGGCCCTCGGTCGCCGCCGCCTGCACCGACCACCTCGGCCCCGCCGGCTACGGCGCGGTGCAGGTGGCCCCGCCGCAGGAGTCGGTCAGCCTGCCGAACAGCCCCGACGGCGTGCACCCCTGGTACGAGGTGTACCAGCCGGTGTCGTACAAGCTGGACAGCCGGTTCGGCAACCGGCAGCAGTTCGCCGCCATGGTCACCGCCTGCCACGCCGCCGGCGTCCGGGTCTACGTGGACGCGGTGGTCAACCACATGGCCGGAACCAACAACCCGGCCGGCACGCGCGGGTACGCCGGCACCGAGTTCAGCGGCTACAGCTATCCGGCGGTGCCCTACGGCAGCGGGGACTTCCACCGGCCGGGGGACAACTGCCCGACCTCCGGCGGCATCAGCGACTGGAACAACGAGTCCCAGGTGACGAGCTGTGAGCTGCTGTCCCTGTCGGACCTCTACACCGAGAAGGACGCGGTCCGCAGCAAGATCGCCGGCTACCTGAACGACCTGATCGGCCTCGGCGTCGACGGCTTCCGGGTGGACGCGGTCAAGCACGTCAGGAAGGACGACTTCGCGGCGATCCTCGGCAAGCTGAACAACACCGTGGCGGAGGGCCGCCGCCCGTACGTCGCGCAGGAGATCTTCGACGGCGCCAGCAACCCGGCGTTGCAGGCCCGGGCGTTCATCGGCAACGGCGACGTGCTCGACTTCGGGTACGCCAAGGGCATCCGCTCGGCGTTCCTGGGCTCCATCTCCTCGCTGGCCAACGTGCCGAACTGGAACCTCGACGCGCCCAGCGCCAACGTCTTCGCCATGGTCACCAACCACGACCTGGAGCGCGACGGGGTGGTGCTGTCGTACCAGAACGGCAGCGACTACGTGCTCGCCAACTACTTCGCGCTGGCGTACCCGCACGGCAAGCCGTCGGTCTACGACAGCTTCACCTGGTCCAACCGGAACCAGTCGCCGCCCAGCGACGGCACCGGGCGCGTCACCGACACGGTCTGCGGCGCGGCCTGGAACTGCCTGACCCGCAGCGTCGGCATCAAGGGCATGGTCGGCTGGGCCAACGCGGCCCGCCCGGTGAAGACGGTCTCGGACTTCACCACCGTGAACAACAACGTGATCGGCTTCCACCGGGGCGACCGGGCGTGGATCGGCATCAACGACTCCGGCACCGCCACCACCGCCACGTTCACCACCGGCCTGGCCGACGGGCGGTACTGCGACGTCATCACGGGCGGCGCCACCGCCGCCGGCTGCACCGGCGGCACGGTGACCGTCTCCGGCGGCCGGGCCACCGTGACCGTCCCGGCCAACGGCGCGGTCGCGGTCCACGTCGGCGCGCGGCCCGGCACGAGCCCGTCGCCGACCGCCTCCCCGACGGTGTCGCCGACGGCCAGCCCGACCACCAGCCCCACCGACCGGGTCGCCACCACGTTCACCGTGAGCGCGACCCCGAGCGCCGGCCAGGACGTGTACGTCGTCGGCAGCGTCCCCGAGCTGGGGTCGTGGACGCCGGCCAACGGCGTCCGGCTCACCGCTCAGGGCGGCGGCACCTACCGCGCGACCGTCGACCTGCCCCGGTCGACCGCGGTGGAGTACAAGTTCGTCAAGGTGACCACGGCCGGCGCGGTGACCTGGGAGTCCGGCGCGAACCGGAGCTTCACCACGCCGGCCGCCGGCACGTACGCGGTGACCGAGACGTTCCGCGGCGACACCGTCTCGACGGCGGTGGCCATCTCGTTCGCGGTCACCGCGACCACGGCCTACGGCCAGAACGTGTTCGTGGTCGGCAACGTGGCGGCGTTGGGCGGGTGGAACCCGGCCAACGCGGTCGCGCTGTCCTCGGCCACCTACCCGGTCTGGCGGGCCACTGTCGACCTGCCGCCGAACACCGCGGTCGAGTACAAGTACGTCAAGAAGAACCCGGACGGCTCGGTGACCTGGGAGTCCGGCGCGAACCGGAGCTTCACCACGCCGGCCGGCGGCACCCGCACCGCCACCGACACCTGGCGCTGAGCGTGCGCGGCCCGTCCCCGCACCTCGGGGACGGGCCGCGCCCGACGGCCGGGCCGGCGGGAACGGTCGGGCGCGTGGGTTCGCCGTCCGCGTCCGGCGGCCGCCAGCAGCGCCACGACCAGGCACGTCACGGCGGCGGCGACGAGCGGCGGCCGGCCGCCGAGGCGTACGGCCGCCGAGCCGAGCGGGATGGCCAGCGTGATCGGCCCGAACATCAGCGTGTTCGCGGTGCCGGACACCCGGCCGAGCAGCGCCGGCCGCGTGTGCGTCTGGACCGCGGTGACGGCGGCGACGAGCGTCCACGGCAGACCGACGCCGATCACCGCCGAGGCGGCGACGGTCGCCGGCCACCAGGGCAGGCACCGACCCAGGCAGCCGGCGGCGAACAGCGCGGTGCCGGCGACGCCGACCGCGACCGCGCCCCGCCTGTCGACGAGTCGTCCCACCGCCAGGCCGGCGAGCACCGAACCGCCGCCCTGGGCGCTGGCCAGCACGCCGAGGAACGTCGACGGCAGGGCCAGCTCCGTGGTCACCACGGTGTAGAGCGCGGCGGTGGTGAAGCCGGACATCGCGATCGACACGGCGGCGAGCGTCACCGGCACGCGCACCGCACGCTCGTCGAGGAGGGCGGCGAGTCCGGCGCGCAGGCCGGGTGGGCGGCCCGCCGCCGGGCCGGGCGGCGCGGTCGGCGGGTCGGCGGCGGCCTGGGTGCCGCCGGTGGCGGGTAACCGCAGCGCGGCGTAGAGGAGCGCGACGAGCACCGGCGCGGCGGCGCTGAGCACGGCCACCGGGTAGCCGCCCCGCCACGCGTAGAGGCCCGCGCCGGCGAGCGGCGCCACCAGCTTCATGCCCTCCTGGGCGCTGGACCGCCAGCCGTTGACGTCGGCGAGCTGCGCCGGGGACAGCGCCGCCGGCAGCAGCGCCGTCTCGCCGGCGTCGATCAGCACGTAGCTGACCCCGTAGGCGGCGGCGACCACGAAGATCAGCCAGGTCTGGTCCGGCCCGCGTACCGCGAGCAGACAGAGCAGGGTCGCGGCCAACGCCAGGTTGACGCCGATGACCAGCGGTCGCCGGGGCGTCCGGTCCAGCACCCCGCCGAGCCACGGTCCGGCCAGCACCGGCACGTACACGCAGAGCCCGGCGAGCGCGGCCTGCCCGGTGGAGCCGGTGAGGTCCAGCACCCAGATGCCGGCGACCAGGGCCATGGCGCTGCCGCCGAGCCCGGACAGCAGCGAGATGGTCACGAACAGTGCGGCATTGCGACGCATGAGTCGTCCTCCGGAACTGAGCGGGGATGACTCATATCCTCAGTTCTTGAGTGTGGGGCTGGCAATGCCGCCCGACGACGTCAATCCTTTGTTGACAGTGCGGCGGCGACGCGGTCCGCCGCGCTGCGGGCCGGCGCGGGTAGTCGCGGTCCGACGTCGGCCAGGTCCGCCACGAGGTACGCGGCCAGCGCGTACAACGGCCCCGGCTCGGCGTCGAGGGCGGACGCGCTGGTGTCGCGCACCAGCGCGGCGCGGCGGAACCGACCGTCCCACGCCCGGTCCGCCGTGATCCAGCGGTGCAGGTCCGAGACGGCGGCCCGCAGCGCCACCACCTCGGCCGACCAGGCCCGGTCGAGTCGTCCGAGTCGGGACCGGCGGGCCGCCACGAGTCGTTGCCGGCGTTGCTCGGCGGCCTGCCGGCTGCTCAGTCCCAACGCGCCGGCGATGTCGGCCCAGGTCGCGCCGTCGTGCCGGGCTCGGTCGATCAGCTCCAGCTCCCGCTCGTCCAGTCGGGCCCGGGCGGCACCGATCTCGGACAGGCCTGCCAGCTCCGGAGTCATCTGTCAACATTACATTGACACATCTCCGTCGGCGGGCCGCCCCGGGTCCGTGGCGTCCGGCCGGTCCGCCGCGACCGGCCACCCGTTCGCCCGTGCGAAGACATCGATGATTGTGACGACTTGACGTCCGGCGTGTTATCGCTCACAGTCGATGTGTGCATCTCCGGAATCGTGGCGCATCATCGGCGGTCCGGAGTGCCCGCCCGGCCCGGGCGCGCACCCCTCTCGCGTGGCAGCTCGAATGTTAGCGCTAACAGGCTGAGCTGTCCGTCGTCCTCGCACCGCGCGCCGGCCCGAACGAAGGAGGAGCATGGTGCGAATCAATAGACTCGCGGCCCGGGTCGGACGTGGCGGCCGGTGGTCGCGCGTCGTGGCCGCGACGCTGGCGGTGCTGCTCGGCGCCGGCATCGTCGCGGTGACGCCGTCGGGCGCGTCGGCCGCGACCGTGGACACCAACGCGTGGTACGTGCTGGTCAACCGCAACAGCGGCAAGGCGCTCGACGTGTACAACCAGGCGACCAACGACGGGGCCCGGATCACCCAGTGGTCCCGCAGCGACGGCAACAACCAGCAGTGGCAGTTCGTCGACTCCGGCGGCGGCTACTACCGGCTGCGCTCGCGTCACTCGGGCAAGGTGCTGGACGTCTCCGGCGTCTCGACCGCCGACGGCGCCAGCATCGTCCAGTGGACGGACAACAACGCCACCAACCAGCAGTTCCGGCTCGCCGACTCCGCCGACGGCTACGTACGGCTGATCGCCCGGCACTCCAGCAAGGCGGTCGAGGTGCAGAACGCCTCGACCGCGGACGGCGCGAACGTGGTGCAGTACAGCGACTGGGGCGGCAACAACCAGCAGTGGCAGTTGGTCAAGCTCGGCGACAGCGGCACCCCGGGCGGGTCGACGTACACCAACCCGGTGGTCTGGCAGGACTTCGCGGACGTCGACATCATCCGCGTCGGCGACACCTACTACATGTCCTCGTCGACCATGCACTACTCGCCGGGCGCGCCGGTGCTGCGCTCCTACGACCTGGTCAACTGGGAGATCGCCGGGCACTCGGTGCCCCGGCTGGACTTCGGCACCAAGTACGACCTCAACGGCGCCCGCGCGTACGTCAACGGCATCTGGGCCTCGACGTTGAACTACCGCAGCAGCAACGGCACGTTCTACTGGATCGGGTGCATCGACTTCAACAAGTCGTACGTCTACACCTCGACCTCGGTGAGCGGCACCTGGCAGAAGCGCTCCGAGATCAACAACTGCTACTACGACGCCGGCCTGCTCATCGACGACAACGACACCATGTACGTCGCCTACGGCAACAGCACCCTGAGCGTCGCGCAACTGTCCGCGGACGGCCTCAGCCAGGTGCGCACGCAGCAGGTCTACACCACGCCGTCGAACATCGGCACGCTGGAGGGCTCCCGCTTCTACAAGCGCAACGGGTACTACTACATCTTCGTCACCCGGCCCGCCAACGGTCAGTACATCCTGCGCTCCACCAGCCCGTGGGGGCCGTACGAGACGCGGCAGGTGCTGCTCAACATGTCCGGCCCGATCGCCGGCGGCGGCGTGCCCCACCAGGGTGGCCTGGTGCAGACCCAGAACGGCCAGTGGTACTACATGGCGTTCGTGGACGCGTACCCCGGTGGTCGCGTGCCGGCCCTCGCCCCGATCACCTGGACCAGCGACGGCTGGCCCCAGATCCAGACCGTCAACGGCGGCTGGGGCAGCTCCTACCCGTCGCCGCTGCCGACCCGCGCGGTGCAACCGATGACCGGTGCGGACACGTTCACCGGCACCACGCTGAGCCACCTGTGGGAGTGGAACCACAACCCGGACAACACCAGGTGGTCGGTCGGTGACGGGCTGCGGCTGCAGACGGCGACCGTCACCAACGACCTCTACAGCGCGCGCAACACGGCGACGCGGCGCATCCAGGGACCGACGTCGACGGCGACCATCGAACTGGACTACTCGACGATGCGCGACGGCGACCGCGCCGGGCTGGCCATGCTGCGGGACTCGTCGGCCTGGATCGGCGTACGCCGGGACAACGGCGCGACACGGGTGGTGATGACCAACAACCTGACCATGGACAGCGGTTGGCGCACCACGAACACCGGCACCGAGATCGCCGGCGCGGCGGTCAGCGGTGGTCGGATCTGGCTGCGGGCCAAGGCCGACATCAGACCGGGCAGCGGGCGGCAGGCGACCTTCTCCTACAGCACCGACGGGACGAACTTCGTCCCGCTGGGCAACGCGCTGACGTTGAACAACGCCTGGCAGTTCTTCATGGGCTACCGCTTCGGAATCTTCAACTACGCGACCCAGGCGCTCGGCGGCGCGGCCACCGTCCGCCGGTTCGACCTGACCACCCCGTGACGGGGCGCGGGCCGGACGCGTCACCCGCGCGTCCGGCCCGCGCGCTGTCCTGACCACCACCGGACAACGCCTGCGGCGGGCGTACCACCGTCGCGGAGAGGATCACCGATGAGACACCTCACCTCGGCCCGCCGCCGGGCCGCCGCCGTCCTGGCGGCCGGACTGCTGCTGGCCGGCGCGCTGGTCGGCCTGCGCCCGTCCACGGCGTCGGCGCTGGAGAACGGTGCGGCGCGGACGCCGCCGATGGGTTGGAACAGTTGGAACACGTTCGGTTGCAACATCAACGAGACGTTGATCCGGCAGATGACCGATGCGATGGTCAGTTCCGGGATGCGCGATGCCGGTTACCAGTACGTGGTGGTGGACGACTGTTGGATGAACCCGAACCGGGACTCGGCGGGGAATCTGCAGGGTGATCCGAGCCGGTTCCCGTCGGGGATGAAGTCGCTTGGTGACTACATCCATGCGCGGGGGTTGAAGTTCGGTATCTACCAGGGGCCGTTGACGAAGACGTGCGCGCAGTACTTCAACAGCTATCCCGGCTCCACCGGCGCGCAGGGCCACGAGGCCCAGGACGCCCGGCAGTTCGCGGCGTGGGGGGTGGACTACCTGAAGTACGACTGGTGCTCGCCCAGCGGCACGATCGATGATCAGGTGCGGGTGTTCAACCTGATGCGCGACGCGTTGGCCGCCACCGGCCGGCCGATCGTGTACAGCATCAACTCCAACAGCGTGCACTCGAAGACCGGTCCGCAGCGGGACTGGGGTGATGTGGCGAACATGTGGCGGACCACGGAGGACATCACCAACGCGTGGAACACCGGCCAGACCAACGGCTATCCGATGGGCATCCAGAACATCGTGGACGTGACGGTGCCGTTGGCCGGGCGGGCGAAGCCGGGCGCGTTCAACGACATGGACATGTTGGAGGTCGGTCGGGGCGGGATGACCGACACCGAGATGCGTAGTCACTTCGCGTTGTGGGCGGTGCTGGCATCGCCGCTGATCGCGGGCAACGACCTGCGCAACATGACGGCGGCCACGCAGACGATCCTGAAGAACGCGAACCTGATCGGTATCAGTCAGGATCCGCTGGCGTTGCAGGCGGGTCAGGTGTCGTTCGACGGCACCCGGCGGGTGCTGGCCAAGCGGTTGGCCAACGGTGACGTCGCGGTCGCGCTGTTCAACCAGGGCAGCGCCAGCACGACGATCTCGACGACCGCCGCCGCCATCGGCAAGACCGGCACGTCGTTCACCCTGCTGGACGCGTGGACCAACGCGACGAGCACCACCTCCGGCGCCATCTCCGCCACCGTCCCGGGGCACGGCACGGTCGTCTACCGGGTCAGTGGCGGCGGCACCGGCACCCCGCCCCCGACCACCGGCGGGGCGCTCGTCAGCGCCGCCTCCAGCCGGTGCCTGGACGTGCCGCAGAGCAACACCGCCAACGGCACCCAGCCGGTGATCTGGGACTGCAACGGCGCCGCCAACCAGCGGTGGACGTTCAGCGGGGACGCGATCCAGGCGCTGGGCAAGTGTCTGGATTCGCCGGCCAACGCCGGCGCGGGCACGAAGGCGCAGATCTGGGACTGCAATGGCGGCGCCAACCAGCGGTGGACCCGTAACAGCGACGGCACCATCCGCAACCAGCAGTCCGGCCTCTGCCTGGACGTCAACGGCGCCGCCACCGCCAACGGCACCACCGTCATCCAGTGGACCTGCACCGCCGCCGCCAACCAGCGGTGGACGGTGCGCTAGTACGTCCACCCGACGTCGCCCCGGCCGGGTCCCACCCGGTCCGGCCGGGGCGCGTCGTCGTGGAACCGCCCGCGTGCCGGGGGAGTCAGCGGGCGAGCCAGCCCCCGTCGACCGCGAGCACCGTGCCGTGCACGTACGCGGCCGCCTCCGAGGCCAGGAACACGGTGGCCCCGGCGAGATCCTCGGGCCGGCCCCAGCGTCCGGCCGGGATGCGTGCCACGATCGCCCGGTCGCGTTCCGGCTGGTCCCGCAACGCCTGGGTGTTGTCGGTGGCGATGTAGCCGGGCGCGATCGCGTTGACGTTGACGCCGTGGCCCGCCCACTCGTTGGCCAGCGCCCGGGTCAGCCCGGCGATCCCCGACTTCGCCGCCGCGTAGGACGGCACGGTCACGCCGCCCTGGAAACTCAGCATCGAGGCGGTGAATATGATCTTGCCGGAACCGCGCCCGACCATGTTCCGGCCGACCTCGCGGGCGAGGACGAACGGGGCGGTGAGATCGACCTCCAGCACCTCGTCCCAGTCCTCGTCCGGGTGCGCGACGGCCGGGGCGCGGCGGATCGTGCCGGCGTTGTTGACCAGGATGTCCACCGGCCGTTCCCGCCGGCCCAGCCATCCGGCGAGCGCGCGCACGGCGGCCCGGTCGGCCAGGTCGCACCGGTGCGGCACGAACGAGCGGCCGTGCGCGGTCACCCGCGCCTCGACCTCGCTCCCGGTCTCCTCCAGGGTGGCGCTGACGCCGATCACGTCCGCGCCCGCCGCCGCCAGCGCCTCCGCCATCGCCAGGCCGATCCCGCGCCGGCAGCCGGTGACCACGGCGAGCCGGCCGCTCAGGTCGAACGGGTTCACACCCCACCTCCACAGTCCACCAGCACCTTCACGTCGCCGCCGGCGGCGAGCGCCCGGAACGCCTCGGTGACGTCGTCAAGCGGCACGGTCCGGGAGATGAGCCGCGCCGCGGGCACCTCCCGGCGGTGCACCAGGCGGACCGCCTCGGCGTAGTCCTCCCGCTGGTAGACCCGCACCCCGATCACCTCCAGCTCGCGCCAGAAGATCCGGTGCAGGTCCACCTCCCGCGGCGTGGGATGGATCGCCACCACCACCAGCCGCCCGCGTACGGCGAGCAGGTCGGTCGCGAGGCGTACCCCGGTCGTCGACCCGGACGCCTCGAAGACCACGTCGGCGCCGGCGCCCCCGGTCGCCTCCTGGACGAGCCCGACCGGGTCCGCCGCCACCGGGTCCACGGCGGACAGGCCGAGGTCGGCGGCGAGCGCGCGGCGGCGCGGATCGATCTCCAGCACGGTCACCGTGGCGCCGGCCGCCCGGGCGACCGCGCCGATGAGCAGACCGACCGGACCCGCGCCGATGACCACCGCGTGCTCGCCCGCCGTCAGGCGGGAACGCCGCACGTCGTGCACGGCCACCGCGGTGGGCTCGACCAGGGCCGCCTCGGCCAGTGGCAGGTCGTCCGGCAGCGGCACCACGATCCGGGCCGGCACCGTCCAGGAGCGCTGCATCGCGCCGGGGGAGTCGATGCCGATGAAGGTCAGCCGGTGACAGATGTGCTGGTGACCGGCCCGGCAGGCGGGGCACCGACCGCACCAGTCCAGCGGCATCACCGTCACCGGCTCGCCCACCCGCCGATCGGTGACGCCCGGGCCGATCTCCGCGATGCGACCGGACATCTCGTGCCCGATCACCGCCGGCACGTGGACCCGGTGATCCATCGCGCCGTGCGCGACGTGCAGGTCCGTGCCGCAGATGCCGGTGTACGTCACCGCGATGCGTACCTCGCCGGGTCCGGGTGGCACCGCCCGGGTGTCCTCGACGACGAACCTCTGGTCGCCGACGTAGTGCGCGCTACGGTTCACCAAGCCTCCTCGGTCAGGTGCCAAACCTCGTGCATCGGTGCCCACCAGTGGCCGGAGCCAGGCTCGGCGAGCGATTCCTGGCAGGGGTCGGTCAGCCGCCACCACGCCCGGGTCTGCGGATCGGCGGCGATCCGACGCTGGTCCGCGTCGTGGTCGTCGCCGACGTACTCGTAGTAGCCGAACAGCAGGTCCCCGTGCAGGAAGATGCTGTAGTTGCGGATGCGCGCCGCCCGCAGCGTCTGCTCGACGCCGGGCCAGACGGCGGCGTGCAGCCGTAGGTAGGTTTCCCGGTGGTCCGGCCGCAGCCGGATCACCCAGCCGTAACGTCGCACCTCATGCCTCTCCGGTAGGGGTGTTCTCCGGTCGGCCGCTGGGCCAGGCGAGGTCACGCACCGGCGTCAGCAGCTTCTCGATGTCGTCGAGCAGCTCGGGATCGGGCTCGGACAGGGCCCAGCGCACGTTGCGGGCCATGTTCGCGGCGTCGGCGGAACCGACGAACGTGGTGGCGAACCGCGCCGGCGCGGCGGCGAAGCCGAGCGCGACCCGGGCGATGTCGACGCCACGTCGCGCACACAGGTCGGCCACGGCGGTCGCGGCCCGCCGGAGTTCCGGCGGGGCCGGATGCCAGTCGGGTGCGCCGCGCCGGGAGAGCAGCCCCATGGCCAGCGGGGAGGCGTTCAGCACCGCGGTGCCCCGGGCGGTGAACTCCGGCTCGGCCGTGGCCAGCGCGCGGTCCAGCAGCGTGTAGCGGCAGTACGACAGCACGGTGTCCAGCGGGACCGCCGCCGCGACCCGACGCAACGCGGCCAGGGGGTAGCCGGTCACGCCGATGAAGCGGACCTTCCCCGCGTCGCGCAGGCGGGCCAGCGCGGGCAACGTCTCACCGATGATCTGGTGGAGGTCGCCGAACTCGATGTCGTGACACTGGACCAGGTCCAGGTGGTCGGTGCCGAGGCGGGCCAGGCTCTCCTCGACGCTGCGGACCGTGCGGGCCGCCGAGAAGTCGAACGCCGCCTCGCCGTACCGGCCGACCTTGGTGGCCAGGACGTAGCCGGCCCGGTCGACGCCACGCAGGGCGCGTCCGAGCACCGTCTCCGCGGTGGTGGCGCCGTAGTAGGGCGAAACGTCGATGATGTTCACGCCGAGTTCCAGCGTGGCGCGCACGGCCTCGATGCCGGCCCGTTCGTCGATCCGGCCGAAGACGCCGCCGAGGGGGGAGGCGCCGTACCCGAGCATCGACACGGTCAGGCCGGTGCGGCCCAGCGGGCGGTATCGCATGGCGTCAGGACCCTTTCCGCGGACGGCGGGGCTGGCGACGACGGCCGGAGTCGGGCAGACGTCGGATGAATCTATAGTGGTGGGCACGGCCGCTGCCCGCCGCAGGCGACGGAGCCCCTTCCCAGGCACCCGGTGGGCCGGCCCGAAGGGGGCGGCAATGGCACTGACCGACGACGCGATCGCGCGGATCCGCGGCATGATCTCCAGCGGTGAGCTGCCGCCGGGCGCGCGGCTGCCACCGGAGCCGCAGCTCGCCGCGCAGATGGGCCTGTCGCGCAGCGGGGTGCGGGAGGCGGTCAAGGTGCTCGAGTCGGCCCGGGTGCTCGACGTCCGTCGCGGTGACGGCACCTACGTGACCAGCCTCGCCCCGCGGCTGCTGCTGGAGGGTCTCGGCGTCGCGGTGGAGCTGCTGCGCGACGACACGCTGCTGGAGGTGATGGAGGTCCGCCGGATGCTGGAGCCGGTGGCCACCGGTCTCGCCGCGTTGCGGATGACCGACACCGAGCTGGACGAACTCGACCGGATCCTGCAGGACATGCGGGCCGCCGCCGACGACGCCGAGAAGCTCATCCAGTTCGACACCGCCTTCCATCACACAGTGGTCGCGACCACCGGCAACGAGACGCTCACCTCGCTGCTCGACGGGCTCTCCGGCCGTACGCTGCGGGCCCGGGTCTGGCGAGGGCTGATCGAGGCCAACGCGGCGCACAAGACGATCGACGAACACCAGGCGATCTACCTCGCCCTGCGGTCGCGCGACCAGTTGCTCGCCCAGGCCACCGCGCTGATGCACGTCAACACCTCCGAGGCGTGGTTGCGGACCGTGCTCGCGGCCCAGGCGGGGGACGCCTGACCGGCCGGCTCATGTCGCCGGCCCGGGCGCGGCCGGTTCGGCCGGCGGTGTCAGGCGGTAGGTGCGTACGGCGGTGCCGGCGAAGATCTCCCGCCGGTCCCCGGGCGACAGGGGCGGCAGCGCGGCCGTCAGGGCCCGCCGCACCCCCGGGTAGTCCGACCTGAGCAGGCACACCGGCCAGTCCGAGCCAAACATCAGACGACCCGGGCCGAACTCGTCGACGGCGACCTCGACGAACGGGCTCAGGTCGGCCGGCGACCAGTCCGGTGCCGCCTCCGTGACCAGGCCCGACAGCTTGCCGGTGACGTTGGGACTGGCGGCCAGCGCGGCGAGCGGCTCGCGCCAGCCGGCCAGCCCGGCGGTGCCCCTGTCGATGCGCGGCTTGCCGAGGTGGTCGAGGACGAAGGAGAGCCGCGGCACCGCCCGGGCCGCCCGCGCCGCGGCGGGCAGTTGGTCGGCCCGGATCACCAGGTCGAACACCAGGCCGGCGTCGGCCACCTCGGCGAGACCGCGCCGTACGTCGGGACGGTCGAGGTGGTCGGGGTCCGCCTCACCCTGGACCTGCGACCGCACCCCGACCAGGAGTTCGCCGCCGGGCAGTTGCCGGTAGCGCCGGACGGTGGCGGAGACCTCGCCTCCGGCGATGTCGACCCAGGCCACCACGCCGAGGATCGCCGGCGTGTCCGCGGCGTGACCGAGGAACTCGGCGGCCTCATCGGGGTGGCAGCGGCCGCCCTCTACCAGCACGGTGCCGTCCACGCCGGCCGAGGCGAGTTCGGCGGTCAGGTCGGCGGGGGTGAAGGGGCGACGGATCGCCGCCAGCGCCGGGTCGTCGAGCCAGTGGTACCCGCGGTCGGGCTGCCAGAGATGGTGATGCGCGTCGATGATCATGGGAGCGCGGCCCCGGTCGTCGCCACCGTCCAGCGGGGTCCGTCGGGGAAGCGGTAGTCGGCCAGCGAGGGCGCGAGGATCTCCGCGCTCATGCCGGGGGAGCGGGGCGCGAGGTAGCGGCCGTCGCGGATCCGGACCGGGTCCGCGAAGTGCTCGTGCAGGTGGTCGACGTACTCGATGGCCCGGTCGGTGGTGCTGCCGGTGAGGGCGACGAAGTCGAACATGGCGAGGTGCTGCACCAGCTCGCACAGCCCCACCCCGCCGGCGTGCGGGCAGACCGGCACGCCGAACTTCGCCGCGAGCAGCAGGATGGCCAGGTTCTCGTTGACCCCGGCGACCCGGCAGGCGTCGATCTGGACCACGTCGACGGCGTCGGCCTGGAGCAGTTGCTTGAACATCACCGCGTTGTGCCCGTGCTCGCCGGTGGCCACCTTCGTCGGGGCGACGGCCGAGCGGACGGCGGCGTGCCCGAGGATGTCGTCGGGTGAGGTCGGCTCCTCGATCCAGTACGGGTCGAACGGGGCCAGTTCACGCATCCAACGGATCGCCTCGGGCACGCCCCACACCTGGTTGGCGTCGACCGCGATGCGCACGTCCGGGCCGACGGCCCGGCGGGCGATGCCCAGCCGGCGTACGTCGTCGGCGAGGTCCCCGCCCACCTTGAGCTTGATCAGCCGGAACCCGGCCGCGACCGCCTCCGCGCAGAGCCGGGCCAGCTTGTCGTCGTCGTAGCCGAGCCAGCCCGGCGTCGTGGTGTACGCCGGGAAGCCCTCGGCCAGCAGGCGGCGCTCCCGGTCCGCCCGCCCGTCGACGGCGGCGCGCAACAGCACCAGCGCTTCGTCCTCGGTGAGGGCGTCGCGCAGGTAGCGGAAGTCGACCTGCGCCACGAGCTGCTCCGGGGTGAGGTCGGCGAGCAGCTTCCACAACGGCTTGTCGGCCCGCCGGGCGGCGAGGTCCCAGACCGCGTTCACCAGGCCGCCGGCGGCCATGTGCACGACCCCCTTCGCCGGGCCCAGCCAGCGGATCTGGCTGTCGCCGACCAACCGGCGCGCGAGCGTCCCGGGGTCGGCGACCAGCGCCTCGACCGGCTGGCCCTCGAGCATCGGGGCCAGCGACCGCAGCGCCCGGATCTGGATCTCGGTGCCCCGCCCCACGGTGAACACGAGGCCGTGTCCCTCGGCGCCGGCCGAGGTGCGCAGGATGACGTAGGCGGCGGAGTAGTCCGGGAACGGGTTCATCGCGTCCGAGCCGTCGCGGTGGCGCGACGTCGGGAATCGGACGTCGATGGTCTCTACGGATGTGATGTGTTCGGACAACGGTTCTCCCGGTCGGTGGAGGTGGGCTGGCTCGTCGGCGGCGCCGGACGCGGCGGCGGCGTCATGTCTGCGCCTTGCCGCCGGTGATCCGGGAGACCGTCAGGGCGACCAGGATGACGGCGCCGTTGAGGAAGTTCGTCCACTGGGCGGGGACCCCGGCGAGCGTGAGCACGTTGATGATCATGAAGAGGAGCAGGACGCCGGTGAAGGCGCCGAACACGCTGCCCTTGCCGCCGTTGAGACTGACCCCGCCGATGACCGCCGCCGCGAACACCTGGAAGATGGCGCCGTCGCCCTGCGCCGCCGGCACCGCGGCGAGCCGCCCGCTGATCAGCAACCCGGCGAGCGCGGCCAGCACGCTCGCCACCACGAGGGCGGCCCACAACACCCGGTCGGTGCGGATGCCGGCGGCGCGGGCCGCGTCGGCGTTGCCGCCGATGGCGTACAACGCCCGGCCGACACGGGTGTAACCGAGCACCACGATCCCGACCGCGAACAACAGCAGCGACACCCAGATGGACGCCGGCGCGCCGAACCAGGTGGCCGAGCCGAGGTAGGTCATCGACGCCGGCAGCGCGAAGAACGTCTGACCACCGGAGATCCCGGTGAGCAGTCCGCGCAGGACGATCAGCATGCCCAGCGTCACGATGAAGCCGTTGAGGCCGAAGCGGACGATCAGCAGCCCGTTGACGGCGCCGACCAGGGCGCCGACGAGCAGGACCACCGGCACCGCCAGGCCGTCGGGCAGCACGTCGAGCCCGAGACCGCGGGTGAGTGCCGGGTCGACGACCAGCCAGGCCGCGATGCCCGGGGCCAGGCCGAAGGTGGACTCCAGCGACAGGTCCATCTTGCCGGTGATCAGCACGATGGTCTGGGCCAGCACCAGGATGGCGATCTCCGACATGCTCTGCAGCACGTTGAGGAGGTTGTCGGTGCTGAGGAAGACGGGATTCACGAGCGAACCGACGACGGCGACCGCGATGATCGCCGGCACCAGGGCCAGGTCCCGCAGGCGGGTGAGGACCAGGCTTCGTGCGGAGGTCGACGGCGGGGCCGACGGGGACGCCCCGGCCGGCGGCGACGTCATGGTGGACAGCGTCTCAGGCATGGTGGAGATCCACCCCTTCCATGGCGGCTACCAGCTCGTTGTCGGGCCAGCCGTGGGCCAGCTCGCGGATGACCCGCCCGGCGAACATGACCAGGACGCGGTCACAGATCCGCAGGTCGTCGAGTTCGTCGGAGACGATCAGTACGGCGGCGCCCCGGCGGCGTACCTGTTCCACCACGCCCAGCAGGGTCTGCTTGGACCGCACGTCGACGCCGGCCGTCGGCGTGATGAGCACCAGCAGTTTCGGGTCGTTGGCCAACGCCCGGCCCATCACCACCTTCTGCTGGTTGCCGCCGGACAGGTCGGCGACGGGGACGTGTGGTCCGGCCGCCTTGACGGCCAGCTCGGTGATGGCGGCGCGGGCCGCGGCGTCCCGGCGCCCCGGTGAGATGAGCCCACGCCGCGCGATGCGCTCCGGCACGGTCATCGTGACGTTCTCCGCGATGGACAGCAGTGGCACCAGGCCCTCGCGGTGCCGGTCCTGCGGCACCAGGCCCACCCCGGCGTCGAGGGCGTCGGGCACGCTGCCCGGCCGCAGCACGCGCCCGTCGACGGCGACCGTCCCACCGGCGCGGCGGGTCAGGCCGACGATCGCCTCGGCCACCTCGACCTTGCCGCTGCCGCCGCCGCCCGCGAGGCCGACCACCTCGCCGGCCCGGGTCTCCAGGGACAGTTCGGCGCCGGACGGGGTGACCAGGTCGCGGACCGACAGCAGCACGGGGGCGTCGGCCGGCAGCGGCGGGTGGTCGGCCGCCGGCATGGTCACGTCCTCCCCGGTCATGGCCGCCACCAGGGCCGGCCGGCTCAGCTCGGCCACCGGTGCGGTGACGACGTGCCGAGCGTCGCGGAAGACCGTCACCTGGTCGCAGATCTCGTAGATCTCCTGGAGGTGGTGGCTGATGAACAGGAAGGTCACCCCGTGGGCCCGCAGGTCACGGAGCCGGTCGAACAGCCGGTTGATGCCGGCGCCGTCGAGCTGCGCGGTCGGTTCGTCGAGGATGATGAACCGGGCGCCGAACGACAGCGCCCGGGCGATCTCCACGAACTGCCGCTGCTCGACCGACAGGGTCGAGGCGGGTTGCCGCACGTCCACGTCGACCGACCAGGTCGCCAGCAGTTCCTGCGCCGCCCGGCGCAGCCGCGACCAGCGGATCAGCCCGCCGCGACCGCGGTCGTGCCGGTTGAGGAACAGGTTCTCCGCCACGGTGAGCGTGGGGATGATCGTGGACTTCTGGTAGACGCAGGCCACCCGCCGACGCCAGGCGGCCCGGTCACCGAGCGGCGGCGCGGGCCGGCCGTCGAAGGCCACCGCCCCGTCGTCCGGCGCCTGGAGGCCGGTGAGGATGCTGACCAGCGTCGACTTGCCGGCGCCGTTGCGGCCCACCAGGGCGTGCGTCTCGCCGGGCCGGACCACGATGCCGGCGTCGGCGAGGGCGGTCGTCGACCCGAAACGCTTGGTGATGTGGACGGCCTCCACGACGGGCCGGAGGTCGCCGGCCGGCCCGTCGGTCGAGGCGGGTGAGCGGACGCTCATGCGGTGTTGCCCCACAGGGACCTGTCGTCGAACTTCAGGGTGGGCTCGCCCGCGACCGGCGCGCCGTCCTTCGTCACCAGTGGCGCGGGGAGCTGGTCCTCCAGCAGCCCTTCCCGTACCTGGATGATCGTGCTGTGGTGGTCGGTCGGGCCGGGCTGGAACGTCTTGCCGTCGATCGCCGCCTTCACGTACTCCAGGCCGTACCTGGCGTACAGGTCGGCGGGCTGGCTGACGGTGGCGTCGATCAGATCCTTGCCGATGTCGGCCAGCTCCTCCGGGATGCCGTCGTTGGAGACCACGAAGACGTGCTTCGGGTCGCTCGCCGGGACCTGGAGACCGCGCTGCTTGAGGATCTGGAGCGTGCCGGAGAGCGCGAACGAGGACTGCATGTAGATGCCCTTGATGTCCGGGTCCGACGCGAACCGGGTCTGGAGCTTGCTGGCCGCCACGTCGGCCTTCCAGTCGGTCGCCTCGCCGAACACCGTGACGCCCGGGTAGTCGGCGCGCATGCACTCGTGGAACGCCTCGGTCCGGTCCCGGCCGTTGATCGAGTCGAGGCCGCCCTGCAACATCACCACCTTGCCCTTGCCGCCGAGCTTGGTGCCGAGGAACTTGCACGCCTTGGTGCCGTAGGCACGGTTGTCGGCGCGGATCACCATCGCCACCTCGCCGGAGTCCGGGCGGGTGTCGATGGTGACCACCGGGATCTTCTTGGCGGCCAGTTGCTGGAGCGTCGGCGCGATCGCGGCGGTGTCCTGCGGGGCCATCACCACGCCCTTGACCCCCTGGCTCATGAAGGTCTGGGCGTTCGAGATCAGGTTGGCGATGTCGTTCTGCGAGTTGGTGGTCTTCAGGTCGACGCCCAGCTCGTTCGCGAACGTCGGCACGTACCTGATGTACGAGTTCCAGAAGTCGGTGTCGGATCGGGGGTAGTCCACCCCGACGAGCGGGGCGGAGCCGCCCGAGCCGCTGTCCTTCCCCGCACCGTCGCCGCAGCCGGCGGCGAGCGTGGCCGAGGCGACGAGCGTCATCGTCAGGCCCAGCCCCAGCAGAGCTCTACGGGTCATCGTGGTCCTCCAGGTCGGACGTGGCTTCGGGGATTCAGACGGTGGCGAGGGTCCACAGCAGGTTGGTGCTGCCGTCCCAGCTCCACTGCTTGACCGTGGAGCCGGAGGCGACCTGGCCGCCCCCATCGAGCACCAGGCCGGTGGCCCGGTTGGCGATCCGGTACCGCCCGTTGCCCTGGTCGGTGAGCTGCCACTGCTGGCTGTTGCCGCCGTTCCAGGACGCCTGCTGGGCGGCGGCGCCGTTGGTGGTCTGGCCGAACCCGTCGACGACCATGCCGTTGGTCCGGTTGACGATCCGGTGGTACCCGGTGCCCAGGTCGACGAGCTGCCACTGGAGGTTCGTGCTGCCGTCCCAGCTCCACTGCTTCAGCGGGGAGCCGGAGGCGACGTTGCCGCCGCTGTCGAGCGCCAGGCCGTTTGTCACGTTGGTGATCCGCTGCCAGGTGGTCGAGCCGCCGCCGAGCGCCGGGATCGGGCCGCTGAACGTCAGCTTGACCACGTACGCGGGCGCGTTGAACGGCGCGCCGGCGGACGGCATGGTGATCCGCAGGCCGCTGGAGTCCTGGGTGCGGGTCGGCAGGTTGACGTAGCTGCCGGCGTTGGTGTCGAGCAGTTGCACCCCGGTCAGGGTGCCGAGGTTGATCCGGCCCGACGCCAGCGTGGTGATGGTGGCGGTGCTGCCCGGCCAGCCGAGGAACGTGGCGTACAGCACCCGGTTGTCCTTGCTGCGGGTGAACCGGATGTCCCGGGCGGTGCCGGCGCGCGGGGTGCTGAAGGAACCGCCGCCCATCTGGGTGGGGCCCTCGCCGTACGTCGTCCAGGCCCGGGTGGCGTAGACGGACTCGCCGAAGCGGCGCAGGTAGTCGCCGATGGCGAGCAGGATGCTGCGCTGTCCGTCGGGGATGGTGCCGTCGGCCACCGGCGCGATGTTGAGCACCATGTTGCCGTTCTTGCTGACCCGGTCGAGCAGCGAGTGCAGCATCTGGTTCAGCGAGTAGTAGCCGATCCCCACCGTGTAGCACCAGCTGGAGCTGCTGATGCTGTCGTCGGTGAGCCAGTACGGCTGACGCAGTGCGGCGGGACCGCCGCGCTCGTAGTCGAAGACCGTGCCGCCGAGGTCCAACCCGTCCTTGTAGGTGGCGACGACCTCCTTGTTCCACGCCACGGCCCGGTTGTAGTAGTAGGCCAGGAACCGCAGCCGTTGCGCCTCGCTGATCCGGCTGAGGTTGAAGTCCTGCCAGATCATGTCCGGCTGGGCCTGGTCGATGACCTCGCGGAGCTTGTCGTACCAGAGCTGCTCCTCCGCCGCGGTGCCCAGTTGCCCGTAGAGCTTGCGCAGGCTGGCGTCGGACTGCTGCGGTGCCCACTGGTAGAAGCCGGTGAAGTTGTACGCGTGGTGCATGGCGACCATGACCTTGAGGCCGCGGGCCCGGATCGCGTCGGTGTGCAGGCGGAGCAGGTCCAGCCGTGGACCGCGGGCCACCGAGTTCCACTCGTTGACCTGGCTGTTCCACATGGAGAAACCGTCGTGGTGCTCGGCCACCGGCCCGGCGAACTTCGCGCCGGCGTCGGCGAACAACTGGGCCCACTCGCCGGGGTCGAAGTTGCCGCCGGCCGAGCGCAGCCGGGGCGCGAACTGCACGAACCGGCCCGACCGGTCGTTCGCGCCGTTGATGAAGTTGTGGTAAGGCCACACCGACGGGTCACCGTAGACGGACTTGTGGTGGTTGTTCTCGTTGGAGCCGTTGTTGTACATGTTGCGCGGGTACCACTCGTTGGCGTACGCCGGAACGCTGAACGCTCCCCAGTGGAAGTAGACGCCGAACTTGGCGTCCTGGAACCACTCCGGCGCGGCCGGGTGCTGACCGACCGACGCCCACGTCTCGGCGTAGCTGGCGGGTCCGGGGATGGCGGCGGCGGCGGACCCGGGACGGAGGACGCCGCCGACGGCGACCGCGGCCCCGCCGGCACCGAGAGCGGCGAGGAGTGAACGGCGGGTGAGGTGGGGACGGGACATGGTGATCCCTCCGAAGGTGGTGGGTGAGGGGGCTCACATGACTGAGACATCAGACGTTAAGCGTTACATCTGCGTAACGTCAACGCTTGCACTCGGGTAAAGGTGGGCAGACAAGAGGCCATACGTCTTATGAATGCCGCGTCAGCGCCGCCACCAGCGTTAACGCTAACATCGATGCTTCTGAAGGTTGCGGGATGCGAGGGGTGCGGTGCTGCGGGGACCGGGTAGGAAGCACAGGTTCCCAGTGGCTCCGGCGAGCAGGAGCCGCCCGAGCGGAAGCGAGGGACTCGTCGAAGGGCCTCGGAGATGTCACGAGGAAGCTCCCGGGGAAACGCCGGCGGGGACGCTCGTATCAGAACGATCCGCTGGGCACCGTCAGCTCAGCCGGAGACCGTCCGCCCGCCCACCTCCGGTCGGATCCTCAACCGCTGCGCACGGTGGTGAGGTCGGCCAGCCCGGAGATGGTGAGCAGCGGTTCCAGCAACGGACTGGCGACGAGCGCGATGCGTTCGGCGTGCGGGAACAGCACGGCCAGGCCGGCGCTGTCCAGATATTCCACCGCGGTCAGGTCGACCACGAGGGGGCCGCCGTCGGGCCGGACGGCGTCGTCGAGCGCGGCGGCGAAGGCGGCCGCGTTGCTCATGTCGATCTCGCCGACCGCGGTCAGCACGCGCCCCCCGTCGGGGTCGCTGCCGGTGGTGAGCGTCAGGGCCGTGCTCATCGGATGATCCTTGCCTGCATGTCGACTGTGGTGCCGGTGGCCCCCGGGGTCACCGTGATGGAGTCCATCAGAGCACGCATGAGCACCAGCCCGCGGCCCCGGTGCGGGTCCGACGGACGGTCCCGGTCCCGCCAGTGCCCGCTGTCGGTGACGCTCAGCCGCAGGGCGTCGGCGGTGGCGGCGGCGCGCAACCGGATCCGCCCGCCGGGACTGTCCCGGTGGCCGTGCTCGATCGCGTTGGCGCACGCCTCGCCGGCGGCCACCAGCACGTTGTAGGAGTTCGCCGGGGCCAGCCCGCACCGGTCCAGCCACCCGCGCAACGCGGTACGCACCTCGGCCAGCCGGGACGACTCGGCGGGGAAGTCCAGCTCCAGCGGCCCGGGGTGCCGGTAGAGCAGCAGAGCCACGTCGTCGTCGTACCCGGCCTCCGGGGTGAGCTGGTCCATCACCGCGGTGGCCAGCGCCTCGACCGGGACGCCCCGGCCCTCCTGGATCGCCGTGACGGCCCGGTCGATGCCGGCGGTCAGCGGCTGGCGGCGCCGTTCGACCAGCCCGTCGGTGTAGAGCATGAGCGTGGCCCGGGCCGGCACGGTGACCTCCGCCTCCGGGCGTTCCCGCCCGGTGCGGACCGCGAGTGGGCGGGACCGGCCCTGGTCGAGGAGTTCGGACGTGCCGTCGGGGTGCACCACGATGGCCGGTGGGTGCCCGGCGCTGGAGTAGCGCAGCCGGCCGGACGCCGGGTCCAGCACACCGCAGAGGACGGTCGCGCACTGCGCGCCCGGGAGCAGGGCGGCGAACCGGTCCAGCGCCATCAGCGTCTGGGCCGGGCTGGCGTCCTGCAACAGCAGCGCCCGGCACGCGCTGCGTAGCTGCCCCATCACGGTGGCGGCCCGCAGGCCGTGGCCGACGCAGTCGCCGACCACGATCGCGATCCGCCCGTCCGGCAGCTCGACCGTGTCGTACCAGTCGCCGCCGACCTTGAGCGGCAGCGACGCCGGGGCGTAGCGCACGGCGAAGCCGGCGGGCAGCTGGGCCGGGCCGAGGATCGCCCGTTGCAGGGCCAGCGCGGTCTCCCGTTGCTGGTCGATCTGGTGCACCCGGTGCAGCCCCTGGGCGACGTGGCCAGCGAGCAGCGCCAGCAGCGTCTGGTCCTGCTCGGTGAAGGGCCGCTTCTCGCCCAGGTCGATCCAGAGCGCCATGGTGCCGTCCGGATGCTCCAGCGCGATGCCGGCCCCGTGCGCCGGCGTCGCCACCGGGGTCAGCAGCGGCGTGTCCCGCAACGCCAGCAACTCCTGCCGGCGCTCGTCGGGCAGAGTGTCCCACTGGAGCAGCGGGTCGGTAGCGGTGACGTCAGGCCCGGCGGTGTCGCCGAAGACGGCGGTGACCACGCCGGTGGCGCGCCACAGCTTGCGCATCTCGTCCAGCACCCCGTGCAGGGCGTCGGCGAGATCCTCCGCCTGTGACAGCCGGAGGCTCAGCCCGGCCAGGGCGGTCTCCCGCTGCACGGCGTAGTGCTCGGTGGTGACGTCGCGGAACGTGCCCACGATGACCCGGCGTCCGGTGTCCGGGTCGTCGACCTGGTTGAACGCGGTCGCGATCCAGAGCCGGTGCCCGTCGCGGTGGGTCACCGGCACGGTGTAGGTGCCCTTCGTCTGGCCGATCAGCACCGAGAACGCGGCGGACACCTGACGGTGCGCCTCGGGTTCGGCCTCCGGGTCCGGCCACCACGGCTGCACCGGCAGGTAGGGCAGGTCCTCGGGGCCGTAGCCGAGGATGTCGGTGAACGCCGCGTTGATCTCGACGACCGCGCCGGCCTCGTCGCAGACGAAGAACGCCTCCTGCAACGAGTCGATGAGCGCGGTGCGCCAGCGGGCGTGGTGGTTGCGCAGCCGGGCCAGCTCCACGTTCGCCCGCACCCGCGCCAGCAGCTCGGCGGCCGGGAACGGCTTGACCAGATAGTCGTCGGCGCCCGCCTCCAACCCCTCGATGGCGGCCTCCTCGCCGGCGCGGGCGGACAGCAGCAGCACCGGCGTGCCGGCGGTCCGGGAATCGGCCCGCAGCGCGGCCACCAGTTGCAGGCCGTCGAGCCGGGGCATCATCACGTCGCTGACCACCAGGTCCGGCGTGTGCGTGCGGGCGGCCTCCAACGCCTCCTGGCCGTCGGCCACCGCCCGCACCCGGTGCCCGGCCGAGCGCAGCAGACGGGTGAGGTACTCGCGCATGTCGGCGTTGTCGTCGGCGACCAGGACCCGGGCCGGGACCTGCCCCGGCCGGGCCGGCGCGGGACCCTCGACCGGTGTCGCGTCCTCCCGGACGACCTCGGCCGTCGGGTCGCCGGGCAGCCAGCGCAGCGCCTCCTGCACGAACGGCTCGGCGGAGACCGCCACCCGGCCGGAGCCGGCCGGGGCGATCGCGTCGGCCGGCAGGTGGGCGTAGCCGAACGGCAGCCGGACCGTGAACGCGGTGCCCCGGCCCACCGTGCTGCTGGCGGTGATGCTGCCACCGTGCAGCGTGACCAGCTCCTTGACCAGGGCCAGCCCGATGCCGCTGCCCTCGTCGGAGCGGGAGCGGGCGTTCTCGATGCGGTGGAACCGCTCGAACAGCCGGGGCATCTCCTCCTCGGCGACGCCGATGCCGGTGTCGACCACCCGAAGCACGGCCTGCCCGTGCTCGGCGCGCAGCTCGACCCGCACGCTGCCGTCGAAGGTGAACTTCAGGGCGTTGCTGAGCAGGTTGAGCACCACCTTCTCCCACATGCCGGGGTCGATGTGCACCGGCTCGGGCAGGGGCGGGCAGTCGACCTCGAAGGTCAGGCCGGCGCGTTCTACCGCCGAGCGGAAGACGCTGGCCAGGTCGGCGGTCACCGCGGCCAGGTCCACCGGCTGGTAGCGGGCCTGCATCCGGCCGGCCTCGATCCGGGAGAAGTCGAGCAGGCTGTTCACGAGCTTGCCCAGGCGCAGCCCGTTACGGCGGATGACCTCCAGCTCCTCGCGGACCGGCCCGTCGGCGTCCCGCAGCCGGCCCCGCAACTCGTCCACCGGCCCCATGATCAGCGTCAGCGGGGTGCGGAACTCGTGGCTGATGTTGGAGAAGAACGCGGTCTTCGCCCGGTCCAGCTCGGCGAGCTCCTCGGCCCGCCGCTGCTGGGCCTGGTAGCTGCGGGCGCTGGCGATCCCGGTCGCCACATGCCCGGCGGTCAGTTCCACGAACCCGCGGTAGCCGTCGTCGAGGGCCCGGTAGCGGTTGAGCCCGGCCACCAGGAACCCGTACGGCGTGCCGCCCTGCTGGCGCAGCGGCACCAGCAGGGCCTCGGTCGGCGGGTCCGGCCAGGCGCCCGTCGGCAGGTCGTGGCGCACGGCGGAGTCCAGCGGCACCCGGACCAGGTCCCCCTCGGTGACCGCCCGGGCCGGCCAGACCGCGTCGGGGTCGTCGAGCGAGAGCGTGGCCGGCGCCGCCGGATGGCCGGCGGCGAACCCGGTCGCCTCCGCCAACCGCGCGTCGCCCTCGTCACCGAACAGGTACGTCAGCGTGAACGGCAGGTCGTGCGCGTTGCGCCCCAACTGGCGACCGGCGAAGGCGAGCGTCTCCTGCTCGGTGCGGATCACGCTCGGGTCGGAGCCGAGGTCCCGCAGCGTGGCCATCCGGCGCTCGCCGATGACCCGCTCGGTCTCCTCGCTGACCACGCAGAGCATCCCGACCAGCGTGCCGTCGTCGTCGCGCAGTGGGCTGTAGGAGAACGTGTGGTAGGTCTCCTCCCGGTAGCCGGCCCGTTCCAGGAACAGCAGCAGCCCTTCGTCCCAGGTCGCCTCGCCGGTGCGCAGCACGGTGTCGATGCGGGGGCCGATGTCGGCCCAGATCTCCGCCCACACCTCGTTCGCCGGTCGGCCCAACGCCCACGGGTACTTGCGGCCCAGCGTGTCGCGGCGGTAGGCGGCATTGCAGAAGAACGTCAGCTCGGGGCCCCAGGCCATCCACATCGGGAAGCGGGAGGAGAGCAGGATGCGCACCGTCGTCCGCAGGCTCTGCGGCCACGCGTCGGGCTGCCCCAGCGGATGGGTCGACCAGTCGACCCGAGCCAGATCCGGGCCGATCTCACCGTCGACGGCGAACACGTCGGCACGTGTCCGCGGGTCGGTGCCAGCGCCGGTCATCGCCCGAGTCTCCCTCACCACAGCAGATCCCGCTCGTCCAGGTCGACGCACCACCGTGGGCGACAAATCCGGATACAACCCGTCAGCGAGTCGCTCGAACGGCCCCTCGGAGTAGCTCTCCGTTCCGGTCTTGCCCCGATGGCGTCCCTGCCATGCCACCGACCGCCGTCGGGAGTGCCACACTCCCGGCCGCTGCCCGCCCGGCCGCTGTGACGCTTCCCGTCGTCGTCGGCCGAGGCGTGGGTGTGCGCGGACCGGGGCCTGCCGCCGGACGCCACGGACGCCGCGGGGAAGGCCGGAAAACGCCGAAGGCAGGGAGACGCGCTCCCTGCCACTTCTAACGTATATCGCACCCCGGGGCTTGCGGCAAGACCCCGGTGGTGCCGCAGAATCGTCGGCCGGACGCGGATGAGCTGGGGAAACGGGGGCACGATGAGGGCCGGACGATACGTGGTCGGGTTCGACGAGATCGACGAGGAGCAGCTCGCAACCGTCGGTGGGAAGGGCGCGCACCTGGGGGCGCTGTCGCGGCTCGACGGGGTGAGCGTGCCGCCCGGCTTCTGTGTGACCACCGACGCGTACCGGCGGGCCGTGGCGGACCTGCCGGCACTCGACGCGCCGCTCGACCGGCTCTGCGGGCTGGGCCCCGACGAGCGGCAGGCGATCCGGACGGTCAGCGCCGAGATCTGCCGCGTCGTCGAGGAGGCGACCGTGCCGGGCGAGGTCGCGGCGGCGATCAGCGGGGCGCTGGCCGGGCTCGGCGCGCACGCCGCCTACGCGGTGCGGTCCAGCGCGACGGCGGAGGACCTGCCGACGGCCTCCTTCGCCGGCCAGCAGGACACCTACCTGAACGTGGTCGGCCCGGACGAGATCCGCACCCACGTCGCCAGGTGCTGGGCGTCGCTGTTCACCGAGCGGGCGGTGACCTACCGCCTCCGCAACGGCATCGATCACCGTACGGTGCAGATGGCCGTGGTGGTGCAGCGGATGGTGCTCCCGGACGCGGCGGGGATCCTGTTCACCGCCGACCCGGTCAGCGGAAACCGGAAGGTCGCCACCGTGGAGGCCGGCTTCGGTCTGGGCGAGGCCCTGGTCGCCGGCCTGGTCACCCCGGACCGGTTCACGGTACGCGACGACCGGGTCCTCGCCCGGACCATCGCCACCAAGGCGCGGGCCGTCCGCGCCGTGCCGGGCGGCGGGACGCGGACTGAGGCGGTCGATCCGGCCCGGCGGGAGCAGCCCGCGCTGACCGACGAGCAGGTCGTCCGTCTCGTCCGGCTCGGGCGGCTGATCGAGGCGCGGTTCGGCGGCCCGCAGGACGTGGAGTGGGCCCTGGCCGACGGCGAACTCCACATCCTCCAGAGCCGCCCGATCACCACGCTGTTCCCGGTCCCGGTGGTCGACGACGGGCAGAACCACGTCTACCTCTCGGTCGGCCACCAGCAGATGATGACCGACGCGATGAAGCCGCTGGGGCTGTCGATGTGGCGGCTGACCGCCATGGCGCCGATGCACGAGGCCGGTGGCCGGCTGTTCGTCGACGCCACCCGGCACCTGGCCACCCCGGCGGGCCGGGCCGCCTTCCTGGACCTGATGACCAGATCGGATCCGCTGACCAGGGACGCGCTGGAGACGATCCTGGAGCGCGGTGACGTCGTGCCGACGCGGGCCGACGACGGCCCCGCCGGTCCGCCCCCCGGGCTGCCGTCGGCGACGATCGAGACCGACCCGGCCGTGGTCACCGCGCTGATCGAGCGGAGTCGGGCCAGCATCGCCGCGCTGCGGCGCGACATCGGCACCCGGACCGGGCCGGCGTTGTTCGACTTCCTGGTGGCGGAGGCGTTCCCGGAGCACAAGCGGGCCCTCGTCGACCCGGTCAACATGCAGGCGATCATGGCCGGGATGGAGGCCACCTGGTGGCTCAACGACAAGCTGGGGGAGTGGCTGGGCGAGCGGAACGCCGCCGACACGCTCACGCTGTCCGCCCCCGGCAACGTCACCTCGGAGATGGGCCTGGCGCTGCTCGACGTCGCCGACGTCATCCGCCCCCACCCCGAGGTGGTGGCGTTCCTGCGGGACGTCGCGGACGACGACGGCTTCCTGGACGAGCTGCCGAAGCTGCCGGGCGGACGCGAGGCACACGACGCCCTCCAGGACTACCTCGACCGGTACGGCATGCGGTGCGTCGGCGAGATCGACATCACCCGGCCACGGTGGAGCGAGCGGCCGGCCACCCTCGTACCGCTGATCCTCGACCACGTCCGGAACTTCGCGCCCGGCGCCGCCGGACGGCGTTTCGCGCAGGGCCGGCAGGCGGTGCAGCGGAAGGCCCGGGAGGTGCTCGACCGGCTCCGGGCCCTGCCGGACGGGGACCGCAAGGCCGACGAGACCCAGCGGATGATCGACCGGGTCCGGACCTTCATCGGCTACCGCGAGTACCCGAAGTACGCCATCGTGAGCCGCTACCTCGTCTACAAGCAGGCGCTGATGGCGGAGGCCGACCGGCTGGTACGCGACGGTGTGCTGCCCGACCGGGAGGACGTCTTCTTCCTCACCTTCGACGAGTTCCGCGACGCGGTGCGGACGCGCCGGGTGGACGCGCGGCTCGTCCGCGAGCGCGCGGAGACGTTCCGGTTCCACCAGGCGCTCACGCCACCCCGCGTGCTCACCTCGGACGGCGAGGCGGTCCACGGGGCGTACCGGCGCGACGACCTGCCGAGCGGCGCGCTGGCCGGCGTGCCGGTGTCGGCCGGCACGGTGGAGGGTCGGGCCCGGGTCATCCTCGACCTGGCCCGCGCGGACCTCGAACCGGGCGACATCCTCGTCACCGTCCACACCGACCCGAGTTGGACGCCGCTGTTCGTCGCCGTGGCCGGCCTGGTGACGGAGGTGGGCGGGCCGATGACCCACGGCGCGGTCATCGCCCGGGAGTACGGCCTGCCGGCCGTGGTGAACGTGCCGCGGGCCACCCGGCTGATCCCCGACGGGCAGCGGATCCGCGTGCACGGCTCCGGCGGGTACGTCGAGCTGCTGACCTGATCCGGCTCAGGCGGCGCCCCGGTCGACCAGGCTGAACGTGGTGTCGATCGGGGCGTCGCCCATCTCCTGGACGTAGATCTCCTTCTCGGTGTCCTCCCACTGCACCACGCCGTACTTCTCGCTGACGATCGAGTAGGAGGTGCGGCCCTTGTCGTCCTTGCCCTCCTTGGAGATGCTGAACACGGTGGCCCCGGTGGGTTCGCACTCGGCGCCGACCAGGGACGCGTACCCCTCGGGGTCGAGCTTGACGCCGAGGCACGGACGGTGCGCGATGTCCGGGTTCACCGACTTGATCATGTAGTCGACGCCGACCGGTTCGAGCACGAAGAGCGCGTCCTTGCCGGTGCCGTCGCCGACCGTCAGCTCACCGTCGAACGGCAGCGACAGGTCCCGGTCGATCTCCACCACGTGCAGCAGGAGCCGGCGCTGACCGGCCAGCATGGCCCGGGTCCGGTCGGCCGTCGCCGACGGCGACCCGCCCGGGGTGCGGGACGCGGGCGTCGCGGCGGGCGTGCCGCCGGTCGAGGGGGACGCGGACGGCGGGCCGCCAGGGGTCGGCGTGCCGCTGCCGGCGGAGCCGGTGGGCGTCGAACCGGACCGGTCGCCCACCAGGTCCGCGCCGAACAGCGCGGCCGGCACCAGCACCGCCATCACGGCCGCGCCGGCGGCCAGCCCGATGAGCCGGCGGCGCCGCGTCGTGGCCGCGCCGGCGTCCGCCGCGGCGCCCCGGTCCGTGCCGTCGGGGCCGCCTCCCGCCGCAGGGTCGGCGTTCGCTCCCGCGCCGGTGGCGGGGCCGGGACCGGCACCGGGGCCGCTCGCCGCTGCCGCGCCGGCGGGCGTCACCGGCCCGGCGGCCCGGACGGCGACCCCACCCGCCGGCGCGGCCGCGGTCAGGAGGCCGTCGAGCAGGTCCCGGGCCGAGGGCCGGTCGGCCGGATCCTTCTCCAGCGCCCGGGAGACCAGCTCCCGCAGCGGCCCGTCCAGACCGGTCAGGTCCGGCGGCTGGGTCATGATCCGCATCGCGGTGGCGGTGGCGGACTCGCCCTCGAACGGCGTCCGGCCGGTCGCGGCGAAGGCGACCACGGCGCCCCAGGCGAAGATGTCCGCGGCCGGGCCGGTGCGTTGGCCGGACGCGCTCTCGAACCGCTCCGGAGCCATGTACGCGACGGTGCCGACCATCTGGTCGGTCCGGGTGTGCTGGCTGGTGGCCTCGAACGCGCGGGCGATGCCGAAGTCGATGACCTTGATCCCGCCGGGCGCGACCAGCACGTTGGCGGGTTTCAGGTCCCGGTGGATCACGCCGGCGCCGTGGATGGCGGTGAGCGCGGTGGCCACCCCGACCGCGATGCCGTGCACGCCGGCCGTCGTCATCGGCCCCCGGTCCCGGACCACCTGCACCAGGCTGGGCCCGTCGACGTACTCCACCACCAGGTACGGCGGTTCGTGGTCCGGGTCGGCGTCCAGCACCTCGGCGGTGCAGAACGGCGGCACCTGGCGGGCCCGGTTCACCTCGCTGCGGAACCGGCCCCGGAACTCGTCGTGGTGGGACAGTTCGGCGCGGACCACCTTGACCGCTACCTGCCGGCCCTGGGGCGACCGGGCCAGGAACACGCTGCCCATGCCGCCCTCGCCGAGCCGGCCGAGCAGTTCGTAGCCACCGAGCCGGACCGGGTCACCGGGACGCAGTCCCTCGTTCACTCCGGGCCTCCGCAGGCCGCAACCGCCCCGCGAACCGACACGCCTGTCACGCAGTTCCCCTTCGGACGCCCCGATGACCGCCCGCAGCCTACCGTCCGTCCCGCGCCCGCCCGGCGTGCGGCGTCCCGTCCCCGGCGACCGGGTCCGCCCGTGATCCGGCCGCCGCCCCGTGGGGACCCGGCGGCGGCCGGATCGGCTCAGCGGTAGCCGGCGGCCACGACGTTGGCCTGGACCGCGTTCTCGGTCGCGTCCGAGGGGTAGCCGGCCACCATGGCCCCCTCGTAGAACGTGCCGACGCTCTGGTTCTTGTTGTCGATGCAGCAGTCGCCGCCGCTGCCCAGGATGATCGCGCCCTGCTTCTTCATCGGGCTGTAGCCGGGAGGCAGCGACCCGTCGTAGAGCGTGTACAGGTTGCCGGACTGGGCGTTGCTGCCCTTGATGGCGAACCGTGAGGTGCCGTTGTTCTTCAGCGTGGCGGTGACGAACTTGCTGGTGAAGGCGCGCTGGTTGGGGTTCCAGGTCTGGCTGCCGCCGGGGTAGAGGCCCCACTCCAGGTCGGCCTGGACCCAGGGGCCGCTGCCGGAGCAGCCGCCGAACCAGCAACTGGTGCCGAAGTAGATCGCGTCCATCGCGCCGGCGCCGTCGGCCCGGCGGGTGGTCTCGCTGTTGCCGTAGTCGAAGCAGCAGCCGCTGTTGACGTGCGTGCCGCTGGTGACCATGTACATGCCCTCGGGCGCGCTGCCGGTCGGGACGCCGGTCAGGTGACCGTCGCGCCAGTAGCTGCTGTTGCCGGGGATGAACAGCGAGTACGCCTTCGCGCCGCCGACCGTGATCGCCTCGCGGTTCGCCACGGCCGGTTGTACCGCGCCGCCGATGCCGCCGGAACCCTGGTAGCCGAGGTTGTTGCCCCGCGTCGTCTGGTCGTAGATCCAGGTGATGACGCAGGTGGTGTTGGCGCAGAACGAGTCCTGCGCGGCGGCGTTGGCGGGCCCGCCCGCGCTGAGCGTGGCGATGTCGCGGGTGGTGTTGTCGGAGGCGCGGCGCACCTGGTAGAGCCGCCCGCTGTAGGCGCGGAACAGCGCCCGGGTGGTGCTGTGCGCGGCGACGCAGGGGGTGCCGCCGGCCGCGTAGATGTCACACGGCCCGTCGCCGCCCGGGGGCGGGGTGCTCGGTGGCGGCGTGGTGGGTGGCGTGCTCGTCGGCGGCGTCGTCGAGGGCGGCGTGCTGACGCCGCCGGTGCAGGTGGTGCCGTTGAGCGCGAAGCTGGTGGGGGCGGGGTTGCTGCCGGTCCACGATCCGTTGAAGCCGAAGCTGGTGCTGCCGCCGGTGGGGATGGCGCCGTTGTAGGAGACGTTGGCGGCGGTGACGGCGGCGCCGGTCTGGATGATGGTGGTGTTCCAGAACTGGGTGACGGTCTGGCCGGCGCCGAACGTCCAGGTCAGTCGCCAGTTGCTGACCGGGTCGCCGAGGTTGGTGACGGTGACGTTGGCGCCGAACCCGCCGGACCAGGACGAGGAGACGGTGTAGCTGACCGCGCAGCCGGTGGCGGCCGCGGCGGGCAGTTGGGTGGCGGTGAGGCCGGCGGTGGTGAGGGTGAGTGTGGTGGCGGCGGCGATCAACGCCGCCCGGTGGCGGGGATGGTGCGTGAGTCGCACGGGGACCTCCCGGTCCGTGAGTGGCGGTGGCGACGACCGACCGAGGCGAAGTGAGCGCTCACATATGGCGCATGAGGTGAGCCTCGCGCGGGGGAGTGGCCGGTTGTCGACCCCTGCCGTTCCTCGGTCAACCGTCCCGAGCAGCGCCGGCCTGCCCTGGACCGGCGGCGGTGCGAAGTGCTGAGCTCCCGGTGCGCTCGCCAAGAGGCACCTGTCAATGTTTTCGTTAACATCAACGGTCTGTCAATGGGCGGAACCGTTCCGACCGGCCGTCAGCGCGGCGTCGAGGCCGGCGGCGGCCAGCCGGCCGGAATCCGCTCCAGCACCCCACCGGCGAAGACCTCCCGCAGGCCGAGCGGCTTGAGGTGGACGTATCCGATGTGGCAGTCGCAGACCGCGGTCTCGCACCCACGGGGCTTCAACGCGGCCCGCCACGAGCCGTCGTAGAGGTTGCCGATCGGGGTGGGGATGAAGTGGCACCGGCGGACCGTGCCGTCGCCCCGCACCGAGACGGCGGTCTCCCCGGCGTGGCACGGCCGGCCGAGCGACAGGTGCGGCCGGACGCTGTAGCCGAAGTGCGGGTCCAGCGCCGTCCAGGCCGCCTCCTCCTCGGCGTCGTAACGGCGACCCTCGGCCGCGTTGACCCACAGGTAGACGGCCGGCGGCAACGCCGCCCGCAGCGCCCGCGCCTCGTCGAGGTGTTCGGGCAGGCCGACCACCCCCACCGAGTACCGGACGCCCAGCTCGGTCAGGCGCGCGCAGCGGCCCAGGAACCGCGCCCGCTCGACCTGCCCCGGGTGGTAGGTCGTCCAGAGCGCGGCCGAGCCGGGGTCGGCGTCGGCCAGCCAGTCGACGCGGGCGGCGAGATTGGTCTGCACCACCACGCGGTCCACGTGCGGCAGGTGCGACAGCGACACCATCGCGTCCCGGTACCAGCGCCGGGTCAGCGCCTCGCCCCACGGCGTGAACAGCACCGACAGCCGCACGTCGGTGGTCGCCGCGACCCAGCCGGTGAACCGGGCAAGCGCCGCCCGGTCGGCGCGCAGCAGCTCCGGCGGGTCCTGCCGCTTGGCGAACGGACAGTAGGGACAGTCGTAGTTGCAGCTCGCCAGCGGACCGCGGTAGAGGATCGACAGCGTCATCGCAACGCGTACCCGGTCATCGCGTGCCGGACCTCGGCGGAGGTCAACCACGGGCCGACGGCGTCGGAGCGGGCCAGCCCGGCCGCGGTGAGCCGCAGCCCGCCGTCGGTGGCCCAGCCCCGCTCGACGAGCCGGCCGAGCTGCGGGAAGTCGTCGACCGGCAGCCGCCCGAAACGGGCCCGGTAGGCGTCCGCGTCCACGCCGTCGGCGCGCAGCAGCGACGTGAGCAGCCAGCGGCGCCGCTGCTCCGCGTCGTCCAGCCGGAAACCGAACTCGGCGTACGCGAAGTCGTCGGCCTGACGGCCGAGGTAGTCGTCGAGCACCGCGCGCACCTGCGTCACGCTCACCGCGTAGTCGAAGGAGTAGTGCAACGCGGTGGTGTAGGAGCGGGCGCCGCAACCCAGCCCGACCATGCCGTCGTCCTGGCAGCAGTACCCCGGACCGTCGACCGCCGGCGCGTCGGCCCGGCGGAACTGGCGCATCGACTCCTGTCGGTAACCGGCCGCGCCGAGCGTCTCCACCGCCTGCCGGTAGAGCGCGAGGCGCTGGGCGTCCCAGTCGGCGCGGGCGTGCGCCCGCCGCCCGAGCCCGGTCAGCGGCCGGACGTAGAGCGGATAGAGGAACAGCTCCTCCGGCCGCCAGGCCAGCGCCGCGTCCAGGCTCTGCCGCCACGTGTCGGCGGTCTGCCCGTCGATGCCGTAGATCAGGTCGATGTTCAGCGTCGGGATCCGCGCGTCCCGGATCGCGGCCAGCGCGGCCTCCACCTCGGCGCGGCGTTGCGGCCGGCCGGCGGCGCGGGCCTCCACGTCGAGGAAGCTCTGCACGCCGATGCTCACCCGGGTGGTGCCGTGCGCGGCGAGCACCGCGAGCCGGTCCGGCGTCGCGGTCGCCGGCGAGGTCTCCACCGACAGCGGTACGCCCGGCAGGCGCGCGCCGAGCGTCTCGGTGGCGACGGCGAACAGCGCGGTCAGCTCGTCGGCGGTGAGGTAGGTCGGGGTGCCGCCGCCGAACGCGGCGCGGGCGAACCCGGCGTCCGCGCCGAGCGCCTCGGCGACCCGCCCGGCCTGCCGGCGCACCTGACGTAGGTATGCGGTGACCTGCTCGGCCGGTGCGTTGGCGCGGGTGAACAGGTTGCAGAAGCCGCACCGCATCTCGCAGAACGGCACGTGCAGGTAGAGGAAGAGCGCGTCCCGCGCCTCGGCGCGCCACACGTCGGCCAGCCGGGGCCGGGGCCGCAGCGCCCGGTAGGAGGTCTTGTGCGGGTACGCGTAGAGATACTGCTGGTAGGCGGAGCCGTCGAGGCTCGGTTCGGTGCTGGTCACCATTCTCCCGGGTGCAGGGTGAAGTCGGCATAGGGGACGGTCCACACCACGTCGTGGCCGATCCGGTGGCCGGTGTGGCCGTCTTCCCCGTAGGCGGTGCCGTGATCGGAGCAGATGATCGTGAACACCGGCCGGCCCCGACCGGTGACCAGCCGGAACAGCCGGTCGATCCGGCCGTCGACGTACTCCAGCGCGGCGGCGTGGCTGGCCCGGCTGTCGGTCTCGGCGCCGGGCAGGTGGTGCCGGTTCGGCTGGTGCAGCGCGGCGACGTTGAGGAAGGTGAACAACGGCCGGGCCGCCGGCACCCGAGCCAGCACCTCGGCCAGCCGGTCGAGTTGGGCGTCCAGGCAGGTGGGGGACGTGACGCCGAACTCCGGCTCCCAGTGCGCCTCGGCGAACAGGCCGGGCAGCACCGCGCCGAGCGGGGTACGCCGGTTGAAGAAACCGACCCCGCCCAGGCAGAGCGTGTGGTAGCCGACCGCGGCGAGCGCGGTGGGCAGGTCCGGGGCGTCGAACACCCAGGTGTCCGCGCCGGCCGTCTCGCTGCCCGGGAACGCCGCCGCGAACCGCCGCTCGTGCGGCCCCGGCGTGGTCGGCGTGGGCAGGAAGCCGGCGAAGAACGCGTGGTGGGCGGCGTAGGTGAAGCTGGCAGGGGAGTGCCGGCGCTCCCACCGGCCGCCCGGCAGCGCCCGGGCCAGCCGTGGCGTCCGCCCCGTCGCGACCAGCTCGGCGGCCACGTCGTGGCGCAACGTGTCCAGCGTGACCAGGAGCAGGTCGTGGCTGCCGATCAGGCCGCGCATGCGGCCACCCCCGCCCGCCACCGCCGCCACCGGCCGCTGGTCAGCGCGTGCACCTGTTCGGCGTAGCCGTCCCGGCCGTCGGTCAGCACGCCGGGCAGCAGGTCGCCGAACGCGTTCACCTCGGCGACCGCGTGCCGGCGCCACCCGGTCAGGAACATCAGGTCGACGCCGACGTGCAGCGAGCCGGCGAAGCAGGCGGCGACGCGCTCGCAGGTCTCCATCGCCGCCGACCAGCCCGCCGGGCCGGCCGCGGCGCGCAGCTCGGCCAGGTCGCCCCGGGCGTTGCCGAGGTGCAGGTTGGTCAGTGGACCCCGGGCGGCGCGCACCACCGCGTGCGTCGGCCGGCCGGCGACCACCAGCACCCGCACGTCGACCACCCGGTCCCGCAGGCCGGCCTTGGGCAGCCACCGTTCGACGTGCAGGCCGTCCGGGGCCAGCCGGTCGACGATCGCGGCGATCGTCGCCTCGTCGGTGTGCCGGCGGACCCGCAGCGAGTTGAACAACCCGTCCGGGGTGGGCTCGACGGTGGTGTCGGCCCGCACGCCGCGCGGACCGACCGCGAGCGCGAGCACCCCGGCGGCGGACGACCCGTGCGCCGGCTTGACGAACACCCGCCCCCACCCGGCCGCCGCCATCGCCTCGCGCAGCGCGGCATAACCGTCGACCGGCGGCAGCGCGCCGGGCACCGGCACGCCGGCTGCCGACAGCACCGCGTGGCAGCGCCGCTTGTCGCAGAGCACCGCGACGTCCGCCGGCGGGTTCAGCAGCTCCGCGCCGCCGGCCGCGACCCGGTCGAGCCCGGCCACCAGGCCGGCGTACGCGTCGGCGAGGCCGATCAGCTCGCCGTGCCGGGCGACGGTGGCCGACCGTCGCAGGAGCCGGTCGACGTGCGGATCCTCTCCCGGGGAGTCGACCCGCACCAGTGCGCCGGCCGGCGGCGGGACGGCCCCGGTCAGCACGTCCGCCCAGGGCAGGACGGCGGGGGCGGGCAGCCCCGCGGCGCGCACCGCGCGGGTGAACAGCGCCACCCGGCGGTTCGCGGGATTGCCCACCACGGTCAGTCGCATGTCAGCACGCCACCGCCACCGGTCACTCCCCGACCGCGGTGTAGTAGTAGTCCCGGCCGTCGTACGTGTCGGCGGTCCGCGGGTCGGAGACGTCGACCTCGACGCCGGGCAGCGCGGCGACCACCGACGCGGCCACCTCCTCGGACAGGTAGTGGTGGTGCAGGTCGAGCCGGCGCAGGTGGGTCAGCGGCTGCCCGGCCAGCAGCGCCGTCGCGCCGGCGTCGCCGAGCACGCCCATGGACAGGTCGAGGACCTCCAGCCGGCCGACGACCGGCGCGTCGGCGACCGCCGCGGCGATCGCGTCGGCGTGCTCCGCGTTGCAGAGCGCGAGGTGCCGTATCGCCGGCAGCCGGTCGCCGGCCAGCACCGCGGCCAGGTCGTCCACGGTGGCGTCGCCGCCGTAGTCGGCGACGCCGAGCCACAGGTCCAGCCGGTGCAGCGCCGGCAGGTCGCACGCCGCGACCGCGCGCACCACCTCCGCCGGCAGGCCGCCGGACTCGATCCGCAGCTCGCGCAGCGCGGTGTGCCGGACCGGCTCCAGCCGCAGCCCCTGCGCGCCGCGGATCCACAGCACCTCCAGCGCCGGACACGCGGCCAGCAACGGCGTGACGTCGCCGTGGGTCAGCCAGGAGATCTCGCACTGCTCGCCGACCAGGTCGGCCAGGAACACCGCCCGCAGCCCGGTCCACTTCGACGCGGCGTCGACCAGCAGGTCCACCGGCAGCGGGCGCTCGTACGCCTCGCCCCACTCGCCCACCACCACGGCGCGTACCGCCTCGGCCGGCACCTCGTCGAGCAGGGCGCGGACCAGGCCGGCGAACTCGGGCGGGTCGGCGTCGAACTCCTCGACCTCCAACCGCCAGGCCACGGCGGACGGATCCGCCGGCAGCGCCATTCCCGGTGTGAACGGCAGGACCGGCAACCCGGCGAACGACGAGACGTGCGAATTGATCACACCAACCTCCGGTGCGGCAGCGGCAAGGGCGGCGGAACCGTAACAGGCGGCCCCGACACGACCCGGGGCGGTGGACTCCTGCCGTGCGCAATATCCGGACAGGTGTGCGGTAGGTCATCGTCGAGTTGCTTTCCGTCATGGACAGTCGTCTGTCGGTCGCCTAGCCTCCCGGTGGGGGGAGGCACCCATGGCCGCTGCCGTGGACCCGGTCCGGATCAGGGTGCTGGGCCCGGTCGCCGCGCTCCGCGGCCCGGTGGAGATCCCGTTGGGTCCCGCCCGGCAACGTGCGGTCCTGGGCTACCTCGCCCTGCACCCCCGGCAGCCGGTCCTGCTGGGCGCGCTCACCGAGGCGCTCTGGGGCGACGACGCGCCGGACAGCGGCGCACACCTCATCCGGACGTACGTCGCCCGGCTGCGCCAGGTGCTGGAGCCCGACACCGCGCCCCGGGCCCGCACCAACGTCATCGCGTCGGTGCCCGGCGGCTACCGGCTCGACGTCCCCCCGGAGGACGTCGACGCGTGCCTGTTCCGGACGCTGCTCGGCCGGGCCCGCAGCCGGTGGGCGGCCGGCGCGCCCGACGACGCGTTCGAACTGCTCGCCACCGCGCTGGACCTGTGGCGGGACCCGACGCTCACCCACCTCACCGGCCTGCTGGCCGGTCCGCGGCACGTCACCGCGCTGCGCGCCGCCTGGGTCGACGCCGGCCTGCTGTACGCCTCGGTGGCGGTCGACCTGGGCCAGACCTCGCAGGTGGTGCCGGTGGTCGAGCGGCTCGCCGCCGCCGAGCCGTTGCAGGAGGCGGTGCAGGCCCGCTACCTGGAGGTGCTCGCGGGCAGCGGCCAACGCGCCGCCGCGGTGCACCACTACCTCGACGTCCGGGCCCGGCTCCGCGCCGAGCTGGGTGTGGAGCCCGGGCCGGAACTGCGCCGCATCCACGCCGCGTTGCTGCGCGCCGGCGACGCACCGGCCCTGGCGGCGTCCGGCGCCCCGGCCCGGTCGCGGACCGCCCGGCCGCCCGGTTGGCGCGGGCCGGGGCCGGCCGTCGGAACGCTGATCGGCCGGGACGCCGAGGTCGCGCACTGCGCCACGCTGCTGGTGGCGCACCGGCACGTGACCATCGTCGGCCCGGCCGGCTGCGGCAAGTCCGCCACCGGCCTGGCGGTCGCCGAACGGGTCGCCGCCGTGTTCCCGGACGGCGTCGCCGCCGTGGACGCGGCCGAGGCCCCGGACTGCGGGGCGGTGCTGCGCCTGCTCGCCGGGACGCTGGGGCTGGCGGCCACCGCCGATCCGCTGCGCGTCGTCGGGGAGCGTCGGATGCTGCTGGTGCTCAACGACGTCGAGCACCTGGCCGGGCGCGCCGCGGAGATGATCGAGTACGCGCGGCGCCGCTGCCCCCGCACGGCCGTGCTGGTCACCTCCCGCCGCCGGCCCGGGCCGGCCCGCGAGACGGTGTTCCGGCTCGGCCCGCTACCGGTACCCGGGCCGGCGGACGCGGACACGCTGGCCGCGAATCCGGCGGTGCGCCTCTTCGTCGACCGGGCCCGGCTGGTCCGACCCGGTTTCCGCCTGTCACCGGCCGACGCTCCGACGGTGGCCCGGATCTGCCGCGAGCTGGACGGGCTGCCGCTGGCCCTGGAACTCGCCGCCGCCTGCCTCTACACCGACAGTCTCGACGGCGTGCTCCGCCGGGTCGCCGACCCGCTCCACCTGCTGCGACCGCGGCGGCGGGGACACCCGCGGCACCACCGGTCGCTCACCTCGGCGCTACGGCGCAGCCTGGCCCCGCTGCGCCCGGCCGACCGGGCGTGCCTGGCCCGGTTGGCCCGGGGAGAGCTGCGCTTCTCCCTGGACGACGCGGTCGCGCGCTGCGCCGGCATCGTCCCGGACGGCGAGGTGCGCGACGTGCTCGACCGGTTGGCCGACGAGTGCCTGCTGGAGCCGGACGGCGCACGCTACCGGCTGCTGCGCACCGTGGCGGTGGCCGCAGCCGGTGAGCGCGACGGGGACGACGGTCAGGCGTTCCAGGGCATGGTCGGGAACCAGCCGTAGCCGAACTTGGCGGGCAGCCGCACGTCCCAGTAGAAGACCAGGAACGCGCCGAGCACCAGCAGCGCGACGCCGACCAGCAGGCCGGCCCGGCCGGGCCGGGACAACCACCGCTGTACGCCGCCGCGCGTGCCCAGCACCAGTAGCAGCGCCAGCACGACCATCACCAGGATGTTGCCCAGCGACTGGAGGACGAGCGCCAGCGCGCCGTAGAACGGGTTGTGACTGTCCACCGCCTGCTCCAGCAGCTTGTGGAACAGCGGATACGGCCGCCCGACCAGGAAGCCGCCGACCAGGGCGCCGAGCGTCACCAGGCGGGCCGTGGGCCGGTTGGCGAACGGGTCGGGGAGCAGCCCCAGCGCCGCCAGGCCGAGCGCGGCGAACGCCAGCCCGATCAGCCCGAACACCACTGACGCCTGCACCAGCCGGACCGGGAAGCCGGCGCCGACGGTGGCCGTGGAGAGCTGGGGGAGCCGGGACCCGATCAGCACGGCCACGAAGCCGTACACCGCGGCCACCGACACCAGCCCGAGCGCCAGCCAGCCCAGCGGCGCCAGCACGGCGGCGACGCGCCCCCGGCGCGACCCGTCGGCCCGGCCGGCGACGTCCGGCAGCGCGCCGAACACGGCGATGTTGCAGGCGGTGAACGTGCCGGCGAAGCCGGAGACGAAGGCGAACAGGGCGCCGGCCGCGGACCCGCCGATCACGGTCTGCTTGGCGTCGGTGCCGAGCACGGAGTTGGCGACGGAGTCACCGATCACGTGGTCGACCAGCTCGAACGACCAGAGCATGGCGAGCAGCAGGCCCCCGGCCACGGCCACCAGCGCGGCGATCGGGCGGCGGTCCCGGGTGAGTGGGCGGTTGGCGGTGGGTCTGGCGAGCGTGGTCATCGACGATCCTCCCCTGGTTCGCGTCCGGGGCGAGCGTTCCGCGCCGGGCCGGCAAACACGAAGAAGCGTCGCACGAGCGGTATGCAGCATTCTTGACGCGCAGACAGGGAACGGTCAGGGAGGGAAGCACCGGTCCGTGGGACGTGACTTCTCCGTCACCGTGCTCGGCGCGGTCCGGGTCCACGACGGCGGCACGCCGGTGGCGCTCGGTCCGGCGAAGCAGCGCGCGTTGCTGGCGTTGCTGGCCCTGCACGTCGGGGAGAACCTCCCGATCGAGACGCTCGCCCGGTCGCTGTGGGGCGACCGTCCGCCGCCCAGCGGGAGCCGTCTCCTGCACACCTACGTGGCGCGGTTGCGGCGCGCGTTGGAGCCGGCGTCGCCCCGGCACGCCCGTACCAACGTGATCGTCTCCGCACCCCGGGCGTACCGCCTCCAGCTCCACCCGGACCAGGTCGACCTGCCCCGGTTCCGGCGGCTCACCGAGGCGGCCCGCGTCCTGGCGCGCCGAGCCCACCGGACGACCGCGTTCGCGCTGCTGACCGCCGCGGTCGCCGGCTGGTCCGATCCCGACCTGACCGACCTGCGCGCGTTGCTGCCGGGGTCGGAGACGGTCGCCGCGCTCCGCCGGGAGTGGGTCAACGCCGGACTCGGTCTGGTCCGTCTCGGTCTGGACCTCGACCGGCCGGACGAGGTGCTGGCCGTCGCGGCACGGCTCGCCGCCGCCGAGCCGCTGCACGAGGCCGTGCAGGCCGGGTACGTCAGCGTGTTGGCGCGGACCGGCCGGCGGGCGACCGCCCGGGACCGGCTCGCCGAGATCACCGCCCGGCTCACCGCCGAACTGGGCATCGAGCCCGGTCCGGAACTGGCCGTCGCCGGCCGTGAGCTGCGACGCGGTCGCGTGCCGCGCCGACCCCGGACGCCCCCGCCGGCCCGCGACGCGGCCCGCGGGGGGCCGTCCGAACCGGACCCGGCCCCGGACGACGCGGACCTGATCGGCCGGGAGGCCGACCTCGCCGCGTTGTCCGACCTGCTCGCCGAGCAGCGGGTGGTCACCGTGGCCGGGCCGGCGGGCGGAGGCAAGTCGGCGCTCGCCGCCGCCGTCGCGCGGCGGGTCGGCGAGGGGTACGCCGACGCCGTCGTCACCGTCGACCTCGCCGCCGCCCGCACCCCGGCCGACGCGCTGCGGGCGGTCCGTCGCCGCGTCCGCCGGACCGGCCCGGACCCGGCACCCGTGGCCCGGCTGCTGGCGGACCGGCACCTGCTGCTGGTGCTGGACAACATCGACCGGCTCACCGACACCTGCGCCGGCCTGGTGCACGACGTGGTGCGGGCCGGGCGCCGGGTCACCGTGCTGGTCACCTCGCGTGAGCCGCTCGGCCTGCCCTACGAGTCGGTGTGGCGCCTGCCGCCGTTGCCGGCGCTGACCACCGGCCCGGACGGGGTACGCGGCATGCCCGCCGTGCAACTGTTCGCCCGCCGGGCCGCCCGGGCCCGACCCGGCTTCGAGCTGGGGGTCGAGGAGATCGGCACGGTGGCCACCATCTGCGGCCTGGTCGACCGGCTGCCGCTCGCCGTCGAGCTGGCCGCCGAACGGATGGCCGACCGGACCCCGGACGAGCTGCTGCGCCACCTGGACAACCCGCTCGCCACCCTGGAGCCGCCCCGACGGCCCGGGCAGCCGGCGTCCGGGCGGTCGCTGTCCGCCGCGCTGCACCGCAGCCTCGACTGCCTGACGCCGGCCGAGCGCTGGTGCTTCGTCCGCCTCGGTGGCCTGCCCCGGCTCTTCGGCCTGGACGAGGTGGACCGGGTCTGCGGCGTCGCGTCCCGGTGGCGACCGGGCACCCGGGTGGTGCTCGACGGGCTGGTGGCGAAGTCGTTGTTGACGGCTCGGCACGACGCGGCGCGTCCCCGGTACACGATGCTGCGCACCGTGCACCGGTTCGCCGCCCGGCTGCTCGCCGCCGAGCCGGGCCGGTCCGGCGCCGTGCCGGCGTCCTCGGGCGGGGCGGGCTGACCGGCGCCGGCCGCAGCCGGCTGTCTCCCGCGTCTTGACGTGCCGCATGTTATCGCTCACAGTCGATGGCAGGGCACAGGCACCGCAAGGCTCACCGGGCGAGCCGCGCTGGCCGGACCCTCGGCACCGCCGTCGAGGCGGGACGAGGCGTCGCACCACCACCGCTGCAACCCGGAAGAGGAATCCGCATGAGACCCATGAGAGCCCTGCTGTCCACCAGCCTGTTGGCCGGCGCGCTAGCCGCCGGCATGGCGGTGGCGCTGGCGCCCCACGCCAGCGCCGGCACCACCCTGGGCGCGTCGGCGGCCGAGAAGGGCCGCTACTTCGGCGCCGCGGTCGCCACCGGCAAACTGTCCGACAACACGTACGTGACGGTGCTGAACCGCGAGTTCAACTCCGTGGTGGCCGAGAACGAGATGAAGTGGGACGCCACCGAGCCCCAGCAGGGGCGGTTCAGCTACACCGGTGGTGACCGGCTGGTCAGTCACGCCCGGGCCAACGGGATGAGCGTGCGCGGCCACGCCCTGCTCTGGCACGCCCAGCAGCCGAGCTGGGCGCAGGGCCTGTCCGGCACCGCGCTGCGCAACGCCGCGATCAACCACGTCACCCAGGTCGCCACGCACTTCCGTGGCCAGATCTACGCCTGGGACGTGGTGAACGAGGCGTTCGCCGACGGTGGCAGCGGTGGGCGCCGCGACTCCAACCTCCAGCGCACCGGCAACGACTGGATCGAGGCGGCCTTCCGGGCCGCGCGGGCCGCCGACCCGGGCGCGAAGCTCTGCTACAACGACTACAACACCGACGGGGTCAACGCGAAGTCGACGGGCGTCTACAACATGGTGCGGGACTTCAAGTCCCGGGGCGTGCCGATCGACTGCGTCGGCTTCCAGTCGCACCTGGGCACCACGATCCCGGGCGACTACCAGGCCAACCTCCAGCGCTTCGCCGACCTCGGCGTGGACGTGCAGATCACCGAGCTGGACGTGATGACCGGCGGCAACCAGGCGAACATCTTCGGCACTGTCACCCGGTCCTGCATGGCGGTGTCGCGCTGCACCGGCATCACGGTGTGGGGCGTGCGGGACTGCGACTCGTGGCGGGGCTCGGACAACGCGCTGCTCTTCGACTGCGCCGGCAACAAGAAGGCCGCCTACACGTCGGTGCTGAACGCGCTCAACGCCGGTGGTTCCAACACCCCGCCGCCGACCACGCCGGGCAACCCGACCACGCCGCCGCCGAGTCCGACGACGCCGGCGCCGCCGGTGCCGGGTGCGTGTTCGGCGTCGGTGTCGCTGAACTCGTGGACCGGTGGGTTCGTGGCGACGGTGAAGGTGACGGCGGGTTCGGCTGGTA
>NZ_PYPS01000030.1 GCF_003027925.1 Micromonospora sp. RP3T
CTGCGCCCAGGTTGGCCTCGTCGCAACTGGCGTAGCGAATCGCCTGACGTCGGACGAACGAGCCGTCCCCGAGCAACGGCCTCGCCCGCATCCTCGACGGCATCCAGACCCTGCTCCACGCCCGCCGCCCACCGGTCGATCCTGAGGTTGACGGTCCGACACGCCGAGGGGCGACACCGCCAACCTCATGATCAACGCACCCGGGTCCGGCCGGGGACCGGGCAGGGGGAGAATCGGTGCATGCAGTCACAGCCACATCCGAACGTGCGGGCGGTGCAGCGGGCGCTCGACGACGCGGGAGCACGGGACGGGTCCGGCCGGGGCAGCGCCGTCCGGCTGCTGCCCGAGGCGGTGCACACCGCCGCCGCGGCGGCCGCGGCGCTCGGCGTCGAGGTCGGCGCCATCGCCAACTCGCTGGTCTTCGACGCGGACGGCAAGCCGCTGCTGGTGCTCACCTCCGGCGCGCACCGGGTGGACACCGCCGGGCTGGCCGCCACGCTGGGCGTGACCCACCTGCGCCGGGCCACCCCCGACTTCGTCAAGCGGCACACCGGGCAGGTGATCGGCGGGGTCGCCCCGGTCGGCCACCCCGGGCCGCTGCGCACAGTGGTCGACACCGCCCTCGCCGGCTACCCCGAGCTGTGGGCGGCCGGCGGCGTGCCGCAGGCGGTGTTCCCCACCACGTACGCGGAACTGCTGCGGATCACCGGCGGCGACCCGGCCGGGGTGGCGTGAACCCCGACCTGGTCACCCTGCACGTGTGGCGCGTCCCCCGACGGGCCGTGCCCGGGGCGCTGGCCCGGATGGCGACCCACCCGGCGCGGCTGCGCCGGCTGCCCGGCGTCCGCTTCGCCAAGCTGCTCGGCACCGGGACCGGCACCGGCTTCGGGCCGGGCGACGCCGACCTGACCCGGTGGGCCGCGCTGGTGGTCTGGGACTCCCCGGCCGACGCGACCCGCTTCGACACCTCCCCGGTCGCCCGTTCCTGGGCCCGGCTCGCCGACGCCGCCGTCCGGGTGGACCTGCGCCCGCTGACCAGCCGGGGCCGGTGGTCCGGCCGGGAGCCGTTCGGCGCCCCGGCCGGCGGGCGCGTCACCGGGCCGGTGCTGGCGCTGACCCGGGCCCGACTGCGGGCCCGTCGGGCAGCCACGTTCTGGCGGGCCATCCCGCCGGTCGCCGGTGAGCTGCACGCCGCGCCGGGGCTGCTCGCCCGGTTCGGCGTCGGCGAGGCGCCGCTGGGCTGGCAGGGCACGGTGAGCGTGTGGCGTGATCCGGCGGACCTCGTCGCGTTCGCGTACCGTTCCCCCGAGCACCGCGCCGCGATCACCCGTACCCCCACCGAGGGCTGGTACGCGGAGGAACTGTTCGCGCGGTTCGCGGTGGGCGACGTCCGCGGCGACCGTAGGGTGCTCGGCTGGGTCGCCGCCGAGGGCGACCCCGACTCCGCGAGAGGGAACGCATGAGGCTGGTGCGGTGGACGCCGGACGACCTGGTCCGGCGGCTGGACGACGTGGTCGCCGTCTACGGCGAGGCGATGGGCTACCGCGCCGACCTGCTGGAGGCCCGGCGCGGCTACATCGCCACCCACGTCCGCCGACCCGGGTTCCGGGCCGTCGCCAGCCTGACCACCGAGGGGCACCTGGCCGGCTTCGGGTACGGCTACCTCGGCGCCACCGGCCAGTGGTGGCACGACCAGGTGTACCGGGCGTTGAACGCGCAGGCCCGGCAACGCTGGCTGGCCCGCCCGTTCGAGGTGGTCGAGCTGCACGTCCGCCCGCCCGCGCAGGGGCACGGTGTGGGCGCCCGTCAGCTCCGCGCACTGCTCACCATGGCCGAGGGCGACACCACGCTGCTCTCCACCCCGGAGGCGGACGAGCAGGCGTCGCGGGCGTGGCGGCTCTACCGCCGGTTCGGCTTCGTCGACGTGCTGCGGCACTTCCACTTCCCCGGCGACGAGCGGCCGTTCGGCGTGCTCGGCCGGGACCTGCCGCTGCCCGCCCCCGAGCCGGGGACGACATGAGCCGCGCCCGACTGCCCTGGGCGCTGCTGGCCGTGCTGGTCCTCGCCCAGATCTGCTACCCGCTCACCGGCGGCACGACCCGCGCCGGGCTGACCGTGGCCACCGTGGTGCTCGGCTGGCTGCTCTCCGTCGGCCACGCGCTGCTCACCCGGGGCACCCGGGTCGCCGCCGCGCTGGTCGCGCTGGTCACCGGCGGCGGGTTCGCGGTCGAGGCGCTCGGCGTGGCCACCGGGTTCCCGTTCGGCAGCTACGACTACTCCGGCGAGCTGGGCCCGAAGCTGGCCGGCGTCCCGCTGATCATCCCGCTGGCCTGGACCTGGATGGCCTGGCCGGCGTGGCTCACCGCGGTCCGGCTCACCCAGGCGTTAAAAGGGGGCCCCTCCTCTACCGGAGGCGTTAACCGGGGGCCCCGCCTTGCGCGCATCGCGCTCGCGGCGGTGGGGCTCGCGGCGTGGGACCTGTTCCTCGATCCGCAGATGGTGGCCGAGGGCTACTGGACCTGGCTCGACGCCACCCCGGCGCTGCCCGGACTGCCCGGCATCCCGGTCAGCAACTATCTCGGCTGGCTGGGCTTCGCGGTGCTGCTGGCCGCCGCGCTGCCCCCGCTCGCCGGGCCGTCCGTGGACCGGGTGGACGGCCGGGACGGCCCGATGTTCGCGCTCTACCTCTGGACGTACGCCTCCAGCGTGCTGGCGCACGCGGTCTTCCTCCGGCTGCCGGCGTCCGCGCTGTGGGGCGCGGCCGGCATGGCGGTGGCCGCGGTGCCGCTGGCGGTGGTGCTGTGGCGGGCCCGACGCGACCGCGCCGCCGCCCCGGATCCCGCGCCCCGGGTCGACGCGCCGGCATGACCGCCGCGCTCGCGCTGGTGGTGGCGGTCGCCGCGCTCACCGGGCACACGCTCGTCAACGCCGTCGCCTGGCTGCGCCGCCCGACCGGCGGCCCGGCCGAGGTGACCGAGCCGGTGGCGGTGCTGCTGCCGCTGCGCGACGAGGCCGACCGGGTCACCCCGTGCCTGCGCGCGCTGCTCGCCCAGCGCGGCGTGCCCGGGCTGCGGATCGTGGTGCTCGACGACGGGTCCACCGACGGCACCGCCGACGTGGTCCGCGCGGTGGCCGGCGCCGACAGTCGGGTCACGCTGCTCACCGGCGTCGCGCCGCCGCCCGGCTGGCTGGGCAAACCGCACGCCTGCTGGCAGCTCGCCACCCGCGCCGACCCGGAGCCGACAGTGCTGGCGTTCGTCGACGCCGACGTGGTGCTCACCCCGTACGCGGTCGCGGCGGCGGTGACCGGGTTGCGCGCGGCCGACGCGACGCTGCTGTCGCCGTACCCCCGGATCGTGGTGCGGACGGCGGCCGACCGGCTGGTGCAGCCGTTGTTGCAGTGGTTGTGGCTGACGTTCCTGCCGCTGCGCGCGATGGAACGCTCGCGGCGGCCCTCGCTGGCCGCCGCCGGCGGGCAGTTCCTGGTCCTGGACCGGGCCGGCTACCTGCGGGCCGGCGGGCACGCGGCGGTGGCCGACAAGGTGCTGGAGGACATCGAGCTGGCCCGGGCGGTGAAGCGGTCCGGCGGCCGGATCGCGCTGGCCGACGGCTCCCGGCTCGCCACCTGCCGGATGTACGACGACTGGCCGCAGCTACGCGACGGCTACACCAAGTCGCTCTGGGCCTCGTTCGGGCATCCGGCCGGCGCGGCCGTCGTGCTGGCCCTGCTGCTCCTGCTCTACACCGCGCCACCGCTGCTGGTCGTGGCCGCGCTGGTGGCCGGCGCGCCGGCGGTGGCCGCTGTGGCGTTCGGCGCCTACCTGGCCGGCGTCGCGGGACGCGTGGTCAGCGCCCGGGCCACCGGCGGCCGGGCCTGGCCCGACGCGCTGGCGCACCCCGTGTCGGTCGTGGTCCTGGGTTGGCTGACCGTCCGGTCGTACCATCTGCGGAAGCGACGCCGGCTCACCTGGCGGGGTCGCCCGGTCACCTAGGAGGGCACCCCATGGCGCGCATCGTGGTCATCGGCGCCGGCGTGGGCGGGCTCGCCACCGCCGCCCGGCTCGCGGTCACCGGGCACGAGGTCACCGTCCTGGAACGGGCCGGCACGGTCGGCGGCAAGCTCGGCCGCTACACGCACCACACCCCGGAGGGAGCGTGGCGCTTCGACACCGGGCCGAGCCTGGTCACCCTGCCGCAGGTCTTCTCCGACCTGTTCGAGGCCACCGGCGCGAAGCTCGACGAGTACCTCGACCTGGTCCCGCTGGACCCGATCGTGCGGCACGTCTTCCCCGGCGGCGGTCCCGCGCTGGACTCGTGCGCCGACCCGGACGAGTTCGCCGCGCGGATCGGCGCCGTGTTCGGCGACCGGTCCGCCGCCGACTGGCGGCGGCTGTGGCGCCGGGCCGAGCGGGTCTGGGCGGCCTCGCACCGGGACATCCTGCGCCGCACCGTGGACTCGCCGCGCGACCTGGCCGCGCTGGCCTGGCGGCTGGGTGACCTCGCCGCCATCGGTCCCGGCCGCACGCTGCGCGGGTTGGGCCGCAGCTACCTGTCCGACCCTCGGCTGCGGATGCTGCTGGACCGGTACGCCACCTACACCGGCGCCGACCCGCGCCGCGCGCCGGCCGCGCTGGTCGCCGTGCCCTACGCCGAGCTGGCGTTCGGCGGCTGGTACCTGCGCGGCGGGCTGGGCACGCTCGCCGACGCGCTGCTGTCGCGCTGCCTGGACCTGGGCGTGCTGATCCGCACCGGCGCGGCGGTCACCGGCATCGACGCGGCCGGCGGCCGGGTGCACGGGGTACGCGTCGCCGGGTCGGCCGCGCCGGTCCCCGCCGACGTGGTGGTGGCCAACACCGACGCGCTCACCGTCTACCGGGACCTGCTGCCCGACCCGCGCCGGCTGGCCGCGCTCACCGACCGCAGCCTGGCCGGTTTCGTGCTGCTGCTCGGCGTGCGCGGCGACTCCGGGCTGGCCCACCACAACGTCTTCTTCCCGCGCGACTACGACGCCGAGTTCGACGCCGTGTTCGGGGCTCCCGGTCGCGGCGTACGGGCCCGCCCGGCGCCCGACCCGACCGTGTTCGTCACCGCCGCCGACGACCCGGCGGTCCGGCCGGACGGCCACGAGGCGTGGTTCGTGCTGGTCAACGCGCCCCGGCACGGCACCGCCCCGGACGCGGTGGACTGGCGGCGGCCAGGGCTGGCCGAGGCGTACGCGGACCGGATCCTGGACGTGCTGGCCGAGCGCGGCGTGGACGTCCGGGACCGGCTGGTGTTCTCGGAGATCCGCACCCCGGCCGACCTGGACGCGGCCACCGGCGCGCCGGGCGGGGCGATCTACGGCACCGCGGGCGGGTTGCTGCGCCCGGCCAACCGGGGCCCGGCCGCCGGCCTGTGGCTGGTCGGCGGCTCCACCCACCCCGGCGGCGGCCTGCCCATGGTGACCCTCTCCGCCGAGATAGTCGCCGACGCCATCGGCCCCGCGTGGTAAGGAGGGGGCCCCGCTTAACGTTTTCGGTAGAGGCGGGGCCCCCGCTTAACACCTCGGCGGGCGGTCAGCCGGCGTCAACGAGGGCGCGGCGGACCGCGGCGAGCAACTGCCCGAGCCCGAAGCCGGCGAGCAGCACCCACACCGTGGTGGCCATGGTGATGGTGCCGGCGGTCAGGTCGACGTCGATCAGCCCGGTGAGCCCGGCGACCAGCAGGCCGACCAGGGCCACGGAGACCCGGGTGGGCCGCTCCCCCACGGTGACCGCGCCGATCTCCCGCATCCCGGCCGAGACGGACCGGGCCCGCACGTACTCGTGCAGCCAGGACAGGCCGCCGGCCGCCGCCACCAACGCGCCGGGCGCACCGAGCAGCCAGAACGCGACCAGCCAGGCCACCTCGCCGAGCCGGTCGGCGACCGAGTCGTAGACGTAGCCCAGCCGGGTGGTGCGGCCGGTGGCCACCGCCACCGCGCCGTCGACACTGTCCGCCACGGCGGCCAGCAGCACGAACAACGCGCCCAGGAACGGCCCGTCGCCGGCCCGCCCCACCAACAGGGGTACGCATAAGCAGAGCAGCACCCCGAACACGGTCACCGCGGTCGGGCCGACGCGTAGCCGGCCCAGTACGAAGCCCACGTGATACGCGAAGCGCAGCCAGGCGCGCACCACCGGCGCGGCGCTACGGGGATCGAACCCACCGTGCAGCCGCGCCCACGCGGTCGCGTACTGGTCCCAGTTCAGCTGTGTGCCCACCACTGATCAACCGTAGAAGGGTGACCCGGGTGTCGTGTGTGGCGGGTGGTGGTCACACCCGCGCGTCGGCCCGCAGCCGCTGCCACACCTCGCGGGTCGCGGTGGACCGGTTGAGCGTGATGAAGTGGATCCCCGGCACGCCCTCGTCCAGCAGCTTCCCGCACATCTCCCCGGCCTGCTCGACGCCGAGCCGGTGGACCGCCTCGGGGTCGTCGGCCACCCGCTCGAACCGCTCGGCCAGCGCCGGCGGGAACGGCGCGCCGGAGAGCTGCACCGAACGCGCGATGGTGCCGATCTGGGTCACCGGCATCACCCCGGCGAGGATCGGGGTGTCGCAGCCGGCGGCGGCGACCCGGTCGCGCAGCCGCAGGTAGTCGTCGGCGTCGAAGAACATCTGGGTGACGGCGAACTCGGCGCCGGCCCGGCACTTGCGGACGAAGTGCGCGGTGTCGCTGTCCACGTCCGGCGAGCGCGGGTGCTTGTACGGGAAGGCGGCCACGCCGACGCTGAAGTCGCCGCTGTCGCGGACCAGGCGGACCAGGTCCTCGGCGTACCGGACGCCCTCGGGGTGCGCGATCCACTCGCCGCCCGGGTCGCCCGGCGGGTCGCCCCGCACGGCGAGCACGTTGCGCACCCCGACCGACGCCAGCCGACCGATCACGTGGCGCAGCTCGGCGGTCGAGTGGTTGACGGCGGTGAGGTGCGCCATCGGCAGCAGCGTGGTCTCGGTGGCGATCCGTTCGGTCACCGCGACCGTGGTGTCCCGGGTCGAGCCGCCGGCGCCGTAGGTGATCGAGACGAACGAGGGACGCAGCGACTCCAGCTCGCGGATCGCCTGCCAGAGCAGCTTCTCCCCGGCGTCGGTCTTCGGTGGGAAGAACTCGAACGAGAAGGTCGGTTGGCCGTCACGGATCAGCTCCCCGATGGCCGGCTGGGAATGGGGGAGGACCGAGGGTAGACCGAGCGCCACGGACCGACTGTAGCCGGACCGGGCCGCTGTGCCGAGAACCTTCCCAGTCCACGAACGGGTCGACACCGGAACGTCGCACCCCCGGAGTAGGAACGACGGCAGCGCGGTGGGCGGCCGGTGGCCGGCCCGGGGGTCCGCGCGGGGGTCGCCCAGACGGCGACGCGCCGGCGCGGCACGGCCGGGCGTCCGCGTCGCCACCGCGCCGTCGCCCCGGAGGTTCCGATGTCCCCGTCCCCGCCGTCCGGCCCCCGCCAGCTCGGGCCGCTCCTGGTCGAGTTGCGGGCCGCCCGCGGCTGGAGCCAGCAGCGGACCGCCGCCGAGCTGTGCGCCGCCGCCGGCGTGCTCACGCTCACCCGGCACGAGGTGTCCCGGTGGGAGCGCCAGCTCCGGCTCCCCGGCGACTTCTGGTCCGTCTGGCTGGCCCGGGTCCTCGGCGTCCCGAGCGAGCTGATCACCGAGGCCGTGGCCCACAGCCGCCGGCTCCGCCGCGGGCCGGCCCGGACCGGCAACCCGGCCGCCGATCCGCCGCCCGAACCCGCCGCTGCGACCGACACCGCCGGTCGGCCCGCGCGGGCGCGTGGCGGCACCCGGGCCGCCGGTCGCTCGGGTCGACACTCCGGTGCCCGTCGGGGTCGCCCGCGTCCACCCGCCCGTACCGGCCGACCCCCGCAGCCGGGCGAGCCCGGGTCGGGGCGGGCACGGGCCGTCCCGCGCCGGACGGCGCGCCGGGGCGGCGACGAGGCGTGTCCGGCGGGAACCGACTAGCGTCGTGGCGTGACCCACGCTGCTCCCGTCTCCCCCGTCGACCGCGCCGGCCTGCGCCAGCGGATCGACAAGGCGCTCACCGAATTCCTCGCCGGCCAGCGCGCCTGGCTGACCACCGTCGACGACGGTCTGCTGCCGGTTGCCGAGGCGATCGAGGCATTTGTGCTGGGTGGCGGGAAGCGGCTGCGCCCGGCGTTCGGCTACTGGGGTTTCCGGGGGGCCGGCGGGGTCGACTCCGACCACGTCGTCGCCACCCTGGCCGCGCTGGAGTTCGTCCAGGCCAGCGCACTGATCCACGACGACCTGATGGACCGGTCGGACACCCGGCGGGGCGAGCCTGCGATGCACCGGCGGTTCGCCGCCCGGCACCGCGCGGCAGGCTGGGGCGGCGATGCCGACTCCTTCGGTGACGCCGCCGCGATCCTGCTGGGCGACCTCTGCCTGGTCTGGTCCGACGAGTTGCTGCACTCCGCCGGCCTGCCCCCGGCGACGGTGGCGCGGGCCCGGCCGGTCTTCGACGAGATGCGCACCGAGGTGACCGTCGGGCAGTACCTGGACGTGCTGACCCAGGCCACCGGCGACACCTCGCTGGAGCGGGCCGGCAAGGTGGCCCGGTACAAGTCGGCGAAGTACACCGTCGAGCGTCCGCTGCTGCTGGGCGCCGCGCTGGCCAACGCCCCGGCCGAGGTGCACGCGGCCTATTCGGCGTACGGGTTGCCGTTGGGTGAGGCGTTCCAGCTCCGCGACGACGTGCTGGGGGTGTTCGGCGACCCGGAGCGCACCGGCAAGCCGGCCGGCGACGACCTGCGCGAGGGCAAGCGGACGTACCTGGTGGCGGCCGCGCTGGAGGCGCTCGACCCGGCCGGCCGGGAGCTGCTGCTGGGCGGGCTCGGCGAGCCGGGTCTGGACGCTGCCGGGGTGACCCGGCTCCGTGAGCTGATCACCACGAGTGGCGCGCTGGAGCGCACCGAGCGCCGGATCGCCGCGCTGACCGAGAGCGCGCTGGCCGCGCTGACCGCCGTCGACCTGGACACCGAGGCCCGCCAGGCCCTGGTCGACCTGGCCATCGCCGCCACCCGCCGCGCCGACTGACCCCGCCCCTCCCTCCCCCACCCCCACCCAAGATCCGCGCAGATTCACGGAAAGCGTGGCTGTCGAGCGCGGAATGGGCACGCTTTCCGTGAAACTGCGGGTGGGGGTCGGGGTTGGGTTGGGCGGGGGTGCGGGTCAGAAGGCGACGGCCTGGGCTCGGCGCTTGACCTCGCGGGCCAGGTCGCCGGAGAGGGCAGCGGCGGGTGTGCCGGGGAGGGACGGGTCCTCCCGGTAGAGCCAGCGCAGTGCCTCCTCGTCGTCGTACCCGGCGTCGGCGAGCAGGTTGAGCACGCCGGGCAGGTGCTTGAGCACGATGTGGTTGGCCACCAGGTCGGCCGGGATCCGGCGGACGCCGTCGCGGCGTACCGCCAGCAGCTCCCGGTCCCGGATCATCTGGTGCACCTTGCTGATCGGCAGGTCGAGGCGCTCGGCCACGTCCGGCAGCGTCAGCCAGCCGGCCGGGTCGGTCGGTCCGGGCAGGTCGGCACCGGTCTCGGCGGGTACGGAATCGGTCACCAGAACACCCTGCCACGTGCCCGTCGCACCCGGCGCACGGCACCCCCGGGCCGGCCCGTGGGGTGTGGCGGCCCACCCACGTCGTACCCCGGCGGTAGCATCCTGTTCAACCTTCACCCTCCCGACACATAGACTGCCTGCCGATGGACACACAGGTCGCCGACACGTTGCTGGGCTCGCTGATCGACGGGCGCTACCGCATTCGCGGTCGCGTGGCTCGTGGCGGCATGGCGACCGTGTACACCGCCACCGACGAGCGCCTGGAGCGCACCGTGGCGGTCAAGATCATTCACCCCACCCAGGCGCCGCAGGCGCGGGCCCGGATGGCCGGCTTCGTCGAGCGCTTCACCGACGAGGCGAAGACCATCGCCCGGCTCACCCACCCGAACGTGGTCGCGGTCTACGACCAGGGCATCCACGCCGGCCTGCCGTACCTGGTCATGGAGTACGTCCGTGGCCGCACGCTGCGCGACGTGCTCGCCGAGCGGCGGCGGCTCCGCCCGGACGAGGCGCTCGCCATCGCCGAGCAGATGCTCGCCGCGATCGCCGCCGCGCACCGGGCCGGTCTCGTGCACCGCGACGTCAAGCCGGAGAACGTCCTGGTCGCCGAGGCGCCCACCGGCGCCGGCGGCAACCTCGTCGACAGCGTGGTCAAGGTGGCGGACTTCGGGCTGGCGCGGGCCGTCGAGGCCAGCGCGGAGGAGGACAACGGCAACCAGCTCATGGCGACCGTGGCCTACGTGGCGCCGGAGCTGGTCACGCAGGGGCACGCCGATCCGCGCACCGACGTCTACTCGGCCGGCATCGTGCTGTTCGAGATGCTCACCGGCCGGGTGCCCTACGACGGCGACCGCCCGGTGGAGGTCGCCTGGCAGCACGTCGACCGGGACGTGCCGGCGCCGTCGACCCTGGTCCCGGCGCTGCCGCCGGTCCTCGACGCGCTCGTCGCCCGGGCCACCCGACGGGACCCGGCGGCCCGCCCGGCCGACGCCGGGGCGCTGCTGACCGAGGTGCGGTCCGCCCGCGAGGAGCTGGGCGACCCGCACGCGCACACCGCGGTGCTGCGACAGCTCAGCGACGACACGGCCGTGTTGAGCCAGCCGACCCAGGTGGTGGCCGCCGTCCGCCCGGCCGAGCGGCCGGCCTGGGCGCGGCTGCCGGAGGGGGGCGGCGCGCAGCAGCCGCACCGGCGGCGCGCCGACGAGCCGACGGGGCCGGGCGAACGGCTGGCCGCCCTGCGTACCCGGATCATGGGCTCGCCGCGCGGTCGGCTGGCGGTCGCCGCGGTGGTCGTGGTGCTCGGCCTGGTGGCCGCGGTCGGCGGCTGGTGGTTCGGGGTGGGCCGGTACACGGTCGCGCCGCAACTGGTGAGCATGACCAAGGCCGAGGCGGAGGCGCAGGCCCAGCGCGGCGGTTTCACGCTGCGCTACGCCGACGCCCGCTACGACGAGAAGGTGCCCAAGGACACCGTGCTCGGGCAGGCGCCCGGCTCGGCCGCCCGGATCGTCAAGGGTGGCACCATCACGCTGACGCTGTCCCTCGGCCCGGAGCGACTGCCGGTGCCGGACGTGGTGGGGAAGGACTTCGAACTCGCCCAGACCGAGCTGACCGACGCGAAGCTGGCACCGGCCAAGGGCGCTTCCCGCTACGACGACGCGTTGCCGGCCGGGGTGGTGCTGGCCACCGACCCCAAGGTGGGCACCGTGGTCAAGCCCGGGTCGAAGGTGACGCTGATCCTCAGCAGGGGCCGCGCCCCGGTGACCGTGCCCAACCTGGTCGGCAAGAACATCAACGAGGCCCGGGGCATCCTCGGGAAGCTCGGGCTGACGGCGGAGGAGAACTACAAGGACTCCGACAAGCCGAAGGACGAGATCCTCGGCCAGAGTCCGGCCGACGGGACCGGCGTGGAGAAGGGCGCGAAGGTCAAGCTGGAGATCAGCAAGGGTCCGCCCCAGGTGGCCGTCCCCCGCGTCATCGACATGCCCTGCCAGCAGGCCAAGCAGACGCTGGAGAGCCAGGGCTTCCCGGTCAACGTCCAGCTCAACCCGAACGGCATCGCCCGGCTGCAGAACCCGGCCGAGAACACGCCGGTGCCACCGGGCACCACGGTCACGGTGACCTGCCTGTGAGCCCGGCGGAGGCGGCCGGTGGGCGCCGGCGGGTGGGCTCGCACACGCCGACCTCGGGTGGACTGGCGCGGGCGGCTCTGCCGTACGCCGAGGCCGCCGCGTCCGAGGTGGTGCAGGTCTACGTCTCCAACTCGCGGGGCTGGGCGCTGCCGGCGGGCGACCCGGCGCAGGACGCGTTGTTCCGCGACGGCTGCGGCGAGCGCGGCCTGCCGGTGTTCATCCACGCCTCGCTGCTGGTCAACCTCGGCTCCCCCACCCCGGCGACGGTCACCCGGTCGGCCGAGACGCTGGCCCACGCGCTGCGCCGAGGGCGGGCCATCGGTGCCGAGGGCGTGGTGTTCCACGCCGGCAGCTCGGTCGACGCCGGGCACGCGGAGGCGGCGCTGCGGCAGGTCCGGGAGTCGCTGCTCCCGCTGTTGGACGAGACCGCGGCCGTCGGCGGGCCGATGCTGCTGGTCGAGCCGAGCGCCGGGGGCGGCCGGTCGTTGGCCTCCCGGGTCGAGCACCTCGGCCCCTACCTGGACGCGGTCGGCCGGCATCCGATGCTCGGGGTCTGCTTCGACACCTGTCACGCCTGGGCCGCCGGGCACGACCTGGCCGCCGAGGGCGGCATGACCGCCACGCTGGACACGCTGGTCGCCACCGTGGGCGCCGACCGGCTGCGGCTGGTGCACGCCAACGACTCGAAGGACCTGTGCGGCTCCACCCGGGACCGGCACGAGAACATCGGCAAGGGCAGCATCGGCGAGCCGGCGTTCGCCGAACTGATGCGCCATCCGGCGACCGCCGGTGTGCCGGTGCTGGTGGAGACGCCCACGGAGAAGCACGTCGGCCACGCCGCCGACATCGCCACCCTCAGGCGCCTGCACCCCTGACCGGGAACGGAGGACACCCGCCGCCGGCCAGGCGCGGCCGACGACGGTCGGGCGCGGGACGACCGGTCAGGCGCGGGACGACCGTCAGGCGCGCAGGGCGGCGGTCAGGATCTCGGCGGCGCGGTCGACCTGGGCGTCGGTGACGTCCAGGTGGGTGACCAGCCGGGCGGTCCGCGGGCCGAGCACCGAGATCAACAAACCCTCCGCCCGGGCGGCGGCCGCGAGGGCGTGCGCGTCGAGCGGATGCTTGGTGAGGTCCAGCGGGACGATGTTGGTCCGCACCCCGGCCGCGAGCACGCCGTGCGGGGCGACCGCCTCGGCCAGCCGGGCGGCCCGGGCGTGGTCGTCGGCGAGTCGCTCGACGTGGTGCGCCAGCGCGTACCGGCCGGCGGCAGCGAGGACGCCGACCTGCCGCATGCCGCCGCCCATCCGCTTGCGCAGGAACCGGGCCCGGGCGATCTTCTCGGCGCTGCCCACCACCAGCGAGCCGACCGGCGCGCCCAGCCCCTTGGAGAGGCACACCGACAGCGTGTCGAACAGCGCGCCGTACTCGGCCAGCGGCACACCGTCGGCCACGTGCGCGTGCCAGATCCGGGCGCCGTCGCAGTGCAGCCCCACCCCGTGCTCGTCGGCGACCTCGCGCATCCGGCGGAGCGTCGACAGCGGGATCACCCCGCCGCCGCCCCGGTTGTGGGTCTGCTCGACCGCGATCGCCCGGGTCGGCACCGCGAAGTAGCCGTCCGGCCGGATCATCCCGACGACCACGTCGGGGTCCATCTCCGCGCCGACCGCCGGCCAGGTCCGGGTGGAGATTCCGGCGTACGCGGCGGCGGCACCGACCTCGTAGGTGACCACGTGCGCGTCGGCGTCGCAGAGCAACTCGTCACCGGGTGGGACGAGCAGCTGGAGCGCGAGCTGGTTGGCCATCGAGCCGCTCGGGGCGAACAGCGCCGCCTCGTGCCCGAACCGGGTGGCCACCTCGGCCTCGAGCGCGGTGACGGTCGGGTCCTCGCCGTAGACGTCGTCGCCCACCTCGGCGGTGGCCATCGCCTCCCGCATCGCCGGCGTCGGCCGGGTCACGGTGTCCGTCCGAAGATCGATCACACTATCCACGGTATTCCCTTCGGCTGCCGACTGCGGGGCTCGCAAGCTCACTCCTCGCGTCAGCCACGCAGCATCTCCGCCACCAGGAACGCCAACTCCAGCGACTGCTGGGTGTTCAGGCGCGGGTCGCAGGCGGTCTCGTACCGGTCGGGCAGGTCGAGGTCCTCGATGCCCTGGGCGCCGCCCAGGCACTCGGTGACGTCCTCACCGGTCAGCTCGACGTGCAGGCCGCCCGGGTGGGTCTCCAGACCGCGGTGCACCTCGAAGTAGCCGAGCACCTCGTCGACGATCCGGTCGAAGTGCCGGGTCTTGTAGCCGTTGGAGGACTCGTGCGTGTTGCCGTGCATCGGGTCGCACTGCCAGACCACCTTGGCGCCGGTGGCGGTGACCTTGGCGACGATCGGCGGCAGGGCGTCCCGGACCCGGTGGTTGCCCATCCGGCTGATCAGCGTGAGCCGGCCGGGAACATTGTCCGGGTTGAGCTTCTCGCACAGCTCGATCGCCTCGTCCGGCGTGGTGGTGGGGCCGAGTTTGACGCCGATCGGGTTGGCGATCCGGGAGATGAAGTCGATGTGCGCCCCGTCGATCTGCCGGGTCCGCTCGCCGATCCAGAGGAAGTGCCCGGACAGGCCGTACGCCCGGCGGTCGGAGATCCGGGTGAGGGCCCGGTCGTACTCCAGCGCGAGCGCCTCGTGGGAGCAGTAGAGCGTGACCGTGCGCAGGGCCTCCTCGTCGGTCATCCCGCAGGCCCGGATGAAGGCGATGGCGCGGTCGATCTCCCGGGCGATCGCCTCGTAGCGCTCACCGGCCGGGGACTGCCGCACGAAGTCCTTGTTCCAGTCGTGCACCGCGTGCAGGTCGGCCAGCCCGCCGGCCAGATAGGCCCGCATCATGTTCATCGCGGCGGCCGAGTTCGCGTACGCCCGGATCATGCGCTGCGGATCGGCGACCCGCGCCTCCGGCGTGGCCTCCAGCGAGTTGATCATGTCGCCGCGGTAGGCGGGCAGGCCGCGCGCGTCGGTGGGCAGCGACCGGGGCTTGGTGTACTGCCCGGCGACCCGGGCCACCTTGATCACCGGCAGCGACGCGCCGTAGGTGAGCACGATCGCCATCTGGAGCAGGGTGCGGGCGTTGGCCAGCAGGTGGCTCTCGGTGTTGTCGGCGAACGTCTCCGCGCAGTCGCCGCCCTGGAGCAGGAACGCCTTGCCCTCGCAGACCAGGGCCAGTCGCCGCCGCAGCTGGTCGACCTCGTAGGGCGCGACCACTGACGGCACCGTGTCGAGCACGGTGCAGACCTCGGCGACCTGCGCGGGATCGTTCCACGGCGGGGTCTGCGCGCGCGGCAGCTCCCGCCAGCGGTCGAGGCCGAGGGCCACGTCCTCGGCGGAGTCGGCGGTCGGGCGGCTGGTCTGCAGGCCAGGGCTGCCCACGGCGGGGTGACTCAACTGATGCCACTCATGGCGCATGAAGGAAAGCGTACGGCGACCGCCCGGGACGCTCCACGCCGAGGGGGACGGTTCCGGTGCGTGGGAGACCCACGCCGGCCGGCGCCTCGGGTCAGGGCGTGCCGGCCGGCTGGGCGGAGTTGCCGCCCGGGGCCTCGCCGGCGATGCACCAGTCCGCGCCGGTGCGGGTGACCGTGAACAGCAGCGCGCGGGTGGCCGTCTCGGATCCGGCGGCGACCGTGATCGAGGCGCTCACCTCCTGGCCATGCGGCCCGGTCCGGACGTCGGTGATGGTGGCCTGCGGAACCGTGAAATGGTCGGCGAAGTCGCCGTTGGGCCCGGTGGCGGCCGTGTCGAAGGTGGCCTGAAGCGGGGCGCAGAGCTGGCTGCGGCCGGCGGCGACGTCGCGGGCGGCCAGCGCGTCGAGGTACGCCTGCACCCGCTCCCGGCTCTTGGTGGCCGCCTCCTGCGCCGGCGCCTGCCGGGTCGCGGACGCGGAGTCGTCGGCGCTCCCGGCGCTCCTGTCGTCGCCGCAGGCGGTCAGCGCGACCGGCAGGAGCGCGAGCACGACGGCGACGGTCACCACCCTCCGGTGCTGCTGACCCATCCGTCCTCCCATCGGCGCCGGGGCACCGTGACGTGCCTGGCCGGCGAGTGTGTCACACCGACCGCGCCGGTCCTCGGCCTCCCCCATCCTCGCCGCGATCGCCCCGCGCGGCCAGGCGGCGCGCCCGCCGGCCGCGAGCCGGCCGGACGGTCACTAGTCTCGGGTGGCGCGGCGGCACCCGGACCGCGCTGCCCGGAGGTGACGAACCATCCTCACCGTGACATCCGTCGACACCGCGTGGCTGCCCCCCACCGAACGGTTCGACTTCTGGCAGGACCTCGTCGCGCGGCAGTCGACGACGGCCACGATCCGGAGCGCGTACACGGACGACTTCACCGCCTCGGCCCGCGTGCTCGATCTCGGCACGCTGCGCCTCGGCGTGTGGCGTTACCCGCCCCTGGAGCTGATCCGTTCCGCGCACATGATCGACAGCGGCGATCCGGAGCTGTACCACCTCGCCCTGCCGTTGTCCGGGCGTGGGGTGGTGACCCAGCAGCGTCGCGAGGCGCCGCTCGACCCGTCGGCGTTCACCGTCGTCGACACCGTCCGACCGCACGGCTCCCGGTTGCGGGCGGACGGCGCGACGCCGTCGGCGGCGGTGGAGACGTTGACCGTCCTGGTGCCGCACCGGGCGTTGCCGGTGGCCCCGCACCGGCTGGCGGAGCTGTTCGCCACCGGGATCCCGGCGCGCACCGGGATGGGCGCGCTGCTGGCCGCGTTCCTGCGGCGGATCGTCGCGCATCCGGAGCAGTACGCGACGGCCGACGTCCCGCACCTCGACCGGATCGCGCTGGACCTGATCGCCGGTGCCCTGGCCGCTCGGCTGGACGTCGCGCGGGAGTTGCCGGTCGACACCCGGGTCACCGGGCTCCGGGTGCGGGTGGCGGCGTTCGTCCGGTGGCACCTGACCGATCCGGGGCTCTCCCCGGCGGCCGTCGCGGCGGCGCACCACCTGTCGGTGCGGTCGCTGCACCGGCTCTTCGAGGGCACCGGCACGACGGTCGGTGGCCTGATCCGCGCCGGCCGGCTGGAACGGGCGGCCCGGGACCTGGCCGACCCGGCGCTGCGGCGGCTGACCGTCGCGCAGATCGGCGCCCGGTGCGGGTTCACGCACCCGGCGCACTTCAGCCGCGCGTTCCGGGCCGCCTACGGGTTGTCCCCGGGCGAGCACCGGCAACGGGCCGCCCGGGGTTGACCACGCGGGCGGGGAGGGGCTGGTGCGGCCCCTCCCCGCCGGGTGGGTGGTGCGTCGGCCCTCGGCTCAGCCGAGACCGCCCTTGATGGCGCCGATCAGCTCACCGTTGCTGGTGTCTCCGGAGAGCTCCCAGAAGAAGGCGCCACCGAGGCCCTGGGTGTTGGCGTAGCTCATCTTCCCGCCGATGGTGGCCGGGGTGTCGTAGCTCCACCAGTTGCTGCCGCACTTGGCGTACGCCGTGCCGCCGACCGTGGCCGTGGCCGGGCAGGTGTTCTTGAGGACCTTGTAGTCCTCGATGCCGGCCTCGTAGGTGCCCGGGGCCGCGCCGGTGGCGGTGCCACCGGGTGCGGTCTGGGTCACGCCGGTCCAGCCGCGTCCGTAGAAGCCGATGCCGAGCAGCAGCTTGTTGGCCGGCACGCCCTTGGACTTGAGCTTCTGGATGGCCGCGTCGGACCAGAAGCCCTGCTGCGGGATGCCGCTGTAGGAGTAGAGCGGGGAGTGCGGGGCGGTCGGCCCCTGCGCGTTGAACGCGCCGAAGTAGTCGTACGTCATCGGCATCAGCCAGTTGAGGTTGGTCGCCGCGCCGGCGTAGTCGGTCGCGTCGATCTTGCCGCCGTTGCTGCCGTCGGCGGTGATCGCCGCGGTGACCAGGAAGCTGGAGCCGAACTTGCTCCGCAGCGCCGAGACCACGTTCTTGAACGCGTTCGGGCCGCTGGCGTCGCACTGGAGGCCGCAGGCGTTCGGGTACTCCCAGTCGACGTCGATGCCGTCGAAGACGTCCGCCCAGCGCGGGTCCTTGACCAGCGAGTAGCAGGAGTCGGCGAACGCGGCCGGGTTCTGCGCGGCCTGGGTGAAGCCGGCCGACCAGGTCCAGCCGCCGAAGGACCAGAGCACCTTCAGGTTCGGGTACATCTTCTTCAGCTTGCGGAGCTGGTTGAAGCTGCCACGCAGCGGCTGGTCCCAGGTGTCGGCGACGCCGTCGACGCTGTCCGCCGCGGTGTACGCCTTGTCGTAGTCGGCGTAGCTGTCCCCGATGCTGCACCGTCCGCCGGTGGTGTTGCCGAAGGCGTACAGGATGTGGGTCAGCTTCGCGGCGGAGCCGCTGGTGTGGATGTTCTTGACGTGGTAGTTGCGGCCGTAGACGCCCCACTCGGCGAAGTAGCCGACCACCTTCTTGCCACCGGTCGGCGGCGTGGTGGTGGGGGGCGGCGTGGTCGGCGGCGCCGTGGTGGGCGGCGCGGTCGTCGTCGGCGGCTTGGTGGTCGGTGCGGTGGTGGTCGGCGGGGCGGTCGTCGGGGTGCCGCCACCGGCGCAGGAGCCGCCGTTGACGGTGCAGTTCAGCGGCCCCTTGTACGCCCCGGTGCCGTTGTAGCCCCAGTTGAAGCTGGCCCCGGGCGCGAGCGACCCGGCCCAGCTCTTGTTGACCGCGACGTAGTGGTCGCCGGTGCGGGTCACGTCGGCGTCCCACGAGCTGCTGATCGAGGTGCCGGAGGGCAGGTCGAACTCGATGCGCCAGCCGTTCACGCTGGCGCCGGTGCCGTTGGTGACGGTCACCCGCCCCTCGTGACCGGTCCCCCAGTCCTGCACCTTGGTGAACGTGGCGGTGACGCTGCCGGCGGCCGACGCGGTGGTCATGGGCACCGCGGCGACCGCGAGCGCGACCACGGCGCCGGTGGCCCAGAGGGCCCGGCGGAGCGATCTCTTCATACGGCGTCTCCCCAAACAGTTAGGAAACTTTCCAAATTGATTGCTGAGACGCTACTCACGCCGTCATCAGTTCGTCAAGATGCAGATGCGTCGATTTCACGGGTGGCGCGGGGCGAGGCCGACGACGGCCCGTAGCCTCGTCGCATGACCGTTTTCGACGTGCAGATCGATGCCCTCACCGGCGGCCCGGCCGACCTCGACCGCTACCGCGGCCGCGCCCTGCTGGTGGTCAACGTGGCCTCCCGCTGCGGCCTCACCCCGCAGTACGCGGGACTCCAAGCGCTCGCCGACGCGTACGCGCAGCGCGGGCTCACCGTGCTCGGGGTGCCGTGCAACCAGTTCGCCGGCCAGGAGCCGGGCGGCGCGGCGGAGATCGAGGAGTTCTGCCAGGTGAACTACGGCGTGACCTTCCCGCTCACGGAGAAGGTCGACGTCAACGGCGCGGGCCGGCACCCGCTCTACGCCGAGCTGGTGGCCACGCCGGACGCCGAGGGACACACCGGCGACGTGCGCTGGAACTTCGAGAAGTTCCTGGTCGCGCCGGACGGCGCGGTGGTCGCCCGGTTCGCCCCCCAGGTAACGCCCGACGACCCCGAACTGCGGGCGGCGATCGAGAAGGTGCTGCCGGCCTGAGCGCACGCCGCAGCGGCGTACCTCCCGCCGGAGGCACGCCGCTCGCGGTGCGCGCGGGTCAGCCGGCCGCGGACCGGAAGACCGGGTAGTAGCCGCCGGACTGCCCGGCGGCCGTCGGGTGGTACGAGATGGTCAGGTTCAGCACGTTCAACGCGTGCAGCCACTTGGTGCCGTAGCTGCACAGCTGGTGCCCGACGAAGATGGACCGGACGTCGGCGAACGTGAAGCCGGCGGAGGTGGCGGCCGTGCGGGTGATGTCGTCGAGCAGGTTGATGCCCTCGTTGATCTTCGCCCGGGAGGTGGCGGTGAGCCCGACGCAGACGGTGCCGAGCTGGTAGAAGACCGGGTAGCCGACCACCACGACGCGCGCCGAGGGGGCCCGGCTCTTGATGCCGTTGTAGACGTTGGCGAGCCGGCCGGGCATCTGGGTGCGGGCCACGTTCATGGCCGCGTTCACGGCCGACACGCACTGCGTCTCACCCTGGAGCACGCAGGTGCTCATGATGTTGGCGAAGCCGACGTCGTTGCCCCCGATCGTGACGCTGACCAGCGTGGTGGTCGAGGAGAGCGCGGAGAGCTGGCCGTTGATCACGTCCGCCGTGGTGGCGCCGGAGCAGGCGACCGAGCGGTACGAGGCCGGCCGGATGTTGGCGTTGTAGAGCGCCGGGTAGGCGTTGGTGCTGCGTAGGCAGTTGCCGCTCTCGGAGGTGTAGCTGTCGGCGCCGACCCCGGAGGCGTACGAGTCGCCGAGCGCGACGTACCGGTCGGACGGGGACGCCTGGGCGGGCGCGGCGGCCAGGGACAGCGAGACCCCGATCGAGGCGGCCAGGGACAGGGCGAGGGTGGCAAGACGGGATCTCCGCACGTCGCACTCCTGGGGGTGGGAAGTGGTGGTGAGAGATTGATATCAATGAGATCACTAAACAGGGAAGATCATCGATTCACTGTCCGTGCCCATAGAGACTTGTCGTTACAAATCGTTGCCGGCCCGAGAAATCAACCTGAAGGTTTCCGCCGGGCAAACAACCTACCTTCGCGGTCGGGAATGTGCGGGGGCGTCGACCGGGTTGGCACCGGACATGACAACTGTGGGACTGATCGGCAGCGGCAACATCGGCGGCACCGTGGCCCGGCTCGCGGTGGACGCGGGCCACCACGTGGTGCTCAGCAACTCGCGGGGCCCGGAGACGCTCCAGGACCTGGTGACCGAGCTGGGCCCCCGGGCCCGGGCAGCCACCCCCGAGGAGGCGGCGACCGCCGGCGACCTGGTGGTCGTCACGATCCCGCTGCGGGCCTACCGCCAGGTGCCGGCCGCACCGCTCGCCGGCAAGATCGTGATCGACACGAACAACTACTACCCGGAACGCGACGGCAGCGTCCCCGAGCTGGACGACGAGTCGACCACCACCAGCGAGCTGCTTCAGCGGCACCTGCCGGAGTCACGCGTGGTCAAGGCCTTCAACAACATCTACTTCGGACACCTGCGGGCGCTGGGTCGCCCGGCCGGCGCCGCCGACCGGACCGCCCTGCCGATCGCCGGCGACGACGAGGCCGCCAAGGCCACCGTCACCGCGTTCCTCGACTCGCTGGGCTACGACGCCGTCGACGTCGGGCCGCTCGCCGAGGGCTGGCGGTTCCAGCGGGACACCACCGCGTACGCCGGTCTCTACGCCACCGACGGCGACTGGGAGCGGCCGGCGCCGGCCGGCGCGCCGCGGTTGCGCGCCGCCCTCGCCGCCGCCCGCCGCTACGCCGACGGCTGACGCACGTCCGTCCGGCGGCCGGTCACACCCGGCCGCCGGGCGGCGCCGGGCCCGCCGGTGACCGGTTCAGACCGGCCCGCCGGTGACCGGTTCAGACCGGCCCGCCGGTGACCGGTTCAGACCGGCCCGCCGGTGACCGGGTCAGACCGGACGGCGGCCGGCGAAGCCGCACTCCACCCGGTGGTACCAGCGGACGTCGGTGTCCCCCTCCAGCCAGCACCAGAGCACCGCGCGGCCGTCGCGCTCGCCCGGGAAGTCCAGCAGCACCGGCGCGATGCCCTTGACCTCGATGTCGTGCTGGTGGAACTCGTCCACCACGGCGTGCAGCCGGGCCTCGATGGCCTTCACCTCGGCGAGCCCGCCGAGCGCGCTGGCGCCGTGGTCGGCCAGGTCGACCCGCAGCTCGGCGAGGTCGGCCCGCAGCCTGATCAGCTCGTCGACGCGGGGACGCAGGGTGGCCACCAGGTGTCGCGCCTGGGCGAGAGTGAACACCGGGCCAGTATGCGGCACATGCTCCGCCCCTGTCGCTGGAGCCTTCGTCGGCGATCGACGGGCCGGGAGCACCGGCGGGCAGGCGCCCGGCGAGTTGTCGAGCGGGGCCCCCGCTACCGGAAACGTTGAGCGAGGGCCCGGCCTCACACCTGGGCGGCGAGTTCGCGGGCGCGGTCGCGCGCCGCCTCCAGCGCCGCCAGCATGGCCGCGCGTACGCCGTGGTTCTCCAGCTCCCGGATCGCGGAGATGGTGGTGCCGGCCGGTGAGGTGACCGCCTCGCGCAGCTTCACCGGGTGTTCGCCGGAGTCACGCAGCATCATCGCGGAGCCGATCGCGGTCTGCACGATCAGCTCGTGCGCCACCTGACGCGGCAGGCCGAGCAGGATGCCGGCGTCGATCATGGCCTCGACGAGCAGGTAGAAGTAGGCGGGGCCGGAGCCGGAGAGCGCGGTCACCGCGTCCTGCTGCGACTCGGGCACCCGGATGGTGGAGCCGAGCGGGGAGAACATCTCCTCGGCCAGCGCCAGGTGCGCCGCGGTGGCGTGCGCGCCGGGCGAGATCGCGCTCATCGCCTGGTCGACGAGCGCCGGGGTGTTGGTCATCACCCGGACCACCGGGGTGCCCTCGGGCAGCCGCCGGTTGAAGAAGCTGGTGGGCAGGCCGGCGCAGAGCGAGATGACCAGCTTGCCGGCGGGGACCTTCGGGCCGATCTCGTCGAGCAGGGCGGCGGCGTCCTGCGGCTTGACCGAGACGGCCAGCACGTCGGCCTCGTCCACGGCGGTCGGGTTGTCCACCACCCGTACGCCGTAGCGCTCGGTCAGCTCCTGCGCGCGCGCCGGCCGGCGCGCGGTGGCGAGCAGCCGGTCCACCGGCCAGCCGGAGCGCAGCAGCCCGGAGAGCATCAACTCGCCGATCTTGCCCGCGCCGATCACCGCGACCGTGTTCCCGCCCACCGCGCCTCCTCGTCCGACTCCGACGACTGTTAAGCGGGGGCCCCTGCTATACGCCAGGCGTTAAGCGGGGGCCCCTCCTTGCACCTCAGCTGCCGAAGAAGACCTCGGCCTCCTCGTAGCGCTCCAGCGGCACGGTCTTCAGCTCCCGGGTGGCCTCGGCCAGCGGGACGCGGACGATGTCCGTGCTCTGCATCGCGACCATCTTGCCCCAGTCGCCCTCGTGCACCGCGTCGATGGCCTGGAGGCCGAGCCGGGTGGCGAGCACCCGGTCGAACGCGGTCGGGGTGCCGCCGCGCTGGATGTGGCCGAGCACCACGGTGCGGGCCTCCTTGCCGGTCTTCGCCTCCAACTGCTCGGCGAGCCACTGGCCGATGCCGCCGAGGCGGACGTGGCCGAAGGAGTCGAGCTCCTGGTTGTGCAGCACCATCTGGCCGTCCAGCGGCTGGGCGCCCTCGGCGACCACGACGATCGGGGCGTACTGGTGCTGGAAGCGCTTCTCGACGTAGCCGGCGACCTGCTCGACGTCGAACTGCCGCTCCGGCAGCAGGATCACGTTGGCGCCACCGGCGAGGCCGGCGTGCAGGGCGATCCAGCCGGCGTGCCGGCCCATCACCTCGACGACGAGCGTACGGTGGTGGCTCTCCGCGGTGGTGTGCAGCCGGTCGATCGCCTCCATGGCGATGTTGACCGCGGTGTCGAAGCCGAACGTGTAGTCGGTGGCGCCCAGGTCGTTGTCGATCGTCTTCGGCACGCCGACCACGTTGACGCCCAGCTCGTGCAGCTTGGTGGCGACGCCGAGGGTGTCCTCGCCGCCGATCGCGATCAGCGCGTCCACGCCCTGCGCGGCCAGGTTCTCCTTGATCCGCTCCACGCCGTTCTCGATCTTGAACGGGTTGGTGCGGGACGAGCCGAGGATGGTGCCGCCGCGCGGCAGGATGCCGCGCACCTCCGCGATGCCCAGCGGCTTGGTCAGCCCCTCGAGCGGGCCCTTCCAGCCGTCCCGGAAGCCCACGAACTCGTGACCGTAGGTGGCGACGCCCTTGCGGACCACCGCCCGAATCACCGCGTTGAGACCAGGGCAGTCGCCGCCGCCGGTGAGCACGCCGATACGCATGATCTGCTCATCCTCCTGAAGCATCAGGTGAAGCCCGGATTAAGCCCCAGGATATGTGTCGGATCAGACCATCGGCGCCATTGCCGGCCCGGGGCGGGCCGTCACTGCGAACTGTAGTCGGCGCACGTGTACGCCGGCACCGCGCCCCGGCCCGTCCCGCCGCCGGACCGACTACCGGTCAGTAGCCGACCTCGTGGTTCTCCCCCGCCTTCGGCGGCTTCCCGGTCACCGCCGCCTTGGCGAAACCGAGCAGGTTGACCACCGTGCTGCCGGGCGAGTCCCAGTACTCCGCCGAGCCGGCGTGCACCTTGATCAGGGTGATCCCCGGCGTCTGGAGGCCGTCCGGGAACCACGCCTTGAGCAGCGGGTTCCACAGCTCCTTCGCGCGGTCGGCGTCCCACTCCTCGGTGGCGGTGCCGGCCACCGACACCCAGGCGTTGTGCTTCTGGTCGGAGAAGCCGACGTTGACCTGCGGGTTCACCCGGATCTGCCGGATCTTGGCGGAGTCGGCGTACGCGAAGAACCACAGGTCGCCGTCGAAGTCGGCCTCCTGGAGGCCCATCGGCCGGCTGACCAGCCGCCCGTCGACGGCGCTGGTGGTGAGCAGGCAGATCCGGGCGTCCCGGATCAGCTCGGTGACCTTGCGCCGGGCGTCCGCAGCGCTGGCCGGTTCGTTGCTCATGGGGCACTCCTGTCTCGGATCGGCGTGATGCCGCCTCCGGTGCCCCGGGCAGAACGGGTCAAACCTGCTGTCCTGGCTGGGCATGCGCTCACGCCCCCCCAGCTGCGCTCGCTCCGGCGCCACGCTCAGCGCGTGGTCATCGTCCGCCAGCGGGCCAGGTTGTGCCGGGCGTCGACGAGCGCGTCGTGCCGGCCGGCCTCGGCCTCCGGCAGCCGCGGCCGGCCCCGGTCGTCCCAGAGCTGCCGCAGCTCCTTGGTGAACCGGGGGATCTCCCGGGGCAGCGCCGGCATGGCGCCCCAGAGCTGGGCCAGCACCACGTGGTCGTACGCGGCGTACCAGGCCCACAGCTCCAACTGCTCGCCCGGGCGGTCCCGCACCGGGGCCAGCAGGAACTCGTGCAGGTCGTCCCGGATCCGCTCCCGGGAACGCCAGGCCCGGTCGGCCGGCGAGGGGAGCTTGTCCAGCACGTTGCGCCGCACCCAGGGCACCGCCCGGGAGTCGTCGAACTCGGTGGAGACCGCGTAGAACTCGCGGCCGTACTCGTCGACGACGCCGATCGACACCAGGTCGACGGTGCGGCCGTCCTCGATGAATTCGCAGTCGTAGAAGTAGCGGTAGACCATCGGTCCCATCCTCGCCCATCGGCTCCGCCGGGCCGTCGCCGGGGCGTCCGCCGAGGTCGGCACGGACCGGCCACCCGGCCGGCCATGGTCACGGAAGTGTCTCCGGGGGTGTACAGCACGCTACCGGCGCGTCATGATCTGATGTGTACCGCCGTCGGGCGCCGAACCGGTTGAACTGCCTCGTACCGGGACTGACCGCTTCACCCGGTGTGCGAGCTGGTGACTTCTGACCGGGGAGGGGTTGAGCCGTGGAGTCTCGCCTGCCGGAGCCGGGTGACGCGCTCACGGGCGTGGAGATGTTCGCCGGGCTGGAGCCGGAGGTGCGGCAGCGGGTCATCGCCGCGGCCGTGCCGCGCACATACCGCAAGGGCCAGCTCCTCTTCGTCGAGAACGACCCGGGCGAGTCGCTGATCGTGCTGCGCCGCGGCGCGGTGGCGGTGTTCCGCACCGCGCCCACCGGCGAGCGCGCCGTACTGTCGGTGATCCGACCCCCGGACGTGCTCGGCGAGGTCTCCCTGCTGGACGCCTCGACCCGGTCGGCCTCGGCGGAGGCGATCGAGGACTGCGCCGCACTGGCGCTGTCCCGGCCCGCCTTCATGGAGCTGGTGCACTCCAACCCGCGCATCCTGGACGCGGTGATGCGCTCGCTCGGCCAGCTCATCCGCCGACTCACCGAGCAGAACGCCGACCACGTCTTCCTCGACCTGCCCGGCCGGGTGGCCAAGACGCTGGTCCGGCTGGCCGGCGAGAGCCAGGCCCCGATGATCACGATCGAGCTGAACCAGAGCCAGCTCGCCGAGATGGCCGGCGGCTCGCGGCAGAGCGTCAACCAGGCCATCGGCTCGTTCGCCAGCCGCGGCTGGCTGCGCACCGAGGGGCGCCGCATCGTGGTCACCGACGTGGCCGCGCTGCGCCGCCGCGCCGGCATGAGCGACCGCTAGCCCGACCAGGGCCGGCAGCCGGGCGACGAACGGGCCCGCCGGACGACGGCGGGGCCCGGCGGTCACCCCGCCGGACCCCACCCGATGGCACCGTCGTGCCGCGTCAGTCGTCCTTGGTGTCCGCCGGCGGCGCGCTCGGGCCCGGCCCGATCTTCGACGGGTCGGTCTTCTTCGGCGGCGTGGTCGTCGTGGTCGTGGTGGTCGTCGTGGTCTCGGTCGATCCGGTGCCCGTGGGCTGCTCCACCATGTCTTTCTCCTCCAGTTCGGCGAGTGTGACGGCGTCCACGTCGACCGTGTCGCCCGCGGCCCACACCGTCCCCCGTGGATCGGTCCATGAGGCGGAAAGCCGGACGTGCACGGCACTCTCCCTGTCGACGGGACTTCCTGCTAGGGGACACTAGACCCGGCCGAACAGCCGCGACGTCCCGCCGCCCGTCGGGTACCCGACTGGCCGACCACGCGGGACAATGGGGACCTCACGCGTACGGAGCCGGACATCGACCTCACCTGTGGACACTGCGCCCGGACCGCCGGGCCGGACGACCGCTTCTGCGGCGGGTGCGGCCGGCCGCTCGCGGCGGCCTGTCCGGGCTGCGGGCACGCCAACGACGTCGGCACCAACTTCTGCACCAGTTGCGGCCAGCCGCTGCGCGACCACGCGATCGCGGTGCAGGAGGACCGCCGGCAGGTGAGCGTGCTCTTCATCGACATCGTCGACTTCACCACCTACGCCGAGCGGGCCGACCCGGAACAGGCCCGCGGCCTGCAACAGGTCTACTTCGCCACGGTGCGCCGACTGGTGCACCAGTACGGCGGCGTGGTGGAGAAGTACATCGGCGACGCGGTGATGGCGCTGTTCGGGGCGCCGGTGGCGACCGACAACGACGCGCTGCGCTGCGTACGCGCCGGTCTGGAGCTGCAACGGAGTCTGGCCCGGCAGCCGGCCGGCCCGCACCCGCCGCTCGGTTTCCGGGTCGGCATCGCCACCGGCGAGGCCCTTGTCGACCTGGCCGCGGCGCGCGACGGCGGGCAGGCCTTCGTCACCGGCGACGTGGTCAACACCGCGAGCCGGTTGCAGGCGCTGGCCCCGACCGGCGGCGTGGTGGTCGACGAGAGCACCTGGTCCGCCACCCGACGCGAGATGGAGTACGCCGACCAGCCCCCGGTGACGTTGCGCGGCCGCTCGGCGGTGAGCCGGATCTGGCTGGCGGTACGGGCCCGGCCCCGGCGCGACGGGCAGGGCGCCGAGCTGACCCCGATGGTCGACCGGGACCACGAACGGGGGTTGCTGGTCAGCGCGCTGCACCGCACCGTCACCGAGCGCACCTCCCAACTGCTGACCGTGTTCGGCCCGGCCGGGGTGGGCAAGAGCCGGCTGCTGCGCGAGCTGGCCCGGCACGCGGCGAACCTGCCCGGCGCGCGGGTCACCTGGCTGACCGGCCAGTGCCCGCCGTTCGGCGAGAACGTCACCTACGCCGCGCTCGCCGACATCGTCCGCAGCTGGGCCGGGCTGACCGGCGCCGACGACCCGGCCGGCACCCGGGAGCGCCTGCGCGAGCGCCTGGGCCGGCTCGCCGACCCGCACGCGGTCCGGCTCGCCGAGGCGCTCGGCCCGCTCGTCGGCGTCTCCGGCGAACGGCTCACCTCGGCCGAGACCGAGGCGGCGTGGCGGCGCTTCCTGCTGGCGCTGGCCGCGACCGGCCCCACCGTGCTCGTCTTCGAGGACATGCACTGGGCGGACGAGGCGATGCTCTCCTTCGTCGAGCAGCTCGGCGCGGCGGCCCGCAACGTGCCGCTGCTGGTGGTCGCGACCGCCCGGCCGGAGCTGCGCGAGCGGCACCCGGCCTGGACCGGGACGATCAGCGGCGCGATGTCCATCTCGGTGCCGCCGATGCACGACGGGGACATCGACACGCTCTACTCGCTGCTGCTCGGCCAGGCCACGCTGCCCAGCGAGGCCCGCGCGCCGTTGATCGAGTTCGCCGACGGCAACCCGCTCTACGCCCAGGAGTACGCCCGGATGCTGCTCGACGGCGGGTTGGTCGAGCGCTCGGCCGGCGTCGGGCGGCTCGATCCGGCCGCGGGCGCCGGGATGCCGCGTACCGTCCAGGCGGTCATCGCCAACCGGCTGGACCTGCTCGACCCGGCGGACCGCGCGGTGCTCCAGGCCGCCTCGGTGGTCGGCGTGCAGTTCTGGGCGGCGCCGGTGGCGCTGGCCCTGGGCCGGCCGGCGGAGTGGGTGGAGCGGGCGCTGCACCGCCTCCAGCGCCGCGATCTGGTCTTCGAGCTGCCGGTCTCGACCATGCCCGGCCAGTCGGAGTACCGCTTCCGGCACGTGCTGGTCCGGGACGTCTGCTACCAGCGACTGCCCCGGGCGGAGCGGGTCGTCCGGCACCAACGCGCCGCCGACTGGCTGGCACAGCTCGCCGACGGTCGGCAGCACGACCTGGCCGAGGTGCTGGCCAACCACCGGTGGGCGGCGCACGAGATCGCCCGGACGGTGGGGCTGGACCAGGCGCCGTACGCCGTCGCCACCCGGTCCGCACTGCACCGGGCCGCCCGCCGGGCCTACGAGCTGCACGCGCTGGAGACCGCGGCCACGCTCGTCGCCCGCGCGCTCAGTGTCGAGTGCGGGCCGGACCCGGCGTTGGAGCTGTTCCAGGCCGAGCTGGCGTTCTACACCGACCGCGACGGTTTCCTGGTCGACGGCGGCGCGGAACTCCTCACCGGCCTGGCCGGGCGGCTGGCCGACGCCGGCGACCTGCCCGGCGCGGCGAAGGCGTGGCGGCTGCTGTCCACCGCGGCCTGGGCGCGCGCCGACCGGTCGGAGATGCGGCGCTGCCTGGACCGGGCGATCCGGCTGCACGCCGAGCTGCCGGACAGCGAGGACAAGGTCGGCGCGCTGCTGGAGCTGGCCCGGGCGCACATGCTCGACGCGGAGACCGAGCCGGCCTGCGCCGCCGCGCGCAGCGCCGCCGAGCTGGCCGAACGGCTGGAGCTGCGGGAGGCGCGGGCCAACGCCCGGATCACGTTGGCGGTGGTCCGCTACCAGGCCGGCGCCGAGGAGGCGTACGCCGAGCTGGCCGAGGTCACCGAGGAGTGCCGGGTGGAGCGGCTCACCAGCCGTCGCCGCGCGGTGCACAACCTGGCCTGGGCGTTGCAGGAGGAGGGGGACCTGGCCGGCTCGGCCCGCCTGGTCGACGAGCAGCGCTCGCTCGACCTCGCCGACGAGCACGGCCTGACGGTCAGCTTCAGCGACCAGTGGGCCCGCTCGTACTACCGCGGGGACTGGACCGCGGCGCTGCGGATGGCCGAGGGGTCCACGCGGCGGCCGACCGACGAGTGGGACCTGCACATCGTGGCGGTCTCCGGCTGGATCCGGGCGCTCGGCGACGACCCCGACGCCGGCGACGCCGCCCCGGACCTGGTGGACCAGGCACTGGTCGCGGCCCGGCGCAGCGGCTTCCACCGGGTGCTGCGGTCCACCGTGGCGCACGCCGCGCTCTGCCGGGCGGTGCAGGGTCGGCGGGACGAGGCGCTGGCGCTGCTCGCCGAGCTGGACGAGGACTGGCGGCGGACCCGGATGATCCCGTTCGCCGAGTGGGTGCCGGCGGTCGGTCACGTCGCCGGCCTGCTCGGCGGCGACGCGGCGGTGCTGGTGCGCGACCTGCTGGGCCGTGCCCCGCGCGCCACCCGCTGGGCGCGCGCGGCCGGGCGGTCCGCCGACGCGGCGCTGGCCCGACGCGACGGGGACGCCGCCCGGGCGGGCCGGCTGTTCACCAGCGCGGCGACGGACTACGCGGGGATGACCGACGTCACCGATCAGATGATCGCCTCCGCGCTGGCGGTGGGACCGCTGGCCGAGGCGGATCCGCCGGCCGCGGCGGCGACGCTGGCCCGGGTACGCGCGTTCGCGGACCGGCACGCCGCCGCCGGCCTGCTCCGGGTCGCCGGGGCGGGTTGAGCGTCAGGCGGGGACCGGCTGCCGGGGCGGCTTCTTCGCCTTCTGCGCGTACGTGTCGACGTACTCGCGACCGGACAGCTCCATCAACTCGTACATGATCTCGTCGGTGACCGCCCGCTCGACGAACCGGTCGCCGGCCAGGCCGGCGTAGCGGGAGAAGTCCAGCGGCGGGCCGAAGCGGATCCGGACCCGACCGAGGTTGGGCACGATCTGGCCGGTGGGTTGGATGGCGTCGGAGTTGAGCATGGCCATCGGGACCACCGGGGCGCCGCTGGCCAGCGCGAGCCGGGCCACCCCGGTCTTGCCCCGGTAGAGCCGGCCGTCCGGGGACCGGGTGCCCTCCGGGTAGATGCCGGCGATGCCCCCGGCGCGCAGCACCCGGAGCTGGGTGTCGAGGGCCGCGCGGGCGGCCTGTCCGCCGGAGCGGTCGACCGGGATGGTGCCGGAGCCGACGAAGAACATCTTGGTCAGCCACCCCTTGAGTCCCTTGCCGGTGAAGTATTCGGCTTTCGCGATGAAGGTGACTTTTCGCTTGACGATCAACGGTGTGAAGATCGAGTCGGAGAACGAGAGGTGGTTGCTGGCCAGGATCACCGGGCCGGTGGCCGGCACGTGCTCCAGCCCCTCGACCTGCGGGCGGAAGACCAACCGCAGCAACGGGCCGAGGATGATGTACTTCAGCAGCCAGTACAGCACCGGGGTCCTTCCGGGAGAGGTGGCGACACGCGGGATCGTGCGGGACGAGGGTACGAACCACGTACGCCGCGCCACAACGCACTCCCGGAACCGGCCTCCGACGTGTCAGGATTCAGGGCACGACGTCAGGCCGTGGCGAAGGGGGTGGCCGGTGTCAGGGGGCGGGGCCCGTCGAGGGCGGCGGGACAACGGGCTCGACGCGGCCGAGTACGCGGTCGCGGGCGACGTGGATCCGCGCGTCGGTGAGCACCTGCTCGACGTGCTGGCCGCCGGTGGCATCGCCGCCTACCTCCAGCCCTCCGCCGACCTCAACCCGGTGACCCGCACCACCACGGTGCCGGCCCGACCGGTCGACCGGCTCTACGTCGACCGGTCCCACCTCACCACCGCCCGGGACTACCTCACCCAGCTCGCCGACGAGGGGGCCGAGCCGGCCCGCGCCGACGAGCCCGACATCGAGGCCGAGTGGGCCAGGATCGTGGCGGGTTTCCACACCGCGCCGGCCGCCGGCAGCCACCCCTGGCCGGCCGCCGAGGATGTCGACGACCCGGCCGCGCCGGGCGGCGCCGCCGCCGGCCGCGCCGAGGAGCCGGCCGGGCCGACCGCCACGGACGTGCGCCGGCTGCCCTACGCCGCGGACGTGTCCGGCATCTCGCTGAGCCGCGGTCGGCACGACGAGCCGTCCCTGCTGGACGGGCTGGACACGTTCGGCGCCGACCTGCCGGACGACGCGGAGGAGGAGCACTACACCCCGCCTCCGCCGCCGCCGTTGCCGCGCTTCTCGAAGTACGCGGTGCTGGGCGTGCTCTGCATCGTGGTCGGGTTCCTGTTCTTCCTCTCGCCGACCGTGATGTCGCTCGTCGACCCGTCGGTGGTGACCGTGCTCGGCTTCACCGGCATCCTGGCCGGTTTCGTGATGCTGATCTGGCGGCTGCGCCCGGGCGACCGGGACGACCACGACCCGGACGACGGCGCGGTCGTCTGAGCCGCCGCGGCGGTTGCCCGGATCGCGGGACGCGGTACGCCCCGCGGTGATCCGGTAACAGGGGTGTAACTTACGGTCAGTAGGAATACCGCTGAACGTCACGTCCCGCACCGGCTGTCCGGTTTGCGCTTCTCCGGTGGCTGGTACCCCTGCTGAGCGGATTGCCCGAGATGCGACAGAGCCCCCTCGTGGTGGTGGCCAACCGCCTCCCCATCGACGACAGTGTGGCGCCGGACGGCGCCTTCGAGTGGCGCCGCAGCCCCGGCGGCCTGGTGAGCGCCCTGCACCCCCTGCTCCGGCACACGCCCGCGACCTGGGTGGGTTGGGCCGGCGGCACCGGCCCGGCACCCGCCCTGCCCGACGTGGACGGTGTCCGGATGCGCAGCGTCCCGCTGAACGCCGAGGACTTCCGCGACCACTACGAGGGTTTCGCCAACGCCACCCTCTGGCCGCTCTACCACGACGCGGTCGAGCAACCGGAGTACCACCGCCGCTGGTGGGAGGCGTACCAGCGGGTCAACCAGCGGTTCGCCGAGGCCGCCGCCGAGGTGGCCGAGCCGAGCGGGCTGGTCTGGGTGCAGGACTACCACCTGCAACTGGTGCCCGGGATGCTCCGCGCGCTCCGCCCGGATCTGCGGATCGGCTTCTTCCTGCACGTGCCGTTCCCACCGCCGGAGCTGTTCATGCAGCTCCCCCGCCGGGCCGAGCTGCTGCGCGGGATGCTCGGCGCCGACCTGATCGGCTTCCAGCGGGCCCAGGCCGCGCACAACTTCGCCCAGCTCGCCGCCAAGGTGCTCGGCCTGTCCGCGAGCGACCGGCGGATCGGCGTCGACGACCGGGTGGTGCGCATCGGCGCGTTCCCGGTCGCCATCGACACCGCCGAGATGTCCGCGCTCGCCGCCCGACCCGAGGTGGCCGAGCGGGCCCGTCGGCTCCGGCAGGATCTCGGCCAGCCGGAGAAGGTGATCCTCAGCGTCGACCGGATGGACTACACCAAGGGCATCGAACAGCGCCTCAAGGCGTACCGGGAACTGCTGGCCAGCGGCGACGTCAAGGTACGCGACACCGTGCTGGTGCAGGTGGCGGTGCCCAGCCGGGACCGGGTCGCGCAGTACCAGATCCTGCGCGACCGGGTGGAGCACCAGGTGGGGCGGATCAACGGCGAGTTCGGCCGGGTCGGCGAGCCGGCGATCCACTACCTCACCCAGCCCTTCGACCGGGCCGAGCTGGTGGCGCTCTACCGGGTCGCGGACGTGATGGCGGTGACGCCGCTGCGCGACGGGATGAACCTGGTGGCGAAGGAGTACGTGGCGGCCCGGGTCGACGGCACCGGCGCGCTGCTGCTCAGCGAGTTCGCCGGCGCGGCCGCCGAGCTGGAACAGGCGTACCTGGTGAACCCGCACGACCTCGACGGCCTGAAGCAGGGGCTGCTCGCCGCGCTGCGGGCCGGCCCGGAGGACGTCGCGACCCGGATGCGGGCGATGCGGGAACACCTGGCGCACAACGACATCCACGCCTGGGCGGCGTCCTACCTGAGCGCGCTGGAGGAGAGCGGGTCGCTTGTCGGCCGCCGGGCCACCCTGCGGTGACCCGGCGCCCGGCGCTCAGCCCGGGGTGGGCGCCGGGTCCTTGTCCAGCCAGTCCAGGATCGCGTCGATCGGCTCCCGCCAGCGGGCGTCGAGCATCAGGTCGTGACCCATGCCGGGGAAGAGCAGCGGGGCCGAGGCGTACCGGCGGGCCGCCCGGGTGAGGGCCGTCGCCGGCAGCACCCGGTCGTCGGGGCTGCCGAGCACCAGTACCGGCGGCCGGCCCACCGCCGGCTCCGGCTGCCGGCCGGTGAGCAGTTGCCACTGCGCGCGACGGCCGGCCCGGCCGAGCCGGGCCACGTGCCGGCGCGCGTCGGCGTCGGGCAGTTCCCGGCTGAACAGTTGCCGCCGGTTGAGCCGCAGCCCGCCGCCGAAGACCGCCGGCACCGTGCCGGCCGGGTTGCGCCGCAGCGCCGCGCCGAACGTTCCCCAGCCGCCGAGCACCGGCGCCACCAGCACCGCGGCCCGCGCCGGGTAGCGGGACATCGCATGCGCCACCACCCGGGCGCCGGCGCCGTGCCCCACCAGCACCGCCTGCCGCGGCAGGCTCGCCGCCACCTGCGTCACGTCATGGGTGTACGCGCGCAGCGTCGCGTCCGGCGCCGGCTCACTGTCGCCGTGCCCGCGCAGACTCAGCGCGTACGCCGGGAAGCCGCGATCGGCGGCGTGGCCCAGCCAGTGTTCGGCGAACGCCCACGCGCCGTGGCCGAAGCCGGGCACGAACAGCAGCGGCGACTTGGCCTCCTCCTGCTCGGGCAGCGCGGCCAGCACCTCGCGGCGTACCGGCCGCTCCGGCCGGGCCCACTCCCAGGCCCGGACCACCCGCACCCGCTCGCTGGTCATTTGTTCTCCTCCAGCTCGTGCAGGGCACGCTGCAACGCGCGCAGGTAGTCGGCGTGCCCGACCTCGAACCAGTGCCGGGTGCTGTCCTTGACCTTCGCCGAGTACCGCTCACCGAGGCCGGCGCGGACCCGGCGGTCGAACGCGGCGACCCGCTCCGGCCGGGCGATGCGCAGGGTGAGCAGCCGGGCGAAGAGCACGCTCTGCCAGTGCGAGATGGTGAAGATGCCGGAGTCCGGCTGCACCAGGCCGACCACGGCCAGCGTGGGGTGACCGGCGGTGAACGCGTTCAGCCACAGCCGGGGCCGGCCGGAACCGTCCTCGTCGCCGAGCACCCGGCCGTGCAGGAACTCGAAGCGCGGCAGGTACCCGGTGGCGAAGACGACCAGTTCCGGGTCGATCCGTCGGCCGTCGCCCAGCTCGACGGTGCGGTCGTGGAAGCGGGCCACGTCCGGCACCGGGGTGATCTCGCCGTGCCCGACGTAGTACACGAGTTGGCTGTTGGCGATCGGGTGCGTCTCGTACACCCGGTGGTCGGGCTTCGGCAGGCCGAACCGGGTCAGGTCGCCGACGGTCAGCCGCAGCGTCCAGTGGTACAGCCACTGCCGCACCCGCAGCGGCACCCGCAGCGCCAGCAACGTGTCGTTGACCTGGTCGGCCGGGCGGCCGAGGACGTACTTGGGGGCGTACCAGTAGCCGCGCCGGGTGGAGTGCCAGCAGTGTGACGCCTGCTGGGCCGCCTCGACCGCGATGTCACAGCCGGTGTTGCCGGCGCCGACCACCAGCACCCGCTTGCCGCGCAACTGGGCCGGGTCCTTGTAGGACGAGGCGTGCATGACCTCGCCGCGGAACTCCGCCAGCCCCTCGTACCGGGGCAGCTTGGGCGACCAGTTGTGGCCGTTGGCCAGCACCACGGCGGCGTAGCGGGAGGTGCGCTCCGGGCCGTAGCCGCCGGTGCTGCGGGTGGTCACGTCCCACCGGTCTCCCTCGACCGGCTCGACCCGGACCACCTCGGTGCCGAACCACACGTGCTGGCGTAGGTCGAAGTGGTCGGCGTAACGCTCGAAGTAGGACAGCAGCTGGCTGTGGTGCGGGTAGTCCGGCCAGTCGTCCGGCATCGGGAAGTCCGGGAACTGGGTGAACGGGCGGGACGAGATGAGGTGTGTGCTGCCGTAGACCGGGCTGCGGTCGTGCCGCCAGTTCCACGCCCCGCCGACGCCGGTCTCCCGCTCGTAGCAGTCCACGCCGAAGCCGGCCTCGCGGAGGTTCTTGACGGCGGTCAGCCCGCTGGCGCCGGCGCCGATGACGCAGACCGTGTCGCCCCGGTCGGAGACCGGGCGGTCGTCCCGGCTCGGGACGGCGGTGGGGTCCGGTTCGGGGCGGCCGAGGTCGGTGGAGGAGGACACCGGGAAATCTCCTTTGTGCGGCACGCGTGCCGGGTCGGTGCGAAATCCTGCCGAGAATGCCCGCCGTTGTCCAGCCGCCCGGAAGCTGGCACGGCTCACCCGGGCGGACCGCCTGACGCTGGGTGACCGCCCGCCTCTTCACGCACGGTGAGCGCCGCGCGACGCGACAGTCCTGCCGGTCCGACGCCTTTGCTCTGCAGCCACGGACGCAGCACGGCCGTGAGCTGGCCATGTGCCGAAGGGCCGCGACAATGAGCCGTGCCACGTCGATCACCATGGGTAGCCGCTGCTTATGCGGCTGCAGAGCAAAGGCGCCGACAGGTCGGCTGCCCCCGCCGCCGACACCTCACGTTCCGTCACGGTCGGGTCGCGACCACCGGCGCCCCCGCCCCGAGCCCGCTCCGAGGGCCGGATTTCGCCCCGGACCACCGGTCCGGCCGCCGCGCCGGTCAGCCGGCGGCGGGCAGCAGCAGGTCGACCAGGACCGGGAAGTGGTCGCTGGCCCGGCGGGTCCGCGGCGTGTCCACCACGTCGTAGTCGACCACGGTGATCCGCGGGTCGACGAAGAGCGCGTCGATGCGGCGCCGGGGATCGGCGCAGGAGAACGTGTGCCGGTCGGCCCGGTCGGCGGCGACCGCGGTGTCGGTCAGCCCCTCGGCCACGGTCCGCCAGGCCGGTCCGTCCGGCCCCTCGTTGAGGTCGGCGCCGGCCACCACCGGCAGCGGGGACGCGGCCAGCTCCCGCTTGAACGCCGCCGCCTGGGCCGGCCGCTCCACCGGGTCGGTGGACAGGTGCGAGCCGGCCAGCAGGAAGTCGACGCCGCCCACCCGGCACCGCGCGTACGCGGCCCCGCGCAGGTGCCGGCCCGGCGTCAGCGGGTAGCGCGTGCACCGGGCCTCGGTGACCCGTACCCGCAGGCTGGTCAGCAGCAGGTTGCCCAGCGACGGCAGGCCACCGGCGGCGACCACCAGGCCGAACGAGTCGGCCAGCGTGGCGCACTTCTGCCGCCACCGGAACCGCCGCGGCCCCTCCTGGACGATCACCACGTCCGGCGCGGCCTCGCGGACCACCTCGGCCAGCGCGGCGGTGTCGTCGCGCTGGCTGTGGACGTTGTAGGACAGCACCCGCAGCGGCACACCCGACACGTCAGATCCTCCGGGCCAGGTCGGCGGCGCCGATCACGCCGGCGGTGTTGCCCAGCTCGGCCGGGCGCACCTCGGCGACGGGCAGGCGGCTGCGCTGGGCCAGCGCGTCGGTGAACGACCGCCGGGTCGGGCCGAGCAGCAGGTCGCCGGCGTCGATCACGCCGCCGCCGACCACCAGCACCTGCGGGTCCAGGATCTGCGCCATGTCCGCGAGGCTGGTGCCGAGCCAGCGCCCGACCTGGGCGAACGCCTCGGTGGAGACCGGGTCGCCGTCCTTGGCCGCGGCGGTCACCATCGGACCGGTGATCGCCTCCGCCTCGCCGTCGGCCAGCTTCAGCAACGCGGTGGCCCGGTGCGGCTCCTGCCGGGCGGCGGCGCGGGCGAAGCGGACCAGCGCGCTGCCGCTGGCGTACTGCTCGATGCAGCCGAGCCGGCCGCAGCCGCACTGGTGGCCGTCCGGCACGGTGAGCATGTGCCCCAGCTCGGCGGCGATGCCGTGGGCGCCGCGGACCAGCTCGCCGCCGAGCACGATGCCGCCGCCGACGCCGGTGCCGATGGTGAACATGACCATCGAGTCGTCGGCGTCCCGGGCCGCGCCGTAGCGGAACTCCGCCCAGGCGGCCACGTTCCCGTCGTTCTCCACGATCACCGGCAGCCCGGTGGCGTTGCTGACGTACTCGCGCAGCGGCTCGTCCCGCCAGGCCAGATTGGGCGCGAAGAGCACGGTGGAGCGGGTGGCGTCGATCCAGCCGGCCGCGCCGATGCCGACCGCCTCGACGGTCCGGCCGGTGGTCAGCTCCGTGACCACCTCGATGATGACGTCCCGGGTCTTGGCCACGTCGTCGGCGGGGGTGTCCCGTCGCGTCTGCACGAGTACCGCGCCGGTGTCGTCCACGACACCGCCGGCCACCTTCGTGCCACCGACGTCGACTCCGATGGTCAGCGTCACCGCTGCCACTCCCCTCTGCTGTGCTGCCCCGGGCGCCGGCCGAACCGGCCGTGCGATCCGGGATGTCCGGTGGTCAGGCCCCGTCGCCTGGTGGGTCCGCGTCCGCGCCCGTCTCGTCGGGCGCCCGCGAGGCGGGCACCGTGGGACGGCCGGCCGGCGGCCGGCTCGCCGCCGGCCCCGCCGGCCCGGCGGCGTCGACGGGCGGCTGCGACGGCTCCGGCTCGGCGTGCCTGCCGCCACGCCGCGACCCCGAGCCGTCGGAAGCACCCGGATCGGCCGCGCCCTCCCCCCGGGTGGCGGCGGACCACACGTCCTGCTCGGGTGCCGGCTGAGAATCATGCCCGGTACGGGTCGCCTCGCGCCACACGTGATCTCCCGACCCGGTCGGCGCGGGGCTCCCGGAACCGGTCGACGCCGCCGGTGCCGGCGGGTCGGCCGGTGTCGCCGGACCGGCCGGTTCCGCCGGGGCGAACGCCCGCAGCAGGCTGGCCACACCGGCCGCCAGGTCACCGGCGCCGGTGGCGAGCCGCTCGGCGAATTCCGGACTCGGGTCCCGCAACGCCGCGATCCCCCGGCAGACCGGGCAGACGCAGCATTCCGGCGAGCCGGTGGCGAAACCGGTGCCGGTGCCGGTCGGGATGTGACCGAGGACACCGGAGAGGATCCCACCGAGCGGGCCGCGGCCCCCGGCGCCGGACGAGGCGGCGGCCATCCGCGCGGTGGCCAGCAGCGTGACGACGAGGCGCTCGGCCTCTTCCCGGGCCGAACCCGGATCAGTGGTGCCCATGGTTCGGCTCCTCCAGCGTGACGACCGGAACGGCGATCGGATCAGTTGGCCGCACCGGGTGCTTCTACCCGGCGCTTGAGCTGCTTCAACGCCGTATCCATGATCATTTTTTCGGCCTTGCGGCGGAACATGCCGAGCATGGCCACGGACAGTTCCACCTCCAGCGTGTAGGTCACCGTGGTCGTCCCGTCCGGGTTGCCGACCAGGTCGTACGACCCGCGCTGGGACCGCTGCATCGTCGACGGCGCGACCAGGTGCCACTCGATCCGGGAGATGTCCTCGGCGTACTCGTACGCCAGCACGTACTCGTCGGCCAGCACGCCCGCGTCCAGCGTGAACCGGACCTGACTGGCGTAGCCGTCCTCGTACTCCTCGATCACCTCGGCCCGGCGCACCGACTCGGTCCACTCCGGGTAACGGGGGAAGTCACAGATGACGGCCGCCACCTGCTCCGGTGACGCGCCGACGATGATCGACTGGGTGGAGGAGTCCGCCATGGGGGGAGGCTACCCGGCTCCCCACCGGGGCGGGCGGGTAGGTTTCGACAGAGCCGACCAGGCCGGCCCGGCGCCGGTGCGAGCACGAGGGAGTGCAGGTGCGCGAGTTCTCCGTCCCGCCGATCGTCACCGTCGGCGACGCGGCCAACCTGACCGACCCGGTCTGGGAAAACGCCGAGGTCGCCCCGGACACCGTGCAGTTCGTCCGGCCGGCCGGCGACGCGGGGCCGGTCGAGGTGACCTGCCGGCAGTTCCGCGACGAGGTGGTCGCGGTGGCCCGGGGCCTGATCGCGGCCGGCGTGTCCCCCGGCGACCGGGTCGGACTGATGAGCCGCACCCGCTACGAGTGGACCCTGCTCGACTACGCCATCTGGGCGGCCGGCGCGGTCACCGTGCCGATCTACGAGACCTCCAGCGCCGAGCAGGCCGCCTGGATCCTCGGTGACTCGGGCGCGGTGGCCGTGGTGGTGGAGAGCACCGCGCACGCGACGCTCGTCGCCGGCGTCCGGGACCGGCTGCCCGACCTGCGCGAGGTCTGGCAGATCGAGCTGGACGCGGTGCACGAGCTGGTCACCGCCGGCGCCTCGGTGGACCCGGCCGAGGTCGAGGTCCGCCGCTCGACGCTCACGGCCGACGACCTCGCCACGATCATCTACACCAGCGGCACCACCGGCCGGCCGAAAGGCTGCGTGCTGACCCACCGCAACATCTACGCCGACATCGCCAACGCGGTGCCGGTGTTGCCGAACCTGTTCCGCCAGGGCGCCTCCACCCTGCTCTTCCTGCCGCTGGCACACGCGTTCGCCCGGCTCATCCAGGTCGGCGTGGTGCAGGCCCGGGCCACCATGGCGCACTGCGCGGACACCAGCGACCTGGTCGGCGCGCTCCAGGAGTTCAAGCCGACGTTCGTGCTCTCCGTACCCCGGGTCTTCGAGAAGGTCTACAACGGCGCGCGGCAGAAGGCCGAGGCGGACGGCAAGGGCAAGATCTTCGACCGGGCGGAAAAGGTCGCCATCGCCTGGAGCGAGGCGCTGGAGACGCCGGGCGGGCCGGGCCTGGCGCTGCGCGCCCAGCACGCGCTCTTCGACCGGCTGGTCTACGGCAAGCTGCGGGCGGCGCTGGGCGGCCGGTGCCGCGACGCGATCTCCGGCGGCGCGCCGCTCGGCGCCCGGCTCGGGCACTTCTTCCGGGGCGTCGGGGTGACCGTCTGCGAGGGGTACGGCCTCACCGAGACGTCGCCGGCCGCCGCCGCGAACCTGCCCACCGGCACCCGGATCGGCACGGTCGGCCGGCCGCTGCCCGGCGTCACCGTCCGGATCGACGACGACGGTGAGATCCTGATCTCCGGCGACATCGTCTTCCAGGGGTACTGGCACAACGAGGCGGCCACCGCCGAGGCGCTCACCACCGACGGCTGGTTCCGCACCGGCGACCTGGGCCAGCTCGACGCGGACGGCTACCTCAGCATCACCGGCCGGAAGAAGGAGATCATCGTGACCGCCGGCGGCAAGAACGTCGCCCCGGCGGTGCTGGAGGACCAGGTCCGGGCGCACCCCTTGATCAGCCAGTGCGTGGTGGTCGGTGACCGGCAGCCGTTCATCGCGGCGCTTGTCACCATCGACGAGGAGGCGCTGCCGAAGTGGCTGGCCGGGCACGGGCGCCCGGAGACCACGAGCGCCGCCGAGCTGCGCGACGACGAGGCGCTGCGCGCCGAGGTGCAGGGCGCGGTCGACCAGGCCAACCAGTCCGTCTCCAAGGCCGAGGCGATCAAGGTGGTCCGGATCCTGCCCCGGGACTTCACCGAGGCGACCGGCGAGCTGACCCCCTCGCTGAAGGTCAAGCGGCAGGTCGTCCACAAGACGTACGCCACGGAGATCGCGGAGATCTACCGGCGCTGACTACGATCCGTCAGGTGCCCGCCTCCACATCCGGACAGCCGCAGACGCAGCTCCTCGCGGTCGCGGCCCGCGCGGTTCTCCTCGCGCTGGTCGCCGCCCTGACCCTGTTCGCCACCCGCGACGCCACCGAACTCTGGTGGATCGCCCTGCTCGGCGTCGCCGGGCTGCCCGCCGTCCTGGCGCCGCAGCACCGGCTGCTCACCCCGATCAGCCGCTTCGCCGAGGTGGTGGTGCTCGGGCTGGCCGCCAGTCAGGTCGCCGCCGGCGCCCACCTCACCGGCGTCACCGACGGGCTGGGCGCGTCGGCGGTGCTGCCGTACCTGGCCGTGCCGGTCACCGTGACCGCGCTGCGCCGCCGGTTCCGCGAGGGCGCCGCGCTGCTCGCGGTCACCGCGGCGACGCTGCTGGTCAGCGCCGCGTTCACCGAGGTCGGTGGCGAGCCGCAGCTCGGCCAGCTCGGTTACCTCGCGGTCTGCGCGCAGTGGCTGATCCTGGCCGGCCTCGGCCTCTACACCGCCGGCACGCTCCAGCGGGTGATGCGGGTCCGCGGCGAGGGCAAACCCCAGCCGTACGCCGAGGCCACCCGGCTGTTGACCCAGCTCCGGACGGTGGCCCGGCAGCTCCCCGGCGCCACCCTGGACCCGGGCGGCATCTCCGAGCACCTGCTGGAGGAGCTGCGGGTGGTGGCGAAGACCGACCGGGGCGCGGTGCTCTCCGCCAGCGGCGGCGGCCGGCTGGTGGTGCTCGCCCAGATCGGCGCGGACCGGGTCGACTGGGAGACCACGCTCGACGCCGACTCGGCCATCGCCGACGCCTGGGCCAGCCAGCAGCCGACCGTCTCGGCCCGTTCGCAGGCCCGGTCCCGGCACTCCGGTGAGGTGTCGGCGCTGATCGTGCCGCTGGTCGCCGGCGTACGCACGGTCGGCCTGGTGGTGATCGAGGCGGACACCGGCGCCGCGTACCCGCCGCCGGTGGTGTCCCGGGTGACCGCGCTGACCGGCCCGGCGGCGCTGCGGCTGGAGGCCGCGCTGCTCTTCGACGAGGTGCGCTCGCTGGCCACCAACGAGGAGCGGCAGCGGCTGGCCCGGGAGATCCACGACGGGGTCGCCCAGGAGCTGGTGATGGTCGGGTACGGCATCGACAACGCCCTGGCGTACGTCGACGAGGACCCGAAGGAGACCGCCGAGGCGCTGCGTACGCTGCGGCACGAGGTCACCCGGGTGATCCAGGAGCTGCGGTTGAGCCTGTTCGAGTTGCGCAGCGAGGTGGACCGGCACGGCGGGCTGGCCGCCGCCATCGCCGAGTACGCCCGCACCGTCGGCGCCTCCGGCGGGCTGCGGGTGAACCTGTCCCTGGACGAGTCCACCGCCCGGCTGCCGGCCGCCACCGAGGCCGAGTTGCTGCGCATCGCCCAGGAGGCGGTCACCAACGCGCGCAAGCACGCCGGCGCGTCGAACCTCTGGGTCACCTGTGAGGTGGATCCCCCGTACGCCCGGATCGAAGTGTCGGATGACGGTCACGGCATCGGTGACCAGCGGCCCGAGGGGCACTATGGTCTTGCGATCATGGCGGAGAGGGCGGAACGTATCCGAGGCCGGTTGGAGATCAGGCCGCGGCAACCCAGCGGCACAACCGTGGCGGTGGTACTCGGCTCGTCGCCCCGGCGCGATAAGGTGCGCGGCAGCGCCGCAGCAGCAGAAGGGGAGTAACCCGAGGATGACCACTAGCCCGACACCGGCCACCCGGACCAAGGTCCTCCTTGTCGACGATCACGACCTGATCCGCAAGGGTCTGCGGCACGCCTTCGAGCGGGACCGGCAGTTCGAGGTCGTGGGCGAGGCCGCCACGGCCGCGGAGGGCGTGCGCCAGGCCGGCGCGCTCCAGCCCGACGTGGTGATCATGGACCTGCGACTGCCCGACGGCAGCGGTCTGGAGGCCACCCGCGCGCTGCGCAAGTCCAGCGCCTCGATGGGCATCGTGGTGCTCACCATGTACGCCGGTGACGACCAGCTCTTCGGCGCGCTGGAGGCGGGGGCGAGCGCGTTCGTCCCGAAGACCGCCCCGGCCGACGAGGTGGTGGCCGCCGCCCGGCACGCCGCCTCCTCCCCCAGCGCGTTCACGGCGGCCGACCTGGCCGAGGCGATGAAGCGCCGGCTCGCCCCGTCCGGCCCGCAGCTCTCCCCGCGCGAGGGGCAGGTGCTGCGGCTGCTCGCCGACGGCATGAGCGTGGCCGGCATCGCCAAGCAGCTCTTCGTCAGCGAGTCGACCGCCAAGACCCACATCTCCAAGCTCTACGAGAAGCTGGGCGCGGCCAACCGGGCCCAGGCGCTGATGACGGCGCTGCGGCTGGGGCTGCTGGAGGCCCCCGACGCGCCGAAGTTCTGACGGCACCGCCGGAGAGGCCCCGTCCGCACGCCGGACGCGGGCCTCTCCGGCATTCCGGGCGCGGGTCGACCGCGTACGGTGAACGGCCGGACGCGGAACGACGGCGGTCTTTGCACCGCGACAGCGGCCGGGCAGAATACCCGGGTGATCCGCGCGGCGGTGACGCCGCGCGTCGCCGACACCCAAGGGGCAGGGACATGCAGCGGCCGGACTGGGCACCCGAGACGATCGACATCGAGCGCCCGAGCGTGGCCCGCATGTACGACTACTACCTGGGCGGTTCGCACAACTTCGCGGCCGACCGGGCCGCCGCGCGGGCGATGGTCGAGGCGGTGCCGGAGGCCCCGCTGATGGCCCAGGCCAACCGCGCCTTCCTCCGCCGGGCGGTGCACTACCTGGCCGAGACCGGGGTGCGGCAGTTCCTGGACATCGGCTCCGGCATCCCGACCGTGGGCAACGTGCACGAGATCGCCCAGGGCATCGACCCCGACTCCCGGGTGGTCTACGTCGACGTGGACCCGGTGGCGGTCGCGCACAGCCAGGAGATCCTGGCCGGCAACGAGCGGGCCGCCGTGGTCCGGGAGGACCTGCGCGACCCGGTGGCGATCCTGCGCCATCCGGACGTCACCCGGTTGATCGACTTCACCGAGCCGGTCGCGGTGATGATCGTGGCGGTGCTGCACTTCATCCCGGACTCCGACCGCCCGGAGGAGATCCTGCGGACGCTGCGCGCGGCGCTGGCGCCCGGCAGCCACCTGGTGCTCTCCCAGGCCAGCGACGACGGCCGGGACGGCACCGGCGAGCGGGCCGAGGCGGAACGGGTCTACCGGCGCACCGACAGCCAGCTCTTCATCCGCGGTCGGGCCGAGCTGACCGCGCTGTTCGCCGGGTTCGAGCTGGTCGACCCGGGCGTGGTGTGGGTGCCGCAGTGGCGACCGGACGCCCCCGACCAGGCGGAACACGCCGAACGGGCGGTCTTCATGGGCGGGGTCGGGCGGCTCGGTGCCTGACGACGTGGCCACCGTGACCGCCGCCGGCCGCTGCCGCCCCGGCGTCTTCGCCCGGGCCTGGGCCAAGGCGGTCTCCGGGACCAGCTACCTGCCGATGACCCAGGCGCAGCTGGAGGAGATGCTGCAACGGCTCACCGAGCGGCTCGCCCAGGCGATGCGCGCCGACCCGTTCGACCTGCGGATCGGCCAGCAGGTGGGCGCGGAGCTGGTGCAGTCGCACATCGCCTCCGCCGAGGGCCTGGGTCGCACCGTCGAGGTGATCCAGCTCCGGCTGGTCCGCGACCTCGACCTGGACGTCGACGACGTCGAGGACCGGATGTCCCGGCTGCTCGCCACCGTCGCCACCGGGTACGCCCGGGCGCTGCGCGACCGCACGCTGGACGAGCAGGAGTCCATCCGGCGGGCCGCCATGATGGCGCGCGCCCAGGCCGAACGGGCGCTGCGGGACAGCGAGGCCCGCTTCCGGCACCAGGCCACCCACGACCCGCTGACCGACCTGCCGAACCGCACGCTGTTCACCGAGCGGCTGACCGCCGCGATCGTCGCGCCCGGCCGGGGCGCGGACCGGATCGGGGTCTGCTTCCTCGACCTGGACCGGTTCAAGGTGGTCAACGACTCCCTCGGTCACCAGGTCGGCGACTCGCTGCTGGTGGCGGTGGCGCAGCGGCTGCGCCGGACGCTCGGCGAGCACCTGGTGGCCCGCCTGGGCGGCGACGAGTTCGTGATCCTGGTGGAGCGCACCGCCGGCACCGACGACGTGGTCAAGGTCGCCGAGGCGGCGCTGGAGGCGGTACGCGAGCCCGCGCTCGTCGACGGGCACGAGCTGACGGTGTCGGCGAGCATCGGCATCGTGGAGCGGCCGGTGGCCGGCACCTCGCCGATGGAGCTGATGCGCGCCGCGGACAGCACGCTGCACTGGGCCAAGGCCGCCGGCGGGGCCCGCTGGTCGTTGTTCGACGCCGACCGGAACCGCCGCGAGCTGGCCCGGTACGCGCTCTCCGCGGCGATCCCGGCCGCGCTGGACCGGGGCGAGTTCTACCTCGACTACCAGCCGCTGACGTCGCTGCGTGACGGCCGGGTGCTCGGCATGGAAGCGCTGGTGCGCTGGCGCCACCCGGAGCTGGGGGTGCTCCGGCCGGACAGCTTCATCCCGCTGGCCGAGGAGACCGGCCTGATCGTCCGGCTCGGCAGCTGGGTGCTGGCCGAGGCGTGCCGCGAGGCGGGCACCTGGTCTGCGGCGGGTGGCGACGCGCCGTTCGTCAGCGTCAACCTGGCCGTACGCCAGTTGCACCGGGCCGACCTGGTGCCCGAGGTGCGGGGCGTGCTCGGCCGCACCGGCCTGCCCCCGGAACGGCTGCAACTGGAGGTCACCGAGAGCACCATGATGAGCACCGTGGTCGAGCCGGTCCGGGCGCTGCGGGTGCTCGGCGATCTCGGCATCCGGGTGGCGATCGACGACTTCGGCACCGGGTACTGCAATCTCGCGTACCTGCGGGACCTGCCGGTGACCGAGTTGAAGGTGGCCGGCGAGTTCGTGACCGGGCTGCGCGCGCCGGCCGGCGACCCGGGCGGCCGTACCGACGAACGGATCCTCGCCTCGCTGGTCTCGCTGGCGCACGCCCTGGACCTCACGGTCACCGCCGAGGGGGTGGAGACGGCCGGCCAGGCGGACCGGTTGCGCGCCATCGGCTGCGACGCCGGTCAGGGCTGGCACTTCGGCCGCCCCGGCCCCGCGACCGCCCACGTGGTCCACGCCGGGGTGTGAGACGGGGGCCGATCGACGGCACAATGTGGACCGTGCATGGCGAACGGACCACCGGGTGACGGCCGGCACGGCTGCGGGCGCGTCAGGCGTCGGCGCGCTGGTACGCGGGTACCGGCTCCGGGCCGGTCTCACCCAGGCGGAGCTGTCGACCCGGGCCGGCGTGAGCGTACGCACGCTGCGTGACCTCGAACGCGGCCGGACCCGCCGGCCACACGCTCCCGCGCTCGACGGCCTGGCCGACGCCCTGCGTCTCTCCCCGGCGGAACGCGATGAGCTGCGGGCGGTGGTGGGCCGGGCGGCCGGGGCGGGCACCGGCGCGCTGCGGGTGGACGTGCTCGGGCCGTTGGACGTCCGCCGGGGCGACCGGCCGCTGCGGCTCGGCTCGGCGAACCAGCGGTGTCTGCTGGCGCTGCTCGCCCTGGGGGCTGGTCGGGTGGTCGGTCAACAGGAGATCGTCGACGTGCTCTGGGCGGACGACCCGCCACGGACGGCGGTCAACCTGGTCCACGTCTACGTGAGCCGCCTGCGGCGGGACCTCGCCGACGCCGCGCCCGGCAGGGCCGGGCCGCACCCCGGCGACCAGCTGCTGGCGCACGTCAACGGCGGGTACCGGCTCGACCTGTCGCCCGGCGAGTCGGACGTCGCCGCCTTCGACGCGTTCCTCGCGGACGCCGATCGCCTCGTCTCCCCCGACGGGTCGTCCGACGCCGATCCGGCTGCCGTGGCCGAGGCGGTCGGGGCGGCGCTGGGGTGTTGGCGGGGGCCGGTCCTGGCCGGGGCCGAGCCCCGGCTGACCGGGCACCCGTGGACGGTGGAGCTGGGCCGGCGACGGGTCGACGCGGCGGCGCGCTTCGCCGACCGGGCCGCCCGCGTCGGTCGCCACCGGGAGGCGGTGCTCGCGTTGGGGCGGGTCGTCGCGGACGAACCGCTGCACGAGGGGCTGCACGCCCGACTCATGCGGGCGTTGCTGGCCCAGGGCGAGCCGGCGGCCGCGCTCGACGTCTTCCGGGTGGTCCGGGCCCGGCTCGCCGAGGAACTCGGCCTCGATCCCGGCGACGCGTTGCGCTCCGCGTACGTGGCGGTGCTGCGCCGTCGGCCGGGGATCGCCGGGGCGGACGACGCCGTACCGGCCCCACCGTCCGGACCGACCGCTGCCGCCGGGTACGACACCGGGCCGTTGCGCCCCGCCCAGCTCCCACCGGACATGGTGCCGTTCGTCGGTCGCGCGGACCACCTCCACCGCCTGGACGAGCCGATCCGCGCCGAACGGGGCGACGCCGCTCCCGGCACCACCTTCGTGATCACCGGAATGGCCGGCATCGGGAAGACGGCCCTTGCCGTGCGCTGGGCACAGCGGGTCCGGGAGCGGTTTCCGGACGGTCAGCTCTTCGTCGACCTGCGCGGCTTCTCGGCGGAGACGGCGGCCCGCCCGATCGACGTCCTGGCCCGGTTCCTCCGGGCGTTGGGCGTGCCCGGCGACCGGGTGCCCCCGGAACAGGACGAGGCGACGGACATGTTCCGGAGTCTCACCGCCGAACGTGCGCTGCTGGTGGTGCTGGACAATGCGGCGGACGCGGCGCAGGTGCGTCCGCTGCTTCCCGGCGGGCCCCGGTGCGTCACTGTGGTCACCAGCCGCGGTCAGCTCTCCGGCCTGGTCGCCCGGCAGGGCGCGATCCGACTGGGCCTGGAGGTGCTCTCCCCCGCCGACGCGCACGCCCTGCTCGCGCGGCGGCTCGGCAACCGTCGCACGGACGCCGAACCGGAGGCGGTACGGAACCTCGTCGACGCCTGCGGCGCGCTGCCGCTGGCGTTGCAGATCGCCGCCGCCAACCTGCTGGACCGGGGCGACCGGCCGATCGCCGGGTACGTCGCGGAGATCATCTCGGCGAACCGGTTGTCCGCGCTGTCGCTCGCCGACGAGACGGAGTCGGCGCTGCCCGCCGCGTTCTTCCTGTCGTACCGGCGGTTGCCCGCCGACGCCCGTCGGCTCTTCCGGCTCCTCGGCGTGCTGCCGCTGCACGACGTCACGCCGGCCACGGCGGCGGCCCTGGTGGCCCGGCCGGAGGCGGAGACCGGGCGGCTCCTGGCGTTGCTCTGCCGCGCCCACCTGCTGCGGTGGGCGCCGCCCGACCGGTACGGCTGCCACGACCTGCTGCGGCTGTACGCGCGCGACCGGGCGCGGCGGGAGGACACCCCGGCGCAGCGGCGGGCGGCGGTGCAGCGGTGGTGCCGGCACCACCTGGCGCGGGTGCACGAAGCCGCGGACGTGCTCTATCCGACGATGCTCCGGCTGCCGGCCGACGCCGCGACGGACCCCGACGGAGGCGCGGCGGACAACGGCGCCGGCGCAGCGGGCACCGACGGAGGCGCGGCGGACGACGGCGGCGCGGACGACGGCGGCGCGGACGACGGCGGCGCGGCGGACGACGGCGCCGACGCGAGGACGGCCGGCGACAACACGGCGGACGTCGCCTTCCCCGACGAGGCGTCCGCCGCCGCCTGGCTGGACGCCGAGCGGGGCAACCTGATCGCGGTGATCACCCGGGCCGCCCGCCTGGGCCTGCGGAGCGTCGCCTGGCGGCTCGGTGACGCGCTGCGCGGGCACTTCACCCTGGGCGCCGACGACGTCGGTTGGCTCGCCGTGGGCAACGCCGCGCTCGCCGCCGCCACCGCCGACGGCGACCTTCGAGGTCAGGCCGCCGCCCACCTCAACCTCGCCGGCTGCCTGATCCGCCGGAACCTGACCTCGCCGGCGCGTCGGCACGCGCTCCGGATGCTCGGTCTCGCCGAGGAGTCGGGTTGGCTCGACGCCGCCGCCGCGGCGTTGGGCACCCTCGGCGAACTCGACCAGATGGACGGGCAGCCGGACGACGCGGTGGGCCACTACGAGCGGGCACTCGACCTGAACCGCCGCACCGGCCGACTGGCCGGGCAGGCGATCAACCTGAACAATCTCGGCCTGATCTGCCAGGACCTGGGCCGGCTGCACCGGGCGGTCGAGCTGTACGACGAGTCGCTCGCCCTGGAACGCCGGCTCGGCTCCCGCACCGGGGAGGCCATCTCGCTGCTCAACCTCGGCGACGTCCACCGGCTGCTCGGGCAGCTCGACACCGCGCTCAGCTGCCTGTCCAGGGCCGCACTGATCGCCCGGGAGACCGCCTTCCGGATGTGCGAGGCCGAGGCGTCGCGCACGCTGGCGCTGGTCTGGCGGGATCTCGGCGACGACGATCGGGCCCGCCGGCACGCGACTGAGGCGCTCGACCGGGCCCGGGAGATCGGGTACGCGACGAGCGAGGTCGACGCGCTCAACGTCCTCGGTGATCTCGCCCGCGCGGCCGGGGACCCCCGGGGTGCCCGGGAGCGGCACCTGATGGCGCTGCGTACCGCCCGGGACGTCCGCCACCGCCCGGGTGAGGTGCGCGCCATGGTCGGTCTGGCTCTGCTCAACGCCGCCGACGGTGAGCCGGAGGCGGCGAGACGGCTCGCGGAGCGGGCCACCGCCAGCAGCGGCGCCCTGCGGTGGCGGCTGCTGCACGCCGACGCGCTCGCCGGGCGGGCACGGGTGGAACGGCTGACCGGGGCCGCCGGTCGCGGAGCCGGCCCGGCCCGCCAGGCGCTGGCCATCTACCGGGAGGTCGGGCATCCGCGGGGCGAGACCGGGATGCGTCGGCTGCTCGCCGACGGGCCGACCTGATCCGGGCCGGCCGTGGGCGCGGGACGGGCCGGCGTACCGACCCGCCCCGCGCCTCGAGGAACTAGAAGCTGCTGCCGCAGATGGTCTGCGTGTTCGCGCCCGCCGTGTAGTCGACCACCTGGACGGTGATCGTCGCGCGCGGGCTGGTGTAGATGCTCGTCGCGTACGGGTTGTCGAACGAGGTGCGGAACCCGTTGTAGGAGTAGATGCCGTTGAAGTACACCCGGTACATGGCGGTGCCGCCGGAGGCGACGGTGGTGTAGAAGTTCGCGCCGTTGACGTTGGACCAGGTGCACGAGCCGGCGGCGGCGCTGGCCGGGCCGGCCGGGCCGACGATCACGCCGGCCATCGCCACTCCGGCGACCGCCACGGCGGCGGCCTTCTTCTTCACGCTCATGTCGTTTCCTTCCTCGATGCGGTGGAGGTGCCGCACCCACGTGGTCAGGCCACGTAGGTGGAGTCCACCAGGTAACGGATGGTGCAGCTGTCGTAGCCGGAGCTGAGATAGACGTCGGTCCAGTTGGTGACCGCGCCCGGTCCGCTCTTCAGCCAGACCGTGGCGTCGCCCGGGAAGGCGGGGATGACCCCGTTCCCGCCACCGGTGCCGGCGCCGCCGGTGAACCGGTATCCGTAGGAGGTGTAGCTGGCTCCCGAGACGTGGATGGTGAGCATCGCCTGCCCCGTGCCGTTGATCGGCTGGAGCTGCGTGGTGACGCTCATCGATCCACAACTGCGGATGTCGGCGCTGGCCGGGGCCGCCAGGGTGAACGGCACGGCCGCCGCTCCGAGCGCCACCGCGAGCAGCGGGGCGACCGCCCGCCGCCGTCCGGTCGGCGAACCACGGGTCTTGCGCATTCGGGCACCTTCCCTTCTTATCCATCGATGTAAATCGAGGTGCGGAGGGAACGTAACAACGGGCCGGACGCATCCCGCTGGCTCGACGCTGACCAGAAAACTGCCGGTCGCCACGGCGCGACGGGGCAGCTCATCGGCATGACGGAACGCGGCGGACCGGCGCGGCGGCAGCCCGGTCGACCGAACGGCGGCAGCGACGCGCTGGGTCAGCCGGCGAGCAGCGTGGCCATCCGCTCGGCCTGGGTCTCCCAGCGCCACTCCCGCTCGACCCAGGCCCGGCCGGCCGCGCCGAGCTGGCGGGCGAGGTCACGGTCGGCGAGCAGGGTCGCCACCCGGTCGGCGAGCTGGGCGACGTCCCGGCCCCGGACCACGTACCCGGTCTCCCCCTCGCGGACCGCGTCCGGCGCGCCCCCGGAGTCGCCCGCCACCACCGGCAGCCCGGTCGCGCTCGCCTCCAGGTAGACGATGCCGAGGCCCTCCACGTCCAAGCCACGGTTGCGGGTGCGGCAGGGCATCGCGTAGACGTCACCGGCGGCGTAGTGCGCGGGCAGGTCGGCGCTGGGCACCGAGCCGGTGAAGACCACGTCCCGCTCCACCCCGGCCTGCCGGGCCAGCTTCTCCAGGGCGGCCCGGTAGGGCCCGCCGCCGACCACCAGCAGCGCGGCGTCCGGCACCCGGCGGCGGATCTCCGGCAACGCCCGGATCAGCGCGTCCTGCCCCTTGCGCGGCACCAGTCGCGACACGCACACCACCACCGGCCGGTCGGCGAGGCCGAGCCGCGCCCGGACCGGCTCGCCGTCGACGCCGGGATGGTAGGTCTCCACGTCGACGCCGGGCGCGAGGCGGCGCAGCTCGGTCAGCCCGTCCAACGCCCGGGCCAGCCGCACCCTGGTGTACTCGCCGAGGTAGGTGGTCACGTCCACGCCCCGGCCGATGCGCCGCAGCGCCGACCGGGCGCCGGGCAACGCGGCCCACCCGACCTCGTGCCCGTGCGTCAGCGCCACCGCCCGGCGGATCCCGGCCCGGCGGCGCAGCCCCGACGCGAGCAACCCCAGCGGCGCCGCCGCGCCGAACCACACCGTGTCGCAGTCGTACGCCCGGGCCAGCCGGGCGGCCCGACGGGCGATCAGCGGCGTGGGCAGCAGCACCCGGGTGCGTTCCCGGACCACCTCGAACGGCTGGTCGGCGTCGAACTTCTCCGCGCCCCGCCAGCTCGACGCGTAGACCACCACCGAGCCGGGCGGCTGGCGCACCGCGAGGTTGTGCACGAAGGACTGGATGCCGCCGGGACGGGGCGGGAAGTCGTTGGTGATCAGCAACGTGCGGCTCATCGGCCGTGCTCCCTGGCGTAGGCGCGGGCAGCGGCCATCCGCTCCACGGTGGACGGGTGGGACGCCGACCACAGGTACTCCCAGCGCGGCGGGTCGGGGTCGGCCAGGTTCACCCCGGCCAGCCGGCGCTGCATCGCCTCGAACGTCGCCGGGTCGCCGGTGAGCGCCAGCGCGTGCGCGTCGGCCCGCGCCTCCACCCGTCGGGAGACCAGCGCCTGCACCGGGGTGGCCACCAGCCCGACCACCGTGACCAGCGCGACGAGCAGCGGGAACGCCCGCGGCTGGGCGATGGAGTCGACGCCGGCCAGCCGCAGCAGCGGGGTCCAGGAGCCGACCAGGTACAGCGCCACCACCGCGGCGGCGGCGCCGAGCGCGCCGATCAGCGTGCCGGTCCAGACGTCGCGGTCCTTGGCGTGCCCCAGCTCGTGGGCGACCACACTGGTCACCTCCGCCGGTTCCGCCTCGCGCAGCAGCGTGTCGTAGACCACCACCCGCCGGGTCGGCCCGAGCCCGGAGACGTAGGCGTTCACCGCCCGGGTTCGCCGGGACGCGTCGGCGACCAGCACGTCGCGGACCGGGACCCCGTCCCGGGCGGCCATGGTGGTCAGCTCGGTGCGCAGCGGGCCCGGTTCCATCGGGGTGAACCTGTTGAACACCGGTTCGACGAGCACCGGCAGCACGAACGACAGGATCACCACCAGGGCGGCGGCGCCGGCCGCGCCGTACACCCACCACCACCGGGGGGCGAGCCGGACCACCGAGTAGAAGGCGAGCAGGACGAGCGCGCCGATGACCGCGCTGACCGCGTACGACTTGAGCAGGTCGACCGCCCAGCCGCCCCAGCCCTGGGTGCTCAGCCCGTAGCGGACCAGCACGGTGCGTCGCCAGGCCGCGAACGGCAGGGTGAGCAGGTCGGCGAGGAACATGACGCCCAACCCGCCGAGCACGGCCTGGGCCACCCAGTGCCCCCCGAGGGGCCGGCCGGCCAGCTCGACCAGACGCCCGCCCAGCGGGGTGAGCCCGAGCAGCAGCGCCACCACCAGACCGACCACGAGCGCCGACCAGCCGGCCGGGCGCAACGCGCCGCTGAACGCCCGACCTCGGGCCACCTGCTCGACCGGGAGCGCCCGCAACGCGGCGAGCTGGTCGGTGCGGGGCGCCGGCGGCCGGCTCCACGGCACCAGCAGCGCCACGGTGACGACGAGCGCCACCGCCAGCCCGGCCAGGGTCAGCAGCGCCCAGCCGCGCGGGCTCACCGCCCCACCCCGCCGTCGCCACCCGTCCGCGTCATGCCGCTCCCCTCCACCGTGACCGCCCATCCTATTGCCCGGCCCGAACGATTCCGCTCCGGTGCCCGACCGACGACGGCTGCCGCCCCACCCGCCCGGCCGCACCCTCCGCCGGGCGGTCGGGCCGGCGCGCACCTGGCGTCTCGCCTCGCGTCAGCCTCCCGCGGACGACAGGAACCGGGCGGCCGGCCGCGGGCGGCGAACGGCGGGCGGCAGGCCCGGCGGACAGCGGGCAGTATTGGCCCGCGAGCGATATACCTGTCGGTCATATTTATGACAGACGGGTATATCGCTCACGACGCATCTGTCTGGCTGCCGCGACACGCCCGGGACGCACCGGGGTCCGGGTCACGCCCCGGCGGCAGGAGCCCGCGACATGTCGGCGGCCGACCGGGGCAGGGCCAGCGGGTCACGCCACCCGGCGGCGGGTGGCGCGGCGGGGTGCGGGTGCGGAGGCGGGGGTGGCCGCCGGTGGCAGCACCTCCACGTCGAAGCCGGCCCGGGCGAACACCTCGATCGCCCGGTGCTCGGCCGGGCCCAGGTCGGCCGCCGGGGATTCGGAGTCGAGCAGCGCGGTCACCAGGCACCCGGCGCAGCCGGCGCCGCGGATGCCGCAGCCGTCGCAGTCGATGAGCATGAACGCCTCCTGACGCGGTCGCCGGTGGCGGTCGGGGAAGGGATCACCACCGTCGGTCACCGCAAGGCTATGCGTCGGGTACGACAGAACCGGACAACGAGGCAGCACCCACCCCGAAAACGATCATCCAGTCACCACTCCGCCGAAGCGGCGCGAGCGGGTCAGGAGCGGGCGAGCCGGCGCAGCAACGAGTCGGCGCCCAGCGGGTACGCGCCGTGCCGGCGTACCCCGTCGGCGACCTCGCGGTCCGACGAGACCACCACCACCGGCCGGCCGGCCGGCTCGGCGCGGACCAGCCGCCGGATCAGCTCGTCCGCGGTCTCGCCCTTGCGGGAGAAGAGCACCCGCACCCCGCGCGGGGCCGGCGGCAGCCCGTGGATCCGCTCCGCGCCGTCGAAGACCACGGTGACCTCGTCCCCGGTCTGCGCAGCGATCCCGCCCAACCCGGTGATCAGCCGCTTGCGCTGCTGCTCCAGCGACATCTCCCCGAAGCCGCGCTTGGTGACGTTGTAGCCGTCCACCACCAGGTGCGCCCGGGGCAGCGCGAGGAGCTGGTCGAGCCGGGCCGGGTCGTCGGTGTCGCGGGCCCGGGTCGCCGGCCCGGCCTGGGCGGCGCCGGGCTGGTCGGCGAACGCGTCGGCGACGAAGTCCGCCGGCAGCGTGTCCACCGGGTCGAGCGCCAGCTCCCGGCGTAACCCGACCGCGGCCTGGCCGATCGTCTCCAGCAGCAGCCACAGCCGGGCGTCGTCGACGGAGCGGGCCTCCTTGGCGCTGGCCCGGGCCACCCCGGCGGCGGCCTCCGCCTCGGCCAGTCGGGCCCGGGCGCGGCGCAGCTCGGCGTCCGCGTCGGCCGCCGCGCGGGCCGCCCGGCCCCGTTCGGTGGCCAGCAGCTCGGTGGCCCGGCGCTCCCGGGTCTGGGTCTCCCGCAGGGTACGGGCCAACTGCCGGGCCTCCTCGCGGAGCTGACCCAGCTCCTCGCGGACCCGGGCCAGCTCGTCGCGGAGCTTCTCGGCCTCGACCCGGGCCACCGCCCGGTCGTGCTCGGCGCGGGTGGCCCGCTGCTCGGCCTCCCGGACCAACTCGGCCACGACCGCGCTGTCCGCCTCGGCGCGCACCGCCTCGCCGCTGGCCTCGATCAGCTCCCGCCAGCCCCGGGGCCGGGCCAGGTAGGCCAGCGCGGCCACCTCGACCGGGTCGGCGGCGGCCGGCGCGGTGCCCTCGACCACCGCCGCGCCGAGGTCACCGGCGTCGGCCAGCACCCGCGCGGTGACCCGCTGCCGGAACAGCGGGTCGGCGGTGAGCTGGGCGGCGATCGCCGGAGCGCCGAGCCGGGCGCGGCGGTTGGGAGCGAACTTGGCGACTCGGCGCAGCGGCACCGGCACCTCGTCGGCGGGCAGGCCGGGCAGGACCGCGGCGGTCAGCGTGACGATCCGCTGGCGGACCGGCTCGGGGAGGGTGGGCTCGGGCTCGGGCGGCGACGGGTCCTCACCGGGCTCGGGCGCGCCGACCACCGGCTCCTCCGCGGAGGAGCGGTCGTCGTGCGGCTCGGTGAGGGGCATGTGGCAAGTCTCCCACCCCGAACGGGCCCACCGCCCGGTGAGTGAGCCGATCTCTCATCGTACCCCCGTGGTATCGGCGGGGCCGGAGTGACGCGAGTGTCGGACCGTGCCGTTACCGTCCCGCTGGTGACGGGAACGGAGTACGTCCAGGAGTCGCTGGCCGGTCTGGACCGGGCGGCGGGCAGCGGCGTCGACCCCGCGCTGCCGCTCTACGCGACCACCTTCGTGGTGGTCGACCTGGAGACCACCGGCGGCGCGCCGGACGGCGGCGGGATCACCGAGATCGGCGCGGTGAAGGTCCGCGGCGGCGAGGAGCTGGGCGTGCTCGCCACGCTCGTCAACCCGGGCGTGCCGATCCCGCCGTTCATCACCGTGCTGACCGGGATCACCCAGGCGATGCTGGTGCCCGCCCCACCGATCGAGCAGGTGCTGCCGAGCTTCCTGGAGTTCCTCACCGACGCCGTGCTGGTCGCCCACAACGCCCCCTACGACGTGGGCTTCCTCAAGGCGGCCTGCGCGAAACACGGTTACCGCTGGCCCAACCCGCGGGTGCTGGACACCGCCGCGCTGGCCCGGCGGGTGCTCACCCGCGACGAGGTGCCCAACCGCAAGCTGGGCACGCTGGCCGGCTACTTCCGCACCGCCACCCAACCCACCCACCGGGCGCTCGACGACGCCAAGGCCACCGTCGACGTGCTGCACGGGCTGATCGGCCGCCTGGGCGGGCACCGGGTCGACACGATCGGCGAGGCGATCGAGTTCGCCCGGGCGGTCACCCCGACCCAGCGCCGCAAGCGGCACCTCGCCGAGGGGCTGCCGAAGGTGCCCGGCGTCTACATCTTCCGGGCCGCCGACGACCGGCCGCTCTACGTCGGCACGTCCGGCGACATCGCCACCCGGGTGCGCAGCTACTTCACCGCCGGCGAGAAACGGGCCCGGATCTCCGAGATGCTGGCCGCCGCCGAGCGGGTGGAGGCGGTCGAGTGCGCCCACTCGCTGGAGGCCGAGGTTCGCGAGCTGCGGCTGATCGCCGCGCACGCCCCGCCGTACAATCGCCGGTCGAAATACCCGGAGCGCCAGGTCTGGCTGAAGCTCACCGACGAGGCGTACCCCCGGTTGTCGGTCGTCCGGGACCTCGGCCCCACCGACACCGCCTACCTCGGCCCGTTCCGGTCCCGACAGGCCGCGGAGCTGGCCGCCGCCGGCTTCCACGACGCGGTGCCGCTGCGTCAGTGCACCCACCGGCTCTCCCGGCGCACCACCATGCCGGCCTGCGCGCTGGCCGAGCTGGGTCGCTGCCCGGCGCCCTGCGAGCACCGGATCACCCCGGAGGAGTACGAACACGCCGCCGCCACCCCGTTCCGCACCGCCACCCGCGACGATCCCGCCGTGGTGGTCGACGCCCTGCTCGCCCGGATCGAGGTGCTGTCCGCCGCCCAGCGCTACGAGGAGGCGGCGGTGGCGCGGGGCCGGCTGGTCGCGGTGCTGCGCGCGGCGGTCCGGATGCAGCGCCTGGCGGCGTTGACCGGCATCGCCGAGCTGGCCGCCGCCCGACCCGCCGCCCGGGGCGGCTGGGAGCTGGCGCTGGTCCGGCACGGGCGGCTCGCCGGGGCCGGCGTGTCGCCACCCGGTGTCCACCCACGACCGACCATCGCGGCGATCCGGGCCACCGCCGAGACGGTGCTGCCCGGGCACGGTCCGGTGCCGGCGGCCACCGCCGAGGAGACCGAGCGGATCCTGTCCTGGTTGGAACGGCCGGAGACGCGGCTGGTCGAGAGCACCGCCGGATGGGCCTCGCCGGTGGCCGGCGCGGGGCGCTTCCGCGACCTGCTGGCGAAGGCCGAGAACGGCGGATCCCACCAACTCTCGACCGAACGCTCATGACCAAGTGTCCGATCGGACGACGCCGACTCCCTTAGGCTGTTGAAGAAGTGCAGCACTGCCCGATTCGCGGGTCTGCTCCCGGTCACCGGCCCCGGTGATCGCGGGCCGGGTGAGGAGGTGTCCCAGGTGGACGTCGACGCCGGACACGGCGCCGCCCTGGGCGGCGCCCTTCCGAACCAGGGCGAGCTACCGCTCACCCGCCGGCTGCGTTCGCTGCTCACCTGGCCCACCGCCGACGGCGACCCGGTCACCGCGCTGGTCCGCGCCCATCGTGGCATCCACGCCAGCGCCGACGTCTCGGTGCTGCGCCGGGCGTACACGATCGCCGAGAACATGCACCGCGGTCAGTTCCGCAAGAGCGGCGAGCCCTACATCACCCACCCGTTCGCGGTGGCGCAGATCTGCGCCGACCTCGGCATGGACACCACCACGCTGGTCGCCGCGCTGCTGCACGACACGGTGGAGGACACCCGCTACACGCTCCAGGCGCTCCAGGAGGACTTCGGCGGCGAGGTGGCCCACCTGGTCGACGGCGTGACCAAGTTCGACAAGGCGTTCTACGGCAAGGCCGCCGAGGCGGAGACCGTCCGCAAGATGATCGTGGCGGCCGGCAAGGACGTCCGGGTGCTGGTCATCAAGTTGGCCGACCGGCTGCACAACATGCGGACGCTCGGCGTCCGCTCCGCCGCATCTCGGGAGCGGATCGCCCGCAAGACCCTCGACGTGCTGGTCCCGCTCTGCGACCGGCTGGGCATCCAGACGCTCAAACGCGAGCTGGACGACGTGGTGCTGTTGCACCTGCGGCCCGAGGAGCACGCGCGGATCGCCCGGTTCGTGCACGACCGGCCCGGCTGGGACACCTACCTCGCCGACGTGGTGGCCCGCACCCGGGCGGCGCTGCGCCGCAGCCGGGTGGACGCCGACGTCTCCCCCCGCCCGCGGCACCTGTACTCGATCTGGAAGGACACCGTCGCCGGCGGCCACGCCGCCCCGTACGACCTGCCCCGCATCGCCATCGTGGTGGACGGCCCGGCGACCGACTGCTACGCCGCGCTGGGCGCCGTGCACGGGCTCTGGCGACCGGTTCCGGGCCGCTTCAAGGACTTCATCGCCTCACCGAAGAACAACCTCTACCGGTCGCTGCACACCAGCGTCTGCGGCCCGCAGGACCGTACGGTCGAGGTGCTGATCCGCACCACCGAGATGCACCGCTCCGCGGAGTACGGCGTGGCCGCCCACTACCGCTTCCCGCGCGCCGCCGGCCGGGCCGCCGACCGGACGGACGAGCTGTCCTGGCTGCGCCGGGTGCTCGACTGGGAGCAGGACACCGTCGACCCGACCCAGTTCATGGCGTCGCTGCGCTGTGACCTGTCGGAGGCGCAGATCCAGGTGGTCGCCGACGGTCGGCAGCTGGTGCTGCCGGCCGGGGCCACCCCGGTCGACCTCGCGTACGAGCTGGGCACCGAACGCGGCGACCACTGCCTCGCCGCCCGGATCAACGGCCGACTGGCCCCGCTCTCCTCCGAGCTGGAGGAGGGCGACGTGGTGGAGATCTTCACCGAGAGCGACGCGGAGAGCGGCTTCGAGGCCGACGTCGCGCCTCGCGGTCCGCGCCGGGAGTGGCTGGGCTTCGTCAAGTCCCCGCACGCCCAGATGCAGATCAACAGGTGGTTCGCCGAGCACACCGAGCCGGGCATCTCGATCGCCGACAAGGTCCGGCTCGGCCGCGCCTCGATCGGCCTGGCGCTGCGCAAACACAACCGGGGCCTGGCCAGCGACCTGCCCCTGCTGCGGCTCTCCGAGGAGCTGGGCTACCCCGACCTGGAGACGCTGCTGGTTGCGGTCTTCGACCGCTCGGTCGAGCCGGACACGGTGGTCCAGCAACTCATCGACCTGGTCGACCACCGGCAGTAGGGTGAAGGGCCTTCGCCCCCGCCGACCCGCCGGCCACTAGCCTGAACGCATGATCCCCCGCGCGCGTGCCACCGGACGGGCCTTCGGCTACCGCCTCTTCTACCGGTTGCCGGTCCCGCTGCGGCGCCGGCTGGTCCGGCTGGCGGTGCCGAAGTACATCGTCGGTGCGGTCACGCTGGTCCGGGACGCGGAGGCCACCGGCGCGGGACGGATCCTGCTGCTGCGCCAACCCCCCGGCCACAGTTGGAGCCTCCCCGCCGGCCTGCTGCAACGCGGTGAGCCCCCGGTGGTCGGCGCCGCCCGGGAGCTGCACGAGGAGTCCGGCGTCCGGCTCTCCCCCGACCGGCTCCGGCCGGCGGTGCCGAACGCGGTGGTGCACGCCAAGGGCTGGGTGGACGTGGTCTTCGAGGTGACGGTGCCGGCGTCGAGCACCACGCTGAAGGTGGACGGGGCCGAGGTGTTGGAAGCCGCCTGGCACCCGCTCGACGATCTGCCCCGGCTCAGCCGCGCCACCGCCAACCTGCTGGCCCACTACGGCATCGGCCCACGCGCCGGCGAGGTCCCGCCGCCCGTGCCCCCGGCCGCATGAGCCCCGAACCGCGTGCCGGGGTCGAGGTGTGCGCGGTGGTGCTGGCGGCCGGCGCGGGCACCCGGTTGCGCCCGCTCACCGAGCGGGTGCCCAAGGCGCTCTGCCCGGTCGGCAACGTGCCGCTGCTCGACCGGGCCCTGGCCCGGCTGGCCGGCCTCGGCCTGATCGGCCCCGAGCGGGTCGCGGTGAACGCCTGCTACCTGGGCGACCAGGTGACCGCATGGGTCGGCGACCGGGCCCACCTCTCCGTCGAGCCGGGCGAACCGCTGGGCACCGCCGGCGGCGTCGGCCGGCTGCGCGACTGGATCGCCGGGCGGGGCGTGCTGGTCGCCAACGCCGACGCGTACCTGGCCGACCCGGCGGCGCCACCCGGCCCCGACGTGGCCGCGCTGTGTGACGGCTGGGACGGGCGGAGCGTACGCCTGCTCGGTCGGCCGGCGGACGAGCCGGCCGCCCCCGGCACCTTCGCCGGCCACCGTTTCGCCGGTCTGTCGCTGCTGCCCTGGCGCCTGGTCCGGGACCTGCCGGCCACGTTCGACGAGCTGGTCCGGGCGGTGTGGCGGCCGGCGGAGGCGGCCGGCGCGCTGACCGTGGTCCGCTACCCGGGAACGTTCTACGACACCGGCACACCGGCCGACTACCTGGCGGCCAACCTGCACGCCGCCGGTCCGGCCGGGCTGGTCGACCCGTCCGCGACGGTGGACGGGCCGGTCACCCGCTCGGTGGTCGGCGCCGGCGCGCGGGTCCACGGCGCGGTCGACCGGTCGGTGATCTGGCCGGGCGCGACTGTCGCCGCCGGGGAACGCCTCGACGGCGTGATCCGGGCCGGCGTCGACCTGACCGTCCCGGCCGCGCGGTGACCGGCGTGGGCTCTAGCATGGGGCTCGTCGCCGACGAACGGAGAAACGTCCCGTGATCACCGCGATCGTGCTGATCGACTGCGCCACCGACTCCATCCCCGAGGTGGCCGAGAACCTGGCCGCCCTGCCCGGCGTCAGCGAGGTCTACTCGGTGGCCGGGCACGTCGACCTGATCGCCATGGTCCGGGTCCGCGAGTTCGAGCAGATCGCCCAGGTCATCGCCGGGAGCATCTCCAAGGTGCCCGGCGTGCTCAACACCGAGTCGCACATCGCGTTCCGGGCCTACTCGCAGCACGACCTGGAGGAGGCGTTCGCGATCGGGCTGGCCAGCGCCGACTGAGACGCCGGTGACCGGCCCACCCCGGCGAGGGGCGGACCGGCCACCGTCGGTCGTGCGGTCTGGTCAGCTCTGCGCGGGCGCCGGGGTCTCCGTGGTGCCCGGTGCGGGCTCCTCGGTCCCGGTGCCGCCCGGCGCGGACGACTCGGTACCGCCCGGTGCCGGCGACGTGGTGCCGCCCGGGCTGGGCGTGCCGCTGGCGCTGGTCTGCGGCACCGGGACACCCAGCGTCTGGGCCAGCGCCACCAGCGCGTCGTAGTGCGCCTGCAGGACCGGCAGCGCGTCCTGGGCGAGCTGCACCACCGACTGCTCGGAGCCCTGCGAGATCTCCGTCTGGGTGGCCTGGATGGCCTGGACGTGGCCGGCGAGCTGGGCGGTCACCCACGCCTTGTCGAACTGGGCGCCGCTGAGCCCGTTCAGCTTGTCGAGGACCTTCTGCTGGTCGGCGGTCGGGTCGGCCGGAAGCTGCACGTTGAGCTGCTGCGCGGTCGACTTGACCGTCTGGTCCAGCTGGGTGTGGTCCGTGACGAACATCTTGCCCAGGTCCTTGACCTGCTGGTTCTGGCCCTTCTGCTGGGCCAGGTTACCGGCGGTGATCTCGAACAGGTTGACCTGGTGCACCGCCTGCAGATACTGGGTGTCCTGCGTCGACGGCTGCGCCGCGGCCTGTGCCGCGGCGGCGGGCGCCAGCCCCACGACCACCAGCGCGGCCAGCAGACCCAGGCGTTTGATTCCCCACATGCGTTCCTCCCCCATGAGACGTCGGACCGCACGGATACCCGGCTGACCGGGGTTATTCCTGCGATTCCACCCGTCCGGGGCGCACCGGACCGCCGACCGGGGCGGAAACGGACGTGGCGCCCGCCGGAGGGATCCGGCGGGCGCCACGGTCAGTCGTACCCGGAAGGGTCAGCGTCGGCTCTCGCCGCTGCCGACCTCCTCCCGCTCTGCTCGGGGCTCGACCGGCGGGTGACCCGGCGAGACCGGCGCCTCGGCCGGCTTCTCGATCGGGTAGAAGAAGCCCCGGATGGCGGGCCCGAGGGCACCGAGCCGGTTCATCTTCTTCGGCACCACCCAGCCGACGTAGTCCAGCGCCGGCGCGTGGCCGTCGTGCCCGTCCGCCGACGTGAGCGGCTGGTGGACCTCGACGAACCGGCCGTCGGGCAGCCGCTTGATGATGCCGGTCTCCACGCCGTGGGCCAGCACCTCCCGGTCGTGCTGCTGGAGACCCAGGCAGATCCGGTAGGTGACGTAGTAGGCCAGCGGCGGGATCACCAGCAGACCGACCCGGCCGGCCCACGTCATCGCGTTCAAACTGATGTGGAACTTGTCGGCGATCACGTCGTTGCCGCCGGAGAGCGTCAGCACGACGTAGAAGGCGACCGCCATCGCGCCCACCGCGGTCCGGGCCGGCACGTCCCGGGGCCGCTGGAGCAGGTTGTGGTGCTTGTAGTCCTTGAGGCGGCGGGCCTCCAGGAACGGGTACATCGTCGACAGGCCCACCAGGATGCCGGGGAGCACGACCGTCGGCCAGAACAGCGGCGGGATGACGTACCCGTCGCCGATCGGGATGCTGATCTCCCAACCCGGCATGAGTCGGGTCGAGCCGTCGAGGAACATGACGTACCAGTCGGGCTGGCTGGCCGCCGAGACCACCCACGCCTCGTACGGGCCGAAGTACCAGATCGGGTTGATCTGGAAGAGGCCACCCATCAGCGCGATCACGCCGAAGACGACCATGAAGAAGCCGCCCTGCTTGAGCGCGTAGCGCGGGAACATCCGCTCGCCGACCACGTTCTCGTTGGTCCGGCCGGGGCCGGGCCACTGGGTGTGCTTCTGCTTGAACACCAGGCCCAGGTGCACGCTGATCAGCGCCACCAGCAGGCCCGGGATGAGCAGCACGTGGGCGATGAAGAAGCGGCTGATGATGATCATGCCGGGGAACTCGCCGCCGAAGATCGACGAGCTGACCCAGGAACCGACCACCGGGATCGACAGGATGATGCCGGAGGCGATCCGCAGGCCGGTGCCGGAGAGGCCGTCGTCGGGCAGCGAGTAGCCGGTGAAGCCGGCCAGGAAGCCGACCCAGAACAGCAGCGAGCCGATGATCCAGTTGGTCTCACGCGGCTTGCGGAACGCGCCGGTGAAGAAGACCCGGAGCATGTGCACCACGATCGCGGCCATGAACAGCAGGGCCGCCCAGTGGTGCATCTGCCGCATGATCAGACCGCCCCGGACGTCGAACGAGATGTCCAGGCTGGAGGCGTACGCGGCCGACATCGGGGTGCCCCGCAGCGGCGCGTAGCTGCCGTCGTAGGTCACCTCGGTCATCGCCGGCTCGTAGAAGAAGGTCAGGAACACACCGGTCAGCAACAGCACCACGAACGAGAACAGCGCGATCTCGCCGAGCAGGAAGGACCAGTGGTCGGGGAAGACCTTGTTCAGCAGCTTGCGCAGCGGCGTGGCGACCTGGAAACGGTCGTCCACCGCCCCGGCGGTCTTGGCCGGCAGCGCGGCCGCATCGAACTTTCGGCGCTTCATGGCCGCTCCCAGAAGTCGGGACCGATGGTCTCGGTGTAGTCGGACCTCGCCACGAAGAAGCCTTCCTCGTCCACCTCGATCGGCAGCTGCGGCAGCGGCCGGTTCGCCGGGCCGAAGATCGGCTTGGCGTTGTCGGTGATGAGGAACTGGGACTGGTGGCAGGGGCAGAGCAGGCGGTTGGTCTGCTGCTCGTAGAGGCTGGCCGGGCAACCGGCGTGCGTGCAGATCTTGGAGAACGCGACGTAGTTGCCCCACATGAAGTCGCCGCGGCCCTTGCGCTCGTTGGCCGCGCGCGACTTCTGCGCGTCGTCCTCGCGCAGGTGGATCAGCAGGGTCGGGGAGTCGGCGTGCCGGTTGCTGACGCCGCCCTCGATGCCCGGGAACACGGTGAGCTGGCCGCCGACGCTGACGTCCGCCGGGCGGATCGGCCGGCCGTCCTCGCGGATCAGCCGGATCTTCTCACCGCCCTCGGCCGGCGCGAAGCCGGTGGTGAACATCTGGTTGTTCTTGTGCGGCTGCTCGATCAGACCACCGATCAGCGGCGCCGCGGCGACCGCGCCGACCGGCGCCAGGCCGGCCAGCAGCGAGATGCCGAGCAGCGGACGCCGCTTCACGCCCAGCTCGTCGGCCAGGTAGAGCATGGTCTCGCCGGTGATCTTGCGATCCTCCGGGTTGCCGCCCTGGTCGTGCCGGTCCTGGATCGAGACCTCCTTGGGCAGCAGCTTCTTGCCCCAGGTCAGGATGCCGAAGCCGACGCCGAGCAGGGCCAGGCCCAGGGTCAGGCCGAGCAGCGGCGTGTAGAGCTTGTCGCCGCCGCGACCGGCCTCCCACTGCCACGGCCACCAGATGTAGATCACCAGGAAGGCGGTGGCGGCGACGCCGGTCAGCAGGAACATCAGCGCGACCGTACGGGTCAGCCGGCGCTCCGCCTTGCTGCCCGGGACGACCTGCTCCTCGTAGTGGACGATCTCGATGTCGTCCCGCCGGGCGCCCTCCTGGACGATCTCGAACCGGGAGAGCCGGGGGTCGTTCACGTCGACCGGCTCCGGACCCTGCGGGGCCTGGTGCTCGGTGTGGGTGCTCATGCCGTCACCTCGCTACGCGTGGCACCGGTGGCCGGCACCAGGGCAATGATACAGATGTTCGTCTGGGTCACGACTTGCCCGCGATCCACAGGCTCGCGAAGACCAGCGCGACGATGCCGACCAGGAAGATCGCCAGACCCTCGGTCGACGGGCCGTACCGGCCCAGGTTGAAACCGCCCTGGTCCTGGTCGCTCTTCAGCGTCTCCTGGATGTAGGCGATGATGTCCGCCTTCTCCTGCGGAGTGATCTGGTTGTCGCCGAACACCGGCATGTTCTGCGGGCCGCTCAGCATGGCGGCGTAGATCTGCCGGTCGCTGGCCGGCTTGAGGCTCGGGGCGTACTTGCCGGAGGAGAGCGCCCCGCCGCCACCGCCGAACGCGTGGCACTGCGAGCAGTTGATCCGGAACAGCTCGCCACCGGTGGCCATGTTGGCGCCGTCGCGCAGGTTGCCCGAGGGCACCTGCGGGCCGCCGCCGAGCTCCTGGATGTACTGCCCGAGCTGGCGCACCTGCTCGTCGGTGAACTGCGGAGGCTTGCGCATGGCCTGCGCCTCCTGCCGGGCCATCGGCATGCGACCGCTGCCGACCTGGAACTCGACCGAGGCCGACCCGACGCCGATCAGGCTCGGGCCCCGACCCTCGACGCCCTGGGCGTTGCGACCGTGACAGGTCACGCAGCTCACATCGAACAGCGCCTTGCCCTCGTTACCGGCGGCGGTCAGCGGCGGGTTGTCCTGCGCCTGCACGCCCGGGGCGAAGACGGTGTAGGCGCCGCCGGCCAGCATCAGCGCGGCGGCCAGCCGGACCGCGGCACCCAGCCGGCGGCGGCCCCTGCTGCGCGCCACGGGCCGCCCGCGCAGCCGCGCGAGCAGACCGCGTCGGCGGTCGTTGTCAGAAGTCATGACCTGTGTCCTTAACCGGTTGGACCTTGTCTCAGGGGACGGAGCAGCGGCGCGGTTCGGAACGCGCCAAGATCACTGAAGCCAGTAGATCATGGCGTACAGCCCGATCCACACGACGTCGACGAAGTGCCAGTAGTAGGACACCACGATCGCCGAGGTCGCCTGGGCCGGGGTGAACCGACCCATGGTGGTGCGGACCATGAAGATGATGAAGGCGATCAGCCCGCCGGTCACGTGCAGACCGTGGAAGCCGGTGGTCAGGTAGAACATCGACCCGTAACCGTCTTCGTTGATCTTGACGCCCTCGTGCACCAGGGTCCGGTACTCGTTCGCCTGGCCGAGCACGAAGATCAGACCCATCACGAAGGTGATCGTGAACCACCGACGCAGGGCGTGGACGTCACCCTTCTCGGCCGCGAAGACACCGAGCTGGCAGGTCACCGAGGAGAGCACGAGGATCACCGTGAAGGTGGTCGCGTACGGGATGTTGAGGACCTCGGTGTGCTTCTCCCACTGCTCCGGCGCCGCCGCGCGGATCGAGAAGTACATCGCGAACAGCGCCGCGAAGAACATGAGTTCGCTGGAGAGCCACACGATCGTCCCGACGCTGACCATGTTCGGCCGCGTCAGGGAGTGGATCCGGCTCTTGTCAATGGCTGGGGCCGCAGTCACGCGGTCATTATTGCCCTTGACCGGGACCGACGATCAGCGGGGTGGCAAACCGGTGCCCGCAGTGGCCCGATCGTGGTCGTCCGCTTCGCCTGACCTACCCTGAAAAGCGTGCTGCACGTCGATCAGATCCTCGCCGTCACCTCGGCCGCCGCACCGGCGACCCTGGCGGCGGGGGGCGAGGCCGCCCCACCGCCGTTCACCGTGGCCCGGGTGCTCACCGAGACCCGGCTGGAGAGCTGGCTCACGCTGGGCCTGCTGCTCGCCGCCGGGCTCTACCTCTACGGGGTGCACCGGTTGCGGCTGCGCGGCGACCGGTGGCCGGTGCTGCGCACCGTCGCGTTCCTCGGCCCCGGGCTCGGCGGCATCGCCGTGGTCACGGTCAGCGGCCTCGGCGCGTACGACACCGCGCTGCTCTCGGTGCACATGGTGCAGCACATGGTGCTGTCGATGATCGCGCCGATCTTCCTGGCGCTGGGCGCCCCGGTGACGCTGGCGCTGCGCACGCTGCCGGTACGGCCCCGCAAGCGGCTGCTCGCGGTCGTGCACAGCCGGGTGGCCCGGGTCTACACCTTTCCGCTGGTGGCGTTCGCCATCTTCGTGGCGAACCCGTTCGTGCTCTACTTCACCAACCTCTACGAGTTCACGCTGCGCCACGAGTGGGCGCACGAGCTGGTGCACGCGCACTTCATCATGACCGGCTGCGTCTTCTTCTGGCCGCTGCTCGGCCTGGACCCGCTGCCCGGGCGCTGGCCGTACCCGGCCCGCGCGCTGCTCATGCTGCTCTCGGTGCCGTTCCACACCGTGCTCGGGCTCACCATCATGCAGAGCACCACGCTGCTCGGCGGCGACTGGTACCCGTCGCTGAACCTGGCCTGGTCCGACCCGCGCAACGACCAGGTGGTCGCCGGCGGCGTCCTCTGGGCCGGCGGCGAGTTCGTCAGCGTCACCATGCTGGCCGTGCTGGTGGTGCAGTGGGTCAAACAGTCGGAGCGTGAGGCCCGCAGGGTGGACCGCGAGCTGGACCGCCAGGAGGCCCGCCAGCGCGCCACCGAGGCGAACGCCGGGGCCGGGACCGGGCCCACCGGCGGAATGTGACGACCGCTACGATCAGCGGGCAGCTACGAGGTGGGAGCCACGTCACGATGAGCGATCGTCTTTGCACCGTCCTGCTCTACAGCGACGACCCGAAGGTCCGGGACCGGATGCGACTCGCCGTCGGCACCCGCCCGGCGCCCGGCATCGAGATCGAGTTCGTCGAGGCGTCCGACTACGCCGGCTGCGTCCGGCTGGTCGACGACTACGAGATCGACCTGCTCCTGCTGGACGGCGAGGCGAGCCCGGGCGGCGGCATCGGCATCGCCCGGCAGATCAAGGACGACCGGGACGACGCGCCGCCGACCTGCGTGGTGCTGGCCCGCGCCGCGGACCGCTGGCTCGCCGCGTACGCCGAGGTCGACGCCACGCTGACCCACCCGCTGGACCCGGTGATCGCCGGCAGCACCGTGGCGGAGCTGCTGCGCCGCACCCACGCCGCGGCCTGATCCACCCTGCGGCGCCACGGCGACGCGGCCGTGGCGCGCCCCCAACCGCTTCACTTCACGCCGCTCGGGAGGCCCGCCATGGGCGAACGGACCTGGCCGCTTCTGCTCAACGCGCTGCTGCGCGGCGAGGAGCTCTCCGCCGCCGACACCGCCTGGGCGATGGGCGAGATCATGGCCGGCTCGGCCACACCGGCGCAGATCGCCGGCTTCGCCGTGGCGCTGCGCACCAAGGGTGAGACCCCGGCCGAGCTGGGCGGCCTGGTCGAGACGATGCTGACCCGCGCCGTGCCGGTCGAGCTGCCCGAGGAGGTACGCGCCACCGCGCTCGACGTGGTGGGCACCGGCGGCGACCTCGCGCACACGGTCAACATCTCCACCATGGCGGCGCTGGTGGTCGCCGGCGCGGGCGTCCGGGTGGTCAAGCACGGCAACCGGGCCGCCTCCTCCTCCTGCGGCACCGCGGACGTGCTGGAGCAGCTCGGCGTGCCGCTCGACCTGGCGCCGGAGCAGGTGGCCCGCTGCGTCACCGAGGCCGGGATCGGCTTCTGCTTCGCCGCCCGTTTCCACCCCGGCATGCGGCACACCGGCCCGGTCCGGCGCGAGATCGGCGTGCCCACGGCGTTCAACTTCCTCGGCCCGCTGACCAATCCGGCCCGGCCCCGCGCGGGCGCGGTGGGCTGCTTCGACCGGCGGATGGCGCCGGTGATGGCCGCCGTCTTCGCGGCCCGCGGCGACTCGGCCGTCGTGCTGCGCGGCGAGGACGGGCTGGACGAGTTCAGCACCGCCGCGCCGACCCGGGTCTGGGTGGCGCAGCAGGGCACCGTCAGGGAGTCGGTGCTGGACGCGGCGGAGCTCGGGGTGCCCCGGGCCACCCTCGCCGACCTGCGGGGCGGAGACGCCGTCCACAACGCGGACGTGGTCCGGCGGCTGCTGGCCGGCGAGACCGGCCCGGTGCGCGACTCCGTGCTGGTGAACGCCGCCGTCGCGCTGGCCACCCAGGGCCCGCTCGACGGCGACCTGCACGAGGCGCTGCGGGCCAACCTGGACCGGGCCGCGGAGGCGGTCGACTCGGGCGCCGCCGCGAGCACGCTGGACCGCTGGCTGGAGGTCGCGCGCTCCGCCTGAGCCGTGGCTGTCGGACCCCCGTGCCAAACTACAGGGGAGTAATTTTCCGTTTTCAGTCGATAGCTCTGTCGGTCGGTGGCGTCCCGCCCCGGCCGGCACCGGAGCGAGAGGAGACGCCCGTGTCGGACCGCGAGCTCTACTGCGACATCTGTCAGGGCGTCGTGCTGTTCGAGACGCCGCACTGCGGCGACGGGCACGGCGCCGACTGCCCGGAGCTGGCCTGCACCGGCTGCGGCGCGGCGGTGCTGGTCGCCGCCGGCACGCTCCGCCCCGCGACGCGGTCCCGCCGGCGCGTGCCGCGCCCCGCCCACCGCCACGCCGCCTGACCTCACCCACGGCCGCCCCGCAGCGTGGAAAGCCGCAGGCCCGCGGCCCCGGAGGGGGCGCGGGCCTGCGGCGGAGCTGGTGCGGTCAGTGCTCGGCGGTGCGGCGGGTGCCCGAGTAGTACTCGAAGAGCAGCCCGCAGGCGGCGAAGACCACCGTCACCAGGCCCAGGCCCAGCAGCCAGAACTGCCAGAACACGAGCCCCAGGCCGGCGATCGCGGCGGCCAGCGCCAGGCCGAACGGCCAGTAGCTGCCCGGGCTGAAGAAGCCGATCTCACCGGCGCCGTCGGCGATCTCGCCGTCCGCCCGGTCCTCCGGGCGCAGGTCGATCCGCCGGGAGACGAACCAGAAGAAGCCACCGCACATCGCGCAGAGCAGGAAGGAGAGCAGGAGCGCCACGGTGCCGACCCACTCGACGTGACCGCCGCTGTCGCCGTACGTCCAGGCGCCGTAGAGCACGGTCGCGCCGAGGAGGAACGTGGCGATGGTGAGGAAGATCTTCCACTCGGTCTTCATGCCGAACCCCTCAGCTTCCCGCGCCGGCCGACGCGTCGGACGGGTTGAAGTTGGCGGTGTTGCGCCGCGTGTCGAACGGCTTGGTCTCGGTGGCGTACTCGGGCTCACCGATCGCCTTGAGCGCGTCCTGGGTCGAGTTGCCGGCCTTCTTGGCGGCCAGGAACTGGTCGAACTTCTCCGGCGAGACGACCCGCAGCTCGAAGTTCATGAACGCGTGGTAGCTACCGCAAAGCTCGGCGCAGCGGCCGACGAACGCGCCCTCCTGGTCGATGCTGGAGACCTCGAAGGTGTTGCGGACGTTGCCCGGCATGACGTCACGCTTGAACAGCAGCTCCGGCACCCAGAACGAGTGGATGACGTCACGGCTCTGCTCCTCGAACCGGATGGACCGGCCGCTCGGCAGCACCAGCACCGGGATGACCTCGCTGGTGCCCAGCGTCGAGGCGACCGTGTTCGCCTCCCGGCCCTGGCCGTCGCGGTAGTTGAACTGCCAGTTCCACTTGAACGCGACGACCTCGACGGTGACGTCGGGGTTCTTCGTCTCCTTGTTCACGTCGGTCTGCACGACCGCGGTGTAGTAGAAGAGCACGGAGACCACGAGGATCGGCGCGATGGTGTAGAGGAACTCCATCGGCAGGTTGTAGCGGGTCTGCACCGGCAGCTCGTTGCCGCGCTTGCGGTAGCGGACCACGCACCAGAAGATCAGGCCCCAGACGAAGACGCCGACCGCCAGCGCCGCGATGCAGGACGCGATCCACAGGTCGTACATCCGGTGCGACTCGGGCGTGATGCCACCCTGCGGCCAGCCGAAGCCGGCGAAGGTCTTGCCGACGTCACAGCCGGTGAGCGCAACCAGCAGCGCCGCTCCGCCGAGACCGAGCCCGGCGAGTCGACCAGCACCACGCCGCCGACGCCCACCGGCCCCCGGGGAAGCGCTGTGCCGTACGGCCGACGGCCGTACCTCCGAACTCCTTGCGACCACCTGGTCCTGCCTCCCTAGCGCGCCGCGGCGGTTGTTTTCCTGACACCGACGGCAAAGGCGTCACCGACGGTCGCAGATTACTCGACCATGGCGGGCCAGGCGGTCTTGGGGTCACTGTCCGCCCCCTTCGGGGAGATCGTGGGCGGACCCGGGCGATAGCGTGAAGGACCATGAGCGCCTCCCCCGTCTACCTGGACGCCGCCTCCGCCGTCCCGCTCCACCCGGTCGCGCGGCAGGCGCTGCTGGCCGCCCTGGACGACGGCTGGGCCGACCCGGCCCGGCTCTACGCGCCGGCCCGCCGGGCCCGCCAACTCCTCGACGCCGCCCGGGAGGCCGCCGCGCAGACGCTCGGCGTCCGCGCCGACGAACTCTCCTTCACCCCCAGCGGTACGGCCGCCGCGCACGCCGCCGTGCTGGGCGGACTGGCCGGTCGACGCCGGGCCGGTACGACGCTGGCGCACTCGGCGATCGAACACTCGGCGGTCCTGCACGCGGCCCAACGACACACCGCCGGCGGGGGCGGCGCGGTCTCCGTACCCGTGGACCGGCTCGGCCGGCTGGACCTGGACGCCTGGGCGACGGCGGTGACCGCCCCCGGTGTGGCGCTGGCCGCGCTGATCGGGGCCAGTCACGAGGTCGGCACCGTGCAGCCGGTGCCGGCCGCGGCCGAGGTGTGCGCCGGGGCGGGCGTCCCGCTGTACGTGGACGCGGCCCAACTGGTCGGGCGGGCGCCGCTGCCGGCGGGCTGGTCGGTGCTGACCGCCAGCGCGCACAAGTGGGGCGGGCCACCCGGCGTCGGGCTGCTGGTGGTGCGCAAGGGCACCCGGTGGGAGTCGCCGTACCCGGCCGACGAGCGGGAGTCGGGACGTACCCCGGGGGTGGTGAACCTGCCGGCGGTGGTGGCCGCGGCGGCGAGCCTGCGCGCGGCGGTGGCCGACGCGGCGGCCGAGGCGGCCCGGCTGGCGCCGCTGGTGGACCGGATCCGGGCCCGGGTGGCGGCGGAGGTGCCGGACGTGGAGGTGGTCGGCGACCCGGTGGACCGACTCCCCCACCTGGTGACGTTCTCCTGCCTGTACGTGGACGGCGAGGCGCTGCTGCACGCGCTGGACCGGCGCGGCTTCGCGGTCTCCTCCGGCTCGTCCTGCACCGCGTCCACGCTGCGCCCGTCGCACGTGCTGGAGGCGATGGGGGTGCTGTCGCACGGCAACGTGCGGGTGTCGCTGCACCGGGAGACCACCGAGGCGGACGTGGAGCGGTTCCTGGCCGAGCTGCCCGGCATCGTCGCCGACCTGCGCGCCGAGGCGGGGGTGACCGGCCTGTGAACCCCGCGAACGAGCCGGACGAGGTGCTCGACTGTCGGGGCCAGCGCTGCCCCCTGCCGGTGATCAACCTGGCCCGCCGGCTGCCCGACCTGCCGACCGGGTCGGTGGTCCGGGTGCTGGCCGACGACCCGGCGGCGGCCGTGGACATCCCGGCCTTCTGCCGGATGCGCGGCCACGAGTTCCTCGCCGCCCACCCCGACGCCGGCCCCGCCTACGACATCCGGGCGCAAGGAAGGGCCCCTTCTTAACGCCTGCGGTAGAGAAAGGGGCCCCGGTTAACGGGGATGCTCAGGTCAGGTAGGCGAGGATGCCGGGCAGGGGGTCGGCCGCCACGGCGGTGTCGACCACCAGGCGGGGACCGATCAGCGGCTCGTACTCGGCGCGGCGTACCAGCGTCTGCTCCCAGGTCGCGGGCGTCTGCCCGTCGGCCGGCCGGGCCTCGACCCGACGCCGGTGCTCCGCCTCGTCGCCGCAGTGCACCTCGATCACCCGCAGCGGGACGCCGGCCCGTTCGGCCAGGTCGTGCCAGAGGCCGCGGGCGGAGGCGACCGGGTTCACCGCGTCGATCACCACGCTCAGCCCGAGGCCGAGCTGCACCTCGGCGAGCCCGGCGACCGCGCCGTACGCGGCCATTCCGGGCACGTCGCCGACCAGTCCGTAGTGGCCCAGGGCCCGCTCGACCGGGTCGACCGGCAGGACCGGGGCGCGCAGCGCGGCGCCGACCCGGACGGCGAGCGTGCTCTTGCCCACGCCGGGCAGCCCGGCGAAGGCGACAAGCACCGGCCCTTCGCCCGAGCCGGGGCGGACCGCCGCCGGGCCCACCCCGCCGGTCGGGCCGGCCGGGCCGCTCACAGCAGGTGCGGCCGGACGTCCTCGGCGGCCGCGTCCCCGTACGACTCGGCGAGCCGCTTGACGAACAGGTCCCGTCGGACCTCGTACTCCTGGCCGCCGAAGTTCTCCAGCACCAGGGCGGCCAGCAGGCAGCCGACCTGGGCGGCGCGCTCCAGCCCGACGCCCCAGTCGAGCGCGGCGAAGAAACCGGCCCGGAAACCGTCGCCGACGCCGGTCGGGTCGACCGCCTGGATCTCCCGCGCGATCGGCACCCGGATGGTGCCGACCTCCCGGCCGGCGATCTCCACCCCGTGCTTGCCCAGCGTGGTGACCCGCACCTTGACCCGGTCCAGCAGCTGCTCGTCGGTCAGGCCGGCCTTGCTCTGGAGCAGCGACTTCTCGTACTCGTTTGTCATCAGGTACTCGGCGCCGTCGACCAGGCCGAGCACGTCCGCGCCGTCCATACGGGCGAGCTGCTGGGACGGGTCGGCGACGAACGCGTAGCCGCGGTCCCGGCACTCGGCGGAGTGCCGGATCATCGCGGCCGGGTCGTTGGCGCTGACCAGCACCAGGTCGAGCCCGCCGAGGCGCTGCGCCACCGGGGCCAGCTCGATGTTGCGGGCCTCGCTCATCGCGCCGGCGTAGAAGGACGCGATCTGGCACATGTCGGTGTCGGTGGTGCAGACGAAGCGGGCGGTGTGCGCCACGTCGCTGACGTGCACCGAGTCGCAGTCGACGCCGTGCCGCTCCAGCCAGGACCGGTAGTCGGCGAAGTCCGCCCCGACGGCGCCGAGCAGCACCGGCCGCAGCCCGAGCTGGGCCATGCCGAACGCGATGTTGGCCGCGGTGCCGCCGCGCCGGAGCACCAGCTCGTCGACGAGGAAGGAGAGCGAGACCTTGTCGAGCTGGTCCGCGATGAGCTGGTCGGCGAAGCGGCCGGGGAAGCTCATCAGGTGGTCGGTCGCGATCGAGCCGGTCACGGCGATCTTCATGTCAACCCTCGTGGTCGGGAGCACGGCGCGGTCAGACTACCGGGCGTTCCGGCGCTCCGGTCGATGTCGGTCGTGAACCGACCATTCACCGCACGTTCGCGTAGCAACGAAAACGGCGGAACCACCCCGGAAGGGATGGTTCCGCCGTTCGGCAGGTGTTTCGGCCCGTCGACTCAGCTGAACGAGTCGCCGCAGGCGCAGGAGCTGCCGGCGTTCGGGTTGTCGATGGTAAAGCCCTGGGCGTCGATCCGGTCGGCGAAGTCGATCGTGGCGCCGGTCAGGTACGGGGCGCTCATCCGGTCGACGACGACCTCGACACCGCCGAAGTCGGTGACGACGTCACCGTCGAGCGACCGCTCGTCGAAGAAGAGCTGGTACCGCAGGCCGGAGCAGCCACCCGGCTGCACGGCGACGCGGAGCCGCAGGTCGTCGCGGCCTTCCTGCTCGATCAGGGCCTTGACCTTCTGCGCCGCGACGTCGGTGAGGACGACGGTGCTGGGGGCCTCCTTGGCCTCGGTCGACTCGGTCTGCGCTGGCGTGGTCACGTGGAAGTCTCCCTGCGCGGTATGAGGTCCGGACGTACTGGCCAACGCCGCACGTCCGCCAGTATTCCCGGTGGTCCGCCTCCGATCGTACGCCGCTGTCGGCGTGATCACCCGGCAGCGTGACCAGCGGAACGCCTCAGCGGCTCCACTGGCCGGCCAGCCGGGCGCCGAGCGCGCGCAGCCCCTCGGCCGGCCGCTCCATCGCCGCCGCCACTCCCCCACGCTCCTCGCCGCCGAAGTGCTCGACCAGGCTGTGCGCCTCGGTCACGCCGGCCGCGGCGGCCTCTCGCCGCCCGGTGCTCACCCGTCCCGCCAGCACCAGGCACGGCACACCGCGGTCGCGGGCCGCCCCGGCCACGCCGGCGACCACCTTGCCGCGCAGCGACTGGTGGTCGAAGGAACCCTCGCCGGTGATCACCAGGTCGGCGGCGTCCAGCGCGGCGTCCAAGCCGACCGAGCGGGTGACCAGGCCGATGCCCGACTCGCGCCGGCCGCCGAGGGCCAGCACCGCCGCGCCGAGGCCACCGGCCGCGCCGCCGCCGGGCAGCGCGCCGAGGTCGGGCGGGCACCCGGGCAGCGTCTCGGTGAGCACGGCCGCCCAGCGCTCCAGCGCGGCGTCCAGCAGCAGCACGTCCGCCCGGCCGGCGCCCTTCTGCGGCCCGAAGACGCTGCTCGCGCCGTGCAGCCCGAGCAGCGGGTTGTCCACGTCGGTGGCGGCGACCAGCGTCGCGCCCCGCAACCGGGGTACGCCGTCGAGCGCGGCGACCCCGGCCAGCGCCGCCCCGCCGTACGGCAACGCCCGGCCGCCGGCGTCGAGCGCTGTGACGCCGAGCGGGACGAGCATCCCGGCGCCGCCGTCGTTGGTGGCCGAGCCGCCCAGCCCGAGCACCACGGTCCGCGCGCCCGCCTCGACCGCGGCGGCGACCAGCAGTCCCAGCCCGTACGACGTGGTGGCCTTCGGGTCCCGTTCGGCGGCGGACAGCAGGTGCAGGCCGCACGCCTGCGCGCTCTCCAGGTACGCCACGCCGTCGTCGGTGAGCAGGATCTCACCGGCGGCGGGACGGCCGAGCGGGTCGACGGTGGGCACCGGCAACCGCCGCCCGGGCAGCGCCCCGGCGAGCACCTCGACGAACCCGGGTCCGCCGTCGGCGAGCGGTCGGAGCAGCAGGTCGTCGTCTCCGGCGACGGTCCGCCAGCCCTCGGCCACCGCGGCGGCCACCTCCGGGGCCGACAGGGTGCCGGCGAACTTGTCCGGGCAGAGGAGCACGCGCATGCCGAGCAGTGTGGCAGGCCACATCCGGGGCGGCTGCGCGGCGGCCGGGCTGTGGGACCATGGGGACGTGACTTCGACCTGGGTTGAGCCCTCCAACACGGCCACTGCGCTGCTGCTCCTCGGCCGCGGCAGCGATCCCGCCACCGAGCGTGGCGTGGAGTGTCCGGGTGACCTCCCCGCGCCGAGCGATCCGGACCTGGTGGCCCGCGCGACCGCCGCGAAGGCGGCGCTCGGCACGAAGGTGTTCGTGCTGGGCCACCACTACCAGCGCGACGAGGTGATCCAGTTCGCCGACGTGACAGGCGACTCGTTCAAGCTGGCCCGGGAGGCGGCGGCCCGCCCGGACGCGGAGTACATCGTCTTCTGCGGCGTGCACTTCATGGCCGAGAGCGCGGACATCCTGACCTCGGAGGCGCAGAAGGTGATCCTGCCGGACCTCGCCGCCGGTTGCTCGATGGCCGACATGGCCGTGTTGTCGCAGGTCGAGTCCGCCTGGGACACGCTGACCGACCTGGGTGTGGCGGCGGACACCGTCCCGGTGACGTACATGAACTCCTCGGCCGACATCAAGGGTTTCGTCGGCCGGCACGGCGGCGTGGTCTGCACCTCGTCGAACGCCAAGCGGGCGCTGGACTGGGCGTTCGAGCAGGGCCGCAAGGTGCTGTTCCTGCCCGACCAGCACCTGGGCCGCAACACGGCGGTGCTGGAGATGGGCTTCTCGCTCGACGACTGCGTGCTCTACGACCCGCACAAGCCGGGCGGCGGGCTCACCGCGGAGCAGGTCCGCGACGCGAAGATGATCCTGTGGCGCGGGCACTGCTCGGTGCACGGCCGGTTCACCCTCGACAGCGTGCACGACGTACGGGCGCGGGTGCCCGGGGTGAACGTGCTGGTGCACCCGGAGTGCCGCCACGAGGTGGTCACCGCCGCCGACCTGGTGGGCTCCACCGAGTTCATCATCAAGGCCATCGAGGCGGCCCCGGCCGGCTCGTCGTGGGCGGTGGGCACCGAGCTGAACCTGGTCCGCCGGCTCGCGCTGGCCCACCCGGACAAGCAGATCATGTTCCTCGACCGGGCGGTCTGCTACTGCTCGACGATGAACCGGATCGACCTGCCGCACCTGGTCTGGGCGTTGGAGGAGCTGGTCGCCGGCCGCGTGGTCAACCAGATCACGGTGGACCCGGAGACCGCCGGCCACGCCCGCGCGGCGCTGGACCAGATGTTGGCGCTGCCCGGCGCCTGATCACCCTCGGTGAGATAGCTGGCACGGAAACGTACCGGACACCCCGGTTCGTGCCCCCGCTGGCGATGTGACCGATTCCATTCTCGTCACGGAGGGCTATGCTGCCGGGGCGACGACATACGCGTGCCGGTTTTCCCATGGCCGCGATCCGGGTAGCGATGACCAATCGCGAGCCCTCACCTACACGGCAACACCCAACGCGCTGGAGGTTGCGTTGACCGACGACGTCCTGGTCGTACACGGAGGCACTCCGCTCGAAGGGCGGATCCGCGTGCGCGGCGCGAAGAACCTCGTGTCCAAGGCGATGGTGGCCGCCCTGCTCGGCGACACACCGAGCCGGCTGTTCGACGTGCCGCGGATCCGTGACGTCGAGGTGGTCCGCGGGCTGCTCGGCCTGCACGGGGTGAAGGTGACCGACGGCGCCGAGGACGGCGAGCTGGTGTTCGACCCGTCCAACGTCGAGAGCGCCAGCACCGACCAGATCAACGTGCACGCCGGGTCCAGTCGGATCCCGATCCTGTTCTGCGGACCGCTGCTGCACCGGCTCGGCCACGCGTTCATCCCCGACCTGGGCGGCTGCCACATCGGCCCGCGCCCGATCGACTTCCACCTGCAGGCGCTGCGCGAGTTCGGCGCGACCGTCGACAAGACCCCCGAGGGTCTGCACCTGTCGGCGCCGAACGGGCTGCACGGCACCAAGTTCGCCCTGCCGTACCCGAGCGTCGGCGCCACCGAGCAGGTGCTGCTGACCGCGGTGATGGCCGAGGGCGTCACCGAGCTGCGCAACGCCGCCGTCGAGCCGGAGATCATCGACCTGATCTGCATCCTGCAGAAGATGGGCGCGATCATCAAGGTCCACACCGACCGGGTGATCGAGATCCAGGGCGTCAAGAAGCTGCACGGCTACACGCACCGGCCGATCCCCGACCGCATCGAGGCCGCGAGCTGGGCGGCGGCGGCGCTGGCCACCCGCGGCCACGTCGAGGTGCTCGGCGCGCAGCAGGCCGACATGATGACGTTCCTGAACATCTTCCGCTCCGTCGGCGGCGAGTACGAGGTCACCGACACCCGGCCGCCGAAGCTCGGCGACCCCGGCCAGGAGGGCGGCATCCGGTTCTGGCACCCGGGCGGCGAGCTGAACGCGGTGGCCCTGGAGACCGACGTGCACCCCGGCTTCATGACCGACTGGCAGCAGCCGCTGGTGGTCGCGCTCACCCAGGCCCGGGGCCTGTCGATCGTCCACGAGACGGTCTACGAGCAGCGGCTCGGCTACACCGAGGCGCTGAACACGATGGGCGCCAACATCCAGGTCTACCGGGACTGCCTCGGCGGCACCCCGTGCCGTTTCGGCCGGCGCAACTTCAAGCACTCGGCGGTGATCGCCGGCCCGAGCAAGCTGCACGCGGCCGACCTGGTCATTCCGGACCTGCGGGCCGGGTTCAGCCACCTCATCGCGGCGCTCGCCGCCGAGGGCACCTCCCGGGTGTACGGCGTCGACCTGATCAACCGGGGCTACGAGGACTTCGAGGCCAAGCTGGCTGACCTGGGCGCGCACGTCGAGCGTCCCTGATCCACCCGGTCACCGGCCCGGCGCACCGCGATGTGCGCCGGGCCGCACCGGTTGGCTACCCTTGCCGGCGTGCCGTCGCTGTTTCGCCGCAAGTCCGCCGACCCCGTCGAGGAGTCCGTCACCACGGTGACGACCGACGAGGAGTCCGCCGCCGCCCGCCCCCGGGGCTACACGCCCAGCAAGAAGGAGTTGGGGCGGACCACTCCGAAGCGTCCGGCCGCCGGTCGCCGGGCCGCCGCGCCGGTCCGTCCGCTGACCAAGGAGGAGGCCCGGGAGCAGCGCCGCACGGCGCGCGCCGAGGCCAGCGCCGAATTCCGCCGCGAGGGCGGTCCGCGGGACCGCGGGCCGGAGCGCCTGCTGGCCCGCAACGTGGTCGACTCCCGGCGTACGATCGGCACCTGGTTCTTCGGTGGCGCGCTGATCGTGCTGGTCGGCTCCAACCAGGCCATGCCGCCGGTCGTGCGGCTGGCGTCCAACCTGCTCTGGGGCGCGCTGGCGCTGGGCGTCCTGATCGACTCGGTGCTGATCTCCCGGAAGATCAAGAAGCTGGTCCGTGAGCGCTTCCCGAAGAGCACCGAGAAGCTGGGCTCGCTCTACTTCTACGCGATCATGCGGTCGATCACGTTCCGGAAGATGCGCGCCCCGGCCCCCCGGGTCAACATCGGCGACAAGGTCTGAGCAACACGTTAAGAGGGGCCCCCTGCTATACGCCAGGCGTTAAGAGGGGGCCCTTCCTTTCGCTCTGGTAGAGGCGGGCGACGACCTCCTCGATGTCCGGCTCCACGATCGAGATGTCGCGCAGCGTGGCCAGGCCGGCCAGCCCGGCCACCACCTCGGCGACGCTCGCCCGGTCCAGCGCGAACACCAGCCGCCGCCCGTCCGCCTCCACCCGCTGCACCGGCGCGCCCGGCAGCACCGGCGGCTCGGGCAGCGCGGTGTCCAGCTCGGCGACCACCATGCGGCGGGAGCCGTACCTGCGGTGCAGCTCCGCGATCGACCCGTCGTGCACCACCCGGCCGTGGTCGACGACCACGAGCCGCCGGCAGAGCCGCTCGATGTCGGCCAGGTCGTGCGTGGTGAGCACCAGCGTGGTGTCACCGGCCCGGCCCAGCTCGGCCAGGAAGCCCCGGACCGCCTGCTTGCTCACCACGTCCAGCCCGATGGTCGGCTCGTCCAGGAAGAGCACCTCCGGGCCGTGCAGCAGCGCCGCGGTCAGCTCGCCGCGCATCCGCTGCCCCAGGGAGAGCTGCCGGACCGGGGTGTCCAGGAACGCGTCCAGGTCGAGCAGGTCCCGGCAGCGGGCCAGCCGCGCCGCGTGCGCGCCGGCCGGCACCCGGTAGACGTGCCGCAGCAGGTCGAACGAGTCCCGCAGCGGCAGGTCCCACCAGAGCTGCGACCGCTGCCCGAACACCACCCCGATGCGCAGCGCCAGCCGGGTCCGGTCGGCCACCGGCCGCAGCCCGCAGACCCGGGCCCGGCCCGCCGACGGCATGAGCACACCGGTGAGCATCTTCAGCGTGGTCGACTTCCCGGCGCCGTTCGGGCCGATGTAGCCGAGCATCTCGCCGCGCTCCACCCGCAGGTCGACGCCGTCGACCGCGGTCACCGTCCGTTTCTCGCGGCGCAGCGTCCCGGTCCTCACCCGCACCGTGAACTCCTTGCGCAGCCCGTCCATCTCGATGACGTTCATGACCCCGTACTCCGGTAGTGACGGACCCCGACGCGCCAGGCCACGACCGCGACCGCCGCCGCGACCAGCGCGACGCCCGGCGACGCCCAGCCCACCCAGGCCGGCAGGCCCAGCGGGTCGGCCCGGCCGAGCAGCGCCAGCGCCGGGTGGTAACTGACGAATGCGAACCCCATCCCGTACGCGAACAGCGCGCGGAACCACCCGCCGTAGATGGTGACCGGGTACGAGGTGAAGTCGCGCCCGCCGTAGGTGACCGAGTTGGCCAGCTCGCCGGAGTCGACCCAGTAGAACGACACGGTGGCGGTGGTGACGAAGACCGAGGCGAAGAAGACCACCGCGGCCGGCGGGGCGACCACTGCCAGCGCGACCCGGCCCGGGGTCCAGTCGATCCCGGCCGAGGCGAGCGCGAACCCGAGCACCGCCAGGCCGAACACCGCGCGGGACACCTTACGCAACGGCAGGTCCATCAGCAGCAGTTGGGGCAGCGCGGCGAGCGGGCGGACCAGCACCGCGTCGAAGAGGCCGGTGCGCACGTACCGGGGCAGCCGTTCGACGTTGCCGACCAGCAGGTCGGCGGCGGCGAACCCGCACGACGACAGCCCGACCACGACAAGCGTCTCGCGCAGCGTGAAGCCGCCCAGCTCACGCGTCACCCCGAAGATCACCAGGACGGTGACCACGTCGAACACGGTCGCGCCCAGGTTGCCGACCAGGTCGACCACGAACGACGTGCGGTAGGCCGCCTGCGAACGCGCCTGCGCCCCGAGCAGCGCCCGGTACGCCCGCAGCGCCCCACCGCCGACCTCAGCCACCCTGGGCGCACCGCCGTGCTCAGCCACCCTGGGCGCACCGCTGTGCTCAGCCACCCTGCACCACCAGGCGGCGCTCGGCCCGGCGCTGCACCAGCCGGCAGAGCGCCAGCAGCAGCACCGCCCAGCCGAGTTGGACCCCGACCAGGCCGAGACCCGTCGACATCGGCTCCCGCTCGACAAGCACGTCCAGCGGCACCTGGAGGAGGCTCGGGAACGGGGTGGCGTAGCGCAGCGTCGCCTCCAGCCAGCCGGGCAGGAAGCCGAGCGGGAAGTAGAGCCCGGCGAGCACGCCCGAGCCCAGCGTCCACAGGATCATCGGGCCCCGGACGTCCTGCAACCAGTAGGCGGTGGCGTTGACCAGGTAGCGGCAGCCGAAACAGACCACGACCGCGAGCAGCGCGGAGAGCAGGAACAGCGGCACGGTGGCCCAGTGCCGGGGCAGGTACACCGCGAAGAAGAACGGGCCGACCACCAGCGGGGGCACCAGCCGGGCGAGCGCGGCGAACCCGGCCCGGCCCACGTCGACGGCGAGATAGTTGGTCACCGGGTGCACCGGTCGCAGCAGGTCGGCGGCCACCTCGCCGGAGCGGATCCGATCGGCCAGCTCGGTCCAGCCCCAGATCGCGATGACCGCCAGCAGCCCCTGCCCGGCCCAGACGAACGTGGCGAGCTGCGCCCGGTCGTAGCCTGCGACGGTGCCGGCCGCGTCGGTGGCGGCGAGGAAGATGTAGCAGCGCAGGAAGCCGAAAACGGTGTTGGTCACCACGCCGGCCACGGCCGCCTGCCGGTAGGTGGCGTGTCGCCGGAACCCGGCCGCCACTATCGCGCCGAATGTCCGAAACCATGGGGTAACGTGTCCGTCGGTGGGTGACGCCACAGTGGCGGTGACCGAGCCCACGCCGTTACCCTCCTTCCGCAGCCAAGACGTGCTGGCCGGGCGACTCTACCGGCGCGTCCGCCGCCCCAGCGCGACAATTTCCAACGAGGTGACACCGCCGTGAGCGAGCGACGCGAGCCGGTTCCGGGGCCGCGCCGCGCGAGCCGCGGAAGGGGCTGCCGATGAGTGGCTGGGGCAGCTGGCGTGAGCCGGCCGAACCGGCCTGGGCGCTGGAGCCCACCCACGAGTGGCAGCCACAGTTCCCCGGGCAGCGCTACCCGGGTGACATCGGCCTCGAACACCTGACGCCCCCGCCGCGTCGCCGGGCCGTGGTCGGACGCGCCGAGGTACGCCCGGTCAGCCCCGCTCCCGAGAACGCGCATCCGATCAGCCCGGCGCCGACGGACGCGTATCCGGCCGGCCCACGCGGGACGTACCCGGTCAGTCCGGCCGGGCCGCACGAGCCACGCGGGCAGCGGCCGGTCGGCGCGGCGGGCGAGTGGCACGGACGGCCGGACCGCCCCGGCGCGGACGGCCGACCGCCTCGACCGGCGGACCGGACCCCGCCCGGCCCGCCCCCGACACCCGAACGCTTCGACCAGCGCTGGACCCACCCCGGGGCGCAGTCGCACCGGTCGACCCCGCCGGCACCGGGCTGGATGCCGGAGCCGAGCGAGGCCCCGCAACCCGCCGCGAACTGGTCCGAGCGCCGCCGGCCGGCGGACGACCGCCGCACCCCGGTGGACGGTCGCGAAGCCGGACCCGACCGTCGCGAAGCCGGACCCGACCGTCGCTGGGGTCCGGCGGCCGACGCGGAGCGGAATGCCGTGCCCGGCCGGCCCACGGATCGCCACGGCCAGACCGGCCCCGTGCGCGAGCGCGGCACCGCGGCACGCGGCGAGCCGAGCCGTGACGGTTGGCGCGAACCGGGACCACCTCCGACGGACCGGCGCGAGCCGACCGGTGGCCGGTGGGCCGACGGCACGCCGCGCCGGGACGCCGCCGGCCCCACCGGGACCGACCGGTACGGCACCCCGCGTCCCACCGTCGACCAGCGGTGGGACGGCCAGCGCCCGCCGCTCGACCGGACCCACGCGCCGCAGGGCGAGTGGCCGGTGATCGAGCGGCGGTCGGGTACCGAGCCGGCCGCGTACCAGCCCGACGAGTGGTCCCGCCCACCCGCGGAGCGGCCGGCACCGGACGGGTACCCGGGCGGTCCGAGCGACGACCGCCGCCCCGACGGCCACCGTCCGGAGCAGGACGGCCCGGCCCGCCCTCGCCCCGAGTCCCGGGATGCCCGACCGCCCGCCGCGCGCCCCGACCACCGGCCTCGGCCGGCCCAGTGGCCGGTACGCCCCGACGAGCACCCACCGGTCCGTGCCGGTGACGCCCCGACGCGGCCGGTGCCGCCGAGCCGGTCCGACGAGCCACCACGGTCCGCTCCCCCGGCCCCCGGTCGCTACGACGAGATCCGTCGGCCGGCTGCCGAACAGGATCGCCGGGCCCCCACCGGACCGGCCCCCACCGGACCGGTTTCCGGCGTTACCGGGACCGGCGTTACCGGGACCGGCGTTACCGGGACCGGCGTTACCGGGACCGGCCGGCCGGCGGCGCCCGTGGCACGAGCGTCCGCGCCCGGGGTGGCGGCCGACGCGCCGGCCCCGACCGCTCCCGCTCGCTCCGCCCCAGCTGCTCCCGCCCGCCCCGCCCCGCCTGCCTACCCCGGCCCCGGCCCCGGCCCCGGCCCCGGCCCCGGCCCCGGCCCCGGCCCCGGCCCCGATCAGGATCGGCGGGAGCCCGCCGGGCACCGCCCACCGGCGCCCGAGACGGGTCCGGCGCCGCAGCCGAGGGACTCCGGTGCGGAGGCATGGTTCCGGCCGAGCAAGCCGGCGACGACCGGCGGGCGTGACGGCCAGCCCGGCGACACGGCCAGTGTCGAGGCACCGGCCGCGCCGTCCGTTTCCGCCGGGGCGACCTTGCCGACAGAACCTGACTCCGCCGCTTCCCCGACCGGCCACGCGCCGACGGACCGGCTTCAGGCTGCCGTACCGATCGACCAGGCCCGGACTGCCGCACCGGCGGATCAGGCCCCGGATGTCGTGCCGGCGGACGAGGACCCGGCTGCCGCGCAGGCCGGACCGGAGCGGCGGGTCGCTTCGATCGCGCCCACCGAACCGACGGGGGTGACCGGCGACCGCTATCGACCTGAGAGCGTGCCCGACTCGGCGGTCGTATCCGGGATCGGCACCACGCCTCGGACCACCGACGGAGCCGAGGACACCGGGCCCGCCTCCACCTCCGTCGACCATGTCGACCCGCCGGCCGAACCGGTCGCCGCCACGGCAACCGAGGTGACGCTTCCCGACGCGCACCCGTCGGCGTCCCCGGCGTCGATGCCTGCCGAATCCCCGACGCCGGCACCGCCCACTCCGTCCGCCGACCCTCCAACCCCCACGCCGACCGTCCCGGCCACCGGCTCCGTACCGTCCGCCGGCCGCGACCGGCCGACACCGGCCGAAGCGCCGACCGCGGACCACACCGTCATGCCCGGCCGGGTCGACGCGTTGACCGACGACCGGGACGCCCGCACGGCCACCCGTGGCGACGCGCTCATCGACGAGCGGGACGCCCGCACGACCAGCCATGATGCGGCGACCGGCACCGGGGCCGACGCCGCGCCGGTCGCGGTGACCGACGATGAGCCGCGTACGGGCACGGACACCGGTGAGACGCCGCACGCGGTGGCCGACGATGAGCCGGTCGCGCTGGTCGATGACCCGCCGCACCCGGGCACCGACGACGCGCCGGTCCCGGTGGCCGACGACGTGCCGCACGCGAGCCCGGGCACCGACCTCGGGTCAGACGCGGTGACCGACGAACCACCGCACGCCGACACCGGCGCCCCGCCACGCGCGATCGTCGCCGACGAACCGCGCGCCGAGACCGACGCCACGGCACACGCGGTCGCCCACGTCCAGCCGGAGACCGGGGCCGACGCCGTGGCGTATCCGGGTGCCATGCCACAGGTCACGGCTGTCGCGGGAATGGCCGTCCCGTCGGGAGCGACAGCGGACCCGACCACGCCGTCGTCGGGGACCGGGGGCAGCGGTGCGGACGGCGACGGACGCGGGCAGGTGGTGCCAGATGACTTGCCCGCTGACGCCGCCGTACCCGGCTCCGCGCGCGGCAGTGAGCCGGGAGACGTCGTCCGGCCGGCACCGGACCGCACTGTCACGGTGGCCGGCGAGGAACCGCCTGTCGGGGCGACCCGCGCTGAGGAAGAACCGCGTCACCCACCCGTCGACGAAGAAGATTCGGCCTCTCTGCTGCCGGCCGCCGTGGATTCCACCGGCACCACTCCAGCCGAAGAAAATACGGTCGGGGCGTCCGCGAGTCCCCACGACACCGCTCGGAGCGTCGCCGCGACCGACCCGGGGCCCACCGGCCCGACCCGGGTGGACGGCGCTACCACCGGCTCGCGTGCCACCGGCACGACCCTGGCCGACAGCCCGACGCCGACCGCCACGAGCCCCACCGGCACGACCCGAGCCGACGACACGACCAGCACCACCGGCAGCACCGGCACAGGCGGCGGAGGGCGGGACGCATCCGAGCCGACCGGTTCGGGGTCGACACGTGCCGACACCGAACCGGTACGGGTGAACGACGAGGCCGACGGACCGGCTGACGCGCGTACCCCGGAATCGGAATCGGGGCCGGCGGGCGACGCCCGGGCGGACGTGGCGGGAGACGAACCGGCGCCGGCGCGTCCGGTGGACCCGGAGCGGGCGCTGGCCGCGGTCGGCTGGCGGCTGCACCCGGAGACGCTGCGCGAGGAGGCGCCCGATCCGGCGGAGCTGCGGCGGATCCGGGACGGGCTCACCGGCAAGCTCGAGACCGCGCTGGACAACCGCAGCCGGGCCCGGCTGCTCAGCCTGCGTGCGGTGGCGTCCCGGGTCCTCGGCGACGCCGACGACGCGGTCGCCGACGCGCGGCTGGCCCTCACGTACGCGGAGGCCACCGGCGAGTTGCGGCGGACCGCGCTGGCCCGCGCCCGGTTGGCCGAGGTGCTGCGGTGGCGGGGCGAGTACGCGGAGGCCGACCGGCTCTTCGCCGAGGCGAACTCGACGGAACTGCCGGACCGGTTGCGTGCGCTGCTGCACGAGCACGCCGGTCGCTGCTGTTACGACCAGGGTCGGCTGACCGAGGCGTGCCTGCACTTCGAGCGGGCGTTGGACCTGCGCCGGGGCGAGGACGCGGCGCTGAACGCGCGGACCCTGGTCGCGCTGGACGCGGTCGCGGCGCGGGCGGCGCGCGACGGGTTCGGGCCGGCGCCGCGCGGGCGGGCGGAGGTGCTCGGCACGCCGCGGTACCCGGTGGCGACGTTCGACGACGAGCAGGAGCTCTGGGGGTACGCGGACGCCGACGGCGAGCTGGTGATCCGGCACCGGTACGCCGAGGTGCAACCGTTCCAGGAGGGACTGGCCTGGGTCCGGCGGCCGGAGGCATCCCGCTGGGCGTTGATCGACACGTCGGGGGCGGCGCTGATCGAGGCGAACAACGGCTACCGCTCGGTGGGCGCGTTCGCCGAGGGCCTGTCGTGGGTGAGCATGGACGGCAAGGGCCGGTGGATGGCCGTCGACCGGACGAACATCGTGCAGATCCCGCCCGGTTACGAGGAGGTCCGGCCGTTCCGCAACGGTCTGGCCGCGGTGCGGCAGAACGGCGGCTGGGGGGCGGTGGACCACGCCGGCGAGGTGGTGGTGCCGACCCGCTACCACGGGCTCGGCACACCGCTGGCCGACGGCCGGCACCTGGCCGGCTTCACCGAGGAAGGGCTGGCGGTGGTCGAGCTGGCCGGCCGGCGAGGGGTGGTGGACCGGAGCGGCCGGGTCCGGGTGGCGCCCGCGTACCCGATGCTGGTGATCCACCCGGTGGCGTTCCTGGTCGCCACCGAGGCGGGTCGCTGGGGCGCGCTGGACCGGCACGGCGAGCCGCTGATCGACCCGGTGCACCCGGGCCGGGCCGCGGTGGCCGCCGAGATCGACCGGCTGCTCGCCGACGCCAACCCGGTGCTCTGACCCGGGGAGCCACGACGGGTGCCCGCCGCCGGACGGAGTTAGGGTCGGAGCATGGAATTCCGACACCTGGGCCGCTCCGGCCTGATGGTCAGCGAGATCTCGTACGGCAACTGGATCACCCACGGCTCGCAGGTCGAGGAGGACGCGGCGGTCGCCTGCGTGCGGGCCGCCCTCGACGACGGCATCACCACGTTCGACACCGCCGACGTCTACGCCGGCACCCGCGCCGAGTCGGTGCTCGGCCGCGCGCTGGCCGGCGAGCGCCGCGAGGGGCTGGAGATCTTCACCAAGGTGTACTGGCCGACCGGGCCGGGCCGCAACGACCGTGGCCTGTCCCGCAAGCACATCATGGAGTCGATCGACGGCTCGCTGCGCCGCCTGCAGACCGACCACGTCGACCTCTACCAGGCCCACCGCTTCGACGTCAGCACCCCGCTGGAAGAGACGATGGAGGCGTTCGCCGACGTCGTGCACGCCGGCAAGGCGCACTACATCGGCGTCTCGGAATGGACGGCGGCGCAGCTGCGCGAGGCGCACGCGCTCGCCCGTGAGCTGCGCATCCCGCTGGTCTCCAGCCAACCGCAGTATTCGATGCTGTGGCGGGTCATCGAGGCCGAGGTGATCCCGGCCAGCGAGGAGCTGGGCATCGGCCAGGTCGTCTGGTCGCCGATGGCGCAGGGCGTGCTGTCCGGCAAGTACCTGCCCGGCCAGCCGCCGCCGGCCGGCTCCCGCGCCACCGACGAGAAGTCCGGCGCGAACTTCATCGCCCGGTGGATGTCCGACGAGGTGCTCACCCGGGTGCAGCAGCTCAAGCCGCTCGCCGAGCAGGCCGGGCTGACCATGCCGCAGCTCGCGGTCGCCTGGGTGCTGCAGAACCCGAACGTGTCCTCGGCCATCATCGGCGCGTCCCGACCCGAGCAGGTGCACGACAACGTGAAGGCGGCGGGCGTGAAGCTCGACGCCAGCCTGCTCAAGGCGATCGACGACATCGTCGAGCCGGTCGTCGAGCGGGACCCGGCGAAGACGGAGAGCCCGGCGCGGCGTCCGTGACGTCAGTCGTCCCCGGGCCGGCGTCGCCGTCGACCCGGGGACGGCCGCCGCACACCCCGCCGGGCCGGTCGCCCGTACGGGTGGGCCCGTCAGCCCTGCCAGAAGCGGATCAGGTAGAGCCCCAGCCGGTAGAGGTCCGGGGGGAGGCCGAGCGCGTCGCCCACCGCGAAGACCCCGCCGAAGAACGCGCCGCCGATCCGCGGGCTCCACAGCAACGCGAAGAGCAGGATGAATCCGTACGGCGCGAAGAGGTCGTACATCCGCCGGTAGGCGGGGCTGAGCCAGGGCTGGATCATGTTGCCGCCGTCCAGGCCCGGCACCGGCAGCAGGTTGAGCACGCTGGCCATGAGCTGGAGGAACGCGAGCAGCGCGACACCGGCCCAGAACTCCAGCGGCCCGCCCAGCGCCGGCCCCCACGTCACGGCCGCCACCAGCACCAGCGTGAACACCACGTTGGTGGCCGGCCCGGCAAGGCTGACCAGGGTGTGCCGCAGCCGCCCGGGGATGGCGTGCCGGTCCACCCAGACCGCGCCGCCGGGCAGGCCGATGCCGCCGAGCAGCAGCACGACCACCGGCAACACGATCGACAGCAGCGGGCTGGTGTACTTCAGCGGGTTGAGCGTCAGGTAGCCGCGGTGGGCGATGTCCCGGTCGCCGGCCCGGTACGCGACCACGGCGTGCGCGTACTCGTGCAGGCAGAGCGAGACCAGCCAGCCGGCGACCACGAAGAGGAACACGTCGAACCGGACGTTGCCGTACCGGTTCCAGGTCATCACCCCGCCGGCCGCGAAGAGCGCGACCAGGGCCAGGAAGATGGGGCTGGGCCGGAACGCCGCCCGGGGCACGCCGAGGATCAGCGGGTCGCCCGGGCGGTCGTAGCCCGTCATTCGGCCGGGGGTTGCAGGCTCATCCGGTAGTCCACCCGGTCGTCCTCGACCAGCACGACGGAGGTGACGCCGGATGTCGCGAGCTCCCGCCAGGTCTGGCCGATCCAGGACTCGGCGTCCGCCTGGCTCGGGAACGACTCGCCCGGCCCGTCGACCGGGTCGCCGTTCGCACCCTCGTACCGCCAGCTCCACGCCATGCCGCGTCTCCCCTCGCCGCCCGTCGCCCCGCAGGACCGGAAACCCCCGCAAGCCTAGTCGGCCCGTCCCGCCCCAGCCCGCACCGCTCCCGCGATCTTGCGGTCGCCGCCCCGACAGAACGGGGCATTTGCCGCGTCCCGCGGGCAGCAACCGCAAGATCGGCGCTGGGAGGGGGTGGGGCGGGACGGGGGCGGGAGAACTAAGGTACGGACATGTCCGTTGACGGGTGGCACACCCTCCTGGTGCTCGGCGGTATCCGCTCCGGCAAGTCCGAGTTCGCCGAGTCCCTGGTCGCCGACGCGCCCATGGTCCGCTACGTGGCCACCGCCCCCGCCGGGGATCCGGATGACACCGAGTGGGCGACCCGCCTCGCGGCGCACCGCGCCCGGCGGCCGGGAAGCTGGACCACCGAGGAGACCGCGACGGATCCGGGCCGGCTGGCCGAGGTGATCGCCGCCGCCGGTCCGAACGACACGCTGCTCGTGGACGACCTGGGCGGCTGGGTCACCGTGCTGCTCGACCCGGCCCACCAGCCGGCCGACGACACCGCCACCGTCGCCGAGCTGGCCGCCGCGGTGCGGGCGAGCGAGGCCCGGCTGGTGCTGGTCAGCCCGGAGGTGGGCCTGTCCCTGGTGCCCACCACGCCGTTGGGCCGGGCGTTCACCGACGCGTTGGGCGCCACCAACCGGGCGGTGGCCGACGCCTGCGACGCGGTCGCGCTCGTGGTGGCCGGGCAGACCGCCTGGCTCAAGCCGCCCGCCGCGTCGCTCCCGACCGTGCCGGCGCACCCACCGGCGGCCCACGCCCCCGCCGGGGCCCGTCCGGACGGGACCGCTGCCACCACGGGCGGCGCCGGGGCGGCAACCGACGCCGCCTCGGGCGGAGCCCACGCGGCCACCACGGGCGGCGTGCCGCCCGAGCCACGGCACGCGGCCGGCGGTCGGGGCGTCGACGACGTGGCGCTGCCCGAGGTGCTCACCCCGGCCGCGACGCCGCCACCGGCCGGCGCGCCGGCCGGCCCGGCCGGGGCCGGCGACTGGGCGGCACCCACCATGGCGCTGCCGATGATCGCCACCGGCCTGGTCATCCAGCCGGGCATGGAACTGCCGATGCCGGACGACTTCACCGGCCCGCAGGCGGTAGACCGGCTCGCCACGCTCGACGTTCCCGGCGCCGGTCTGGGCGTGCTGGAGCAGGTGGTCGGCTTCGCCGCCGCCACCCAGGGCAGCGCGAACCCGCGTCCCTGGGCCACCGTCCGGGTGCTGCTGCTGCACGGCGACCACGACGGCGGCGCGTCGGCCGGCGCGATGGCCGGCGAGTCGGCGCGGCGCGCCCGACAGGCGCGCGCCGGCCGGGGCCCGCTGGCCCGGCTGGCCGCCGAGAACGGCGCCAGCCTCCAGGTCGTCGAGACGCCCGCCTCGGCGCCGTTCGAGGACGGCCCGGCGCTCACCGGCGCGCAGGTCGAGGCCGCGCTGCGCTACGGGTGGCGGTTGGCCGAGCAGGCCGCCGACGCGGGCGTACAACTGCTGGTGCTGGCGGCGTGCGGGGCCGGCGCCGAGGCGGCTGCCGCGGCGGTGCTGGCGGCCACCGCCGGCGCGGAGCCACCGGCGGTGCTCGGTCGGGTGGTGAACGACCAGGGCGAGATCGACGACAACGCCTGGATGGTCCGCTGCGCGGCGGTCCGGGACGCGCTGCACCGCACCCGGCGCTCCCCTCGGGAGGCCAAGGACATCCTGGCGGAGCTGGGCGGCGGCGACATCGCGACGGCCACCGGCGTGCTGCTCGGGGCCACCGCCCGGCGCGTCCCGGTGCTGCTCGACGGGCCGGTCGGCACCGCCGCCGGCATGGTCAGCCGCGACCTGGCCGGGCAGGCCCGGCACTGGTGCCTGCTGCCCGACCACGGCGGCCGGCCCGGGGTGCGGCTCGCCGCCGACGTGCTCGGCCTGACTCCGCTGCTGGACCTGCGCCTCGACCTGGGCGAGGGGGCGACCGCGCTGGCCGCGCTGCCGCTGCTGCGCTCGGCGCTGACGCTCGCCGCCTCGCTGCCGGCGCACCCGTCGCTGGGCGGCGCCGACGCCGACGCGCCGGCCGGCCCGGCGGACGAGCCGGACTTCGCCGAGCCGGAGCCGGCCGGACCGGGTCCGACCACTGTCGGGTACGACCAGCCGGTCTCGCCCGGCCGACGTGCCGACTGAGCGCCGGCTCGCCGACGGCGTCCGGCTGGCGCTGACCACGTTCACCACCGCGCCGGTACGCGCCGGCCGGGTCGACCGGGCCACCGCCGGCACCGCGATGGCGCTGGCCCCGGCGGTCGGCGCGCTGCTCGGCGCGGTGCTCGGCGGAACGCTGCTGCTGGCCGGGGCGCTGGCCCCGCCGCTGGTCGCCGCCGGGTTGACGGTCGGGCTGGGCGCGCTGCTCACCCGGGGTCTGCACCTGGACGGGCTGGCCGACACCGTGGACGCGCTCGGGTCGTACCGGCGCGGGCCGGCCGCGCTGGCGATCATGAAGCAGCCGGACGTCGGCCCGTTCGGGGTGGTCGCGTTGGTGGTCGTCCTCCTGCTCCAGACCGCGGTGCTGGCGGAGCTGGTCGGGCGGGACGCGGTCGCGGCGCTCGCCGCGGTGGTCACGGCCACCGCGGCCGGACGGCTGACGGTCGGTCTGGCCTGCCGCCGTGGCGTGCCGGCGGCCCGGCCGGACGGGTTGGGCGCGCTGGTCGCCGGCACGGTGGGGTGGGGCGTCGTGGCGCTCGGCGCGGTCGCCGTGGCGCTGCTGGCCGTGCCGGCGGCGCCGGGCCGCCCGTGGCAGGGGCCGCTCGCCGTGCTCGGCGCGCTCGCCGTCGCGGCCGGGCTGCTCCGGCACCTGGTACGCCGTTTCGGCGGCATCACCGGCGACGTCCTCGGGGCCCTGGTGGAGGTCGTCACCACGCTGTCCTACCTGGGACTGGTGCTGACCGGCTGATCGTCGCCCGGTGGGCCGGGTAGCGTTCGGGTGAGTGCACCGGCGTGGTCGAGGGAGACGGCATGCTCATCACGGACGACTTCCTGCCCGTACCGGTGCCGGAGTCGCTCGACGCGACCTACCTGGTGCCGATCGACGGGCTGCCCCGGGTGAGCCCGAAGACCGCGGTGGAGGGGCTGACCGGCCGGCTGGCCGGGCCGGTGCACGGGCTGGCCAAGCAGATGCTGGACAGCCCGCTGATGAGCGTGGACACGCGGTCGATTAGCGAGTTCCCCGAGCTTCCGCCGGACCTGCTGGCCGCGTTCGGCGCCACCGACGAGCAGCTCGCCCGACTGGCCGCCGCCACCCACCTGGTGGTGGTGCAGGCGGAGTACCGGCCCGGTTGGCCGCCGGCGCACGAGTGGGCGGCCCGGGCGGTGGCCGCGGCCATCGCCGAGACGGTCGGCGGGGACGTGGTCGACGTGTTCGGCCTCCAGTTCCTCGACCCGGCGACGGCGCTGCGCTCGCTGCCGGACGAGCAGGGCCGGGTCCGGCTGGTCGACTGGGTGCTGGTGCCCTACTCGTCCGACGCCGACGGGCTCTGGTTCACCACCAAGGGGCTGCGCCGGTTCGGGCTGCTGGAGTTGCAGGCCCAGGGCGTGCCGGACCACCTCACCCGGGCCTGGGGCGCGGTGATGACCGGCGCGGCCCGGCGGCTGCTGCGGGACTGGACCGACGGGCTGGCCGGCGAGGAGGTGCCGGCGTTCGTGCAGCTCCCGGTGCTGGCCACGGTGACCGGGCACGACATCGCGGTCGCGTACGGCAATCCGGAGCAGCACGGCGCGACCGCGCCGGTGCTGCTGCGGCTGGAGCTGGACCCGGCCACCGACCCGGACGCCGACTCGTTCCTCAGCCTGAACCCGCCGCCGGGGCATCCCGGGCCACCGGGCCGCTACTTCGCCGCCGCCTGCGCGACGCTGTTCAACGGCATCCAGCCCGACGTCCGCTACACGCGCACGGACGACGCGATGAGCCGGGCGGTGGCGACCGCCCGGGCCGCGCTCGGCGACATCCGGGCCCGGTTCCTGGCCGGGGGGCTGCCGGCGGAGAGCCAGCTCGTGGTCAAGTACGGCCTGCCCGGCGACGACGGCCCGGAGTACGTCTGGGCCGGGGTGACCTCGTGGGACGCCCCGGAACGGATCGTCGGCGCGAGCGCCACCGACGCCACCACCGACCCGAGCGTGCGGATCGGCTCGCCGGTCGTGGTCGAGGCGTCCGACGTGGTCGACTGGGCCGTGCTGGACGGCACCGGCGTGTTGGAGGGCGGCTGGACCCAGGCCGTCCTCGACGCCGGCGAGCGCGGCGAGGGCTGACCCGGGCCGGTCCTCGCTCCGAGGGCCGGCCCGGCCCGGCGCGGCCTGGTCAGCACACCGAGCGCCGGCCCGGCCCGGCGCGGCCTGGTCAGCGCACCGAGGGCTGGACGAACGGCGGCCGGGTCAGGCTCATCCGGGCCCGCCGGCCACGGATGTCCACCGTCAGCTCCTCGCCGTCGGGCAGCTTCGGGTCGGTGTCGACGAGCGCGAGCGCGATGCCGTGCTTGAGCGTCGGGCTGAACGTGCCGCTGGTGACGGTGCCGACCCGGCGGTCCCCGGCGTAGACGGCCATGCCGGGCCGCGGGATGGCCCGGTCGACCGCAGCGAGCCCGCGCAGCGTACGGACCGGTCCGGCGGCCTTCTCGGCGCGCAGCACGTCCCGGCCCCAGAAGGCCGGCTTGTCCCAGCCCACCGCCCAACCGGAGCGGCCCTGCACCGGGTTGATCTCCGGGGACAGGTCCTGCCCGTGCAGCGGGTACCCCATCTCGGTGCGCAGCGTGTCCCGGGCGGCCAGCCCGCACGCCCGCACGTCGTCGCCCGCGGCGAACAGCGCGTCCCAGACGGCGACCGCGTGCTCGGCGGGCACGACCAGCTCGTAGCCCAGTTCACCGGTGTAGCCGGTGCGGCAGACGGTCAGCTCGACGCCGGCCGACGTGGCGGTGGAGAAGCTCATGTAGTCGTGGGCGGTGGGCAGCCCGAGCGCGTCGAGCAGCGCCGCCGAGCCCGGTCCCTGGACCGCGAGCACCGCGTACGCCTCGTGCTCGTCGGTGACTGTCACGTCGGCCGGTGCGGCGGCGCGCAGCCGGCGGGCCACCTCGGCGGTGTTCGCCGCGTTGGGCACCAGGAAGACGTGGTCGTCGGCGTGCAGGTAGGCGATGATGTCGTCCACCACGCCGCCGGTGGCGTCGTCGCAGCAGAGCGTGTACTGCGCCTGGCCGGGCGCGATCCGGCCGAGGTCGTTGCTGAGGCAGGCGTTGACGAAGTCGGCCGCGCCGGGCCCGGCGACCCGGACCTTGCCCAGGTGCGAGACGTCGAAGACGCCCACAGCGGTCCGCACGGCGGTGTGTTCCCTGAGCACGCCGCCGCCGGCGTACTCGAGCGGCATCTGCCAGCCGCCGAAGGGGGCGAACTTCGCGCCGAGCGCGGTGTGTCGCTCGTGCAGCGGGGAACGGCGCAGCCGGGTCTCGGCAGCGTCGGAGGTCACCTCGGTCATGGGTGGCAACTTACCGGCCGGGGCCCCTGTGGTTAGCATCGGCGGGATCCCGTCGGCACGCATCGGCGGGACAGCCACGCCTCCGGCGGGTAGGTTGCCGCCGGAGAGACCTTCATCGCCGGTACGCGACGACGCGGCCGGCCCGGCCCGCCCGGAGTAGCTTTCGTGACATCGCCCCGCACCACCCTGAGCCTGGTCGACACCGACCCCGCCGAACTTCCCGTCGACGCGATCGTGATCGGCGTGCACAGCCAGCCGAACGGACCGGGCGACGGCGCACCCGCCGGTGCCCTGTTGCTGGCCAGCGGCGCGGAGAGCATCGCCGCCGCGTTCGACGGAAAGCTGACCGAGACGCTGGCCCTGCTCGGCGCGACCGGTGGCCCCGGCGAGGTGATCAAGCTGGCCACGCTCGGCACGGTGACCGCCCCGGTGGTCGCCGCCGTCGGGCTGGGCCCGGAGCCCGCCGGCGCCGCGCCCGCCCCCGAGTCCCTGCGCCGGGCCGCCGGCGCGGCGGTCCGGGCGCTGGCCGGCG